>NZ_LT702999.1:0-1200000 GCF_900149685.1 Erythrobacter sp. Alg231-14 | reverse complement strand
TCTTTTGGCGGACGGTTTAGCCTCGATGCCAGCATCGCAGTGCCCCTTAAACGGGCCGGGCTTCAAACAGAGCGAGGCGATGTCCGCGTGCTCTTTACCTTCACCGCAAGCATTTAAGACCGAGGAACAAGATTTTGGCTTATAAAAATCATCTCGCGCTGACTCAGTCTTCTGCTTTGGCACTTGCCACCGGGCTTGTGCTCGCATCCAGTCCGGCACAGGCACAATCCCTTCTCGCGCAGGGCACCGTTGCCGAAGGTAGCGCGACTATCACAATTGCACCCGATGCAACTGATGTTTCGGTGGAAACCAATAGCGCGGTGATCGATTGGGTGCCGGATGATCAATCTGGGTTTGGCGACATCTTGTTGCAGCCCGATGGCACCACCTTGACATTCACAAACGGCACCGGGATTAGCGATTTCGCTGTCCTCAACCGTATCACGCCTATTGATCCATTCAGCCGAATCATTCTGGATGGTAATATCGTCTCTCAGATCCAAGATGGCATGGGCGGTAGCGTTACTGGCGGGACCGTGTTTTTCTACACGCCGGGCGGGATTGTTATTGGGTCCAATGCCGTTATTGACGTTGGAAATTTGGGACTGACCACGGCCGCGCCTCTTACGGATGGCAATGGCAATTTCATCATCAACGATACGGTCGATTTTCAACAGGCCGAAGGGTTTAGCGACATCCTCATCGAGCCCGGAGCGCAAATTAACGCTCTGGAAGAAGGAAGCTATGTTGCTCTGTTTGCGCCCGCAATTACTCAAGCGGGCAATATTCAGGTGAACGGTCAGGCCGCCTTGGTTGCGGCAGAGGCTGGAACGATCACGTTCAGCCCAGATGGTTTGTTCGATATTCAAGTGTCGATCGGCAACGATAACGGCTTTGCCGCGCTCGAACACAGCGGCACAACCGGCGGCCCGGGCAGCACCGGGATCGGTGACAATCACCGCATTTACATGGTCTCTATTTCAAAGAATGCCGCGACCACTTTGGCGATCAACGGTGGTAGCTCCATCGGCTTTGATGTGGCGCAAGTTGCCAGCATGGACGGCGACGTCGTTGTTTTGTCATCGGGTTACAACATCACGGTTGGCGAAATCGAAGATGTGCCCGTCAATCCGGCGATCAATTCTTTCATCGACATCAACGATCAAGACGTTGGCAATGGCAGCGGCGTTCTGTTCACGTCACAGGTCGTTGGCCAAGCTTTAACCGACGTCAACATCACGTCAATTTTCTCGAACATCACATTTGAAGAGAGCGCCAGCTTTCTCTCCGGCGGCATCAATGTTTTGGTCGATGAGGCATCGGGTTTCATCGGGAGTTTGGATGCCCAAGAAGACCTCACCCTAATCGCTGGATTAGACCGTATTGGTCAGGACGCGGGTGATGTGTTTTTCCGTGTCAATAATGGCGCTGTGGCAACGGTTGCGGGCAATCTTGTGGTTGCGTCCAACGCTTCAATCGATTCCAATGGCACCAACACCGTGACCAGCGGAACCGCGCAGGTTCTGGTCAATTCTGGGGGCGTTTTGAACGTCGGCGGAAACCTTATTGCAGATGCCAGCGTTGATCTTACCGGCACTTCTGAGGGCTTTGATGCCGAGGCCGGTTTTGCAACAGTCTTTGCCGAATTTGGCGGGGCGACGATTGACGTAGGCGGAGTCATTCGCGTCTTGAGCAATGCTGTGGCTGGAATTGGCGGCCGGGCTACTGCTTCTACAGCGGAGGTTCGCGTTCAAAACACTGGCGTTATTTCGGCGTCAGAAATGAATATCTCTGCTGACGCGACGGCCGGCGAAGATTTTGGCCTTGGCGGCAATATCGCGACAGCTGGCACGGCGTCGCTAATCGCGCTCGATGCGGGGTCTTCGGTCACTGTTCTAAACGGCAACACAATCGGCGATGGCGCGCTTGGTGAGCTTGATTTCCTCTCGTCAGAGGCGTTTGCCAGCAATGGCGTGAGCGGCAATGGCGGCGATGCATTTTCAGGCAACACCGAATTGACGGTGGAATCAGGCGCTACGGTCAATTTGGCCAACGATCCGCTCAACCCGCTGTTTATCGTCAACACCGCGATTGCTGGCGATACGCTGGCGAGCGACAGTGTCGGAGGCCAAGCGCAGAATGGCAGTTCGATCATGCGCATCAACGACACAACGGCCAACTTGGGGCGGCTTTCGGTGCGGACACTCGCGCAAGGCGGTTCGGCCGTTGGCATGTCGGAACGGTCGTCGGGCGGCAATGCGACGGGCGGGTTCGAACAATGGGATTTCAACAACTCTGATGTCACCATCGCCTTCGACGAAATCCGTTTTGAACGTTTCGCCGGCAGTGGATCGCTTGATGGTCTTGGTGTGGATGGTGGTGCATTCGGGAATGATTTCAACATCTTCCTGGCATCCACTATCTTCGATGTGCAATCCGATCTGTTGATCACCACACTCGCGGTTGATGGTGACGGTAGCGCAGGAGATGCGGGGCCGATTGGCGTTATCAGTTCTGGTGGCGCGTTTAATGTCGCTGGAAATATGCTGCTTTCTGGACCGTCTGTTAGTTTTACGATCAATGATAACTTCGGAGCGACGGCGCCGGGCACCCTTCAGATTGATGGCGATCTCACAATCGAAGCTTTGTCTCCTGCTTTTGGCAGCGATGTCGGGTCGGCTAACATTCGCCTTGAAGGTGGATCGACTGGCGTCATTGGCGGAAATGTTCTGATCGTGTCGCGCGCCATGGAAGATGCAAACGGAGATGGCGGAGTCTCCGGTTCTTTTGCAGGGATTTCCGTTGAGGGTGCGAACACTGCTTTGGCGATTGGCGGTAATGCCATAATCGATGCTTCAGTCGACCTATCGAGTTCATCAACGGGTCTTGATGCCATTAGCGGAAATGCTGATGTTTCTGTTCAACAAGGCGCTTCGCTATCCGTAGGAGGCGTTACACGTCTGTTGTCCAATGCGATCGCAGGCGATGATGGCAACGCCACCGGCAGCTTCACCTTTGTTGGGGTGTTTGACGGCGGTCAATTCACGACGGGAGAACTGAGCCTATCGGCCGATGCGATTGGCGGTGAAGGCGGACTCGGTGCGGGCGGAAATGCCATTGCCGGAACAGTCGAAATAGCCGTTAATGGTAGCGGAAGTTCTCTCACGGTGCTCAACGCCAATACTATTGGCGATGCCGGAATGGGAGAATTGGAATTCCTGTCATCAGAAGCCTTTGGCGGGCTCGGCATCGCAGGTGATGGTGGCGATGCAATTGCGGGCAGCACGAACATCAACGTTACCGACGGTGGCACAATCTCTTTGCCGGATTCGGTCCTGAACCCGTTGCTGATCGTCAATACTGCTATCGGCGGCGACACCATCTTTGACAATGCAATGGCTGGCTTTGCTCAAAGCGGTTTCAACCGCTTTGTAATCACAGATTCTATTGCCAATTTGGGCCGTTTGTCGGTGTTGGTGGATGTTCGCGGCGGATCTGGTCTTGCTGGTAGTACGAGCAGTTTTGGTGGCGATGCTTTTCTCGATAACAATGAGTTCTTAGTCACAAACTCCGATGTCGACGTCGCATTCGACAGCATTCGTTTTATTGCGGAGGCCGGTAGTGCATCGCCTGCTGGCTTCGCCGCAAACGGCAATCTGATTACCGGCACGTTCAACTTCGTGGTTGAAAACTCATTGCTAAATATTTTGTCGAACTTGCAGATCGATGCGACCGGTTTCGATGGCAACAACGACGCAACAAACAGCCAGAATTTGAACCTTAGCCTTAGCGGTTCAGGTGTGACGGTTGCTGGCGACATTGATCTGTCCGCTAGCACGGCGACACTTACGGCTGCGCAAAACTTTAGTTCCGGCAATAGCAGCACGCTCGATGTCGCCGGCAATATATCGTTGGTGACGACAGGGCCGAATTTCGGTGGCGATGGCGGAAGGTCAGAAGTCTTCATTACTGGCGGTTCGGCGGTATCAGCGGGTGGCAGCGTTCTGATCAGCGCGCTAGCGAATGGAGATTTTGATAACAACGGCACCAATTCTGGCGGTTCGGCGCGGCTAATCGTCGAAAATCTCGGCAGCACATTAGATGTAGCCGGAAATCTGGTTATCGACGCCAGTGCTGATCTAAGCGGGACGAGTAACGGCCTCACCGCGCAAGGCGGCTTTGCAGAATTGTTCATGCAGAACGGCGTGCAAGTCACGGTTGGCGGGGTAACGCGGATGCTCACCAACGCTCATGCAGGCGATAGTGGCTCTGCGATTGGCGGCAATGCGCAATTGTCGACATTTGGTGGCGCTTTGTTCACCACCGGAGAGCTGAACATGTCGGCCGATGCGACCGGCGGATTAGATGTTGGCGGAGGCGCCGGTGATGCGACGGGTGGCACTGTTGGGTTGACTTCGTCCGATGATGATTCAGCAATCACAATCCTCAGCGGCAACGTCACCGGCGATGTTGCTTTGGGTGAACTTGATTTCATGTCCTCTGAAGCGATCGGCGGCGCTGGAGTTTTTGGATCAGGTGGCAATGCTAACGGCGGCTTTGTTAACATCAGTATTCGTAATGGCGGCACGGCTTTCTTTGGCGGCATTGCCGGCACTCCGCTAACGCTTTTGAACACCGCAAGAGGCGGTGATACCGAGGCAAGCGACAGCACAGCTGGTTCCGCGTCGAGTGCAAATATTATCGTCGATGTCAGCAATTCAACCGCTGATTTGGGGACGTTGTCCCTGATCGCCAGTTCGTTAGGCGGCTCAGCAAGTGGCGGGGCGCAGCGCACCAATGGCGGCTTTGCCTCTGGCGGCACGACTCAAATTTCATTTTTCAATGCGGATGTTGATGTTGCGTTTGATTCAATCATTCTTGAACAAATTGGCGGCAACGGAACCGGTGATGTGGGCATCGCCGGAGGAGGGGCGTTTGGCGGCAATTTCGCATTTTCGGCAAATAGCTCCACTGTCGACATTCTGTCGGGAGTGCTTGTTTTTGCAGAGTCAATTGGTGGCGACGGTCACCAGGGCGGCAATGCAACCGGTGTGGGCAGCGTGCCTTTCTTTGAAAATTCCACCATCAATATCGACGGCAGCTTTTTTGTTGAGAACTTCGCGACCGGCGGCAACGGCATCGGTTCAGGCGCAGTGGTTGGCGGCAATGCGAACACGCAATTTATAGGCATGCAGGTGCGGAACACCGCTCTCACCGCCAACGGTGTAATTTCGGTCGGATCGCGCGCAACAGGCGGCGATGCATCTGAAGGGACAGCTGGCAACGCCACCGCTTCTGAAACATTCGTCGGCATGTTTGGCGGCTCGACGATTACGGCCAATTCTTTCGAAGTAAGTTCGCGCGCGACGGGTGGTTCGATCCAGCCGGGCGGTGCAGGCCGTGGCGGCGATGCAAACAGCGCCCGCGCGGCAATCAGTTTCGATGGCGGGGTGGCTGACGGGCCGGTTACATTTACTGGTGATGTGGTCGCGATAGCTACGGCAACCGGCGGCGATGGCGGCGATCTCGGCGGTGATGGCGGCAACGCAGTTTCTGGCGGTGGCGAATTCCGCACATTTGAACCGGGGACGTTCAATGTTGGCGGTGACGTTACTTTGGAGTCTGATGCGCTCGGCGGCGATTCTACCCTCGGCATGGGCGGCACTTCGCAATACGGGTTTATCGGCCTCAGTACAGACGGCGGACAGATCAACATCACCGGAGATGTCGATATCTTTGCCGATTCCGACGGCGGCGACGGGCTGATCGGCGGTGATGCAACCGGTAACCTCACACGGATCGCGGTTACCGGCGGCGGTCTGATCATTGGCGGCGAATTGACCGTCGAAACAGACGTATCAGGGGGCGACGGCGTCAATGGCGCGTTGGCAGGGGATGGCGGCGTCGGCACTGGCAACACCGTGCTGATCGATGCGCGGAACAATGATGGCGGTATCCCAAGCCTCATCAGAGTCGGCAGTCTGGATGTCGATGTCGATGTCGATGGAGGCAGCGGCGGCGATGGCGGAACAATGGCCGATGGCGGGGTTGGCGGCGACGCAAATGGCGGCTCAGCGTTTATCTTTGGCCGGGCGATCAATGGCACATTGGAAGTATTAGGCCGCACCAATATCAACATCGATACCAGAGGCGGCAGAGGCGGCAACGGTGTGAATGGCGGCGCAGGCGGAGATGCAATTCGCGGCGCTGCGCAGTTTGGCACAGCAAGCGGCGGAGCAGTGCCCAATCTTGTCGAGGGCGCGGCAACTTTTGACGATATCGATGCTGAGGTTGGCAATTTTGGCGGCGACGGCGGCGATGCAACCACTGGTGTGGGCGGCGACGGCGGTGATGCGCGCCAAGGCGTTTTGACTCTCCTGACGCGGGGGGCTCTCGTTACCGCCGCTGATGTGGAATTGACCGGCGAGTCGGTTGGCGGCGATGGCGGCTCTGGGGCGACCGCTGGCAATGGTGGTAACGCGGCGGCTGCAACGCTGTCACTGGCTGTATCGCAAGCCTTCCAAAACCCTGGCCGGGGTGCGCTGAACCTTGGCGAAGTCTTGATGGAAACATTCTCCACCGGCGGTACTGGAGCAGTGGAAGGCGCGAGCCAGTTTTCGACCGGCGGCGAAGTATCGATCACTCAATCAGATGCTGTGATCGAATCGCTTGAAATCAACCTCGGCGGCGAGACGGCGCCGGACTTCCTCGTCGATGACGGCATGGGCGGGCTTGTACCAGTAACAGTCAACCCTTTCCGATTTGCGCTAACCGATGCAACGTTGAACGGGCCGGGCGGTGAATATCTGCTCACAACTCTGGGCGATGTAAATCTGGTTGTTGCCGATTCTGTGCTGGAAACTCGGCTGCTCGAAATCACCGCAGCGAACTTTGTCGCACCGGATCCAAGCGATCCGCCGCTGGCCCCGGGCGAGATCAATGTTACGCAGGAAATGAACCTAATCTCCACCGTTGGGGACATTTTCACGCAGGCTAATATTTCAGGGGTTGGGACAAACAGCCGTTTGAACCTCACTTCCGCTGGCTCAATCTTTGTCGGCGATGTGACCGCGCCAAACATTACGCTCAGCGCGCCGAATGGTCAGATCGTCACAGGCGCGGTTGATTCCAGCGGCGGCGGGGTTTCCCTCGTCACTGGCGACCCGATTGATTTGGGTTCGATCACAGCAGAATTCGTGACCGCAGTTTCAACCGGCGGGGATATCACCTCCAACGGGGTCATTAATGTGACCGGCGCGCTTGATTTGACCGCGGCTGGTTCGATTGTCTTAGCAGATGTGACCGCAGGATCGGTTTCCGCCACGGCTCAGGCAGGAGATATCATCTTCAGCAGTCCTTTGGTGGTGGCAGGCGATATTTTGCTCAATGCCGCTGGCCTAATCCAACTTGCGGGCCTTTCCGGTGGTTCGCTCTTTGCGGAATCCGAAGACGGCGATATCTTTTCTGATGGACTATTGGACGTCGAAGGCGCGATTGATCTCAACGCCAGCGGATCGATCGATCTTGACGGTGTGAACGCAGAATCGATGGTGGCGACGACGGGGCAGTTTGGCACCGTGACTTTGAACGGCCCTACTGTTCTAGACACGTCATTGGACATTGCCGCAGGCGGCACGATCGACATTTCTGATGTTACAGCCGCCTCGGTGACCGCGATGACGCTTGACGGAAATGTCATTTCCTCGGGCGCGCTCAATGTGACCGGCGCTGTCGATCTGCAAGCGCCCGGCGACATCGAAATCAATGATGTGAATGCCGGATTGCTTAATGCTCAGGCGCAAACAGGGGTAATCCTGTTCGTCAATCAAAACCCGTTGATCGTAAACGGCGCGATTACTTTGGACGCAGCAGGTCTGATCCAGTTCGATGGCGCAGTAATAGCCGGATCTATCAATGCCTCTTCGGGTGATCAGATTTTCGCTGGCTCGGTCCTTTCTGCTGGTGGAGACATTACGCTCAACGCCAATGGATCGGTTGATACAACGAACGTCTCGGCCGACTCTCTGACCGTCACGTCGGGTCAATTCGCTTCGATCAATTTGGGCGGCGTGACAAGCGTGAACGGCGCGGTTCAGGTTGGCTCTGGCGGCAGTGTCACGTTGGGTGATGTCAACGCTGGATCTCTCGATGTTACGGCGCTTGATGGCAATATCACGGCGAACAGCGCGCTGAATGTTGTCGGGTTGATTGACCTTGATGCCGTGGGCTCGATTGAATTGCGGGATGTAGTCGCAGGCTCCCTTGTCGCTAGCACTCAGATTGGTGATGTGACCGGGTTGAACCCGATAGTTGTGACTGGCTCGCTGAACATCGACGCGGCGGGCAATGCTGGCTTTGTCGCGCTCAGCGGCTCTTCAATTACCGTGCAAGCCGGCGAGCTTGTCCAAGTGAATGACGATTGGCAGTCTGAGCTCATCGACATCACGGGATCTCGATTGGAATTCACGTCTCGAGGTGGACTGGACGCTGGCGAAGACGGCACAATCAATCTGACTTCGACCAACGATCAAGGTGTGTTCCTAACGGACACGGACAACAGCGGCATCCAACGCTTTGTTGTTGATACGAATGCACTTGAACGCATGCAAAGCGGCCAATTGGTGATTGCTGGTGCGGCGAACTTTGACGGAGCAGACATTGAGATCGGTGACCTTGACTTGTCGAGCAGCCCGATCCTCACCAACCTGATCCTGCGAACGTTGGACCAACAGGGTGATATTTTGGTGCGGGGCAATGTCACCGCCAGCGCAAGTGATCCTATCGCGCTTTCCATCGAAACCGGACAATTCATGATCGACAGCACGGCGGGCAGCATTGATTTGCTCGCCAATGGCGGATCGATCGCGATTTCGGCTGACACCATCGCAATTGGCGAAGCCTCATTGTTTGACGCCCTCACTGGAGATGAAACCGCTGAGGAGCTGTTTGACCTGCTCTCTGCACCGGCGGCGACCTCACGACCTGATGGTGTGTTGAATGGTGCAACACTGATCTTTGATGCACGCGATGACATCCTGGTTCAAAACACTGGCACAGAAGAAGCTCCAGCCGGTATCACCGTGGCCAGCGCAGAGGGTCTTCAGTTTGGGGCAGATAGGCGGCGGGCTTCCGAAGAAGTATTGTTCGTCATCAATGCTCAAATCAATGACGGTACGGGCAATGTCTTGACTGGCGATGAAGCAGCAACGGCGATCATTGACGTTCTGCCCGAAGATTCAATGTTCGCTGCGGGCAGCCGTTTCAACGGTTGCGAATTGGGCGGGTGTGACGCGACAGAGGCGCCTGCGGGTGATCAGGGTGAGGTCACTTCGACGGTTTCCGCAGCGATCAGCGGCACAGGTTCCAGCGGTTCGAGCGGCAGCGGCAACAGCGGAAGCGGCGACAGCGGCGCCGATTCAGGCGGCAACGATGATAGCGGCAGCGGCAATGACGAGGGATCGGATGATTCCAGCGGTTCATCCGCCGGTGCGAACACCGGTTCCTCTGGCTCTGGTTCGAACGGTGGCGGCGATGTCTCTGCCGATAATGTCGATGACGGCGGAGGCGGCAACGAAGACTTCGTGATCGAAGACACCGATGACGGCAGCTCAGACAGCGGCTCTGGCTCGGACGATTCCGATAGCGGATCGAGCGAGTCCGATGGCGACAGCGGCGAAGACAGCAATTCTAGCGAAAGCGACGATAGCGAAGCCGAGGGCGAAGAAAGCGAGTCCGAAGAGGCCGAAGAATCTGAGGAGGAAGAATCCGAAGAGGAGGAGGAAGAAGCCGCTGAGGAAGAAGAGGAAGAGAGCGAGGGACCAGCCTCTGGCCCAATCGCTCCGCCGGTCAGCATCATCAGCACCAATGCGCTTGATCGCAACGGCGCCATCAATGATCCAATCAGCGGTTCGGGCAACCCCGGCCTTATCGATCCCGACGTTACCGGCCCTCAAGCCGATGGAAATGGAGAGCAACCGTGAAGTTTGTCAAAACTGTAAGCGCGTTGGCAGTGGCTACCGTTGCGATGGCCGGCGCAATCATGGTTGCTCCGGCTGCTTCGCAAGATGCGCCATTGTCTATCCAAACGAATTTCCGCGTCGGTAATGCGGGAGTTCGTTGCACGGCCCAAAACGCCCCAGAAGAGGCGCGTCTCAAAGGGATGTTTGATCGCGCCTATCGATTGACATGTCGGGATGCAGCTGGCGCGGTTGGCTCGCTTTTGGTGATGCGCGACGCATCGAGCTTGGATGGAAAGCCTAGTGCTGCAGGCGAGAATGCCACTTGCGAGGCGCCAGAGACGGCTGAGATCGATCAGGTGGGCGCGGTTACCAAACTGACCTGCACCGATGCCGAGGTGGGCGTTTCTTACCGCAGCTATATGCTTAAGCAGAGCGATCGGACCTATCTTGCCGAAGGTTTGGCAGGATATGACCCTGTTTTGCGTTTGGCGTTGGCGTCTGTGTTCAACGATCGGGCTCTGCCGGGAACAATCGAAGTCGCTCAAACTGAGGTCAGCGATGCTGCGGCATTCGCACGAGTGCAGGCGGGCGCGCTTAGCCAATTTGACGCTTTGAACGAAGCCTATGTGCGCAACAACAGTGGACGGTTTGCGGAATCCGGGCAATTCTTTGAAAATCTCGCTGGACGCAGTCAGGGCAGTTCTGCCGTGATGGCTGAAGTCTTGGCAAACCAAGGTCTTCAGCAGTCCAATCTGGGAAATTTCACGGCGGCGGAAAGACTGTTCCGTCAGGCTGATGAAACGCTCACTCGGAACGACGGCGTCGCACAACGGATCATTCGTAATTATCGTGCGATGAACTTCCTGAACCGCCGGTTTCCCGAGGCGGCTCTCGATGTGCTGGGGCAACAAATGCGTGATGTGGATCCGGATGCGGATGAATTCACCATCCGCGAAGGCTTCATCGACAATCCTCTATCCGCACAAATCAATCGGGAAAACCTTGCTCTTCAACGCCTCGGCGGGGTTGAGCTTGGTTTGTCACCGATCGAACGAGCCGAGCTTTTGGATGCTCAGGCGGATGCGATTTCTGGCTCCATTGCGCGTCAGGAAAATCGTCTGAGCGACGCGCTGACATTGCTGCGCCGGGCGGATGCTCGCATTGCTGCGGTTCGCGAAGGACGGGTTGCGTCGGCGCGCTGGTTGCGTTCTGAAATTGCGATCGAACGCGCATTGGTTGCCGAGGGACAGGGACGCACTGAAACGGCAATCCGGGCATACGATGTGGCGGCTTCAGCGATTTCGCGCGACTATCCTCAATCGCCTGTCTTGCTTGCAGCGTATGCGCGCAAAGCCGGCTTTTTGCTTAGAGCAGGGCGGACCGCTGAATCACGCGCTTTGTTTGGGCAAGTGGTCGATCGGGCAGCGAACACAACCGATAGCGGATCCAGTCTGCGCAATCTGTTGGAACCGTATTTCGCCTTGTTGGCCAATGACGGATCAAGCGATGCGACCGCGGAATTCTTCAACGCATCACAGATGTTGCAGCGCCCGGGCGTTGCCCAAACACAAGCAATTCTTGCACGGCAAATGTCCGAAGGTGATGACGAAGCGTCTGCTTTGTTCCGTTTGTCTTTGAACCGCAGTCGAGAAATTGCACGAACTCAGGCGCGGGCTGATCGCTTGGCGGCTTTGCCGACGCCAACACAGCTTCAGGTCGATGGCCTCACGGCTGCGAACGAAACTCTTGATTACTTGCGTTCTGAACAAACCGGATTGTTGTCCCGCTTGGCGGAATATCCTCGCTTCCGAGCGTTGACGCCTAAACGTCTCGAACTGTCGGAATTGCAATCAGAATTGCGGGCCGATGAGGCGTATTACAAAATCGTTCTGGTTGGCGAAGATGTTTACGCTTTGTGGGCAACCAGTTCGGGTTCACGCAGCTTCAAGATTGAAGGCGGGTTGAACGAATTGGACGATGACGTTGCGTTTATTCGCGACTCAATCGTTGTGTACGAATCCGGTCAAACGGTAACGTACCCCTTCGACGTTGAGCGCGCGCGTGGTTTGTATATTCGTCTGTTTGGCCAGATCGAAGAGGAGATGGCGGGCGTAAAGCACATCATTTTCGAACCCGACGGCCCCTTGCTGCAACTGCCACCTCAAGTGTTGATAGCATCGCAAGAGGGCGTGGATGCCTATCTTGAACGGACCGAAGATGAGAGTGAAGATCTCTACGATTATCGGGAGATTGATTGGCTAGGTCGGACACGTGAAGTGTCGATCGCAGTTAGCCCGCGCGGTTTCCTCAACATTCGGAATATCGCGCCATCGCGCGCGAAGAAAAGCTATTTGGGCGTTGGTTCAAACGCTCTCCCAACACAGCAATCGGAATCGACCGATCCATGCGCGTGGACATTGGACACATGGCGGGATCCGATTGATCCGGGCGAACTGTTCTTTGCCGCCAGCAAATATGGTGAAGACAAAAGCAGCGTGGCCGTTGGCGATGCGTTCTCGGATACGGCATTGCTGGCCAACGAAGAATTGTCCGATTACCGCGTGGTTCACTTCGCAACACACGGTCTTGTGACTGCGCCGAAGCCGAACTGTCCAGCGCGTCCGGCTCTGGTTACTTCATTTGGTGATGAGGGCTCAGATGGCCTGTTGAGCTTCAAAGAGATCTTCGACCTAAACTTGGACGCCGATGTCGTCATTTTGTCGGCCTGCGATACGGCCGGCATGGCAACCAGCGCTGCATCGCGCGACGCGGGCGTTGTCGGCGGGGGCAATTACGCTCTTGATGGTTTGGTTCGCGCGTTTGTTGGCGCTGGCGCGCGCGCGGTTGTGGCAAGCCACTGGCCCGTTCCCGATGATTTCGACGCAACTCAACGCCTCGTCCAAGGCCTCATTACCGGGGAGCCGGGTCAAGGTCTGTCGAGTTCACTCAGCGATGCGCAACGCGGATTGATGGAAGATCCTGATACGTCGCACCCGTTCTATTGGGCTGCGTTCATCGTTCTTGGCGATGGCACAAAACCAATCGGAGCCAATTGAGCGCCACAACTTTTGATGGGGGGAAGGATAAGCGCCGCTATTGCAAGCGTTCAATCCTCCCCCAATCAGATCAAGTTTCTCCGAGCAAACGTTTGCGCCAATAATCGGTAAAGAACAGGCCGTCTGGATCGCGCGTTTCGCGCAAAGCCAAAAAGTCTGCGAACCGCGGTAGGTTGGTTCGATAATGCTCGGCCCAGTCGGCAAAATCGTACCGTGGTACAAACTTGCCCCAATGCAATCGGAACGGAATGCCGTTGTCGCGAAGAACCTCCCAATATTGGTCGAGGAAGCCTTCATCTGCGTTGGGAATGCCTTTGTTGTCTCTGAACCAATAGACATCAATGCGCACGGTACCGTCTTTGTATTCATCCGTTCCATCGGTGTAGCCGGGGTGCATCCACCCTTTGCTTGGCGGGCCGCCATACACTTCGGTTGAGAAATATCCCGTGGCAGATGCACCACCGTCTTCAAACATGTCTTGATACAGGTTCATCACGGTTTGAGTGTGCTGGATTGGAACCCAAATCTCTGTGAATTCTGTTCCCAAAAGACCGTCACTGACGGTGTTGTCCATGCATAAGGATCGCCAATAATAGTCGTTGAACAGGGTTTCTTCTCCAGGCTTTGTGATGGGATTGAAGGCCGGCAGCAATGTCGAAAAGGCGAGCCGCACGAGCCCGCTTAGAAATGCCAACACCAATCCCAAAACCCAAACAATAATGCCGACGGCGCAACCCAGTAAATACGTCAAAAAGCGCGAGAAGCCGCCGGCTCCACTTTTCACAAGAACATAGGCGAGATTGTTTAGGTAGACGCCGGCCTTCTGCCAAATCAATCCGATGATCCGAAACGGATTGGTGTTGCCAAACAAGACGAACACAACCGATCCAAGGAACATTTCGGTCTGCCCCCCGAAATCTGGAGTGAACTGCTGATAGGGTTTGAGGCCATCATTCGTGAAAGGCACACGCTCCGCTTGCCATGTTTGAATGCGCTCAACCCCTTTCTGTGGCCACCAAACGACCCGCGTGTAAGGTTCTGCCTTCAAATAATCCGCTAGACTGGGTTGATTGGGATAGGCGCTTCCATCGCCTAAGAAATCCATCGGCGCGGTTTCGCAATCAATCGGCGTTGTTTTTTCCGTACCTTTGATGTTGTACATTGGGACAAGTTGCATCCGGATGCGCGTTACGATCCCCAACAATCCCATAGACGTACCAACCGCGTCGAAATCAGGATGGCCTTGGTCAATCCATTCTGCCTTTCCCGTTCCATCGACAATCCGAAAGGCAATCGCATTGTCCCATGCATAACGAGTAGAGCCACCCGCCGAACCGGTTGCCGTGAACCCGGCCAAAGTTTGATGGATGATGCCGCCCAAAGTGTTGACCGCCCAACCTTTTTCAAAAATTTGATGCAGCAGGCTGTTTTCGGGGGTCGAGACGCCAAACGGGTCTTGTGGATCCCATCCAAGGTTGATGCCGGGACCGGCTTCGATGATCCCGTTTGTTTCGTCGATCCAAACAACATCGCGCATTTTGTCAAAGGCGAGATTGATCTCACCGGGAGGGGGCGACTGTTGCAATGTGCGGTTCGGCGGTGATCCATCGGTTGGATCGGTATAAATACTCCAAGCGACGGAATGAGTTGATCCGCGGCCCCGAACTTGCAGCGATTGCGCGCGCGCATGTTTGATCAACGCGACGACTTCAGCCTCGTTGCTTGGATGAAAAAAACCGTCGGATCCAATGGCTATTGTCTCGATTGTCATAGTTTTGATTTGCCCCCTGTGTCGTCTGCGATGCGTATCGCAAGTTTCAGCATGCCGATGGATTGCGTTTGGGGGAAGGCTTGTTGCAATTATTGGCTAAAATCACACAGTTCGTGGCAAGGGGCTCAGTCTTTTGGGTGATTATATGCATTCACGGTTGCATAGCTGGCGCAAGCTTGTGACAAGGGGTTAGGGATCGTGGGAATGGTAAGAGTCGCACGCATAACGCATGCGACTTGACGGGACTGTACAAGCCTAAAGCAGCATTGACCGCTAATCATTGGTTGGAACGCTGCTTGCGGCCTCGGAACGTGCAAGACATGCAAGACTTGCGCAGCGCCGAGAAAAAAGCAAAGTTAAGCCATCTCGTGGGGGGTATGGGATGACAGTATCAAGGCCGAATTGGGGGTTAATCGCTTCCTTGCGTAGCAAAAGTGCCGGATTGTTCCGGCTTTTTGCAGTGCTTGGGCTTATCGCGGTTTATCCTGGCGCAATCGCATTTGGTAACGGCACGTTTGAAGGTGTGGCCAGCTGTGCTGGTTCAACCTGTCATGGGCGCGCCGAAGGCAATGGTGCTGTTGTTCGGCAAGACGAAATCGCGACATGGCAAGAACCATCCTCGGCTAGCGGTGCGCATAGTCGTGCTTATGCTGTTTTGGCCGGCCGTCGTGGTCAACAAATCGCAAGCAGTTTGGGTATTGGCCCTGCGACGCAAGCGCCGGAATGTTTGGGCTGTCACGCAACATATGCTCCATCATCGCAGCGCGGTGAACGTTTTCAATTGAGCGACGGCGTGGGCTGTGAAAGTTGTCACGGACCGTCTGAAGGTTGGCTGGCCAACCACTATGCTCGCCCCGCTACGCACGCTTCCAATGTTTCTGATGGTTTGACGCCGCTCGAAAATCCGCAAGTTCGCGCAAATGTATGCCTTGATTGTCACTACGGTTCGGAAAGCACTGGGCAATTTGTCACGCACTCCATGATGGCCGCTGGTCATCCGCGTGTTTCGTTTGAACTCGATCTGTTTAGCGCGTTGCAGCAGCATCACGATATTGATGATGATTACACCGCCCGAAAGCGTAAGCCGAACGCAGTGCGTTTCTGGGCCGTGGGTCAGGCAGAGGCCGTTCGTCGCGCGACAAGCCTTTTTGCGAAACCGAAATTCGGCATGGAGGGCGCGTTCCCGCAATTGTATTTCTACGATTGTCACAGCTGCCACCGGGAAATTCAGGATTCGGATCAACGCCGCCTGACCTTCCAAGCCAATCCAGAGCGCCCAATTCCGTTCGGCAATCCGCCTTTCAATGATGAGAATATCATCATGCTTTCGGCGGTGGCGGGCGCATTGGTTCCCGGTCAGGCAGAAAATTTCCGCAGTGCGAGCCGGACTTTCCACCAAGCGATGGGTGAAGGCAGTCCAGGGGCTGCGCGTGAAGCGGCGGGCATGCTGTCGCAACGTGCGCGTGCTCTTTCCAATGCCCTTAGTCAGCGTGCTTATATTGATGCCGACGCGTTCCGTGTGATCGAAATCATTGGCGGCAATGCGACCCGGTCGCGCTTCACCGACTATTCCGGTTCGGTTCAAGCCGTCATGGCTATCGATACGCTTCTCAATGGTTTGGTCAGCAATGGCCGCGTCACGGCGGGGGCTGCGGCTGGTATTCGGGTGAATATCAATCGTGCTTATGCGGCCGTCGAAGAGCCTAACGCTTACAGTCCTGCCGATTTCCGCACCGCGATCAATTCGGCAACCACAGCTATTCGAAGGTTGCAATAATAATGGCCGGGGGGTGGAAGAAGCTTATTGGGGCACCGTTGCTGGTGCTGGCCGCGTGTGGTGGCGGTGATTCCGCGCCTGCAGGCGGTGGAACGGGTACGGGGCCTTTAACGCCGCCGTCGCCAACACCGCCGCCAACGGGGCAGTTGTTCGCGTTTCCAGCGGCGGAAAGTCTTTCTACGACAGACGTGCAAACGGTTATCGCTCAAGCCGCCGCCCAGGCCGCAGCGCAGGGCGAAGCCGCAGTCATCACCGTTGTGGATCGGCCGGGTAATGTTCTTGCGGTTTTCCGTATGCCTGGGGCCCCTATAAACGTGTCTATACCCGGCGCGCCGAACGGCCAGAATATTGACATTCAAGGGCTTGATGTACCGGCTGAGGCGGCATCTATCGCAAAGGCAATCACCGGTGCGTATTTGTCCAGCGGCGGCAATGCATTTTCTACGCGCGTTGCTTCGCAGATTGTGCAGGAACACTTTCCACCATCGCCTACAACAATTGGGTTGGAAAGCGGGCCATTGTTCGGCGTGCAATTTAGCCAGCTTCCGTGTTCAGACCTGTCGTCACGCTTCGTAGATGGGATGATTGGGCCGCAGCGTTCTCCGCTTGGGCTTTCGGCGGATGCTGGTGGTTTTCCGCTCTACAAGAACGGTGTGATGGTTGGCGGTATCGGCGTTGCTGCTGATGATGAATACGGATTGGATCCCAATATCCTTGATGTGGATATTGATGTTGATGAATCCATCGCGCTGGCGGGGACCATCGGTTTTGAAGCACCCGTCAGCATTCGTGCGGATCGCATTTCGGCAGATGGCACATCGCTGCGTTACACCGACGCAACTTATGCTGGGTTAAGTGATGTTGCGGGCGCAAGTTTTGCGAGCACGGCGGGCGCGCTGGTTGAGGTGCGCGGTTATTCCGATGACGTTATTCGGGCAGGCGCGGCCTATGGCACGGAGGCATCGGGCATGCGGCCTTCGACGGCGGCAGAATTTTCCAACCCCGACGCTTATGTCCTCACCGATGGTGCAGGGACGAACAGATTTCCTATTCGGGCCGGAACGGATGGCGACGATGTGGGCAATCCGATCACCGAAGCAGAGGCAACTGCGATACTAGAAGAGGCGTTTGCGGTAATGAGCCGCGCGCGGGCTCAAATTCGCCGTCCATTGGATAGCCGGGCTCAAGTATCGATCAGCTTGGTCGATACGCGCGGTCGCATATTGGGCATTGTTCGTTCGCCCGACGCGCCAATCTTTGGCACCGATGTGAGTTTGCAAAAAGCGCGAACGGCAAACTTTTTCTCTGGCACATTCGCGGCGGACGAGCTGTTGTTGGCCCAAGGTGAGGTTCCCGAATATGTCGGGCGGGTTCGCAATTTCTTGGGTGATCCTAACGCGCTAACCGGTGCGTTCGCATTCGCCGATCGGTCTGGCGGCAACCTATCACGGCCGTTTTTCCCAGATGGCGAGGTTGGCACCCCTCCGGGACCTTTGTCGCGACCAATTGAACAGTTCAATCCGTTCTCAACCGGCCTTCAATCCGCTTTGGTTTTGGCCAATTTGGATGAGCATCTTCGGTTTGTCTTGGGCGCGTTGCCGGACGATACAAATCGTGGTTGTTCAACATTGCCAGTTATCGCGGGCGAGGGCAGCCGACTTGACAACGGTATTCAGATTTTCCCTGGCTCGGTCCCGATCTATCGCGGCAACCAATTGGTCGGCGGAATTGGCGTATCGGGCGATGGCATCGATCAGGATGACATGATCAGTTTTCTTGGTCTTCACAATGCAGGCGTGCGAACGGGTACAATCGGCAATGCCCCGAATGAAATCCGCGCGGATCGAATTGTTGTCACTGTGAACGGACGTCAAACCCGGTTGAGGTATATCAACTGTCCGTTTGCTCCGTTCCTAGATGACCCCACTCAGAATGTGTGTGAGGGGCTTTAAAAATGGCGCTTTCGCTCATCCCTCTTGTGGTTTTGGCGCAACCTTCCGCCATTGAAGAGATGGCAACGGCAGCTCCGCCAGCGGTTTCTCAACCTGAGGCTGGGGCGGAGGCTACCGAAGAGCCAGAGGGGCTAAATCAAACGGCCAATCCCGACCCACAACCGTTGGATCGCGAGATTATCGAAGGGCGAGAGCGGCCCGGATTTAACTCCGAATTGCCCGAAACGATTGAGCAAGAGAATGATGGAGCGATACGCGCTCCGGCACCTCAAGCCTTTTCTCCCGATCAAGTTCCGATCCCCGATCGCTGGCGTTTGATCGAGGGGCTCGGCATTGTCGAAGAAGACTTGCTCGATCCATACAATCAGAACACTTACAAGGGTGACCGTCCGATTAACCCGGACAAGGTTCCTTGGTTGCCGATTACGGGTGACGATTGGTTCTTCGTCGCGAACTTGATTAGCGACACCGTCTACGAACCACGCACCTTTCCAATCCCTGTAGGTATTCAAACAACCGAAGATCCCGATCGCCTCGATGTGTTTGGCGATGATTTTTCGACCGTTTTGTCACAAACATTCATCGCTGGTTTTGCTCTGCTTAAAGGCAGCACCGCGTACAAACCGCCCAGCGTCGAGTATCGTCTAACCCTTGCTTACAACGTCAACTATGTCGACGTGCCAGAGCGGCGGGTCCTGTTTGTTGAGCCATCCAAAGGTAGCGACCGGCTCGACCATTTCCTTGGTGTTCAAGAAGCGTTTGTCGATTACCACTTTACGTCACTTGATAATGATCGGTTCGACTTTGTGTCGATCCGCGCCGGGATCCAACCGTTTCAGGCCGATTTCCGGGGCTTCTTATTCAATGATCAACAACTGGGCGTGCGGTTGTTCGGCAATCGCGACAACAACCGTCTTCAGTTCAATCTCGCTGCTTTTTGGCGGCTTGAGAAAGACACAAATAGCGGCCTGAACTCTGTCGTTCAGAGCCCACGCGATGACTTTGTGCTCATCGCCAACCTGTACCGGCAAGATTTCCTAATTCCCGCGCTGACCAGCCAGATTACGCTGGCCTATAATCGCAATCGCGAAGGTGACGACATCGAGATCGATGACAATGGCTTCCCGGTTCGACCGGCGCTGTTGGGTGACCTTCGTGGCCGCGATTATGATGTGTTTTACATCGGCTACAATGCGGATGGTCGGATCGGTCGGATCAACATCACAGCGAGCGCGTATTGGGCGCTGGGTGAAGATCGCAACAATTTCTTCACCGGCATTCCTGCCGACATCAATGCGCAATTTGCAGCGGCCGAACTCAGCTATGACCGCGACTGGATTCGTTTCCGTGTTTCTGGCCTGTATCAAAGTGGGGATAGCGATCCTTACGACAATGAAGAAAACGGTTTTGACGCGATCTTCGAAAACCCGGTTTTTGCTGGCGCGGATACATCTTATTGGATCCGTCAGACCATCCCGTTTGCCGGCGGTGGACGCGCCGTTTCGGTGAATGGTCGCAACGGTATTTTGAACAATTTGCGGTCTTCTAAAGAGCAAGGCCAATCGAATTTCAACAATCCCGGCCTTTGGCTCGTGGGGGTCGGGGCAGACTTTGATCTCACTCCAGAATTCCGCATTAGCGCCAATGCCAATCATCTTTGGTTTGAAGATACAACGACGCTTGAGAACCTGCGCATCGAAGGGACGATCCCAAGTGATATCGGCTACGATCTCTCTGCGTCGGCTATCTGGCGGCCTAAGGCCAATCAAAATATCGTTTTCCGTTTGTCGGGCGCCACGCTTTTGGGTGGTGACGGGTTTCAGGACCTGTTCGACAATCGCGGTGATGGCACCGCGTTCTATTCCATTCTCGCAAACGTGACATTGGCCTACTGATGCAAGAAAATTTGATCTCGACATACACGCGATTTTCGACCGGCTTTTCGCCGCGCTATGCGCTGCTTGCGGTCGCGGCTTTGTTGCTGGGGGTTTCTGTTTTTCAATCGGAAACGCAGGCGGCGGATAAAGAGACGCCGACTTATCGAGATTACAGTTTGGTCATCGCTCCGCCGGCACCGGCCCGCCAGTCTCAGGCAGAAATGGACGCTAAATCAGAGGGTTGTTATACTTGCCACCTTCAAACTGATGCTCCTACGATGCACACAACGCCCGCCGTGCGATTGGGGTGCACGGATTGCCATGGCGGCAATGCCAGTGTGCGAGGCAATTCTGATCTTCCACAAGACCATCCCGAATATGTCGCCGCGCGTGACAGTGCGCACGTCCTGCCGAAATATCCCGACAGCTGGCACTTCCCATCATCCGCCAATCCACAGCGTTCCTATGCATTGCTGAACCAGGAATCTCCTGAGTTCGTGAAGTTCGTAAACCCGTCGGACTATCGGGTCGCGCGCGAGGCATGCGGATCATGCCACATCCAATCGATCGAAGCCGCAGAGCGTTCGATTATGGCTACGGGTGCGATGTTGTGGGGAGGGGCCACCTACAATAACGGGATTTTGCCCTTCAAAAACTACATGCTCGGCGAAGCCTATACGCGGAGTGGCGATCCTGCGGTCATCAGTGGCCAAGCCAATGTCATTTCATCGCCCGGTGATGGCGAAGATGGTGAGTTGAGCGACGCTCAACGTGCGCGCGGCGTGCTTTCTGAGTTGTACCCATTGCCCACGTGGCATGTGATCCCACCCGCTGACGTTTTCCGGGTGTTTGAACGTGGTGGTCGCACGATCCTGTCGCAATTCCCAGAGATTGGTATCCCCAATCCGACCGGCCTGATCCAGCGCCTTGAAGAACCAGGGCGCCCCGACCTTAAACAATCAAACCGCGGCCCAGGCACCGGCCTGCGGGTTGCGATCCCTGCTTTGAACATCCACAAGACGCGTCTCAACGATCCGTTTACGTGGTTCATGGGAACCAACGATCAACCGGGTGATTACCGTCACTCCGGCTGTGCCAGTTGCCATGTCGTCTACGCCAATGATCGCGAACCGCGCCATTCATTGGTCTATGCTCAATATGGGCGCGACGGTCAGACGATCACCGTTGATCCGACCATTAACACGCAAATGCAGGAAGATCATGGTTATGGTGGCCATGGTTCTGATGATGGACATGCGAGCGATGGAGCGAGTGGTCACGGCGGTTTAAGGCAACCGGGCGAGAGCTATGATGATCACAATGGCGATGGCCATGGTGAGGTTCCGGTGCGGGAATCCGGTCATCCCTTGCAACACGTCTTCACGCGATCAATTCCAACATCGCAATGCATGTCGTGCCACATGCACCAGCCTAACATCTTCCTGAACTCCTACCTCGGATACACGATGTGGGATTATGAAAGCGATGCGCCGTTTATGTGGCCGGGGCCTGAAAACCAGACGCCGCGACCAGAAGGTATGAGCGATGCGGAATACGAAGAGTTCTACCAAACTCAACGGTTCCCTACGTCTGAAGAAATTCGTGCAATCCTTGATCGCAATCCTGAAGCCGCAGCGGCAAAGGGCCTATGGGGTGATCTCGATTTCTTGCGTAATGTGTACGACCTAAATCCAGAACTCGAACACACGCAATTTGCCGATTATCACGGCCACGGTTGGAATTTCCGCGCCATCTTTAAGAGAGATCGCGACGGCAATATGCTGGACGCGGAAGGCGAAATCTTGCGCCCTTCGCAAGAAGGCGACACCGAAGAAGAAGCCGAATATCATGACGAACGTTGGCGTCAGCGTTGGCGCCGCGATGGCGAAGGTCAATTCGTTGAACCGGGCACAAACCCGGGTGAATCCGTCCATATGATGAGCATCCACGCCGAAGTCGGTATGCAATGCGTTGATTGCCACTTTGAACAAGACACGCATGGCAACGGACTTATCTATGGCGAAGTCGCGAATGCGATTGAGATCGGTTGTAAAGATTGCCACGGCACCGCCGACGAATATCCGACGCTCCGCACCAGTGGACCTGCTGCGCCGCCAGAAGGGCACAACCTTGCCCTCTTGCGCAACCCCGATGGTCAACGCCGGTTTGAATGGATGGAGAACGAAGAAGGCCGCCGCGTTTTGATCCAACGGTCGCTCGTTGATCCTGAACTGCAGTGGGAAATGAGCCTCGTTCGCGATTCCGTGGATCCAGCGACACCGGTCTTCAATGCCCGTGCTGCGCGATCCAAATTGATGAGTCGTTATGGCGCAGAAACCGGTAATTTCGAATTTGGAACGGGTATCGAGCAAGGCGACCGGGCACACCAAGACGAAGAAATGGCTTGCTTCACATGTCACTTGTCCTGGACGACATCATGCGGCGGGTGCCACCTGCCAATTGAGGCCAACTGGAAAACCAAGTCGCATCGTTATGAAGGTGGCTCCACTCGCAACTTCGCAAGCTACAACCCTCAAGTCGCGCGCGATCAGATGTTCCAATTGGGTGTGCATCAAACGACCAAAGGCAATCAAACTGCTCCGGTTCGTTCGTCCTCCGCTCTTGTTTTGTCATCGACAAATATCAACCGGGAACGGATCTATGTTCAGCAACCGCCGATCTCTGCGATTGGTTTTTCAAGCCAGGCATTTGCGCCCCACTTCCCGCACACTGTTCGTTTGAATGAAACGAAGACGTGTACCGACTGTCACTTGTCCGAAGCCGAAGACAACAACGCCATCATGTCGCAGTTGCTTTTGCTCGGCACGAACTATGTAAACTTCGTCGGCATGCATGCGTGGACCGGTCTCGAAGGCGGTCTGACGGCGGTCCGTGTGACCGAATATGACGAACCGCAAGCTGTGATCGGTTCTTATCTGCATCGCTATTCAACGCCAGATTATTGGCAGATGCATGTTGAGGACAATGGTCGAGAATTGAAAAACTGGGTGCGCGGATACGCGTTTGACGAAGACCTTTCGGGTGAAACTCATCCGTTCGAGGAATTTGTGAACGTGCACGAGGGCACTCCGGGTCGCGTCGGTTGCTTGCAATTGCGCGGGGAATATCTGTTCGTCGCCGAAGGCCGCGGTGGCTTCCGGGCCTACGATGTTGCCTCAATCGCCAACAAAGGTGTGTCTGAACGGATCATCACCGCGCCATTCTCACCTTTGGGTCATGACACACATGTCGATACCGAGAACGCGACTTGCATGGCGTTGGCGACCAACCAACCCATCGCGCCAGAGCGCAACACACCGCAAATGCGCGAAGTGAACCAAGAGCAACCGTTCTTGCCGATCTACAACTATGCGGCGGTGACCGATGCGGTCGAAGGATTGATCATGGTCGACGTGAACACGTTGGCTGATGGCGAATTCCGCGACAACTTCTTCGAGCGTTTGGAATATTCTGACGGGTCCGATGCATGGAACCCAGATGGCGTTCTAAATGGCGCGAACCACATTCATTTGGCTGGTGAGGTCGCCTATATTACGGCGGATCGCGGTTTGGTTGTGGTGGATCTTTCCGATCCGAAATCACCGCAAGTGACTGCTGTCAGGACATTGACCGATGCAAGGGCTAGCGCGATCCAGTTCCGCTACCTTTGGGTCAGTGATGCCGAGGGTGTGAAGCTGTTTGATGTGACTGATTTGCGCGATCCTATCGCTGTACCAGAGGCGACATATCCTCTTGCAGATGCTCGTCGGATCTACGTTGCTCGCACATACGCTTACGTTGCTGCGAAAGGGGATGGCTTGGTCATCCTCGACGTGGAAAATCCAAGGGCGCCAGTGCTTCAAGAAAAGGTAACGTTGAACGGCACGTTGAATGATGCAGAGGACGTTATTGTCGCATCGACGAACGCATCGCTGTTTGCTTACGTCGCCGACGGACGCAACGGGATGAAGGTTCTTCAACTCACAAGCCCGGAGAGCCAGCGTAACTTCTATGGCTTCAGCCCGGCGCCGGTTCCGGAATTGATCGCCTTCGCAGAGACACCGACGCCGGCGATCGCGCTGTCGAAAGGTATCGATCGTGATCGCGCAGTCGATGAAACCGGCGGCCAAATGGCTGTGTTTGGGCGACTAGGATCACGACCCTTCACTCGTGCGGAAATGGAACGATTGTTTATGACGCGTTCTGGTGTTCCGTGGAGGGTGACCGATGAGATCGACATGGATCGTTGGGTCGGCCGCGGCGTAGGCCCGGCGCGACGGAACGCCGATTTGGAAGCCGGCGTTGAAGATCCATCCTTAGGCGGAGAATAGTTCACAATCATCACGGTGCCGATCTTGCATCGGCCCGTGGCGATTGAGCCGACGGCATCGCACGGCGCAAACATCAGCGCAGTCGAACAACAAGTTTGGTGGACAATGGTGTGCCTTAAACGTTCCGTGAACGTCTAATCGTCGGTCAATCGCGCTCAGCAAAGAGCCCCTGCATCATAGGCTTAAGGTGGTCTTCAAACCGAGCCAATGTTTGCCAATGGCCGACAGGCTGGAAGTGGGAAACGAGCGTTCCATCCTTCCAAAGATGCAGGCTGTAAAATGGCGGTTCCGCCGCAACGATGGGGCGCTGATCCGCAATGTCGATATCCATCGGTCTCAGATCAAGAGCAACGGCCGGCGCTACAGCCGGAGTGACGCACAAGGGAATACCTTCTACCGTTGAGTGCAACGGGCGGTGCAAGTGACCCGCCTGGATAGAGATAATCTGCTTGTGTCCGGCAACGGTGTCATGAAACCGTTTGAACCACGCTTCATGCGGCTTTGGATCCATCCAATCGATGCCCGCAACCACAGGTGGATGATGGACGAAAAGGACCGTCGGCGTGTCAGGATGCTCGTCGAGCTGTTCAGAGAGCCATGCCGCGCGCGTTTCACAAAATGCGCCGCCGTGACGTCCTGGCTCAAACGAGTCCAGGCACAATATCCGTAGCCCATCGCATTCAATGGCATATTGCGCGAAGCCATCGGCAGTTGGACATTCCGGAAATGCCTTGAGCATCGCCTCTCGATCGTCGTGGTTGCCGGGAATGACGTGAACGGGGAACGGACATTCTTCGACAAGCGATCGGATTCGCGCGTAGGAATCGACCAGACCACCATCGGCAAGGTCGCCTGACAGGATCAGCATATCGGGCATGACCGGTTGGCTCAGCAAATGTCCTAGGACATTGCGAAACCGCACGAAGTTGAATTCGTTCTCACCCGCCTCAGGCTCAAAGCCCACATGCGTATCGGTGATCTGTGCAATAAGCACACCGCCTTTATCGCTCTTCATCCTTAGCGTCTTAGACTACTCAGGATCGTAGCAACAGAGTCATTACCGCCATTTTCGGGGTGATCTTCTGGGCGCCACGGCATCGTGGGAGTGTGATAGCCGTGGCACATTGCACAGCTGGATGGCGTGATCTCTTCGGTTTTGGCCGCAGTTTCGCCCAAGTGACAGTCGCGGCAGCTGTTCAGATCTGGGATCAGCAAGTCTGTTGCTTCACCCGAAGTGCCGGTTGCGTGACAATCTGTGCATTCGGCCACATCATCACCGTGAGCGGCATGATCGAAATATCCGCCCAATAAGAACCGATCCGGCAGGTTCACTGGCGTCAAGTCGCGACGCCCGTTGGTGCTAGTAGGGATGTGGCATTCGCCGCAAACGCCTGTGGGCTCCAGTGCGCGATTGATTGCGATATAAGCGCTCATCGGACGACCAAAGTTAGAGAAGTATGCGCCGCCTCGGGCAAATTGACCGGGACGTCCACGGCCAGATACAACGGCAGCACGCGGTCCTCGGTCCATCGTTGCCAGATCCGCCATCAGATCGTCCACGTCGCCATGACGCAGCGACCGAAAGTTCGGTCCGTTCCGGTCGAAAACGAGGCTGTGACAGCTTTCGCATGCGGGCTCCATTTCAACAGGAGCAAAGCCCACGCGGTCTTCTTCTTCCGCGTGACAATTGCTGCATTCCAATGGCGCGCCATAATCACCGAGGCTTTCGGCCATACGTGCGACACCGCCATCGCTTTGCATATGGATGTCATGGGGGAAGATCAGACCGCTCATCTCGGTAACGTCGTTGTCGAGCGACACGCGGGTCGGCTCGGCGTCGAAATGTGCGGTGTAGATTTGTGGGCGGAATTGTGGGTGCTTCTCACCAAAGTCGGCAGCGTTTCCAAAAGACACATCGGTCAAACGGGTGTCGAGTTCATTGTGACAATCCGAACAGAATTGCTCGGTCGCCGCCTCTAGAACGACCGGTCCTTCGTGCTCTGAGTGGCAGGAAACGCAGCCCAAAGGGCCTTCCTTGCCCAGCGTTTCGGCGATTTGCCATTGAATTGAATCGCCGGTGCTCAGGGGCGCCATGCCATCGGCTAGGCGCGGCATCTCTGCGTGATCGCCCAGCTCTTCGTGACAAGTTAGGCAGGTTTCATCCTGCACCGAAACGAAAGGAGTGGCGTGACATGCCTCGCAATTTTCCTCCAAATCGTGGTGCGCCATGCTGAGTTCGCCTGAGCTCCAGCTTGCGTCGAATAGGACCTGTCCTTGAGCGAGGTTTTCCGGGTCATTTTCCACCGGTTCCCGCGTAAGGTGCGTGATAATCGGAATGGACAAAAGCAGCACGAGGATCGTTAGGGCAAAAGCCCAAGCCATCGCGCGCTTGCTCGGCAGGGCGCTGGCAAGACCAAAGCCCTGCAATGGATCGTCGGCCCCTTTTGCTTTGTCGACGTTCTGAATGATGATCTGAACCGGTCCATCACCATCTCGAGTGATCGCCATTTGTGCGGGGCCTACCGTAATTTCGGCTCCGGCATTTGGATCAATCATTTTCTCCGAAACGGAGACGCCGTCGACGTTGAAAGGCAATTCGTCCAACGACTTTGCGACAAGCATCCCGCCGCCCGCATCGGACAGGCTCAAATGATGCAAATCGACCGAGAGGTCGGGAAGGTGAATATCGCTATCAGGAGCCCGGCCAATGACCAATTCGGCTTGCTCTACCGTGCGGTCGCGCACGATTTCTCGACCGGATTTGGCTTTGGCGATGGTGCGGATCAGGAATGCCATGACGCCAACCTCACCAATAGAAGAACACGCTCACGACATGCGCGAGCAGTGCGGCGAGCAACGCGATTGTCGCCGGAATGTGAATGAACAACCAAACCTCTAGCAACGCTTTGTTGCGAAGGTGGCGACGAATTTGCCCAAGTTGATCTGAGCGTTTGGTCAACAATGCGTAGACGTTTTGTTCGGCATCACTGCCGCCATCCGAAATTTGGGAAAGCGCTCGCGCGGTTTTGCAGCCGGGATAGGCGCCAGTCAGGCGGCCAAACGCCCCGCCGGAAAATACGTCTTGTCCCAAGGCGCCGATCACCAAATCGCATTCTCTTCGGCCCAATGGCTGTGCCGCAGCGTCAAGCTGGCGATCGATTACCGCAAGTTCATCGAGCATATCCGCCCGCGTCATTTCCTTGCGGTTTGAAGACAGCGTTTTGGGAAGCTTTGTGTAAACGATCACGCCATAGATGCCGCTGATGATGACGAGCAACATAAGAATGTAAGCGAGTGTGTGCACATTCCAGCCGATTTGAAACCCGGTGTGCAGCGTTCCGACCACAATAAGGGCAAGGCCCAAATAGATGTGTGCGCTCGTCCAAGCCTTTAGGCTCCAGCTGCCTTCGGATATCTTACGTTTGCGCAGGCCCAAAAGAGAGAGCCAGACAATCAAAAGCAAACCGATTGTACCGAGGATATAACCATACCAACTGCCGCCATTGGGGCGGGGCTCTTGATCGATCATCCAATAGCCAAGAGCACTTACCACGCTCAGGAAAATCGCGATCCACAGCCAACGATAATGCCGGTATTTTAGAAAGCTGACGTGGTCGGCATTACGCCGCTCCTCATCCTGCTTAAACCGCTTGTTTGGAACGCTCGCCATCAGTCTTCGACGTCCTCTGTCAGCTTGGCGAAATTGATGAATTTATCGGGTGCGACGCGAATGGCAGCCCCGGTTGGACATGCGCGAACGCAGGACGGACCTCCATCGATCCCAGCGCACATGTCGCACTTCACAGCCTTCTTCGCGACGTTCGGTTCGGAATTCTCCTTGCGCCAAGAATAGGATGCTTGACCAGGGCCAGGACCACTGCCGAACATCAACCATTTCAAAAGGTTGGGTTTTTCAGGCGGCACGGGTTCCATATTGATAACGCCGTAAGGGCAATATGTCTTACAATTGCCGCAACCAATGCATGTTTCTGTGTTGATCGAAACTTCGCCATCGGACCCGCGTTGAATCGCGTTTGGCGGACAATCGGTCATGCAATGGGGATGTTCGCAATGCCGGCACGATGTTGGAACATGTAGATATGCAAAGCTCTTACCGGCTTCGCGATCGAGCCGGGACAGTCCGTCATGCGAATCTGCACATGCTTTTTCGCAATTGTCACAACCAATGCAAAGGCGCTCGTCAATCAACAGCGCGTCGGTTGCTTCGCCCATACCTTGGTCAAAAAGGAACGCAGCCGTACCAGAAAAATTATCCAACGCATTATCAGCTTTGCTTTGCTGGCTTTCGATTTCCTCATTGGAACGACGTCGCTCCGCCATCACTTCCAATGCCCGTTCGCGCAATTGCGGTTTCTTATCGAGCAATGCGAGGAAGCCTTCACCCGGTAAACGGATGACCTCCGATTTGATCGATGCACTCACGGTAGAGGTGCGCTCAGATCCGTCAATCACGGCCATTTCACCAAAGAAATTGCCGGCCGGTATCAAAGAAAGGAAGACCGATTTCCCGTCGATCTCTTTCTCCACCTTCATCGAACCGACGCGGCAGATATAGAGATCCTTGTCATCATCGCCCTCGGCAATAACCGTCTCGCCAGCGCGAATTTCCTTCATTTCCGCACTGTCGACCAAGGGGCCAATATCTTCGGGAGTTAGTCCCGAGCCAAAGATTTGCAGAATTTGCCGTTCAATCGAAATCCGCGTTACTTCGGCTTCGGCTTCGGGTGAAGATTTGATCAGCTTGAGCGCCGCTTTGCGTGACAATTCGACGACCACAACGTCTTCTGCGGCGCGAATGGTCGCGCCACGACGACGGCCAGAAATCAAACCAACTTCACCAAAGATCGATCCTTGTTGAATCGGCACCGTAATCGAAGGATTGTTGGGGTTCACTTCAACCGCAACTGTCCCTTGGGCAATCGCGAACAAAGATGACCCCGGTTCGTCACGACGGAAGATTGGCTCTCCCGGTGCGAAGGCACTGCAAATACTGTCGAGCATAAGCTCTCGCATCTGCAAGGTCGAAAGGCCGCGGAAAATGCTGATTTGCGTGCGGTACACTTCGAGCCAGTGATCGACGCTTTTGCCACCTGGAAGATTGGCAAAAACCCGTTCCAACAGGGGTTCATCGGCCGGTTTCACGGCGTTGCCCGTCTCTAGATATTCGATGACATCATAGCCCTGATTCATACAGTGCTTAATCAAAGGATATCCGGCGAGCGCGCCGATGACGAAGATGCCTGCGTTCGTTGTCTCAAACTCTGCAGAAAGTTTGGGGAAGGCGCTGCGATCTTCGCTAGTAAACTCAACTCCCATGCTTTCGATGAATTTGCGCGGAGGTTGCGAACCAATCCGCGCAATGATCATCTCGCAAGGGATGATTTCTTGTCCGGTCTCTGTCTCGACGACCATTTCGCCGTCACGAACTTCGGCGGGCGATGTGCGATAGGCGATCCTTAAGTGACCTTCGCCATTGGCGTTCTCAAGGTCTGTCGCGTTCTTGATTTTCGCTTTGGCGAAGTCTTTGCCGCGGTTCAAAATCGTGACGTTGTTGCCAAGTGCCGAATCGGTCGCGAGCCCCAATGCGTTTTCGATACCCGCATCGCCGGTTCCGACGACAACGATGTTTTTGTCGACGTGATCTTCCGGGTCATCAAGCTGAGGCGTAATCATCGGGTGGTCAGCACCAGGGCAACGCAACTTATTGGGATTACCTTGGGTTCCTATCGCCAGAACGATCGTTTCCGCTCTGACCACATCGCCGCTTTTCAGGGTGATCGTAAAGTTACCCTTTTCACCTTCCACTTTGGTGACTTCGGCGTTGAGCTTGGTGTTAATTTCGAAGGTCTGAACGTCACCCTCATAGGTGGGCATGCGCTCGTCTTCGATGCCGCAATGCTTGTTCCAGACACCGAGAATTCGCTCTCGCGTGCCTTCTTCGAACTCCATCCCCTCAAGGCCGCCTTCTTCATAACCACCGGCCCGCAACTGCAAGTCAGAGGGCGTAGCCATGACGTGCTTGCCCTTTTGGTATTTGAAAATCGTGTCTGAAAGATGGTCTGTCTTTTCGAGCAGGACGTGCGACATCCCTCGCGCCGCGGCCTGACCAGCAGCGCTCATCCCGGCAGGGCCGGAGCCAACTATGGCGACTTTATACAAATCCCCCAATCCATCCCCCCCTTGGATAGATTCCATACAAACACCACCATAAAGAAAGCGCTCATCAATGCCAGAGACAATTGCCGTTTTCTGCACCAGTTGCTAGTGAAAAACTTATGACAACTGATGCAAATGACACGCGAAACGCGGATTTAGACACCAAATCGACTGAGAACGACAGCGGATCGGGAGGCAAGGCCGGATGGCTCTTGCTAGGAGCCGCTGCAATTTTGGCCGCGGGATCGATTGGCTTTAATGTTTATTCGGGTGGTGCGGCGGAAACCGAATCCACAGCCGGGGCCGAAGAGGCTGCGTCAATCGATGAATTGGTCGCCGCTGCAGAGGCATCAAGCGACGATGCGCGGCCATGGACTGAGCTCGCATTCGCTTACTACAACACCGAAGAATACAGCGATGCCGTTGCCGCATATGAACGCGCGGTCGAGATTGACCCGAGCGAAGCGGTTTTGTGGTCTGCATTGGGTGAGGCGCAGGTGTATGCGAGTGCGCGCGACCCGCTTCCTCCGGCGGCTTTGGAGTCGTTTGAAAAAGCGCTGGAACTGGATCCCGGTGATCCGCGTGCGCGTTATTTCATGGCGGTAAAGCAAGATTTGAATGAGGATCACGAAGGCGCGATCTCATCTTGGCTTGCCCTTCTTTCGGATACACCACCGGGTGCCCCTTGGGAAAGCGACCTTGTTCGCACAATTCAACAGGTCGGTGCGATCAACGATATTGATGTTGAACAAAGATTGGCCACGGTTGTCGAAGCGCGAACACCGCAGGTCGTCTTGCCCGGATCCGGCGAAGTCGCGGGCGAGGCCGCATCGGGCACTCTTCGTGGGCCAACGGCTCAACAAGTTGCCGACGCAAGTCGGATGACGCCGGGTGAACAAGAAAGCATGGTTGCCGGAATGGTCGCCAGCCTTGAGGCGCGATTGGAAGACAATCCTCAGGATCTTGATGGATGGGTTATGCTGGTTCGCAGCAGAGCAACATTGGGTGAAATGGGCAGAGCGCGCGACGCATTGGAAAAAGCCATCGCGGCCAACCCAGATGAAGCCGACGAATTGCGAGCGCAAGCGGCGCAACTCGGCATTCAATAATTCTGCCTCAGGCAATAGTTCAAACGAAAATAGGGGCGTCCGCAAGGACGCCCCTATTTTGTAAGTGTGTGTTGGCTAAGCGATCGGCTTAAACGACACCAAACGCCATCATTGCGTCTGCGACTTTCTTAAAGCCTGCAATGTTCGCACCTTTCACATAGTCAACATAGCCGCCTTCTTGTTGGCCATATTCGGTGCACTTGCCGTGGATGCCTTCCATCAAATCGGTCAGCATGTCGCCGAGACGCTCAGAATTCCAGCTGATGCGCTCTGAGTTCTGGCTCATTTCCAAACCAGACACCGCAACACCACCGGCATTCGCCGCTTTGCCCGGACCGTACATGATCTTGGCATCGTGGAAGACTTTTACGCCTTCGAGAGTGGTCGGCATATTCGCGCCTTCGGAAACGCCTTTAACGCCGTTTCCAACCAAGGACTTGGCTTCGCCTTCATTCAACTCATTTTGAGTGGCGCATGGTAGAGCGAGGTCTGCGGCGACGCCCCATGGACGGCCTTCGTGGAAGGTCGCGCCGCTGAACTCATCGACATACTCGCTGATGCGACCGCGCTTGACCGTCTTAAGGTGCTTGACCCAATCGATTTTCTCTTGGCTGATGCCGTCCGGATCGTGGATGAAGCCACCTGAATCCGAAAGTGTGAGCACTTTACCGCCCAGTTGCGTGATCTTCTCCGCAGCGTGTGTTGCCACATTGCCCGAACCAGAGATGACTGCCGTGTGGCCTTCGACATCCATGCCTTGATGCTTGAGCATATTTTGCAGGAAGTAGACCGCGCCGTAGCCGGTTGCTTCGGGACGCATTTCTGAGCCGCCATATTCCTGACCCTTGCCGGTCAGAACGCCTTCCCAACGGTTGGTCAGTCGCTTGTATTGGCCGAACATATAGCCAATTTCGCGTCCGCCAACGCCAATGTCGCCCGCAGGAACGTCGGTGTTGGGGCCAATGTGGCGATAGAGTTCTGACATGAAGCTTTGGCAGAAACGCATCACTTCTGCGTCGGACTTGCCCTTCGGATTGAAGTTTGCGCCGCCTTTACCGCCGCCCATAGGCAGGCCGGTTAGCGAGTTTTTGAAGGTCTGCTCAAAGGCGAGGAACTTCAGTACGCTTTCGGTCACGCTAGGGTGGAAACGGATGCCGCCCTTGTATGGGCCAATTGCGTTGTTGTTTTGAACACGCCAGCCGCGCTGAACGCGGATGTTGTGGTTATCGTCTTCCCAGCAAACGCGGAAGGAAATGACGCGGTCTGGCTCTGCCATGCGGCGCAGGATTTGCGCTTCGTGGTAATGAACCTTGTCTTCCATGAATTCAAAAATGTCCTGTGCCACTTCGTGCACAGCTTGGATGAATTCGGTCTGACCCGGGTTGCGTTTAGCAACGCCGGCCATGAATGTTTCAAGGTCTACGTGATCGGATACGGCCATTGATTTCTCCCCCCATAGGAACAATGCGATCAATGCATCTTTGTGTTGGCGTGCCTTCTTCTATCCCCGCAAAGCGGCCCATGCGCAAGTGCTGTGTGAAGGAACCGGCGTAATTGACGTTCTTGTACAATTGAATGCGAGCTTCTCTAGGCCAGCCGGGCACCATCCGGCACCGAGTGGTCTGGAGCGGCTAAGACAATCGCGCCATCATTATCGGGAAAGCCCAACACCAAAACTTCCGACATGAACGGTCCGATTTGACGCGGCGGGAAATTCACGACCGCCATAACTGTGCGCCCGATCAATTGTTCTGGCGTATAATGATCGGTGATTTGCGCCGAACTTTTCTTAACGCCGATGTCTTCGCCAAAATCGACCCGCAACTTAATCGCCGGTTTGCGAGCTTCGGGGAAAGGGTTGGCCGCGATGACTGTGCCGGCGCGGATATCAACCGCCATAAACTCTTCGAATGCAATCATGGTCATTGCCGAACGATAGAAGTTTTCGATGCGCGATCAATGGTTGGGTGGGGCGGCGCAAATCCGATTGCCCTTTGCAAGACTGCTTCGTTGAGATAGATTGCGTTGTGCAACTGAGAACGACTTCACAGGAATTTTGACCATGGCCAGTTTTACCCTCAACGGAGAGCCGATTACGATCGACGCTGATCCAGCAATGCCCATCCTTTGGGCAGTTCGCGAGAAGGCAGGCCTTTCGGGGACAAAATTTGGCTGTGGCATCGCGCAATGCGGTGCGTGCACGGTGCATCTTGACGGGCAACCGGTGCGCAGTTGTTCAACGGCAATCTCTCAAGCAGAGGGTCGGGAAGTGACGACAATCGAAGGCGTCGCTGGCCCCGATGGGGAACTGTCCAATGTTCAAAAGGCATGGATCAGCGAACAGGTCCCACAATGCGGATATTGCCAGTCTGGCCAGATTATGAGCGCGACCGCTTTGTTGCGTGACAACCCATCGCCAAGCGATGATGATATTGATGCAGCGATGTCCGGTAACATTTGCCGTTGTGGAACTTACACTCGCATCCGCCGGGCAATCAAAGTGGCAGCGGGCATTGAACAATCGCGAACCGAACAAGCAGGCGAGGAGGCATAAGCCATGAACGATATGTCTCCCGAAGATAAGCAAGCCGCCGCGCCAAAATCAAAACTTGCCAAGTGGAGCCGTCGCGGTTTCATCGGCGCGGGCGTTCTTGCCGGCGGTGGCCTGTTGATTGGCATCGGCGTGCGTCCGGGCAATCCGATCGGTTCACTTGCTTCCAAAGTCGCCCCAGGCGCCGGAGAGCAATTGGTCAACAGTTGGGTCAAGATCGACACCAACAACATCGTCACGGCGATCGTTCCGCACTGTGAAATGGGACAGGGCGCGCATTCGGTTCTGGCGCAAATGCTCGCCGATGAATTGGACGCTGCATGGGACAACGTCCGCGTTATGCAGGCGCCTGCCGACGGCAGCTATATCGTGACCGACACGGCACGCATGTTTGCCGCTCCCTTTACGTTGAATGCAGCCGATTGGCTCGAGCCGACATGGGATGGGTTGTTCCAAAAGCTTGGCAAATCGATGGACTTGCTCATCACGGGCGGTTCCTCCTCCATTAGGTCAACCGGGCAGTATCAGATGCGGATCGCCGGTGCCGCAGCCCGTAAGATGTTGGTCGGGGCGGCTGCCGAAGCTTGGGATGTGCCGGAAAGTGAAGTCATTGCCCGCGACAGCATGCTTTTGCATGAAGCGTCGGGTAAATCCGCGCCGTTTTCTGAGTTCGCAACCCAAGCGGCAGAACAGCCGATGGATCACACGCCGACTTTGAAGACTCGCGATCAATATCGTCTGATGGGCCGCAGCAAGGCGCGGACCGACATTCCAGCAAAGATCAACGGAACGGCGGAATTCGGGATCGATGCTCAGCCCGAAGGTCTCGAATTGTCGTATGCTGCTGTGGTGCGTCCTCCGGTTCCGGGAACGCGCGTTGTTTCGATGGATGCCAATCGCGCCGAAGGCATGTCCGGCGTTTTGCAAATCCTAAACATGGGCAATTTCGTTACGGTGGTTGCGGACAGTTATTGGCAAGCGCAACAGGCGATGAACACCGTGGCGATTGAGTGGAGCCAATCCGACAGCCCCGTTAAAACGATGGATGACCAATTCGCGGTTTTTGAATCGGCTTTGGATGCCGCAGGCAATGCCGGTGGCGATCAAGCCGCCGCCCGGGGCGAAGCCGCAGCTGCGTTTGCGGATGCTTCAATGACCATCGATGCAGAATATCGTGCGCCCTATCTTGCTCACGCTCCGATGGAGCCACTCAATTGCACGGCCCGCGTCGCAGATGGAAAATGCGACATCTGGACCAGCACACAGGTGCCTTTGATGGCGCGCAGTGAAGTGGCGAGCACGATCGGCATTGGCGCAGATGATATCACCATTCATCACCCCTATTTGGGCGGTGCTTTTGGCCGCAGGTTGGGCAGCGAATACGTCGCAATGGCTGCCCGTGTTGCACAGGCAACGGGTTATCCAATCAAGATGATTTGGAGCCGTGAGGAAGACACGCAAAAGGCGCTTTATCGTTGCGCGGATATGTCGCGGATGCGCGCCGGTCTCGACGAAGGCGGCGCGTTGATCGCCTATGACAGCGTGTTTACTCAACGCCACGATCCCGCCGAGGCGTGTGTTCCCGCGATGTATGACATTGCGAACACGTCGATCCGCGTTGCGGAGTCGGAACTGCACCTGCCGTTTCAGGCATGGCGATCGGTCGATCATTCACAACAAGGCTTCTTCATTGAGAGCTTCATTGACGAAGCGGCTGAGGCTGCGGGCGCGGATCCGTTGGATTATCGTCTGTCGATGTTGGCCAATGCACCGCGGCATAAGGCGGTTCTGGAAAAGGTCGCAGAGATCAGCAATTGGCGTGAGCCAAGCGCGGATGGCGTCGCAAAAGGCGTTGCCATTGTCGAAAGCTTTGGGACAATTGTCGCCGAAGTTATCGAAGTCGATATGAATTCTGGCAAACCCAAAATGACCAACGTTTGGGCGGTTTGCGATGCGGGTTATGTAATGAACCCCGATGGTTTCCGAAACCAAATCGAAGGGGGCATTGTCTTTGGTTTGACCGCGGCAATGTACGGCGAATTGGAATTGGAGGGCGGTGCAATCGTTCAAAGCAATTTCCACGATTACCAGATGCTGCGGATGAACGAGGTGCCCAACATTGAAGTTGCCCTCATCAACAGCGGCGATGTTCCAGTCGGAGGTGCCGGTGAACCGGGGCTGCCACCAGCTGCGCCGGCATTGGCCAATGCGATTTTCGCGGCAAGCGGTGAACGCTTGCGTGAATTGCCCATTGCAAAACGGTTCTCCTGAACCGGATCGCCCAAAGCAATACACCGTCACAGACGGATAAAAGAGGACCCAAATTATGCGCAATCGCGCCATCCTAGCTGCCGCATTGTTGACTGTCATGATGACCGCTTGCGGTTCATCCGAACAACCTGAAGTCGTGGAGCAAATCGTTGTGCGTGACCGCGACGAACCCGCGCCAACGGCAACATCCGATCCAGCGGTAGAAGACGCGGGCGCGGTTGATTTGATCGCGATGGGCGAAGATGCGTTCCAGATGTGCACTGCTTGTCATGTTGTTGATGCAGGTGCGCGTTCCACGGCTGGCCCGAATTTGCACGGCGTGCTTGGCCGAGTGATTGGTGATCTGGACGGGTATTCTTATTCCGACGCATTGACGGCGTCTGATGCAGTTTGGGACGAAGAGAATCTCGACCAATTCCTAGCTGATCCATCTGGCTATTTGCCGGGCACAGATATGCTCGCAGGGGCCGTGCGTGACGACGAAGCGCGCGCCGCGATTATCGCCTATCTAGCGAGCAAACCGACAGCGTTTGACGAATAATCCGAACAGTGGATTGCTTTGATGGACACTGAAGCGGTCCTCCGATTTTTGAACGATTGTCACTCGCGTGGTCAGGCCTGCGTGCTCGTCACCGTTTGCGCGGTTGATGGGTCATCCATGCGCAACCCCGGAACGATCATGGGGGTGGCAGAGGATGGCCGGTACGCTGGATCTCTTTCCGGCGGGTGCATCGAAAGCGCGGTAGTTGCCGAAGCGTTGGAGGTCATACAGACCGAGGTATTTCGCTTGGTGCGGTTCGGCAAAGGATCGCCCTATCTCGATATAAAGCTGCCCTGTGGTGGGGGGCTAGACCTGCATTTTGCGCCGATCGGATCATCGCCGGTGGTTCAACAATGCCTTGGGGCGATTGCAGGTCGAATGCCATTCGCCATTTGCATTGAAGAAAGCAGCGTGAGTTTCAATGGAAACTGGGCTCCAACCCACTTTGATCATTCCGCGCAATCGGGTGTGTTTGGTCATTGGCCCGATCCGCGGCTGGTGATCGTTGGTCATGGGGCAGGGGTAGGGGCCTTGTCGGGATTGGCTGCGACGATGGGATGCGCCGTGAATGCGTTGACCCCGGACCGGGCGGTCTACAACGAGTTAGCAGAGCGCGACGTGGACGTTTCGATGCTCGATCGCGTGTCTCAGACCGATGCGCTTGAAAGCGACCCTTGGACCGCGATCATCTTTCTGTTTCACGACCATGATTGGGAAACTGAATTGATGGCGCACGCGCTTTCCCTGCCGCATTTTTATCTTGGCGCGATGGGTGGACGACAGGCGCATGATCAACGCAAAGAGGCTTTGCTGCGGCGCGGTGCAACACCCGATCAATTGGACGCAATGCACGCGCCAATTGGCCTTTTTCATTCGTCGCGTGATCCTCAAACATTGGCGCTTTCGACCCTAGCCGAAGTGATCAGAACCTATGATCAAACCGATTTCTCAGCGGCGTTGACCTAAGCGGATGCGATTGGGCGTGGCATTGTTGGCGGCGGGCGCCTCGCGGCGTTTTGGCGATGCCGACAAATTGGCACAAGCGTTTGGTGAGTTCCGGCTGGGCGAACATGTTGCGATGGCGATTCCCCGCGCTCGATTTGATTGCGCTTGGGTAATAACCGCCCAAAGCGACCATCCGTGCATGGATGTGTGGCAGAATTCTGGATTTGAGCCTGTCATTAATGAACGCGCCGATGAAGGGATGGGCACATCGGTCGCCCTTGCTATGCAACGCGCGCAGATGGCTGGCTTGGATGCTTTGCTCATCGCGCTTGCCGATATGCCGATGGTCCCAAAGCTCCATTTTGACGCGCTCATCGCAGCAGTGAAAACGCCTACGGTCATTGCTGCATCGCAAAGGGGAGACATTCGTTTGCCGCCTGCGATGTTTGGGTCATTTCATTTCAGTGCTTTGGCCGCGCTTGAGGGAGACTTTGGGGCGCGTGCGATCTTATCGCGTGGCGTCGTTGTTGATTGCCCACCTGAATGGTTGATCGATATCGACACGCCAGATGCGCTCAAACAATATGCCCCTGATTCCTAAGGCGGGCGCAAAAGCCCATTAGAAATCATAGACAGAAGTCATAGACAGGGGGCCTCCCACGCTTTTAAGTGCTGGGCTAAGAGGAGAATAAAGTTGAACCAATTCGTCCAGCGCCCTGCCACCGATCGCGCGACACATTGCACCGCTGAACAATACGCGACTGAATATGCGCGATCGGTTGCAGATCCTGACGCATTTTGGCTGGGTCAAGCGGACCGGCTCGATTGGATTACAAAGCCGACAAAAGGTGGCGATTGGAGCTATGATCCGGTTGAGATTGAATGGTTCTCTGATGGTTCCCTTAACCTCTGTCACAACGCGGTTGATCGCCATTTGGAAACACGCGGCGATGCGATTGCTATTATCTTTGAGCCCGATGATCCTGCCAATGACGGGCGCACCCTGACGTACCGCGATTTGCATCGCGAAGTTGTCGAAATGGCCAATGCGCTCAAATCAATGGGAGTGGCAAAAGGGGATCGAGTCACGATCTATATGCCCAACATTGTTGAAGGCGTAACGGCGATGCTTGCTTGCGCACGCATCGGTGCCATTCATTCGGTAGTCTTCGGTGGGTTCTCACCAGAGGCGCTGGCCGGGCGGATCGTCGATTGCGAAAGCCGTTTTGTCATCACCGCCGATGAAGGTTTGCGCGGCACCAAAAGCGTCCCGCTCAAAGCCAATGTTGACGCCGCGTTGGAACGCGATGGCGTTGCGGTTGATGGTGTTTTGGTTGTGAAACACACCGGGCTTGATGTGCCAATGATCGACGCGCGCGACCATTGGTTTCATGATGCAAAATCCAATGCGGATTGTCCCTGCGAAATTATGGCCGCAGAGGATCCTTTGTTCATTCTTTACACATCCGGTTCGACCGGAAAGCCAAAAGGGGTTCTGCACACAACCGGCGGATACGGTGTTTGGACCGCAACGACTTTTGAGAACATCTTTGATTACGCTGAAGGCGAAGTCTTTTGGTGCACGGCGGATATTGGCTGGGTCACAGGGCACAGCTATCTTGTCTATGGCCCCTTGCTCAATGCCGCGACCAGCGTAGTCTTCGAGGGCGTGCCCAACTATCCTGATTTCGGCCGGTTTTGGGATGTGGTTGCAAAACACAAGGTCAACATTCTGTACACGGCGCCCACGGCCATCCGTGCATTGATGCGTGAAGGCAATGATTACGTTACCAGCCGCGATCGCTCTTCACTGCGCTTATTGGGATCAGTGGGGGAACCCATCAATCCAGAGGCATGGCGTTGGTATTATGATGTGGTGGGCGAGGGGCGTTGCCCGATTGTCGACACATGGTGGCAGACGGAAACCGGCGGTGTCATGATCACCACGCTTCCGGGCGCGCATGACATGAAACCGGGCAGCGCCGGATTGGCTATGTTCGGTATTCGCCCACAATTGGTCGACAATGATGGCGCGGTTCTAGACCAAGACTTAGGCAATGCAGCCGAAGGAAATCTCTGCATCACGCATAGTTGGCCGGGACAAGCGCGCAGCGTCTATGGCGATCATGAGCGGTTCAAGCAGACCTATTTCAGCACCTATGCTGGCAAATATTTCACTGGCGATGGGTGCAAGCGTGATGAGGACGGGTATTATTGGATCACCGGACGCGTCGATGATGTGATCAATGTGTCGGGTCATCGCATGGGCACGGCTGAGGTCGAAAGCGCATTGGTCTTGCATGACTTGGTCGCAGAGGCTGCCGTGGTTGGCTATCCGCATGATATCAAAGGGCAGGGCATCTATTGCTACGTCACGTTGAACGCGGGCGTTGATGGATCGGACGCGCTTTATAAAGAATTGCGCAACCATGTTCGGGCCGAAATTGGGCCAATCGCTACGCCGGATCACATTCAATTCACCGACGGTCTGCCCAAAACGCGGTCCGGAAAGATCATGCGGCGTATCCTGCGCAAAGTGGCAGAGAATGATTACGGTTCGTTGGGTGACACGTCGACGTTGGCTGACCCGTCATTGGTCGATCGACTGATCGAAGGTCGGCAGTCCACGTAAGCGGCGCACAAGCCATGCAATCTGACCACGTTCTGCTGATCGGGGGCGGCCATGCGCATGTGGCCGTTCTGGCAGATTGGATAAAGCGCGGTTTGCCAAGCAAGCGCGCCACTTTGCTCACTCCGACACAGCACTTGCGGTATTCAGGCATGGTTCCGGGCTGGATCGCTGGGCAATATGCGCGCGCTGCGGGAACTGTCGATCTCGCTGCATTGGCTCGGCGAGCCGGCGCAGAATTGCTGCTGGACAAATGCGCGGCGATTGATCCCGAAACGCGCACGGTTCTAACCATGCAAAACGGGGTTGCCTCGTTTGACATCGCGTCGATTGATGTAGGCGGAGTAGGCCAAGCAGCGCGCCTTTTGGGCGATGATCCGCGCCTAATGGACGTGAGACCGATTGACGCATTTGTGGACCAATTGGCCAAGGATATTGCGCAATTGAAGCAATCGACTGGGCGCCCCGCTCAGATCGCCGTGATTGGAGGGGGCGCCGGCGGCGTCGAATTGGCGTTTGCTTTGCGCAATTGTCGCGGGCTTGAGTATCAACCCAATATTGAGTTCATCACAGGAGATGCCGGATTGCTTCCGGGGTTTTCGCAAGACGTGGTGGACATGGTCGGCAACGAGCTGTCGCGGCAGGGTATGGGATTTTTAGGAGCCAATGCGAGGATTGAAGGCGGTCTGATCAGGGCATCACGAACCACTTTGCAGGACATAGACATCATCGTCGCCGCGATGGGGTCTGGCGCGCCGGAATGGCCGGGCAAGGGCGGACTTGCTTGCGATGCGGACGGCTTTATCGCCGTGGACGCGCATCAATGTTCGATTTCTCACCCAAGTATTTTTGCGATTGGAGATGTTGCTGCGCGACAGGACCGCGTGGTTCCGCATTCTGGTGTGCACGCGGTGATGGCAGGACCAATCCTAGCTCAGAACCTGCGTGCGGTCGCCAAAGGCGATATTCCCAAGCAAACTTACCATCCCCGTTCCAACAGCCTTTATTTGATTGCGACTGGCGACGGCGGCGCAATTGCCAGTTATGGAAGGTTGTGCGCAAAGGGACGATGGGTCGGCAGGCTAAAACGTTGGATCGACAATCGTTGGATTTCGAAATACGCCAAATTGGCACGCGGCGGCTAGGTTCTGGCCGTAACCACTACCATGCTCTCAGCGAACCGGCTGCACAGCATATTTATTGATCGGGGCATTCATGAAGAAAATTCTCATCATCGCCGTCTTGGCCGCGTTGATTGGCGCCTATTTCATCTTTGATCTGGGCGAGTACCTTACGCTGGCTGCGGTGCAGGAACGGGTAACCGATGCGCGTGCGTTTTATGCCGAAAATCCGATTGCGGTTCTGGCAGGTTTCTTTGCCATCTATGTCGTTGTGACCGCCGCTTCGCTCCCCGGCGCGGCCATTATGACATTGGCCGCGGGCGCATTGTTCGGTTTGGTTGTGGGGACAATTTTTGTCTCCTTTGCCTCCACCCTTGGCGCGACTTTGGCATTCCTCGCATCGCGCTATGTCCTGCGCGACAGCATCGAGGCTAAGTTCGGAGACCGATTGAAGAGCATCAATGAAGGGTTGGAGCGCGACGGCGCATTTTATTTGTTCACGTTGCGCATGATCCCGGCGGTTCCGTTTTTCGTGATTAACCTCGTCATGGGTTTAACCCGGATTAAGACTTGGACATTTGCGTGGGTCAGCCAGATCGGCATGCTGTTGGGCACCATCGCCTTTGTCTATGCAGGACAGCGATTGTCGGAACTCGACAGTCTTGAGGGCATCCTTTCGCCTGAGATTCTCAGCGCGCTCGTTCTGCTCGCGATTGTCCCATGGATTGCAAAGGCTGTTGTCGGCTGGATCCAGCGCCGCAAAGTCTATGCCGGGTTCACAAAGCCCAAAAGCTTTGACCGCAATATGGTTGTGATCGGCGCAGGCGCGGCGGGTTTGGTTTCGTCTCTGATTGCCTCAACGGTAAAGGCCAAAGTCACACTGGTCGAATCCCACAAGATGGGCGGTGATTGCCTCAACACCGGCTGTGTCCCTTCCAAAGCGTTGATAAAGAGCGCGAAGGTCGCAAGCCAGATGCGCAACGCCGACAAATACGGCCTCGAAAGCCACGAACCCAAAGTGCCCTTTAAGCACACGATCGCGCGCGTCATGGATGCGGTCAAGACGATTGAGCCTCATGACAGCGTCGAACGCTATACGGGGCTGGGTGTTGATGTGGTTGAGGGTTATGCCAAGGTCATCGACCCATGGACGGTAGAGATTGCCCGCAATGACGGCGAAACGCAGCGATTGACCACGCGTTCAATAGTGATCGCGGCGGGTGCCGCTCCGTTTGTTCCCCCAATCGAGGGGTTGAAGGACAGCGAATATCTAACGTCCGATACGATGTGGGATGCCTTCGCCGAAATGGACAGCCCGCCGGCGCGCGTTGCGATCCTAGGTGGCGGTCCGATTGGTTGTGAAATCGCACAAAGCCTTGCGCGGCTTGGGTCCAAAGTCACTCAGATTGAGATGATGGATCGGATTATGGGGCGTGAAGATCCTGAAGTCTCTGCACTTGCGCAAGCGTCTCTCGAAGAATCTGGTGTCGCGGTTCTTACCGGCCATATGGCGGTCAAGGCCGATGGCGGCGCCGTCTTGGCAAAGCATGGCGATGCTGAGGTTGAAATTCCGTATGATGCTTTGATTGTGGCCGTTGGTCGTGCGGCGCGTCTTTCTGGTTACGGATTGGAAGAGTTGGGCATCGACACAGCTAAGACTGTGGTCACGGATGAATTCCTTGCAACCAAATTCCCCAACATCTTTGCATGCGGGGATGTCGCGGGTCCGTATCAATTCACTCACACGGCAAGCCATCAGGCCTGGTTCGCGTCGGTCAACGCACTGTTCGGCCAATTCAAGAAATTCAAAGCCGATTACTCAGTCATCCCGGCGGTGACCTTCCTCGACCCCGAAGTGGCCCGTGTTGGCCTCAACGAGACCGAAGCGACGGAGCAAGGCATTGCGTATGAAGTGACCCAATACGGCCTCAATCAGCTTGATCGCGCAATTGCAGAACACGAGACCAAAGGCTTTGTGAAAGTGCTCACCAAACCGGGCAAGGACACCATCCTTGGTGCGACCATTGTTGGACATAATGCAGGTGAGATGTTGGCCGAATACACGCTGGCGATGAAGCACAAGCTGGGCCTCAACAAGATTTTGGGCACGATCCATCCCTATCCCACGATGGCAGAGGGCAACAAGTTTGCTGCGGGTGAATGGAAGAAAGCGCGCAAGCCGGAAAAGCTTCTCAGCTATATCGAGAAATATCATGACTGGCGTCGCGGATGATCCGGGGTTTTGAATTTGGAACTGTTTGATCAATTTCGCGGTGTCTTGGGTATCGCTCTTCTGATTGCTGTGGCTTGGGCGATAAGCGAAGATCGCGCTGGTCGGCCTAGCATGAAATGGATTTTGGGGGCTTTGGCTTTGCAGGGCGCCTTGGCGGTTTTGATCGTGCGGGTGCCGTTTGTTTGGGATTTGATGTCATACGCCAATGCCGCGGTAACAGCGGTTGAACAGGCAACATTGGCCGGATCATCCTACATGTTCGGGTACTTAGGCGGAGGGCCGCTGCCCTTTGCGATCGAGGGCGGCGCGCAACCGCCCCTGATCATTGCCTTTCAGATTTTGCCGCTTGTTATCGTCTTTTCGGCGCTTGCCGCGCTGTTGTGGCATTGGGGGGTGCTGAGATTGTTGGTGAACGGTCTATCATTTCTATTGCGCCGGACTTTGGGCGTGAGCGGCGTGGTCGGCTTATCCGGTGGCGCCAACATGTTTTTGGGCGTGGTTGAAAGCCCATTGGTGGTGCGCGCCTATTTTACGCGGATCAGCCGGGCCGAATTGTTTCAGGTCATGGTGTTGGCCATGGCCACAATCAGTGGCGCAATCTTGATCCTTTACGCGACGACACTGCGCGACACCGTGCCCGATGCGGTGGGTCATATGATTTCGGCGTCGCTGGTATCGTTGCCGGCGGCGTTGTTGATCGCGAAGATGATGGTTCCCGGCGATATCGAAGAAGATGGCACCGCGACCGACGAAAGTGAACCGGGGCTAAAATACGCAAACAGCATTGATGCGATCGTCAAAGGCACAATGGACGGAATGCAGTTGTTTCTGGCGGTCATTGCGGTGATCATCGTGATTTTCGCTCTCGTCGCATTGAGCGATCAAGTGTTGGCGTTGCTCCCGTTGGTGGGAGATGAGCCGCTAACGCTGAAACGGATTTTTGGTTGGTTGTTCGCTCCCGTTATGTGGTTAATAGGGGTTCCATGGGCGGAGGCGCAGGCCGCCGGTGGATTGATGGGGACGAAAGCGATCCTCAACGAATATGTCGCCTACCTCGAATTGGCCGCACTTCCCGATGGCACCTTGGGCGAGCGCAGTTTGCTCATCGTCACCTATGCACTGTGCGGTGTCGCGAATTTGGCCAGCGTCGGCCTGTTGGTTTCCACCATCGGGACATTGTGTCCAGAGCGCCGCGCAGAGGCGGCTGGTCTTGGCATTAAAAGTTGGATTGCGGGCAATATTGCGACTGCAATGACTGGAGCATGGATTGGACTTGTGACGTTCGGCGGTTAGAGCGGGATTGCTATGTTCGATGCCAAACTTCGACCGCTGATTGATCCACCATTGAACCGGATTGGCCGCGCATTGGCGGCGCGGGGTGTGACGGCAAACACGCTCACCTTTGTTGGTCTAGCTGTTGGTTTGGGCGGGGCGGTCGCAATTGGTTTTGGCGCGTTTTGGACTGGCTTAGCTCTAATCCTTGGGAACCGCGTTTTGGATGGTTTGGATGGCGCCGTTGCGCGGGCCAATGAGCCGACCGATCTGGGCGGCTATTTCGATATCGTTGCGGATTTCGCCTTCTATGTTTCGATTCCATTGGGTTTTGGCGTCTTAGCGGCATCGAACACATTGCCGGCCATGGTCCTCATCGCGAGCTTTGTGTTGACCGGTGTCAGCTTCCTCGCCTTTGCCACAATTGCGGCCAACCGCGGCGAAGAGACGCAGGCGCATGGGACGAAAAGTTTCTTTTACTCGACCGGTCTGGCCGAAGGTGCAGAGACAATTGTCGTCTTTGTGGCGATGTGCCTGTTTCCGGCTTGGTTTGGCGTTATCGCCTATACCTATGCCGGCTTGTGCGCACTAACCGTGGTTCAACGTAGCGCGCTGGCCGTTTCGCAATTCAAATGAGGTAAGCGCTTCACCGCTGGCCGATTTGTTCCGCAACCAGCCCGCGCAATTCCGCAATCCGTGCGGCGTTCGCGCCAAGATCGCTTTGCCCAACGCGGCTGACGGAACGAAAATCAATCTCTGCCTCGCCAATGCGTGCGACAACATCATCCTGAAAACCGTACCAGAACGTCTCTGCAACGCCTTCGACGCGGCCTGCTTCCACATCGGAGCGAATATCGCTCAAACCCATTTTACCCATCGCTGCGGCGACAGCGGCGACGGCGTCCGCTTTCGTCGCGCCTCCCAATGGCAACGGCGAAAGGTTTGCATATGCGTCATTGATGATTTGCGCGTGGCTTTTAATTTTTGTTTCTTCGGAGACACCGGCGAACAAGTCGATTTGACCCAATGGCATTTGATAATCGTTAAGAGGGTTGGCCTCTGCTTCTGCACGCGCCGTCATGGTTTGCGCAGAGAATGTCGGAGGGTTTGCTGTGTCGGTGGCGACATCGTGAATCGGGTTCGCAGCGGCCGTTCCGCCAACCGACAAAAGGCTGGCGATCATGGCAAGCGGAATTAAAACACCAACAGCTGCGATTGCGATGACCAATTTCCGGCGTGGTTTCTTCAACAATCCTATGATCAACGACACAATCGCGGCGACCGCGACTATTGCTAACAAGGGTGCGCCAGCGACAATAACGAGCGCGCCCAACCCAATTTCATAACCCCACAATCCAATCTTTGTGCCCAACGCCGCGATCATGAAATAGATCGGCAGGAAGACAATGAGAGCGAGGACGAGCTTTGAGTGCCAAGGAAAATTTTTCATAAGTCTCTTTAACGCGGAGACTGCAATAGGCAATCTTTGGACCGTTTTGGATGTCCACATTGCGCCTCAAGCTGGCTATGTCCAGGGATGCAAGTTGGTGTACAGCCTCGCTCAAAGCCGTTTGTATGTTGGGACGTTGGACCCGTGACATCGTTCTTTTGTCTGGAGAAAGACGCCTTCGCCAATGATCGCTCTTGTGAAAGAGGTTGTGGGCTTGCGTGCGTCGGCAGAGATATTGATCGAACTCTATTTGAGGAATTTTGAGCATTATGCGTAAGATTGTTTTGAGCACCGTTGCGCTCACCAGCCTTGTTGCGGTCGCCGCATGCAGTGAGAACTCGGACGAGCCCAAAGCGGACACCGGTCCTGTTGCGGTGGATTCGGTGGAACCTGCGGTTGAGCTGACATTCGCTGATCTCACGGGCGATGCTGCGGCCGGTGAGGCGGTTTTTGTTCAATGTCGGGCCTGTCATTCTGTTGAAGAAGGCAGGAATGGTGTTGGCCCGTCGCTGTATGGCATCATTGGCGCCAAAGCCGGCGCTGTTGATGCGTTTAACTACACCGATGCAAACGCGAACAGCGGGATTATTTGGACATCGGAAGTGATATTCGAATTTCTGGAATCACCGCGCGAATATCTTCCGGGTACTCGCATGGCGTATCCGGGCCTCAGGGATGCACAGGCTCGTGCAGATTTGATCGCCTTTTTGGAGGCAACCGGTCAGTAGCTTTCTGACCTTTCCAATTTCGATTTAGCCAAGCCGAGCCTGAAAATCAGCCAGTTTCGACCGTCTCGAAATTGCTGGGTGATTTAGGCTTGGCAATGGTGGCGGCCCACTTTGGCTTTAAAGTGCCGCTATCTGATGCGGCAACTACCGAAGCGATGGATTAAGGCGCGTTTGGATTGCGTCCAATCGATCAAGCGGCGGACGCCATCCGCGCCAGCTCACATTGGGACCATATTTCCGACAAGGCGTTGACCAGACGATCAATGTCGCCGTCATCATGCACGGGTGACGGCGTCAGTCGCAACCGCTCCGTTCCAACTGGAACTGTTGGGTAATTGATGGGCTGAACATAGATGCCGTGATTGTCCATCAACCAATCGCTGATGAATTTGCACTTATGCGCATCGCCCACCATCACTGGGATGATATGGCTGGGATTGGCGAGATGGGGGATGCCCATGATGTCGAGCTTACGCCGAACTTGCTCCACACGCTCGCGTTGCAGTTCGCGCTCTTCGCTGCTGTTTTTCAAATGCCGGATACTCGCGGCGGCTCCGGCGGCAACCGCTGGGGGTAGGGCGGTGGAAAAGATAAAGCCGCTCGCGAAACTGCGCACGAAATCGACAAGGTTCCGGCTGGCTGCGATGTAACCGCCCATCACCCCGTATGCCTTACCCAATGTCCCTTCGATAACGGTGATCCGGTCCATCAAACCTTCGCGTTCGGCAATACCGCCGCCGCGTGCTCCATAAAGCCCCACTGCGTGGACTTCGTCGATGTAGCTCATAGCGCCGTGCTTCTCACACACATCAAGGATCTCTTTGATAGGTGCGATGTCGCCATCCATGGAATACACGCTTTCAAACGCGACCAGTTTGGGAACTTCGGGTCCAAATTCGGATAGCATCCGGTCAAGATCTTCGGGATCGTTGTGCTGCCAAATTTTGTAAGGCGCGCGGCTGTGGCGGATGCCTTCGATCATCGATGCGTGGTTGAGCGCATCAGAGAACACAACACAGTTGGGAATCTTGCTGGCCAATGTGCCAAGCCCCGCCCAGTTTGAGACATAGCCGCTGGTGAACAAAAGCGCGCTTTCCTTGCCATGCAAATCGGCAAGTTCGGCTTCTAATTCAACATGATAATGATTGGTGCCCGAAATATTGCGCGTTCCGCCTGCGCCCGCGCCGCATTCATCCAAGGCCGAATGCATCGCGTCGATTACCACCGGATGCTGACCCATGCCGAGATAATCGTTGGAACACCACACGGTAACCGCCTGAGTTTCTTCACCAACAAAGCGGGTCGCATGCGGGAACTTGCCTCGATGGCGCTTAATGTCGGTAAAGACGCGATAGCGACCTTCTTCGCGCACGCTGTTCAGCTCGTCAGCGAAATAGGTTTCGAAATCCATGGGTTGTCTCATTGCCTCCGATTTCTTGGTAGCCATGAATACTCAGTCCCGTCCATTCAATTTTCGCGGCGCAGCCTGTTCAAGCCGCAAAAAACCCATCCGAACGGGGCATTTCACCCCTCAAGCGGGCTTAGCGTTTGCCGGTTCGCGTCAGGAGTAAAACGGGGAGCAGACCCACTGCTAAGAGGATCAAGGCGGGTATAGACGCCTCCACAAGCCGTTCATCGCTGGCCAAACGGTACGTGCGAGTGGCCAGTGTTTCCAAATTGAACGGCCGCAAAATAAGGGTGGCTGGCAGTTCGCGCAAAGTGTCGATCAGGACCAAGGCAGCGGCTGTGGCGAGGCTGGGGCTAAGAAGGGGGGCGTAAATGCGCGTGAGGACCCGTGTTGGTTTTGCGCCAAGCGAGCGGGCAGCTGCGTCGAGCGAAGGTGGGATTTTGCTAAGGCCGCCATCCACGGCGTTGAACGCCACGGTCAGGAAACGGACGGACAGCGCATAAATTAAAATCGCGCTTGTCCCCGTCAGCAGCAAGCCGCCGCTGTAGCCCAATTTATCGCGGGCGAACCCAGTGATCGAAATGTCCAACGCCCCCAGCGGTGCCAGCAAACCCACGGCCAAAAGAGCGCCGGGCAAAGCGTATCCCAGAGTTGAAACACGAATTGCGGCCGATGCTACGCGGCTGTTGGATCGCGCTTTTGCAAAGGCTAGAACAAGCGCGGTGATCAAACACACAGTCGCCGTGGCAAGACCCAGCCAGAGGCTGCCGCTGGCGTATGTCCATAGATCCCCAATCGCGGCAATCGCGCGATCGCCAACCGCCAAAGATGCCAAGTGCATCGCGGGGACAAGAAACCCGAGCAAGACCGGCACAAGGCACGCCAGCATCGCCAGCATTTGCCCCGTTGCAGACAATTCAATCAACGGTTCTCGGTCGCCTCGGTCCAATCCATCTTTGCTGTCGGTGCGACCGGCGCGGGTGCGAGCCTCCCAAATGATCAGTCCGACCACAAAAACCAACATCATCGCCGCCAATTTCAACGCGGCCTGTTTGTCACCCATGGCCAACCAGCTGCGGAAAATGCCAGTGCTGAACGTGGGAATTGCGAAGTACTGGGCGACGCCAAAATCCGCCAAAACCTCCATCAACACCAACACCAATCCACCAAAAATTGCCGGACGCGCGGCGGGCAATGCGACGTGCCAAAACGCCTTAGAGGGTCGCGCGCCCAAGCTGCGGGCGGCGCGAAACTGGCTTTGGCTTTGGGTGGCGAATGCGCCGCGCGCGAGCAGGTAGACATAGGGGTACAGGACAATCCCCAGCACAAAGCCTCCGCCGGCTAAGGATCGGATTTGCGGGAACCAATAATCGCCAAAGCTCCATCCGGTGAGGCCGCGTAAACCGGATTGAACTGGGCCCGTGAAATCGAGCAGGTCGGCATAGACATAGGCCGCAATGTAAGCAGGGACAGCCAGTGGCAGGACCAACGCCCACGCCAAAACGGATCTCCCCGGAAACCGGGCTGCGCTAACCAGCCATGCGCATCCGGCCCCCAATAGGGTCGCGATGCCCCCGGCGATCAACAGGAAGGCCAGCGTGTTCATCACATATCTTGCCAGAACGGTCTGAGCGAGATGGGCGATCGCTTCGAAACCGCCACTGGGTGCCATCACCAATATTGTGACGATAGGAACGGCTGCCGTGGCAGCCAAAGCCAACGCCGCCAAAGTCCAACCGTCCAAGGCATGCGGTATCGCACCCGGACGATTGCCAGCGCTTGCAGTGTGCGGACCGGATTGCGTAAAGCGACTCACAATTGCAATTGGACCATTTTGCACGTCGACCCGGGATTGCTGATCCGACGGTCTTGGAATGGGCCGTCACCGCACAGGACAATCATGTGAGCCTTGAATTTAGTCATGTTGCCCATTCTTACGCGGATGTTGCGGCTTTGCGCGATGTGTCGTTCACGGCGCACACTGCGGAAATCACCTGTCTGCTTGGCTCGTCCGGCTGTGGGAAGTCAACCTTGCTTAATCTTGCCGCGGGGCTTTTGCCCATACAGCAAGGGACCATTTCGGTGGACGGAACACAAATGGCGGGACCGGGCGTAGATCCCCCTCCCGAAGCGCGGCCCGTTGGGTTGGTCTTTCAAGACGGCGCATTGTTCCCGCATTTGAACATTGCCCGCAATATTGGTTTTGGTTTGGATGATCTGAACCGTTCGCGAGATGGCCGGGCCCAAACGTCGGCTTTGGTCGATGAATGGCTGACACGCATTGGGCTATCCGGATTGGGAGAGCGGTACCCGCACGAACTTTCCGGCGGACAACAACAACGCGCCGCACTCGCGCGCGCAATGGCGCCCGATCCGCAAGTGCTGTTGATGGATGAACCGTTCGCCAGCGTCGATATCGTGCTGCGCCGCCGTCTAAGACGCGATTGCCGCCTGTTGTTGAGGGAGGCGCGGACGACCACCGTTCTGGTTACTCATGATCCCGAAGAGGCTTTGGACATCGCGGATCGGATCGCGGTGATGGAAGGTGGGCGGATTGTGCAATTTGGCACTCCTCAAGAACTGCACGATTACCCACAGGCGGCCTCTGTCGGCGCGATTTTTGGAGGGGCTCAAATCGTTCCAGCTCAACGCGAAGGGGACGCAATGCGCACCCCCTTTGGCAATTGGCCGATGACTTGCCTCGTTGGGGATGCTCCCGATTGCGCGCAATTGGATCTCTTGATCTATGCAGAGCGGTTGGACTGTTTGGCGGATCCCGATGGATTGAATGTCCGCGATGTCCATCCGATTGGTGCGGCCAACCGCGTTTTGATGGCGACCGCCAATGGCGAAGAGATTACCGCCGTGACCCATGCCGCGTTGGACGCAACGTCGCCGATCCGACCGGTCCCCCAAAATGCGAGTGTTTTGGCGTTTGCGCGCGATTAACGCTTGCCTTCCTTAAAATACTATTGCAACGCATTCGCAACAACACTGTAAGGACTTTCCATGAAGCGTTTGATTATCAGCACGGCGATGCTGCTCCCCCTTTCTTTGACCATTGCGGCGTGTGCGGAAACCGAAGAAGCCGGCGCGTCGGGTGAAGTGAATATCTATTCCTCCCGTCATTATGACACCGATTTGGCATTGTACGACGATTTCACCGAACAAACCGGCATCACCGTCAACCGGATTGAGGCGGATGCGGACGCGTTGATTGAGCGGATTTCCAGCGAAGGCGAATATTCGCCGGCTGATTTGTTGGTCACGGTGGATGCGGGCCGCCTTTGGCGCGCCGAAGAGGCGGGGATCCTCGCTTCGGTTGAGTCCGAAACTCTCAACGAACGCTTGCCCGATTATCTGCGTCATCCCGATGGGCTTTGGTTCGGTCTATCCACCCGCGCGCGGGTTGTGATTTACAACACGGCGGCCGGAACGCCCGAAGGTCTCGAAACCTATGCCGATCTCGCCGATCCGGCGTTTCGCGGTGACATTTGCATCCGTTCTTCGTCCAACATTTACAACATCTCGCTCCTCTCCAGCATTATTGCGAACGAGGGCGCAGAGGCCGCAGAAAACTGGGCCAGCGGTGTCGTCGCCAACTTTGCGCGCGACCCACAAGGCAACGACACTGCGCAGATTGAGGCGGTGTCCGCCGGTGAATGTCGTATCGGCGTAGTGAACACCTATTACCTCGCGCGTTTTGCCGGCGGTGATGAAGAGCAACGGGCGATCTTTGACAATCTCGGCGTAATTTTCCCTGATCAAACGGGCAACGGTACCCACATCAACATCAGCGGCGCCGGTGTCGTAACCAACGCGCCGAACCGCGAAAATGCGATCGCTTTCCTCGAATATCTGACATCTGAAAGCGCTCAGCAATATTTCGCCAACGGCAACAATGAATATCCCGCGGTCACCGATGTCGCCGCGAATTCGGCAGTGGAACAATTGGGTGAGTTCAAGCCCGACACGTTGAACGCCGCCGAGATTGGCCGCAACCAACGCGAGGCGGTCGAGATTTTCGATCGCGCCGGCTGGAACTGATCATTGGGTTGAAAGCGCGCCAAATGGCTCTTGCGGCGATGGGTCGAGGTGGATCGTCGCCGCAACGGCCAAGGCGCGCTTTCAGGCCTTATCACTAATCTACCTTGAAGCGACGCAGTGGAACGTCCATTTGCGGCGTCAACAAAGGCGCGCATCGTGGCGCGCCGCGTTTCGTTTGAGACCCAATTTTTTGTGTAAGGCATTGTTTTGACCGACACCATCAATCCGCCGATCCCGCCCCGTGATGCTTTCAAAGAAGGCGGGGCCATTTCGATTGAAACCATCACCAGCGTGGAACAATGGAACGACGACCTCTTCAGTTTGAAGATGACCCGTCCGGCAAGCTTCCGTTTTCGCTCTGGCGAATTTGTGATGATCGGTCTGCCAAAAGAGGATGGAAAGCCGCTTTTGCGCGCCTATTCACTGGCCTCACCCAGCTATGATGAAGAGCTCGAATTCCTCTCAATCATCGTCCAAGACGGCCCTCTGACGTCGCGGTTGCAACACATCAAACCCGGCGATCCCATCTATCTGGGCAAGAAACCGACCGGTACTCTGGTTACTGACGCATTGCTGCCGGGGAAACGCCTCTTTATGTTGTCCACGGGCACCGGCCTTGCGCCGTTTATGAGCCTCGTTCGTGACCCCGAAGTGTACGGTATGTTTGACGAAGTGATCGTGGTGCATTCGGTGCGGCGCGTCGCTGATTTGGCCTATCGCGAATTGCTCGAAAGCAAGCTTGAAGGCGATCCGTTGCTTGAAGACGAAGATCGTGCGCGTATGATCTATGTGCCGACTGTAACGCGGGAAGAATTCCACACATCCGATCGCATTCAAACGCTAATCGATGATGGCCGGCTGTTTGCGAACAGCAAAGGCCCCAAACACTTCGTTCCCGAAGAAGATCGCGTAATGTTGTGCGGCAGCATGGCGATGATCAAAGATCACGCCGCTGATCTCGAGAACCGTGGCTTCGAAGAGGGCGCGAACAACAAGCCCGGTCAATTTGTGATTGAACGCGCCTTTGTTGGGTAATTCGGCTTAGGCTATCGCTTTAGCCGCTCGATCTGCGCCTGTTTCCCCGCTTCGCATCGGCCCGCTGGCTTGCACGTCGGCTTGGCCGCTTCCTGCTTTACTTTCGCGCCAGAATGCCGTGAATTGCAGCCTCCTGAAAAAATGCGAGGCCGCAAATTATGGCGATGACTGACCCGATTGATTTCACCAATAGGCGCGTCGTCGTGATCGGTGGGTCGAGTGGAATCGGCAATGGCATCGCGCAAGGATTTCGCGCGCGCGGGGCCGACGTTATTGTCACTGGCACGCGCCCCGACAGCGGCGATTATCTAGAGGCTGAAGACAGCGATCTTCGCGGCCTGAACTATCACCAATTGAACGGGGCCGAACGCGATGCCGTCGACGCTCTGGCCGGGACAATCGGGCCGATCGACGCTCTAATCCAAAGCCAAGGGGTTGTGCGTTATAAACGGCAGGAATTTGAGCGCGATGGGTGGGATGCGGTCGTCGATGTGAACCTAAATTCGGTTATGGATGCGGCGCGCGCGTTCCATCCGGGCCTCAAAGAGCGGGGCGGATCCATGGTGATCGTTTCTTCTGTTGCGGCGTTCAAATCCACGATGGGCACGCCCGCCTATGCTGCGTCAAAAGCGGGTGCGGCGAGCCTCGTAAAATCGTTGGGCGAAGCATGGGCGCGCGATGGTGTCCGGGTGAACGGTATCGCGCCGGGTCTCGTCCCAACCAAACTCACCAGTGTCACAACCGACCATCCGGAACGATTGGAAGCAAGCTTGCGCGCTATCCCGCTGCGTCGGATGGGCACGCCCGAAGATATGGCTGGCGCCGCGCTGTTCCTGGCCTCTTCGCTTTCCGCCTATATGACCGGTCAAACCCTGGTGGTTGATGGCGGTCTCACCCTTTCATAATAGGATATTTGCGCCATGAAATTCACCCGTCTCGGCCAATCTGGCCTTTCAGTTTCGCGGCTTTGCCTGGGCTGCATGAGCTATGGCGACACGACAAAGGGATGGCACGGTGACTGGCTCTTGGGAGAAGAAGATAGCCGTCCATTCTTTCGCCAAGCGTTGGAAGCGGGGATCAATTTCTTCGACACGGCGAATGGATATTCGGGCGGAACATCGGAAGAGATCACCGGTAAGCTTCTGAATGAGATGGCGAACCGCGATGAAATTGTGGTCGCGACAAAGGCATTTATCCCTTGGCGAAACGCCCCCAATACGGGCGGATTGTCGCGCAAAAGTCTGATGCAGGCGGTTGATGACAGTCTCAACCGGCTGAACATGGATTACATCGATCTGTTCCAGATCCATCGCTGGGATGATGCGACACCGATCGAGGAAACCATGGAGGCGCTGCACGACATCGTGAAGGCGGGCAAGGCGCGCTATATCGGCGCGTCCAGCATGTATGCATGGCAGTTTGCAAAGGCGCAGGAGACCGCGCGCAGCAACGGCTGGACGCGGTTCATATCGATGCAGAACCAACTCAATTTGCTTTACCGCGAAGAGGAGCGCGAAATGCTGCCCCTTTGCGAAGCAGAAGGAGTGGGCGTGATCCCGTGGAGCCCATTGGCGCGCGGTCGATTGGCGCGCCCGTTGGGTGAAGAGACAGTGCGCAGCAAGACCGATGGTTTTGGCAAAGTCATCTACCCAGAAGCGGCGGCCGATGACGCGACCATCTCTGCACTTTCCGACCTTTCCCAACAACGCGGTACCCCGATGGCAAGCCTCGCATTGGCGTGGCATTTCACCAAGCCATCCGTTGCCGGCCCAATTATCGGTGCCACCAAAGAGCATCATATTAAGGCCGCGGTCGCGGCGTTGGATATTGAGCTAACGCCGGAAGAGGTTGCCGCGATTGAGGCGCCCTACCTGCCCAAATGGCCCACCGGCATGGGCATGGCGATGCCGGGTATGGATAAAGTGACGGTCAAATCGTGACGCGAGGCGTTTGACGACCAAAATAAAAGGCCGCTCCAATCATGGAGCGGCCTTTTGTGTTTTGGGATTCGCGCAGAATCAGAAGTCGGCAGAAATGCCGAACGACACCGATGTCCCGACTTGGTAGGTGTTAAATTCCAGACGGTTCACGCCGTTATCCTGAAATTCAAAATTGTCGCGGCCAAAGATGTTGCGCACCTCAAAGCTCAATTCCATCGGAACGCCGAGTTTGATTTCCGAACGCGCAACGAAATCCACCGTGAGGCCGGGGTCTTCGACAAAGTCAGGCTGAATGCCGGATCGCTGTGTCACCCGTTCACTGGCATAGTTGAAGAGAAAACTGACTTGCTGCGTTTTCTCGGTGTCTTCGATGCCGATTGTGACGTTGGCCACGTGATCCGATTGCCCGACAAGTCGATCGCCATCTTCAAAGATCAAGCTGGCCAGTTGATTCGGGTTCAATGGGGTGGGGGCAATGTCGCCTTCGCCAACCGAGATTTGCGATTGGGTGTAGGTGTAATTCGCCATGATCAGCAATTGCTTCGTCTCAAAGAACGTGCCGCCCAATCCATACAAATCGATGCCGTACACCGTGTCGAATTCAATCCCGTACAATTCGGCTTCTGGTGCATTGGCAAAGCTGGTGAAGATTTGGCCCGACGCCACGTTGAACGTGTTTTCAATCGGGTTGTCGATCTTCTTATAGAAACCAGCCAAGCTTACTCGGTTTGGACCGCCCATATAATGTTCGGCGCGCACTTCAGCGTTGATCAATTCACTGTCTTGCAACAGTGGGTTGCCTTGGAACAGGCGGTTGGATTCCGGGTCGAAGAAGCGTTGCTCGATCAACTCGCGGAACTGCGGTCGAGCAATGGTTTGCGATGCCGACGCGCGCAATTGAAGATCGTCGATCGGTTCCCACGTGATAGTGCCTCCGGGGAGGAAGTAATCGTTGGCGATGTTCGTTGGCGTTGCCCCGGCGATCGGCGTGTTGAACAAGGTTTGATCGAGCGATACGAGCTGTGTTGCGTCTTCGTAACGAACACCCATTTCTACGGTCAAAGTGTCGGTCGGAAGCCATCGGAACAGGCCATAACCGGCTTGCACTTCTAACGCTGCGTCGAACACTGGGAACGGCGTTGCCTCGGTCAAACTTACATTGAACCCAGCAAGCGCCGCGTCGGTAAAGATCGATCCGGGTTGGCGCAGGCCGAGCGCGACGGCGGCCGTATCGTTCAACGAACCGCCAGCAGGGTTGTTGGGATCAACGGAGATAAAGGGACGGAATTCTCGGCTTTCCGAACGGCGATCTGTGTCGGTGTAGGCATAGCCAACAGTGATTTCGAATGTGTCCGCAACTTCGTAGCCAAGATCAATGCCGCCGTACCAAAGCTCTTCTTGGAGATCATCGAAAGACACCGTTGAGATGCCGGCATCGGAAAGCTGATTGAAATAGGCAACAAAGAGGTCGCCGAATTGGTTGCCCGAAAAGTTGGTGCGAGTGTAGCTGAAGCTGGAGTTGAACGGCGCTTCGCGGTCTGTTCGCGCATAGCCCCCGCGCAGATCCACACCAAGTCGGTCAAATTCAAGCTCGGCAACAATCTGAGTGTCCATCAATTGACGTTCAAACCAAGCGGTCTGTTGATTGATGAAATCGAAACCGGTTTCGCCCGGGAACACGTCGAACCCTTCTGACAACCGCGCCGTTTTCAACGTGTCGCGGATGAACAGATTGGTCCAACGGATGGTGTTTTCACCAAAATCAAGCCCGACACTAACCAAACCGTTCACAAGGATGGATTCGTCCGTGATGAATGTCTCGTCCTGTTGAAACACTTCGGAAAGGTCGTTGCTGCCGCGCTGACTTAGAACGCTGCGATTGCGCAGGCTGTTTTTAATCGATGCGGTCGCGATCACGCCAAGGAACGCATCCTCGCCCACTTCGAATGAGGCGCCGCCCGTGATCGAGCCTGAAAAGTTCGGCCGTTGCGAATTGTCTTTTTGGAGGGTCACAAGATTGATCGGGAAAAGCTGGCTCGCGATCCCTTCGGACACTTCGATCGGAACGGAACCGATGCGTTCTCCGCTGTCAAGGAACGCTTGAAGATTGGATGGCACGTCGCGATTGCCGTTGTCGAAACCGAACGAATCCAAGTTGGAACCGAAATAAGTCAGACCGTTGCTGAAGGTGGTTTCGGTGTCACCGCTCGCGCCGAAGCTGACGGATAGGAAATCTTCGACCGGAACGGCTTTGGTGGTGAGGTTGATCACGCCGCCGCCAAATTCACCGGGATAGTTTGCCGAATATGTCTTTTGGACCAAGGATGATGAGATCACATTGGTCGGAAAAATGTCGAGCGGTACGACGCGGCTTAATGGCTCTGGGCTGGGCAGGGGGAGGCCGTTGAGAAGCGCCAACGAATACCGATCGCCAAGGCCGCGCACAAACACCCGGCCATCACCAACCAATGAAAGCCCCGAAACGCGGCCCAATGCGCCGGCAATGTCGCTTTCGCCAGTGCGGGCAATATCTTCTTCGGATAGGACGCTCAAAACCTGAGTTGAGGACCGCTCCGGATTGCGGTTGCGGCGTCCGGTTACGATAATGCCAGAGCCACCGGGAACTGAGATTTCCGGTCCCTGATAGTCATCACCCTCTTCTTCGGGTGTCCCTTGAACGGTGCCCTCTGGATCAGCGTTCGTTTCATCCGCAGATTGCGCATGAACAGCCACAGGGAACGTAAGAGATGTGGTGAGAAGCAGCAGCCCTGCGAGACGTGTGCCGGTCGACATAGTGAAAGACCCCCTCATGAAATAGGCCTGAGAATTGTGATTGAGCCGGAGTTGCGCCCGCTCAGAGAAATGAGAGAAGGGAGGCGACCGCAAAACGCGCTCGCCTCCCTTGCTCCACACAGTCGGATCAGTTGACCGGCAGCGAGGTGCAGGCGCCGCTTGCACTGCCAAAGTCGAGGATCGACGAATTGCACGTCCAATCACCGAAATTGTCAGCGATCGCGTCATCCTCGGCCCCGATAAAGCCGATGTTTGAGAAGAAGGTCGACCGTGCGGTTGCATCAAATGCGGTCACTGCGTTCTCGTTGGCGCCGTTCACGAATGAAGAAGTCAACGTAAGCATCGCCATCAAATTGTTGTTGGTGCCGGCATCGACAACCGCCTGGACGTCGGCATCTGATGGGCCAGAACCGCGAACCGGCCGGGTCACGCCGTCACACACGACAGAGTCGATCCCAACGATTGCATCCAAAGTGATCTGTTCATCGATCCGGATGCAAACATCGTCGGCAGTGTCCACATCGATGACGGTGTTGGTGAGGCCGATCGCCGCACCACCGCGGGCACGAACCGCTTGCCCTGATGATGAAGAGCGTTGAAGGAATGTGGCGTTGTTGATCTGAAGCACGGTTTGCGGAAGCGCGGTGCCCGGTGTGCCTTGTTCGCCGCCTGGCGAATCCAGCTCAATGATGCTGTCGCCGGTGTTTGTACGCTGTGCGACCACAACGGTTTCAACGTTGGCCTGTGCGCCGGTGTCTACATCCAAAGAATCGTCGGATGCGCCGATTACCGCCAAGTTTTTGACATTCACCGACCCGCCGAAGAATTCGACGCCATCGTCCGAGCTGTTGAACGACATCAGATTGCTGATGACAGTGCCCGATCCAACACCGCCCGTGGTGAGTGATTGCAATTCGTTCGATTGCTGAAGTTCAAAGCCGGAGAAGCGGATTTGATTGAATGTGAATGATCCGGAGGAATCGGCCGAATCTGTACCGCCAAATGGGGTCACAACCGATGTGCCCTCCAATTGTTGTTGGCATGTCGGGTTGGCGTTCGGCGCGGCAGCGGTGTTGAACGTGCCGTCGGAACAATCGGAAACCGGCGCACGGCCCAATAGGACAACGCCGCCCCATTGTGCGTCGCTCGCGTCGGTTGCAATGCCAAGCACGTTGTCGCGGCTGGTCCAGATGATTGGCATTGTCTCTGTGCCGTTGGATTCGATTGTGTTGCCGCGATTAACCACAAAGAACGATTCACCTTGTGCGAACAAGATTACGCCGGGCTCAATCGAAACGGTCACATCGGTGCCGGTGCTAGAAAAACCTTGATCGGTGCCGACATTCACCCGGCCGGTGATTTGATAAAGAAGACCTGAAACAAACGGCAGATTGTCGTCCGCGTTAAAAGTCGTGGGCAATTCGCAAACCCGGTAATCACCGGTCGGCGTGCCGTCGATCGTGCCCAGATCGGTGAGGCCCCCGGTTGATGCGATCGTAGGGCATCCAGCCGCCGCCGTGACCGTTGCGCCGCCGGTGGCTGTGGGCGTTGGGGTCGGCGTTGGTGTCGGGTTGTTGATGATGATGTCGCCGGTGCTGCCGGGTGATACAATTTCATCTGCGCCGCAGCCAGCAAGAGCAACGATGCTGGCGCCAAGAATGAGAGTGCGTTGAATGTTTTTCACAGCGAGTGGTCCCCTAAAAAACCTGAGAATCGGTTGATCGCGATTTGGTTCGCGAGGTCTCGCTAGGGTTGCTGTGTGACAAAATTTCTGCGGAATTGCGATTTGTGCGACAGGCTTGTCACATTACAAGATTGCGACACTTGAGTCATTGAATCACCATCAAAATGTCACATTTAGTGACCTACGCTGTCCAGTTAAAGCATTGAAAAATAGAGCTAAACCCCTCTAAATTTCAAAAATATGACAAATGTGACATTTTCATTGCAATCAAATGAAATTTGAGTCAGCTTACTGTAACATTTTGAGGGAGGGCATCGGCATGAATCTGTTGATCAAAACACCAATCGCACTCACCGCGCTGTTTGCTGCGACCGCCGCGATTGCGCAGCCTGTTGGGGCACCCGTCAAGGCATCGTCTGGTGCACCGACGGACGCTGGCCTCGCGGCCGTACCACTGTCAAACGGGGAAAGTGATCGCGCCATCACAATGCTGCGCGCTGAATTGGAGCAGTATCCCGGCGATTCAGCGCTGCTCATCAACCTTGGAATTGCTTATGCGCAAGCGGGCGATGCAGGCGAAGCCCGCAGCGCGTTTGAGGCCGCCATGTCGAGCCGTCATGCGATCGATCTGGAAACTGCCGACGGTGCAACAATGGATTCCCGCCGGGTTGCCCGCCGGGCATTGTCTATGCTGGACCGTGGTGCATTCGGAAATGCCGCCAGAAATTCTGGCCGGTTGTCGCTGAACCAACAATAACATCGGGCCAGGCCTGTCGCCGTATTCGGACGACCTTCAGCCCCCGTAAATAGAGCGGGCGGACAATGGATTGGTCGCTACCGAATATAGAGATAGGAGCCAGTTTCAGCGATCTCTGTCACTTACCTGTCATTTGCGGTAGACAATAGGGAGCTTCTGGAGGGCCCGGAATGATTCTCGCCACCGCGAGTAGATATGGCATAGTCATCGCGTTAGTATTGAGCGCATCGATCGCGCATGCCGATGTGATGGTGATTGACGACACTGGCGCCCGTTGGGTCGCCGGCGGCCCCTCTGACGTGGGCGAAGTCTCCGGTGAGAATCCCAACGAAAGCATCAATCTGGCTGCATTGGAGATTCCCGATCGGATCGTTGGGAATATGGCAGCGCACGCGTCGGACGTTCCCCCGCAATACGCCGCAAAGATTCAAGAATTGGCGCGCCGTTTTGATCTCAGCGCCAGCTTGCTTGAGGCGGTGGTATGGCAAGAAAGCCGTTGGCGCGAAGACGCCGTTTCGCATGCAGGCGCGCGCGGATTGGCGCAGTTGATGCCCGGCACCGCGGAATATCTGGGTGTTGATCCCGATGACCCGATGCAAAATTTGGAGGGCGGCGCGCGTTATCTGCGCGAGCAGCTCGATCTGTTTGACGGGGATTTGGAAAAAGCTCTTGCCGCGTACAATGCTGGCCCAGGCCGAGTCCTGCGCGCCGATGGCATTCCCAATATTCGTGAAACACAAAATTATGTTGCCGCCATCATGGGGCGGTTGGCCGATCATTCTCGCCCTGAACGATCACCATCGGGCGTGCAGTGATGCGCGAATACGAAATGATTGCGCGTGGCGCCTTAGTTGAAGGACAATGGATCCAATTATGATGTCGTTTTTTCGTTACCCTTTGCTTTTGATTGCCGCGCTTTTGCCGGCGGCGGCTTTTGCGCAAACCAACCCACAAGCGGGCAACGCCACCGGCGCCGACCCGATCACAGCAGCACTGCAATGGATGCAGAGCATTTTGTTGGGGCCCATCGCCACCAGCTTGGCCGTTATGGCGGTCGCCGGTGTTGGGTTTATGATGCTGACGGGCCGGATGAATTGGCGATATGGCGGCACCGTGATTGTTGGCGTGTTCATCATCTTCGGTGCTCCACGACTGGTCGCCTCAATCGGCGGGTTTTGATCGACAACCATGACTGATCTTGTCCGCCATCCTGTTTATCGAACGCTGACCCGGCCTCAGATGTTTTTTGGGGTCACGATGAATTTCTTCATCATCAATTTGATGGTGACGACGATCGCGTTCCTGATTCTGGACAGCTTTCTGATGATCGTGGTGCCGGTGGTGATGCACATTATCGGCTATTTTGCTTCGCTGCGCGAACCGCGTGTTTTCGATCTTTGGATCACCAAAGTGTCAAAATGCCCTCGCGTGCCAAATTTTCGTCGGTGGGGCTGCAACAGCTACGCACCTTGAGACATCGGCGTCACGCCTGTGAATTGGCCTCTTAAGGAGGGCCGGATATGGTGAATTGGATCGGACCTGCATCGTGGAGCGCAAGGGAAGCGCGCGTTGGCGATCGTCTGCCGTATGAACGGCTGATCGACGAAAGCACCGTCTTGCTGCGCGATGGATCGGTGATGAGCGCGATCCAAGTCCCTGGATTGTTGTTTGAAACGGAAGATTCCGACGCATTGAATGCCCATGCCGCCACGCGCGAAGTGGTGTTGCGATCAACGTTGGATGCGCGATTTGTACTGTACCATCACGTCATTCGTCGCCGGGTCGAAGTGGAATTGGATTCAGAATTTCCAGATGCTTTGTCGCGCCATATGGATGCGCGATGGAAAGAGCGATTGGCCGGCGGATCTTTGTTCATCAACGATCAGTTCGTCACGCTAATCCGCCGCCCTGCGCGCGGAAAAACCGGATTACCGGAACGGATTTCAAAGTTCTTTTCACGTCAGGGCAAAGAAGAACTTGAGGCGGATCCGAAAGATATTCGCAACCTGAAATCGGCGGTCACGGGGCTTGTCGCTTCGCTGTCGTCCTATGGTGCTGCCGTGCTGGGCGATTACGAAGTTCCGGGCGATCAAGGTCGTTCCAATGGGACGAATTCCGAAATGTTGGAGTTGTTGTCCGCGCTGTATAACGGCGAAATGCGCCCCGTGCGACGGCCCGATCCCGACACCGATATTGGCCATATGATCCCCTATCGCCGCGCCAGCTTTGGTCTGGACGCGATGGAATTGAGCGGGTCGGGTAAACCCGATTTTTCCGCCATTTTGGGTCTGAAAGACTATCCAGAAGCTACGTCACCCGGTTTGCTCGATGGGTTGCTTCGCTTGCCGTATGAAATGGTTCTGACCGAGAGCTATGCCCCCAATGAGCGGACGACGGCTCGCGAACGCATTGATTTGGCGCTGCGCCGGTCGCGATCCGTTGATGAAGAGGCCGCGGCAGAACGCGCAGATATGATGAGCGCGCGCGATGCGTTGGGCAATGGTAATGTTGGCTTTGGTGACCACCATTTGACTGTCCTCGTTCGTGAACGATCATTGGATCGTTTGGATGATGCAACGGCCGCCTGTTCCGCAGCATTGGCCGATACCGGCGCGATTGCGGTTCGAGAGGACACCAATCTGGAACCGTCATTCTGGGCACAGTTCCCCGGCAATGAGGAATTTGTGGTGCGACGCGCGCTGATCTCTTCTGCCAATATGGCCAGCTTTGGCAGCTTCCATGGATTTGCACTGGGACAAGCATCGGGCAACCATTGGGGCGAGGCGGTCACGTTGCTTGAAACGACGAGCGCGACGCCATTCTTCTTCAATTTCCACCATGGCGATCTGGGCAATTTCTCTGTGATTGGCCCTTCCGGATCAGGCAAGACCGTGGTCATGAACTTCCTCGCCGCACAGGCGCAGAAATTCAAACCGCGCACCATTTTGTTCGATAAGGATCGCGGCGCAGAATTGTTTATCCGTGGAATTGGCGGTCGATATGATCGGATCAATCCGGGTGAGCCCACCGGCTTCAATCCATTGGCCCTACCGGACACGCCGAGCAACAAGGCGTTCTTGCGCGATTGGTTGGGCGTGCTGCTCGCAGCGGATGGTCCGGAAGAATTGGCATTGATCAGCGCGGCCGTAGACGCCGCCTACGCAAACGATGCGAGCCTGCGCCGACTGCGGCATTTCAAAGAATTGCTGGCCGGCGCTCGACGCCCCGAGGCAGGCGATTTGGCGGATCGGTTGAGCGCGTGGATCGGCAATTCCAATGGCGATGGCGGGGAACACGCTTGGCTGTTTGATAATGAGCACGATGCTTTGGATTTGGATACGCGAGTTTTGGGTTTTGATATGACCCAATTGCTTGAAAATCCGCGACTGCGCACGCCGACAATGATGTATCTCTTCCATCGGATTGACGAACGTCTCGATGGTGAACCGACGATGATCCTTATCGACGAAGGGTGGAAAGCGTTGGATGATGAGGTCTTCGCCGCACGCATTCGTGATTGGCTAAAGACTTTGCGCAAACGCAACGCCTTGGTTGGATTTGCGACCCAATCGGCGCGAGACGCGTTGGAAAGCCGGATATCGACCGCCTTGGTCGAACAGACTGCCACCATGGTCTTCATGCCCAACAGCCGCGCGCGGGTAGAGGATTATTGCGACGGGTTTGGACTGACTCAGCACGAGCTCGCCTTGATCCGCACGTTGCCTGCGCATTCGCGCTGCTTCCTTGTGCGGCAACCCGATGCCAGCGTCGTTGTGCGGTTGGACCTTTCGGGTGCGCCCGAGGTGTTGACGATATTATCCGGCCGCGAAGCGTCGGTGAGGCGGCTTGATCTCTTGCGAGAGGCGGTGGGCGATGAACCGAGCGCATGGTATCCCGCGCTCACCAATCGTCCATGGCCCGATGGCGCGATGGGCGATCCTACAGCAACCGATGGAAACGGTTTGCCTGTTTGGCAGGCTGCCGAATGACGACAAGCTGCGATCTTGCATCCCAAGATATGGGAACGGGCGTCGCAGCCGCTTTGACGGCCGTCGATTGCATCGCCAGTCAGGTCAGCGAACAAGCGTTTGAACGCTTGTTTGGAAGCGATGGCGCTTTAATCGCCGCCTTGATCATATTGTTGACGATGTATGTCGCGTTTTTAGGCATCAGCTTGATGCTGGGCCGGTCGAACCTGTCGATCCGATCGATGGTTCCGCGTATGATGATGATCGGTTTGGTCCTCACATTCGTGACCAGCTTTGTGGCCTATCAAAGTGTATTCTATAATTTTTTCGTGCTCGGCCCCGATTGGGTCGCTGGACAGGTGACGGAAAATGACGGTTCGGCAACCGCGACCTTTGCGACAAAGCTCGATATTGTTTTTGTCGCTGTTCAACAGGCCAGCACCGGGCAAGAAAACATCAGCATGTTCTCGCCGCCGGGTATGATGTGGCTTGGCGCGATGCTTTTGCTGTTGGGGACAGTGGGATTGTTGGTGACCGCGCGCATTGGGCTCGCCCTGCTGCTTGCGATCGGGCCGATTTTTGTGGTGCTCGCATTGTTTGATGGCACACGCGGGCTGTTTGTTGGATGGCTCAAGGGCGTCGTAATGTTGGCGCTTGCCCCATTGTTCGCTGTGGTTGGTGGATCCATCATGTTGGAGATGGCGGTCCCGATCCTTGCCGCTTTGGTCGCCGTCCCCGGACAAATCGATCAACAGGCGGCTATGGCGTTTTTCGTGGTCGGGTTTGTCCATGTTTTGTTGATGTTGATGGTGTTGAAAGTCGCCTCAAACATGGTCGCAGGATGGACTGTTTTTGGTCTCGCATCGCCCAACGTTGCAGATGATAGGCCAGCTGATTTAGCGCGTGCAGATCGGGCGGATGCGGCCGCTCAAGCCGCAGCTGCGCCCGGGCGCGCCGCGCAAGTCGCACCACCATCCGCGAACACCGTTGGGCAAAGGCGAATAGATGTGGCCACGCCGGTAGCGATGGCCGCCAACGACATCGGCGCAGCTGGCACCACCACCATTCGCGAGACAAAGGTATATGCCGCGTCTTCAGGAAATGGTCAGGCATCGCCGACCAATTCATCAACATCGCGCACGCACGGTATTGGCAATCGTTTCCGCTCTGTCAAAGGCACCCATTCGACGGCGAGCGCAATGGGCGCCACCGCAACAAAATCGGAGAAATCAACATGATCCGCGCCAACCGTTTTCGGTTTGCCGCATTCGGCTGTATTTTGGCGGTTGGATCGCCATCGGCAATTTTTGCGCAGGAAGCCCCCATTGCAACCGAGACGGTCGAAGATACCCGCGCCAACGATCCACGGCTTCTCACAGAAGTCTTTGATGAAAGCCGCGTGTTCACGATCAACGGCAAAACCCGGGTTCAAACCGCGATCAAATTCGCGCCCGATGAATCGATTGAGAACGTTGCGGTTGGCGACAGCGCGGTTTGGCAAATCCAGCCCAATCAGGCGGCAACGATCCTATTCGTCAAACCGTTGGAGACTAACGCGCGCACCAATATGACGGTTGTGACATCGCGCCGCACATATTTGTTTGACCTAGTAGCGTCGCCGCGGAACGACCCGATTTACGTGCTGCAATTTCGTTATCCAGAATTGGAAGCCGCAGAGGCCGCCGCCGCTTTGGCTGCCGCGCAAGACGCGATAGAAATGGAGGCCAACGCCATCGAAATCGCTGCGGCCAACGACCCATACGCCGTTAGCGATCCGGCTGCGCTGAATTTTCAGTGGGCCGGTGACGGCGATCGGGATCTGTTGCCGTCGCGCGCCTATGACAACGGACAAGCCGTGTTTTTGACGTGGCCCACGGACACAGCAATCCCGGCGATATTGGTGACCAACGCCGCCGGCGACGAAGGGCCAGTGAATTTCACGGTACGCGGTGAAACGGTCGTGTTGGACAGTGTTCCTGCGCAAATCATTCTGCGTTCGGGCCGCGACACCGCCACACTAACGAACAACGGCCCTTCGCCTTTAGACAATCGTGCGCAAAGCGCGCGCGCTGACAATGCGGAGCAATTGGGATCATGATGAACCGCACCGGACATTCTAATCGGGAGATGAAATGATGCGTCTTGCCATGCGACTTCCGCCTAAGAAGGGCGATCAAAGCGCCGCAGATTCCGGCGACAACAACGCCAATGATCCGCGCGAAACCGAAAGTGCAGAGGTCATTGATCTGGCGAGCCGGACCGGCTTTTCATCCGTGGTTGAACGCAAGTCCAAAATTGAAGGGTTGGGGCTTGCCGCTGGCGCTGTGATTGTCGTTCTATTGGGGGCCGTTTCCTATTGGGCCATGACCGCGGCGGATAACCCACCCGCAACGCAGGCGGCCGGTGCGCAACAATCGCAGCCAGTTCAGGCTGCCGCGCCAGCCGAAGCGCCTGCGCCGCGACCCACGGTTCCACCGCCAGCCGCACGCCCTGACCCGGCGCCAGCACCAATTTTGGCCAATCCGCCCCGGGCGGCAACTGGCCCTGCTGCGAACCCTCTCAATTCGCCAGTCTTGACCGTCGATTTTAGCGGCCGTGCACAAAATGCGAGGGCCGCCGAAGCTGCACCGGGCGCTGCGCCGGCGACCGGCAGTGCTACTGGGGATTCCGGAGCGAGCGGCGCTGCAGCTGCTTTCGCCAGCCGGCTGGGTGGAGTTGGCGGAGCACCTGCGCAAGCACGCCCCATGGTCAATCCAACCATGACCGTCACCGAAGGCACAATGATCCCGGCAATTCTGGAAACCGCGATCAACACCGATGTGCCGGGTTATGTTCGTGCAGTCGTAAGCCAAGACGTGCGCAGTTTTGATGGGACGCGTGTGCTTATCCCACGGTCTTCGCGTTTGATCGGGCAATATCAATCGGGCGTACAGCAAGGTCAGACGCGCGCCTATGTCATCTGGACGCGTGTGATACGCCCTGATGGTGCGTCCGTTAACATCGCTTCGCCCGCCGTCGCGTTTGATGGCACGACTGGTTTGGCCGGCGATGTGGACAATCACTTCTTTCGCAGATTTGGATCATCCATGTTGTTGTCCGTCATTGGTGGATTGGGTGCGATTGCATCGGGTGGTACTTCAGTTGTCTTAGGCGGAGCTGGGCAAGGCGCCGCTAGCATTGCCGCGCAACAAGACGGTCAAATTGGCCCGACGATCCGCGTTTCTATGGGTGAGCCGCTGCGGGTTTATGTCGCGCGTGATCTCGATTTCAGCACGGTCACAGAATAAGGGCGCGTTAGCGGAAACGATACAATGACCGCGGATATTCACCCTTTGCCCTCTGGCACCGACTCTTCGATAGGCGACCCATCCGGCAGCGCCATTGATGGCGAACGCAGCGTCTATCTCGACGCGTATCTTGCGCCGTTCAAACGGTGGTTGGATCGCGATACCGTTACCGAAATTATGGTCAATGAACCGGGCGAAGTGTGGGTTGAGGACGCATCCGATCCCGGCATCAAGAAAATTATCACGCCCGATATCGACGATAGGCTGGTTCAACGCCTTGCCGAGCAAGTGGCGCGGGTGAGCCATCAAGGGATCAATCGCGAACACCCCTTATTGGGGGCGACATTGCCCGATGGCGCGCGCATTCAATTTTGCGGTCCACCGGCAAGCCGCAAACACTGGGTTATGGCAATCCGACGGCATCGGCGACTGGACTTGCCGCTGGATGCGTATGACACCGGGCCTTTGGCGGGAGAAGTCGCGATTGATATGCCCGATCCACAATTTGAGCCCATCGCTTATCTTCGCGAAGCCATACGACATCGACGCACCATTTTGATATCTGGTGGGACCAGCACGGGTAAGACGACATTTCTCAACGCGATGTTGGGCGAAATCCCACAACAAGAACGCGTGGTTTTGGTCGAAGACACGCCGGAATTGAAATTCCCCGGCGAAAATTCCGTTGGTCTTGTCGCGGTTAAGGGAGAGTTGGGCGAAGCCAAAGTCACGCCGAACGAATTGCTTCAAGCCGCCCTTCGATTGCGTCCGGATCGCATCGTCCTGGGCGAATTGCGGGGTCAGGAAAGCGTTTCATTCTTGCGCGCAATTAATACCGGGCATCCCGGCAGTTTTTCAACCATTCACGCAAATTCTCTGCGCGGCGCGTTGGAGCAATTGTCGCTTATGGTGATGCAAACCGGCATTGGCCTTACTCGGTCCGACACGATCGCTTACGCTGCCAGTGTGATCGACGTGATCGTGCAATTGGGCCGCGACGCCAACGGCAAACGCGGGATCACCGCAATAGCGGACAGCCGATCTCTAGTTTGAATTGTTCCTTCGCAGAGCAGCGCAGTCCATAGTGGCGAAGCGTAAAACGGTCGGCACAGACACGAAAATTTGAGAATTGTATGACAGTGTCGATACAGTGGGTTATGCGTTTTTCCGCGAGCAATTGAACAATATTGGCCCGCTTTCGACGTTGGGAGATCGGCAGTAAAGCAATGAGCAGTCAACCGATCACGACAACAAACGACACTCCGGTCAAACAGTCCGACGGTTCAAAACCTTCGCACACCGCCGCGCCATCAACCGCATCGCCACCTTCCGCGCCGCACGCCACAATCGCGCCGGGCGGGGAGCGATATTTCAATCGGGAATTGTCGTGGCTCGCGTTTAATGAACGTGTTCTCGCCGAAGCGTGCAACGAACGATATCCGTTGCTTGAACGACTGCGTTTCTTGTCCATTTCCGGCAGCAACCTTGACGAATTTATGATGATCCGCGTCGCCGGATTGGTGGGGCAGGTGCAACGCGGCATTGATAGACCGGCAATCGACGGTCGGACCCCATCGCAGCAATTGTCGGCGATCCGCGAAAAATTGGCCGAATTGTCCGCGCTTCAACAAGATATCTGGAGCGATGTGCACATTGCCCTTGCGCATGCAGACATTCACATCGCCGATGAACAACGCGTCAATCCTGCTGCGCATTCATGGCTGGAGGCGTTCTTCCTCGAAGAGATCTTGCCGGTGATTACACCACAGGCCCTTGATCCGGCGCATCCTTTTCCTTTTGTCCATAACGAAGGGATGGGCCTTCTCTTTACGCTCACACGTGACGCCGATCAGGAACAGATCATCGAGATGATCTTGATCCCCACGGCGTTGCCGCGTTTTGTGCGTGTGCCTGATAATCACACTGGCAGTGCAGAGGGCGTTGGCGAAGCGATGTACATCTCCATCGCCAGCCTCATACAAAGATACGCTCACCGGCTATTCCCAGGCTTTACGATAGAGGGTGATGGCCTATTCCGAGTGTTGCGCGACAGCGACATCGAAATTGAGGAAGAGGCAGAGGATCTTGTCCGGACGTTCCGAAGCGCGATCCAAAGACGCCGCCGTGGCCAAGTGATCCAACTTGAGTTGGAAGAAGACTTCGATCCGATTGCCGAAGCGGTGTTGTTGAAACAGATTGGCGTTCATGAAGCCGCCGTTATCAAAACGGATGGTATGATCGGGATCGATGGACTTTCCGAAATTGCATCGGAAGACCGACCTGACCTTAAATTTGATGCATATTCACCGCGCTATCCCGAACGTGTCCGCGAACATGACGGCGACCTCTTTTCCGCCATCCGCGAAAAAGACATTGTCATCCATCACCCTTACGAAAGTTTCGAAGTGGTGGTCGATTTCATTCGTCAAGCAGCCGTCGATCCCGATGTGGTGGCTATCAAACAAACGCTGTACCGCGCCGGTTCTCAATCGGCCGTTATCAACGCCCTGATCGAGGCCGCCGAAGCCGGCATCAGTGTAACCGCCGTTGTAGAATTGAAAGCCCGTTTTGACGAAGAGCAAAACCTAAAATGGGCAACCAAGTTGGAACGGGCGGGCGTGCAGGTCATCTATGGCTTCACCGATTGGAAAACGCACGCAAAGGTCGCCATGGTCGTTCGTCGAGAGGACGACGGCTTTCGGACATATTGTCATTTTGGGACCGGCAACTACCACCCAGTGACCGCCAAAATTTACACCGATATGAGCTTCTTCACCGCAGATCCCAGATTGGGGCGGGACGCTGCGAAAATGATGAATTTCGTGACCGGCTATGTAGAACCGCATGGCTTGGAATTGATTGCAATCGCGCCGCTCGATCTAAGAGAAGAAGTGTATCGTCGGATCGATGTCGAGATCGCGAACGCTCAATCGGGTAAGCCTGCGGCGATTTGGATGAAATGCAATCAAATCACCGATGGCGGCATCATTGATCGCCTATACGCCGCCAGCAATGCTGGTGTGACCGTAGAGCTGGTGGTGCGCGGTATTTGTTGTTTGCGGCCGGGTGTTGCCGGTTTGAGTGAGAACATTCGGGTCAAATCGATCATTGGCCGGTTTCTAGAACACAGCCGGATTTACGCATTTGCCAATGGCCACGCCATGCCCAGCCCGGATGCGGCTGTCTTCATTTCTTCGGCAGATTTGATGGGACGAAATTTGGATCGGCGCGTGGAATCCTTGATCCCAATCATCAATCGGACGGTTCACGATCAAATCCTTCAACAGGTCTTGTTGGCCAACATGCTCGACACTCAACAGAGTTGGTGGTTGCAACCAGACGGCACATATTCGCGGGTGGAGGAAGAAGGCAAATCCTTTAATTGCCATCGGTATTTCATGACCAATCCATCGCTGTCTGGGCGGGGTGGCGCATTGGAAGCGGGCGGGGTGCCCAAGCTGTCTTTGCGCAAAGGCCGTGGAGGATGAGTTTGAAACGCAAGCGGGTGGACCGTCATGGCGTTTTCGCCGGAAACACACCGGAACGTGCGATTATCGACATCGGCTCCAACACGGTGCGTTTGGTTGTTTATGGCGGGTCGATGCGGGCACCGACCGTTTTGTTGAATGAAAAGGTAACGGCCAAGCTCGGCCGCGACATATCCGAAAATGGGATGTTGGCGGATGAGGCCGTGGCGCTGGCCATGCGTGGTCTAGAACGGTTTGCCTTGCTCCTCAACGACTTGGAAATCGATGACGTTGAAACGGTCGCAACCGCCGCCGTGCGCGAGGCCAGCAATGGCCCCGATTTCGTCGCAAAGCTTCGCGATTTGGGATTTGAACCGCGCATTCTGTCTGGCGAAGAAGAGGCATGCCTTAGCGCAAGCGGTGTCTTGGGCGCGTTTCCCGGAGCTTGTGGCAGTGTTGTCGATCTTGGCGGAGGCAGCCTCGAATTGGTGCGTGTCAGTGATGGTGAAATGGGCGATCCTGTGTCGCTTCCGTTGGGAGCATTGCGTCTTCCGGACTATCGCCAGAAGTCCGATAAGCATGCTGACGCTGATATGCGCAAACGCTTGGAGAAAGCGGTTCGCAAAGGTGGGTGGGGCCTTTCCGGCAGAGCGGGGCACACACCATCGCCTTTGTATCTTGTGGGTGGCACATGGCGCGCAATGGCCGTGTTCGCGATGCAATTGCGCGGGCACCCACTATCGGACCCGCACGGGTTCGAATTGAGCTCCAGTGAAGCGCAAGAGTTGACCGAAATGCTGGTCATGGAAACGCAAGACAGTTTGAAAGGTCGTCGGCGGATTTCTTCGATGCGTGCCGAAAAGCTGCCCGATGCGGCGATATTGCTTCAGGCGTTGTTGGCCCAACTCGCGCCAAGTGGCATCGTGTTTTCTTCATGGGGTCTTCGCGAAGGGTTGCTCTACGATCGGTTGGAGGATCACGGGAAAACGCAGGACCCGTTGTTGGCGGGGGTGTCGATATTTGCGACGCAGCGCGGTGCGCCACCGACCTTAGCAACACGGATCGCGGCGTGGACGGTGGATGCCATCCCACCGCGCAAGCACGGCACCGAACGGCTACGTTTGGCGGCAACGATGTTGGCATTAGCATCGATGCAGATTGAGCCGAACATCCGTCTGCCTCAGGCGATCGATTGGGCGATGCACAAACGTTGGATCGCAGTTGATGGGGCAGATCGCGCCATGCTGGCGGCGGCGATCGCAGCAAACGGCAATGCGCTCGACTTGCCCAGCGATGTGCAGGCGTTGGCAAGCAAAGAAGCATTGGAAGAAGCGATCTGTTGGGGGCTGGCGGTGCGCCTTGCTCGGCGACTTGGCGCGCGAACGGCGCGGTCGCTTAGAGTTAGCCGATTGCAAGTGGTTGACGGCACGCTCGTTCTGACCCTAGCGGCAAGCCACGCGGCGCTTTTCGGCGTACCAACCGAGAAGGATATGAAGCTTCTTGCCGGCCGGCTCGGAATTGATTGGGCGGTGGCAATCGTGCCCGATGATGAATTGATTTCTAACGTGGGTGAGTGACCTCTGCCGGCCAAAGTAGAAAGGTGGAGAGATGTACTAGGATTGCGGCTTCTTCCCCCCAAAGGGAGAAAAGTCGGTTTCCGTGTCGTAGAGATCGATGCCTTCGGCCTTTTTCAATCGTCCCACCACGGCGTAGGTTACCGGGGTTAGGGCAGCTTCCCATAGGACCTTCAAAAGCCAGTTCGTGACGATCACGGTCAATACATCTTGGGTTTCCCAAATCCCTAGGAACGCGATGGGATAGAATATGATGCTGTCGACGCCTTGCCCGAAAATGGTGGAGCCGATGGTGCGCGACCACAATGCCTTGCCCTTGGTCCAAACCTTCATCTTGGCAAGGATGAAGGAATTGACGAATTCTCCCGCCCAAAAAGCGATGATAGACGCCAGCACAATGCGCCATGTGCTTCCGAAAACCTGCTCATAGGCAGATTGACCATCCCAGCTTTCTGCGGCGGGCATGGCTACGACGACGTAGCTCATAAAAGCCATGAAGATGAGGGCTGCGAACCCGGTCCAGATGACCCGGCGCGCGCGTGCATAGCCATAGACCTCGGTCAGAACGTCGCCAATCACATAGCTGACCGGAAAGAAGAGGATGCCGGCGCCAAAAGTGAAACCCGCAACGGTCGATAATTTTGCCGCGCCAATAATGTTGGATAGCAGCAAGATCGCGACAAAGGCCGCCATTACATATTCGTAATATCGGAAATTCGCAGGAGCATGGCTTGTTGCGGCGATGCCATCATGCGGGTTATCGTCAAATTGTGCCCCTGGATCGAGGGGCGTTTGTGCTTCTGTTGCGTTCTTTTCCATCGCTTCGCGTTTAGCGTGATTTGAATGCTGCGCAAAGCGCGCTATTGGCGAGGCGACGCGCCCTTAGCTCAGCTGGATAGAGCACGGGACTTCTAATCCTGAGGCCGCAGGTTCGAATCCTGCAGGGCGCGCCATTTTCATTGAAAAGAAAAATAAAAACAATGGATTGATCCGAAATCTCGGATGCGTCCGGCTGTGCCAATGAAAGAGAAAAAGCTCATCGTCTTTGATGAATCACTGGGGTGACGCAAATTGATCCAACACTGCCTCAAGTGAATCAAAAACATTGCTGGGCAATGCGTATCGCACAGACAGGGTCACCCGCGTGCGACTGACTCCAACAATTCGGCCGTAACCGGATATCCGGCATCTTTCATAATCGTCAGCATGGGATTGCCGCCATTGGGATCGATCTGTGGAACGATAGTCTTGACTGGAATGGCTTCTGCCTGCGCGCGGGCTGCTTCGAAACTGTCGAACATGGCGAGACGTTCGAGATTGCGCCTTGTTGGAAAGATCAACTTGATCTCTCCGGTTTCTGCTGCGTCCAATGCGCCTTGGGCGCTTGTCCAGAATAACCGCGTATTTTCGGAATTGTCGATTGAGACGTCGACCTCTCCAGTGCCCAAATTGGCAAGGTAGAAGCGAGTGTCATACACTCTCGAGAGATTTTCGTTTTTTGGATACCACCGCGCAAATGGCGTGATTTGTGCGAGGTCAATTGACCACCCAAACGCATCCAGCACCGGAGCGATTTCGTTTTTCTCTTCCAACATCGCGCGGGCCTTTGCGGCGTTGTCCGCGTTGATGTCTCCCGAAAGGCCCAAAGCCAATCCGGTCTCTTCCAGAGTTTCGCGAATGGCGGCGATTTGGTGTGCGGCTTCATCCGCATCGATGGATCCCGCGGTCTGCGCGGCGACTGTTTCACCAAGTGCGAAATCGGCCGGGTCCACGCGTCCGCCGGGGAAGACCGCCATACCACCAGCAAATGCCATATTGCGTGACCGCACAGTGATAAGAATTTGAGGCGCGCCACCATCTGGGCAATCGCGATAAATGATGATTGTCGCGGCTGGGATGCCCTCAGGCGCGGCATTTTTCGTTTCGGATTCGGAGCTCATTGTCATGTGATGCCCCTCTCTTGCGCTCTTGCCAAGTGGTAGGGGGCACGCTGTCGGTATATCTTACATTTCCAACGATGGTTAACTCACTGAAACCATGTAAGTTGCTGAAAATCATGCGGTGTTGGTTTTTGGCACGTCTGGTGCATAGTGATACACGAAGAAAGTGGTCTTCAAATGAGGTACGACCTTCCTGGTCTCTGGTCCTACCTCCCCGTATTAAAAGAGCCGCCTCGCCTGGTACAGCGAGGCGGCTTCTTTTTTGCCGTCCTGATCGGAAAGTATGCCTAAGGGCGACTGTTGGATCGCAAATCTATAGCGTCAAAAGCGATGGAGCGGCGCCGGGATGAAGCCGGGCGCGACCGCTCAACCTTCCATTTTTGCGACGTTTTGATCGTCCATCAATTGTTTCAATTCGCCAGCTTCAAACATTTCCATCATGATATCACTGCCGCCAACAAATTCGCCTTTGACGTATAGTTGAGGAATGGTGGGCCAGTCAGAGAATGTTTTGATCCCCTGACGGATTTCCATATCTTGCAACACGTCGACGCTTTCATAAGCGACACCGCAATGATCAAGGATGGCGACCGCGCGGCTTGAAAATCCGCATTGCGGAAAGAGCGGCGTGCCCTTCATAAACAAGACAACGTCGTTGTCGCTGACGACACTGGAAATACGGGTGTTGATATCAGCCATAATTGGGGCCTTTGGTATCGAGTGAAATATGATGCGTTTTAGTTGGGGACCACGGTGGTGACTTGCAAGGCATGCAGTACGCCGCCCATTTTGTCTCCCAACGCAGCATAGACCATTTTGTGCTGCTGAACTCGGTTCTTGCCTGCGAATTGAGGGGCAGTAACCGTCGCTGCCCAATGATCGTCATCGCCGGCAAGATCGCGCAATTCCACCGTCGCCCCGGGTAGGGCAGCAAGAATTGCGGCTTCGATATCTGGTCCTGCCATCGGCATAGTTCGGGCTCCTTTAAAGGATCAGCTTTCGCTCATCAGCTGGCGTTTCGCCTCAACCGACATTTCTTCAAGCTTGGTGCGGATTTCGGCTTCGGTAACGTTGGTTTCCGCAGCAGTTAGATCGCCCAGCAATTTGCGGATCACATCTTCATCACCGGCTTCTTCGAAATCGGCTTGCACAACAGCTTTCTTATAGGCGTCGGTTTCTTCGGTCGTCAGATTCATGACGCCGGCGGCCCATTCACCCAGCAAACGATTGCGGCGCGCCGCAACTTTAAAGGCGGTTTCTTCGTCCATTGCGAATTTGGCTTCTTCGCCGCGTTGGCGATCTTTAAAATCGGTCATGTGTGTCCCTTTGAACTGTCTATCTTGCGAAATAGGGGCGGGCAGGGCGTGCGACAAGCGCTACGTGCCACCGCGTCCATTTTTGCGGCATCAAAAAACTTGCGGCAATTTTCTTTCTCAATCCATAGTCACGACAAGTTTGCCAACCGCTTCGCGGTTTTCCAGTTTTGCAATCGCATCGCCGGCGCGTTCCAATGGGAAGGTTTCGGACACAAGCGGGTCGATCTTCCCTTCTTTCATCAAAGCGAACAGTTCATTGACCTGCGCGACGAATTTTGCCGGCTCTCTTGCGGTGAATGCGCCCCAGAACACGCCGCAAATGTCGCAGCTTTTGAGCAATGTCAGATTGAGCGGCATCTTCGCGATCCCTGCCGGGAAACCGACAACAAGGAACCGACCCTCCCACGCGATGGAGCGCAATGCAGGCTCGGAATATTGGCCACCAACAATGTCGTAAACAATGTTTGCGCCGGTTGGGCCACACGCAGCTTTAAACGCACCGGCCAGCTCTTTCGAAGCGGCCTTGTCCATCTCTTCACGGGGATAGATGACGACTTCATCCGCGCCCGCTTTGCGAGCGACTTCGCCTTTGGCTTCGCTGGAAACAGCGGCGACGACGCGCGCGCCGTATGCTTTGGCCAATTCAACAGCGGACAAACCAACGCCGCCGGCCGCGCCCAAGACCAAGACAACGTCGCCTTCTTTGATGTGACCGCGATCCTTTAGGCCATGAATCGTTGTGCCGTATGTCATCAACAATGACGCGGCCTTTTCGAAGGGTACGCCATCGGGAACGGGGAACATACGATTGGCAGGCACAATCGCCTTTTCGCGCAATCCGCCATTGCCCATGCCGGCCATGACAGTGTCGCCGACCTTATAATTGTCGACACCTTCGCCAACCGCTTCAACAACGCCAGCGATCTCTCCGCCTGGGGAATAGGGACGTTCGGGTTTGAACTGATACAAATCGCGGATCATCAACGTGTCGGGGTAGTTGATCGCGCATGCTTTCACATTGACGAGAACTTCGCCTTTGCCAGGAGTGGGTGTCTCAATTTCGTCGAGCGTGAGTGATTCTGGTCCGCCCACTTCGTGAGTTTGGATGGCTTTCATGGCGTGTGTCTCCCTTAAACTTGTGTGCCAGCCGACACCCAGCTTTGCGCTGTTGTGCGGTTGTGTTCGAATTTTCCGATGGCCGCTTGCCGCTCTAACGTGAGGGCTACTTCGTCCAATCCGTTCAAAAGGCAATGTTTGCGGAACGGATCGATATCGAAGGCAAAGCGATCTTGAAATGGCGTGGTGACTGTTTGCGTGTCTAGGTCAATGTCGATGTCATGTCCCTCACGGGCAACCTCCATTAGGCGGTCGATCGCCTCTTGCGGGAGGATGATAGGCAATATGCCATTTTTGACCGCGTTTCCGGAAAAGATATCCGAATAGCTGGGTGCGATGACCGCGTGAATGCCAAGGTCTAGGATCGCCCAGGCCGCGTGCTCACGGCTCGATCCGCAACCGAAATTGTCGCCCGCAATGAGGATCGGCGCATCTTTGTTTCCCGGCGCGTCAAAAATGTTATCCGGGTTTTCACGGATCGTTTCAAAAGCCCCTTTGCCCAAACCGTCTCGGGTGATGGTTTTTAGCCATTTTGCTGGGATGATGATGTCGGTGTCGACATTTTTCGCCCCGAACGCAATGGCGCGGCCTTTTACCCGCGAAATGGCATCCATAGTGATCAATCCTTGTTCAAAAAGCAGGCTTTGAGCGGCGTGCCTCAGTCGGTTTCCGGGGGTTCGCCCGATGGCGGCGTGGCGGCCTGATCCGATCCAATTGCACTGTCATCGGGTTTTTTCCGAAAGCGTTTGCCAGCGTACAACAGGGCGGCAGCGACTGCGGCAGAGCCGATCGTAGCGGCCGCGCCAATGGCGGCGGTGCGCGCAGCGGAGTTTTTGCCTTTTTCTTCGGGTTTATCTGTAGGGGTCTTGTCTGTCATCGGAGTCTCATGTGATGCGTTTGCGGGGTTTGCAAGACTTACAATCATCGCAAGTCATACGGGGGTGTTTAAAGGGTGTTTTCTATCGGACGTTCATAGGTGCAAATCGGTGCCAATCTTACCCGGTGGGCGGCGATGTGCGGCGGCAGTATCGCCAAACCAATTGCGACCATCAAGGGTGCGCCCTTCGATCCCACTCAATTCAGCAGGATCAAACAATCGCATGTTCACGCCCATTCGGTCACCGTCCTTGTTTGTAGCCATATAGCTTTCGGTTAGGACCCAATGCGTGGTAGACCCGCATTTGGGACAAAATTGAACTTCGACCGCCGCGTTGTCGTAATCTACGCGTTGATAGCCGCTTGTTCGGCCAAGGACTTGCACTTGTTCAGAGGCAAAATATCCCCACGCGGCGCCCGATTTGAGGCACAAAGTGCAATCGCAAAGGTTGATGAAATCGGGCGGTGTATCGAGGGTGATTGAAACGAGACCGCAATGGCAGTTCGCCTCCATTAAGACAGTTCCCTCACATCCGTCAGCCGACCAGTAATTGCCGCTGCCGCGGCCATGGCGGGGGAAAGTAGGTGCGTGCGTGCACCGGGCCCCTGACGGCCAACGAAATTTCGGTTGGATGTCGACGCACACCGTTCTGATGGTGGGACTTTATCCGGGTTCATCCCCAAACATGCCGAGCATCCGGGCTCTCTCCACTCAAACCCAGCATCGATGAAGATTTGGTCGAGCCCTTCTTTTTCTGCCTGAAGTTTTACCAAGCCCGATCCGGGCACAACGATGGCCCACCGAACGTTGCTGGCTTTGCTACGTCCTTTCAACACCGACGCTGCCGATCGCAGATCTTCGATGCGGCTGTTGGTGCAGCTGCCAATGAAAATGTTTTCAATGGGAACGTCGGTCATCGCTGTGCCGGGGGTGAGGCCCATGTAATCGAGGCTTTTCGCGACGGCTACACGTTTTGATTCATCGGCAAAGCTATCGGGTGCCGGAACGGTACCGTTGATGGAGACGACGTCTTCCGGGCTGGTGCCCCATGTAACGGTTGGCGCGATCGTGCTTGCATCGATGGTCACCGATTTATCGAACTGGGCGTCTGCGTCGGTGTGCAGTGTTTTCCAATACGCCACCGCTGCATCCCATTCTTCGCCTTTTGGCGACATCGGGCGCCCTTTCAAATAGGCGAAAACGGTTTCATCAGGCGCGATTAATCCCGCGCGTGCGCCAGCCTCGATGCTCATATTGCAAACGGTCAAACGCTCTTCGACGGTCATTCGTTCGAAGACATCCCCGCGATACTCGATCACATGACCCGAACCGCCTGCGGCGCCGATTTCTCCGATGATATGAAGGATCAGATCTTTGGCGGTGATGCCAGGGCCAAGATCGCCTTCGACCCGGACTTCCATCGCTTTGGATTGTTGCAGCAACAAGGTTTGCGTCGCGAGCACATGTTCAACTTCGCTTGTGCCGATGCCGAATGCCAACGCACCCAGACCGCCATGACACGCGGTGTGCGAGTCGCCGCAAACAATGGTTGTGCCTGGAAGGGAAAACCCCTGTTCGGGCCCTACAACATGCACAATCCCCTGTTCGGCGGCGGTTGCATTAATATAGCGGATGCCAAATTCAGGAGCGTTGCGTTCCAGCGCTGCCAATTGCGCCGCGCTTTGCGGATCGGCGATGGGCAGCCTCGCACCTTTGGCGTCGAGCCGCGCGGTAGTCGGCAAATTGTGATCCGGCACCGCTAAGGTCAATTCGGGGCGACGCACCGGCCGCCTTGCCATGCGCAACGCTTCGAAAGCCTGTGGGCTGGTCACTTCATGGACAAGATGCCGATCGATATAGATAAGCGATGTGCCATCTTCGCGTGTTTCAACGACGTGATCGTCCCAGATTTTGGCGTAAAGTGTGCGGGGCTTGCTGGCCATCAGGTGTTCTTCTCTTGAACTTTAAAGCGGTGGGAATTTGGAGGTAGTGACCCCGATTAGCGGCGTCGATGCCACACTGGCAAGCCGCCATGACAAATGGTGCCACTTTGTCATGGAAATGAATGCAAGTTTCGCTTAACTTACATTTATGTCAGCAACGCCATTCCGTTTTCCGATCACCGTCCTGCCCGAAGACATCGATTTCATGGGGCACGTCAACAACGCGCGCTATCTGAATTGGGTTCAGGATGCAGTGTTGGCGCATTGGAACAAGGTCGCGCCGGATGAAGAGGTTGCGGCCAAAGCTTGGGTCGCGTTGAAGCACGAAATCACCTATCGAAAGCCGGCCTTTCTTGAAGACGATGTGATCGCGCAAACCGTTTTGGAACGGTACAATGGTGCCCGTGCATTTTATCGCACCGTCATAAGTCGCGGCGAAGAAGTTTTGGCGGAAGTTCAATCGAGTTGGTGTTGTATCGACGCCAAAACACTGCGACCGGCCCGCATTGGCGATCATTTGCGCGAGTTCTTCTTTCCCGAAGGCAATTGATCCACTACCGTTGTTTCCAGGTGTTTCTGCCTTGAAATCAGGGGTGTTTGTTATGCGAACTGTATTGCTTTTGGCTGGCGCATTGTTGACTTTGGCTCATCCAACCATGGTCCATGCCCAAACCGACGCTGACGATGGCAACACAATCTCCTCGCAAGACGCCGTCGCAATTGATCAGGCGCTCTTTCTGGGTGAAGCGATATACCGCTATGATCAGGCGGCCTGGCACACCACCGATGCGCTGCGCGAAGACTTTAACGATCTGGGCGCAACGGGCATTCGCGGATGGATCATCAACACGATCGATGGTGGGTTAGAGGCGGTTTTCTATCGCCCAACGCGCGATGGTTTCGAAGCGGTTTGGTCCGGCGTATATGACGGGAACAGGGTCCGAAACACCAACACTTATGATCCCGGTGAGCGCGCTTTTACTCAAGAAGAAACGGCAATGGTGAGGGCGGGTTCCGCCCCTCTTGAGAACACGGCGGAATTGGCCCGGTGTTCGCGGCAATCGTTTAATCGGGTTGTATTGCCAACGGGCAAGGATGATGGCGGTTTCTTCGTCTATTTCCTCGTCCCACAGCCGGCCATGAATGAAATCCCGTTTGGCGGGCATTACCGATTTGAAGTGCGCGACGGTAACGTTGTGGCCGATCGGGCTTTCACCAATTCCTGTCTTACAGTGAGCAGCACAACGTCAAATGGAGAACAACCGGTCGCCATTTATGTAACGCACGTGTTGGATCCTACACCCACCGAAATTCACGTTTTCTCGATGTTCGCTGCGGGAGTGCCTGTAACGGTCATGACAATGGACAACGATCAGAGTTGGACAATTGAGATCGATGAGGGAAAACCCCGAATCTCAACGACGGACGCGCGCTAATGGCGCAACTTGGCGTGGCAAGGGATCGAGATTATAAGCGGCCAAACGCAAGTTCTTGGCGTATCTAACACAATGACCCAATTGCACCGCTCCGACACGATCCATCCAAGGCAAAGCGCCATCGGCCTGACGTTGGCGGCGTTGATCGCTGGTGCGTGGTTATCATTGCACGCCTATGCGATGTTTGTGTTTGAAATCACGGCAACGAATTGGCCAGTGATTCTTGCGATTGGTGCGGTGCAATGCTGGCTTTCTGTGGGCGTTTTTATTGTGTGTCACGATGCGATGCACGGAACACTTGCGCCGGGTCGGGCACGTCTTAACGCGCTAATCGGGACGGTGTTGTTGTTCTTGTATGCAGGGTTTCGTTGGCGGGTCTTGCGCGATGCGCATTTGACCCATCACAAGAAGTCCGGCCATGCCGGTGATCCTGATTTTGACGAAAACAACCCGTCGAACCTTCTCACTTGGTATTGGACGTTCTTTAAACGGTATTTCGGATGGCAATCATTGGTGTTTGTACACGCAGTGGTTGGGATCTACTGGCTCATTATCGGCGTTCCGATGGTTCAGATCGTGCTGCTTTATGGTGCACCTGCATTGCTGTCTTCGCTGCAATTGTTCTATTTCGGAACCTATCGCCCGCACCACCATGCGCCGGATAAGCCATTTTTTGATCACCACAACGCGCGATCCAACGATTTTGGTTTGCTGGCGAGCCTCGCCAGTTGTTTCCATTTCGGCTATCACCTTGAACACCATAGACGCCCGGATGTGCCGTGGTGGGCGCTTCCGCGGGCAAAAAGGGCGGGGCTTGGCCTCGACGCAGAAACCTCTGGCTTGGCGGATGCGGATGCTTTTCCAACCGAACAAAAACAGCAGAAGGCTGAGAGTGTAACGTGACCTGGTTCGAATGCTTCGCTGTGACAATGGCCGCGCTTGTCGGGATGGAGATATTTGCGTGGTACGCACACAAATACATCATGCACGGATGGGCGTGGGGATGGCACCGCGATCACCATGAACCTCACGATAACACGTTTGAAAAGAACGATTTATTCGCCGTTGTTTTTGGTGCGATCAATGCAGGCATGTACATTGTCGGCTCTCTTTATTCAGAGGCTCTTTGGTGGGCCGCGTTGGGCGTCAATTTGTACGGGGTGTTGTATGCCATCGTCCACGATGGATTGGTCCATCAACGGTTCTTCCGTTTTGTTCCAAAGCGCGGTTACGCCAAGCGATTGGTCCAGGCGCACAAGCTGCATCATGCAACGATTGGCAAAGAAGGTGGGGTGAGTTTCGGATTTGTGTTCGCCCGCGATCCTTTAAAATTGAAGGCTGAATTGGCTGCGCAGCGCAAAGCGGGGCTGGCGGAACTGAGGGATAGTGCAGCGTTGCAATAGGTATCGGTTCGATTAGAGCGACGCGCAATGACAACTACCAACGTCATGGGAACGTTAATCCAGATGGCTGATACACAATGACCGATGCAACAGACCTCAAAGGGCTCTGGCAGGGAAGCTATTCCTATTCATCGTCTGCTGAAATCGGAGAAACGCCGTTCAAGGCGCGTTTCGGCGGGCAGGGCAACACGCTTTCCGGCCTCATTATGGAGGTGCATTTCAACACGGGCGATCAAGTGAAAGCCGAGATCGAAGGCGCAATTGAAAACGACATTGTGCGTTTCACAAAACAATATGTTGGTGCCGGATCCGAATACAAACGGGTCGTTCACTACGAAGGGCGGTTGTCCCCTGATGGCGGATCGATCTCTGGAACGTGGTCGCTGCCGGATGACAGCGGCACATTTGTGATGCAGCGATCGGTTTGATCATTGAGCAGCGGGTGCAACGATATTTCCGGACGATGGGATGGCACCTTCTACTACCCTGATGTCCCCGAAGCGGGCCCCGTCACACCATTCCTTGCGAACTTAACCGAAAGCGGCGGCGTTTTGAATGGGACGATTATCGAACCCAATGAATATTCTCCCGCGACTGCGCATTCGACCATAGCTGGACAGCGCATTGGGAGTTCCGTCACATTTTCAAAAACCTATCACGGGGCGGGCGACGAATACAGCGAGACTGTGGTCTATTCTGGGTCGCTATCGGATGATGCAAACATGATTACCGGCGAATGGTCCATTGATCATTGGTGTGGTACATTTGAAATGGTGCGGGAACTTTCTTCTGATCCAGCGGAATGCGCCGAAACCGCCGAAGGTGTCTCCACCTCGGTCTGACGTGATCCAATTCTGATCAGGATCCGAATGCTGGGTGCGACCCGGCCGCTTCATTCGGCGCGTGTCGAAATCCAGCCGCCGACAATGACCGTCACGGTCACCGAAATCCACACCCAAGGATGACCCAGGGTGACCCATGTGAAGCCAACTCCGATCAACAGCGTCGCAACCGCTGCTACCTTTGCGCGTCTGGATATGGCGCGGCGCTCTCTCCAATTGAGCACTTGAGGACCCCATGTTGGATGTTCGAGTATCGCGCGTTCCCAGTCTGGATTGCTCCGTGCGAAACAAAACGCCGCCAACAACAAGAACGGGACCGTGGGCAACAACGGCAGAACCGCTCCTACCGCGCCCAAACCGACGCATAGCAAGCCAGCGGCAAGATAAAGCCGCCGCACTAATCTATGCTCTTGTATCGGGTTGGATGTCGTTTTTTTGTGATGCGATGCGGGCCGCGTGCTCTTTGACCAACGCGATCATGTTGGGAACACCTTGGGTTCGATTGCTCGACAATTGGTTCTTCAAATCGAATGGGCCCAATGCGCCGATTACATCCATGAAGGCAACGGTCGATGCAGGCTTGTCTTGGACCGCGCTGATCACCAACGCGACGATCCCTTTTGTGATGGCCGCGTTGCTATCAGCAAGGAAATGGAGGGTCGACGATCCATTTGCATCGCCAATTTCTTCGGTAGGGTAGACCCAAACCGATGCAGAGCATCCCCGAACCAATGTGGCATCGGTTTTCAAGGCGTCGGGCATGTCGTCCAATTCGCGCCCAAGCTCAATGAGAAGGCGATACCGCTCATCGCCTTCAAGGAACTCATATTCTTCGAGAATGTCATCAAGCGTTCGCATGGGGCGCATTTAGGGAGTGGCGATGCGGTTGGGAAGTGTTTGCCAGAAAATCGGTGCCAATCTGGGTAGGGGCCTGCGGGACTTGCGCCTATTTACAGTTCAACACCGCTCGCAATGGCTTCCAATTTTTTGATCCGCTCTTTCATGTCGGCCAATTCAATTCGTGCCGCGCCGACGCCGCTACCAACACCGCCAGCAGACGCGTTGATCGCTCCGCCCTCGATCTCAGAATAATGGCCTGCCGGTGCGTGCAGCCGGTCCAATTCTTGGCGTTTAAGCGCAAGCCAATCTTGCCAGCCGCGCAAAGCCATAAAGCCGACCATGCAAATTCCGAACAAGCATGCTGCCGCGGTTACGAAAGTAGGGTCCATCATCATTTGCTCGGCTCCTTTGCACGGGTTTCGCCAGATGGGATTGGGGTAGATAAATTTGTGTCGTGTGTGATTGCGGGCTCGGTTGGGCCGCGCAACGCTTCGATTTCTGCTGCGACACGGGCGCGTTCGCGGGCATCCATCGTGTTGTTGTCTGTCGCGATGCGCTCCAAGACGTGCAGCCGTTCGCGCAACTGTTCGATCTCTTTGCGCGTCTCTGCGATATCGGCACGGGTGGCGTCATCATTGCCGCCGACATAGGTTTCATTGCCATCTTCGTCTGAAATGATCCCCGCGCGCGCTTTGGCGAGCTGGACGATCCCCCAAATGACGATCGCAACGATAGCAACCGTGGTGAAATTCATTGTGGTGCTCCTTTGTATGGAGTGGATCGCAAGGCTTCGATCTCTTCGGCCAGATCATTGGGATTGTCGGTGGCAATTCTCTCAAGCACTCGCACACGGCTTTCCAAATCGCTCGGCGTTTGATGTGATGATTGATCGGCTTTTTTGCGTCGGCGCAAGACCAGGACAATTGCAGCGGCGCCAGCCGCTCCGGCTAACAATGCAATTTGAATTGCGTCGATGACCAAAGGTGTGTCCGCGCCGAACATTAGGCGTTCCCCTCATCCTTGCGATGTTCAAGTGTGCGATCTCGCGCGCTTTCTCTTAGCGCATCGATTTCGGAACCTAGGCTGTAACCGCTGTCGGTGACGATCCGTTCAACATTGATGAGACGGTCTTTCACCGAACCCAGTTCAGCGCGCAGTTCGGCGTTTTCCTGAGTCAGCAATGCGACCCGTTGTTTGGCCTCATTGTCTGTCGAAGGTTTAAGCGCCTGACCCCAAGCACCATCCAACGGATACCCGTTTTGAATGCGCAGGCGGGTCGTGTGAATCCAACCGAAAATCGCTGATCCACCCAAAGCAAGTCCGCCAGCAATGATCCAAGGCAAATGCGGGACAATGGTGGCTGCTGCGTCGACGCTCATGCTCGCGTTTCCTTCTTTCCTAGATTCAGCGGGGTGCCGTTATCGGATGGCGCGGTTGTCGGGGTGTCGACATCGCGAACATTAGTGTGGCGCAACGCTTCGATTTCATCGGAAAGGGAATACCCACGATCCGTCACAATTTTTTCCAACACGATCATTCGATCCTGCATCGTATCAAGCTTGTCATTCAGCTCGCGGTTTTCCGCCTTGAGGCGTGTTGTTTCCGAGCTTTCAACTTTTTTGGCCGATTTGCCGCCCCATTCATCCTCAAGCTCGTATCCGTGCTTTGCGCGGATCCAATTGTTGATGATCCAGCCAAGGGTGCTGATCCCAACAAGCAGAACAACAAAGATTTTCATGTCGCCGTCCATCAGACCTGCTCCTGCTTGCCGATGTTAAGGGGAGTGCCGGTATCGGTCGAACTCGCGATTTGTGCGGGGTTTTTCGAAGCGTCGCCTTCGACCTGTCGAACATCGCGCAGCGCCTCAATCTGGGTCGCCACGTCGTAGCCGCGATCGGTCACAATGCGTTCGAGCACTTGCACACGTTCATTCAGCTGTTCGATTTGGACCGCGTATTGCGTCGCTTTTTCGGCGCCTTGCGAGGCAGCGGCATCGATCCGCTTTTCTTCCAGCTTCTTGTTGTTGGCGATCCACACAATCGCGATCACCATGGCAAACGGAGCAAATCCGATCATCCATTCCATTATCAGTTTCCCCTTGTTTTTGGGTCTTTGCGTTCAACGGTCGGCTGATGCGCGGTTGTTTATCGCAGTTCTTCGATTTCGGCCGTGAGGCGCGGATTGTTGCTGACGTAGTAGGTTTCAACATCGGCAAGGCGGCGGTCGATATCGCGGAACCGGGCACGAATTTCACGCGCTGTGCGTTTCGGGCTCTGCCGGACGCGCTGCCAATATTGCTGCTCCTGATTGTCGCTGTAAAGATACGGCGGCTTTTTCTTCAGGACGAAGCCGGCGACGATATAGGCGAGCAAGGCGAAACCTTGGGTGGCAAGGGCGAGGAACACCGCACCCAACCGTACCCATGTACGATTGATGCCCGTGTATTCCGAAATGCCTGAGCATACGCCCAAAATTTTTGCATTGTGACTGTCGCGGTAAAGCGTGGTGCGGGGGCTGTTCATTTTTGGGCGCCTTTCTTCTCGGCCATCATCTGCTCAAGTTCGCGCAGTTGCTGATTGTCTGTTTCCTGATCGGCCTGGAGCCGCTTCACAGGGTTAAATGCGGGGTCATCGGTGGCTACAAGCCGTTCGACTGTGTCCATCCGTTCATCAAGTCGCTTGGCGAGGTTGTAGAGTTCCTCCAGCAAAACCTCATCATCGGATGTGATCGTTGCGGCTGTTTTCCAGCGCGTGAGATAGTGCATGATCAGCCATGGAAGGCCGATAACGATCATGAAAATGAGTAAGACAACTTCAAATGGCATGACCTATTCCCCTTTGATTTGTTTGTTGCTTGCGCCGTCCTTGCCGAGCGCTTTTTTCATTTGTGCCAATTCATCGTCGATCGCGTCGGCCCCTTCGAGGGCTGCAATCTCGTCTGAAAGCGATGGTGTGCCTTTTTCCGCGATGGACATGGCGTCTGCACGGCCTTCGGCAAAATCGACGCGCCGTTCGAGTTGATCGAAACGAGCAAGCGCTTCGTCCGTCCGTTCGGTGCTCATCAAAGTGCGCAGCTTCACGCGATTTTCTGCGCTTTCAAGACGCGCCGCAATCTGTGTTTGGCGGCTGCGGGCTTCGCGCAAGCGATGCTGCAACTTTTGAATGTCGTCTTCGTAAGCGCGCAGGGCATCATCAAGCACCGCAATTTCTGCACGCAGCTGATCGCCGGTTCCGCTCGCTTTCTTTTTCTCAACCAGAGCGGCACGGGCAAGATCTTCGCGATCTTTCGACAGCGCCAATTGCGCTTTTTCTGCCCAGTCTGCCTCCAACCGGTCGAGCTTTACGACATGGCGATGCATTTCCTTTTGATCGGCGATTGTCCGGGCCGCACTGGCGCGAACTTCGACCAAGGTTTCCTCCATCTCGAGGATAATCATGCGGATCATCTTTTGCGGATCATCCGCATTGTCGAGCATGTCGTTGAAGTTTGCGGCGATGATATCGCGGGTTCGGCTGAAAATGCCCATAAAGGCTACTCCATCTAAAAACGGGTTTGTGCTGAGGCTTAGCGCGTTGCTGTCCTTTTGTCCTTGCGAAGCACCTTGCGTTGGAGTGGGGCTGCGACGCAAGGCCTCGATTTCGGCATCAAGGCGGGACGTTGTGCGAGCGAGAGCACCATTTGAAGAACCGGGTTGGGCCGAAGCGCTGCCTTTGGTGGTTTTGCGCGTCGGGGAAAGCGCGTCACTCAAATCGGCATGTGCGACTGGAACGCTGCGCTCCGGCCCTAGGGGTAATCCGGTGTCTTTGGCTTCTCGCTTGGTCACAATCGCCTCAAGCAAGCTCAATCAACATGGCGGTTTCACCAGGTTGAGCCATCATTGGCCCGTTTTCGATCAAGTTCATTTGGCTGGTAAGAGCAATCATCGCGACCATCGCTGCGATGCTGGCAAGGGATGCTTGGCCCAATTTGGTGCCGAAGAAAGTTGAGTTGTACATGGTGGGTTCTCCCGAAAACGTGTGACTGAAACTGTTGTGATTATCATTGCAACCGGTGTGCCAAATCCGAAAAACGGCGGAAAACTGCCATTTTTTGCACCCTCCCAATTCCGCATATTGGTTTCTATTGCCAACCATTGGGAAATTTCACTATACGTTGGTCATGGAGCGCGAAAATCAGTTTATCGGCCAATCCGGCGCCTTCTTGGATGCCGTGGAACGTGCCAGCCGCGCCGCCCCGATGAGCCGTCCCGTGCTCATCATTGGTGAACGTGGGACCGGCAAGGAATTGATCGCAGAACGCTTGCACCGTCTATCCAGCCGCTGGGGCGAACCCTTGGTCACGATGAACTGTGCAGCGCTTCCCGAGACATTGATCGAAGCCGAATTGTTCGGTCATGAAGCAGGGGCCTTTACCGGCGCTACCAAAGCGCGTGCGGGTCGGTTTGAAGAAGCCGACCAAGGCACACTATTTCTCGATGAATTGGGCACGCTGTCGATGGGCGCTCAAGAACGCCTGTTGCGCGCCGTTGAATATGGTGAGGTTACGCGCATTGGCGCGTCCCGGCCGACCCGCGTTGATGTGCGCATCGTTGCGGCCACGAACGATGATCTGCCCGCATTGGCCAAGTCTGGCGAATTTCGCGCTGATCTGCTCGACAGGTTGAGTTTTGAGGTGATCACTCTGCCCCCACTGCGCGTGCGCGAAGGGGATGTCGGGGTTTTGGCTGAATATTTCGCACGGCGCATGGCGGCCGAATTGGATTGGCATGGTTGGCCCGGATTTGCTCCGCACGTCATGGCGCAGATGGAAGAATATGCCTGGCCGGGCAATGTGCGGGAATTGCGCAATGTTGTCGAACGCGCGGTCTATCGCTGGGATGACCCGGAAACCCCGATCGCTCATGCACAATTTGATCCGTTTGAAAGTCCGTGGAAACCGGCCACCCCGTCGCACCGTCGATCGGAATCGGGTGCGCCGGGCGGGGCTGTGACGGGCTCTTCGACCGGTGGATTGCAATCGAATGGCGCGGCCAATCCGTCGCAAGTGCCACCGGGTGTTGATTTCGAAGCGGTCGACGATTTGCGCTCCGCGGTTGACGCACATGAACGCGCCATCGTCGAGCACGCCTTGGGAAAACATCGGTGGAACCAGCGGCAAACGGCAAAGGCGCTGGGCCTTAGCTATGATCAAATCCGTCACGCGATTAAGAAACACGGATTGTTGGACGAAGGCGAAGCGTAGCATCGCATCGAACGCCCAATGGCCAACAATTCGGCTCTATGACGCGGTAAGATAACCTTTTTTACACCGATTACGCGTTATGTTCCTGCCCATCGGGATTCGATTGGGCAAACTAGGGCGCTGTTCTTGGAAATTTTTAAAACATTGCTGATGGGCTGCGGAGCTCTCGTTTTGCTTTCGATGGTTGGCTGTGTCGGCCTTGTCGGTGTCGGCTCGTACGCCGTCGAACAGGCTTTGACCGATGAAAACGGCGAATACTTCGTGAACGAGGACGGTGAGATCCAAAAACGATCATCACGTCCCAAGGCCGCCGGCTCAACCGATCCGTTCTCTGATTACAATGGTGGTCAGACCTATGACGAAGATGGCGAAGAAGTTGGCGGATGGGGCGATGAAGCCAATTGAAACTCACGCCAAGGCCACAGCATTGAATTGAAACATTTGAGCTAAAACACGATGTCTATCAACGAAACCTTTGAAGATGACCAATTGTCCGGACGACGGGCCGCGCCACGGATGGAATTGAGTTTGCCGGGGCAATTCATGTCCACACAAGGCAATCATAAATGCATCGTGACCGACCTATCTCGCAGCGGCCTGCGCATGGCCATCGTCGACCCGATCAAAGTTGGACAGGGCGGTTATCTGCGTTGTGGTCCGATTGACCACTTTATGATCGTCACGAGGCAAGAGCGCGGGTTCAATGCGCTCGAATTTGAAATCCCTGTCAGCGATGTTTTTGTTTTTGGTATTCGACAATTTCAAGAACAATTGGGCGATATGGAGCGCGAGGAACTGGCGGCAACCGCACAGATGTGGGCCGAAGGGGCAGAGACGCCGCATCGGTAAATCGCGGGCGGATATGCCCGCGTCATAGCAATTCTACGTAAGGTGCTGTCGGCACAGAATTCAGCAAGTCGCTCTAATTCGGAGCGATCATGCGCACGTCACTCGCTTTGGATTTTCTCTCGGAAAAGGCCGCCTATGAAGAGCGGCTCTGTCGGGAACCCGCTCTGCCAACCGGTCGGCGCGGTGCGCCGCGTTTGCGGCTTTCCATTCCCGCCAAATTGGTGACTTTGACGGATACTCGGCGGTGCATTCTGGTAAATTTGTCGCGTTCCGGCGCCTGCATTGGATTGCAGGAACCGTTGCACCAAGGTGCCGAAGCCATACTCACGATCGCGGGTATTGATCAGTTTGGCACAATCGTTTCCTGCGAAAAAGGCGGCAACGGGGGCACCAACGGCATGAAATTCGAAGAGCCGCTTTGCGATGACGAAGTGTTGGCGATGCGCGATTTTGCAGAGGGTTTCGAGGCCGACGAAAACCGCTCTTTGCGCGCCGAGGTTCGTGCCTGGGTCGACGGCGCTGCATAGGCCATGATCCAGAGGGTGAAGCGCATTCCTACCCACGGAGTTACAAACGTTCACGCCGCTATAAGGTAGGCTGCATGAATGCAGGGCGCGATTATCCTGTGTTGGGCCCTTGCCAAATCGATGATGCGCGCCTAGTTGCTCATCCATCCCAACATTGTCGAAACTTTGTAGGGCTGGCGCCAGACGGGGCCGGCACAATTCGGCGATGCCGCATTTAGTTTTGTCACAATGACGCAGTAGACCCAAAGGCCGCATGACCGATATCGCACGCTTGACCGACCTGATCGAACCAGAGGCTACCGCTCTCGGGTTTGACTTGGTGCGCGTAAAGATGATGCCATCGGAGGCTGGGGACGGCGGCGAAGCGCTCCAAATCATGGCGGAAGATCCGGCCACCGGACAACTTGTGATTGAACAATGTGCGGAACTTTCGCGCGCTGTGTCTGCGATGATGGATGCACGTGAAGAAGCGGGCGAGATGCTGATTGAAGGGGCGTACCACCTCGAAGTGTCATCGCCGGGCATCGATCGGCCATTGACCCGCGATAAGGACTTTGCCGATTGGGCCGGACATGTCGCGCGCATTGTGATGGATAAAGGCTTCGGCGATGGCGATACAAAGCGCGTTTATAAAGGCGATTTGATCGGCATCACTGACGGCGTCATCTCCATAGATGATGCAAAAACCGGACCGGCTTCGTTGCCAGTCGACCAAATTCACGCGGCAAAACTCGTTCTGACGGACGCGTTGATTGCTGCAACCAAACCGATCGACACCGATGGTGTTGATGAAGTATCCGAAGACACAGAATCCTCTGATTTAGAAGAAAAGGCAGACAACTGATGGCCAGTGCCATTTCCGCCAACAAGGCAGAACTGCTCGCGATTGCGAAGTCCGTTGCATCGGAAAAGATGATCGACGAATCCATCGTCATCGAAGCGATGGAAGAAGCGATTCAGAAATCGGCTCGTAACCGGTACGGTGCGGAAAACGATATCCGTGCAAAGCTCGACTCGGTGACCGGCGATTTGACGCTGTGGCGCGTTGTTGAAGTTGTTGAAGAGGTCGAAGATTACTTCAAGCAGGTCGATTTGAAAGCCGCTCAAAAACTTCAGGACGGCGCAAGCGTTGGCGATTTCATCGTTGACCCGCTGCCTCCGGTTGATCTTGGCCGCATCGATGCGCAATCGGCAAAGCAAGTGATCTTTCAAAAGGTCCGCGATGCAGAGCGTGAGCGTCAGTTTGACGAATTCAAAGACCGCGCAGGCGAAGTCATCACCGGTGTGATCAAATCTGTCGAATTCGGGCATGTGATCGTGAACCTAGGTCGCGCCGAAGGTGTTATCCGTCGCGATCAACAAATCCCTCGCGAAGCGGCGCGCACGAACGAGCGTGTTCGTGCGCTCATCACGAAAGTTGAGCGGAACAATCGTGGTCCGCAAATTTTCCTTTCGCGCGGTGCGCCTGATTTCATGCGCAAATTGTTCGCGCAAGAAGTGCCAGAGATTTACGACGGTATCATTGAGATCAAAGCCGCTGCGCGCGATCCAGGCAGCCGCGCCAAAATCGGCGTTATCAGCCATGACAGTTCGATCGATCCGGTCGGTGCCTGTGTTGGTATGAAGGGTAGCCGGGTTCAAGCCGTCGTGCAGGAGTTGCAGGGCGAAAAGATCGACATCATCCCATGGTCCGATGACATCGCAACCTTCGTTGTGAACGCTCTGCAACCTGCAACGGTTGCTCGCGTTGTTCTTGACGAAGAAGAAGGCCGCATCGAAGTGGTCGTGCCCGATGATCAATTGTCTCTTGCGATTGGTCGCCGTGGTCAAAACGTGCGTCTGGCCAGCCAATTGACCGGGCACCAGATTGACATCATGACCGAAGAAGAAGCTTCGGAAAAACGCTCCAAGGAATTCGCAGAGCGGTCCAAGATGTTCGAAGAAGAACTGGATGTGGACGAAACGCTGTCGCAGCTTCTCGTCGCTGAAGGCTTCGCGATGTTGGAAGAAGTCGCTTATGTCGACAATTCCGAATTGGCCGCAATCGAAGGTTTCGATGAAGAGCTGGGCGAAGAGCTTCAAAATCGCGCCAAGGAAGCGTTGGACCGGCAGGAAGAAACCCACCGTGCCGCGCGCCGCGAATTGGGCGTAGAAGACGACCTGGCAACGATGCCGCATCTTTCAGAAGCGATGTTGGTTGTTTTGGGTAAAGCTGGAATCAAAACGCTTGATGATCTTGCGGATCTCGCGACCGATGAATTGATCGCGAAGAAACGCGAAGCACCGCGCCGTCGCAACAACGCGGACGGGCCGCCATTGCGCCGCCCTCAACGCGAGCAAGACAAAGGCGGTGTGCTGGGTGAATACGGGCTAAGCGAAGAGCAAGGCAACGAAATCATCATGGCTGCGCGTGCGCATTGGTTTGAAGATGAAGAGCCGGCTGCGGCTCCTGAAACGCAGGAGGCCGCTGATGCGGACTCCACCCAATGAGAGCCTGACGTCCGACATCGCTGAAGCGCCTGCTTCCCAATCTTCCGCACAGGAAATTGGGAGCGAGCGGCGCTGTGTTCTTTCTGGCGAGGTCCATCCGCGCGCAGAACTTATCCGACTTGCGGTATCGCCAAGCGGCGAAGTCCTGCCGGATCCCAATGCAAAGGCACCGGGACGGGGCGCATGGATTGCACCCGACCGTGCGGCGTTGGAATCCGCCGTGTCAGATGGGCTTTTGAAGAGAGCGTTGATGCGCGCCTTTAAAGGTGGGCCTGAAGGGGAAACCCTTTCCTACAGCGACGATTTGCCGCAAGCGGTAGAGGCGGCGTTGACGCGGACCTTACTTGATCGATTGGGTTTGGAAATGCGCGGGGGCAACATTGTTCTCGGATCGAGCCGGATCGAAGAACAAGCCCGCACCGGACGGATTTCATTGTTGTTGCATGCCAGCGACAGCAGTGAAGATGGTCGCAAAAAATTGGACCAAGCATGGCGTGTAGGCAGCGATGCCGAAGGGTCAGGAATGCGTGGGAGCGTCTTGCCACTGGACCGGGGTGCTCTGTCTGTGGCATTGGGCCGTGAAAATGTCGTCCATTTGGGCGTTTCGTCTCAGAATGATGGGGCGAAAAACACCACCCGCGCGTCAGACCGCGTGGGTCAGGCGATAGGGCGCCTCTCGCGATACAAAGGGATGGCGGGTTTTGTTGTTGGGAACGATCCTCCCGGATAGCGACCCTAATCGAACGAATATGCGCGCGGGGATGATGTCTCGTGCTTTTGGCCAAGGCGGCCACCGAAGAATTTTGAAGGACTAACGAGCTAGAATGAGCGACGAACCAGAAAAACGCACCCGTAAACCGTTGGGCCTTAAGCGACCGGTTGATGCGGGCGAGGTCAAGCAGACCTTTAGCCACGGCCGCACCAATAAGGTTGCGGTTGAGGTGAAGCGCCGCCGTAAGCTCTTGAAACCGGGCGAAACACCGGCGCCAGAAGCCGCGCCGGAACCAACCCCTGCGCCAGCGCCGGAACCCGCGCCGGAACCGGCACCGGTCGCGAAAAAGCCTGAGCCGAAACCAGCGGCCAAAGCGCCGGCTGGTGAAACACCCCAAGAACGCGTCGCTCGCTTACAACGCGAAGCTGAAGAAGCGCGCCTGAAAATGGCGGAAGAAGCGCGCAAGCGTGACGATGAGAAAGCCAAACAGGCTGCGATAAACGAAAAGCAACGCGCGGAAGAAAACCGCAAAGCGGAAGAAGAGGCCACTAAACGCGCAGCAGAGGAAGCCGAAGCGGCAGCCAAAGCAGAAGCCGAAGCAGAGGTTGCGGCGCAAGAACCCGCGGTTGAGGAAGAACCAGCGGCGAAGGGCACACCCACGCCAGCGGCACGTAAGTTTACACCAGTGGCGCGTCCAGAGCCGAAGCGGCCAGAGAAGAAAAAGAAAAAGGAAGACAAGGGCGGACAATCGCAAGACGGCGGCAAAGACAAACGCCGCTCTGGCAAGCTGACCGTTACAAAAGCTCTCAACGAAGACGAAGGCCGCCGCGCACGCAGTCTCGCCGCGCTTAAACGCGCGCGTGAAAAAGAGCGTCGTATGCAAGGTGGCGGATCATCCAAGCCGCGTGAAAAACAAGTGCGCGACGTTATCGTCCCCGAAGCGATCACCGTGGGTGAACTCGCCAAACGGATGGGCGAGAAGGGCGCTGATCTCGTCAAAGAACTGTTCAACCTTGATATGATGGTCACCGTCAATCAAACGATTGACCAAGACACCGCTGAATTGCTGGTTGAACAGTTTGGCCACAATATTGAGAAGGTTTCCGAGGCCGACGTTGACATCCAAACCGAAGAGGATGTTGATCCGGCAGAAACATTGAAAGAGCGCCCACCGGTCGTAACGATAATGGGCCACGTCGATCACGGTAAGACGTCGCTGTTGGATGCTCTGCGCGGTGCGAATGTAACCAAAGGCGAAGCCGGCGGCATCACGCAGCATATCGGCAGCTATCAGATCACGGCGAAGAACAAGCAAAAGATCACGTTCCTCGACACGCCGGGCCACGCGGCCTTTTCCGAAATGCGTCAACGTGGCGCCAATGTTACGGATATCGTCGTTCTTGTGGTGGCCGCCGATGACGGCATCATGCCACAAACGATTGAGGCGATTAATCACACGAAAGCCGCTGGCGTTCCGATGATCGTTGCGATCAATAAGATGGATAAACCAGAGGCCAATCCGGACAACATCCGCAGCAGATTGCTGGAACACGAAGTCATCGTCGAAGCGATGTCAGGCGAAGTGCAGGATGTCGAAGTGTCCGCAACCAAGGGTACTGGACTTGATGAGTTGATCGAGGCGATCACACTTCAAGCTGAATTGCTCGAGTTGAAGGCGCGCCCAGATCGGGATGCAGACGCTACCGTAATCGAAGCACAATTGGACAAAGGGCGCGGCCCAGTCGCGACCGTTTTGGTCACACGTGGCACGCTTAAACGTGGCGACACCTTTGTGGTTGGTACGAAGAGCGGTCGCGTCCGCGCTATCGTCAACGATGCCGGTAAACAGATCAAAGAAGCGGGCCCATCTATGCCGGTTGAGGTCCTTGGCCTTGGCGGCGTGCCGGCAGCTGGTGATCAACTAACTGTCGTTGAAGATGAGCAGCGCGCCCGTGAAGTTGCCGCTTATCGTCAAGAGAAAGCGACCGAACAGCGCACCGCTCTGGCCCCGACCAGTTTCGATACGATGTTCAACAATATGGCATCAAATGTCATCGAATGGCCAGTTTTGGTCAAAGCGGACGTGCAAGGATCGGTTCAAGCGATCGTCACTGCGCTCCACAACATCTCAACCGACGATATCAAGGTCCGCGTGCTTCACGCTGGCGTTGGTGCGATCACTGAAAGCGATGTGACTTTGGCAGCGGCTTCGAACGCACCAATCATTGGCTTTAATGTCCGCCCGAATGCAAAGGCGCGCGACTTGGTTAAGCGCGATGGTGTTCGGATGATGTATTACGATGTGATCTATCATCTGACCGAAGAAGTCGCGAAGGAAATGGCCGGTGAGCTTGGCCCAGAACGGATCGAAACCGTTGTTGGCCGCGCCGAAGTCAAAGAAGTCTTCAAATCGGGCAAACGCGACAAGGCCGCTGGTCTTCTCGTGGTGGACGGCGTTATCCGCAAAGGGCTTTTCGCGCGTCTTACCCGCGAAGATGTCATCGTATCGGCGACGACAATCGCTTCGCTGCGTCGGTTTAAGGACGACGTGGACGAAGTCCGCTCCGGCCTCGAATGCGGCGTGGTGCTCGAAGACACGAACGACATCAAGCCGGGCGACCAGCTGGAAGTCTTCGAAGTTGAAGAGCGAGAGCGGACATTGGAGTATTGATGGTCGACCCTATGATCATGATCGCGGCCGCGATCCAGCTTATCCTTATTGCGTTTGGCATTTGGGGCGTCCTTTCGCATGTTAAGGAACAGCGCAAGCAAACCGCGATTATGGCGCAGATATCGGCTTCGCTTGCAAAGCTTGCGGATGGCGAGTGAGAAACCATCCCCACCATCCTGATGACGCGAACAGCTCACCGCACACGTCATTGCTCGGTTCAGAATTCGCCGAGTTTGATGAGACGACTCAGACAGCAACGATGCGTTTCACGGTAAAGCGTGAGATGACCACTTGGCGCGGAGGCGTGCAGGGCGGCTTGGTTGCCGGATATCTCGATGATGTCATGGGCTATGCTTATGTTGCGGCGACCGACGGGGAAATGGCGCCGCTTAACCTGGAAATTTCGATGAGCCTTATTCGTTTGATCCCAGAAGGGCCGCTGATCGGAAAAGGGCGTGTGGTGAAATCCGGTCGCAAAGTCATTTTCCTCGAAGGCGAATTGTATTCTGAAGAAGGTAAATTGATGGCGCGGGCCAGTTCCACCGCTTTGCCAACACCGCGCCCATCGGCGACCGACACCGGTATGGTGTGATGTCGCGTTATTTGGCGCTGCTCGGCAGCATCAACATCGGCGGCAATCGGGTGAAAATGGTCGATCTAAAAGCCGCCTTTGCAGACGCTGGCTTTGGTGACGTCACCACCGTCGCGGCCAGCGGCAATGTGATCCTAGACGACGACCGCGATTCAACGACCATCGAAGTGCAAATGGAAAGCGTTTTGAAGCAGCAATTCGGCTTTGACAGCTGTGTCATGCTGCGCAGCCGCGATGAAGTGCGCGCGGCCATTGAAGAAAATCCATTCCATGGGACCGGGCCTCAGCACGGCTCGGATAAGATGGTTCATTCCATTTTTCTCAGCCAACAACCCGAACAAACTCGGGTCGATGCACTAATCCAACAACATGCGACTAAGGGTAGTGAGCGGCTCGCTATTGGGGATCGCGTATTGTATCTCGACTACGTCCACGGCGTGGGTGTTTCGGACCTATCGAACAAATTCTTGCGCCGTGCATTGGGATGCACCGGGACCGCACGTAATATGAACAGCCTCAAAAACATATTGTCGAAGATGGAATAGACCATGGCTAAGCGTCAGGATCACACCGCAGAACAGCAATCCGTCCGCGTCCTTAAAGTGGGGGAGCGGGTTCGCCATATCCTGTCTGAATTGTTGGCACGGCAAGAAGTGCATGATGACGTGGTTAGCGCATCGAATATCGCCGTTACGGAAGTGCGTCTGACCCCCGATCTGCGGAATGCGACCGCCTATGTGAAACCGTTGCTGGACGCGGAAGAAGACGCGGTCGTCAATGCTTTGCGGCAAAACACGGCGTTCTTGCAACGCGAGGTCGCCAAACGGTTGGGATTGAAATTCGCGCCAAAACTCAAGTTTCGCAAGGATGAGAGTTTTGCCGAAGCGGACCGGATCGAAGAGTTGTTGCGTGATCCTAAAGTGTCGCGCGATCTGGATTATGACCCGAACGACGAAGGCGCCTGATTTTTAACGCGGAACCATCCGCGCATTCAGCCGGATTTTGACCTTGTTGCCAACGATCAATTGGTAACTGCGCATACCGTATTCGCGGCGATCAATCTCCATTTGACCGGCAAAATTGACCGATTGGCCCCGTGAGGTGGTCGGATCGGTTGTGAAGGTCACATCGAGCGTCTCGGTGCGAGTTACGCCCCTTGCCGTCAATTCGCCCGTTACCGTACCACGGGTTGCCGATGAAAGGTCAAGCGACCGCCCAACGAACCGGATGTCCGGATACCGCTCCACCCAAAAGAACCGTTCACCACGAAGCCGTTCAAGCGTTGTTTCATCTGGCGCTTCGAGTGCGGTGGCATCAAAGGTGACATCGATCACCGCGCGTTCCGGCGCACCGGGCACGATCGTGACATTGCCTTCCATGCGGGGAAAGCTCGCCGTTTTGCTCGACAAGCCGAAGAAGGGCACGCGCGCGGTGACGTTGCTGTTGCTGGCATCGAGCCGATAGTTGAGCGCGTCTGAGTCCGATTGGGCGCCCAATCCGACCGGAATAGTAAGCGCGAACAGCGCAAAGATCGCGAGCGTGACAGATCGCGTAGGGGCACGAAGGAAATGCATCATGCCAAGAGTTCGATCGAAGAGCGCGATTGGTTGCATGGCACCCGATTAAAACACGCGCAGTTTACCGCAGCTGTATCGCTCGCCACCCAGTCTATCCGCCTGCGCCTGCGACCGGCAGCAGATATTCCGCCGGAGCATCAGGACCGAGAGGGATGCCAAGAGCAAACCATGCCACGATCAACACAACGCCGGAAATCAACAACCACACAGAATATGGAAGCATGATTGCGGTCAGACTTCCCAGTCCGAAATTGGGTTGCCAACGTTGTGCAAAGATCAAGATGAGCGGGAAATACACCATCAATGGGGTGATGATGTTGGTCGCGCTGTCTCCGACACGATAGGCGGCCGTTGCGCCCTCAGGGCTAATGCCGAGCAACATGAGCATGGGTACGAGGATCGGTGCGAGCAGCGCCCATTTCGCGCTGGCAGAGCCTACGAACAGGTTTAGCAACGCAGCGAACAACACCATTAGGCCAATGACCAAAGGCAATGGCAATCCGGTCGATTCAATTGCCGCGGCGCCATGCACCGCCGAGATTAGACCGAGGTTTGACCAGCTGAACATGGCCACGAAATGCGCTGCGGCAAAAGCGAGCACGAGATAATAGCCCATGTCCTTCATAGATTCGGCCATCATATTGACCAGATCACGGTGATCCTTGATTGATCCTGTCGCGCGGCCATAGGCCCAACCGGCAAACAAGAAGAGCAGGAAGAACGCCGCCACCAGCGATTGATAAAGCGGGCGGAGCTGGCTGTGGATCGAACAATCGCCTGCCGCCGCGCCATCACACGCTGCTTCGTTCACCAACGGTGTACCCGGTGCAAACACCATCGCCACCCAAAGGCCAACAACAAACAAAGCGGCCAATCCCGCATGGCGCAGGCCCTTTGATGTCAAAGCAGCATCACCCTCAGTTGGATCGGGATTGTCCGCATCCATCCCCGCCGAAGCACCGCCGGTCCAAGCGCCGAGCCGCGGTTCAATCACGCGGTCCGTCACATACCAAATGATCGGCAAATACAGGACCGTCATCGCCGTTATGAAATACCAGTTGCCGGCTAGGTTCGCAGTCCAAGATGGGTCAAGCGCGCTCGCCGCAACCGCTTCTTCGGTAATGCCAAACAATAAGGCATCCAATTGTCCCGGTGAAATATTCGCCGAGAAACCGCCCGAAACACCGGCAAAAGCAGCAGCAATACCCGCGAGAGGGTGCCGACCAGCCGCCGCGAACAATATGCCTGCGAGAGGGATCAAAACAACGTAACCCGCATCAGCCGCGTGATTGCCGAGCATGGCGACCAAAGCCACAACCGGCGTCAATAAAGCGGTCGGTGCGCCTTTCACCGCGCTTGCCATTCCGGCGGCAAAGAAGCCTGACCGTTCGGCCACACCAGCGCCCAACATCACGACAAGGACATACCCGAGAGGGTGGAAGTGAGTGAACGTCTTGGGCATTTCGACCCAAAGACGTTGAATGTTGTCTGCGGCCAATAGGCTCACGGCATCAATCTGCAACGGCGCGCCGGTTGCTTCATCAATACTTGTCGGGTGAAGGGCAGACACACCGGATAGCGCGGCGATGACCGAAATGGCGATCAACGCGATGATCAGATAGAAAAACAGGAAGACCGGATCGGGCAATTTATTCCCGCTGCGTTCAATCCAACCCAGAAACCCGGTCATGCCTTCGGGTTTCGGTGTGTCTGATGCGGCCGATGCCATAATGTCGTCCCTGTTCGTTGTCTTTGGTTTTGTGTGTTCGGTATCTGGCTAGCATTGCGGATCGCGGCTGTCACAGGGATTAATCATTCGCCGGTTCATTCGCGGGTTCATACGTTGGTCACGCGATTGGTTCGGACCGGTGTGACCTTGTGCCAATCGATCGGTCTCATCAACAGGGTGCGCATCCAGCACCCTTTCATTTCCATCGCACGGCGGCTTAATATCGCGGAATGGCCAAGCTTTATTTTTATTATTCCAGCATGAATGCGGGAAAATCATCGTCTCTGTTGCAGGCGGATTTCAACTATCGTGAACGCGGGATGGCGACCATGCTTTGGACGGCGGAGCTGGATACGCGCAGCGAAGGCATGGTTCGAAGCCGAATTGGCTTGGATGCGCGCGCGCACCTTTATCGCCCAGAGACACAGATTTTGGACGATATCCGCGCCGCGCATGCCGTAACGCCGCTCGACTGCGTGTTGATCGACGAGGCCCAGTTTTTGACTGAGGCACAGGTTTGGCAAGTCGCGGCTGTCGCCGATGAAATCGGGATCCCGGTTCTATGCTACGGCCTGCGCACCGATTTTCAGGGGGCGTTGTTCCCCGGGTCGGCAGCATTGTTGGGCATCGCGGATGCGTTGGTTGAATTGAAGGCGGTCTGCCATTGTGGACGCAAAGCGACGATGAACCTGCGTGTTGGCGAAGATGGCAAAGCGATCAAAGAAGGGGAGCAGACCGAGATTGGCGGCAATGATCGCTATTTGGCGTTGTGCCGCAAACATTTCAGTGCGGCCCTGAATGGTTGATCCCGCCAAGGAATTGCCACCAGCCGACCTTTTGGTCCGGTTGGAGGCAGGCTCCGTCTTTCTAGAACCGTTTGAGGACGAACATGTGCCGCATTTGCGCAAAGCATGCGCGGCCGATCCCGATATCTGGCAAATCTATCCGCTCAATTTCGCAGAAGCCGGATTTGACGCATCGTTGGCTATAATGCGCGCATCGCCCGATTTCGTGATGTTTGCGGTAATCGATGCGAATAGCGGCGATCTTGTCGGCATGACCAGTTTTATCCGGCCAACAATGTTCGCGGTTGTTGAAATCGGCGGTACCTATATCCACCCCAAGGTTCGGGGCGGGGCGTTCAATCGCACCATGAAGAAATTGATGATCGAACACGCATTCGACTGTGGCTTTGTGAAAGTCGAATTTCGCGTGGACACCCGCAACAAACGGTCGATGGCCGCCGTTCTAAAATTGGGTGCAAAAAGCGAAGGCGTGCTGCGCCAGAATATGGTCACTTGGACTGGATATCGCCGCGACACCGCCGCCTTTGGATTGTTGAAAGAGGAATGGACCGGGTAGGGGCAGACATTCACTCCAGTCACTCTTCCAAGAGATGCGACCAATCTGTTTTGTCAAACCAATCGCGCACCGATTCTTGTTCGGCGTCAGAAAGGTGGAGATAGAATTTGGACCGTCGCAGCAACACGTCGTCCGCACTGCGCGCGAATTCTGACCGGATCAGATATTCCAATTCGGCTTCGTAAAGATTGCCGCCAAAATGTTTACCCAATTGATCGGTGGCCTTTGCTCCGCCCAATATATGAGGCACGCCGGTGCCATAGGCGCGGAACAACCGGCCAATGCCATCGGCAGGAAACCAGTCATAACGCTTCTGCAATTCAGAGAGGCGTTTTTCCGCGTCGATGACAGGAAAATCACCGCCGGGAAGGGCGGTGTCCGCAGTCCAAGAATCGCCACCGAAGCCCAGTTCTTTGAGCGCGTGTTCGGCCAGCTTGCGATATGTGGTCAATTTCCCGCCAAAGATTGAAAGCAATTTCGGGCCGGAACCGTCATCCGATTGCTCCACTTCGAATTGGTAATCGCGGGTGACGGTTGAATTGGACGCCGCGTTGTTTTCGTAGAGGGGCCGAACCCCTGCATAAGATGCGACCGCCTGATCCGGGGAAACACTGGTGCGCAAATATTCGTTCGCCGCGTCGCAAATATAGGCTGCTTCTTCCGGACTGATGTCGATCCCGGACGGATCGCCTGTAAACAATTGATCGGTGGTTCCGACCAGAGTGAAATTGCCCTCATAGGGAATGGCAAAGATAATTCGGTCGTCGCGGTTTTGGAAAATGTAGCAATGATCCCCTTCGAACAGGCGTGGGAAAATCAGATGGCTGCCTTTCACCAGACGCAGGTTCTGATGCGCCTCTTCGGGCAATGCTCGACCCAAAACGGTGTCCACCCATGGGCCGGCGGCGTTGACTACATTCTTTGCGAAGATTGATTTTGTTTCGCCGGTTTCATCGCGAAGTTGCGCAACCCATGCATCGGCGCGACGTTCCAATCCGGTGCATTCCGTACGGGTGCGGATATCGGCGCCGCGCGCTTTTGCATCCATACAGTTAAGCACCACAAGCCGCGAATCTTCGACCCAGCAATCGGAATATTCAAAACCGCGTGTCAGGCGATCCTGAAGAAAATCACCATGCGGCGCGTTGCGCAGATTCACGTTCCGCGTGGCGGGGAGCAATTTGCGCCCACCAAGATTGTCGTAAAGGAACAATCCCAATCGCAGCATCCATTTGGGACGCAGGCCCTTATCATGGGGGAGAACAAACCGAAGCGGCCAAATGATATGCGGCGCAATCGCAAGCAATCGCTCCCGCTCGATCAGGCTTTCGCGGACCAAACGAAATTCAAAATGTTCTAGATATCGCAGGCCACCGTGTACCAGCTTTGTCGATGAACTGGACGTGTGACCGGCCAGATCGTCTTTCTCAACGAGACACACTTTGAGGCCGCGGCCTGCTGCATCGCGCGCAATCCCGGCGCCGTTAATACCGCCGCCAATAACCAGGAGATCAAATTCGTTTTCCATATTAAGAGAGACGATTGGCGATTTGTCGGGCGTTTGGCTAGAGGGCGACCATGTCTGATGTGAAAAAACCCAGTTCCGATGAACGCATGGCTAAGAAGCCTGGTCCAAATGGCTGGATCATTTTGGATAAGCCGCGCACTCTTGGCTCAACTCAGGCGGTTGGGGCGGTAAAGCGCAACCTGCGCGAAGGCGGCTATGCGAAGACGAAAGTCGGCCATGGTGGTACTCTGGACCCGCTGGCTGAGGGGGTTTTGCCCATTGCATTGGGTGAGGCCACGAAGCTGGCCGGGCGGATGCTTGATGCCAGCAAGATATACGAATTCACGGTGCGGTTTGGCGAGGAAACCGACACTTTGGACACGCAAGGCGCGGTGACTGACACGAGCGATGTGCGTCCCGAACTCGACCAGATCCTTGCTATTTTGCCGCAGTTCACTGGCCCCATTGATCAGGTGCCACCGGCATATTCTGCACTAAAAGTTGATGGCAAACGCGCATACGATTTGGCCCGCGCCGGGGAGGTGGTGGAGTTAAAGACGCGCGCCGTCACAATCCACGCTTTGGCGGTTGTCGGAGGAGTGCAAGAGGCGGATGAAATCACGCTGAGAGCGCATGTCTCAAAAGGAACCTATATCCGCAGTCTTGCGCGCGATATCGCCAGAGCCCTTGGGACGTGCGGGCATGTCATTTATTTGCGACGGACAAAAGCGGGACCATTCTTACAATCGGATGCGATTTCGCTGGACAAATTGAACGAAGTGTCTAGTGGCGCGCCATTGAAAGACCTACTCCTGCCGTTAGAGGCGGGGCTGGACGACATCCCGGCCCTCAACCTCAATCAGACAGACGCGCAGGCGGTTCGAGAGGGCCGGGTCCTGTCTGAATTGCCCCAACCATCCGGGCTTTACTGTGCGATGCTGGACAATGCTCCCGTAGCGCTGGTGGAAATATCGGATGGCGCGACGAAAATCGTGCGGGGCTTTAACCTACCCGATGTCGCTGAGTAGAAAGAAAATACAATGTCGATTTCACCCGAACAAAAAGCCGAAATCATCAAAGACAACTCCCGTGCCGATGGCGACACGGGCAGCCCCGAGGTCCAAGTTGCGATCCTGACACAGCGTATCCGCAACCTCACCGACCACTTTAAGGGCAACCACAAAGACAATCATTCGCGTCGCGGCCTTCTTATGATGGTCAACAAGCGCCGCAAGCTGCTCTCCTACCTCAAGAGTAAGGATGTTGAGCGGTACAATGCATTGATCCAAAAACTGGGTCTGCGTAAGTAAGAGTTTCGGGAAAGGCGGCTCCAACGGGTCGCCTTTTTCGCATTAGGGGAGCGTTCGCAAAGGCGGCGCTCTTTTGGTAAGAGAGGCGCGCATCGCAATTCGGCGATGCTTGTCTTTGGGGCACAGTTTAAAGCCCCAAACCGGACCGGGACGGCATCCCCGGACAAAGTAGGCCCCGTGCACGCAATGTGGCGGCGCGGGTTCAAAAGGAAAATCAATGTTCGACACGAAAACCGTATCGCTGGAGTGGGGCGGGAAAACCCTCACTCTGGAAACAGGCCGTATTGCCCGTCAGGCAGACGGCGCCGTTTTGGCAACCTATGGCGAAACAGTGGTGCTATGCGCAGTCACCGCCGCCAAATCCGTGCGCGAAGGGCAGGACTTCTTCCCGCTCACCGTTCACTACCAAGAAAAATTCTCATCGGCTGGCCGGATCCCGGGCGGCTTCTTTAAGCGCGAAGGCCGTGCGACCGAAAAAGAAACGCTGACATCGCGTTTGATTGACCGTCCATGTCGCCCGCTCTTCCCTGAAGGTTTCTACAACGAAATCAACGTGATTTGTCAGGTCCTCTCTTATGATGGCGAGACGGAACCGGATATCGTTGCGATGATCGCAGCATCCGCAGCGCTGACCATCAGTGGTCTGCCATTTATGGGCCCAATCGGTGCCGCACGCGTCGGCTTCAACAATGAAGGCGAATACGTTCTCAACCCAACAATCACCGACGCGCTCGGTGATGAAGGGAACCTCGATCTCGTCGTTGCCGCCACGCAAGACGCGGTGATGATGGTTGAATCCGAAGCCAAAGAATTGACCGAAGAGCAAATGCTCGGCGCGGTCATGTTTGCGCATGACGAAAGCCGCAAGGTTATCGGTGCGATCATCGATCTGGCTGAACAAGCGGCGAAAGAGCCTTGGGAAATCCCAGCGGCCGCCGACAATTCGGCAATGAAAGACAAGCTCAAAGGCTTGATCGGCGATGATATCGCTGCTGCATACAAAATGACCGACAAATCGGCGCGTTCAGACGCGTTGAACGCTGCACGCGCGAAAGCAAAAGAAGCGTTTGCAGACGAAGACGGTCAAACGCAGATGACGGCCGGAAAAGTCGTCAAGAAGTTGGAATCGGAGATTGTTCGCGGTGCTATCCTTAAGGATGGTCAGCGCATCGACGGTCGTAAGACCGACGAAGTTCGTCCGATCGAAGCAATGGTCGGATTGCTTCCACGCACGCACGGTTCGGCATTGTTCACACGCGGTGAAACGCAGGCGATCTGCACCACCACATTGGGCACGAAAGACGCTGAACAAATGATCGATGGGCTTGAAGGCCTGTCATACAACAACTTCATGCTGCACTATAACTTCCCACCCTATTCGGTTGGCGAAGTGGGTCGCTTTGGCTTCACCAGCCGCCGCGAAACCGGGCATGGCAAGCTTGCATACCGCGCGTTGCACCCTGTGCTTCCGACGGTTGAAGACTTCCCATACACGATCCGTGTTTTGTCAGACATCACCGAATCGAACGGTTCGTCTTCGATGGCGACCGTCTGCGGTGGCTCATTGTCGATGATGGATGCTGGTGTTCCGTTGAAACGTCCGGTTTCGGGCATTGCGATGGGCCTTATCCTTGAAGGTGAAGATTTCACCGTTCTGTCGGATATCTTGGGTGATGAAGATCACTTGGGCGACATGGACTTTAAGGTGGCCGGTTCCGAAGAAGGCATCACCAGCCTTCAAATGGACATCAAGGTCGCCGGCATCACGCAGGAAATCATGACTCAGGCGCTTGAGCAGGCGAAAGCCGGCCGCGCGCACATCCTTGGCAAAATGACTGAAGCTCTTGGCGCATCGCGCGGCGAAGTGTCCAAGCATGCTCCACGTATCGAAACGATGCAGATCGACAAATCGAAGATCCGCGACATCATCGGTACAGGCGGCAAGGTTATCCGTGAAATCGTTGCGGAAACCGGCGCGAAAGTCGACATTGACGACGAAGGCACGATCAAGATCAGCTCTTCAAATGCCGATGAAATCGAAGCCGCGAAAAAGTGGATCGAAGGCATCGTAGAAGAAGCCGAAGTCGGCAAAATCTACAACGGCAAAGTCGTGAACATCGTCGATTTCGGCGCATTCGTGAACTTCATGGGTGGCAAAGACGGTCTCGTCCACGTTTCCGAAATGAAGAACGAGCGCGTTGAGAAAGTCACCGACGTCGTTTCCGAAGGTCAAGAAGTGAAGGTCAAGGTTCTCGAAATCGACAACCGCGGCAAAGTTCGTTTGTCGATGCGCGTCGTTGATCAAGAAACCGGCGAAGAGCTGGAAGACACACGTCCACCACGCGAAAACAAACCGCGTGGTGATCGTGGCGACCGTCGTGGCCCACGTGGCGGCGGCCGTGGTCGTGGCGGTGACCGTGGTGGTCGCGGCGGCGATAAAGGCGGCGACAATGGCGGTTCCGGCAATGACGGTGGTCCAGCCGGTCTGCCAGACTTCCTGAAGGACTAATCTCCTTTAACCAGACGAAAAAAGGCCGCTCGGAGAATTCCGGGCGGCCTTTTTTGTTTCTATTGCGCCCAGAGTGGCGCTAGGCGCTCATCATGCTCAAACGCGAACTTCTCGACACCGTCACAATCCAAGATGGCGAAACGCTTGAACTGTATTCCCATGGTCGCGATTTTATGATCGTTCTGGGGTACAATGAGTTGATGAGTACGCGCATGCGTTTCTCTGAGGAGCAATTGGCGGAATTGACGCTCGATCGTTTGGACGTGGAAAACCCGCGCATTCTGATTGGTGGGTACGGCATGGGCTTCACCCTTCGCGCAGCGCTGGCTCGGCTCAACGAGAAAAGCGAAGCGGTTGTGGCCGAAATTTCGGAAAAGATCGTGGAATGGGCAGAGGGGCCAATGGCACAACTGACCGGGGACACGCTTTCTGATCCCAGGCTGGATCTCAAGATTTGCGATGTCGCCGCTTTGATTGACGATGCGAATGACGGAACATGCGAAAAATTCGATGCCATTCTGCTCGACGTTGATAATGGCCCAGATGGAATGGTGCGAGCGGACAACAACCGGATCTATTCTCGCACCGGTATGGGTAAGGCGCGCGATGCGTTGAAACCGGGTGGCATTGTATCGGTATGGTCTGCCGCGCCCGACCCCGGCTTTCGCCGCCGGATGAAAGAATCCGGTCTGGATGTGGAAGAGCGCAATGTGAGGTCACGGCCTAACAACAAAGGCGCGCATCACGTCATCTGGTTTGGCCGGAAGGTTCGAGCCTAACCCGCCACCGTTCCGGCAGAAGATTAGAAATCGTAGATGATGGTGATCCGGCTCAACGTGTCGGTTTTCAAAGCGCCAATCGGCGGGTTTGTGTCGTGCTCCACAGTGTAGGACAACCGAACAGACACATCGCTTGAGATGCCAGCCTGAAGCCCTGTCGCAGAGACAAGGGTGCTGCTGCCCGATTGCACAAACGCGCTCGCATCCTGAGTGAAGGCGATGTTTTCCGCTATTTGCCAATCGAAATCGAGGCTGGCGTTGCCTGCAATGTCACTGGAGCTTGTGCCATCGGCGAATTCGGTACGACGATAGGCTGGACCAGCCTGAGCCGACAGGGACATATTGTCGTCGTCGATGACTTGGTATCCCAAACCACCAGATACCGAATAGCGGCCCGAAAACCCTTGGAATCGATCCCGTTCGTACAAAGCGGCCGCAAAGGCATAGAGCCGGTCATTGATGAGCAAATTTGCCTCATATCCGGCGAGAAACTGCTCGCTGGTCGTGACGCCATTGTTGCGTTGATAATCTGCGCGAGCCCGCAGTTTGTGCCGCCAATTGATGCCTTCGCGAGTCAGGCCCAATGCCGCGGTGACCCCGGTGTTTTCCGCGTTACCCGTGGAATTGAACGCACCCAATTCGCCGCTGCCACTCCAATTGTCGAACAGGCCAGCATTGCGAATTTCTGCCTCTTGCGCGGCGGCTGCGCTGGCGGCGTTGGCCGCAAGTTGCGTTTCATACGCAGCCAGAATTGTGTCCAGCTCTGCTCCATCGTCGGGATTGGTATCCCGCGCCAATCCAATGACCGCCCGCACCGTGTCGTCGTTTCCATCGGCGATCGCTGCGTCAATCAATGCGCGCACAGGAGCGGGCAATTCGGCGTGAGCCGCGCTGGGCATGGTGGCCAACAATGTCGCCGCGATCCCGGCGGCAAAAGTCTTGGAATTGTGCAAAATTAGCTCCCGATAATGCGCGGCGCAAAAAGGTAATCGCGTTTGACCAGAGGTAGGCCCTTCATCCGCAAGATGTCGTAAAAGGTTGTAGCGTGGAAATAGTAGTTCGGCTGAGAGAAGCTGAGCAGGAAATTCGCAACCGTGAATTCCATCAATCTCTTGCCACCCAGAACGAAAAACATGCGGTCGTCGGCAATTTTCTCAAGGTTATCCGCGCTCGCATTGTTCAAAGCGGCCAAAGCATCGTCAATCATGGCGCGCATCGCGTCCCAATCCTTGGGCAGGTCGGTGAAATCGGGGCTGAACTCACCCGTGGGCGCAAGGTCCAAAGCCGATTTGGAGTGCACCCAAACGGACCGAACATGGAAGGGAAGGGGCCACATATCATCGGCCAATTTCGCCTCAAAAAATTCGCTCGGATCGATGTTGTGCTCTGCGGCATAAGCTTCGGTTTTATCAACTTGAGCGCGAACACCGCTCAAAATTTGGATGCAGCTTGGTACGAATGCTTCGTGAAGTGAAAGAGCCATGTGGTTTACTCCCTATGATAAAAAGCCCGGCGACCTGCCGTTGAAAGCAGAGGCGCCGGGCTAGAATAATGACCGAAATGAACGAAGGTTCTTATCGAACGCGTGGGCCACCAAACGGCAAAGGTGGAGGCGGTCTGCGGGCACCGCGCGGCAATTGTGCCTGATAGGCCCGGCCACAATGTTCGACGCAATACGGGAAGCCCGGGTTCACCGGAGTTCCGCAGAAATGAAAGTCAGGCTCGCCAGGGTGGCCCATGGGCCAGCGACACACTTTGTCGGACAAATCGAGCAGACTTGTCTTATCCGCAATCTCCGGGCTGGGTTTGGCCGGGACTAGTCGGCGCGGCGGCGCAGGCGGGATTGGCGCTTGTTGATCGCCGGGACCTTGGCGAAGGAAACCGCCGGGGCCGACGGAAACAATCTTAGGCAAGCCCTGTGAAGGGTTCGGCATAGGTTGAGAATTGTTGCCACCATTGGCACCGCCGGCTGGCTTTGCCGCGGCGGGCGCTGCTTTGTCCGATGTTTTTGCAGCCGCCTTGGGTGCGGGTTTGGCTGCTGCTGGTGCCGCCGCTTTCTTAGTCGCTGCGGGCGCCTTTGTGGCCGCTTTCTTCGCGGCCTTCTTCTTTTCGTTGGCCTTGACCGGCGAAGGGCGCGATTTCAGGCCAAGCCTGTGCGCTTTACCGATCACCGCATTGCGGCTCACTCCGCCAAGTTCTTCGGCGATCTGGCTCGCGGTTGAACCGCCTTCCCACATTTTCTTGAGCGTTCCAATGCGCTCGTCAGTCCAGCTCATACCTAATCATTCTCCGTATGGTCGAGGAACCCGACCCACTGTTGCGTGCTACCCAGATAGGCAGCTTGTCACATGATGCCAGAGGCCCTACTCGCCAAATTATGGCAGACGAGCTTTCAATGAACCCCGAAACAGAACCCAAACCCACCGTTTCACCGGCAACAGGGTCCACAAAATTCAGCCCGCGCGGCGTCCCGGTCATCACCGGGGTAAACCGCATCGGGCTGTTCGCACTCTATATGAAGGAAGTGCGGCGTTTTCTCAAGGTCCAGACGCAGACGATTTGGGCTCCTGCGGTCACAACCGTCCTGTTTTTGATCATTTTCACCGTCGCATTGGGGCGGGGCGGTCGAGAAGTGTTGGGTGTGCCCTTTGCTAGCTTTGTCGCACCGGGCCTTATCGTGATGGGCATGATGCAAAACGCCTTTGCCAATTCATCGTTCTCATTGTTGTCGGGAAAGATCCAAGGAACCATCATCGATTTGCTGATGCCGCCGCTTTCTCCTGGCGAATTGATGGGCGGCATTGTGGCTGCCGCGGTGACGCGGGCAATTGCCGTTGGTGGCACCGTGGCTTTGGCGATGGTCTTGTGGCCCGGCGTTTCATTGGCGGTAGAACACCTTTGGGCGGTGGTTTGGTTTGGTCTAATGGGGGCGGTCTTGTTGGCTCTGCTTGGACTTGCAACATCGATTTGGGCGGAGAAATTCGATCACAACGCGGCGATCTCAAACTTTGTTATTGCTCCGCTGTCGCTGCTTTCGGGTACGTTTTATGTGATCGATAATCTTTCGCCTGCATTTCAAGCAGTGAGCCGGACCAATCCGTTTTTCTACGCAATCTCTGGGTTCAGATACGGCTTCCTGGGTGAAAGCGATATCGGCACCCACGATCAGGTCGTGATGGCGGCCGTGGGCCTTGCGGCGCTCAACGCAGTCATTGCGCTTGCAGTGTATTTCGTGCTGCGTTCAGGTTGGAAATTGAAGAGCTAGTCTTTCTGGCTGAGTTCCAAAACCGCGCCGTACGCGTCGCGCACATGGTCCACCCGTCCTAGCGTGAATTTCTTCGATTGCCTTCCGGCGAAATTGACCACGGGGGTTGTCAGCGAAAGCTCAATCGATCCAGTTCCATCGCCGCCCTCGTGACGAACAATATCGCCAATCCTGCTGGCAGGCACCGAATTGACCGTGAGGTCGCGGCCCATGCTCAGCCGAATGACCCGTTGATCGGTTACTCCGAACAAAATGCGGCCGCGTTGCAGCAATGGCACGAACGGCGTTGCCAGCATGGCGAGGCCGATCACGATGAAGGGGGTGCCGAACAAGGGGAATGCCCAATCAAGCGGGCTTGCATCGCCCATTGATGAGGTGCCCCAGACTGCAAGACTGGTCCATAGCAATGCAAAGGCGGTCCAAGGAATGGCGAACAGATAAATCGCGAAGCCTTTCGGTTCGACCCGCGCCAATTTCATACCACGCCACATGATGGTTTCGCCGCTGCGCAGTTCGCTTTCTAGGGCAAGGTCCAGCCTTTGGCGCACGGTCCCGTGTTGTGTTGGGCCGTGACTGTATCGGGCTTCGCTAGACATCATCTATCCCCTAAGGCGATCTGAACAGCGTGTGCAATTAGTGGGTTAGGGATCGCCGCATGCGATACCGGCCGTCTTTAAATTGTTCGAACAATTGCGACACAGTGGGGTGATCCACAGGCCCACCATCCACATCAGAAAGCAGATTGCCTTGGCTCACATAGGCAACGTAGCTCGATTCCTCATTCTCGGCGAGCAAATGGTAAAACGGTTGATCGCGCGGCGGACGGATTTCTTCGGGAATGGATTCGTACCATTCTTCGCTGTTCGCGAAGACGGGGTCGATATCGAAAACGACGCCGCGAAAATCGAAATGCCGGTGGCGAACCACATCGCCGATACCAAATCGGCTTCGGGTTTGGCGCGGCGCATTGATTGTGCGACCCGCTTGGCTAGAAAAGAATTGCGAGCGTTCCATGGTGGGAAATATGGACCTTCGTGTCTGCAAAACAAGCAGTTTGAGCGAGGCATCCTTCAGATATGCCCGCATTTCGGCGCGTTATAGCCGTCCGCGCCATGAAAACCGGTGCAACGGGGCTTGGCAAGGGGGATGGCCTGCGCTAACGGGCGCGCTCCTATTGAGACGCAATCAAGCAGCAATGCAACGATTCAGCGCCATAGGAAATGCGGAGAGGTGCCGGAGTGGTCGAACGGGGCAGTCTCGAAAACTGTTGAGCTCTTATAGGGTTCCGAGGGTTCGAATCCCTCCCTCTCCGCCACTAACCGCCCTAAATGCGGGGTATTCTGATCGATTTGAGTGCGGTTGTCCTAAAGGGTGTGCCGATAGGTTGCGGGTAGCGATGTTTAACCGTCTTGCTCAAGGGCGGTTGCCAAAGATTGCATAAAGCACGAGCGGCAAGATTGAGGTGTACTGACCAATTACGGGCGGAAGACCCGCACGCAATGCATAGGCAAGGCATTGCGGAATCAACATGATTGTAACGATCAACGTAGCCATCAAATCATCGGCCAAGATTGCCCGACTATAGGTCCGTGCCCAAGCAAGGATTGGAAAGAAACGGCCCAATCCGATGAGTTTCTCGTGGATTGGGTGTCGGATGTGTTTTCCATTTCCTTCACCTGCTGAAGGATCGATGTGCAACCATTCCCAAGAGCATACTTGCGACAAAGATACCCGCAGACATCGGATCAATCACAATCGCAGCAATAGCAGGGCCTGGGCACAATCCAGCAAGTCCCCAGCCAATGCCGAATAGCACCGCTCCGCCGATAAGCTTGCGATCAATGCGCTGAGTGTCTGGCAGTTTAAACTCTCCGGCAAAGACCGGTTTGGCAAGGCGGCGTTGGATGGTCCAAGCAATCGCCATCACCAAAACTGCTCCACCCATCACAAAGGCGAGCGTGGGGTCCCAAGTCCCAAATACATCAAGAAAACCACGCACACGCGAAGGGTCCATCATCCCAGAAATGGCAAGGCCCCCGCCAAACAAAGTGCCTGAGGCAAGAGCAGTAATAAGTTCGCGCATCACCAACTCCAACCGAATGCGTTGGAGAGCGCAACCGTTGCGATTCCGCTCGCGATGAAGGTTGCTGTGGAGATCAGTGAGCGCGGCGAAAGGCGCGACATGCCGCAGACCCCGTGGCCGCTGGTGCAACCGCTGCCCAACCGCGTCCCGAAGCCGACTATCAATCCGCCAACAATGAGTATCCATGTCGATGGAGGAAAACGCGCCTCAACGGGGGCGATGAATATGTGCACCACGACCGCGCCCAACAGCAGCCCCCCAACAAACAGCCAGGCGGCAGGAAGGCGCGCGCCCGATTTGCTCAATAACATGGCTCTTGCAGCAATGCCGCTTATCCCGGCGATCCTGCCCGAACCAAGCAACATGATTGCTGCAGCAAGTCCGATCAGCAATCCACCGACGAAGCCTTCGACTGGCATGGCGCCCGGGAAACCTGCCAGCGTCACAGGGTATCTACCGGCACTTTGAGATAGCGAATCCCATTTGGCTCGGCAGGTGGGAACTCACCAGCCCGCATATTCACTTGGACCGAAGGAATCATCAACTTAGGCGCTGATAGCTTGCCATCGCGCGCGTTGCGCATCGCAACGAACTCGCTCTCGCTAACCCCCTCACGGACATGAACATTGTCGCATCTTTGCTGGCCAACCGAGGATTGCCAGCAAAACTCGCTACGTTCTGGCGGCAGATAGTCGTGATTGAGAAATACCCGGGTGGCCTCAGGTAGCGCGAATATACGCTGTATTGAGTGATAAAGCGCGCTGGCATCGCCTCCGGGAAAATCGCAGCGCGCTGTGCCGTAGTCAGGCATGAAAAGCGTATCGCCAACGAACGCCGCGTCGCCGATGACATGCGTCATGCAGGCTGGTGTATGACCGGGCGTGTGCAGAGCACGAGCTTCAAGTTCGCCGATGCGGTAGGTTTCATCATCGGCAAAAAGGTGGTCAAATTGTGATCCATCATAGCGAAAACTGGTTTCAGCGCCGAACAGCTTGCCAAACACTGTCTGCACTTCTGAAATGTGTTCGCCTGTCGCTATTTTGCCCCCGAGTTCAGCCTTTAGATATTGTGCGGCTGAGATGTGATCGGCATGAATATGCGTGTCGATGATCCAAGCGACTTTGAGCGAGCAGGATTGGACATGTTCGATCAGTTTGTTTGCGGCAACCGTCGAGGTGCGACCCGATGCTGCATCAAAGTCGAGCAACGGATCAAAGATCGCGCACTGGCTAGTTTTTGGGTCAGCGGCGATATGACTGATATTGTTCGTGGTCTCATCGAAGAACGAGGTGACGATAGGTTTGGCCATCATGCACATTCCTCGACCGATTTTTTAGAAGCGACATTGCTGTTGGCGTCATCGCCGCAAAAACGTTCATAGAGAAACCCCATGATCGCGACGGCATCCTCATTGTCGATCCGGTAATAGATCGTTTGTCCATCTCGGCGAGAAGCAATGATCCCTTCGCGCCGGAGAATGGCCAGCTGCTGAGACATCGCGGGTGGCTTCATACCTACTGCCTCCGCCAATACTCCAGCAGCCATTTCGCCTTGCGCAAGATGACAGAGCGCCATCAGCCGATCGCGATGTGATAGCAACTTAAGCAGGCCGCTGACATGAGAGGCTGTTTGTTCCATTTCCATTAATTGCATATATGCGCAAATATGCAATTAATGGATTTTAGTCAAGCATCTTGATTCTCTGGAGGCTGCTTTCACCCCCACAATTTGTCGTAGTACGATGGCTCGAACTGAGCCGATTGCGACCTGTTCGCATTTGACCCTAGAATCTGCAGAGCAGACATTCCGCTAGCGATCCAATAGCGGACGAATCTAGCTATCCGAAGACCGCGAATTCTCAGGTTCATTGTCGAATCCGCTCCTCACCTTGCATTGATCACAAAACCCCCTATTGAATAAATCGTCAATAAGGGAGTGGCATGATCCGAACCTTAGCTTTTCTGTCGGCCTTCGCGCTTGCCGGGTGCAGCGTTGTAGATGATGCCGTTCCGCTCGCCCAAGGAGAGAGTGGCCAGTCCGCTCATGCTGAGGCACTTTATGCAGAAAATTGTGCGGTGTGTCATGACGGAGGCGTCGCAGGCGCTCCGACACGCGAGGCACTAGCCGCTCTCAGTCCGGCTGCGATCATCGAAGCGCTGGATACTGGGGTGATGCGTGAACAGGGCGCGTCGCTTGATCGGATTGATCGCATATTACTTTCACAGCATGTCGGCAATGAAGCCGCAGGAGCCGATGTCGCAATTGAGTATTGCGAGGGCGATTTGACTTTTGCAGGGGCGCCAAAGTGGAACCGTTGGGGCGCCAACGCGCGCAACACACGCTTTCAATCAAATTCTGACGCCGGCCTCGATCTTGTAGACATTCCCAAAATGGAGCTGGCTTGGGCATTCGGTTTTCCTGGCGCGCAGCGCGCACGCTCTCAACCCGCTGTGACGGAAGAGGCAATCTTCACAGGCAGCCAGTCAGGCCGCGTCTACGCGCTCGATACCGAAACGGGCTGCGCGTGGTGGACCTATGAGGCGGGTGCAGAGGTTCGCAACGCACCACTGCTTTCGACGGGCTCAGATGGCAATCCAGACACATTGTATTTCGGAGACTTTGACGCAATCGTCCATGCTGTTGATGCGCGCACCGGCGAACGACGCTGGAGCCAATCGATACAGGATCATCCAGACGGAACAATCACGGGGAGCCTCGCGCTGCACGATGGCACATTGTTCGTGCCAATGTCTTCTACCGAGATCGTTTCCGCATACCTTGATGACTATGCGTGTTGCACATTTCGAGGTGGAGTAATCGCGCTCGACGCGCAGAATGGCGCCACACAATGGCGCTGGCACACGGTAGACGTGCCGAGAAAGGTCGGTGAATCAAGTGTCGGAACCGACGTAATCGCGCCAAGTGGAGCCCCGGTCTGGTCTACGCCAACAATCGATGCCGAACGCGGCCTGCTCTATGTCGGGACCGGAGAGAATTATTCCTCGCCAGCCAATGATCTAAGTGATGCGATTGTCGCGCTGGATTTGACCACGGGCCAGCGCAGATGGGCCTTTCAATCGACCCCGAATGACGCTTGGAATGCAGCGTGCGGGCGTGATCCCAAACCCAATTGCCCCAGCCAAGATGGTCCGGATTTCGATTTTGGTGCTCCGCCGATGCTCGTTGATCTAGCGGGTGGCGGTCAAATCCTGCTTGCGGGCCAAAAGTCTGGCGAAATCTTTGGCCTTGATCCCGACAATTCGGGCAAGCTCCTTTGGCGTCGGCGTGTCGGCATGGGCGGTTTTAACGGCGGCATCCATTGGGGCATGGCGAGCGATGGTGCGACGCTGTGGGTCGGCATTGCCGACACGCCCGGTAACAAGTTCGCCAAGGGACCACCGCGTCCTGGCATTCATGCATTCAATCCTCGAACTGGCGCACCGCTTTGGTCGCGGATTGAAGAGCCAACTTGTGACGAAGTTGCCTACAAGTGCATGACCGCGCTCAGCGCCCCGCTTTCCGCAATCCCCGGAGCCGTCTTCGCTGGCGCGCACAATGGAAGGTTGCTCGCTTACTCAAGCGAGGACGGCAGCGTTTTGTGGAGTGATGAAACCAATCGCGAGTTTGAAACAGTCAATGGCGTTCAAGCGAAGGGCGGCACTATAGATAGCTCTGGCGTGGTGATTGCGGGCGGGCTGGTAATCGTCAATTCCGGCTATGACAAATTCGGAGAAATCCCGGGCAACGTGTTGTTGGTTTATCGCAGGAGGGGGTCTTAATGCGCACACTGCTTCAAACCGTATGGCTGATCGCAGTCCTTTCATCTTGCAGCATAACACCCGCCGAGAGCACTCTGGACCCTGTTGTGGCGGCTGCACCCGATGCCATCCGCGGCGTGCATAATGTCAGCCTCACCGTTTCCGACATCGACGACACTCTAACCTTCTATAGCGCGGCAGTTCCTTATGAGTTGGTCGACAGAAAGCGTCTCCCTGCGAGCGCCATTCCGGCAGGCATCCTCTCCAAACGTGAGGGAGAGATCGAGATTGCGCTGGTCAGGACAGCCACGATTTTTCTGCGGCTAATAGACATTGATCCCGAGGTTAAGGAGGCTCCGAATCTCCGCCCTGCAACCGGGCCAGGCTATACTCATATCTGCTTCCAATCACCGGCTGACGCACCGAAGTATGATCGCTTCAAGGAGGTCGGGCTCGACATCCTCTCGCGCGGAAATGGGCCGGTTGATCTTGGCGGCTATGGCGTCACCTATGCCTATGGCTTTGATCCGGACGGCGTGATGATCGAAATGGAGCAGGTCGACAGGCCGTTGATCGAAGCGGCAGGCTATATGGGACAGCAGCGTCTAATGCACGAAGCGTGGATTACCCATGTTGCCAACGTCACCGCTGAAAAGGCCGAAATGGTCGAATTCTACCGCACCATCCTTGGCTATGGGCCTAAGCGCGAGATTCCGCCGACCCGGCGCAAAACATTTGATGATATCGTCAATATCGACGATATCGAAATTTCTGCTAGCTGGTTCGATATTGGCAATATCCAGCTGGAATTATGGCACTATTCTGAACCGTCTACGGCGCTGAATAGACAGCCGCGAATGATAGATGATATCGGCTATAACAGCTTCACATTCGAGGTCCGCGATCTTGCAGGAACGATCACGCGATTGGAAAATGAAGGCATTACGTTTGCGACCGAGCCGTTTGATCTTGGCGGGTGGCAAATTGCCTTTGCGCGCGACCCCGAGGGTAACTTGCTGGCATTCCAGAAAATCAAGCGCGAATTCTCAATTGAGGAAATGCGTTGGTTCGCGCTAACGCGTTCACCAGAAGCATGATAGAGCCGCTCTTATGAGCAAGGCAGCGGGAAAGAAGCGCATTCGATTGGCACCCCAAGAGCGACGCAAGTTGATCTTGGATAGAACCGCAGAAATCGTGGCGCGTGAAGGCGTAGCGAACCTTTCGATGGATCAGGTCGGGCGCGAGGCAGGCATCAGCAAGTCGCTCGTCTACAACTACTTCCCGAATTTGAACGACTTACTCAAAGTCTTGCTTGAACGCGAATTGCGGCATCTGCGGCGCAAGCAGCAAGAGGCAGCAGAAGCGGCGGAAACTTTCGAAGATTTGGTGCGCGGCGTCACCAACGCCTATCTGACCTATATCGACCAACGCGGCCTGATAATCGAGCGCTTACAGTCCGAACCCTCTGTTAGCGACAGCCACGACCCGACCGATTTCAGCCGTGATGCCGCAGTCGAATACTTGGCTAAGTTAACCCAAGACCTGTTCGATTTACCGCCCGAAATTGCCAGAGCCGCGACCGATATCAGCTTCGGAATTCCCTCGGCTGCCGGCATGTATCTGCTCAGGCGCCGATTGCCGCTCAAAGAAGTGGAGGATCTGACAGTCACGATGATCCTTGGAACATTCACCGCGATCAAATCGGATTATACGATAAACAAGACGCGGTTACGCCGCTCATAATTTCACTGTCAGCTGCAAAGGAAAAAAGGCGGATGGATTGCTCCACCCGCCTTTCCTTGATCCGGATTTGAGGAACGGATCAAAAAGTGAAGCGAACCAGCGCACCATAGGTTCGTGGGAAGTTGCGGTAGCCATTTAAGGTTCCTGCCTGCGCAACCCCGGGGAACACCGTGGTGGTGTAAGCCTCATCGGTTAGGTTGCGGCCCCAGATCGCAAACTCCAGTCCATTTTCCAGCTTGAAGCTGACCGTGCTGTTGAGCTGGTTCACTTCGCGGCGGAAAGCTGGAAGGCCCTCAGCAATCTGAGTGTTGCTTTCATGTAGGAAGTCAGCGTGAAGCGTCAGGACGTGACCTGCATCGAACTCAATATTGTACGTTCCACCAAAGGTCATGCTCCATTCTGGAATGCCAGCAGGGCGCAAACCAGTAAGATCGGTCGGTTGCGTTGAAAGCGTTGCAGGGTTGAACGCCGTACCACCAACAAAGCTGTCATATTCTGCATCGAGATAGGTCAGCGCTGCGGTGAAAGTCAGTTCTGGAATAGGTGAAACCGAGCCGTCGAATTCGAAGCCGCGAACCGATTGGCGCTCCGCATTGCCTAGCACAAAACCGGTGCCGGTGAACACGTTGCCCTGGAACCCATCAAGCGTTTGGTCGAACAGCGCGAGGTTAAAGGCAAAGCCCTCCCATTGCCCTTTCACGCCAATCTCATACACCTTAGCCTCTTCCGGATCGGCAAAACGTGTGCCGGTCGAAAGGTTGGTCACGGCCAACCCGGCATCGCGGATCGGTGAGTCCGCTGGCGGCGGTGACTGAAACGGCGAGCCTGGAATGAAGTCTGCCGGAAACGGGCGACTGTCGGTCGAAAGGTTGAAAGACGATGCCTTAAAGCCCGTCGCATGGGTCGCATAGATGCTGACATTGTCAGGGAAATCGTAGGATACCCGCAACGTGTAGGTGAACTCATTGTCCTTGGTCCGTCCGTCTTCCACCGCATTGGGGAAGTTGAGGAAAGGCGGAATGAATTGCAGACCGCGCAGCGCAAGGAATGGGTTGAAGGTTGGGTCAGTGGCGACGACCGCTGGGACACCCGCATTCACGCCTGCTTGCACCAGATCGATACTTGAGAATACATCGGTCGCTACATTGTTCGAGATCACTGACTTTCTATCGCTTGTGTAGTTGCCACCAACTGTGAACGTAAGGCCATCGACAGGCTCAAAGTCTAACTGTCCGAACGCTGAAATCGCTTCGTTATCGAACAGGAAGTTGGTCATCCGGCCTTGGCCTTCGCCACCGAACGTGCCGGCTGGAATACCTGGAACCAATGCACGAAGCGTCGGTTCGAGCGAGCTGTAAGCGCCGCCGGTCAGCAGATCAGCATAACCTTTGAAATCGGCGCCGTAAGTAAGCGTCCCGTTCGTTTCGATGTCTTCGTTAAAGTAGAACGCGCCGACCAAGAAGTTCAAGGGGCCATCGAAGTTCGACGCCGCGCGCCATTCCATCGTCAGAGTGTCAATTGCGCCTCGGCCAGAACTTTCACCAACGATATCGGCGCTTGTGAAATCAACGTCCTGATTGCCGAAGGAACGAACGCCGCGATAAGCGCCAATTGCTGTGACGTCGATATCGCCAATTGCCCAGTCCATCTGTAGCGATACGCCATAATTCTCGATCTCGTTTTCTGATACGAAGTTGAGAGCATTTGTGGTGCCAAAGCGGTCGTTCGAAATGATCTGACCACCCAAGGCGCGGATCGCATTACCAGTAGGGCCATCGACAAGGTTGACGACCGAACAGCAGTTTTCGTCGATCTTGTCGTAATCACCGATCATCCGGAATGAGAGGTCTGGATTGGCTTCAAACAGCAATTGCCCGCGAACACCCCAACGGTTGCGCTCGTTATTGTCGACGTTCTGAATGATGTCTTCAACATAGCCGTCGCGCTTGTTGATGTTGCCCGCAAGACTAAACGCGAGGCTGTCGCTGATCGGGCCGGTGATGTCAGCGCGCGCAACTACAGCATTGAAGTTACCGTAGGAAAGCTCCGCTGACCCTCCGAACTCGAACTGCGGCGCACGGGTCACAATGCTGATGATACCGGCAGATGCGTTCTTGCCGAACAATGTCGATTGCGGTCCGCGCAGCACTTCGACGCGCTGCAGATTGGGCAAATCACCAATCTGCGCCGCAGAGCGCGAACGGTAGACACCGTCGATGAACACACCGACTGATGGTTCGATGCCGGCATTGTTTGCGCCATTACCAAATCCGCGGATGATGAAGTTTGTGTTGGCCGAGCTTTGCAGCTGATTAACCCGCAAAGAGGGAACCAGAGTTTGCAGATCGTTGAGGTCACGCGCTTGCGAGTTAGCAATCTGCTCAGCACTGGTGACCGAAACAGCAATCGGCGTCTCCTGAAGCGTGGCTTCACGCTTCGATGCGGTGACTATGATTGTGTTGGTGGTTTCCGCGGCCGACTCGTCGCTTTCGAGATCTTGAGCCAGCGCCTGGCTTGGCGTGATGATCGCCGCCGCGGCGGTAGAGCACAGCGCCAAAGAGCGCAGCTTTGCTGTCGTCATTTTCATAAGTCCCTCACCCTGATGTTGTTTTTCTGAGCTGGGGATATCACTCTGTTGAACATAAAGTCAATAAGGCTTGGATGGATGCCCTAAAAAGAGTGATATTGGTCACATCTTCGGTTTTTATTGACTATTAGTTCAACAGAGTGATATTTGCCCAATCGCGGATGGGGTGGATCAGGAGTTTTCAATGATTAGGACTTTGATGACAGTCGCTGGGTGCCTTGCTCTAAGTGGCTGCGACCTTCCAGGTGGCGTGCCTGAGCAGGAGATTGATGACCTAATCACAGGCGTTCACTATGTCGGCATCAGCGTCCCCGACGTCGAAGCCGCTGCGCAATATTATGAGGCGGCATTCGACGTTGAGCGGCTTGGCGAAGACGAGCTAACGCTCGAGAGCGTTCCTGCGGAACTTGCACCGCAAAATGCCGAAGGCATGAGGTCGCTTCTTTTGCGCAGCGCCAATGCTCAGTTGCGGCTAATGAGCTTTGCTGGTGAGGAATATGTTCGGCCTATCGATGTAAGCGCGGTCTCCGTGGAAGGGCCGGGGATCATGCATGTGTGTTTTCAGGCGATCGAAGAGATCAACGCATACGCGCGCGCATTAGCAGCGGGCGCAGCGCCTATTGGCGATCCTGAACCCGTCGCGCTCAGCAGCCGTAATCCCGTCAAGTATGGCTATATTACCGACCAGGACGGCATCGTGACCGAAGTCGAAGAGGTCGATGTTTCACAGCTCGATTTGCCTGAACCTCCCAAGAATGCGATCCGCCTGCGGCACGTCGCCTTCGCCACCCCGGATTTAGAGCGGATGGTGGCATTTTGGTCGGCATTTCTTGGCGGGCAAGAGCCTCGCCAAATTGGAAATTGGTTCGCAATTTCAGGCGAGAATGTTGACGCGGTATCGGGCATTCCGGACAGTGAAATTGAGATGGCGTGGTTCCAACTGCGCAATCTTGAGATCGAAATCGCAAAATATCACAACCTAGAGACGTCGCTTCCAGACAACCCTCGCCCGTTTGATGCACCTGGCTACAATGTCATCGTCTTCGACGTCACCGACCTTGCCGCAGCGCGCGAGCGTTTGCTTAAGGCGGGAGGAACCGTCGTAGCGGAAAGCCCCGCGATCGACGGCGCTCCAATCATCTTCGGCCGTGATCCCGATGGCAATCTTATCGGCCTCCAATCACTGCCGCAAAGCTCAATCTTTTCGGCTAAGAACTTCGCCGATCAAGGCATTTAAGGAAGACACGCATGTTTGATCTTACTGGGACTGTTGCGCTCGTAACTGGTGGCAATGGCGGACTGGGTCTCGCCTATGCCCGCGGTTTGGTTAAGGCTGGCGCTAAAGTCGCAATTTGGGGACGTAATGCCGATAAGAATGCGGTCGCAATTGCCGAACTGCGGGAACTGGGCGGCGATGTTGATGCTTGGGTTTGCGATGTCACTGACGAGGACGAGGTCAATGCTCGTTTTGCTGATACGCTTGAACGCTTTGGTCACGTTGACAGCGTCTTCGCCAATGCTGGCGGAGGCGGCTTTCGCGGCGCTTCACACAGGACCAGCCGTAAGGATTGGCTAGGTACGGTCGACCTTAACCTGATGAGCGCAGTCCACACATTCTCCGCTGCCACAACGCACATGCTTGAACGAAAGAAAGGTGGCCGGTTGATCGTCACGTCATCGGTTGCATCGCTTGTAGGTACAGGCGGCGCAGCGGGTTACTCGACGACCAAGGCGGCGGTGATTGGGCTCATCCAAGCGCTCGCTGTTGAGCTTGGCACCGCCGGAATTCGGGCAAACGCTCTGCTCCCCGGCTTTATAGAGACAGAGATGTCGCTCGACACCTCGCAGGCATTTCAAGATGCAGCGCGTCGCCGGTCAGCGATTGGCCGGATTGGGACCTTGGCCGATATGGAAGGGCCGGCCGTCTTCTTAGCGTCGAGAGAGAGCGATTTTATGACTGGCCGCTGCCTAATCCTCGATGGCGGCCATACCATCCACCCGATGTAGGTTGCGGCGAGTTGGGATAGCGATCATGCGGAGCTTCGTTCACTGGGCATATGCAGCACTGTTAGTGATTGTTGGGTTCTTGCTTGCGATACCTGGTGGATTCTTGATCTATCTAGGCGGCAGTTTCTACTACCTTGTCGCTGGACTGATGATCCTGGCGACCGGTTGGTTCGTGATACGTCGCTCTCCTAAAGCTCAATATGTGTTCGCGGCGATTTTGGCAGGAACTGCAGTTTGGTCGCTCTATGAGGCCGGCTTGGATCTGTTCGCTCTGCTCCCACGCTTGGCCGCTTGGATGGTCGTTGGGATGTATTTCCTGACCCCTTGGTATCGCGCATCGCTCAAGGGAGATAACACGCAATCCAAGCCACCTAACCGTTGGCTGACCGGCCTACCAACTCTCGTTGGCGTCGCGCTTTTGGTGGCCGCGACTTTGCCCGGATATGAGCAAAACGGCACCGGCACGGTAAGGTCACTGGCAGGGGCAGAAAGCTCAGGTAACTGGCCCCACTATGGCAATGATGAAGGCGGGTCGCGCTTCGCTGCACTGGAGCAGATCAACATCGCGAATGTCGGTGGTTTGCAAGAAATCTGGCGCTACCGTACTGGGGTCGAAGAGGATTTTAAGGCAACCCCGCTCGCAGTGGATGGTCGGCTCTATCTGTGTGCCGCCGCCAATGTCGTAATCGCGCTAAACGGCGATACGGGCAAGGAAGTGTGGCGTTACGATCCGGGGCTGGAGCCGCTTGCCGAGCACCAATATGCGATCACCTGCCGCGGCGTTGCCTATCATATGGCCGATGCGAGCTATTCCGGTTCCTGCCCGGCCCGAGTGGTCACAGCCACAATCAACGCAACTCTGATTGCGCTAAATGCTGAAACAGGCGCACTATGCGAAGACTTCGGCCGCGATGGCGTGGTTGATTTGCGCACCGGCATGGGTGAGCATTTACCCTCAGACTATTACCACACTTCCCCACCGACTGTGGCGGGCGACAATTTGGTGGTCGGAGGCCTCGTTACTGACAGACAGGATCTTGGCCTACCCTCAGGCGTGGTGCGCGCATTCAATGCCATATCAGGGGAGCTCGTCTGGGCATGGGACCTTGGCAATCCCGACAATCGCGGGCTGCCAACCGAAGGGGAGCGTTACACGCCGGGCACGCCCAATGTCTGGTCGATCATGAGCTATGATGCGGAGCTTGATCTGGTTTTTGCTCCGACAGGAAATGCCAACCCCGACTATTTCGGCGGGGCGCGACGCGAATTCGATGATCGCTATTCCTCAGCAGTCGTCGCGATCGATGCCTCAACCGGTGAAGAGCGCTGGACATTCCAGACGGTCCGTCACGATATCTGGGATTACGACGTTCCCGCACAGCCTGTGCTGGTCGATGTTGAGCGCGATGGTGAACGAATCCCGTCGATTGTAATTCCGACTAAGATGGGCGAACTATTCCTGTTGGACCGCCGCGATGGCAGCCCGGTATTCCCGATTGATGACCTACCGGTGCCGCAAGACCCAGAGCTGGGTGAATACCTCTCTCAGACGCAGCCCTTCTCACCGCTGCCCAGCTTCCATCCGTTCCGCGAAGAGGCGGACATGTGGGGCCTCACGCCGATTGATCAGATGGTCTGCAGGATCGAATATCGCATGATGCGTTATGAGGGGATGTACACCCCGCCGACACGCAGCGGGACGTTGATCGCTCCGGGCAATTTTGGCGGTTTCAACTGGGGCAGCGTCTCAGTCGATGCCGATAACGGTCTACTGATCGCTGCTCCAATGCTGCTTGCCCATCGCCTTTTGCTCGTCACGCCACAGCAAGTTGCGGATGCCGGACCGCAAGCGGCATTGCTGCTTGGCGAAGATCATCCAGCGGTTCGCATGACCGAAGATGACGATGCTCCGGCAATCGATCCCGCCGATCCCTTCAATTACGAACAGATTGCCTATTACGGCCTCCCCATACCCTTCATGTCGCGACTGGGAACCGGCATACCTTGTTTTGAGCCACCGTGGTCACAGATCGCCGCAATCGACCTTAACACCAATGAGCTGATGTGGAGCCGCCCCGCAGGGGATATGCGCAATTCAGGGCCCTTTGGTATTCGCAGTGGCCTACCGATCGAGGTGGGCACAGCCATCAGGGCAGGCACAATCACAACACGCGGCGGATTGACCTTCCTCAGCTCAACAATGGACAGCAGCGTGCGCGCCTATGATGCCCGCACCGGCGAAGAAAAGTGGGCGTCCGATCTGCCCGGTAATGGCCAATCAACTCCGATGACCTTCACCGATAGATCAGGGCGTCAGACGCTGATTGTGACAGTCCCCAATCCCAGCTGGATCTATCCGCGCGATCCAACGACAGGAAAGTATCTCGATTCAACCACGCCACGCGATGGCCATGGGGGCTTTGTCATCGCCTATGCGCTGCCTGACGGAGAAACCCCTTGAGAACACGGATTGGAAAGATTGTAATCGTGCTCCTAGCGGCCCTGGCCTTGGGAACTGCCTCGCTACTCGTATGGAGCGTTAGCACGCCATCCGGTTGCGTTGCCGGAGAAGATCCCGCTGTGGCACTCGCGAATGAACGAGCGGGCGAAGAAGTCTATAGCGATTGGTGTCATGAACACGATGGCAATCGGCTGCATGTGGTCGAAGCGGGGGAGGGCGAAACCGTGCTCTTCATCCATGGATTTCCCACGATCTGGTATGCGATGATCCGTCCGATGGATCATCTGCGCGGCGATTATCGCGTGGTTGCTATTGATGGTCTGGGCACGGGACTGTCCGATGCCCCAGATGATGTCAGCCAATACAAGCTCGCGGCAATGGCTGAGCATCTTGATGCTTTGATTGATGAACTTGGCGGAGAGAAGGTGCATCTCGTTGGACACGATTGGGGGGCTGCTTTTGCAGGAGCCTATGCACAGAGCCGACCAGAGCGGCTTAAAAGTGTGACGATAATGAGCGCGCCGCCACAGAACATCGCAGTTCAAATGCTCAGGAATTCGGAGCGTCAGCGTGAAATATCTGAGTATGTCGAGCGCCTAAAATCTTCCTCAGTCGCGCTGGCTTGGCTGACAGGCGCGGGAGGCCGTATAGCAGCCGGTCCGCAGAACCATTATAGTGCTGGCCGCATGAGTTTGAGTGAGGCGAATGTTCTGAAGCAGGGCACCTCGGACCTGCGCCGGATAGGCCGACATATTAATTGGTACAGAGCCAATCTGCCTGCCCCTGACGCGATCACAAATGCGGACTTCTGGCCCTCACGCGAGGCTAATTTGACGGTTCCTGCGCTTCTCATTTGGGGAGAGGAGGACACGGTCTTCGACCTCGCCTTTATCGAATTACTCGAGCGCTCCAGTACCGATCTAGAGGTGTTGCGCTTGGAAGGCATCGGCCACGCCCCTCAATGGGAAGCAAGCGCCACGGTCAATGAGGCTATCGCTGACCGCGTGGAAACGGCGTCCGAAGAATGATCCCGAACGTTAGACAATCCGGCTTTTGCCATCGCCCCAATATTTATCCCGTAAACCGGTTTTATAAAGTTTGCCGGTCGGCAAGCGGGGCATTTCATCGATGAAGTCGATGCTCCGAGGGCACTTCAGTTTTGCGAGATGTTCGTGACAATGCGCGATCAATTCCGCTGCCGTCGCTTCATCCTGACGTTCGCCCGGCATCATTTGGACTACGGCCTTCACTTCTTCACCCAAATCGACATTGGGAACGCCAAAGACCGCAGCATCCGCGATCCGAGGATGCTCGATCAGTAGGTTTTCACATTCCTGCGGGTAGATATTGACCCCGCCGGAAATGATCATGAACGTCTTGCGGTCGGTCAGATAGACAAACCCATCTGCATCCACATTGCCCATATCCCCCACCGTGCTCATCGATCCGTCTTGAGACGATGCTTCAGCGGTCTTGGTCGGATCGTTGAAGTATTTAAAATTATTAGCAGTTTCGAACCAAAGTGTTCCGGTTTCGCCGGTTGGAACCGGCTGCATGTCGTCATCCAATATGTGCAGCACGCCGGCGACAACTTTGCCAACCGATCCCTTGTGCGCCAGCCATTCTTCGCTAGTCGAAAAGGTGAAACCCAACCCCTCGGTTGCACCATAATATTCGTGGATTATTGGCCCCCACCAATCGATCATTTGCTCTTTAACTTGCACCGGGCAAGGCGCGGCAGCGTGAACCGTAAATTCAAGCGATGACAGGTCGTATTTCCCGCGTACATCTTCCGGAAGTTTAAGCATTCTGGAGAACATGGTCGGCACCAATTGCGTGTGCGTAACCTTATAGCGCTCAATCAATTCAAGATAACGTTCGGGCTCGAACCGCTCCATTATGATGGCGGTTCCGCCTTCGTAGATGGTCAAGTTGACCGAGGCCAACGGTGCACTATGATAGAGCGGTGCAGGCGACAGATATATCATTCCCGGGTGATATTGCCAGAGTCCCCTGAGAAACTGAGACACAGGAATCAGGTATCCGGCTGCTTCTTCTGGAAGCGGGCGTAAGATGCCCTTGGGCTGGCCAGTGGTGCCGGATGAATAGAGCATCGAAGTGCCCGCATACTCATCGGAAATCGGCGTATCGGGATAGCTCGATGCTGCCTCATCCAGATTGACCACGTCTTCGCCTTGACCCGATCCATCGACGACAATCACCAGCTTGATTTTTGGGCAGTCTATAACGGCTGCCAGTGCCACGTCGCGCTTCTTCTCGGACGTGAACAATATCTGAGATTCGCTGTTGTTGATGATATAAGCGAGCTCGTCCGGCTTCAGGAAGCTGTTGATCGCGGTGTAATAGAGCCCGGAGCGTTCGCCTGCTGCGCAACATTCAATGAAGCGCACATGGTTTTCCATGAAGATCGCATAGTGATCGAGACGATTAAGCCCCTGCGCGCGCAGCAGATGTGCAATCCGATTGGAACGCACCTCCAATTCGCCAAAAGTGACAGTCTCACCGCTTTCCGCCATGATGAAGGCGGCTTGCTTCGCGCGGGTCTTTACCTGTTCACCTGGGTACATGCGGCCTGCTCCTATGTGTTGTGGTTGGCGGTTTCTATGGGGTCGGACGGCCTTTTGCTATTGAGATATCTCAACATCGAGTCTCCCCATTGGGGTCTGGAATTGCACTTCGACTCATAAATGCAGGCTTTCCCAGACGGCGCATGCCGTTCACGGCCAAACCAGAATGCCAAACAATCGTACCTTATGGGCAAACCGAACCCAAAGGGCATCATCAGCGATGAAAAGGGCTGACGCTCAGCGTGCGGCAAACTGAGGATGTCAGTCTTTTTGGTCGAAAGTTGATGCGGCGTGCCCGCTCAATCGGACGGTAATCGATGGTTGTGGTCAGCGACGATCGATTTGGTTGCTGTCTAGGGAATTCGGGATAGAGCCATTGTTTTAGCCAAAGATCAGCACTCTTTTGGCTGACGTTCCCATCTACCATATTCCATTTACCCAGGGCGGCATTTCTAACCCTAGGGTGCAATACCGTCTTCGGTCACGGTAATGCGAGCGATCTGGTTTGTGCCGCTTTGGTGGACCAACAGCGCGGTCCCATCCAAACTTGTGCGCATATGGCGCAAGATGCCACCATAGAAATTGCCGGATGGAATGGGCCAGCTCTGAAAGCTCTCTGCGCCAGGGGCAAAGCGCACGAGCATGTCAGGGCGCACACCGCTCTCATTGTACCAGATTGCCCCATCAAACACCGCGATTGCATATGGGTGGGAACCAGGTCCGCTGGGGGAGGGCCATTCGGTGATCTCGCCAGTTTGCGGCTCAAACCGCCCAAGTCTTCCGAGCCCAGAGTTTACCCACCAGATGTTGCCGTCTGGATCGATATCCAACCTGCGAACTTTCGTGCCTTCATCGGGCAATGAAATTTCGGTGACTTCCATTGTTTCTGGATGAACTTTTAAGAGGCAATTCGCCCCATTGCAGGCGACCCAGATCGTTCCATCTTGGGCGATCTTTATGCCGTATGGGCGAGAATTGGCGCGTGGGCTTTCAACAAGCTGTACGTCACCCGTTTGCGGGTTCAATCTGCCGATCATATTGCTGCGTTGGAGGGTGAACCACAGGGTGCCGCTTTCGTCGAATTCGGCGGTGTGCGGATCGCGTGCCTCCGGATCAGGCATCGCAAATTCGGTTATTGTTTCGGTCGCAGGGTCAAACCGACCAATCGTCGCGTTGCGATTGCCAGTGTACCAAGCCATGCCATTCGGACCGATGTTGACAGAGTGCGGCTTTGCCCCAGCAGGCAATCGGAATTCTTCCATTTCGCCTGTTGCCGGGTCAAGCCGACCCAAAATATCGCGCCATTGGCCGACCCACCATATATTGCCATCGGCATCCTCAACCGGGTCACGTGAACGCTGTCCCAAGGTTGGTACCAGCCATTGCTCAATTTGGATCGCGATAGGGCCATCAACCGCTTTGGCAGCGCGATTTCCGCTGGGGGGGAATGTTGTTTCGAGATAATCGAGGATCTCTGCTTCAACCGATTGACTGGCTGAAAGATCAATCATTGTACCGATCAGCGCGCTCCAATCCTCTCGTGAATACCCCGAACTGCGCTCAATAACTCTCGTCCCATGGCATGACCCGCACACGCTTTGCGCCATTTCTTTTCCGTCACCATCGGGCAATGCAAATGCCGTTGCAGGCATACTCAGGAGTGAAATTCCGATTGCTGTTCGAAGCGCTGTTCGAAGCGCGGCTTGAAGACCTGGGTGAAGCATATTGGTCCCTTCTGCCTTTCGGGACAGGCGGTTGAATGGGGCAATAATGCATTGCCGCACCTCAAAAGCCAAGCCGATGTTCCGACGCAAAGTCGCGGGGATGTTTGTTTCACGGCTTGAGTTTGCCTGACAATTCCGTATCAACGCATCAGACAAATTGGTATAGACACAGGGTGCGGCAATAAGATGGCGAATACGTGGAAAGCGGCAATCCGATTGATGGCGGTCGCCCCCATTCTGGCTGGCGTTGGTGCATGCGGCGGTGGGGGCGGGTCATCCGTACCCCCCGTTTCACAACCCTCTCCTTCTCCAACGCCCAGCCCAACACCGACGCCCACGCCGACACCCTCTCCGACGACTTGTTCGGGGCTAAACTTTCTCGATATCGTCGGGGCGACTGCTGAACAGACCGCCGGCGTCGGGTTTGGAGCGGCGAATGCCATTGATGACCAATTGGATGCGGCGTCGCGTTGGGGCGTGTCGGTTTCTTCTTCGTCGCTGACGCTTGAATTGGCCGAACCTCATTTGATCAAAGAAGTCGGAGTTGCTTGGCATTTGGGTGATCAGAGAACGACGACGTTTTCGATCGAATTGTCCGATGATGGGACGACCTTTTCGCCGCTTAGGGCGAGTGGTGAGTCGAATGGCGATACGCGGAGTTTCGAACGATACGATGTGGTGGACACCGCAGCGCAGTTTGTCCGGATCTCGGTGACCGGCGTTTCGGACGCCAACCCGATAGGTGTTGTCGAAGCGGCCCTTTTCGGGTGCACATTGGGAACCGAAGTGCCTGTTAGTGCGGTTGCCTTTGATAAGAGCGTTTTTGGATTGAACCCGAATGCGACGCCAGGCCAAAATTTTGACCTATTGGATTGGGCTCTGGATACGCCTGCAACCGATCCATCCGATGGTTTTGCGCAACGGACCCAAGATCGCGATCTTGAAACGTTTACGGACGAATTTTTCTTCACCGACCCCGATGGTGGAATGACATTCCGTTCGACCATTGATGGCGCGACGACATCGGCAAACTCAACCTTTACCCGGTCGGAATTGCGCGAAATGTTGCGCGCGGGCAATCGCAGCATCAGCACGCGAGGGGTCAATTTGAACAATTGGTTGCTGGGCTATCAGCCCGACCCTGGTGTTCAAGTCGGTGGGCGTGGTGGGGTGCTAACAGGTACATTGGCGATCAACCATGTCAGCACGACCGGCACGGACAATCACCTTGGTCGAATGGTGTTTGGCCAGATCCACGCATCCGGCGACGAACCCATCCGCCTATATTACCGCAAATATCCTGAGAATGATCGCGGCTACGTCTACTTTGCGCACGAGATTCGCGATGGCGATGACATCTTCTTCATGGTCGTAGGGCCGGAGTTTGAAGATCGTGACCGTCAACCTCAAGTTCGCGATGATCCGTTTAATGGGATCGCCTTGGATGAGGTGTTCTCATATGAAATTGACAACACCGGCTCTCGCATCGACGTAATCATCAGGCGTGGCGATCAGGACGGTGAAATCGTCGGGCATAATTTTGTCGATATGGCTGTCGAGAATAGCGGTTACGACCGGACGGACGAATGGAATTACTTCAAGGCCGGCGTCTACACCCAAAACAACACAGGCGAGCCTGACGACTTTGATCAGGCAACATTCTACAGGTTGGAAAACTCACACAATTGATCGGTGGTGACCGAATGTGCATTTTGCCTGACCAATTTCACCCACTTTGATGGCAAATGGTCTAAAGATTTAGGTTGAATTGGACTACACAACCTGCATAGATGCCCCCAAGATCTTTAATTGAGTGGACCGGTAGTCGGTCCCGACGATCGCGACGCTGCCTTAAGGGCGGGTTGAAATGGGGAGAGTCCAGATGTTCACAGTCACGAAAGCACCAGCACGTCCAAAATCAATGCGGGGCCTGTTGTTGGGTGCTTCTGTCACCAGCATCGCGGTGGCCGGTCTTTTTGCTGCTCCGGCCCACGCGCAGATCGTAATCACGGACAATACTCCGGTTGATAACCCAGGCGGGCAAACCGTTACCTCTGCGGATGGCGTGGTGCAGACTGTTAATAGCGGCGACAACATCGAGTTGGAGAACAACACCAACGACGATACGATCATCAACCTTGCTGGTACGCATATTAACAATGATGGCGACGATGAGGATGTCGTTATCTTCGTCGATAACTCCGAAGATGATGTGATCATCAACATCGCTTCAACCGGTGTTCTTCAAGGTCTCGACGGGGTGATCTTTTACGAAGGCGATGCTGCTGTCATCACAAATGATGGCCTGATCGAAGGCACAGGCGAAGCGACGGAAGCGGTTGTCTATTTTGACCGCGATGCCGACGGCGAACTGAACACTTTGATCAACAACGGAACAATCTCCAGCGTCGGTGGCGCAACCGTTGGCGTGGACTCTTTGCTGGGCACCGATCCATCATCGGGCACCGTCGGTGACGAAGAAGGCATCGCGCGCTTCCGTCTAGTGAACACGGGCGTGATTTCGAACACAGGTTCCGATAGCGACGCAGATGCATTGCACTTGAACGGCGATCCAGGAAGCAGCGGCGGCGAAGATCGCGGTTGTATCGAGGGTGATCGCGTAAACTGTATTATCGAAGTCGATATCACCAACAGCGGCACAATCTCAGCCGCCCGAAACAACTCCTCGAACGCGGCGATCCGATCTGAAAGCGATGCGGTTCTTCGTGGAACGATTGTGAATGAAGCCGGCGGCATGATCACCGGCGCTAGCAACGCGATCCGGATCAATGGTGCGCATGCCGATCACGATGTAACCATTTCAAATTCTGGCACAATCAACGGTGTTGCAGAGGCGGGTATCCTTATTGGTGGCAGCGGTGTCACCGTCGTCAATGAAGAGGGCGGCGTCATCAGCGGCGATGATGAAGGTATTCGTCTCGACGGCGATTCGATCTCAGTAAGGCTATTTGGTGGCTCAGACGTTTCTGAAGACACCACGCCTACCGATACAGTCATTACAAACTCGGGCACAATTAGCGGCAACGCCGACGGCATCCTTGTCAACAGCGATGCACTGGGCGCGATCATCACCAACAATTCAACGGGCACAATTACCGGTAATGACGGGATTCAATCCGCGACCGGCGGGACGGTAACCAACAACGGCACAATCACCGGCGCAGGCGGCGATGGTATTCGCCTTGATGGTACGCAAGATGCAACGGTCACTTTGGGCGCGACGAGCCAAACCAGCGGTACAGACAATGCGGTTGAGTTCGTAGGCTCTGGCACAAACACTCTCAACATTGTTGCTGGTGCATCGGCGACTGGCGACCTCCAAGGCAGCCTGACCATGGGAGCGACCAACATCCTTAACCTTAGCGGTGATGGCGATGATTTCAGCTTCGTTCGGGCGTTTGATTTTGGCGTGGTCAACGTTGACGGCGGCAGTTTCAATCTGTCGTCCCTTGCAACAGGTATTGGCATCATTAACATCAACAGCGGAACGTTGGCTTACAATGCCTCCGCCAACAGCGGGCTTGTGACTGTCGGAAATGGCGGTACATTGGCCGGTAATGGCAGCGTCGCTGATGTGCTTGTACTGGATGGTGGCACGATCAACCCGGGCAACGGCGCGGATACGGCTGATGCATTGAATATCGCCAACCTGACATTGTCATCGGGTTCGATCCTCGCATTTGATCTGGGCGATCCCAACGATCCGTCAACCAGCGACACATTGAATGTTGCCGGTGATCTTGTGCTTGATGGAACATTGACCATCAACGACGTCGGTCAATTTGGCCTAGGGGTGTACAATCTCATCGCCTATGGCGGCACTCTAACGGACAACGGCTTAGAAGTTGGGCCATTGCCGATGGGCTTTACCGCTGATCAGGCGGAAATTCAGACGGCCGTTGCCAACCGCATTAACTTGGTCATCTCGTCTGCGGTTCCGATCGACGATATCCAATTCTTCGATGGTGCTGAAACCGATCAGAACGGCGCGATTGATGGTGGAGCCGGTAGCTGGAACCTCACCACCACAAATTGGACCAACGCAGCCGGTGATCGCAACGACGCTTGGAACGACAATTTCGCTGTCTTTGGCGGAACTGCTGGAACGGTGACGGTTGACGATGCGATTACATTCACTGGTCTCCAATTCATCACCGATGGGTACACCATCACAGATGGCACGGGCGGCCTGACAATCACGGAAGCGGAAACCAATGTTCGTGTCGATCCAGGTCTAACTGCCACGATCGCATCTGCGATTGGCGGTGCAGGCGGCCTGAACCAACTCGACATAGGAACGCTGATTCTCACTGGTGCGAATACCTACACGGGGGCCACCACGGTCACCGGCGGTACGTTGGTGCTTAACGGTTCTCTGACCAGCGCCACTCTGATTACGGGCGGCGGTACTCTGTCGGGAACAGGCACGATTTCTGAAGCCGTAACGATAGCTGGCAACTCGACGATCACTCCAGCAGGAGCTGGTGTTGCAGGGACACTCACTACCGGTGATTTGACGCTTTCGGACACCTCGATCTTGGCATTTGATCTGGGCTCTCCTGAAGACGCCTCGACTAGCGATCTGATTGAGGTCAATGGCGACCTCACATTGGATGGCCTGCTCAATGCAAGCAACATTGGTGACTTCGGCATCGGTGTGTATCGCCTGATCAACTACACGGGCGGGCTCACTGATAATGGATTGACTGTCAATTCAATGCCAACCGGATTCTCCACCGACCAAGGCGCCATCCAAACGTCGGTTGGCGGTCAGGTGAACTTGATTGTTTCGCGCGCTATTCCCGATATTCAATTCTGGGATGGTTCTGATTCCGCTGGCGATGATACAATCGATGGCGGCAGCGGCAGCTGGAACCTTACAGACACCAACTGGACCGATGCCAACGGCGCATTCAACGCCGATTGGAACGACCTCTTCGCGGTCTTTGCCGGTGCTTCCGGTACGGTCACTGTTGATGATGCGATCACGTTCACAGGGCTTCAATTCATCACCGATGGATATGAAATTGCAGCGGGTACGGGCGCGCTGACAATCACCGATGCGTCCACCGCGGTTCGGGTTGATCCCGGCGTAACGGCAACAATTTCCTCACCAATTGGCGGCGATGGCGGGTTGAACAAACTCGACAGCGGCACTTTGGTGTTGGTCGGTGATCACACTTACACCGGTGATACGGTTGTTGATGGCGGCCTGTTGGTCATCAACGGTAGCCTCGCATCTACCGTAGCGGTGAATGCGGGCGGTTCGCTTGGCGGTGACGGTTCATTGGGCGGCATCGTTGTCACAGGGACATTGGCGCCCGGAAACAGCATCGGCACGTTGAATGTCGCCGGTGACGTCTCCTTCGCCGCGGGCTCTGTGTTCGAAGTCGAAGTTGAGCCCGATGGCTCTTCTGACTTGTTGGCGGCCACTGGCGCTGCGACTATCGACGGTGGGACAGTCAATGTCTTGGCCGGAAGTACACTCTTCAACTTCACGACCAATTACACGATTTTGACTGCCGATGGCGGAGTGAGCGGTCAGTTTGACGACGTAACGACCAACCTAGCATTCCTCGATGCAAGCTTGTCGTACGGTGACAATTCTGTGTTCCTCAACCTCACCAGAAACGATGTCGATTTCGGCGCGGTTGGCCAAACGGCAAACCAAGTCGCGGTTGGTAATGCGCTTCAGACACAGCGGACTGGTGATCTCACAAACCTGATCATCAACCTCGATGCAGCGACTGCACGCGATGCGTTTGATCAGTTGTCGGGTGAGGCGCATCCGTCTGCACGAACAGTTATGCTCGAAGATCAGCGTCTGGTTCGTAACGCGGTGTTGAACCACCTGTCCTACAACGAAGGCGGCCACATTTGGGGCCAAGCTTGGGGATCGACCGGTGATACAGACGGCAATGGCAATGCGACAGGCCTATCACGCGATGGCTTCGGCATTTTGCTGGGCGCGGACGTCGCTGTAGCCGAAGGCACTAGCCTTGGTGTTGCGGTTAGCTATTCCGACACAGACTTTGATCTGGATCCACGCGCAGGAAGCGGCAGCACCAATCCGGGCACCGGATCGGTCGAGACGCTGAACATTCTTGGCTATGTCGGCGTCGATCTCGGCGGTTTGCGTTTGCGCGCAGGCGGCGGTTACGGGTCGAGCGAAGTTTCATCCCTTCGCAACGTCGCCTTCAGCACATTCTCTGATACGCTGAGTGCGAATTATGATGGATCGGTCACATTCGGCTTTGTCGAAGCGGGCTATCCAATCGAAATGAACAGCGGTCTGGTGGAGCCATACGTTGGGTTCACATTCGGCGAAGCATCAACCGATGCATTCGGCGAAGCGGGTGGAGCTGCAGCGCTTCGGTTTGCAGAAGACATCAGCAATTCGGGCAATGCGACCGTGGGTCTGCGGTTTGCGACCGACGAAGCGAGCGCTTTCCAATTGCGCACAAATGCCGGTTATCAGCATGGTCTTGGCGATCTGGAATCGACAGGGACCGCGAACTTCGACGTTGGCAACTCGTTCATCGTCGCCGGAGCACCACAGTCTCGTAGCGCAGGCTTCTTGCAAGCCGAAGCGAGCTTGAAGCTTTCCGACAGCAGTTCGATTGGACTGTCTTATGACGGTGTCTATGGCGACAATGCGCAAGATCACGCCGGTGTCGTGCGGATTACGATCGGCTTCTGATCCGCACACTTCATCGACCCGTTCTTAAGCAGAGCGGCAACATACAACGATCGGGCCACATCTCCTGCGAGGTGTGGCCCGATTTCGTTTGACTGTTTTCCGTTTGATGTTCGCAACTGGCGCCGGGTTGTCTTGGCGCTTGGCCATGCGAATGCAGACAAGGCTGATCCGCCGGCAACAAATGGCGTTGTCGGATTGCAAAGGGTCCGCAGGTGAATCCCTAAACGCAGCGCGTCGCTATCGAACCAATCGCATTCGACCGACTGCAAACGCGCCCACTAGGGCTAAGACCGCCGCGCATTGCAGAAGCGGGATGAGCACGGATTGAGACATCGCGCTTGAGTTGAGGATCAAGGCGAGGCTGGGGGCCATTATGGCTGGCAAAGTGTTGGTGAGGTTCATCACGCCAAGGGTTCGTGCTTTATCGGTGGATTGTTCAATCAATTGCGTGACGGCCGCTGCGTCGATTGTGAGATAGGCGGTCAATCCAGCGGAAAACACGACATAGGCGACGTAGATTGATGTCCATGATGGCCAATGGATCATCATCATCAATGAAAGCGCCACAGCCAAAGCAGCAATCATCATGAACGCTTTGCGCGCGTTCAACCTGTCCGAGACGTAGCCTGCCGACAAGCCCATGATAATGGCAATCGGCGTTGCCGTTACCGTCAACTGCGCCAAAGCTTGATCGGCTGTGTCTGGTCCAATGTTGCTCGATTGCGAGAGGACATCTTGCAGGAAATACAGGATATAACCAAAAATCACGGCGCCAGACAATTGCACGGCAAACCGGGCGAACCAGGCCAAAGCCAAATCCGATCTTCGTGACATGGGGTCGCCACTTGCCGGGCTGATCGCGACGCCAAGTCCGTCGTTGTCCGAGATTGCGTCAGGAGCGGATTTGGCGGGCGGAGCAGGGACCGTCAGATCGGGCAACGATCGCGCTGAAAAGATCAAAGGAACGATGCAGACGAACACGATTGTTCCCAAGGCCAGCAATCGAGCGTTCTCCGTGTCAAAGAACGACAAGCTCAAAAATGCGATCGCCAAGGTTCCGATAGGAAAACCCAAATTGAGAACCGCCGACATACGACCCTTCGCATGGTGAGGCACTTTGTCTGCCAATAGGGTGCCGAGTGGAGAAAACAGGGAATTGAGACAGAATTGAAAGAGAACGACCGCACCAATCAATCCGATCGCTGAGTTGGCCTTTGCGAACACAGCATAGGACAGCAATATCGCCACGAGGCCGATCGCGATTTGAGGGATCCGACTGCCGATCCGCGCGAACATGCGGTCGCTGATCCAGCCTGCAATGATGTTTGATACACTTGCGGCAATGGCTCCGATCAAGAGCGCCAAGCTTAACAATTGGAGTTTGTTGTCTGGGCTGATGATTTCCGCCTTAAGCGGGAGGATGAGCACCAATAGTGGAACGTAGGCGATCGATGCGCCGGCATTTGCTGTTCCGTATGATAGAACGAAATGGGCTGGGAACAGCGATCGTTTCGCTGAGGTCACCGTGGGACAGGTCCCGTGCTCCCCCGAACAATCAATTCAAACGGCAGGGTGATTTGAGCCGTCGTTTGCGCCACTGTTTCTTCGTTCATTAGTTCACTTGCTGCGCGCTGCGCCATCGCAGAAATCGGCTGACGAATGGCGGTCAACGGCGGAACGCTGAACCGTACGCCGGGTGTGTCATCAAAGCTGATGATCGACAATTCCTCTGGAACAGCGATCCCAAATTCTGCGGCCTCGTGGAGAAGGGCAAAGGCCATCTCATCGTTGCTTGCAATGACCGCGGTTGGCCTGTCTTTGCAATTGAACAAATTGGCGGCCGCTTTCGTCCCGCTTTCGAAACTGAAATCACCGGGTTGTTCCCAATCTGGGTGGATGGCGGCGCCCGCTTCGGCCATGGCTTCTCTATAACCCTCAAGCCGATCGACAGACGCAAGATACTCGCTGCTGCCGGCGACAAATGCGACCTTGCGATGATTCAATTCAAGGACGCTTTGCGTTGCGGCACGCGCAGCGGCCTTATCATCCATCGCGATATTGATGCCGTCATCTTTGTTGGACGAACCAAGCCGCGCGAAAGCGGTTCCGTTGGCCGAAAGCAAATCGGCCAAATCCTGATTTTCAGAATGGGGCGGGGTCAAGATGACGCCATCCGGTCGCAGAGATGCAATCGCCCGCGCCAATTGTTTTGAGGCCGCAGGGTCTTCGGTGTCGACCAATTCAAAAATAAGGCGGAATCCGTTTTTCTCGCATTCCATCATGCCGCCGAACAACATTTGATCGACCCAGTCATTGCCGCGACCGACGTTCCAATTGTCCAACGTTCGGGCGCGATCATTGATAGCCAGAATGAGATAGGAGCGATTTCCCCCCATCCGGCGCGCGGCGATATTAGGAACATAGCCAAGATCGTCGATGGCCATCTGCACCTTATCGCGCAATTCCTTTTTTACATTGGGGGAATTGTTGATCACGCGCGAAACGGTCTGATGTGAGACCCCCGCAACCGAGGCCACATCGCGCATTGTCGCTGACTTTTTTCGCGAATGGCTCGCCAAGATTAACCCCTCTATTGGACAGGCCCAGTTCGCCTGTCTCTTACCCTCGATTACGGTCTACCGAAAAATCCCAACATCACCAACAAAATTGTGATCGTTCACTTTTCTGTTGTGATCGTTCACAAATTGTAGTTATACCTCCCGGTAAGAGATTCGTGAAACGCGGACTCAGGGGAGAGAATGATGATTTCTACGCGCACTATTCTTTTGGCGGGCGTCGCAAGCTTCGGCTTAACGCAGCCTCTATACGCACAAGATCAAGACGAACAGGCACCGGCCAACGAAGCAGCGGCGGATGAGGTAGCATCCGACAATGCAATCGTTGTTACCGCGGATCGTCGCGAACAATCATTGCAAGATTTCGCGGGTACGGCCTTCGCAATCACCGGCGAAGACCTTCGCGCCATTGGCGTTCAAAACGTCACCGATCTGCAAGAGAGCATTCCTGGTCTTTCGGTTGCCAACAATGGTCCCAATGTTGAGGTCTTCATCCGCGGCATCGGTAGCACCAACAACACCGAAATCGGCGATCCGGCTGCGGCGTTCCATTTTGATGGTGTGAACATTCCACGACCCGCTGGCATTGGTTCGGCATTCTTCGATATTGCCCGTGTAGAGGTGAATGTCGGTCCGCAGGGGACATTGCGTGGCCGCAACGCCACCGCAGGTTCGATCAATGCGATCACCATTCGTCCCGGCCTCGGCGGCTTTGATGGTTCGGTCGAAGCGGAATATGGCAATTTTGATCATTTCTCGCTGCGCGGAACATTGAACATTCCATTGAGCGACACGGTCGCTGTGCGTTTCTCCGGTCTGTATCTGGAGCACGGTAGCTATTACGACAATGTCGGCCCGGTTCAGGGGATTGGCGTTGCCGAATCAGAGGAAAACTACGCTGGCCGGGCGCAAATCCTTTGGGAGCCAACTGACCGGCTCTCCGTTTTGCTGGCTGGTGAATATATCCGCGAAACCGGCACCGGCTACACTGGTTCCAACTTCGCATTGCCGCTTGGCGTTGCAGAAGAGATCGGTGAGATCGAAGGGCGCGATGTTCCGCTTAGCGAAATCGGTATCGGCGATCCGCGCGATGTTATCGCACGCGGCATCACGCCTGTCCTCGACAGTGATCATTGGGGTATTCGTGCGCACATCACTTATGATGCGGGCGATTTCCAAATCGAATACACCGGCAGCTACCGCGACGTTGATGTTGATTACGAAGCGACTACGCCGCTGACGCCTAATTTCCCCGGCGTTATTGACCGGCTTTCGGGCATTCCATTGGATGGCAGCGCGCCGGGTGTCGATCCAGCGATTATCCTTGAGGAATCGCTCGACAACTTCTCGCGTTTCCGTTCGATCACGGATTCACGTTCGCACTTCCAGGAACTGCGCATTTTCGACACCGATGGTGACTTCATCTGGAGCGTCGGCGGCGTCTATATTCGCGAAGATCAATTCGCATTCCTGGGCTCTACCGGTGACCGTTCGCCGTTTTTCCAAGGCATCGAATTCAACACCACTGTTGATACTGATTCCTACGGCCTGTTTGCTGATGCGACATATGAAGTGGCCGATGGTTTCCGGCTTACCGGTGGTATCCGATACACCGAAGACAGCAAAGAACGCTCCGGTGTAGCCGCACGTTACGGCCTGGCTTTGGGTGACAACAACTTTAACTGTTGCCTTGGTGTGCGCGCCGGTACCGAAGGGTTCGAATTTGCTGCCCGCGGCCGCACAATCTTTAACCCAGACACAGACGGCAGCGGCGACATTTCCAATGCCGAAGCATTTGCATTCCATCTTGATGGCATTGCAGCGTTTGGTGCGCGGGATAACTTGGGCGCCATTTTGGGTGCAGGTCCGGTCGAAGGTCACTTTGACGATGTTCCAAACGGTGTTCCGTGTCTCGACACAAACTCCAACGATGGTCTGACGTGTAACGGCTTTGCCAACACCACACAGTTCACCTTCTCGGTGCCCTTCGGTGGTCAAATCTTCCAACAACAAGGCAGCTTTAAAGATAGCTTTGTTGATTGGCGTTTCCGCGCAGAATTGGACGTCACTCCTGACAACCTTGTTTATGCGTTGATCGCAAACGGTCACAAATCAGGCGGCTTCAACGACAACCTCGGTGATCTTGGTCCGGCGCCAACATACGGCACGGAATCGGTGATCCTCTACGAAATCGGCAGTAAGAACGAGTTCGACATTGGTAATGTCGGTGCCCGTTTGAACGCTTCCTTGTTCTACAACGATTACAGCGATCAGGTGTTCACCGGTTTGTTGAGCGTTCAAACAGCGATTGATTTCACCAACACGTTTGGCGGAACCGTTCTAGAAATTCCGGGCGGCACGAACACCGATCTGGTTGTTTCGTTCAGCTTCAACGCGGCGGACTCCGAAATTTACGGTCTGCAATTGGACGGTGGGTTGGACCTGCCGGGCAATCTGTCGATCGACTTCTCGGCTCTGTACATCGAAGCTAAGATCTTGGAATCGCAAGAGATCCCAGATTTCCGTTTCCAACCTGATGTGGACGCAGCGAACGCCGTCAACCGTTCGATCGCCGGCAGCCGTCTTCCACGTGTGCCGCGCTTGCAGCTCAACGGACAGATTTCGCAGGTCTTCGAGTTGCCATCGGGTCAGCTCGATTACGTGATTTCGATGGGTTATCGTTCGTCGCAATTCCACACGATTTTCAACAGTCAGGAATTCGATGCGGCTGGCGTTGGTACCGAGGTGACCAATGGTCGTCTGCTTGACCGGATCGATGGGTATTTCACCATGGATATCGGTGCTGGTTGGACATTGGATGATGAGGGCAAGTATCGCGTAGAGGCGTACGCTAACAACATCACCAATGCCGTGCACGAAGCGGCGATCATCATCACTCAATTTGACAACACGCGGTTCTTCACCCGTCCGCGGACTTATGGAGCTCGTATCCGCGCCAAATTCTAAGCGCGGGTACTCCCTGATGTATTGGCCTCCCGTTGAGGGGCGGGAGGCCAATGCATCTTTGGTCAGTTCAAAATGGGGTTGCGTGAGCTATGATTAGGACAATTGGCGTTTGTGTTGTTTCGGCGGCTTTGGTTGCTTTTGCATTGAATGGTGCGATGAGCGCGGCGAGCGCGCAGGATGCCGCGGCTGTTGAATCAACGGATGCGGGGCCAAGTGCGCAAACCGGCACACCTTCACAGGCAAGCGCAAGCGTCGCTGATGATGCGGCACCAGCAACGCCTGATCGTGTTGCGACCAACATTCCCGCTGGTTATGAGCTTGTTTGGTCGGATGAATTTGACAATCCAGGCCTGCCTGATCCCGAACGTTGGGCCTATGATACGTTCCGTAATGAACAAGGCTGGTTCAACAACGAGAAGCAGTATTACTCCGCCGACCGCGAAAAGAACGCGCGTGTCGAAGACGGTAATCTGATCATTGAAGCCCACGAAGAAGAGCTTGATCCCAGCGTGTATCCCGATTGGGGTGAGCAGGAATACAGTTCGGCCCGGCTAATCACCAAAGGGTTGGGCGACTGGACCTACGGGTTTTTCGAGGTGCGCGCCAAGCTGCCCTGTGGTGTGGGAACATGGCCGGCGATATGGATGCTGCCTTCGGACCCCGACATAGAATGGCCCGCCGGCGGCGAAATCGACATTATGGAACATGTGGGTTTTGAGCCTGGCGTGATCCATCATTCAATACACACAACGGCGTTCAATTTCTCACGCGGTACGCAAATGACGACCGAGCATGAATTGCCCGATGCATGCGATGCGATGCACAAATACCAATTGCTTTGGACCGCAGATTTCATGGTTTTTGGCGTCGACGATCGACCCAAATTTCTGTTCAATAAAGAGAGCACAAAACGTTCGCGCTGGCCCTTTGATCGGCCACAACATTTGCTCCTAAATATTGCTGTTGGCGGCAGCTGGGGTGGGCAACGCGGCGTCGAAGCCGAGGCGTTTCCTGCGCGAATGGAAGTTGATTACGTTCGCGTCTACCAACCGGCTGCGCCAGCCGATACACGCACCAATACACGAGGCCAAGAATGATCCGTGCTTTTGCCGCAATGCTGTTGATTGCCCCGTTGGCGTCCTGTGCACTCACACCGGACCCGGTGGAGGAGCGCGCGCTCGAAGTTTTGGGCAAGATGACTTTAGAAGAAAAAGTCGGGCAGATCATTCAAGCCGATATTTCCGCAGTGACGCCCCAAGAGGCGATGGAATACAATCTGGGCTCCGTTCTCAACGGTGGTAATTCGGCACCGGGCGGCGGAAAGACTGCCAGTCCCGAGGCGTGGATCGCGCTTGCCAATGAATATTGGGAAGCTTCCACTGACACATCCGATGGCGGCGTGGGAATTCCATTGCTGTGGGGCACTGATGCCGTTCATGGGCACAACAACCTGCAGTCGGCAACAATCTTCCCGCACAATATCGGGTTGGGCGCAGCGAACGATCCGGATTTGATCGGTCGGATCGCACAGGTCACTGCACGTGAAATTCGTTCAACCGGTTTGGATTGGACTTTTGCCCCGACATTGGCGGTTGCCCGCGATGATCGTTGGGGGCGGACTTATGAAAGTTACTCCGAAGATCCCCAAATCGTTGCCCGCTATTCGGCCGCGATGGTGGAGGGGCTTCAGGGTTCTTCCGATGCGGACGGTTTTTTGCTCGGCGAAAATGTGATCGCAACGGCCAAGCACTTTATTGGTGATGGTGGGACCCAATTGGGGATCGACAAAGGTGACACGCAAGGCGACCTCGATGAATTGTTGGAATTGCATGGTGCCGGATACGCGCCGGCTATCGATGCCGATGTGCAGATCGTCATGGCCAGTTTTTCCAGTGTGAATGGCCGAAAAATGCATGGCTATAGAGAGCTGTTGCATGACGAATTGCGCGATGAGTTGGGCTTTGAAGGTTTCGTAATCGGCGATTGGAACGGCCACGGCGAAATCCCCGGATGCACCGTCACCGATTGCGTGGCGGCGCTCGATGCGGGGTTGGATATGTATATGGCGCCGGACAGTTGGCGCGGCCTTTATGACAATCTTTTGGCCGATGCGAAGTCGGGCGAGCTTGATCTTGACCGGTTGGACGAAGCGGTCGTCCGTATCCTCAAAGTCAAAATTCGTGCCGGACTGCTCGATAGTGTGAAGCCGTCTGAACGTGTGACCAGCGACCCCGCGATGTTGGGCCGCGAAGATCACCGTGCCATCGCACGCGAAGCGGTTCGCAAATCGCTGGTGCTGCTCAAAAATGACGGCGGCGTTTTGCCGTTGCAACCGGGCCAAACCGTTTTGGTAACGGGCAGCGGTGCCGACAGTGTTCAACAACAATCAGGCGGCTGGACTCTTAATTGGCAAGGTACGGGCAATCCGAACGACGAATTTGCGGCTGCTCAAACCATCTTTGGTGGTTTGGCCGACGCTATGGATGCAATTGGTGGCAACGCAGTGCTTTCTGCGGATGGTCGTTTCGGCACAAAGCCGGATGTGGCAGTCGTGGTCTTTGGTGAAGAACCCTATGCGGAATATCGCGGGGATCGCAGCGACTTGGTCTATGAGACTGAGGATGGCGCTGACCTTGCACTGCTTCAAAGCTATCAAAGCCAAGACATTCCGGTTGTCGCAGTGTTCCTATCGGGGCGCCCCCTTTGGGTGAACCCGCATCTGAACGCGTCGGATGCCTTTGTTGCAGCGTGGTTGCCCGGGACAGAGGGTGCCGGTGTTGCCGACGTGTTGGTGGGCGATGAAGAGGGTAAGCCGGTCTTTGACTTTGCCGGTCGTTTGTCATTCACATGGCCCAATTTGGGTGATGGCGAACCGATCAACGGTCCCGATGCGCCAAACGCGCTGTTCGCACTGGGATATGGTTTGACTTATGGCGATGCGAGCGACCTCGGGGCTGTTTCCGAAGACGCCGGTATCGATCTAAGTCGCGCGTTCTCAGGCGTTGTTATGGAACGCGGCGATGCGGCGAACGGTTTCAGCATGTATTTGGGTGATAGTTCCAATGCCAATTCGCCGCTTTCGGCGTTGGTGGGCAGCAGCCTTTCAGGAGCGATCAGCACCAGAGGTGTCGATTACAAAGCGCAAGAAGACGCGCGGGTGATCGAATGGGAAGGCAACGGCCAAGGTGTCTACAGCGTTCGAGCCAATCGGCCGATCGATGTCGACACGATGTCCGATGGTGGCTCTTTTGATCTGTTGATCGAATGGAATGTGCTCGCCGCGCCTAGCTCTGCGATGGAACTTGTATTGGGCTGTGGTGAGGGCTGTTCGGGTGCTCTGGACGTTACCGAACTAGTCTCAAACGCGGCTGGTGCCGGGTGGAATGAGGCACGGGTGCCTTTGGCGTGTTTTGAAAGCGCCGGCCTTGATCCAACAAAATTGAAAACACCGTTTGGTTTGCGCAGTAGTGGCACGGGGGAGATCGCAATCCATGCGGTCGCTCTTGAGGCAAGCCCATCACCGCAAGTCGATTGCGGGATGTTCAACTGATCGGATTGGTTTACATACGGCGCCGAGTCATGGCGTTTGAGGGGAAAATGCAATGAAATTGGCCGCAATCGATGTGATTGTCGTTCTGCTGTATGCGATCAGCCTGTTTTCAATTGCCCTATGGGTATCGAGAGAGCCGGCCGGGCATAAGAAAGACACGCAAGATTACTTCTTGGCCGGGCGCATGTTGCCGTGGTGGGCCATTGGCGCGTCTTTGATTGCATCCAACATTTCTGCCGAACAGATCATCGGTCAATCTGGCCAAGGTTTTGCCGTTGGGATGGCGATCGCCGCCTATGAATGGCAAGCGGCGATTGTCCTCATCATTGTTGCGAAATGGTTCTTGCCGATCTTTCTTAAGCGCAAGATTTACACGATGCCGCAATATCTCGATCAACGGTATGGCGGCGGCGTCAAGACGATGATGTCGATCTATTGGATCATCCTCTATACCGCTGTGAATTTGACGACCGTTCTTTGGTTGGGTGGTCTTGCTGTTATGTCGCTGACGGGATTGTCGATCCTGCCTTCGATGACTGCCCTTGCGGTGTTCGCTTTGCTCTATTCTCTGTATGGTGGATTGAAAGCGGTGGCGCTGACGGACATCATTCAAGTCGTAATTCTTATCTTTGGTGGTTTGGCGATCACATGGATTGCGCTGGATCTTGTCGCGGGCGACGCCGGCGGTGCTTTCACCGGTTTGGGTATGCTCTACAGCGAGATTCCTGGTCACTTTAAGATGATCTTGGCTGACGACCATCCTGCCTATGGAGATCTGCCCGGCATCTGGACGTTGTTGGGCGGCCTTTGGGTTCTGCATTTCTCCTATTGGGGATTCAACCAGTACATTATCCAACGCGCATTGGGCGCAGAGAGCCTTGCCGAGGCGCAAAAGGGCTTGGCATTCGCCGCGTTCCTTAAGCTCTTGATCCCGGTGATCGTTGTTATCCCCGGCATCGCAGCGGTCATGTTGGCGCAACAGGGAGCGTTGGATGGCGGCGCACTGCAACAGCAATCGGATGACACCTACGGTCAGTTGATGGGATTGGCGCCCGCTGGTCTGCGAGGGCTGGTATTTGCTGCGCTAATCGCTGCGATCGTATCATCGCTCGCATCCATGATGAATTCGATTTCGACCATCTTCACGATGGACATCTACAAACCGCGTTACGAAGATCGTTCCGAAGATCATTATGTAACGGTTGGTCGGGTCTCAGCATTCTTGGCTATGGTCGCCGCGTTGATTTTGGCCCAACCGTTTCTTGGTGGCATGGACAGCGCGTTTCAAGCGGTTCAAGAATATTCAGGCTTTATCGCACCGGGCATTGTTGCGGTTTTCCTGCTTGGCTTTTTCTGGTCGCGTGCGACCGCAATCGGCGCATTTGGAGCGTTGATCGGGTCGATCGTTTTCAACATCGTCCTGAAATTTGGGCCGGTGATCGGGCTGCCTGATATTCCGTTCATCATCCGCGTTTGGATTGTGTTCTTGGGTTGCGTTGCGTTGGCCGTTGCTCTTTCCATCACCTTTGAAGATAAGGGTAAAACCGCAGGGTCGCTGGAACTGGGCGATATCTCATTCGCAACCACACCGCTCTTTAACCGATTGTCGGCTCTTGTGGTTGTTATGCTGATCGGGCTTTACGCCTTCCTATGGTGATGAACCTTATTGGTTTTGGCCGGCCCACCGGGTCAACGATCCCTTCGTTTTGATCGTTTTGAGGCAGATCGTCGTTGAACTGGACGTGACACCGGGCAGCTTGGAAATCTCATGGCGGAGCAATTCGTCGAGATGGTCGACCGATCGCGCATACACGCGGAGCAGATAGTCGCTGGACCCGGCGGTGGTGTGGCATTCAACAATCGCCGGATGGTTCAACACCGCCTCTTCAAACGCGGTGTAGGCATCAAAACGGATCGTGACTGATATCTGGCTTAAGACGCCTAGCCCAAGGCGGGCGCGATCAAACTGCGCGCCGTAACCGATCAACAGACCGGATCGTTCCATCTCCTTTACGCGGGCCCAGCACGGCGATTTCGAAAGCCCTACGTCATCGGACAAATCGGCAAATGACCGCCGTCCGTCGCCTTCCAAAACTTCTGCGATCTTCCAATCGATAGCATCCAAAACGCCCACTCCCTTCGCATCCAATTCCAAGGTGAGAGACGCTGTATAGGGAATTATGGACGCACGAAAGAACCTGAGAATGCGGAAATGAAGTACATTGTACTGAATTTCTCTAATATGCTGGATCATTCAGGATGATATTCGGGTGAGCCTTGCTATAAGTTCCGAATGACTGATGCAAAAGACTTTGACCTGCCACAGGCCAATTCGGCGCCGATCCGCCAAACCATCCAAGACGGCGTAGAAACGTTCGAAGCCCATATTGCAGGTGAAACGATCCAATGGGATCGAGCACTCACCTATGGTCAGCACCTGCAAACCAACCAATTGTTGAACAGCCAAGGCCCGGTGTCGGACAAACCCGACGAAATGCTGTTCATCATTATGCATCAAACCATGGAGCTTTGGATCAAGCTGATGCTGCATGAATTGCGCGTGGCGATGGTGCATTTGCGCGCCAACGAATTGGACAAAGCCGGTCGAACACTGGACCGTACGGCGACAATTATGCGGCATATGATCCATTCTTGGGAAGTTCTTGCAACTTTGAGTCCCCATGATTTCATGACGTTCCGCGGCTTTCTTGGCAAAGCGTCAGGTTTCCAATCGCAGCAATATCGCGAACTCGAATTCCTCTTAGGATTGAAGCGGCCGGATTTGATCTTGGTTCATCATGGGGACGACGCAGCGCAATCGATATTGAACAGAACCCTTAGCGAGCCGTCTCTCTACGACGAAGTTCTCGGCGTGTTGTCGCGCGCCGGGTTGGCAATTCCTGCGGATAGCATAGAGCGCGATTGGTCTAAGCCATACGCCCCGTGCGTAGAAGTGGAGGAGGCGTGGCTTGCCATTTACAGCGATCCTCACAGTCACTGGGCGCTGTACGATTTGGGCGAAAAGGTCACCGCGCTTGAGTACTATTTCCAGGAATGGCGGTTCAAACACATGAAGACTGTCGCGCGAGTGATCGGTCATCGCCATGGGACAGGCGGATCGGCGGGTGTGCACTACTTGGTGAAAGCGCTGGACTTGCAATTCTTCCCAGAATTGTGGTCGATGCGAACGCGAATGGAAGCGCACGCCGCGCCAAGCGCAAGCGGTTCTTAAGACCGTGCGATGAAGGGCGATAGGGCCTTCGAAAGGGATAGAGGATGATCGACCGGCGGATCTGGGACATTTCGCAGCGTATCAGTTCTGCGACACCGCTTTGGCCGGGTGAGCCGCCCATTACCGTCACGCGTCATGCGGCGATTGGGCCCGATTGCCCGGTAAACATTGGCGCGGTGTCCATGCCGATGCACACCGGCACTCATGCCGATGCGCCATTGCATTATTCGGATGCGGGCTTGGCTTCGGCCGATTGCAACCTTTCGGCCTATATTGGCTCCTGCATCGTCATCGACGCTGCTGATGCTGGTGGTGGCGAGGGGCAACGCGTCGAATTGGAGCACTGCGATTGGGATGCAATCGCTGGATATACGCGTGTGATCATACGCACCTATCGACGCTTCCCTAAGGATCAATGGGATGAGAACTTCTCCGCCGTCGCACCCGATGTGATTGAACGCATGGCCTCGATCGGTGTCCAGCTGATTGGCATCGATACACCGTCGCTTGATCCGCAAACGTCAAAAACTATGGATGCGCATCACGCCGTGCTCGCCGCCGATATGCGCATTCTCGAAGGGCTCGTGCTCGATGATGTACCGGTCGGCGCGTATGAATTGGTCGCGCTACCGCTCAAAATCGACGGTGCCGATGCGAGCCCGGTTCGTGCCATTCTTAGAGAGATGCAGCCATGACGGGCACGACACCAAGTATTGCAACCGAGACCAGCGATAAGGCACTTCGAATGAGCAAAGCGGGATTGATGGAACAAGCTCTTTCATGGGATGCGCAAGATCCTCTCGCTGAGTTTCGCAACCGGTTCCAGATTCGCGACGGTTTGATCTATCTCGACGGCAATTCCCTGGGTTGTTTGCCTAAGGCGACGCTGGATCGGATGAACGATACGATTGAACGCGAATGGGGCGAGGGCTTGATCAGCTCTTGGAATGACGCCGATTGGGCCGTCGCGCCGCAGCGTATTGGCGACAAAATTGCGCGCCTAATTGGGGCGCAGCCGGGAGAGGTAATTGCGGCGGATTCAACCTCGGTGAACATTTTCAAGGCGCTAACCGCTGCTTTGTCGCTGCGCCCAGATCGTTCGACAATCCTGACCGAAACAACGAATTTCCCAACCGATTCCTATATGATGCAGGGCATTGAACAGTTCTCCGGCGGGCGTATTTCAGCTCGCGCGATTGAACCCAGCAACGTATTGGAAGCGATCGACGAAACGACTGCGGCGGTTCTTTTGACCCATGTGCATTACAAAACGTCAAAGGCGCGCGACCTTTTTGAAACGACGCAGCGGATCCAGCAATCGGGCGCCTTGGTGATTTGGGATTTGAGTCACAGCACAGGCGCTCTGGACATTGATTTGACGGCAGCCAACGCCGATTTTGCGGTTGGGTGTGGGTACAAATTCCTGAACGGCGGACCGGGCGCACCTGCATTCATTTACGTGGCGAAACGCAATCAATCGGCGCAACCGGTTTTGTCCGGTTGGTTCGGCCATGCGCAACCATTCGCATTCGAAGAAGGCTACCGACCCGCCGATGGCGTGGATCGCTTCCTTTGTGGAACGCCCTATGTCTTGGGCCTTGCTGCTCTTGAGGTGGGCGTGGACATGATGTTGGAGGCGGAGATGACCGCGGTGCGCGCAAAGTCTGTTGCCATGGGTGAATTGTTGATCAAAGCGATGGAGCCGCTATGCGGCCGCTATGGCTTTGTGCTTGCTAGTCCGGCGCAAGCAGAAGACCGCGGCAGCCATATCGGATACTCCCATGAAAACGCCTATGCTATCGTCCAGGCGTTGCGCGATGAACATGATGTAATTGCGGATTTCCGGACGCCGGATATCATCCGTTTCGGTTTGACCCCATTGACGTTGAGATATCGCGATGTGCTGGATGGTGTGGCTCGATTGGAGAACGTGTGCCGCGATAAAAGCTGGGACAACTCCACCTATCGCACGCAATCGGCGGTTACGTGATTGTCATCGACAAAGCGTTGCAACCATTCGTGCGCGCATAGGTGATGTCAGATGCCCACGCCGCCACTATCGCCAATCCAACACCGCCGCCGGTCTTCGGATCGGGGCCTACAACCTCGGGCGCCTGCGTTGGATCAAATCGCCCGCCGTCATCTTCTATGTGCAGTTGAACTCCATCACCAGAATCCTCCAATGACAACCACAGCGCAATGTCCTTGTTTGGACCGCCATGATGTAAACAATTGGATACTAGCTCTTCTACGATGATCGCTGCCTTGACACGGGCGCGTTCATCAAGGCAGCTTCCCCTCAGAAAGTCGCGCGCGAATTGAAGCGCCTCCAAAATGGTGGAGTGCGAATCGCTCTCGCTGGCAACGAATGCCGAAAATCGTCTCCTATGGGCCACGATTCTATGCTAACACGATATCCGTCTGGGGGAATACATGAGAAAATTTAGTATCCTTGTAGCTGCTATGGCTGCCTTCGTTGCGCAACCTGCACTGGCCGAAATCGGTCGAATTAAGAATGTGACATCGGGCGTGCAGATCCTGCGAGATGGCCGCACGATCACAGCGCGATCTGGTTTAAAGCTGGAAGAAGGCGATGTCATCACCACGGGCAGTCGGTCGCGGGTAGGGATCACACTTTCGGATGACACGCGTATGGCGCTGGGCCCCAACAGCCGCGTTACGCTTGATGAATACGAATATGACCGGCGGCGCCAGACGGGCCGTTCTGTCACTTCCATCAATCGCGGATCTTTGGGCGTGACCTCGGGCAGTATCACACGCAGCGGCAGAGACCGTATGCGGGTGCGCACTCCAACTTCGACGCTTGGTGTGCGTGGCACGACATTTGTGGTTGAGGTTTCCGGATGAAAAAGTCTCTTCTAGCACTTGGCGCCACCTTAACGCTTAGCGCCTGCGTCAGCGACCGTGTCACTTTGCTTTCGCATTCCGACGGTGGCCCGATCGGATCGGTTGCTGTGTTGCAAGAAGGGGGAGATGACACCGTTCTCAATGTGGAAAATCAACAGGCCCGCCTTTCCAAACGGGCGCCGCGTGTGCGCCAATTGACGTCTGTCGATCCGGCATACACTGAATTGCTATCGTATCTCCCTCCGGCCGCGTCACCTTTGGGCCTCACTGGATTTCCAACCGGTGAAATGCAGTTAAGTGAACAGCAAGTGGCGCAAATCCGAGCACATTTATCAGGGTTGGAAAGCCGCCCAGGTTATCAAGTTCTAATCCGTGGCTACACCGATTCCGAAGGGTCTGAAGAGCTCAATTCGGAAGTTTCTCAGCAACGCGCGGAAGGCGTCGCCGCAATTATGCGCGCTGCCGGATATGAAATTGCGAATGAAGACGTCGTCGGAATGGGCGAATACAGCGCGCGTCGGGCCAATGGCGATGACGTGGCCGATGCAAATTATCGCAGGGTCGATGTCGTAATCCGCTAAGTTGCGGGTTGGATTTTATTGATCCTTTTCGCCCAGATAGCGCAAGGCAAAGATTGTTAGATCGTCGGTGGGATCGTTGGACCCTTCGAACAAGCGGACCTCTTTCGCGAGCTTGCTAGCGCGTCCTTTTGCGCTGCCGTCATTGCGCGCTGTTAAGGACGCTAGGACGCCGCTCATACCGAACAATTGATCGGCTTCATTCGCCGCTTCGGTGGCGCCATCGGTGATCACGATCAAAGTGTCGCCTTCGTTCAAATCGATGCTTTCCACTTGATACGGGAATTCGATGACACAGAACGGTGGGCCACCTTTCATCTCAAAGGTGTCGACCGTGTCATTGCCATCTTTGTCTTGGCGGACAACCATGGGGTTTTCGTGACCCGCATTGATCAATTGCGTGGCTCCGGTGCGGCAATCCACGGTGCCCACCAACATGGTCAGCCCCATTTCATCGTCCGCTTCGTCCATTAGATCGCGGTTTAGTGCCTCGACGGCTTCGGCCAATCCGTCACCTGCGCGCGCCAGATTGCTTTTGGAAAGAGTCTTTGAAAGCGCCATGAACAGCGCGGCGGGAACGCCTTTTCCGGTGACATCGCCCACCATGAAAAGCAGCAAATGCTCGTTTATCTTCACGGCGTCGAAAAAGTCACCACCGACCGATTTTGCCGGTTCAAGGACTGCGCCAATCTCCGTCCTATGATCCAATCGGGAAAGAGTTTTTTCGCCCGGCACCATGCTCATTTGGATGCGGCGGGCTGCTTCCAATTCGCCCTTTTGCTCCGAAGCGCGCACACGTTCTTCAACCAATTCATCGGCCAATCGTTTGCGTTCAGATCGGGCCACTGCAAATCGGGTGATTGCCAAAGCAATGGCAGCGCAGGCCGCAACCAGCAACGGGCGCGCCGGATCGAACAACACGTTCCCTTGCGTGTAACCAAGCCAAGATCCGAAGGGTAGGGCTACCGCAACACCAAATGCCAGCCAAAACGGCCAATTCCGTGATGCATTGGCACCGACAATGATCAGGATGACCAACAACACAGCCAATCCGATCTCAACCGCGGTCATGTAAGCAGGGCGCGATACCCACGCATTTTCAAGGATGGCATCGACAGCCTGCGCCTGAACGTGGACGCCGAATGCTTCGCTGTTCAATGGTGTGCCGACGATGTCATATGTACCGGTGGCGATGACGCCAATGATCACGACTTTGTCTTTGAAAACGTCGGCAGAGACTTCTTGATTGAGCACTTCCAAAGCAGAAATTTTCGCTTCTTCAGGAAGCGTGCCCATACGAAAACGCATATTCGCGCCATCGTCAGTCGGGACCGTCTTGTCGCCAAAGGTCAACCCACCGGCCGACCATTCTAGTTGCGGAACATCCATTGCGATGCGCGCCAATTCTGCGGCGAACCCGGCGGCCTGAACCTCACCGACTTTCGTGGCCAGCGGTACACGTCTGACCAAGCCATCGGTGTCCGGTTCTCCGTTCAGCATACCATGGCCCATCGCCACTTCGTCCAGCGTGAAAATGCTGGCCACAACGCGGTCGCCGGTCAAAATCTGGGGTGGAGGTGTACCGCTTACTTCGGGGTTGAAGAAATACTGATCGGCTGTTTCACCCTGATCATTTGTGACCACCCGTCCTAAGACGCTGGGCGTTTGGCCCAGTATGATGCCCAAATATTGGTCCATATCGGGCAAGGCGCGGATCGTTTCGCGCGTTTCACTGTCCAACTCCTCTTCGAGGTATCGGTCTGCAAAATTTTGGGGGCTGAGAGGATCCGGCTCTGTGAAGTAGACATCAATCCCAATCGCACGCGGTTGAGCAGCGCCAATCTGGTCGATCAATTGCGCCGTGACATATCGCGGCCACGGCCATTGGCCTGCCTCTTCGATGCTGTAATCGTCGACTTCAACGACAACGACATTGTCCGCAGTGATTTGACGAGGAGATACAATTTGCCATGTGTCGAACATGGTCCGTCGTTCAAAATCGCCGGCCAGGAATGTTAGCAGCGCGCCGATGATCGCGCCGATCACAATACCGCGCATAATTCTGGAGCGATGCGATGAATGAGCCGTTTGGTTGTCCGGTCCGGCTTCTACTTTTTGCGGTTTAGAGATCGACACAGAGCCCATCATACGAACACAGAACGGTCAATTCACTTCCGTTGCGCGTTAGCTCTTCGTATCGAATGGTCTCGCCATGCATGCGTTGAATGTCGGCATCGCTATAGGTTGGCTCGTGATGGAAAAGCGCCAATCGTTTTGCACTTGCTTCATGACAAAGGTCCACGGCCACGATGTTGGATGAGTGGCCCCAATCCTCTTTCATCGAAACACTGTCTGCGAGCGAATACATAGTATCGGCGATCACCAAATCTGCTCCTGCGATAAATTCGACCATCGCGGATTCGGCGTCCATGTTTTCGATTTTGTACTCAGCATCGGTCGAATAAATCGCAACTTTGCCGTCTGCGTCACGGAACCGATAGCCATAGCTTGCATGGCTGTGTTCTTGTTGGATAAGCGAGACAGTTAGTTCGCCAATCTCATATTCGCGTCCCGTTTCTAAAGTGCGAAATTCAATATCGGCCTTCAACCAATGAAACGGCACGGGGAAAGATATCTCTTCCTGCTGACGGCGCAGCGCCTCTTCGGCATCGGCGTGTCCGGCATGGATGATTACCTTCGCGCCTTCGACGAAGGCTGGCACAAAGAATGGGAACCCCATGATGTGGTCCCAATGCAGGTGCGATAAGAAGAAGTGCCATTCTTTTGGTCGATGGCCATCAGACAAGCGGCGCAAGGTATCGAGGCCAAATTCTCGCAATCCCGACCCCATATCGCAAACGACAAAGGCGCCTTCTCCTGCATCCACTTCGACACAGCTGGTCGCGCCTCCGTAACCCTGTCCCACGGCGAATTCCAATTCATCGCGTGCATAGGCCGCGGCCGCGTCTTTATCTGCAAAGCTCTTGCCGTTGGCATGCACCAACGCGTCCGCAATTTTGTCTGTGATTGTCGAGGCGTGCGGCGCAACAGGCAGCGACCCGCGCGTTCCCCAAAACCGGACCTGCATATTCCCCCCTTAAAACGCTGAGCTAGTGCCCGATCGCGTCTTCAATCGTTTCGGCAACTCTAAATACCATGTCGTATCGACTGATCGCGAGAATTTCGCGCATCGTGTCGTTTGGCCGCGCCAGAATAATCGTGGTTTCGGCATCTTTGCCGGCGCGCTGTGCTAAGGTTAGCGCTCTAAGGCCGCGCGATGACATGTATTCCACGCCGGCAAGATCGATGACGGCCAAAGAAGGCCCTTTTCCCATCGCTGCCAGCAAGTGTTCTTTGAAGACGTCGGCCGTCGATTCGTCCACTCGACCACTAGGAGCGAGCACGGTTGCCCCCGCGCGTTCGTCGCTTTTCCAGTCCAATACGCTGCCTGTCATACGACGTGCATAGCGTGGGTTAACCGGATTGCCAAATGCGGTGTTGGAAGCCGAGTTGCGCGAAAGGCGCACGGCTTTTGACGATTTGTCGTACGCGCCAAGAACCGGCGACATTTCGATTAAGTGCTGCACAGTGACTCCTGCATCAGAACGGCGACCAAAGTCAGGAGAGCAGTTAAGTGTGAATTTTTCACTAGCTTACCTCCACTTTGGAAGGGTCTTTGTAAGCTGCCGGGGGCAGCGCGCGAGCGCGGATTCTGGAAATTTGCGTGTTAACTCGTAAACTTACGTCGAATGCAGACCCCTTTATCCGGTATCGCCGTTTCTGGTCCCTTGTGGATGATTATTCGGTCCGAGCACGATGGGGCTCGAGTTTTGAGACGAAGATTAGCAGCGTGGTTTGAGTTCCTATGTTCGAAAATTGACCAGTCGCCGACCTGATGCGCCCATCGTTACGGCTTTCTCAGAGCGGTAGGCTTCACAACCTAAGCAATCGCCTTGATGGGGTTCAACACCCGGAAGTCAGCAGGTGCAGAACGCTGCGGCGCAATCATAGGGGGATTGCCTAGACAAGGCGACTTGCGCGGACCGAACAAAACCGCTTTGCTGTTTCGCATTGGGGCCATCTGTATAGAGATGGTCTTTGGGGGAATGGTGAATGTCGGACGAAACGAAGAAGAAGAAACGCGGCGGATTGATCGCGCGCGGTTGGCGCAGCGTTCGTGAGGCAGGAACGCTTCAGCTAATCTCGACATGCTTGTTCCTCTGTCTTGCACTTTTCCTCGCTCGTTTCAGCTGGGTGCTACCCGGTGGTGAAGAGCCAACCCCGCTCACCAACGCGGCGGAACGTGCGCTGTATGATACGCGCGCTTATCTTTCGGCCGATTTGGTGGAGCAGGATGATCGAATCGTCTTGGTCGTTTATGATGATCAGGCTCTGATCAATCTGGAACAACGTTCCCCGTTGCCCCGCGATGCTTTGGCCGAAGCTTTGGGCAATCTGGACCAAATGGGCGCAAAAGCGATCGGGATCGATATACTCTTCGATCAACCGCAGGCCGATGATGGTCTGTTGATCGATACGTTGCGCAATATGCAGACGCCAACAGCGGTCGGTTATGCAAACGTTGCCACCAATGCGAGCGACATTGTCTTTGAACAACAAGTGTTCCTCGAAGAATTTATGGCGGAATTGGAAGGGTCAAATTCGCGCCCTGCCAGTATCCGCTTGGACAATTCCTTTGGCGCAACGCGTATCTGGCCATCGATTGAACCGGACCTGCCACCTTTGCTGGGCCGTGCCATGTTGGAAGATGCTGGTGGACCGGCCGCAGCGTTCGCCGATTATGAAGGCGCTATTGAATATCGCAGGGCTTTGCGCGCTGGATTTGACGAAGAGGTCGAAGAGGGCGTCGAAGCCGATCCAAATGGCCAAGCCGAAGTTGAAGAGCCATTGTTCCAATCGCTTTCGATTGAACTGTTCACCAACCTCGATCCAGTTGTGGCCGAATTCGTTGCTCAGGAAATCGAAGGTAAATATGTTCTGATTGGCGGCGATATTGTCGACTATGACCGGGTCGAAACGTCGTTCACATCGTGGACCGGCTTTGAACCCGCAGGGTTGTCGGTTCACGGCGAGATTATCGCACAGATGTTGGATGGGAAGGTCCTTCCTACTGTACCCAGCTGGGCCCTTTGGGTGATGGCCATTCTGGTTGTCGCATCGGCAGCGCTCACCGCGTTGCTCGAATGGCCTGCCTCAAAACTGGCACCGCTCTTGGTGGTTTTGTTCGTGTTGTTTGTGGGTGTGCCATTTGCGCTGCATTTCCAAGACATCGACACTTATGGATTGCCGGCGGTCGGTTGGCTGGTTGCATGGATTGTCGCGTTCACAGCGGTAACAGCTGCGGCTCGATCGGCTGGCGCGGCTCAACGCAGCTTCGCGCAGGGCGCGCTGGGCAAATACATCCCGCGTGACATCGCCCAACAGATCATCGAGGATCCAGACCTCCTATCCTTGGGCGGGGAGAAACGTGAGATCTACGTCCTTTTCAGCGATTTGGAGGGCTTCACCAAAATGAGCCACGCGATCGAGCCAGAAATGGTCGCTAAGTTGCTCAATCGCTACCTTGAAATGTTGAGCGAGGTTGTTCTCGAACATGGCGGGGTGATCGACAAATTTGTTGGTGATGCGGTCGTAGCGTTTTGGGGCGCGCCAATTGCGCGTGCCGATGATGCCGAACGCGCCGCCAATGCGGGATACGCCATGTGGAAAGCAGGCGAAGATTTCCGCAAAGAAGTGGCGGCGATGGATGACAGCCTTCCGAAAATCGGAAAAACCCGGGTTGGGTTGCATTACGGCGAAGCGGTAATCGGCAATTTTGGCGGCGAAACGCGCATTCAATACACCGCCTTGGGCGATAGTATGAACACCGCCGCCCGGCTCGAAGCGGCGAACAAGCCATTGGATTCCAATGTTTCTGCCAGCCGCGAGTTTATCGAGCGATCGTCTCCGGATTGGTGGGTCCCTATGGGACGCATTGTTTTGCGCGGACGAGCTCAACCGGTCGATATCTACCAACCCATGCCCGATTTCCCTGAGGAACATCGTGCAAAATTGATTGAGGCCGCTCAGCTTAGCGAAAGCAAACATGACGTAGCAGTACAATTAATCGATGAGGTGGCTGCTATGCATCCAGACGATCTGGCGTTGCGTAACTATAGCAGTCGCATTCGAAACCTGAATGAGGGGGGAGCTTATGTTCTCGGATAAAATTAAGGCCCGTTTGATGGGCGTGGCGCTTGTTGGCGCCGTTATGACAGTACCTGCAATGGCTTCAGCCGGTGTGGTTGTGAAATCTTCCGGACCGTCGTCGAGTGACTACCCCGTTGGTCGTCAAGTTGAAGATTCGTCGAGCATTACATTGCGCGCCGGTGACAAAATCACCGTGCTTACCGATGGTGGTACACGCGTCTTGCAAGGGCCGGGCACGTTCCGGGTTGGCCAAGGGGCAACACGGACGCGGTCGCAGTTTTCCAACTTGACCCGTCGCCGCAACAGCAGCCGCGCACGGACCGGTGCGGTTCGTGGCGGCGCAACGTCGACTGGTAATCCAAACCTTTGGTATGTGAACATTGCCGCTGCGGGACCAGTATGCCTGTATGACTTGGAAACGGTTCGCCTTTGGCGCCCAGCGACTGAAGGCCCGCAAACCTATCAAATCACTGATCAGACCACACAGACCACTCTTGATGTGAACTTTGTGGAAACCGAAGTGCTTCGCGCTCTCGACCCCGATGGTCTCTCTTTGAGCGAAGGCACCACCTACACCGTCACTGCGCCCGCAGGCGAAGACGGTGAGCAGGCGACCACAGAATTGACCTTTGTACAGCTGACCGAGGAAAGGTTGGCTCCTGATGCATTGGCGCAAGCGTTGATTGAAAACGGTTGCATGACCCAGCTTACGCAGCTCGCTGATAAGCTTGAGGCGAGTGCGCAGTAACTAGCTATGATCCGGCAGCGGCGCGCGTTTTGCGCCGCTGCCGGATATCCATTGATTGAGTGCGCGCCGATCTCGGATCGACATTCAGCAAAAAGGCTGCCTTTGGGCGGCCTTTTTTGTGTTCAGAGATCATCGTAAAGATTGCATCAACCAAGAAACTTTTCCTTACCTTTTCTCGGGTAAGTCCTCCTCTCGCGCTCTCGTAGGTTCGCTCGTCTTTGATGGATTGGCTTGTGAATTGACGGGTTTCGAAATGCGGCAATTCAGGCGGCCGCATCGCTTAGGAGGAATTGATGATAATATCACGGCGTGCCGCGATGGCCGGCGCTGCGGCGACTATTGCTGCGACTGGCCTATCGGGCTGCGCAACCGCATCAATGGGTTCACGGGCGAGTTATCTCACCAACATCGTTGAACCGCGCAACACGAACACAGTGTATCGATGGGTCGACATCGCGATGCAGCAGGTGCGCGATCAACGCGTTGCGCCGCCGCGCGCCGCTTACAATTTTGCAGGCCCGATGGTCGCAGGTTTCGTTGCGGCGAACGCTATTATCGGGCGATATGATACGCCTTATGATTTTGGCGAAGCCCCGCAAGGTGCAGATCCCGAAGTCGCTTACGGTGTCGCGTTTGCAACCGCTGCGGCGGAGTGTTTCCAACAGCCATTCCTTTGGGAACGGCGCAGTTTTATGGGGCAATTCGAAAGCGGTGAAGCCAAGGAATTGGGCGCGGCGTGGGGGCGTCATGTTGGCATTGCGATCAACAAGATGCGGACCCATGACGGTGCAGAACCCGACCGCGTTAATTACTACCATGGACGCTATCCTCGTCGCCAAGACGCATTGAAGTGGACGCCAACCGGGCCATCCTATAGTGCGCGGCCCGGGCCAACGGTCGGGGCTTATGACCGAGGCTTATTTCCCGGTCATGGTCAGATCAAACCTTGGACTATGACCAGCCCTTCGCAGTTCCGTGTGGATGCGTTCCCCGACCCGCGCAGTCCCGAATTCGCTGGACAGTTTGAACAGGTGAGGGCGTTGGGCGGCAAGGATTCTCAATTGAGAACCGCCGATCAATCCGAAATCGCTCTGTTTTGGGAAGATGGCCCATGGGGCATCACACCGCCGGGACATTTCCTCTACATCGCTCTGCAGGTTATGCAGGATTGCGGATATGACTTCCTTGATCATGCGCGCCATTTTGCACTGCTTGGTGCAACGCAGGCCGACGCTTCGATCAACGCATGGGACAGCAAATACACCTACGATGTGCTGCGCCCAGAAACCGCAATCAAATTCCGATGTGGCGAATTTGGCAATCCCGACCCGCGCGTGACGACACAACCTCGTTGGCAAAGCTACATTCCGACACCGAATTTCCCCGCATACACATCCGGCCATTCAACCTTTGGTGCGGCCGGAGTGGAAATGACGAAATTGTTGATCGGCACCGATGCCGTCAGCTTCAGTCATGAAAGCCCGGATCAGGTTCTATGGCCGAGCCTGACCGGAAAGCGGCGGTATTTCAACAGCTTGGATCAAGCCGCTCATGAAAACGGTTGGAGTCGTTTGTACGGCGGTGTGCACTGGCTCCAGGATCACGAAGCGGCCGACCGCGCAGGGCGTCAAATTGCCCAACACGCGTTTCACACGATGTTCCCAAGGAAGGTCTAAGCCGTGGTTGTTTCTCAAAAACACGCTTTGGCTATTGCCTTGGTAGGCGTCGCCGCTTTGCCAAGTGCAGCGCATGCCCAAGACGTCAATCTCAATTACGATCGCCTCTCTTCGCTCGAAGAGCCGATTGCCTATGATTTTGAAGGGATAACGATCGCGCTGACGGGGGTCGCCGATGTTCCGGTGATCGCGGAATTCAATGAAGTGACAGGCGGCGATGACGTGCGGGTTGAGGCCGTGGGCAATTTCCAAGTCACCGCCGAAACGCAGCTTGGCAATCGTTGGACAATCGGGGCGGCCTATTTTGGGCAATATGCCTCGGCGTCGCTTGATGGATTTGGCGGTTCTGATGACTATTCGGACAATGTTGCCGGGTTTATCGGGACCAGTTTTGGCACCGTCATTGGTGGTAATGTGAATCAACAAGTCCGCGAATTGACCCGGCGTCAACGCGGCGTCGGCAATGGCTTTTTGGCTTTTGACGATTTCCTTGGCTCGTTGGACAATTGGGGCGGGGCATATGTTGGTCGCTTTGGACCCAGCGTTTTGGGTCTGGTCGTCGATGAGAACGGAGATTTCGAAGCCGGAACAGTTTTTCAACGGCCAATTGGGGTGCGCGACCTAAGGTTCTCAGCGCGATATCGTCGCGCCCAATTCACCGCCGCCGATGGTGTCACCACGTTCGATACAAACGGCGCGGGATTGGTGGGCGAATTTGTCTATGGGAGCTCTCTGTTCGATCTGGGCGGTGGGTATGAACATCTGGATGGTGCGTTGACCGATCTTGATCGGTGGTTCGTTTCGGCCGGAGCACAAACCCAGCTGGGTCCTCTGCGTGTCTCGGCCGAAGGGCATTTTGGTGAGGCCGATGGCGACGAGGAGATCGCCGTAGCACTAGGCGCTGACTACGCCGTGGCGCGGGGGCTTTCGGTCAATCTCGGATTGAACCACGCCGATGCGACAATCGTTTCGGATGGCGTCACGTTGGTTCAAACCGACGAGGTGAAAGCGGTGGGATCAGTCCGGTTCAGTTTCTGAGCCTGTACGGACAAAACAGGCGTTTGAAGGTGGACCTTGAAAATGCAGCCGCCACTCGCACATTTGTAAAATGACCGCAGGCAATTCTCCATCAAGTGCTCCTTCAAATGCACCCACGAACGATACCAGAGTGAAGGTCTGGTTCGATGGAGCGTGCCCGCTTTGTCAGCGCGAGATAGCCTTCATGAAGAGGCTGGATCGATCAAACGCCATCAACTTTGTCGATGTATCGGGCAAGGGCGATCCCAATTGCCCGATTGATCAGGGCCAATTGCTGGGCCGACTTCACGCGCAAGAGGATGGTGAAATTCTCAACGGAGCGGCCGCCTTTGCTGCGATGTGGCGGGCGATACCTTTTTTAAGGCCAGTTGGTGAACTTGCACGCAACCGCGTAGTTCTTTCCGTACTGGAACGACTTTATGCGCAATTTCTGCGGGTCCGCCCTGCTTTGCAAAAACTGATGCGCTAGTCGCACGAAAAGACTTGCCGCATGGCGTGACTTCGTCTCTCTTCGCACCCAGATAGTCAAAGAGAGGACCGCGCCCCATGCAAAACACCATGCACAATTTTGGCGGGATGCAGAACGAAATCTACAATGCCGGTCTTCAGGGGATTCTGCCTGATTATCCGGTTGATTTTGCCACATTGGAGGCGCGCGCGCACGAAGCGTTGGGTCCGATGATGACCAATTATGTCGCGGGCGGGTGCGGCGATGAACACACGCAGGACACCAACGCCAGCGCGTTTCGCCATTGGGGAATGATCCCGCGGATGATGGTCGATTGCACCGAGCGTGATTTGTCTATCGATTTGTTCGGGATGAAATTGCCCAGTCCGCTTTTCATGGCGCCGATTGGCTTGAATGGGGAGGCGACACAGGATCGCCACGGAGACATGGCTGCAGCCCAGGCTTCCGCTATGACCGGCGTACCGTTTTGCGCATCGACCCTATCCAATGATCCGATGGAAGATGTGTTTGCCGCGACCGGCGAAACGCCCGCCTTTTTCCAACTCTACACGCCGCGCAACAAAGAACTTGCGGCCAGCCTGATCAAACGCGCCGAAAAGGCGGGCTACAAGGCGATCGTTGTAACATTGGACACATGGCTGACTGGGTGGCGGCCGCGCGATCTCAACGCGTCAAACTTTCCGCAATTGCGCGGGAAAGTGATGCAGAACTATTTCTCTGATCCCGTGTTCCGTTCTTTGTTGGAGAAACCGCCAGAGGAAGATCCCAAATCCGCGATCATGATGTTTGCGGCGATTTTTGGCCAAGTGCTCACTTGGGAAGACATTGAATGGTTCAAATCGGTCACCGATCTGCCTATCGTTTTGAAAGGGATTTGCCATCCTGATGATGCCAAAAGGGCGGTCGATCATGGGGCGGATGCGGTGTATTGTTCAAACCATGGCGGGCGTCAGGCGAACGGCGGCATCGCCACGATTGACCTGCTTTCAGACGTTGTAAAAGCGAGCGGGGATTTGCCGGTTCTTTTCGACAGCGGGATCCGGTCCGGTACCGATGCGGTCAAGGCGTTGGCTATGGGTGCGACCGCCGTCGGCGTGGGGCGCCCTTATACGTATGGACTGGCCCTTGGCGGGGCAAAGGGCGCGGCATGGGTTCTTCGCTCTATCCTTGCAGAGGCGGATTTGTTGATGGCCGTGAACGGTTATCCGACCTTGGCCGATGTGAGAGAGGCGGGGGTTCAGCGCACGGATTGACCGCAATTATGCGGTCCGATTGGCAGCGTTTGAGATGAATGATTGTGTCGTTTCATGTGGGTAAATCCATCTTTATGGAAAGTCCCACATTGACGCAGTTGGCAATTCTGTTTCCCGATCGGTCAAATAAGACTCACTGATCTCCCGATTCGGTGTTAGCTTACGCAGCATAACAACTCGCGAATCGGGGACGCGACACATGGAAAAACCAACAATCGTCTCATCCGGACCAGATCAAATGGGCCGCACAGTGTGCTTTGGCGACGAAAATTCACGCCGTGCACGATACGGTCGTATCCGTCCGATGCCGCAACAAAGTTCTTTGTCTCGGGTTTTTTCGCGGCTCAATCCGCTGCGCTGAACTCTTAGTGGCGGGGCCTTCGCACCCTCGCACCAGAATAACACCCACCAACCAATTTTGAAGGTTAGATCACGGCGCCGATTTGGCGACCGTGACCAGCTTTGTCTCCGTGTACCCGAGATACCCTTCGACGCCGCTTTCCGATCCAAAGCCGCTATCGCCTACGCCGCCAAACGGTGTTTCTGGTGATCCCACGGCAAAGTGATTGATCGCCACCATACCGGCCCGCAGTGACCGTCCAAGGTAGTGGCTTTCATCAAGGTCGGCGGTGAAGGCATAAGCGGCCAAACCGTATCGCAGCGAATTGGCGATACTCACCGCATCTTCGATATTATCATACGGAACAATGCCTGCCACCGGGCCAAAGGGTTCCTGCGTCATCATCGCGCTATCAAGAGCGGGGGCAGCGATCACGGTGGGTTGGAAGAAATGGCCCGGCCCGTCGATCGCGCACCCTCCGCTCACAATTTCTCCGTTCGTGCCGCCTAGTGCATCCATCAATTCAACCATCGCGGTTACACGGCCGCCATGCGCCAAAGGTCCCATGCTAACGCTGTCGTCTACACTGGCATCGCCGACGGAGATGTCTTGTGACCGCTTTGCAAATTCTGCGACGAAGTTGTCGTAGATGTTCCGCGCAACCAAGAACCGCGTGGGAGACACGCAAACCTGACCGGCATTGCGAAATTTCGTTCCGACACAAGCGGCGATCGTCCGTTCAAAATCCGCGCTTTCGCCGATTACTACGGGCGCATGGCCACCCAATTCAGGCGTGAATCGTTTCATGTGTTGCGCCGCCAAAGAGCCCAGATGTTTGCCGATTGCCGTCGATCCGGTGAAGCTAACTTTGCGAGTTTCCGGAGCGGCGATCAGATGCTCTGAGATCATGGCTGGGTCGCCATAGACGCAGTTGATCACACCCGCCGGCACACCGCCATCGACGAAACACTCGACCAACATTTGGCTGGACGCTGGCGTTGTTTCCGCCGGTTTTAGAATGACCGAGCAACCCGCCGCCAACGCACCGCCCAATTTCTTTGCGGCCAGATTGATGGGGAAATTCCACGGGGTCAAAAGCACGGCGGGGCCAATGGGCTCTTGGGTCACGCGCTGTTCCAACAAATTGGCGCTGCGCACGGGGACAAGGCGTCCACCTTGACGCTTTGCCTCTTCGGCCAGGAAGTCGATCAAGTCCGCTGCGCCGTTTGTCTCACCCAAAGCCTGTGCATGCGGCTTGCCCATTTCAAGAGTGACAACGCGTGCAATCGCCGGCGCGCGTTCTCGCAACAGATCGGCGGACCGTCGCAAGGCGCGATACCGCTCGATGCCGGGCGTGTTGCTCCAAATCGCAAAACCAGCATCCGCCGCCGCCAAAGCCGCATCGAGTTGTTCGATGGATGCCTTGGGACATTCGCCGATGACCTGTTCAGTCGCAGGATTGATAACGGGCATGGATCCCGCGCCGCCATCGGAAACCCACTCGCCGTTGATCAGCATTTTGGCGTTGGAATAAGTGGTCATGGTTCGGCTCCTTGCGTTCGCGAATTTCGATCGACACTCACAAAGGCCAAGAGCAAATGCAACACTATTCGTTACGATTGAAACTTTATTGCGTGTGGAGTATTGCCGCCCGAGTCCGAATTCCCCTCAGGAGGCAATCATGCTTGTTGGCGTTCCCAAAGAAATTAAGAACCACGAATACCGTGTCGGCCTAACCCCCGAAGCGGCCCGCGAATATGTGGCGATGGGCCACGAAGTCATCGTTGAGAGCGGTGCGGGTCTGGGCATTAGCAAGACAGACGATGATTATAGGGCGATTGGCGCCGTCATCGTCGACACGGCGCAAGAGGTTTTTGCGCGCGCGGAAATGGTGGTGAAGGTCAAGGAACCGCAACCCCAAGAATGGGTGCAATTGCGCGAAGAGCAAATCCTCTTCACCTATCTCCACCTCGCGCCCGATCCCGATCAGGCAAAAGGTTTGATCGAAAGCGGCGTGTCTGCGGTTGCTTACGAAACCGTCACAGCCGCGGATGGTTCGCTGCCGCTTTTGGCCCCGATGAGCGAAGTCGCAGGGCGGCTTTCGATTGAAGCGAGCGCGCACTCCAGCCACAAAACAAACGGCGGGCGCGGCATATTGATGGGCGGTGTCCCCGGCGTGCTTCCGGCCAAAGTCGTGGTGATTGGCGGCGGCGTCGTCGGAACACAGGCGGCGCGTATGGCCGTTGGTTTGGGCGCGAATGTCGAGATTTTGGACCGCTCTTTGCCGCGCATCCGCGAATTGGACGATATGTTCCAAGGACGCGCAACGACGCGGTATTCGAATGCAGGCACAATTGAAAACGCCATTACCGAAGCTGACGTCGTGATCGGCGCTGTGCTGGTTCCCGGCGCAAGCGCGCCACGGCTTGTTACGCGCGATATGCTGGGTTTGATGAAGCACCGCGCGGTCCTTGTCGATGTGGCCATCGATCAAGGCGGATGTTTCGAAACGTCAAAACCGACAACCCATGCCGATCCGACATATCTGGTGGATGACATCATCCATTACTGCGTGGCCAATATGCCGGGCGCCGTCCCACACACGTCCAGCTATGCGTTGAACAACGCGACTTTGCCATTCGGTTTAGCGCTCGCAAATAAGGGTGTCGTGGCTGCGTGCAATGACGATCCTCATCTGGCGTTGGGATTAAATGTTCACGAAGGTAAGATTGTAAATTCTGCAGTAGCCGAGAGTCTAAACCTTTAGTTGTTGCAAAAAATTGAACATATAGTGTGGCGGTTTCGCGGGTGGTTTAGCCCCGAAACCGCTATATGATGTGCACCGAAACGGAGGTGCACCATGCAACACGCCGAAAGCCGATCAACTGTCCGCCAAGTCAATCTTGACGCGGACATAGACGTCCATATCGCCCCGCAATCGATTAGCGACAAAGTCGCGTTTGCCTTTGTCAAAATGTTGCGGTTCTTCGCCGATCTGTTTTTCGCTCGGCGATATGGCCATCGCGCAGTCGTTTTGGAAACTGTGGCGGCGGTGCCGGGCATGGTCGGTGGTCTATGGCAACATCTTCGTGCGCTTCGCATGATGCGCGATGACGAAGGCTGGATCCGCACTCTTTTGGAAGAGGCGGAGAATGAGCGGATGCATCTCATGACTTTTGTCGAGATCGCGCAGCCAAATTGGTTCGAACGCGGGTTGATCATCGCTGTCCAAATGATCTTCTACAACTTCTACTTCTTCCTCTATCTGTTTGCACCACGAACCGCTCATCGCGTGGTCGGCTATTTCGAAGAAGAAGCCGTCATTAGCTACACCAGCTATTTGGAACAGGTCGATGCAGGAGCTCACGAAAACGTTGCCGCGCCGCAAATCGCCATCGATTATTGGCAATTGCCCGCCGACGCGCGTTTGCGCGATGTCATCATCGCGGTGCGTGCAGATGAAGCCGAGCACCGCGATGTGAACCACGATTTCGTCGCAATAATTGATGAGCGACGGTCGGCTTAGGCGGTTAGGTGCCCACCACTTCTTGTTCGATACTGCCAAAAATTGAGTGATTGTCGCCGTCGCGCATTTCAATTTTTACGGTATCGCCCGGCGCCATAAAGCGGGTGGACGCTTCGCCATCGCGGATCGTTTCGATCATACGGATTTCCGCAATGCAAGAATAACCAAGTCCCCCTTCGGCAACCGGTTTGCCGGGACCGCCATCCGCGCCTTTGTTGGAGATGGTGCCCGATCCAATCACTGTGCCGGCGCCCAATGCGCGCGTTTTGGCGGCATGGGCGACGAGCTGTGCCAGATTAAAGGTTGCGTCCTTGGCTGCTTCTGCGCGGCCGAACGGTGCGCCGTTGTAATCCACCATCAATGGCAGGTGGATCAGACTGTCTTTCCACGCATCGCCCAATTCTTCGGGGGTCACCGCAACAGGGGAGAAGGCGCTCGATGGCTTTGATTGGAAGAATCCAAAACCCTTCGCCAATTCTCCTGGGATCAATCCACGCAATGAGACGTCGTTGACCAACATAATCAGCTTAATGTGCCCAGCCGCGTCATCGACGCTGACGCCCATAGGCACATCATCTACAATGACGGCCACTTCGCCTTCCATGTCGCAACCCCACGCCACATCACCCAAGGGGATGTCGCCGCGAGGGGGTAAAAAGCTGTCGCTGCCTCCCTGATACATCAATGGGTCGGTGTAAAAGCTTTCAGGAACGGTCGCGCCGCGCGCCTGACGGACCAATTCCACATGGTTGATATAGGCGCTGCCATCGGCCCATTGATAGGCGCGTGGCAAAGGCGAATGAGCCTGACGCTCGTGGAACCGCTCACACGGGACGGTTTCGTGTTCAACGTCGCGCGCCAACACTTCCAATTCCGGTGCAATCCGCGCCCAATTGTCCAAGGCGGCCTGCATAGTCGGCGCGATATAACCCGCCGCACAGCAGCGTGTGAGATCTTTAGAAACGACGACCAGTTTGCCGTCGCGAGTGCCATCGTTGAGCGTTGCGAGTTTCATAGAAGCAGACCTTTTTATGCAGAATTTGCAGGGTTGTCGGGTTGGTTGTCAGGATGCGCCCGGTGGAACGCGGGCAGGGCCGTACAAGCAGCCTCTATCCGTGTGATCCGAGGATGCGAGGTGAGGTCGTATTGGAACCGGCGGGCGTTGTAGATTTGCGGGATCAATATTGTTTCAAATATGCCTGGCGCGTCGAACAGAAAGCGACCGGTGTCTAATTGCTCCAAACGCGCTTCTACCGGATCCAAGGTTCGTTTGAGCCAATGACGGTACCAGTCATCGATGATCTGCTGAGAATGGCCTAGCGGATCCTTCAGATACTTCAGCACCGGTAGGTTAAGCGGCGCGTGCAGTTCGGTTGCGATGGCGTAAGTCAATTCGCGCGCCGTGAACCGTTCTTCGATGTTGATAGGCAGCAACGGGCGATCAGGATGAGCTTCGTCCAACCATTCAATCATCGCCATGGATTGCGCGCGATCTCGCCCATCTGCCTCCAACATAGGCACAGAGGCAAAGGGGTTGCGATCAGTGAAAGAGCGATCTTTCTGCGCAGCCTCCAACAGGTTCACGGGATCCTGTTCGTAAGTGATCCCCTTCAATTCCAACGCAATGCGCAGGCGGTAGCTGGTTGAACTGCGATAATACCCGTAAAGCTTCATACAAAGCGATCCCTAAACGTCGACAATTGGCGATTGCGGCGCGCCCTTTGCGGTGCCGCCCTGAGAACGGTTGAGAACCGCTCAACCAAACGCTGCAATGCCTGTGACCGCGCGGCCCAAGATCAACGCATGGACATCATGCGTGCCTTCGTAAGTGTTGACCGTTTCCAAGTTCACCGCATGCCGGATCACTTGATATTCCTCTGAAATCCCGTTGCCGCCATGCATGTCTCGGGCTTGGCGTGCGATATCCAAAGCTTTGCCAACATTGTTGCGTTTAACGATAGAAATCATGTCAGGGGCAAAGCGCCCTTCGTCCATCAAACGGCCAACGCGCAAGGATGCCTGAAGCGACAGCGCAATGTCGCTCATCATGTCGGCGAGCTTTTTTTGGAACAATTGTGTGGCCGCAAGAGGGGCGCCGAACTGCTTTCGATCAAGGCCATATTGGCGCGCGGCGTGAAGACAGAATTCTGCCGCTCCCATTGCGCCCCAGCTAATCCCGTATCGCGCGCGGTTAAGGCAGCCAAAGGGGCCCTTCAAGCCTTGAACATTGGGCAGCAGCGCATCGGCGGGCAATTTAACATCATCCATCATGATCATGCCCGTCGTCGATGCGCGCAGCGAAATTTTGCCTTCGATCTTGGGCGCAGAAAGCCCTTCCATCCCTTTCTCAAGGATAAACCCGCGAATGCCGCCGCCATGCTCTTCGCTTTTGGCCCAGACCACAAAGACATCGGCAAATGGCGAATTGGAAATCCACGTTTTTGCGCCAGAAATGGAATAGCCATCGCCGTCTTTCTTGGCATAGGTCCGCATTCCGGCCGGGTCCGAACCGGCATCCGGTTCGGTTAGTCCGAAACACCCGATGAGTTCGCCCGATGCCAGACCGGGAAGGTACTTCTTGCGTTGCTCTTCGGATCCATAGGCATAGATCGGATGCATCACGAGGCTGGACTGGACGCTGGCCATGGAGCGATATCCGCTGTCGACGCGTTCAATCTCGCGGGCGATGAGGCCGTAAGAAACGTAGCCGGCATCCGCGCCGCCATATTCTTCGGGTATTGTTGCCCCCAACAAACCCGCCTGGCCCATTAAGGGGAAAAGTTCCGGGGCGCTGGTTTCGTTGCGGAACGCTTCGATCACGCGCGGCTGCAATTCGCTTTGGGCAAAGCCATGCGCCGCGTCGCGGACCATTCGTTCGTCTTCGGTCAATTGGGATTCAATATCGAATGGATCTTCCCAATTGAACGGGACGATACCGGCATTCGCTAGATCTGGGCTCGAGGGGGCGTGCACTGGTTACTCCTGAAACTTTATCGCGCCTTTGCTTTCGCAGGCTTGGGCATTGGCCGCAAGCCTAGCATCAGCGCAAACTTTGCGGCGCAAGAAATCCGATCAGAAATGCATCCACAAGGATCAATCGCGGGATGCTTCGCATTCATCCAAAACATCGTTCACCGCGCGCAACACCTCTGCGGGTGGGCACGGTTTCATCAGTGTTATCGCGGTCGGAAACTTCGCCTTGATCTCTTCGCGGGTATGGCGGCCAGAATGGAAAATTAGCGGCACGTCTTCGGCGGCTAGTTTTTGTGCGAGCGGGAATACGTTTCCATCGTCCAGCGAAATATCGAGAATGGCGAGGGCCGGTTTTTCCTTTTGGAAAGCAAGCATTGCCGATGAGATGCCTGCGTGTGGGCCTTCGACTTCAAACCCGGCTTCTTCGACGGTGTCACACAGGTCAAAGGCGACAACCATTTCGTCTTCGGCGACCAAAATTCGTTGACTCACGACTCACTCCCCCTCTTTCATCGACCCCAGACCACAATGGGTAACATGTTCCAGGCATCTATGTGCCTACTAATTCATCCGTTTTTCCCGAACTTGGAAGAGAATGCGGTTTCCTCCCCCGAAGTGAGCAGTTTCGCTTGTTCAACCCATTGATCGCGCGTGATCCGACCCGCGAACCTGCCCAACGTTGCATCCACACGTTCGATATCGGCGTCGGTCCACGCGGCAATTTGCGCGAACGAGGTCACACCCTGCTCTGCCAACATAGTGACCAACTTAGGGCCAACGCCTTTGATCATGCGCAGGTCGTCGCCTTCGCCGCTCGCTGCTTTTGGTGCAGGTTTTGTTTCGGCCTGAGCGGCTGGTTCGGGTTGGGGTTGGGGCGCAGCAACAGGTTCTGGTGGGGTTTCAACTTTCGGCGTCAAATCATGCGTCGGGACCGCCGCTGAGGGGGCATCAATCAACGCCTGATTGCGGGCCGCCGGTGTGGCCCCTTCGTCCAATACGTCTTTCCCAGCCTGATCATCGCCAACAATGGTCGTTGTGCGATTGGCGCGCACGAACATCCAAATCGCGAGGATCAAAAGCAACACGCCAAGTCCGATCAGAACGGCGGCTTCAAGATTGATGGGCGTCATGCGCAAACCTTTCCCTGCAAAACAACAGCAAGGAAAATCCTAGCAGGTTCGAGCACTTGTGTTCAAATCTCAGCGGTCAAATTCTTGCAATGGTTGTTGAAAGGACCTGCGCGGGCAAAGCACCCTCAACCGGGTTCAACCCCTATCCACCCGCGTTCAAACCCCCAGCAACCGCGTTTAAGCCAAGGAATTCGCGGCGCAGCAATTCGGTTTGTTCCCCGGCAAGCTCATCCACATCGCTGTGGCTAAAACCCATCATCAATTCGTCCCCGCGCAGCAATTGACCAAAGGCGGCAACCGACGTGACGAATGCAAAGTCACCTTCTGGCGATGAAGCCTCGGCAAAGATGTCACCGGTTACGACCCGTTCAATCAATTGCGATGTGTCGCCGTCGGGCATTTTAAAACGAAGTTTGACATGCGCCGCTTCGGTTAAGCGGTTCATCGCAGCTTGGGCCGGTGCGTCTTCGTATCGGCGTTGGGCGATCCAGCCATTCGCGCCGGTCGGTACCACTTCGTAAAGAGCGGTGACTTGATGTCCGGCGCCAATATCGCCGGCATCCACCGCATCATTGTCAAAATCTTCCTCGCGCAGCGCCCGGTTTTCGTATCCGATCAAGCGGTATTGGCTGATGACTGAAGGGTTGAATTCCACTTGGATTTTGACATCTTTGGCGATCGTGAAAATCGTCGCGCTCATTTCGTCGACCAACACTTTGCGCGCCTCGAACGCGCTATCGATATAGGCGTAATTGCCGTTCCCGAAATTGGCGACTTGTTCCATCAACGCTTCGTTGTAATTGCCGGTGCCGAAGCCAAGGGCGGTAAGCGTGACGCCGCTTTCGCGTTTTTGTTCGATCAATTCGACCAAAGCGGTTCGGTCGCGAATGCCGACATTGAAATCGCCATCGGTGGCCAAGATCACGCGGTTCACGCCGTCTTCGATGAAGTTATCCTGAGCGATGTTGTACGCAAGCTCTATGCCCGCGCCGCCGGCGGTTGATCCACCGGCCCTGAGCATACGCAACGCCCGATCAATCTCGCAATAATCGTTGGTAGGCTGCAGCACGAGGCCGGCTGCTCCGGCATAGACAACGATTGAGACGCGGTCTTCTTCGCGAAGTTCAGCGGCTAGACCCAGCAACGCCGCTTTGACCAACGGCAATTTGTTCGGGCGGTTCATCGACCCGGACACATCCATTAGGAACACCAGATTGGCGGCGGGGCGTTCTTCGACGGCGATGTCATATCCGCGCAGGCCAATTCGCATCAAATAGCTTGCGTCGTTCCACGGCGTACGCGCCACGTCTGTGGTGATGCTGAACGGCACATCGCGTCCCTCTGGCCGGGCGTAATCATAGCGGAAATAGTTGATCATCTCCTCTGTGCGCACCGCGGCTTGTGGGGGTTTTTGACCCTGCGACAAAATTCGGCGGGCGTTGCTGTATGCGCCGGTGTCAACATCGACACCGAACGTGCTGACCGGTTCGTCACTGGTCAGTCGGACAGGAGAGACCTCTTCGCCATCATATTGTTCGCGGCCCGGATCGAATGGCACTACGACAGGGTTTACGCTGACGACTTGTGAAGGATCAGGGGCCGCACGCACTGCTCCCGTGCGATTTCTTTGGGGACGCAACGCAGACGCCAACGCAGCGGCATCAGCGGAAGATGATCCCGGCGGAGGCGGGGGGGGAGGTGGCGGAGGAGGTGGCGGAGGCGGTGGCGGAGGCGGTGGCGGCGGGTTGACCACATTCTCGGTGACCACGCTGCCGCTAGGAGCCAATTGTTCTGAGGTGACCGCCGTAACGGCCAGCGGCGTCTCTTGCAGCGGTTGAGGGGGGCGTCGTGTCGCCGTCACTGTAATCGTCTGGTCCGATACGGCGTCGGGGCCCATTTCAATCGGAGGGCACGACGGCAATGGATATTGCGAAAGCTGGCTTAACTCATCGAAGGATGGCGCCCGTGTCGCCCCCTGTGATTGCCCCCGCGATGGACCCGTTCTTGTCGCAGATGGTGGAACGCTTGGGGACGGAGCCACCGGCGCTGCGGCCGTCACGCCCATTAACGGCGGGACCGATTGTTTCATCCGTGTCGATGGGGCGGCTTGATCAACATTTGTGACAGAAGCGACGACCGGGGCAGACGATTGAGCGCAACCCGAAAGCATCAAACTCATGGTCACTGTGACCGAAACAAACAGCCGAGTACGCTTAAATCCACCCATCTCGCATCCCCACAAATTACCCAAATCGCAAAATCCGCTTCAGCCCGTTAATCCCAACTGAATGGCTTTGAAAGAAAAGGGAAATGACCGATGCAAACGGCCTAGCGGGTGGTTTTTACCTCGGCTTCGTCGGTGACTGCGTCGGCGTCGGTTATCTCCTGCGGGACCACATTTTTGCGGAACAAAACCTTGTCCTCTTCGCCAAATCCACGTTTCCAGATAACGAACAAATAGACGCCCAAAATGGCAGGGCCGCCAAACACAATCTCCATCCATTCCGGCAGGAAGGTTGCGGCATATCCCACAACAACAGCCGGCGCGGCGGCATAAACCAGCGCCCAACGCCAATTGGAAACAGGGGCCTTCAACAAATGTTTGAGCACGGCGGCTTTGATCAAACTCGACACGCCCAAGGCGACAAACAAAGCCATCGCGGCACCGGCAGCTTGGAAGCCTTCGTCGTAATTGAGATGTTGCGCCAACAGGATGAAACCCACGGTCAACAAACCCTGTAACGTGATCACACCCAAAGAGATCAACAGGTTTCGCTTGCGCGCAATATAGACCAGCACGCTTTCCGAAACGACCGCCATGGACGCGATCACTTCGGCCGCCAGCAGGATTGCCAACGCCCCAGTGCCGCCGACGATATCGGGGCCGCCTAGGCCCATGACCGCTTCACCCGGGATGGCCAGCATCAACGCGATGCCAAATTGCAAGGCGATGATCCAAAAGCCGACCTGACGCACTTGGTTGGCGATGGCTTCCATATTCCCGATTTTCAGGTTCTTTGTGATCACCGGGGAGAGGATCGGTTCAAAACTCGTTTTGAGCTTTTGCGGCAGGCTCACCACCTCTTTGGCGAACCAATAGATGCCAACCGTGCCGGCGGATGTGAATTGGCCCAACAAGAACACATCGAGCAACCGGGTGCTGCGTTCGATCACATCGGCACCGATCAAAGGCAGGGCGCGCATCGTCATCTGGACAAGGTAGCGCGGGCGCGGCCGCCAACCTTTGGGCCAGCCATAGGTTTTGAGAAACGACCAAGCGGCGGTGAGCAATGCGGCATAGATGGAGGCAAGGAATGCGAGCGCGATGCCGCCCGCCGCCAAAGTGGGGACAAAGAACAACCCGGCCACAAGGATCGATTTGGTCCATGGTTCAACCACAGCACGGGCGCGCACCGTCGTGGCAATGTCATAGCGATAGGCCTGTGCCGCGAGCAAAATTTCGGTCAACGCAAAGGCTGGGATTGCGGCGATCATCCACATGTCAAATTCGCTGTTCGTGCCGCTCGGGAAAATGATGACGGGGAACAGCAACAGCAAAGCACAGGCCATGAGCGAGAAGATGAGACAAGTCAGGAGACCGTCAAAAACCAAATTCGCCTGTGGGATGTGTTCGTTTTCGGCCCCGTCGGTTAGCCGTTGGGCAAGACCGCGTTTCTCACCCAGCGCACAAATCAACGCAAAGATTTCAATGACCACAAATGCCGCGGCAAACCGGCCCATTTCGTCCACGCCGTAAAGACGGAATCCAACGAAAAGGAACGGGATCCCGCCCAACAATCGCAGGAAAAATCCCAAAGTGTTGGTGCGCCCACCCTTAGCGAGCGTCGCCATATCGTCGCCGCCTTTGTCGGGCCGTGGCGCTGTTTCAGGAGGGGTGACGGTGTCTGTCATTGTGCGTCGGTCTGTTCCGCCTTCAATGGCCGCGCCAACAAACCGGCAACAACATCGCGAGGATTGGCACCCGACAGGATCGTGTTCACCGCATCCACAATCGGCATTGCAATGCCGCGCTTACTGGCCAGTTGAGCCAGAACGGGCGCGGTGTGGGCCCCTTCGGCGACGGTTGTTCGATCGGCCATCAATTCAGTCGCGTTTTTGCCTTCACCCAAAGCCTTGCCCAACGAGAAATTGCGGCTGGATGTGGATGAACAGGTCAACACCAGATCGCCCAGGCCGCACAAACCGGCCAATGTTTCTGCACGTGCCCCCAATTCGCCGCCAAATCGCAGCATTTCGGCATATCCGCGCGCGATCAAGGCGGCGCGGGCGTTTTGACCCAATTCCAATCCGTCCACGACCCCGCACGCAATTGCGAGGACATTTTTGATCGATCCGCCAATCTCTGCGCCGGTTACATCATCCGAATAATACGGGCGAAATGCTGGGCGCGCGATTGCCGGTGACAACCGGTCCCATTGTTCCGTTCCACCCTCGCACGCCAAAGTAACGGCAGTCGGAAGGCCGGCGGCGACTTCGTGCGCGAATGTCGGGCCGGAAAGCACCGCAATTTGGGACCCTTGTGCGGCATCGCGGGCGACATCATTCATCAAACGCTCTGTGCCTGCTTCAATCCCTTTGGAGCATAAAACCAGATCGCGCGGCGCCTGTGTCAGACCGCCTAGAACTTTGCCCAACACCTGCGCCGGTGTCACGACCAACACGGTTTGGATGCCGGCCAAATCGTCAAGATTGCCGGTCGCGCGGATTGTTGGGGCAAGCGTTGCACTTGGCAAATATTGCGGATTGCGATGGGCGGTGTTGATCGTTTCGACCACGTCGGGTTCGAACGCCCATATCGCGACATCGCGGCCATCGCTGGCCAACATTTGCGCCAACGCCGTGCCCCATGCGCCCGCGCCAATGACGCCGATTGTCCGCTGATGGTTCATATCGTTGTCCATTACGCCTTCACTCCGGCCCCTCGAACCGCCTCAGCATTGGGGTCAAGCGGCCATCGCGGACGCGCCTTGATATCCAATGGATCGCCGGCAAAATCGGGATCTTGCGCCAATCGTTCGCAACCGGCCCACCCGATCATCGCCGCATTGTCAGTGCACAACGCCATAGGCGGTGCGACAAACCGCATATTGTGCTGTGCCGCCAAACCTTCCAACGCGCCGCGAACGCCTTGATTGGCGGCGACACCGCCGGCCACAACCAAAGCGGGAAATGGCGGGTGATCGCGTGTGTAGTCTTTGATGGCTTTTGAAAGTCGGTCGATCAGACAATCGATCGAGGCCTGTTGAAAGCTGGCGGCGATGTCGGCCGGGGCGTGATCGCCGCTGTTGTGCGCGCGCAAGACCGCGCTTTTCAAACCAGCAAACGAGAAATGCGGCTCCTTCGATCCCTTTAACGGGCGGGGGAGGGGGACCTTTTTGGCATCGCCTTCGCGCGCCAGTTTTTCAACCGCTGGGCCGCCAGGATAGCCAAGGCCAAGAATCTTGGCCGTTTTGTCAAACGCCTCACCCAAAGCATCATCGATTGTGGTGGCGAGGCGGCGATACTGTCCCACTCCCTCAACGCTCAAAATTTGACAGTGCCCACCCGACACCAGCAACAAAAGGTACGGGAAAGCCAATTCGCCGTCCGCTAGGCGCGGGGACAATGCGTGCCCTTCCAAATGATTGATCGCGATCAGCGGCTTATCCGCCGCCATGGCCAAGGCCTTGCCGCTAACCAATCCGACCATCACCCCGCCAATCAAACCGGGGCCGGCGGTGGCGGCAATCGCGTGGACATCGGCCAACGCCATGTCGGCATCCTGCATGACCGCTTCGATCATGGGGGCGAGCCGTTCGGCGTGCGCTCGCGCGGCGATTTCGGGAACTACACCGCCATAGGGCGCGTGCTCTTTTTCTTGGCTGGCGATGCGTTGGGCAATGATCGTCCGGTTCGCATCTACCAAGGCCACGGCCGTCTCGTCGCAACTGGACTCTATGCCCAGCACGATGCGTGTTTCAGAGTTGTGCGATACAAGTGCCATCGCGCTTCCATCTAAGGTGTGTAGCGGTTAGAGCAAGCATACCGATGAATGATGCACCCAATTTCGCCGTTAAATTACGCCTAGGGACCCGAAATTCCCCGCTCGCCATGGTGCAAGCGGAAGAGACGCGCGCGCGTTTGTGCGCTGCGCATGGCTGGCATGAAACGCAGGTTGAACTCGTCCCGGTTGTGGCCAGCGGTGACAAGGTGCTCGACAAGCCTTTGGCAGAAATCGGCGGGAAAGCTTTGTGGACCAAAGAATTGGACGCGTGGTTGGGCGAAGGGTTGATCGACGCATCGGTGCACTCGGCAAAGGATGTTGAGACCATCCGGCCCGATATATTTCATTTTGGCGGTGTTTTGCCGCGCGCTGACCGTCGGGATTCCTTGGTTGGCGCCGACACCATCGCCTCTATTCCAACGGGGTCCGTGGTCGGCACATCCGCACCGCGCCGGGCATCACAATTGTTAAATCTGAGACCCGATTGCCGTGTTGTCACGTTTAGAGGGAACGTCGCCACCCGGTTGGGCAAATTGGAAGCGGGGGAAGCGGATGTGACGTTTCTGGCGGCCGCCGGATTGGAACGATTGGGCCAAAGCGACGTCGGCACTCCACTTGATGAAAACGAATGGGTGCCCGCGGCGGCTCAGGGTATTATTGTGTTGGAATGCCGCGCCGATGATGCGGCGACGACCGCGGCACTCGCCGCGATCGATGATGCGCTCACTCGCGACGAATTGGAAGCGGAGCGCGCTTTGTTGGCGCAATTGGGCGGCACATGCCATTCACCGATCGCGGTTCTATGCCAAACGACCGAGGAGGGGTTGGCCATGCGGGCGGCGTTGTTTAGCCCCGATGGCACCGAACGCGTGGAGGGTGAGGCGCGCTTTGCACCCGGCGAATACACCGCGATTGATGCGTTGGCGCGTGATCTTTTGTCCCGTGCGACGCCGGGCATATCACCTCATTTCGGACAGCCCATGCCGCACACGGGGCATGGCGCGTAGAGCGCGCCGGGAGCGAAGCAATGGGCGGATATGTTCTTGTTGTGCGGCCAGAACCGGGCCTTTCCAACACCGTCGCTGCGGCGGATGCGATGGGGTTGAATGCGATTGGGTATCCTCTTTTTGAGGTGGTTCCACGCGCATGGGATTGCCCAAACCCCGAGACAATCGATGCTCTTTTGATCGGTAGCGCCAACGCCATCCGCCTAGGCGGCGCACAGTTGGAACAGCTAAAGGCCAAGCCGGTCTATGCGGTCGGGGAAACAACCGCTGCAACGGCGCGTGAGCACGGATTTACTATCGCCGGCGTCGGGGTTGGTGGCTTGCAAAATGTCATCGACCAAATCCCTGCGCAAACGCACCTTTTGCGGATCGCCGGCGCGCAGCATGTGGAGCTTACTGCACCCAAAGATGTCTTTATCCGCACAATTATTGCGTATGAAAGCATCCCTCAAGAACTGCCGGAACCCCTTCGCCCACTGCATGATCTTGGGCTAACCGTGTTGTTGCATTCTGCCGCCGCTGCGGAACAATTTGTGCGCGAAAGCAGGCGTTTGGCGTTGCAGCGCGGGCGCATCATTTTGGTCGTGATTGGGCCGCGTGTGGCGCAAGCTGCCGGAACCGGTTGGCGGGCAGTCCACGTTGCCAACACACCCAATGATCGTGCGATGTTGGAAATGGCGTTGGAATTGAACCGAACATTGTCCATATAGAGGCATATTATTCCCCGCAGAGATGCCGCTGTGACAACGGTAACTGCGATGGGTCGCAAGATACGGATACGTGATGGAATCGAAATATGGCAGCCGCAAAAAGCCGACCTCTATGAGAGGCTTTATGCTGGCCGCATTGGCGTCATTCTTGGTTGGAGGCGCGCTGGTCGGTTATGTGGTCTGGTACAATCTTAGCCCGGCTGAATCGGCTGTTTTGGCGGCGGCGGATGCACCGCCTGCGCTGCCCGATGCGCTAACGATAGAGGGTGGGGCCAACGGACCTGCGTCATCGGAAGTCATCGCATCACCCAGTCCTTTGGCAACCGGTCCTCTGGCCGAAGCCGTGGCAGCGTTGGAAGGTGAAGACGCCGAAGTCGCCGCAGAAGCGGTTAGTCGGGTCGTCGATCAACAAGGCGGCATCGATCAACGCCTTGCTGCGGCGGAACAACGATTGGCGCGACTTGATCTTCAGGCTCAGGCCGCTGCGGGCAACGCCGCGCGGGCGGAAGGCTTGTTGATCGCTTTTGCAACGCGCCGCGCCGTCGAAAGAGGCGCAGAATTGGGATATTTGTCGGATCAATTGCGGCTGCGTTTTTCCGATCAATGGCCCAACGCGGTAAGCCGGATCATCAATTTTGCCCGCGAACCCATTCGGATCGACAATCTAACCGCGCGGTTGGACGGTTTGGGCACCGAATTGGTCGAACGGGACGAAGGGATGAGCTGGGATCGGCTGCAACGGGAAATCAGCGAATTGTTCGTTGTGCGCCGCGAAAACACACCGTCACCGCAACCCGAACGCCGGTTGGAACGCGCCCGCATCGCGTTGGAACAAGGGCGTTATCAAAACGCCATTGATGAGATCAAAGGCATGCCCGGTGCACAAGCGGCGGACAATTGGATCGCCGATGCAGAACGGTATCGCGATGCGATGGCCGCGCTTGAAGTGATTGAGACGGCGGCTGTTCTGGATCAAAGCGGTCTTCGCGATGGCGCGGGCAACATCGTTCGTCAGCCAAGCCCCATCGAACAGACGGATTAAGCGCGCAAAAGCTCTGGCAATGCGCCGGATACGCCGCGCGCCTCGTCCATAAAGAACGTTTTGAGCAACGGCGTGCGTTGCACTGCGCCCATGCCAAACCGGCGCACTGCGGATGCGGTTTTGCCCGGAACACCGAACAATCGCGTCAGACCATCCGTGGCCAATGCGACCATAAATGAATCCAATCCGCGCCAATTCTCATACCGTTTCAGCAGATTGGCGTCGCCCGGATCCAAACCTATCCGCGCGCCTTCTGCAATCACTTCAATCAAAGCGGCGGCATCGCGCAGGCCCAAGTTCAAACCCTGTCCTGCGATGGGGTGAATGCCATGCGCGGCATCCCCGATAAGGGCGAGCCGTTCGCTAGTGATTTTTGCGGTGTGGTGGAAACCCAGCGGCCAGCTGGATCGAACGCCCACGCTGGTCACCTCGCCCAAAATATCGCCCATGCGTTTCTGCAATTCGGCCAGAAACGCCCGGTCGCCCAATTTGGTGACCGCTTTTCCATCTTCTTCCGACACCGTCCAAACCAAAGAGGATCGGTGCGTGCCATCGGCATCGTCGCGCATGGGCAGCAAAGCAAACGGTCCGGCGGGATAGAAGATTTCCCACGCGACATTGTCGTGCGGTTTTGAATGGGTGAGACCGGCGATGACGGCGCGATGCTTGTAATCCCATTTGGCGATGGTGATGCCGGCACTTTCTCTTGTCGGAGAGCCTCGCCCTTCGGCAGCGACCATCAAACGGCCTTTTAATGTGCGACCATCCTGAAGAACCGCCGCAACGCCAAATTCGTTGCGTTGACGTTCTGTGATCTCGGCCTTGGATGCCCAATTGATTAACGGTTCTTTGGCCGCGGCCTCAAACATGGCGAGCCGCAAACGCCGGTTGGGAAACATCCGGCCCAAAGTCCCTTCATCCGCACTCGGCGTGAAATCGAGCTTGCCCGGCTTGTTTTGATCGGTCACCGCAATGCTGGCGATGTCGCAGGCGAATTCCTCAAGCCCATCGGCGATGCCAATATTGGTGAACAGATGCCAGCTGGCCGTAGAGATCGCAGTGGCGCGGTCATCGAAGCCGGGTGCGGTCAATTCCGCCGGATCCGCCCGATCGATCACATGGCTGGAAATTCCTTGACGCGCGGCGGCCAGGGCTAGTGTCATACCCACCAAACCTCCGCCCAAAATAAGGAGGTCGCGTGTCTGCGTATCGGCGTTGTTTGTGGCTGCGTTGCTCATCCGATTATCCGTAACCCTTCAACCAGTCTTTGCCGAACCCTATTTGGCCCGCTAGGCGTATTTCTTACGTCACTCTCTCTACTCTGGCCATTTGATAAGAGGCAAGATTGTTCGCTGCATCCCCCTTTGCACTTCGCGCATGGTTGAAAGCGTTGATTTGGGCTTTGTCGGCCCTGTTTTTGGTTGGGAGCGTGCCAAGTGCCGCTTTTGAGGACGTGCCGGCCGCAGATCGAGAGGTGCGGTACGGCGATGACAACATTGCGGTCCAAATGTTCGCCGATGGTATGCCGCGCGCTGGCGAAGAATGGATGCTGGCGCTGAGATTTACGCCGGTCGCGCCCGAATGGCATGGATATTGGTCAAACCCCGGCGATGCTGGGCTGGGCATGGTCGTATCGCTCGACCTGCCAGAGGGATGGGTCGCTGGCGACGCGTTGTATCCGGTGCCAGAGACATTGCTGATTTCGGGGTTGATGAACCACATTTACGAAGGGCAGTACGCGGTACTAATCCCGGTTCAGGTGCCCAATGATGCGGTGATTGATGGAATTCCCATCATCGACGGGCTTGCCGAATATCTCGCCTGCACCGATCAAATTTGCGTGCCGCAAGACGCCCGGTTGAGCGCAGGCCAAGGCGGCGATTTCGTAATGTGGCGGGCGCAAATTGCGCCAACATTGGACGCAAAGGCGATCTATGAAACGACTGGCAATCTGCTGCGTATCGCGGTGCCATTGCCCGCGAGCGTGGATTTGCCCGACCCGCACCTCTTTGTCGCGCAAAGCCGGCTGGTCGAATATTCAGCGGTGCAATCTTTCAGACGTGCCGATGATTTGTTGGTCGTTGAAATTCCATTGAGCGAATTCCGCGGCCCTATGACAGATGACACAGTATTGGGGATTTTGGCATTTGAAGCGAATTCCGGCGTTCGTTTCGTCGCCGCGCCCGGCAATGTCCCAACCGGAGGGGAGCTTATTGCTGGCCCGATCTCGATGGACAACACGCCTCCGCTCTGGACCTTGATCCTCGGTGCGCTGGTCGGCGGGCTTATTTTGAACATCATGCCTTGTGTGTTTCCGATCCTTAGCTTGAAAGCGATGTCGCTTGTGCGAGCGGGCAGCAGCGAGGCCGAAGCGCGGATTGAGGGTGTCGCCTACACAGCCGGCGTGGTGATCGCCTGTGTCGCGCTTGGCGCGGTAATGTTGGCGTTGCGCGCAGCAGGGGAGCAAGTGGGCTGGGCGTTTCAATTGCAGAGCCCTAGCGTGGTGATCGTGTTGTTGATCATGGCCACCGTGATCACCGCGAATTTTGCCGGCACATTTGAATTGCCCAGCATCGACACCGGTTCGGGCGCGCGTAAAGGCGCCGGCGGCGCGTTCGCCACCGGATTGTTGGCCGCGTTTGCCGCCACGCCGTGCACGGGGCCATTTATGGCGGCGGCATTGGGGGCGGCCTTGTTGTTGCCGACGCCGCTGGCCTTGTTGTTGTTTGCGATGTTGGGATTGGGATTGGCTTTGCCATTCCTTTTGATCGGGCTTGTTCCGGCCTTTCGGCGGGTCTTGCCAAAGCCGGGTGCATGGATGGAGACATTCCGCCGTTTAATGGCGATCCCGATGGGGCTAACCGCGTTGGCGCTTATTTGGCTCACAGCGCAATTGGGCGGGCGTGGTTTTGCGCTGGTTGCATTGATCATGCTGTTCGGGATTGTGCTGGCGCTGGCGGTGGTCGGCCGACTGCAGAATGCGGGCAAGATGGCGTGGCCCGCATTTGGTCTAATCGCTGCGCCGTTCCTAATCTTCGCGGCCTTTGCTCTGCCGTCCAGCTATGAAACGGGTGCCGAAAGCAGTTTTTCACGCGAAGCCTTAGACGAAGCGCGCGAGCGCGGTGACAATGAAGGGCGGCCGGTTTTCGTCTGGTTCACCGCCGATTGGTGCGTCACCTGCAAAGTGAATGAACGCATTGCAATTGATCGCGAAGCGACGATGCAGGCTTTTGAAGAAGCGGGCGTGATCCCGATCGTAGGCGACTGGACCGTACGTGATGAAGAAATCACCATGTTCCTAACCGAACATGGCGCGGCGGGTGTTCCGCTCTACCTGTGGTATGAACCGGGCGAAGAGGCCGAACAATTGCCGCAGGTTTTGACCCAAGACATGCTGATAGAGCGTGCCTTACGGGACCGGTGAGGGCGCGTCCTCAGGACGTTCGATTTCAGGTTCCAGCTCAGGCGGCGAGGGAACAAATACTTCCCCGCTGCGGCACGCCACAATCAATGCGCCTGGCATTGTGCTGGGGTTGATCGTGACCATGCCTGCGCCCGGTACTGTCAACGTCAATTGCCGCGGACCGGCCAAGGCCTCCCACGCAAGATCAGCCGCTGGCGCGCCGCCGTGCCACACGCCGCGCCCTCTCACATCGGTGGAATCCACCGGGATCCGTCCAATATGGCCGTTACCCACCATCGCCAGCAGCGCTTCTGCACCGTCATCGGCCGGGGAAAGGCGCGTGATTTGGACAACCGGGACCATGTCCTCGGGACTGACACAGCGCAGCGCGATCAGAGGAGGTTGGCTGCTGACGCCGTAAATTATGCGGGGTTCATCAACCTCAGGCACCGCCCAAAACGCCCCTTCGGTATCGGGTGATGGCAGCGGGTCCGAAGCAAAGGTCGCAACGTCCCCCGGCATATCGCGCACAATATCCGCATCGGTTGGCGGCGGCTTGCACGCGGCGGCACCAGAAAGCAGCAAAATGAGAACCGTAGTGTTTGCAGTCTTGATCATTGCGATCGGCTCATAGCCACTCTTACGAGCCTAGCAAAGTTTGGCTCTGATACGGGCGTTTCCAAATAACTAGGGCACCACACGTCCCGGCCCGATTTGGAAATTCGGCCATCAGCGATTATTCGTGGTCGAACTTGGTAGATTGGAGGGGAGAAAATCATGCCAAAAATATTCGGATCTTCTTTGTTAGCGATCGTAATTGCTGCGGTCGTTTTCTACATGGTTGGGTTTCTAATTTTCGGCGTTCTGTTTGGCGAGCTTTGGCTCGAACAGGTGGGAATGACCGAGGAAGAAGCGCTCGCGCGCAACGCACAGCTTGGTGCGATGATGTTCGTTTGGGGTTTTGTGATGCCGCTTATTCAGGTCGTCGGCTTGGCGTGGATCATGAACCATGTGGGCGCCTCAGACATCGGCACATCGATTAAGGTCGGGGCGACCATTGCCGTGTTCATTGCGCTGCCCATTCTAGGCTACAATTGGGTGTATGAGGGACGTGCGGCCGGTGCGGTAGGACTCGATTTTGTCCACCTGCTGGTTGGCTATGTTGTGAGCTGTGCGATCCTTGGCTTTTTCCGAGGTCGAGATTGATCACGGTGCTCTAAACAACCAAAATCCAATCGGGCCGCTCCTTTAAGGGGCGGCCCTTTTCGGTGGCGATTTGGTCACCGCATCTTTCTTTGCGTCCGGCCATATCGCGTCTTGCGAGTGCCGGGACGGCCGGCGTCGGATCGGCCCACCTTGGGGGCTTTCTTTTGTTCATCCGGAAGGCCGAGTTCATCATTTTCCAACCGCCGGATATCATCGCGCAATCGGCCCGCTTCTTCAAATTCAAGATTGGCGGCAGCATCGCGCATGCGCTTTTCAAGGTCTTCAATATAGCTGCGCAGATTGTGCCCAACTAGATTGTTGACCTCATCATCGCCGGTATCGACCGTAACCCCGTCTTGGCTGGCGGTGTGAGCGACGATATCGGCAATGTCGCGTTTGATCGTTTTGGGCGTGATCCCGTGTTCATCGTTGTACGCCTGTTGCTTTTCGCGGCGACGATCGGTTTCGGCCATGGCGCGTTCCATGCTGCCGGTGATCCGGTCGGCGTATAGAATAACCCGCCCATCGACATTGCGCGCCGCCCGGCCAATCGTTTGAACCAAACTGGTCTCGCTGCGCAAAAATCCTTCTTTGTCGGCGTCGAGAATGCAGACCAACCCACATTCCGGTATGTCCAACCCTTCGCGCAAAAGGTTGATGCCGATCAACACATCGTACACCCCCATGCGCAAATCCCGGATCAGCTCAATCCGTTCCAACGTTTCAACATCGGAATGCATATATCGGACCCGCACACCGGCCTCGTGCATAAACTCGGTTAGGTCTTCGGCCATCCGCTTAGTCAAGGTGGTGACAAGCGTGCGATACCCCTTTTGCGCATTGGCGAGGCATTCTTGGATGCAATCTTGAACTTGATCTTCGACGGGGCGTATTTCGACCGGCGGATCGATCAGGCCGGTTGGCCGGATAACCTGTTCAGCAAACACGCCGCCGGTTTGTTCCATTTCCCAATTGCCAGGCGTCGCGCTGACAGCGAATGTTTGCGGGCGCATTGCGTCCCATTCGTTGAACCGCAAGGGGCGGTTGTCGATGCACGATGGCAGGCGAAATCCATATTCGGCCAAAGTGATTTTGCGGCGGTGATCGCCGCGCGCCATCGCGCCAATTTGCGGGACAGTCTGGTGGCTTTCATCCACGAACAAAAGCGCGTTTTCGGGCAAATATTCAAACAGGGTAGGCGGGGGTTCACCCGGCAAGCGACCGGTTAGAAAGCGAGAGTAATTTTCGATCCCTGCACAGCTGCCCGTGGCGGCAATCATCTCAAGATCGAAATTGGTGCGCTGCTCAAGCCGTTGATGCTCCAGCAATTTACCTTCCGCTTCCAATTCCTCAAGCCTGTGGGCCAATTCAAAACGAATGGCGTCGGCGGCTTGTTTCATCGTGGGACCGGGCGTCACATAATGCGAATTGGCATAAACGCGCACGGTTTCCAGCACGGCGCCTTTCTTACCGGTCAGCGGGTCGAATTCTGCGATTTCTTCGATCTCGTCGCCGAAAAAGCTGATGCGCCATGCCATGTCTTCGTAGTGCGAGGGGAAGATCTCAAGATTGTCGCCGCGCACGCGAAAATTGCCGCGCGCAAACGCCGCATCGTTGCGCTTGTATTGCAGCGCGACGAGTTTGCGGATCAATTCACGTTGATCGATGACATCGCCCGATTTGATGTCGAAAATCATGGCCGAATAGGTCTCAACCGACCCAATGCCGTACAAACAAGAAACCGAGGCCACGATTATAACATCGTCGCGTTCCAGCAACGACCGCGTCGCCGAATGGCGCATACGATCGATGGCCTCGTTTACCGAGGATTCTTTCTCAATATAGGTGTCGGAACGCGGCACATATGCTTCGGGTTGGTAGTAATCGTAATAGGATACGAAATACTCAACCGCGTTCTCGGGAAAGAAGCTTTTGAACTCTCCATAAAGCTGCGCGGCGAGAATTTTGTTGGGCGCGAGGATGAGGGCAGGGCGTTGAAGAGTCTCAATGACTTTGGCCATGGTAAAGGTCTTGCCCGAACCGGTCACCCCCAACAAAGTTTGGGTTTTTTCATCATCCTGCGTGCCGGCGACCAATTCGGCGATGGCCGTTGGTTGATCGCCCGCCGGTTCATAATCCGACACCAGTTTGAACGGTTTACCCGGCATCGATTTTTCTGGTCGATCCGGGCGATGCGGGGTGAATTCTTCCCCGGTTTCGGGTTCGTCTAGGCCGCGTCTGATGATCAATTCTGACATAACCAACAATATGCGCGCGCTGGGTTCGGTTGTGAAGTGCCCGGTCGCACTCTAGCGTAGGAAAAAACACAATAAGCCGGCGTCGAATCGTATTTTTTGAAAGGACCTATTGATGAGAATGCTAATCCTTGGCGCTGCCACTTTTGTCGCGGGATTGGTCGTCGTGAACGCGGCGCCCAACGATGCGGCGGCCCAGACACTGGACGAAGAAATGCGTCCCACCGCCGGCCAATATCAAGCCAGCCTCCAATTGCTTGCGGTCGATTTGCCAGACGCGCCGCCACAAGTGACCGATATGATGGGGTCCATGATGAACCGTGATTTCGATTACTGCCTAACACCCGAAGAGGTGGAAGAGGGCTATCAATCGGTCATGAACCGCGCGCAGCAGGGTGAATGTTCCTATGATCGGTTTAACGCGTCGAACGGTCAGATTGATGCGGCCATGACATGCGATGTGGATGGACGCGCCATGACGATTGAAATGACAGGCACCGGTTCTGCGACATCTTCGGACGTCACGATGACTATGTCTGGTGATTTCGGCATAGGGCCGGGCACGATGACAATGCGCATCGCGCAAGAGCGCGTCGGCGATTGTTCTTAAAGCAGCGATTAATTGATCAAGAATTGTTGCACTTTGAATTCTTCCAATAAGGAAAACACTATGAGAACCAGTATTTTTTTGGCTGTATCAGTCTTGGCGCTGACCGCTTGTGGCGATGCGCCTACGGACGCCGATGCCGATGGTGATGGCACGATCACCCAGGAAGAGGTTGAAGCAGCAGTCGCGGATGCTTCGATCAAACCGGGTCAGTGGGAAAACACAGTCGAATTCATCGACATCGAAATCGATGAAGAGAGCCTTCCCGAAGAGATGCGCGCGTTTATCGGCCCAGCGCTCGAGGGGATGAAAGGTCAGGTCAACACCATGTTGACATGCGTGACACCAGAACAGGCCGCAGAGCCACAAGCGGAAATGTTTGCTGGCAACGAAGACGCCAGTTGCGATTATCAGAAATTCACATTCTCTGGTGGGACGATCGACATGCAAATGTCTTGCAACGATCCCGGGTCAGGCAACGCCACAATCACCAACACGGGCACCTACACTGACGAATCCTATGAGATGCAAATGTCGATCGCGATGGAAGGATCTGAAATGGGCAACATGACGATCACCGCGAGCAACAAAGGCGAATTCAAAGGCGAATGCACTGGCGAGGAAATCCGCTAAACCGGGTTATCCTGCGGCCTATGGTGTGTTCCATCGGGTCTGTATCGATTGGAAAGGCGGGCGGGGGCAACCTCGCCCGCTCTTTTTGTAGAAGTGGGGCAAGAGTTATGGATCGGCGCACCTCTATTTCATTGACGGTTCACCGAGGTTGGCTACCTTCGATGCAGCAATGACAAAACGCGAAACCTTGCTGGACCAATCCAAGGCCGCCCTCGGCGAAACGGAGCTTGCGCGGCGTATTGCGCTCGCATCCGAAGATTATCCCGATGATGAGCGCGGAAAACCCGATTTGCTGCGCTTTATGGGTGAGCTGGATTTGTTGCTGGAACCGGCCCGCCGACCGTTTCGACGCATCAAAATTCCAAAGACCCAACGCCCGCAAACCATCATCGTTATGCCTGGTTTTGCCACCGGGCCCAATCGCATGCGCTATATGGCGCAGAAATTGGAACAAGCCGGCCACCGAACGAAACGATGGGGGCTTGGTCGCAATTGGGGCGTGGCAGAGGCGTCGATGGAACGGTTGGAGGAACGGCTTGGCGATGTGTGCGCGCGCTATGATGATCAAGCCGCCTTGCTGGGATGGTCGTTGGGCGGATTGTATGCGCGTGAATTGGCAAAGAGGCATCCCGAACGCATTTCAAAAGTGATCACGATGGGATCGCCTTTTTCGGGTTCCCCCCGCGCGAACAATGTGTGGCGTGCTTATCAAGCGATCGCCGGGCACCGCGTCGATCAACCGCCGATAGAGGTGGATGTCGCGGTCAAACCGCCGGTTGAAACGGTCGCATTATGGAGCCCGGTTGACGGCTGCATCGCTCCACGCAGCGCCGCCGGACAGGCTGGTGAACGCGATCGTTCGGTCGCTTTGCGCTGCACCCATGCCGGCTTCACATACACGCGCGAATCCATTCTTGCGGTTTTGGCAGAACTCGAACGCGTTTGAGCCTTTCCATTTGCGATGGCGTTGTTACAAACAATGCCCAAGCACAGCAGTGGGCGTCGACAAATCGGGGTATCGATGGCGGATCAATCCGACAATTTTGACGAGATGTTTGATGCAACCGGCGCGACCCGTCCCGCCTACACCGACTATTGCGGATGGTATGATGAACAAGAGCCCGGCTGGCTAAACCGCAAAAATTCCGAAGCCGATGAGAGCTTTCGCCGCACCGGCATCACATTCAACGTTTATGGCGAGGACGAGGCCGAAGAACGCCTGATCCCGTTTGATATGGTCCCGCGCATTATCACCGCGGGCGAATGGCGGCGATTGACCCGGGGGATCGAACAGCGTGTGCGCGCGCTCAATTCATTCCTTTACGATCTGTATCATCGCCAAGAGATCATCCGTGCGGGCCGTTTGCCGCAACGATTGTTGCGCAACAACGATGCATGGTTGCCGCACATGGTTGGGATGACGCCGCCGGGCGGCATTTACACCCATATTGTCGGCATTGATCTTGTGCGGACAGGCCCGGATGAATGGTTCGTATTGGAAGACAATGCACGCACCCCATCGGGCGTTTCGTACATGTTGGAAAATCGCGAAACGATGATGGCGATGTTCCCTGATCTGTTCAGCCGGGTCGGCGTTGAAAGCGTTTCCAATTATCCGCGCCGTCTCGCCCGAAGTTTGGCCGCGTGCGCCCCCCCCAAATGCGAAGGCAAACCGAATGTCGCGGTTCTGACGCCCGGCATCTACAATTCGGCGTATTTTGAGCACGCATTCTTGGCCGATCAAATGGGTGCCGAATTGGTCGAAGGCAGCGATTTGCGGGTGGTGAATGGCCGTGTTCAAATGCGCACAACGCGTGGGTTTGAACCTGTTGATGTGCTGTATCGCCGCGTCGACGATGACTATCTCGACCCGCTGACCTTTCAACCTGATAGCGTTTTGGGCGTGCCGGGCATCATGGATGTGTACCGTTCGGGCGGCATCACAATCGCAAATGCGCCGGGCACGGGTGTGTCCGATGACAAAGCGATATATTCCTTCATGCCGGAAATCGTTGAATTCTACACCGGCGAAAAACCACTCTTGCCTAATGTTGAGACGTGGCGATGCGCGGATGCCGATAGCTTGGCCTATGTCCTCGACAACCTAGAGGAATTGGTTGTGAAGGAAGTCCATGGCTCCGGCGGGTACGGGATGCTTATCGGTCCGACTGCGACCAAGAAAGAGATCAAGGCGTTCCGGGCCAAGTTGGAGGCAAACCCCGACAATTACATAGCGCAACCCACGCTCTCTTTGTCGACCTGTCCGATCTACACCAAAAAGGGTCTGGCCCCGCGCCACGTCGATTTGCGTCCCTATGTGTTGGTTTCTCCCGATGGAATTGACATCACGCCGGGCGGGCTTTCGCGGGTCGCGTTGAAAAAAGGGTCGTTGGTTGTGAACTCATCGCAAGGCGGGGGCACCAAGGACACTTGGGTGCTCAAGGATTAGGGGCTGAACACGCGATGCTAGGCAGAACAGCGAACGGATTGTTTTGGATGTTCCGCTATCTTGAGCGGGCGGAAAACACCGCGCGTCTGCTAGATGCGGGGCTGAGAATGGCGTTGACCCGCGACTTGGAAACGGCACAGGCGGAATGGCGGTCAGTCATTGCGACATTGGGGCTAAAAACCCAATACGAAGCGCTGCACGACACTTATGATGGCGCAGCGGTTTGGAACTTTGTCCTGCGCGACAAGGCCAATCCCGCTAATGTCCGCGAAATGTTTGCCGCGATGCGCAACAACGCACGAACCGCTCGCACCAACATTTCCAGCGAGGTGTGGGAAGCGGTCAATGAAAACTGGATGAAGCTCGACAAACAATTGGCCCGGCCGGTGAGCCAGGGGCAATTGGGCGAGGTTGTCACCCGTTTGCGCCGCACGGGCACACAAGTCCACGGCGCGTTGGATGGGTCGATGATGCGGAACGAAGGGTTCCATTTCGCGCGCGCCGGTACCTTTATCGAACGCGCAGAAAGCACGTCGCGCATTCTGGATATGAAATATTACCTGCTGCTGCCGTCGCTTTCTTATGTCGGGTCAAGCTTGGACAGCGGACAGTGGGATCAGGTTTTGCGATCGGTTGCGGGCGCCGGTGCGTACACTTGGTTGAATGCGGGTCAGATTGACGCGCGCGGCATTGTTGAATTTCTGGTGTTGGATGAACGGTTCCCACGCAGCTTGGCCTTCTGTCGCAGCGCTCAACGCGAACACCTTGCCGCCTTGGCGCGGACCCACGGTGCAGAAGGGGCCTGCAACGAATTGATGCGCGCAGCAGATGAAGACATTGCTGGCGTTACGGTTGATCAGATTTTTGAAATCGGCCTGCACCAATTCTTGATCGATTATACAGCGCGCAACGCCGCCATCGCCGAAGCGATAGGCGAGGATTACAGGTTCTTATCGTGAAGCAGGCTTTATGAAATTAGCGATCCGCCACACGACACGGTACTCTTTCAAAGAGCCTGTGATCCACGCGTTGCAACGCCTGCGTCTAACGCCGAAAGAGACTCAGGGTCAGAAAATTCTGGATTGGGAAATGCGCTATGACAATGCGCAGCTTGAGTTGGAATTTGACGATCAGAATTACAACACGGTCACGTTGATCGCCGTCAACCCCGGCGTCAGCGAAGTCACGGTGACGTGTCGCGGCACGGTGCAAACCGAAGACAATGCCGGGGTGATTGGACGTCATTCTGGGCATTTGCCGCTGTGGAGTTTTTTAGGTCAGACCGCCTTGACCAAGCCTGGACCAAAATTGCGGGCGTTGATCCGCGACGTCGATAGTCCCAGCGAAGAGACGAAGCTTGATTACCTCCACGCTCTATCGGCGCGCATTCGCGAAGGCGTGGTCTATCAAACCGGCGCAACCGGTGTGAACACCACCGCCGAAGAGGCCGTCATCGCCGGTCACGGCGTGTGTCAGGACCATGCTCATATCTTTATCGCGGCCGCCCGCGCGGCGGATATTCCCGCACGATATGTCAGCGGCTATCTCATGATGAACGATCGGATAGAACAAGAAGCGACCCACGCATGGGCAGAGGCGCATATTGATGAGCTAGGCTGGGTCGGATTTGATATTTCCAACGGGATTAGCCCCGATCCGCGGTATGTGCGCGTGGCCACAGGGCGCGATTACCGCGATGCTGCGCCGGTGACCGGGATCAGTTTCGGCGCCGCTGAACAGATGTTGACCGTCGATGTCGCGGTGGAACAACAGCACGATACGCAACAACAATAATGTTACGCCAATCACGCCGTGCCTAAGCGGGCGTGGCGCAGGCATGCGCACAAAAACAAAAGACTCTCGCGCCCAAAGCAAAAGTGCTAGTCGCGCCGCAATTCAATCTCGGAGTTTTTTGTAGTGACCTATTGCGTCGGCATGATCGTGGATAAGGGCATCGTCCTGATGAGCGATACGCGCACCAATTCGGGCGTCGATAACATCTCTGTTTTTCGCAAGATGTTCCATTGGCAGGTGCCTGGTGATCGCATGATCGCGGTGATGACAGCCGGTAATCTGGCCACAACTCAGGCCGTGATCAGCCAGTTGGAAGAGCGCACAAAACAACCAGAGGACCGCGAAACCACCGTGTTAAACGGGCCGACTATGTTTGCTGTGGTGAGCGAAATTGGCAAATTGCTGCGCGCCACGATCGATAAACAACAAAAGGCCAATGGCGATCGGGGACGAGGGAAATTCACCGCTTCTATGATCGTGGCCGGCCAGATTGCCGGCATGGAACCCCGCCTTTTCATGATCTATCCCGAAGGCAACTTTATCGAAGCGAGCATGGATACGCCGTTCTTTCAAATTGGTGAGACGAAATATGGACGGCCAATCCTGATCCGTGGCTATGACCACGATATGAGCTTTGAAGATGCGGTGAAACTTGTGATGGTTTCGTTCGATTCCACATTGAAGGCGAACCTGTCCGTTGGCCTGCCGTTGGATCTCTTGGTCATTGGCAAAGACGATTTTGCACCAACGCATCAACATCGCGTGACCGCCGAAGATCCATATTTTGATACGATTTCGTCAAATTGGGGCGATGCCCTGCGATCGGCTTTTCATTCTCTGCCAGATTACAGCTTCGGTTCTGAGTGAGGTTTTCGCGGCTAACTCCATATCAACGAAGAATACTTAGGGATTATAAGGTTCGTTTTGGAGATAGTTTTCGGCGCATTCTGGTCGATCTAGGATCGAACTAGGCATGCATACCTCCAAATCGGTTTAAGTCCGAGATGCAATAATTTCATGCCGCGCACACCAAGCTCGGCATGACACGCAAAGCTTCACTCCACTTCATCGATCCGAACAGCCGCCACCGTGCTGAGTTGGCGAGGGTCGGCTTCACGCTCGGCCATCACTCAGAAGTATACGGCGACCTGTCCGAATTGTCCGTTCACCCTCCGCGAGAAGGCATCATCATCGCCCGCGACATGCCCGAAGAAGGCGGCGTCTCGATGATCCTTGAACGGCTTAGCCGCCTTGGGATTTGGTTGCCTTTGATCGCGATTGACGCGGACCCAAGGCCGGGCCGCATTGTGGAGGCGATCAAAGCCGGTGCGCTCGATTACCTTTCGCTCCCATTGGAAACCGAGCGTTTCGAACGATGCCTCAACCGTATTGAAAAAGAAGCCGAAGTTTTTGGCGCGGCGCGCCGTCGCATGATCGAAGCGCGGGACCGCATCTCCAGCCTTTCAACCCGCGAACGCGAAGTGCTCGAATGGCTTTCCGAAGGCAGCAGCAACAAAGTGATCGCCCGTGAGTTGGAAATTAGTCCGCGAACCGTTGAAATTCACCGGGCCAATATGATGCACAAACTGGGCGCCCGTCACGCCGCAGAAGCGGTACGACTAAAGCTCGAAGCGAGATTGGAACCCAAAATTGAGGTTCAGCCGTAGTACGCCCCATGGCTTGACCGAAAAACGATACACTTCCCGATCGGGTTCCCCCTGCACCCTTTCGGCGCCCGCACGGCCCCGGCATCTATACGATGTTGGGGCCGTGTTCTTTGGCGCACCTTCTGGCTCACCGGCAGAATTCTGAGCCGGTGCCTTCGAGGTGAAAGTGATCGGCATGGGCGCGGTTGTATTCAGGGCCAAGAACAGTCCCAAACCGTTTGCAGGCGCTGGAATGGACAACCCTCAGGAATTCACGCTCGGCTGCGGTGCCGCCATCCCAATCTTCGACCAATGAAATCCGGCGGCCATCTTCTAGGATAAAGCCTGAGACGTCGATTGCCTCAGCCCGCGAATGGGCCGATCGCCGATTGGATCCTGCGATATTCCGACATGCATAGCTGCCCATGGTTTCAATGCGCGCGAGCGGGCTGCCAAGAATTTGTCGGGCGGCTCGGTCGACACCAAATCGTGCCCAATTCCCAAACGCGCTGGCTACGCGGCATTGAACCGGGCCAATATTGCTGATCCCAAATTCTCCACCATCTCCGGCCAAAGCGGAAAGCTGGACCGTGCCAAGCCGGTTGCATCCCGGCGCTGCATAGGTGTCGGGCAAAGCGTCAAAGCTGGCCCCGGCGGCGCTAAGATTGGTCAAACACGATGCGTCCTCTGCACGCGGCGCGACGCTTTGTGGGGCGGATGCCACCCGGCGTGGCGCGGTGCGCGTGTAGGAGGAACCGCCATTGGACGGTGCGCTAACGGACGGAGCGCTGGCGGATGAGGACGCGCCATTGCCAACGGGGATTACAGAACCGCAACCCGCAAGCGCGAGTGCGGCGGCGATTGGGGCCGCTTTAGAAGCGAGGCCAAGTAGAGGTACTGAGTGGTTCATACTTAAGGACCACTACGGTGCATTGGTTAAGGCAGCAGGAAAGTTTACCGTTAACCAAATACTAAATGCGCTCTACTGGATCATCCTTAGCGCCGATGCATTCAATGTTATCAGTAGGTTAAGGGAGCGCTTCTTCGATCTGTTCCCACAACTCGATCTTGACCCCATTGGGATCGAGGATCCAAGCAAATTTACCATAGCCTTCGTCGGCAGTATCCAAAACTTCGACATCGCGGGATTTGAGCACTTCGACAAATCCATCCAAATCATCGACGCGAAGATTGATCATAAATCCGCCTTTGCCCGGTTTGATGTAGGCGTCGTCTTTGAAGTGGCTGATCAGAGAATATGGGTTGGGCTTTGGTTCTTCGGACCACGCGAGTTGGGGGCCATATTCGCCATCTACACCCAATTTTTCGCGATACCACGCGCGCGTTGCTTCGGTGTCGCCGGCCACGTAAAAAACCCCGCCTAGCCCGGTGACACGGGGCCCGCTTGGCGTCTGTTTTGTTTCATCGGTCATCGTTGTTCCTCCCTTTATCGCGGTGGATCATGGCGGAAAGACCGGTTGGAGGGAAGGGACAGGAGACCTGCACCAACGCATGCGAAGCCGAGTTATCGATCAACAATGGGATAGCGGCGAAGCGAATTGTGTGCGCCCCCCCCAAAAAAAAACAGTCCCGCTAAAAACGGGTCGTGAATTCGATGATTGATGTTGGAAGCAGGTCCAGCACGAAAATCTCGACGACTTTATCAAATCCGGTGATCACCATCAGGCCGACCACCAACAAAGCGGCGCCAAACAACGGCTTTCCGTATTTCGCGAGCCAGCCGAGCGTTTTGCGGCGTTCACCCATCGCTTTGCGTGATCCATAGGCAAAGGCCAAAACCGACGTGGCGACGCCCATGCCAAAGATTGCAAATATGGCGAAACTGCCGATTAGGTTTTCGCCAACACTGGCCGCTGCAATCGCCACGCCAAGCGTCGGGCCGACACAAGGGGCCCACACAACACCAAGCAACAAACCAACAACGAATTGGCCCAAAGCTCCGCCAGTTCGACCGTCACCGTTGAGCTTTTCCAGCCGCCTGTTGCCAAAATTCGCGATCGGGGCCGCCGCTGCAGACAGCGCGGCCTGAGCCTGTGGAACCAGCAGAACGATGCCAGCCACCGCCAACATTCCGCCTGCGAATAGGCGCACCATCTGTTCATCGATGCCAAGGGAATAACCAAAGGCGATCACGGTGAATCCGAACAACGTAAAGCTGGCCACCAAACCCCCGGCCAAGGCGAGAGGTCCGAACCGGCTCTTACCCAATGCCGATGCAACCAGGATCGGCACAAGAGGCAAGACGCACGGATTCAAAATGGTGACGAGCCCTGCGACAAAGGACAGGAGCGCGCTGGAAAACATCGACAATCAGCCTGAGATGGAGAAGTGGATCGTTTGCTTACAACGCGCCCAGCACAACATTGCGCAGACGTGTGCGGTTGGTTTCCGCAATTGAGCGCGCGACTTCGTTGGTGCCGTTGAACACCAGAACGGTTGATTGGCGCGGCACTCGATGCGCGCGCAGGAACGCCTTTTCCTCGTCGAAATTCACTTTCACGAACAACACATCACCGCTGGCGCGTTCTTCCCGCAATTCATCCAGGATAGGGGCCTGTGCACGGCATGTAGGGCACCAATCGGCGTAGATGTCGACCACGATAGTCTTGCCCTTATTCTGGGCCATCATGAATTCAGCCTCGTCATAGGATTGCCAACCGGCTGTGCTGGCCTGGGCGTTCAATTGCATTCCGCCAATAACGACGGCTCCGATGGCTGCGATAAGCATGAAAAGGCGGATCATTCTGAGGGGCTCCAAAAGGGTAACATCGGCAAAATGCCGACGGTTCATGGAGAGGTTCGTTGACCCTCGGCGATCGGTTACACAATCACCGAACATTTCATGAAGAATTTACCCGGCGATTTCAGATGTCTCGGCGGGCGCCGTCGCTTTGCTGACCAAGACGATCGACACCCATGCAGCGATGAAGCCGGGAACGATCTCATACAAGCCTTCGCCGCCGCCCAAATCCGCGTTGAGGCCGAGCATAATCCACAAGCCTGTAACCGCAGCGCCAGTGACCAAACCAGCAACCGCACCGGCCCCAGTCATACCCTTCCACATCAGAGCAAGGATGATGAGGGGCCCAAAGGCCGCACCAAAACCGGCCCAAGCATTCGCCACTAAGCCAAGGACCTGACTGTTTGGATTGCTGGCCAAAACGATCGCCGCCCCAGCGACAATCGCAACGCACACACGCCCAACATTCACCGCTTCGCTTTCGCTGGCGGATTTGCGCAGGAAAAGCCGATAGAAATCTTCGGTGAGCGAGCTTGAGCTAACAAGCAATTGCGATGAAATCGTGCTCATGATCGCGGCCAACAATGCGGCGTAAAGAAACCCGGTGATTGCCGGGTGGAAAAGCAATTCTGCAAGGATGATGAAGATCGTTTCCGCGTCTTCGACCTCTATCCCATTTGCAGAGGCATAGGCCCGCCCACAAATGCCGACGCCAACGGCTCCGATCAAAGCGACCGCCATCCAAGAAAGACCAATAGTTCGCGCCCGCGCGACCTTTTCGACTGTATCAATGGCCATGAAACGCACAATGATATGCGGTTGGCCAAAATAGCCCAGACCCCAGGTCACCGCGCTTATAAAGCCAAGCAGTGTTATCCCTTCGAACATGTTGAGCAGCGCGGGATCAACGGCATTCAACGTATCCGAGACTGCGCCAAATTCGCCCAAAGCGCCCACATCCTTGCCCCCGTACATCACGACGAGCGGCATGATGACCAAGGCTAGGACCATAATGATCCCTTGGACAAAATCGGTGAGGCTGACGGCCAAAAACCCTCCCACCATTGTGTAGGCCAGCACGATCCCGGCGGTGATGATGATACCGAACATGTAGCCCGACATGCCCACATCCGGCAGCGCATCGGCAAACGCCGTTTCGAACAGCTTACCCCCGCCGACGAGACCAGCCGCGGTGTAGACGGTAAAGAACACGACGATAACGATGGCGCTGATTACGCGAAGGTTTGTCCCTTGATCGGGAAAGCGATTGGCGAGGAATTGCGGAATGGTCAGCGCGTTGCCGTATGCCTCTGTCTGCGCACGCAGGCGTGGTGCAACCAAGACCCAATTGACCGCAGCACCCACAAAAAGACCAATTCCAATCCACGCCGCGCTAAACCCCGTCAGGAACAGCGCGCCCGGCAGCCCAAGCAGCAACCATCCCGACATATCCGATGCGCCGGCGCTCAACGCGGCCACCGACGGCGGCAGGTTGCGTCCCGCTAAGAGATAACCCGCGCTGTCTGAAGTGGACTTGCGCCAAGCGTAAAGGCCGATGGCGATCATCAAGGCGAAGTAGGCGGCGAGCGATAGGAGCGTTGCAGTGTTCATGGTGCAAAGGCGGGTAACAGGGTGCGGCGCGATTGACCACCGGAGGGCGCCGGCCGCGCCAGCTTCAATGCAAACGGTGAGGAATGAGGTTGCCCCGCAAAGGGGGGAAACGAAGCAACCTCAAACTCTATGCTGTGCAGTGCACATACTGCATTATTGCCCGGTGGATTGGGGTGTCTGGAGCCAGTAGAATTCCACCTTCTCGACTGCGGAGCCGAAGTATTGGCGGAACGCCAGATATTCTTCCGATTGTTGCACCTCGGCAAAGCCATCTGTGCTGTCCCATTCCACGAAAGTCAGTTGGCTTGGAGCGGCAGGTGGAGATGCGTGCGATTCCATCGACGGTCCGCGCATTTTGTAGACAAACCGTCCTCCTGCACGGGTAACCGCTGGCTCAATACCTGTCAGATAGCGATCGTAGTCCGATGCATTCTCGTTGTTTAGCCATGCGACAACGACAGTGTAATGCTTGGTTGCGTCAAATTGGATCGATAAGTCGTCCTGCAATTCTAGGCTGTAGACTTTCAACTCGCTCCACGCATCGGGCCGAGTGGCTTTGATCGCAGGCCAATCCGGATGAGCCGCGAATGCATCGGCGGACGCCTGATCCGGCCATGAGAAGAAGGAAAACACTTCTGGATCAAAATCGCTGATGACATTTTGACGCACGTTCAATTGACCCAACCTCTGAAAACCAAAGCTGGATGCGATCGGAAAGGCAGTTTGGCCGTAAGTGCGCGCCGCAGGTCCGCCGCCTTCGCGCAGTTCGGATGCGATGATCTGAAGCACTTCCCCGCGCTTCATTTCAACGGCAAAGGCCGGGGTGTCCGCAGGCGTCGGCGCGGGTTCGGATGTCGGCTCCCCGGCGTGGGAGTTCCCGGCAATGGCAAGCGCACTGGTGGCAAACATCGCGGCGATCAGTGAAGTTTTGAAAATAGAGTTCATCGGGGCTTCTCTGGATAGGGGTGGTTGATAGACGCACCAATAAGGCCAAAAATGATCCAGTGATGGGTAGAATTGTTCTTAGGTTGGTGCGAAATAGTTCCATCAGGAGTGATGCATGGATGATTGGGACGACTATCGATTGATCTTGGCGCTCGCGCGGCGAGGGTCAATGCGGGCGGCCGCCATGGAGCTTGGATTGACCCATACGACCGTGTCGAGGCGGCTTTCGGTGCTGCAGGATGCGCGGGGCGAACTGTTTGAAAAGACACCGGCAGGCTATTCGCCGACAGCATTGGGCCTGGCGTTGATCGAAGTCGCCGAGAAGATGGAGGGATTGTCGCTAGCGGGTGCGCGATATCAACGAGCCATGGATCAAGGGATGGCCGGGACGATCACGCTGTCTCTTCCCGAGGCAATCGCTCAATATCTACTGCTCGATGATGTGCTCGAATTCAGCGAGACATATCCCGCAATCGATTTGCGAGTGGAAACCAGTTACCGATTTGTCGATCTAGACCGATCGGAAGCGGACGTTGTCGTTCGCGGCGCTCAGGAACCGCCTGAACATTTGGTAGGTAGGCGGTTGTTCCCCAATTGTGTGACCTATTATGGCAACCGTGATTATCTGGAATCCACTCCCAGGGATCAATGGCGATGGATCGCGCCCAGCGCGGAGACGCGTTCACCGGGATGGTTAGAAGAATCGCCATATCCCGATGTGCCAATTGCCATCTCAATTGACGACATAACCGCGCGGCACCGCGCGTTGGTCAACGGACTCGGTTTGAGCAGGGGAGCGTGCTTTATGGCTGATCCAGAGCCCAGTCTAACCCGTTTGACCCAGAGCCCACCGGTGCCTCAACAAGACATCTGGGTGCTTACGCATCCCGATCTTAGGAACACGCCGCGCATTCGGCTGCTGATGGACTTTATTGCCCAGGCCATGACCAAGAAAAGAGGTTTGGTGTTGGGAGAGTGGGGCGCGGCCTAGTCAGACCGCGCCTTGCCCAATTACGCCTTTTTCTTGCGGTTCGCCTTCTTGCGCTCGTGCGGGCACAGCAAGGTTTTGCGCAAGCGGATGCTCTGCGGCGTCACTTCGACCATTTCATCGGTGTCGATGTAGGCGATGCTTTGCTCAAGGCTCATCCGGCGCGGCGGTGTAAGGCGGATGGCGTCGTCTTTACCGGTGGAACGAACGTTGGAAAGCTGCTTCGCCTTCATCGGGTTCACTTCCAGATCGTCGGGCTTGGAATTTTCGCCGATGACCATGCCTTCATAGACTTTCATCGATGCCCCCACGAACATTTCGCCGCGCTCTTCAAGCATGTTGAGGGCGTAAGCGTTGGATTCGCCGTCACCGTTTGAGATCAATACGCCGTTGCTGCGGCCTTCGATTGTACCGCGATAGGCGTCGTACTTTTCGAACAACCGGTTCATGATGCCGGTGCCGCGCGTGTCGGACAGGAATTCGCCGTGATAGCCGATCAATCCCCGTGACGGGGCAGAGAAGGTGATCCGGGTCTTGCCGACGCCCGATGGACGCATTTCGGTGAGGTCGGCCTTACGCTTCTGCATCTTTTCGACGACAGTGCCGGAGTGTTCGTCATCCACGTCGATAACGACGGTTTCAAACGGCTCCATACGCTGACCGTCTTCTTCGCGGAACAGAACGACCGGGCGGCTGATGCCCAATTCGAAGCCTTCGCGGCGCATCGTTTCGATGAGGACGCCAAGCTGAAGTTCCCCGCGGCCGGCGACTTCGAACGCGTCTTTGTCGTCGGCTTCGGTGATGCGGATCGCAACGTTGGTCTCTGCTTCACGCAATAGACGGTCGCGGATCATGCGGCTGGTGACTTTGGTGCCTTCGCGTCCGGCCAGCGGACTGTCATTGACAGAAAAGCGCATGGCGAGCGTTGGCGGGTCAATCGGTTGCGCAGCGATTGGATCGGACACGGACGGATCGCAGATCGTGTTGGAAACTGTCGCTTTTTCAAGACCGGCCAAAGCGATAATGTCACCAGCTTGAGCGGTTTCAACCGGAACGCGGTCCAGCCCGTCAAAGCTCATCAACTTGGTCGCGCGGCCAACTTCGACCACGTTGCCATCCATGTCGATCGCGTGGATTGGGTCGTTGACGTTGACTGTGCCAGATTGAACGCGGCCGGTAAGAACGCGGCCCATGAAATTGTCACGGTCGAGCAAGGTCGCAAGGAAGCTGAACTTGCCGCTGGTGTCGAGGTTCGGCGCAGGGACATGTTTAGTGATGAGCTCAAACAAAGGCGCCAATGTGCCTTCGCGCGCGCTTTCGTCGTCGCTGGCATAACCATCGCGGCCCGATGCCCACAATGATGGGAAATCGAGTTGCTCGTCATTGGCATCGAGCGATGCGAACAGGTCGAACACTTCGTCGAGCACTTCCTGAGGGCGGCCATCGGGACGATCGATCTTGTTGACGACCACGATAGGCTTAAGCCCCAAGGCCAGCGCTTTACCGGTCACAAACTTCGTTTGCGGCATCGCGCCTTCGGCGCTGTCGACAAGCAGGATGACGCCATCGACCATGCTGAGGATGCGTTCCACCTCCGCGCCAAAGTCGGCGTGTCCCGGTGTATCAACGATGTTGATGCGGGTCGTTTCGCCATCGGCGCCTTCCCACTCAACGCTGGTGCATTTTGCAAGGATCGTAATACCGCGTTCTTTTTCAAGATCGCCCGAATCCATAGCGCGTTCTTCGACGCGTTGATTTTCGCGAAAAGTGCCCGATTGACGGAACAATTGATCGACCAAAGTGGTCTTTCCGTGGTCAACGTGCGCAATAATTGCGATGTTTCGGAGCGAATTTGGACGCTGGGGAGAACTTGCAGACATTTTTGTCAATTTCCATCAGGAGCTCGGCTTGAAAAATACAAGACCGTTGGTTGCGCGGTGGTTAGGCGCGAATAGGTTGAGTTTGTGGCATGTCAGCGACAGGTGGCTCGACGCTACGGAAACCTCCGCAGCCCGCTTCTCCATGTTGCATTGCACCATCAAAACGAGTGTGGACGCGCGCCTAGCGCAGCATTCGCTAGGCGGCAAGCTTTGAGGCACAATGACTGACCAATACCGCACAATACGGGCGGTAAGAGTGTGTCGGACATGCAACATTGTCGGCACACCCGGTCCAAATCGAGACGTTAGCTGCTTGTCGCTGACCCAACACTACCCTAACAATAATATCGATCGAGGCCGCCGGGGGCGCATCTGGGGATGCGATGAACAATCCGGCTGGTGATCGATGGGATTTGAGGAGAGAAAATCCATGCGTTCCACTATTTCCGGCGCCGCCGGGTCGTACCGCTTTACCCTACTTGCAGGTGCAGCCGCTTTTGCTGTTTCCGCTCCAACCGTAGCCTTCGCCCAAGACAGCGAAGAACCGGAGCTCGAAGCGCCACAAGCCAGCAACCAAATCATTGTTACCGCGTCTAAGCGCGAGCAAACACTGCAAGAAACGCCGATTTCGGTTTCTGTGACAACCGGCGAAACACTTGAGAATGCGCAAATTCGCGACGTTCTCGATCTGCAAACGGTTACCCCGTCGCTGCGCGTTAGCCAGCTGCAAACATCGTCTGCTTCGACTTTCATCATTCGCGGTTTTGGTAACGGCGATAACAACTTTGGTATCGAACCATCGGTTGGCGTTTTCATTGACGGCGTTTTCCGTTCACGTTCGGCCGCTGCACTGGGTGATCTTCCCAATGTTCAGCGCATCGAAGTTCTGAACGGTCCACAATCGACCCTGTTCGGTAAGAACGCGTCGGCAGGCGTTATCTCTGTCGTTACCCGCGAACCACAATTTGAGTTCGGTGGCAGCGTCGAAGCCGTTTACGGCAACTTCAACACCATCTTCCTTAAAGGCGATGTAACCGGTCCAATCACCGACAACATCGCTTTCTCGCTCGACGGTAACTACCAACAGCGCGACGGTTACTCGACCATCGTCAACCTTGATGAAGAGCAAAACAACCGTGACCGGTTTGGCGTTCGTGGCCAATTGCTGATCGAGCCAACCCCCGATTTCAAAATCCGCGCAATCGTCGACTATTCTGAGATTGACGAAGTCTGTTGTCAGGTTGGTACGCTTGTAGGCGGCCCGACTGTCGGAGCGATCAACGCTGTTGGCGGTCAAATTGGATCGGCAGACACGTTCTTCAATCGTGAGGCGTTTCTGAACTTTGTTCCGACAAACCAAGTTGAGAATTACGGCGGCTCGATCCAAATGGATTACAACGCCGGTCCGATCCAATTCACGTCGATCACGGCTTACCGTGAATTGCGCAACTTCTTTTTGTCCGACATTGATTACACCAGTGCATCGATCGCTACGGAAACGCGCGATCAGGCGGTGGACACCTTCACTCAAGAATTCCGGATCACGTCAGATTTTGACGGACCGATCAACTTCTTGCTTGGTGGTTACTACTTCGATGAAAAGATCTCTCAAGACAGCGCGATTCAAAATGGCGCTGATATTCGCGACATCTTTGAACTGCTCGCAGGCGGCAACCCAGCCGATGTGTTGAGCGGTGCACCATCGGTGTTTAACGGTGTTGAGCAAGCTCTCGGTCTTGCACAGGAAAGCATTTTCCGCACACCATTGTTGAGCCAAGAAACGTTCAGCATGGACAACACGTCCTACTCAATCTTCGGTACGGTCGATTTTGAACCAACAGATGGCCTCGTGTTCACTGGCGGCTTTAACTACACCGACGATTCCAAAGACTTTGCTTTGAGCCAAATTAGCCCGGATCCATTGGGTCAGGTCAATCTGGTTGATGCGTTTATCACTGGTGCGACTGCGGCTAACCCCGGTTTGCCAACGGTAACCGACCGTGCTGGTTTCCAGGCTCTGCCAGAAGCCGTACAAGCTGGTCTGCTGGCAGCCGCTCTTGACCCAACGCAAAACCCGTTGATTGGTCTGCAAGGTTTCCAATTCCAGCCACCGTTCTTGACCATCCCGAACTCTGTCGAAGACGGTAAGACAAACGATGACAAGCTGACGTATTTGTTGCGTGTTGCCTATCAGGCTTCGAACGAGATTAACCTCTACGCCAGCTACGCAACCGGCTTTAAAGCCAGTTCGGTCAACCTGTCGCGTGACAGCCGCCCATCCAGCGCAGACTTTGTTGCTGGTCCAGGTGGTTCGACCTTCGCTGCACCGTCATCGCCAATTCTTGACGCTGGTCTGGCCATTCCAAACCTGCGTTCAGGCACACGCTTTGCTGGTCCTGAGAATGCCGAAGTCTACGAAATCGGTATGAAAGCTCAGTGGGACGGATTTGGCTTTAACCTTGCTCTGTTCGACCAAACGATCGACGGCTTCCAAAGCCTTGCCTTCACCGGCACAGGTTTTGCGCTTCAGAACGCTGGTCAGCAATCGGTTAAGGGTGCAGAATTCGACGCAACCATCATTCCAACAGATGGCTTGGTTCTCACCTTTGCTCTGACGTATCTCGATCCGCTCTTCGATGACTTCCCAGGAAGCGTCTTGGGCGATCTGTCGGGTGTTCGTCCGGCTGGTATTCCAGAAATCGCAATCGCGACAAGTGCAACATACACGCACGAATGGGATAGCGGTACGCGCATCATCAGCCGTATCGATTACAACCATGAGAGCAACACGCCGATCAACAATGGTCTGCCAACCTTTAACGCAGCTCTTGGCAACACCCAGATCTTCAGCCGTGAAGTCAACCTTGTGAACACATCGGTTACACTGGTTCTGAACAACGGTCTCGAAGTGGGTGCGTTTGCCCGTAACCTGTTCGATGATGAGTTCATCACGACAGTGTTCGACGGCGTTGCACAGGCCGGTACGGTTTCGGGTTACCCGAACCAACCGCGCACTTATGGCGGCGTTGTTCGCTTCCGTTTCTGATCCATTCGATCAACACGGTTAGAAAGGGGCTCCGCCAGCGATGGCGGGGCCCTTTTTCTTTGTGCCGCTCTCACAGTGTCTAGCGATAGCGCGTCATGGACGCGGGCGCGGTGTTGCGGTTCTTCGTATTGTGTGGTGACATACCTCCAAACAGAGGGGATCTGAGATGCATTGGATGATTTTGCCGCTTAAACGCTACGTTGATTTCGAGGGCCGATCACGGCGCATGGAATTTTGGAGCTTTGCGCTTTTGCTCTTCGCGGTGTTCTTGATCTTTGCGGGGCCGTTCTATTTCTCGTTCTTCACGGCCATTTTCTCTGTGAACCCCACGGGGCCCGGATCTGAGGAAGCGATGGCTGAAGCTATCCTTGCTAGCTTCACGACCATGAACACGATCGGCCTGATTGTTTCGACGATCTTCAGCCTGGTGGTCCTTATACCGTGGATCGCTGTCACGGTCCGCCGCTTGCATGATCTGGGGCAATCGGGTTGGTGGTATTTGGGCGTGATCGTTGCCTCGATGATCCCGTTTGTTGGACTGTTGACCAGCTTGGCATTCTTGGTTGTTCTGCTTTTGCCTGGCACCAAGGGGGACAACCGCTTTGGACCAGACCCAAAGGCGACAGATCTTCAAGAAACCTTTGATTGACGCAGAGGGATAGGGCGGGGCTCCCCGGTTGGAGAAGTCCCGCTTTCCCACACGCCAGTGCGCGCGCTTTAAAGCTCTCTGAGTGCTTGCGCAGGCTTCGCGCGAAGCAGCGGCAATGATCCGCCAAGGGCAAAGGCCATCACCATCACAAGGCCGAGCCCGAGAACGGCGAGAACCGCGCCCCAATCTGGCAGCCAATCAAATTCAAACAATTGGGTGATGATCACCCAAGCCAAACCCGACCCCAACGCCAATGCGACCAACGCAAGCGCTGCAGCAATTAACCCGTACTCCGCCAGTTGCAGGCCGAGGATCTGCCTGCGGCTGGCGCCCAAAACGCGCAAGACCACTGTGTCATATGTTCTGGCGGCGCGGGCCGCCGCGATAGCACCCATCAAAACGGCAAGCCCGGCCAAAACCGCAACCCCCGCAGCGGCCAATGTGGCCAGACCGACTTGTTCCAGCAAAACACGCGCTTGGACCAGAACCTCCCCCACTTCGATCACAGAGCTGGATGGGAATTCTTGCACCATGCTGCGCAGCAATTGCCCCTGATCCGACGCATCGGCATTCTCAGGTAGGTCGATTGTTGCAGACAATTTGTGCGGTGCATCGGCAATGGCGTTGGCGGAAAAGACAAGCGTGAAGTTGAAGCCCATCGTCTCCCAATCAATTTCACGCAGGTTCGCGATCCTTACGGTGCGCTCTGCACCCAGGATGCCGATGGTCAACATATCGCCCACCTTAAGGCCGGCAGCTTGGGCAAACTCGGCATCGATTGAGACAAGCGCATCGCCAGTATGCCCTTCTACCCACCATTCGCCATCTACGATCCGGCTGCCTTCTGGCGGCGTGTCGGAATAGGTTATCCCACGTTCGCCGCGCAGCGCCCACGCGCCTTCGGGAATCTCTTCCAGATCGGCTGTGCGTTGCATCGCGCCTTCTTCACCAAAGGCGAGTATGGCCCCGCGCATTGTTGGCACGCTGCGCAATTGCGCATCTGGGAAGGGTGTTTGCACCAATTCGTAGAAACGGTCCTTCCCTTCGGGAGGAAGGTCGATGACGAAATAGTCCGGTGCCTCTTGCGGGACGCGGCTTTGAATGTTGCCGTCAATTGCGCTTTGGATCGCCGCCAGCAAGACGAAGGACGCCAAACCAAATCCCAACGCGGTAACCAGCGCGCTTGTGGGTGCGCCGGGGCGATAGAGGTTTGATAGGGCCGATCGCAAAAGGGGATTGGACGGGCGCGGAATGCGGCGTGCTGCGTATTGCAGCGCCAGACCAAGTCCGGCCAGCATGATCAAAGCGGCACCGGCACCAATCAAGAACCCTCCGGCCAAAAGAGGTTGTGCCGTCGTAATCAGAGCGAGCGCACAGATTGCGGCGATCCCAATACCGGTCGCGAACAGAGCGCGTTTATCCCGAGCCAGAGGCACAATGCGCGACCGCATCAAAGCCATCGCCGGAAATGAGCGCGCGCGCAGCAGAGGTGCTGCAGCAAATGCAAAGGCGACCAACAATCCATACGCGCCCGCCAACATCAGCGGGGCCGGTTCAATCACAAAGCCAGCTTCCACCGGCAACAATCCATCCAGTGCAGCGCCCAGCAACGGAGTAACCAGAACGCCGGTCGCCAATCCCAGCACGCTGCCGATTAGCGCGGCAACCGCAATTTGAAGCGCGTATACCCGAACGATGTCGCGCGACGATGCACCCAAGACTTTGAGTGTCGCGATGCTGGCCCGGCGTTGATCGAGATAGGATGAAACCCCGCCCGCAATACCGATCCCGGCGATCACCAACGCGGCCAATCCTACCAAGGTAAGGAAATCGCTCATCTGGCGTACAAATCGGTCGGCGCCGGGCGATGCGCGATCGCGTGTACGGAAATCAAACCCCGCATTCGGAAACGCCTCAGTCAAAGCCTCTTCGGCCGCTTCGGGATCCGTCGATGCGGCATCAAAAGCCACGCGATATTTGCTTTGATACAATGACCCCGGCTGCAGCAATCCTGCCGCCTCTGGAACATCGCGGGCTACCAAAACGGTGGGGCCAAGTTGGAAACCTTCGGATAGCCGATCCGGTTCATTGTCGATCACGCCAGCCGCGGTCAGTGTCATCGACCCCATGCGGAAGGTGTCGCCAACAGTGATATCAAGCCTGTCGAGCGCGCCTTTCGCCAAATAGGCGTCGGACCCCGTTGGTGGGCCCGCGGTGACGCTGTTTTGATCGCTGTCGATGATCGTGAACGCGCCATAGAGTGGCCACTTGTCATCGATGGCTTTCAATTCAACGGGTGCGGCGGCGTCTTCGGTGCTGGCCATGGCCTGCATCCGGAAACCGCCGGAAATCTCACCATATTCACGCAATGCGGATTGTTCTTCGGAAGACAGATCGCGTTGCCAAACCTCGACTTCGAGATCACCGCCCAGCAATTCTTGCCCAGAAGACTGCAATTCGCGTTCTATCGATGCGGTTAGGGTGCCGATTGCCGCCAAGGCCGCCGTTCCTAGGAATATGCAGACGAGCAGCAATCGTAGCCCGCGAAACCGCGCGTTGAGATCGCGTTTCGCAATGTTCCAGGCGCCGGCCCAACCAAGTCCTTCGGCAGCGCTCATTCAGCGGCCTCTGCGGCGTTGCTTTTCAACGCATCTGAACTTGGTGCAGCCGATCCGCGTTCATCGGAGACGATGACGCCATCTGCCATTGTCAGAACCCGATCACATTGAGCGGCCAATGCCGGGTCATGGGTGATGATCAACAAGGTCGCGCCAGTTTCCGCACGACGCGCGAACAACAGTTCGACAATTTCCTCGCCGGTGCTCACATCCAAATTGCCGGTTGGTTCATCGGCGAATATCAAACCGGGGCGCGGAGCAATGGCGCGTGCAATGGCAACGCGCTGTTGTTCGCCACCAGACAATTGCGTCGGGTAATGGTCAATGCGGTGGCCCAATCCCACCGCCTGCAATTCGGCGGTTGCACGCGGGCTGGCGTCTTCGAAACCGGCCAATTCCATTGGGGTTGCGACATTTTCCGCCGCGGTCATTGTTGGTAATAGATGGAACGCCTGCAACACGATGCCGATGCGGCCTCTGCGTGCGGCGGCCAATCCATCTTCGTCTAGGGTCGCAAAGTTAGATCCGGTGACGGTCAACGATCCGCCAGTGGCGCGCTCCAACCCGGAAAGGACCGCCATAAGCGAGCTTTTACCGGAACCAGATGGTCCGAGCAGTGCGACGACATCGCCATGCGCAATATCGAGATCGATCCCGCGCAAGATATCAACCGGCGCAGCATCGCTGCCCAAGGTTAGAGTGAGATCGCGTGCGCTGATCGCCAAATCAGCGTTCGGGGCGGAGGGGGGAGTTGTAGAGTTGGTCACAGTCACCAGATGGGATAGAGAAGGGTTTCAAACAAGTACCAAAGAGAAGGGTTCGCAGATCAATATGGGCATCTCGCAGAAACGCACGAGGATGGTGTTTGGTTTCATCGCTGCATTGGCATTGGTGGGATGCGATAATCAGACTGCGATCGAACCGCCTTCATCTGGCAATGGCGCCATAGCCGATGGCGAATTGGCGATCCCAGTGATGGGCGAACAGATTGATGTGCTGGCTTTTGGCGACAGTCTGTTTGCCGGCTATGGCCTGCGCGATCCCGGCGATTCCTATCCATCCAAATTGGAAGCGGCACTGCGCGTGCGTGGCACAAACGCATCCATCGTAAACGCTGGTGTATCGGGCGATACCAGCGCCGCGGGACTGACCCGGCTCGAATTCACGCTCAATTCGCAGGAGAATGTACCGGATCTATTTATCCTTGAATTGGGCGGCAATGATTTGCTGCGGGGGCTATCTCCGGCAGAAACCCGTGACAATTTCACCGCCATGCTGACCATTCTAAAAGAGCGTGAGATACCGGTTTTGTTGATGGGAATGCGCGCACCACCCAATTACGGTCCCGAATATCAGGCCGACTTTGATGCGATCTACGGTGAGCTGGCCGAAGAGTTTGGGGCTGATCTCATCCCATTCTGGATGGAGGACGTTTATCAAGACGCGTCCTTGTTCCAATCCGACCGCATTCATCCCACCGCAGAGGGGATTGACGCGATGGTTGAATCAACTTTGGACGCGGTGGCCGCGGCAATTCCTGCCAATGAGGGTTCGGACGTTGGCGAAAGCTAGAGCCGTTCCAATGCCCCGTCGCTGACACGCCAGATGGCAGCTTCGGCGGTTATATCTGCAAAGGGAGCGATTTCGGTCCCTGTCATCCAGATTTGCGCGCCACCGCCTCTTAGGCGGCGGAACAGCTCCGTCCTGCGGACAGGATCCAAATGCGCGGCTACTTCGTCCAGCAACAAAACACTGGGCCGGCCCGATGCCGCCAACACTCCGTGAGCCAATGTGATCGCAATCAACATCGCCTTTTGTTCGCCGGTCGAACAAGAGGCCGCGGGTTGACCGGGGGTCATGTCGCTTTGCGCCATCACCACCTGCAATTCATCGCGATGAGGGCCCGATAGGGCACGTCCGGCGGCGCGGTCGCGCGGCCGCGCGCGGGCTAATTCCGCCAATAAGTCCGACGGATCGATCGGCCCGCCCGGAACATAAGTAAGAATTGGCCGCGCAAAGGGTTCGGGGGGAAGGGCTGACAATTCATCCCCCAACATCGCCACCAACCGCGCGCGTGTTTGCGCTACAAGGCTGCCGTGCTGGGCCGCTTGCGCCTCTATGGCGTCCAACCAACGCGCATCGCCCCGCTCTTCGAGCAGGCGGTTGCGTTCTCGCAATGCCGTTTCCAATTGCCCCACCGCTTTCGCGTGCCCCGGTTCAATGGCCAGCGCCATGCGATCCATGAACCGCCGGCGGGCACCTGCGCTGTCGGTGAACAATCCGTCCATCGCCGGGGTGAGCCATGACACGGCATGCCATTCGGATAGGGCGCTGGCGCTGGCATCGGCGCCGTTGATCCGAACCAGCCGCCGCGTGGGCTTTGCCGGTTGGGTGTATGTGCCAATCCTCGCAGAGATTTGGCCCTGTTCGATTAGACTTGCCCCAATGGCAAAGGCGCCGTCCGCCGCATCGGGCGTTTCTTTGCGGGCCAAGTCCACCAAAGCCGCGCGGCGCAATCCACGACCGGGGCTAAGCAAAGAGATCGCTTCGAGGACATTGGTCTTACCTGCCCCGTTTTCGCCCACCAATAAATTGAAGTGCGCCGTGTCCGCCAACTCACTTGCGGCGTGATTTCGAAAGTTCTGAAGAGTGATTTTCGCGAGCGGCATGATCAATGCCTCGGTTAGCACGCGCATGAATAAAGACCAGCTTGGGTGAAACGAAAATCCCCAATCCCAATAGGTGGGAAAAATTCCCAACCTTTCGGTTTGATGAACAACTGGTAAACTCGTGTATCTTCAAGAAACGGCAGAATTCCGCCGTTTTTCAAGTTTGGCACGGCTCCTGCAATGTATTTGGCATACTCAAGGACAACTTGAGAAAATGAACAAACACACATTTGGAGACTACAAAATGCCTGCTTCTATCAACGCAATCGACTTCTCGAACCGCTTCGCCGCCGCCGCTTTCTCGCTGGTTATCTCGGCCACTCTGTTCGCTTACGCAATCATCCCCGCCAGCCCAACCCTCGCTTAACTGCAAAAACTTTTAACTAAGGAAACCCCTCACGATGTTCACCAATGAAACCGCAACTCGCTTCGCCTCTGCCGCTTTCTCAGTGGTGATCTCGGCAGCATTCTTCGCCTACGCCATCATCCCTGCAAGCCCCGGCGTAATGGCATAATCCCAACCTTTTCAATCCCCTCCCACTTTCTTCAAACCCAATCAAAGGACCCGATAATGTACTCGTTCTTCGCACTTTCCGGCACCACAGGCGCTCGCATGTTCGCTGGCGCAGGAGCTCTCGCAATTTCCGCCATCATGATGTCAGCAGCCATTGTCCCGGCTAGCCCCGCCATCAATCTGACTATGGGAGCGTTGGCATGAGCAATCTGACAAACCGCAACGGCGGTGCGCCACAGAACGGGTTCCGCCTCGACAAGCCAGAAGGCAAAGTCTTTGGAGTGTGTTCTGGTCTTGCAAATTGGTCGGGCGTTGACGCTTTGATCTGGCGCTTGGGCTTTGTCGGCACGACCCTGTTGGGATTTGGCCTTCCCGTTCTGATCTACCTCGCCATCGCTTTTATCGCAGATTGAGCAAGAGGATCACAAACCGCCTAACAAGGCGTACAAAACGGTGAGGGGCCAATCATGGCCCCTCTTTTTGTCTGACATAAATGCGTGGTGGACGCGGCGACCCAATCAAGAACAGAAGTTCGGCCGCGCGCGACCGCTTTCTACATCGCTGAGATGCCGCCATCCAATTTCATCTCTGCTCCGGTCATGAACCGGCTCTCATCGCTGGCCAAATATACGACCGCGTTGGCGATATCGTTAGGTTCACCCACGAATTTGAGCGGGATTTGACGCGCCAATTTCTCAAGCAGAACGTCTTTATCAAGCTGAGCCGAGCGCGCGGTCCCATCCAGGATCGGCGTGTCGACAAATGTTGGGTGCACAGAATTGCAACGGATCTGCATATTCTTCTTCGCGCAATGCAGCGCGATTGATTTCGACAGCATCCAAACGCTTGCTTTCGATGCGTTGTAGGCGGGCATTGTGTCGCTGGCGATAAGGCCGGCGATGCTGGAAATGTTCACAATTGACCCTGGCGCGTGTTCTCGCATCAACGGCAGTGCTTTTTGACAGCCGTGAAAGATTGAATCGACATTGATCGAGAAACAACGCTGCCAATCGCCAAAGTCGCAATCTTCGATGTTGCCCGGAACGCCGATGCCTGCATTGTTCACCAACACGTTCAGGCCGCCAATATTCTCGCGCGCAGCATCGACAGCGGCTTCCCAGCTTTGTGGGTCGGTCACATCGTGACGAATAGAATAGGCGGTGCCCGCACCCATTTCGGCGTTGACGATATCGGCGGTGTCGCTTGCACCATCGGCGTTGATGTCGGTCACCAGAACGCGGGCGCCTTCCTGGGCCAAGCGAATACAATGCGCCCGACCAAGACCCTGTGCGCCGCCTGTTACCAATGCGAGTTTGCCGTGGCAGCGCCCGTTTGTGTTCGTGGTCATTTCAATTCCTCTCCAAGATAATGGGGTGTGAGCATCATGGCGATGCGCACATCGACGGCATGCCCCGCGGCGCGCCATTGACCGACAAACCGGTCAAGATCGCGCAACGCAACGCGGTGGATGATGATGTTCTCGCTGTCGGTTCCGCCGCCTTCGCTGATCTTTGTAAGGCCTGTGGCGCGCAGCAGGGTAAAACATTCTGAGACCATGCCGGGGGATGAATAAAACTCGCCCAAGACTTCCATCTTGTTGGCGGCGTAACCGGTCTCTTCCTCCAATTCGCGCATGGCGGCATCGGTGGCTGCTTCGCCTTCGCTGCCTTCATCGTCACCGACAAGGCCGGCAGGGATCTCCAAACAAAACCGACCGAGAGGGACACGATATTGGCTGACGAGGATCACATGACGCGTGCCATCCGAATCTTCGTCCAATGCAATGATCGCTGCGGCGCGAATTCCGCGCGCGCGACCTACATACTCCCATCGCCCACGTCGTTTGGCCGTGATGAAGCGGCCTTCCCACATCATCTCTTCGGTTTTGTCCGCGTCGCTATCGCGGATCATGGCTTGGTTCTCGATGGTATCGCTCATGCTGAGCAGGCTTATACCTCGATGAGGCGATCGGGAAGCTCGTTTTCATCATTGTCGCCACGCGGGAAGTGTTGCGCGAGGACAAAGCCAACATCGCGCACTCCAACGGCCATCCCTTGTGCGATATTCCCTTGCTTAATTTCCACCAACATATCGCCCATCGCTTCGCCCCAAACTTCGGCGTCCACTTTCTCTGCGATGCTGTCATCGGCGGTGATTTCGGCGCGATGTTCGCGCATTGATAGATAGATCAACACACCGGTTCGGCCATGGGTTCGACGTTCTGCGCCTACCTTAAAATGCTTGATCGCCTGAGCGTGGACCCTCGCCGTTTTGAGAGGGGTGGGGATCAACGCGAATTTAAGCGGCTCCCACAATTGCACCGCCCAACTTGCGACAAACGCGATGAGACCAAGGGCGATCGTCATCGTGGCCAATTCCCCTGTGGTCCATTCGTGGCTCCACCCGCCGACAATCGCATCCCAAAGGCCCAGAAAGGGCGCCGGGAACGCCGCAAATGCGCTCATAACGGTGAATGACAACGCTGCCGCCCACAAAAGCGCGACATCGTTGTAATCGTCGGATCGATCAGCCAAAACTGTGACGATTTCGCCGGAGGTTTGAAGTTCCGCTTCGCCGACTGCGTCGGACACGATCTTGTGATGTTCTTGTGTCAGATAGGCCATGCCTTACCATCCCCCCGAGGCGCCGCCGCCCCCAGACATGCCGCCGCCGAAGCCGCCAAAGCCGCCCCCACCGCCGCCACCGCCACCACCGCTCCAGCCGCCACCTCCGCCGCCAGAGCCTCCGCTCATCGCGCCGCGTGCAATTGCGCTGCCGATTTCCCAAAGGATGATGTTGGATGCGACATCGCCAGCGCTTTGACCGTCGCGACCGCCTCCGCGTTCTCCCCAAGGCCCTTTGCCTTTGGTCCGATACCGCCGTCTGCGGCCAGCGCCACGTATGATCGGCAACACGAAAAAGAAGAACATAAAGCCGAGCCAGATCAGCGTGCCGATAGGAAATCCGCCTTCGGAGCGGTTGCGGTCTGCTTGGGCCGCTTCGGCCGCTTCCTCTATAGCGATTGCATCTTCGGGTGAGTTTTCGAGATGGGCAAGGATGGCGGCGACACCATCGGTTACGCCTGAATCAAAATCGCCTTCCTTGAAACGCGGAGTGATCGTGTCGCGGATCACCCGACCCGCCATAACACCGCCAAAATAGGGGTGAAGGCCATAACCAACCTCGATCCGCATCTTTCGATCATCACGCGCGATCAATAACAACAAACCTGTGTCGCGACGCTCCCCACCTATGCCCCACTCGCCAAAAAGACGTGTCGCATAGGGCTCGATCACTTCGCCGTTGAGCGAAGGAACAGTGGCGATGATGATCGCATTGCCGGTCTCGCGATTGTAATCCCTCAGGGTCGCGTCAAGCTGAGCTTCTGTGGTTTCAGAGAGGATGTTCGCGCCATCATAGATCGGACCGTCGGGCCGCTCAGGCAGACCCTGCGCGCTGGCCACACTCGCTAGACCGACAACGGCCAAAGCGAATGCAAACAGACGCGCGGAAAAACGCCCAATCGAGCTCTCAAATACCATAGGGTTAGCGATCAGGATGCGCTGTCATCACCGCCGGTGATGCTGTCGAACTCTACATCAGGTGCGACCTCAGCGCCTTCCTCTGCAGAGAAATACTCCAGCGGCTCTGCGCCGTGAATGATGGTCGCGCCGATTGTATCGGGGAAGGTGCGGATCGTTGTATTATAATCCTGAGCAGCCTCATTATAGCGAACACGCTCGGTGTTGATGAGGTTCTCCGATTCATCGAGCGCGACGATCAGATCGCGGAAATTTTCGTTGCTCTGCAGCGCAGGATATTGCTCAACCACGGTGCGGAATTGACCGATAGCTTGGGTAAGCTGATTTTCCGCCGCGCGGACTTTTTCGAATTCTTCGGGGCTAGATAGATCATCGGTTGTGATGTTGACGCCCATTGCTTTGGAACGCGCTTCGATCACGCCTGTCAGAATATCACGCTCTGAAACCGCGGCAGCTTCTGCAACGCTAACGAGGTTGGGGATCAGATCGTGGCGCCGCTGTTGAGCCGACTCGACGTTACCCCACTGGGCATTCGCGGCTTCTTCTTTTGTAGGGACCGAGTTGATCCCGCACGCAGCCAGAGTGAGTGAGACGGCAGCGATAATCACGCCGCGCCCGAAATTGCGCAAATTCATAAATGTCCCTCCAAATGGCGCGCTGGCGGAAAAATGCACTCGCGGCGCGCTGTGTCCTGTATTGTTAATATAGCACACCGACTTGCGCTTTCAAGTCGTTCACAAGTTGGTTTGACCGCTTGGCAAGGGGGTGCCGAGGTGCGAAAAGCGGGTCTATCGGGTTTGTACAAGAGGGATCAAAATGCTCACAGAATTCAAAGAATTTATCGCCAAAGGCAATGTGATGGAACTTGCCGTGGCGGTTATCATCGCGGGCGCATTCGCCGTTATCGTGTCGTCCATGACCGCCGATCTGATAATGCCGGTCGTTGGCGCGATCTTTGGCGACGTTGATTTCAGCAACAAATATTACGTGCTTTCGGGCGAAGTCGAAGCCGGCATGTCGCTGGATGCGGCGCGTGAAGCGGGTGCGAATGTTTTGGCATGGGGCGCGTTTGTCACATCGGTCATCAACTTCGTGATCTTGGCCTTCATCATCTTTCTTTTGGTTCGCTATGCCAACAAAATCAAAGCAGCGATGGAAAAGCCAGAGGAAGAAGCACCAGCGGAACCAGCCGGCCCAACAGAGATTGATCTGCTGACTGAAATTCGGGACGCGCTGAAGAAATAAGCGAGCCGTATTGATGGTTTTAAGCGCCCGCTCTGCACCCCGGTGCAGGGCGGGTGTTTTGATTTCAGCGATGATACCGGAGATGGGACGGCCTCCAAATCTCATCCGCTCACTTCTCATTCACCAAAAGCGCGCTATATAGGCGATGCCGGGCAACCGGATATGGCGATAAATTGCAGCGTGCAATAAGCACAACGGACCCGGGGGCAGTACCCGGCGGCTCCACCACAAAGCCCGGTTTTCGCGGGTGTTCTGATGGGGCCGAACTAGGATCGACGTGGGCCGAAAAGCGTTGTTTTTGCCCGGGCTGAAAACCCCGTAAAACTGTTCATTCTCATAAGTGCAAACGATAACGAAGCACTCGCAATCGCTGCGTAATTTTAGGGCCTAACGGCCTGAATTTACAAAGCTTAGCGCGGTTGGACCGACCGGGCAACAGAACGGATTCCGGGGCTCCGGGGGTAGCTAGCAACAGAAACCCTCACCCATCTTCTCCAAATGCAATGCGACCGTTCAGAGTTCGCTCCGGTCCTCCCCCGGCTAAAAGAGCGCGGGTAGCTAGCAACAGAAACCCTCACCCAGTCCTCCTCATTCGAGGATAGGGAAGCATCCTCCTCCGCCTAAATCGCTAAGTTCGTGCTTCGCAAAGCAACGTCGCTGCGTTAGCATCTGATTTCCGACGACACTTTGGAGATCGAGATGCGCGTTGCGACCGTGATTCTGGCATGCATTTGTGCGCTTGGATTGCCAGTTGAGCCGCGTGTTTCGGCGGAACCGTATGATCAATATCTAGATCGGTTGCGCGACATTTGTTCGGTTGAATGCTTGCCACCACGTCAATTTCGCAGAACCGCGCGCGCTCGATCTACCGATGATGAGAGCGATCTGGCGGTGATCATGGATGTTGTGGCGGTGCGCCGCGCGGGCAACAATTTTCAACTGCTTAGTATTTCGCCCGATGGATCGGCCCTCGTGAATCAGGCCTTGTTGGGATCGGCAGGGGTCAACGTATCCGGCAGCACCGGAATCGGTGGTCTGCCACGCGGGGACAGCGGGGGAAGTCACCCTGACTTGATCGTGATTGAAATGGACGCAGAAACGCTTTTCAGCATCCTCAACCCGTCCACCCCTGCTGCAAGTGGTTCGGCCGATTTGCCTGAATCCGACGGCAATGGCGACGATGAAATTGTGGTGGAAGGGGACGTTGAACGCGAAGCGGTTGAACCGTCACTCAGTGCCTTACGATCTTACTTCCGAAACCGCCGAGTGGTCGTGCGCGGACAATTGCGTTTAAGGCCGGTTTTGATCGGTGCGCGACGCGATTTTAGACGCAAACAAGTGACGGTTGAGGTGGACAATGCCGATGATGTCGCCGTTCTTCCGCTTTTCAACGATGATGGCGAAGCTGTCTTTTCAGAATGAGGCTGGCTTATTTTTGTGCTTCGGCCAATTGCGCGCGCAATTCTTCGATCTCGTTCTTGGCTTTAAGCGAGTCCAAAATTGCCGCTCCCGCCAAGAAAACCGCGCCGGTCGCCGCAAGAAACAACATCTTTCCACCAAAACCGGGATATTCGGTGAGATAGGCCGAACCGCGCGCGGTCGCACCCAACGCCAATGCATAGATAATCACGAAGGCTTCAAACCTGTTCTTGATAACGAACAGCCTCCCGATTTTCTTTAGCATGGTCTCTCCTTTAGGGCCCTAGGCCTTTAACCTTTGACAATGCACGGGCCGTGCCAACTCCGCAAAAGTGCGGGTGCAAAGGGTTAACGATCCACGCAGTGTAAGCGAGGCCGACGCAAACGCCAAACGCGTTAACTTTGAACGCTGATGGTCGCTGGGGACTATTTGAGTTCGTTGAGGTTGAGTGCGTTGAGCAATGCGGATCGTGCGGCGATGACCTGTGTGGCCAAAACTTCATTGCCAATATCCGTCGGGTCAATTTGCTCCGGCCAAGATTGCGTGATCACCTTTTCCAAAAGGTCCGCTTTCGCCTCATCAAGCATAAAGCGCGGATCGACCGTCGCCGGGTCGCACACAACGCGCAGGCGCAGACAGGCTGGTCCGCCGCCATTGGCCATGCTTTGACGGACATCAACCGGAATGATTTCACGGATCGGTCCGTTGGACGCCATTGTCGCCGTGGCCCATGCCCAAACGCTCTCGCTTTTCCGGCATTCTTCGGGAACGATCAATGCCATGCCTCCATTGGGCAAGGTCAACAATTGTGCGTTGAACAAATAGGTTCGAATGGCTTCGGACAACGAAACATCGGCGCTAGGCACTTCCACAATCTCCAGCGCGGGAAACGCTGCGCGGATCGCGTCATAGGCGCCCGATTGATCGGCAAATGCCTCTGCATGGGTAAACAAGACGCGCTCATTGGCGACGGACACAACGTCGTTGTGAAACGCGCCGGCTTCGATCGCCGCTGGATTTTGTTCGATGAAAACGCATTTTGCCGGGTCAAGCCCATGCGCCCGGGCAACAAGGCGGCTGGCCTGTTCGTGTTGGCGCGCAGGGAATAGGCCGCCGGGGCGGCCATAGACGAAAACCTCGACACCTGGTGCGCCATGCGTTTCACAAAGGCGCATGTGATTGGCCGCGCCTTCGTCGCCGAAAGTGGGCGGAACTGGGCCATGGATGGTAAAGTGATCGCGGTTGCCAAACGCAATGTCGAGCATCCGTTTGGTGTCCGGCCATTCCTGTGCGCGGTGCAGCATTGTCACCAAATTGGCGGGCGACAAATGGCATGTCCCATCGGCTGTATCGGGCGCGGGGCTAACCGTCGCCGCGTTCGCCGTCCACATCGAAGAAGCGGACCATGGCGCTGCGCGCAATTGCGATGCTTCAGACCCATCATAGGCGAGCGTATCGGACAAAGACGTGTTGGGGCGGGGCAGAGGCAGCAGGAATCCTTGAACTCCTAATCGCGCCAAGTTCCCCCGCATCTTTGTCACACCCTGAAGCGCGGCGGCGCGTGGGTAGGACGGATCGCCTCTGTGATTGGCGCTGGCGATGTTGCCCAATGAAAGCCCGGCGTAATTGTGGCTTGGTCCGACAATACCGTCGAAATTCACTTCACATATCGCGTCTGTTTTTCCGATCATCGCGCAACGCTCCAAACCACGTCGCCTTCGCTCACATCAAGCGCATCGGCGGCGACGGCATCGATTGCGATGTCACCGTTGTCGTCGAAGCTGCGCGCGCCGTAACATGCACGGAAATCCTGCAGCTTTCCTGTGGCCAAGATTGCGCGCTCTCCTTCGGCCAGATCGACACGGGAAAGGGTGGCTTCGCGGCTGTCTTTGACGCTGGTTACTTGGTCCGTTGGTGCCACCATGCTGGGGCCACCGTCGAAAATGTCGACGTACCCTTCGTATCGGAAACCTTCATTTTCCAACATCCGCATGGCAGCGCGCCCGGTCGGATGGGGTACGCCGATTACGCTGCGAGCATCTTCGGAAAGCATCGAGATGTAGACCGGGTGTTTGGGCATAAGGTCGGCGATAAATTGATTGCCGTTTATGGCGTTAAAATAGTCAGCTTCTTGAAAGCTCATCCCGAAAAACCGGCCAGCGACACCGTCCCAAAAAGGGGAGCCGCCGCGTTCATCGATGATACCGCGCAATTCGGCCAAAATCCGATCTGCAAATCGGTTTCGATGCATCGCCACAAACAAATACCGCGACCGCGCCAATAGCAATCCGTGACCGCCAGCCCGTTCATTGGGGTGCAGGAACAAGCCTCCCACTTCGCTCGATCCCTCTAGATCGGTGACAAGGCTAAGCAATTCGGCCCGCACGGTGCGATCCAATTGCTGGCTGTATTGGGTCAAAGTGTTGAGGCGATAGGAATAGAATGGCCATTGCTGACCAACCTGCGTCATTAATTGGCATGTTCCGCGCACAGCTTTGGTGGAGAGATTTTCCAGCACCAAAACAAATTGTTCATCCACGACGCCATCATCGGTGTTGGCAAACGCTTCAGCCGCGCGTTCAAGTTTGGATGACAAAGCCTTGCGATCAGGGGGTAAATTGGTGAATCCACCGCCCGTTAGTTTGGCCATCTCATACAAGTGTTCAAGGTCGCTTGTGCGCGCTGCGCGAAGGCGAAATGTCAATTGAGGGCTCCTTCAGCAAGCCGTTGAATCACTCGAGCCGAAAGCGCCGCGCGCTCTGCTAAACTGGCGGTGATAAGAAATTCGTCTGTGGAATGGATTGATCCACCGCGGACCCCCATCGTGTCAACAACGGGCACACCGCAAGCGGCAATGTTGTTGCCATCGCAGACGCCGCCGGTGCTTTTCCATGCGATATCCTGTCCCATTTCTGCGCCGCATTCACGGACCAAATCGAACAATCTCTGCGCCTGATCATCAACAGGCTTGGGCGGGCGGGTCACGCCGCCATGGCGCTTTGCGGAGACTTCGTGCGCGGTCTCTATTGATGAAAGCAATGCGTTGAGATCACGATCAAAATTCTCCATCGCCTGTGTGGATTTGGGGCGGATGTTAAAACGGAGCACCGCGTGATCAGGCACGACATTGTTGGGGCCACCCCCTTCGAGTTTGGCCGGATTGATCGTGATATCTTCGCGCTCCATACCCTTAAGCCGAAGGATCAGATCCGCCGCTGCGACAAGAGCGTTTCGACCTTCATGCGGGTTGCGTCCGGCATGGGCCGATTTGCCACCAATCGTAATTGAGTAATTGCCGGTGCCGCCGCGTGCATGGGCCAATGTCCCATCGGGCAATGCGGCCGGTTCATAAGTGAGCGCGGCGATTTTCCCTTGCGCCATTTCGGCAATCAATGACGAGCTAGCCAGTGATCCGGTTTCTTCGTCAGAATTGATCATCACATCATAGCCGAGTGATCCGGCTGAGGTGGTCTCTTCAAACGCCATCAAGGCATGCAGCATCACCGCAATTCCGCCTTTCATATCGGCGACGCCCGGACCGTTTAAAACGCCGTCTTCCAACCAAGTCTGACCCTGAAACGGGTGATCGACGGGAAACACTGTGTCCATATGCCCGGTAAGCAAGATGCGGCGATTTGCCGTAGGGCGAACCCTAAGTACCAGATGCTGGCCATGCGCCTTATCAAATTCGGCGCCGTCCGCCGCAATCGCGGTGACCTGGGCAGGGTCGATCAATTCCACCTTGCCGGGGAGAGAGCCAAACGCATTGGCAAGGATATCGGCCTGTTTCGACAATCCATCCAGATTTGCCGTGCCTGTGTTGATCGCGCACCACGATTGCACCTGATCCAGCATTGCCGCAGCGTCTATTTGAGAGAGGAAATTTGGTTTCATACGACACCATCTCTAGCGACGGGAATTACTCGCGTCCAACCCATTGCAATAATGCGGTCCATTGGTCATAGGCTGTGCCGTCCTTCTCCCCAGGTCCCGATAACCCCCGATTGAATATCAGGTCACGAGGACTTTAAATGACAAACATGATCACGCGTTCCGGCCTATCGGTTGATGAACAACTGGCGGCCTTTCTAGATTCTCAGGTTCTTGCGCCTTTGGGCCGCGATGTTGATGCGTTTTGGCAGGGTTTTGCAGCATTGTTGGCGCAATACGCCCCGCGCAACGCGTCGCTGTTGGCAAAGAGGGAGACGCTTCAGAGTCAAATCGATGTGTGGCACAGCGAGCGGGCAGGGCAACCGCATGACCCCGCACAATATCAAAGCTTTCTGCGTGAAATCGGATACCTCGTTCCAGAGCCCGCCGATTTTCAAATCGGGACCCAAAATGTCGATGCCGAAATTGCGACCATGGCGGGCCCGCAATTGGTTGTGCCGATCCTGAATGCGCGTTTCCTGCTGAATGCGGCCAATGCGCGTTGGGGCAGTTTGTATGACGCATTTTATGGCACCGATGCATTGGACGCGGCGCCCGCTAAACCGGGCGGTTATGACACGGCGCGTGGAGACGCGGTGATCGCACGCGGTCGAGAGTTCCTCGATTCCGCGCTGCCTTTGGTTGATCAAAGCTGGTCCGATCTGGCTGATGAAAATGACGGAAAATTGCTTAATGAAGACCAGTATGTCGGAAAGACGGATAAAGGATTGTTGTTCGTCAACAATGGCTTGCACATCGAAGTTGTGTTCGATCGTGACACGCCGGTTGGTAAAACCGACCAGGCCGGGATTGCGGATATCTTGGTGGAAAGCGCCCTGACCACGATCGCCGATTGCGAAGATTCGGTCGCCGCGGTCGATGCAGAGGATAAACTGCTGGCCTACACAAATTGGTTGGGCGTTATTCGTGGCGATCTTCAAGAGAGTTTTGAAAAAGGCGGCCGCACCCTGACCCGCAAATTGTCAGGTGATAAGAACTATACGGACCGCGATGGCGCGGCGCAGGCTTTGTCCGGGCGCAGTTTGATGTTTGTCCGCAATGTCGGTCATTTGATGACCAACCCTGCGATCAAACTGCCTGATGGCGGAGAAATTCCCGAAGGCATTATGGACGCCGTGTTCACCAGCGCAATCAGCTCGTTGGACGTGGAAGGTCATGCCAAATATGGAAATTCCCGACACAAAAACATCTACATCGTAAAGCCGAAGATGCACGGGCCAGAAGAATGCGCCTTCACCAACGATCTCTTCAATGCAGTTGAGGATTTGTTGGGCCTCGCGCGGCACACTATTAAAGTCGGCGTGATGGATGAAGAACGCCGAACATCCGCCAATCTTGCCGCTTGTATCCATGCGGTTCGGGATCGGATCGTTTTCATCAACACCGGCTTCCTCGATCGCACAGGCGATGAGATCCACACCTCGATGCGCGCTGGTCCGATGATGCGCAAAGGCGCGATGAAGGGTTCTGCGTGGCTGGGCTCTTATGAGGCGCGCAATGTTGCGATTGGCCTTAAACATGGTCTTTCGGGAAAGGCGCAGATCGGCAAGGGTATGTGGGCCGCGCCGGACCTTATGGGGCAAATGATGGTTGAGAAAATCGGTCATCTGCGCGCCGGTGCGAATACAGCGTGGGTGCCATCACCCACCGCAGCGACGCTGCATGCGCTGCATTATCATGCGGAAAACGTGTTCGATATTCAGGCGAACTTGCCAGAGCCTGCGGGCTTGGATGAATTGCTGAGCATTCCATTGGCGACCGAAACCAATTGGCCCGAAGACGAATTGCGCGATGAGTTGGACAACAATGCGCAAGGGTTGCTAGGTTATGTTGTACGCTGGGTTGATGCCGGTGTTGGCTGTTCCAAGGTTCCAGACATCAACGATGTGGGTTTGATGGAAGACCGCGCAACATTGCGCATTTCATCCCAGCACATGGCAAACTGGCTGCTGCACGGCATTGTGACCGAAGATCAGGTGATGGACAGCCTCAACCGCATGGCCGCCAAAGTGGACGCCCAGAATGCGGGTGACCCTACCTACGTGCCGCTGATTGGAAATGAGGACGGCGCGGCGTTTAGCGCGGCAAAAGAGCTGGTGTTTAAGGGTGTGGAGCAGCCGTCCGGTTACACCGAACCATTGCTGCATGCGTGGCGGCTGCGCAAAAAGGCGGGATAAGGCGCTAGGTTGATTGTGGCCGTTTCGGTGTGGGTTATGGGTTCACGTCGAAACGGCCATAGATCGGCGTGCCATCGGTCAAATGCGCCTCAACAAAATCGGCGGTGCGGACAAACAAGGTTTGCCCATCGACCGTGTTGGTGAAGGTGCCCGTTGCACCAAAACCGTGGCCTGCACCGTTCACGGTGTACAGCGCGAAGGGGACCGCCACCACGTCCGCGGCATTGGTCAGATCTATGGCCTCTTGATAATCCACAGTTCCATCCGCGGTGCCGTGTAGGACCAAGAAAGGCGCTTCGCCCAATTCAAGGTTCTCATCGCCGAACAAACCGCCCCAGTAATCGATTACAACACTGGGGGCGGGGCGCTCAATGCCGAATTGGTTCAGCCCATAGCCCACGGTGAGCACTGTATACGCGCCCGCCGATGACCCCCAGTATGCGATCCTATCGGTGTTGACGCACAGTTCATTTTGATTGTCCTGGAGAAAGTTAAGCGCCAATATCGTGTCCTCAAAAGCTGAAAAAATGGCGTCAAGCCGCTCTTCGCTCGGATCAATCGTGCCGTCGGCAACACCTTGATCAAGGATGTCTTGATACACTGAGCCTGGGATCGGATCTTGTGGGTCGAGCCGATATTGGATCGAGACTACGTTGATTGAACGCGCAGTCATCTCCTCCGCTATGCTGGTGACGTTATCGCTGCGCTTGTTGCCGCCGACAAAGCCGCCGCCATGAACGAACACAACCGTCGGGCGGTTGGCGCTACAAGATTCATCGGGGGCGTACAGGTCCAGAAATAGTGGGATAGCGCCGCTTGCGGTCGCGCCTTCGCCGTACTGAATGTCGGATGTAACGATCACCGTGCTCGAGGTCGGCGTAGGAGTGGGAGTGGGTGTCGGAGTTGGAGAGGGTGTAGGACTTGGCGTTGGGGTTACAGCTGTTGGAGGCGTGTCATCGCCGCCGCCACACGCTGCAACGGCAAACGCCGCGGCGCCGCACATAAAATTTCGGGCGATTGCTTTACGTGTCATTCTTGGCTCCGCGATGCTTAAGCCTCGGCAATAGCGTAAATTTCGATCCCTCGCTGTATTGCATTGTCGCATGTTGTAATGGGCGCTTTGGGTCAGGAAATTTTTCGTGCCATGGCAACGAATTCGTCCACGCTGACTGTTTCTGCGCGGCGGGTTGGATCGATGCCAATTCCCTCAAGCGCATCCAGCGCGCCCGGCACGTTCTTTAGACTTTGGCGCAGCATTTTTCGCCGTTGGCCAAACGCGGCTTCGCTTAGTCGCTCCAACGCTTTTGCCGAAACGCCCACTGGAGCGATGTCTGGTGTTACGTGGACAATTGCGCTCATCACTTTGGGGGGCGGGGTAAAGGCGCTGCGATGGACCTTCATCGCCAACTTTGCAGTGCTGCGCCACTGCGCCAGCACGGCAAGTCGCCCATAGGCACCGCCGCCCGGTTTAGAAACAATCCGTTCGGCGACTTCGCGTTGGAACATCAATGTAAGGGACTGCCATTGCGGTGGCCATGGCGCTTTGCTGTCTTGGCCGCTCAACCACTTAACGAACAACGCGGTGCCGACATTGTAGGGCAGGTTGGATAGAATATGAAACGGCGCGCCGCCCATGATTTCGCCGTGATCCAACTTCATCGCATCGCCTTCGATCACAGTCAGTTGCGCGGGAAAAGCATCCGACAGTTCGGCCAAAGCGGGAAGACAACGGCTGTCCATCTCAATCGCTGTGACATTGGCACCCGCGCGCAGCAATGCGCGGGTCAATCCGCCGGGTCCAGGGCCCACTTCAAGGACATTGGCTCCGTTCAAATCGCCGGGAAGCGCAGCGATCCGGTCCAGCAATTGCTCATCGAGCAAAAAATTCTGACCCAACGCTTTTGATGCACTCAACCCGTGGGCCGCAATCGTTTCGCGAATGGGGGGTAAATCAACCATGCACGCCGCCATCCGATCGTGCAGAGGCGCATGCCGCAGCCATCTTAATCGCCGCGACCATTGCGCTGGAATCCGCGACACCCGATCCGGCAATATCAAACGCGGTTCCGTGATCCGGTGATGTCCGTACAATGGGCAGGCCCAGTGTGACGTTCACCCCTTCATCAAATTCTATCGCCTTGATCGGGATCAACGCTTGATCATGATACATGCACAGTGCGGCATCGTAAGTTTTCCGCATGCGGGGGTTGAACAATGCATCGCCGGGCACCGGGCCGACCGCTTCAATCCCCTCATCGCGCAAGGTCGCAATCGCGGGTTCGATGAAACGACCTTCTTCGTTGCCGAACTGTCCGCCTTCGCCAGAATGCGGGTTTAGTCCAGCGATCGCAATGCGCGGACGGTCGCACCCAAAATCCCGTTTGAGCGCGGCGGCGACAATGCGTGCTTTGTGGGTGATCAATTCGATCGAAATAAGCGCAGGCACGGCCGACAACGCCACATGAACCGTCAAAGGAACGGTGCGCAAAGTGGGTCCGGCGAGCATCATGACTGCGTCATCCGGCGCCATTCCGCACACCTGGGCCAAAAATTCGGTTTGACCCGGATATTCAAATCCGACGCGCGTCAATCCGGCCTTGCTGACCGGGGCGGTGACCAGCGCGGTGGCTTTTCCTTCGATCACGCACCGTGTTGCTTCGGCCAATGAATGCAAAGCGAGGGCAGCGCCTTCGTCACTGGGGGCACCGGGGGTGTAAGGGGCGTCCAACGCCTTCAAAACCGGCAATCCATCGACAAACGCGTCTGCCGCTTCTGATGGATCATTGATCGCTACAACGGGACAAGCAATTTCCGCTTGTTCCTCAGCCGTCGCCAAGCATTGCGCACCGCCCATGATGAAGAACGGAACGGATTGATCCTTCAATCGGCGATAGCTGTCCAGAATGATTTCCGGACCGATGCCGGCCGGGTCACCCAAGGCAATCGCCAAGGGTTTTTGATGCGTAGTTGTTGGCGGGAAGGTCACCGCGCGGGCTGCGTCAGTTGTATTCGATATAGGCGTCGTTGCGCAGATCACGCAGGTAACGCTGGGCACGCTTGTTGATGCGCTCCTCTTCGATCTGACGCATGACCGAATCGAATGTCGGCGCACCGGCATCTTCGGGCTCTTCGCGGCCACACAACATCAAGACGCGCACGCCATCGGCCGCACTGCCAAATGGTGGTGTGGTTTGGCCAACTTGCAGACCCAATAGGATGTTCTGCAATTGCTCAGGCAATTGGCTCGCTTGAATTTCATCGTTGGCAACGACGGTCGCGCCCAAGGCTTCTTGCGCACTTTCCGCATCGGAACAGCTGCGCAAAGCGCCGACGAAATTGGCAAAACGTTCAATCTCTGCGTTGGCGTCTTCGTCGCTTGTGCCCTGCGGGAAGGCGATAGAGATTTGCTTGAGGCTCAAAATCGCATCGCGAGGATCCGCGCCCAACACCTGCTGTTTGTCGATCAGATAAATGATGGTGAAGCCGCCCGGAATCTCGATCGGGCCAACCAATTGACCCGGCTGCATTTGGCGCACGGCATTCGCCATCGCCGCAGGAAGGGTTTCCAACCGCAAGAAACCGGTATCACCGCCGACGACCGCTGTGGTCGCTTCGGAAAACTGACGCGCATAAGCAACAAAGCTGCCGCCTTGCTCCAACTGTTGCATAACTCGCTGCATGTTTTGGAGAACCGCTTCGCGATTCTCGATCGTGGCGTTCATGTAAATCTCGCCGAGCCGATATTCATCGGTTCCGCGCGCTTCTTCGAGCCGGCGTAGAACTTCGTTCACTTCTTCGGCGGACACGTTGACGAATGGAGTGATGTTCCGGCGCAGGACGTTTTCCCATGCCAGCTCGCCCTCGATCTGACGTTTCAATGCAGTTGGTGAAGATCCGATAGCCGCAAGATATTCATCCATCCGTTCCGGGTTTTGGCCGAAGTTTTGCGCTGCCAATTGCTGGTATGTTTGTTCAACCTGACCGCGATCCGCAGGGATTTCCTGCGCCACGGCGGCTTGAATTTTCAACGTTTCGTCAATCAGATTGCGAAACACCTGCTGACGCAAACGTTGCAATTCGGCGTCTGACACTTCTGCGTCCGATGCGTTGGTGATCAAGGCAACGCGTTGATCGATATCGGTGCCGGTGATCACATATCCGTTCACAATCGCCGTTGCGGCACGATTGTCTGGGTTTTCACTCCCCAGAATTGTGAAGTTTTCAGGGATGCCCAAAGGGTTGTTGGATGTGGGAACGGCGGTGGTTTGCGCATGCGCAGGTGTATCCACTATCGGGGCAAGCGAGGCGATTGCCGCAAGGGCCATCAAGCCAGCCGCTCCGAAGAATACAGGTGTTTTCAAAAATGCCTTAGCCGTCACAATGGTAATCCCGAATTGTTGGTATTGGTGTCCAACGCGGCCCCTATCGCGTCAAACTGATTTTTGGCTGCTTAAGTCCTCGCCGCCATTAGCAATGTTTGCCTCAAAATCATACGTGATGCCGGGATAAACATAGCCGGCTGAACCCACGATGAGTTGAAGGTTTCGTGCCCTTTAACCGCTTTTGTCCGGTGTGCCAATTCGATCTGGTCGCTTTCTGGGGGAGGGGGGCTTATCGAAAGCCAAGATTGCGCAGGGCAAAGAACAATTGAAAACTGTTGCCGCGCTCCGCATCGCCTGCGCTGATGAAATCACGTCGCCAAGTCGCGCCGAATTCTATGCAATCATCGCTGTAGGCAATGCCCAATCGAGTGCGGATCGGTTCAAAACCATCGGGCGCAAAAACTGGATCTTCGGCGGCGCTGGTCAAGTTAAAGACGCCCGACCCAAAAACGGACCAATGGCGACCGATCGTGAAACGACCTGCAGCTCGGATTTCTTCGCGATCCTGCAAATCCTCGACCGTTTGAATGTCGCGGTTGAGGCGCAGATAACCGATCTCAAAATAGTTACGCTGTGACCCGATCGTGGCGTCGATCTCATTGCGACGAATGGCAAAGCTGTCTTTGTCGATACGGAACCGGTGGGTGAACGCCAGATCGTTGCGCAGCCTGATTTCTGTGCGTCCTACAAAGTCGGACACGCGTTCGGATAGGCCGGTGCCGTCCGGGAAAATCTCACGCTCTGCGGAAAAGCGGTAGGATTGCCCAATGTTGGTTTTGACGCGCAAACCCGGCTTGGTCAGTTCCCAATCGATGCCCCAGGTCACCCGCGTGCCGTCTTCGACGCGGTCATATCCGGGAAACCGGTTGAGCGCGAACAGGTTGGAATCTTCCAAATCAATCGCGCGGGCATCTTCGTTGGGCACGGCCAAATTGCGGATCGACGGCGTGGCGACGATCTGAACACGCGGTTTCAAGACTTGAGTCCCGCCAAATGCTTCGCCGACAAATGGCCATTCCAAATCAACAGCAGCGGTGGCGACGCCGCGCGCCGTCCACCCTTCGTTGCCCCGATACACTTGGGTTAGCGTCGAAAGGGTGTCGTTCGTGTTGTACACATCGCCGCGCACCAATCCTGTGACCGTGAGGACCTGACCCAACTCGGTAAGCCTGCGCATATCCCATCGAGCGCCGACAAACGCGCGCTGAGTGTCTTGTCCTTCATCGCGGATTAGGTTGAGCGTGTTGGCCTGCAATTGCACTTGCCCGCCCAAAACCGGGTCTTTCAAAATGCGGCGGTAATCAAGGGCAGGAATCGCGATCGGGATCTGGCCCTGATCTGCGTTGATTCGTAATGTTTGCGTCGCCCAACCGGCAATGCTCAGATACGAATTGTCATCAATCCGTTCTAGATTGATGGTCGACCGCAAACGATCATCGCGGCTCAAATCATACCGACGCAAAAAGGTCCGGTCGCTGGCCAAACGGATTGAGCCGGTCAGGCTCCATTCCGGCGACAGCAAGAATTTTCCGTTGGCAAACAAGTATCCGCGCGGGTCGCTTTGTGTGGTGGGCGTGGCGCCAAAATTGGAAACGCGGCGGCTGGACGTGGCGTAACCGGTGATTTGGTACGCGCCTTTCTCCGTCAAATGCCGCCATTGGGCGGTGACCATCGGAGCGACTTCGGTGTAGACCGATGCCCCAAGGGTTAGATCTTTGTTGTCGTCCAAGCGGAGGTAATATTCGCCGGAAACCTCCAATCCGTTGACCTGATCGAACCGGATATCGGGGACCAAAAATCCGCTTTCCGCGCGGCCATCGGTGCGAATGGCAAGGCCGGGCAAGGGCAGGATTCGCGCGCCGAACAATTCCAACACCGCGCCATCAAAACTAACACGCGCTTCATCGGGATCATACGTGACCCGGTCCGCTGTCACGCGCCAACTTGGTTCTTTATCGCACCCTTGTGCGTCGGTGATCGCGCAGGCCGAATAGGCCGCGTCGGTCAGCAACACTGTGCCATCTTCGCCGCGCTGTGCTGATCGTGCGGCCAATCGACCACCTTGGCGCAGAGCAAGGAGCAAATCGTCCATTGCCGCCGTTTCAAACCGGTCGTTCAATGTCAGGTTTTCAGTAAAAATCTGATTGCCGTTGGTGTCTACAAAGCGAACATTGCCCTGTGCGGTGATGACGCCGCTGTTTCGGTCCCACACAACCGCGTTGGACCGAACCGAGACATCCTCAGACCGCAGGATGACGTGGCCGCGCGCCGTTACGGTGTTTGCGGTGTTGTCATACGTAATTTGCTCGGCTTCGAACCCGATGCGTTCGCCTTGGTGTTCGGCGCGTTCATGCGCCACCGCGGGACCATCTGTTTCGGGTGCAATTGTCGTCGCAACCTCTGTCGATGCATCTTGCGCAGCGGCGGGAAACGCGCATCCCAACAAGGCAAGCGTAATCGCACCCAAACCCAAAGGGCTGGTCATGGGGCGCATAGTTGCACACATTCTCATTCGACCACTGACGCTGGAAACTCCCGACATGGCTTGCCTATTGCACCGCTCGCGCCTAATCGCAATCGCCATTCCCCGGGCGCAAATTGAACTCGGATCAAGCGTGAACAACGATGATCCCGAAATTGTCAAACAGTGACCCAAATTGCCGGCTGTGGTTTTACAGTCGATGAACATGTCGGAGTAAACATGCAGATCCTCTTCACCGATACCTCTCCCGTCAATGTCCGGCTTAACGCGCGGATCGTGAATCAAGGCGATGCTTTGAACGATCTCGACCCTGCTTTGGTTGATGGCGCGCCCGCTGCTCGATTCAAAGGTGGGCCGGGCCAAGTGTTTGAAGGGTTCGCAATGGACGCCGGTTCGTTGAAACGCATTGCTATCGCCGGCGCGGGAGAGCCCGACGCAGCAAAGCGGCGTTTGAACGTTGAACGCGCCGGTGCGGCGTTGGCGGCGAAATATCTGCGTTCGGGTGAAACCGACATGATTTTGGATCTGAGCCATGCCGATTTGTCCGGCGAAGAAGCAGCAGCGGTCTTGCTTGGCACGCGGCTTCGCAGTTGGGGATACGACGAGTATCGGACCAAGCTTGCGAAGGAAAAAACCATCTCCCTCGCAACTGTGCATGTCATGGGCGCGCCAGAGGGGACAGAGGCCGCATGGGAAACTGCAAAGGCCATCGCCACCGGGGTGGAATTCACCAAACGATTGATCACGCTGCCGGCGAACATTTTGTACCCTGAAAGCTTTGTCGAAGAATGCCAAAAAGCGTTCGATGGAACCGGGGCAAAGTTGACCGTCTTGGACGAAGACGAAATGGAAAAGCTGGGCATGGGCGCGCTTTTGGGCGTGGGCCAGGGCTCTGTACGTGCGTCGCGAATGCTGGCTATCCGTTGGGACGGTGGCACGCCGGATGAAAAGCCCACTGCTTTCGTAGGCAAAGGGGTCACATTCGATACTGGCGGCATTTCGTTGAAGCCGCCTCCCGGTATGGAAGATATGAAATGGGACATGGGCGGCGCGGGCGCTGTTGCGGGCGGCATGCTGTCGCTGGTCCTGCGCAAAGCAAAAGCGAATGTTGTCGCCGTTATGGGTCTGGTTGAGAATATGCCCGATGGCAACGCCCAACGCCCCGGCGATGTTGTTACCACCATGAGCGGTCAAACCGTCGAAGTGCTCAACACCGATGCCGAAGGTCGGTTGGTTCTTTGCGACGCGCTGCATTGGTGTCAGGAAGAATTTAATCCGGCTCGCATCGTGGATTTCGCAACGTTGACCGGCGCGATGATTATCGCGCTTGGCCACGAATATGGCGGCGTGTTCTCCAATGACGATGATCTTGCCGATCAATTGACTTCAGCCGGTGGGACAACAGGCGACAAACTTTGGCGTCTTCCGATTGGCCCGGCATACGATAAGCTGATCGATAGCCCGATTGCCGATATCAAGAATGTTGGCCCACGTCCGGCTGGATCGATCACCGCAGCGCAATTCCTGCACCGCTTCATCAAAAAGGGCACGCCGTGGGCTCACTGCGACATCGCGGGGATGGTCTTTTCGGATAAGCCGGGACACAGTTGGGATAAGGGTGCGACCGGTTATGGTGCACGCTTGATCGACCAATTTGTTGCCGACAACGCCGAAGGGTAAGGGCAAGTTGGGTCGTATGTGATGCCCAAAATGCGCAAGAAGTCGGATCTTCCATCGAAGATCTGTGAAACATGCGCGTTGCCGTTCACTTGGCGGAAAAAGTGGGAACGCGACTGGGACAATGTTCGCTATTGCTCTGATCGGTGCAAGCGGGGCAAGAAAGCGTCGGTATGAAAGTCGATTTCTGGCAACTATCCCGCGATCCGGTGGAAAAGGTCGTCGCTCTGATCGCGATGCGCGTTACCGATTCTGGCGATCGGTTGTTGATTGTCAGCAATTCTGCCGAACAACGCGAAGCGCTGTCGAGAGCGCTTTGGAAAGCAGGGCCGGACAGTTTCCTGGCTAATGGAACTATGTCTGATCCCGGCGCGGCGCATCAACCGATCCTGTTGTCTGACACGGTCCAGCCGCTGAATTCGGCCAGCCACGTGATCTTTGCGGACGGTGAATATCGCGATCCCACCGGTTTTGAACGTGCATTCTTGCTGTTCGATGATGCCACGGTTGATGATGCGCGCGGGACTTGGCGTTCGCTTGACGGTGCAGAAGGGTTGGAGCGGTCTTTCTTTCGGCAAGAAGGCGGGAAATGGGCTAAGATCGCCTGATTGCCTCGTAACAATAATTTGATTGGAGCCACTATGCGAAATTCTTCCATCATTTTTTTGAGCGCGTGTTCCATGGCGCTGACTGCTTGCGGTTCGGAGAATTCCGGCACGTTCACCACGGAAGACGGTGAAACGGGCGAATACACGATCGATCAAGACAGCGGTGCGGCCAGCATGACCATCGACACACCCGATGGTGAAGTCTCGATGCGCAGCGGCGCGGCGGTTGATGTCGACCTGCCTGATGGTTTTACGATCGTTGAAGGGGCCGAAGTTCTATCCACGACCATCATCGATCAGGCGGACAGCAAAGGCGCGCTGGTAACGTTCAACACCGATCGGACCCCAGATCAGGTTGTCGAACATTTTAGGGCCCAAGCGGAAGCAGCAGGCATCGACATTCAAATCGAGACCAGCATCAATGGCGGCCGGATGTTGGGTGGGGAAAGCCCATCGGGCACAACGTTTTCGATCACTGCGTACCCGGCCGGAGAAAATGGCGACGGTCGAACCAACGGACAACTGGTCCTAGCAAAGGGTGGATCGTAAAGACGAGTCCCTGATTTGGTGCCTTGATCCGGGGGGCTTTTGCCCGGAATAGCTAAAGCTTGAATTGCTGCGCTGCGACATGTAAGGGCGCGCCGGAAAACATCCCTTGCACGTTGGCCCAATGCACGCGCGCAAACTTCATCTAAACTAAGGAACACATCATGGCGGTTACCCGCACCTTTTCGATCATCAAGCCCGACGCCACGCGCCGCAACCTGACCGGTGCGGTCACCGCAATGCTCGAAGGCGCTGGCCTGCGCGTTGTCGCGTCAAAGCGTATTCACATGACCAAAGAACAAGCCGAAGGCTTCTACGCGGTTCACTCTGAGCGTCCTTTCTTTGGTGAATTGACTGAATTCATGATGAGCGAACCTGTGGTCGTTCAAGTTCTCGAAGGCGAAGACGCCGTGACTCGCAACCGCGACATCATGGGCGCGACCAACCCTGCGGACGCCGCCGAAGGTACGATCCGCAAGGAACACGCGCTTTCGATTGGCGAAAACTCGGTCCACGGTTCGGACAGCGACGAAAACGCCAAAATCGAAATCGACTTCTTCTTCTCGGCTGATGAAATCGTCGGTTAAGTCGATCTAGATCGATCAAATTATCGAATTGAAAGGGTCGCCCGCTTGGGCGGCCCTTTCTCGTTGGGGCTCAATTCTGCTGTTCGAACCGATCCATTTGCGACGCATGCGAGCGGTGATGACCGGTCTCGCTCGCCGTCATCATCGCGCGCATCGCGGTCAGCGCTTCGCTGCTTAGAGAGAGATCCAGTTCGCGGTATGTGCGCGCTATCTCACCCTCCCAGTCGGTATTCAGATCATCGAAATTTAGCCGTGCGACGGGCCCTTTCCACCCTTGCAACGCCGCCTCAATCTGGGCGTCGCGCAAGGTGATCTTATGCGCCCACAGAGCCTCGATTTGTGCCAGATCGCAACTGTTGGATTGGATCGCCATCTGGTTGGCTGCGAGCGATACCGCGCTGCGCAAAACCGCGGCATTGTCACGCTCCGCAATGACAAGGCGCGCGCCGGGATACATCGCCAACAACACGGCGAGGTCTTCGGAAAACTGCGGCGCTTTCATCACACGCGGCCGTGTCACTGTGCCTCTATGAAGGGAATCGGTGACCAATATTCGCCCAAATTCGCTGTAGATTGGGGTGGCATCGCGTGCTTCGCTAAATTCGGAGAAGCTCGGAATGCGCCATTGTGTTTCGTAGATCGAATGGTTGAGCGCGCCCGCAAGCCAAGCAAGCTCTTCCTCAATGGCTCCGCTGGCCATCGGATGGATGGATTGAAGCCACGGATTCAGCGCCCCCATCATAGTGAGATCAAGAGACCCCTTTAACCGCCGCAGTGTGAGATTGCCCGGCAATGGCCGCCACGCATCGCAATAACGAGTGTGCGAATGCGCCGGATCAGAGGCGAGCAGTTTGTGAATGCGTGTTGTGCCGCTGCGCATATGGCCAACCACCATGATAGGCAGTTCCATCAATTCCGCGTCGCGCGGAAACGGATTGGTTTCCCAATACGCGCCAAGGGCAAGGCGATTCCCGATCACTCGGATCAATTGCCCATAGGCCATAGCCTGTCCAAGTGGGTTGAGATCGGCTTCGGTCCGAATGGCCTCGGTTAGCTTTTCAAGCCTAAGGCGAAAATCAGTCACGTCGATCGATGATCGCCCGCCACTCTCAGCAAGCTTTGCCCGCTCTCCAAATGACTTTGCTGCCACCGCCCAAAGCTCATCTGGGTCTAGTGATGGGGTTGGCAGCCACCCGTTGTCCCACGCGCGGCCAAGAAATCGATTTGCCCGTTCGGCCCATATGCCGCGCGCGAGCGGATGAGGGCGATGCGGCGGCGTCTTCAAAACATATCCGCTGCATCAGTTAATTTGGTCAACCGTTTTGGCGCAACGGCGCGCCAGCTTCGTTCCAGCCATTCCGCTGCATGATCCCAATCAAAATCGGGACGATTGAGGATGAGCCCGACCCAACCGCTCGCCCCGTAAAATGCAGGTTTGTAATAGACGTCGGGCTGACCCTCGACCAGGTTCATCAATTCATCCATCCCGCTGGTTTTGACCAGCAAAGAGATGTGCTCGCTGCCATGGTGGCGGTCTGAGAAATACGCGAAGTATTTGCCCGTTTTCTCCGTCCCAACGCGAAATCCAAGGGAACCATGGCTCTCTCGCTCATGGGTTTCTGGAAGAGCGAGCGCGATCCCTTTAACCTTAGCCAAAAGGAAGCCGGGATCGGAACCGCGCGAAACATAGTCGGCAATGGCTCGCGGATAGAGTTGGTGTTCCGCCAATTTGACACGGCCACCGAGGCTTTCGGGCGTATCGCCCGGCGCAATCGCGACCTTGGCTTGAGCGAGCACATCTCCCGCATCCAATTCCGCCGTAACCACATGAACGCTGGCACCGGCATGGCTGTCGCCCGCTTCGATCGCGCGCGCAAAAGTGTCCAATCCCTTATATTTGGGCAGCAATGAAGGGTGGATGTTGAGGATCCGTTTGTCCCAGCGTTTGACGAATCCTTCCGACAAAATCCGCATATATCCGGCCAAAACTATGAATTGAGCACCGGCATCGAGAGCGGCCGCCTCCATCGCGGCGTCTTGCACTTCGCGGCTGTGCCCTTTGTGCGAATGCGCGTAGGTTGGAATACCCTCCAATTGTGCCAATGCTAGCCCGGCGGCATCGGGAGTGTTGCTGGCGACAAGGACAATTTCAAACGGTGAATCGGGCAAACGGCTGGCATAGAGGATGGCGGCCATGTTGGTGCCACCGCCCGATATAAAGACCGCAATTTTCGCTCGATCAGCCAAGGTGCGTAGCGTCCCAGTCGGCGGTGGCGGACCAAGTCCCTTGGCTACCGCGGACGGTGCAACCGCGTTCTCCTTCGACGATCTTTCCGACTTGGTAAACTGTCTCTCCGGCCGCTTCCAATCGAGACGTGATCTCGGATAGATCCGATTGCGCCACGGCCAAAACCATGCCGACGCCGCAATTGAATGTGCGGGCCATTTCGGCCGGTTCGATGTGGCCTTGTGCTTGGAGGAACGCCATCAATCGAGGCTGTTCCCACAAATCGGCATCGACTTGTGCATGGGCACCTTCGGGCAAGATTCGGGGCAGGTTTTCCAATAAGCCGCCGCCGGTAATGTGCGCCAATCCGTGGATCAATCCCTCGCGAATCAACGGTAATAAGCTCGCGACGTAGATGCGGGTCGGTTCGATCAATGCGTCGATCAACAAGCGGTCGGCATCAAACAAAGCGGGGCGGTTCAACTTCCAACCTTTGTCCGCCGCCAAACGACGCACCAATGAATACCCGTTGGAATGAACGCCAGAACTGGCCAATCCGATTAGGACATCGCCCGGTGCGACCGCCTCGCCGGTAAGTTGTTGGCCGCGTTCGACCGCGCCAACACAAAATCCGGCCAAGTCATAATCGCCATCGGCATACATGCCCGGCATCTCGGCGGTTTCCCCACCAATCAACGCACATCCCGCCTGCTTACAGCCTTCTGCAATGCCCGCGACGACGCGGGTCGCAACGCCGTTTTCCAGTTTGCCGGTTGCAAAGTAATCCAGAAAGAACAGCGGTTCGGCGCCCTGAACGATCAAATCGTTGACGCACATGGCGACCAGATCGATGCCCACAGTGTCGTGACGGTCATGTTCGATTGCCAATTTTAGCTTGGTACCCACCCCATCATTGGCGGCCACGAGAAGCGGATCGTTATAGCCGGCGGCTTTTGGATCAAAGAATCCGCCAAATCCGCCCAGCTCGCTGGTCGCGCCTGGACGGGCTGTGGCTTTGGCGAGCGGGGCAATCGCTTTGACCAGCGCATTGCCGGCATCGATCGAAACACCGGCATCGGCGTAAGTGTATGGTGATTTTGTGTTGGTCATGTTGGCCGGTTTAGCCATTCAGGCTTTTAATTCCACTCGCCATTGGGCAAAGGACGGTAAGATTTCCCCGATGACAACGATGTCTGCCCTTTCTGGCCCGAATTTGAGCGCCCTTCGACCCACAAATAGAGGTCTGCGTTGGCTTTTGGCCGCGATTCTGGCGCTTGGTTTGCTTGGTGGAGGCTATGCTTTGGTCTTGGCACAGGTTGCTGGCGACCGGGGAATCGCCCCAACCGCATCCAGCGCCGACATCGAAGTGCGTGGAATTGAAGTGGATGTACGCGCCGAAAGCGGCGTTGCTGCGCGCAATCTGGCATGGCGTCAGGCGCAAAGAGAGGCGTGGCGCCGGGTCGGCGGGCCTGCCATCGCGGATGGACAATTGTCTGCCATGGTGTCGGCCATTGTTATTCAGCGCGAACGGGTTGGCCCCAAACGATACGTGGCGACTTTGGGTGTCACCTTTGATCGACAACGTGCTGGCCGATTCTTGGGCGGGGCATCGCGTTCACGTTCTTCGGCGCCGATGTTGTTGATCCCTGTCACCGCAAGCGCCGGAGCGTACACCGCATTCGAAGTTCGCAATCCGTGGCAACGTGCATGGGCCGCCTTCAATCCAGGCACCAGCCGGATCGACTATGTCCGTCCTACCGGTGCTGGGGGCGATTCGCTGTTGTTGAATTACGGCCAGGCCGGCCGCCGCAGTCGCGCATGGTGGCGCACGACCCTCGACCAATACAGCGCAGCCGACGCTTTGGTGCCGATTGCACGGTTGGAACATCAATTCCCCGGTGGCCCGATCAAAGGGACATTCACCGCGCGATATGGACCGGATTCCAAAGTTCTCGAATCGTTTGAGATGGAAGCGAACGGCCCCGGTCAGCTCACCGATATGCTGGGTGAGGCGGTTGATCGTATGGATCGCATTTATGAACAAGCACTGGTGGATGGGCAATTGCAGCCCGATCCCACGCTGCGGTTGGGCGGATCGGGTGAAGTGGATCCGGCTATTGCGCGCTTGATTGAAATTGGCCGCGCCATTCGTTCGCGTGACGCAGCGGTCGCCGCCGCAGAAGAGGCGGCGCGTGCGGCGCCAACGCCTATCGCGCCAACCGCCCAACCGACACAGGCACCCGCCGTGGTCCGCAGCTATACTGTGCAATTCGCAACGCCCGATCCGGCAACGTTTGATGCAACTCTCACCGCTGTGCGCCAAACTTCGGGCGTGCGCGGGGTTGCTGTGACCAGTACGGCGATGGGTGGCACATCGGTGATGAGCGTCAGTTACGGCGGAGAATTGCCTGAATTGGCGGCGGCGTTGCGCGGGCGTGGATTTGCGGTGCGTGAGGGCGCCAATGCGCTCGCCATCTCACGCTAAAGTCGGGCGTGTCGCGCATGCCTAATTCTGGTCAATCCAATCCGGTTCAGACGGCCTTGCCATTGGCACCAGGCGGCACGAATGGTGCGCGCCGCATAGTGATCGGCGGCGCCAATGCTGGTGTTATCGACGCCCTGCGCACGCCGGAATCTTGGCCGTTTCACACCGCGATCCTAACCGGGCCGCCGCGATCCGGAAAATCATTGATAGGGCGATGGGCCGCGTCGGAGGGAATCGATGTGATCGACGGCGCGGATGCATTGGAAGAGGCAGACGTGTTTCACCGATGGAACGCTGTGCAAAAAGGTGGTTCGCGCGGGGATAGGGCATTGTTGTTGATCGCGGATAAGACGCCGTGGGAAATCTCTCTTCCCGATCTTAAATCCCGATTGGGCGGATCGCTGCATCTTGCGATTGATGAACCCGATGATGCGATGGCCGCGTCTTTGATTGAAAGTCATGCAGAGGCAAGGGGCCTTTCTTTGGCCGAAGGGGCAGCCGATTATCTGGTTCCGCGCACTGTGCGCAGCTTCGCAAGTTTGGAAGCCCTTGTCGAAGCGATTGATCGCATCAGCCTTGAACGACAGGCGCCTGCCACCATGTCAGTGTGGAGAGCGGCTTTGGAAGCGGTTCAAGGGCCAGAGCAGAGCAAGCTTTTGTAGCGGCCCTATACGCTCAGATTTGCAATTCACCGGATTTGGTGGGAGAATTTGAAAATGTTCGAACGGCTGACCGGCTATCTGGATTCCATCAAGGCGCGCGATCCCGCGCCGCGGTCACGCTGGGAAATCTTGCTTTATCCTGGCGTTTTGGCGCTGGGCTTCCATCGAATGGCGCATTGGTTTTTCAACGCGAAAATGTTCTTTATCGCGCGGTTTATCAATCATTTGAGCCGTTTGTTGACAGCAATCGATATTCATCCCGGCGCAAAGATCGGCAAAAATTTCTTCATCGACCATGGTTTTACGGTGATCGGGGAAACGGCCGAGATCGGCGACAATGTCACTATTTATCAATGCGTCACATTGGGCGGAACCAACCCGACCAACGGGGAAGGCGGCAAACGTCACCCGACATTGGAAGACAATGTGATCGTTGGTTCGGGTGCGCAGATTATCGGCCCAATCACGATGGGTGAACGCGCCCGGATCGGTGCCAATGCCGTGGTTATGGAAGATGTGCCAAGCGGCGCGACCATGGTCGGCTTCAAAGCTCGTTCGACATTGGTGCCAGCCGAAGAATGGATCAAAGAATTCATCCCATACGGCACAACGCCGGATTGTGAAGACGCCGACGGCAATCGCATCGATTGCATCGAAAAACTCGAAGGCGAATTGGCGCAATTGCGCGCTGAGATTGTCGAGATAAAGGCTGCATCACGCGCCGCGTCGACCGGCCCATCGCAAGAACCGGCACAAGCCTCGCTTGATCTGACGAAGAAGAGCGGGACAGGCGCCTGATGAGCGGATCGAACGGGGCCAACAAAGGGCCCGGCAATGGCGCTGCCAACCGATCTGGCAGAGCAGGGCAGGTGCTGTCCTTTCCCGGTCACGCGCCCGCACAGGTTGGGTTCGAACGCCAAGAGCTGCAACGCATTCTCGATCTTTATGGCCGTATGGTCGCAGCTGGGGAATGGCGCGATTACGCGATGGATTTTGATAAGAACGCCGCCAGCTTTGCAGCGTTTCGCCGCACCGCCGAACGTCCCAATGCTCGGGTCGAAAAACGCCCGTCTCTGAGAAATCGGCAGGGCATGTACACCCTATTTGGTGAACACGGTCAGGTTCTGAAACGAGGGTCCGATCTTGCCAATGTCCTTGCGCCGATGGAACGCAAATTGGTCAAAGCGGTCGATTGATAAATCAACCGACCGCGTAAGCACATCAATCCAATCTTACCCTTAGGCTGGCGTTGGTTCAGCCGCTTGGGGAATCGTATCTTCGGTGGCAGGCAATTTCGCTCGGATTGTGTCCGGTAGCGCCCCCACAACTGTTCGACGGATGGGTTGCCAGAACGCCGACAGGCTAAGCAGCGCAGAGCCGATGACCAGCGCGGTTAGTGCAAAGCCCAATTCAACCGCGCCAAATTCACGGAACAAGAATGTGAGCGCGAAGAGCACATAGACCAAAGCCGAAACCAACAATGCGCGGCGATCAATCGCCAAGGCGACAAGACCAAATCCAACATAGACCGCCAGAACGCCAATCGCCGCTCCAACTCCCAAATTGTCGCCTTCGGTCACACCGAGCAGCGCAAAGATTGGGTGCGCGATCATCGGGGCTGCTAAAAGGTGGAGCCAGAATGCGACATCGCTACGCCGGGTGATGCGTTCACGATCTGAAATGTCCCAACGCATGGCAAACGCCCAAACACACAGACCGGCGACAAAGACGAGGCCAAGGACAACCTCAGCTTCGATGCTCTCAGGGCCAATGGCTGCAATAATCAATCCGACAATGGTACCTGCAATCCCCGCAGCACCCGCTGCGACGGTGATAGGCACCATGAAACGACGCCAGTGGATATAAGCTGCCCCGGCAGCAACCAATGCCGCTAGGGAGATCATCACAGCGCCAACGGTGTCATTGCCGTCCAATGCCAAAGTCATTCCCACACCGGTCACGGTGAAGAAAACACCACCAACAAAGGCGAGAAGCAATATGATTGAGGGTAGTGCCATCCGACGTTTGCGAGTGAAAAATTCAGTCAACGGCCAGGCAGTCGCAGCGACGAACAATCCTGCAAACGCCATGCTCCATACTTCGTTCAACCATTCAGCCGCGTTGCGGGCCTCTGATTCCGCTTGGGATGGGGTACCGACCCGTTCGTAGAACTCAAAATACGATTCCACTGGGGCGATCATACCGGCAATCGCCTGGCCAATCGCGCCAACGGCGACCAGCAAAATGATTACGCCAATGCTGACGAAAATGTCATTGAAGCTGTTGATGAGGCGAAAGTTTTCTTCCGATCCGCGCGGCATATCGCGGACTTTACTCATATGACTGCGGAAACCGGATGCGGCCTCCGCGCTCAACGCCCCTGCGGCAACGGCGGAATTGATATCGTCTTCGCTGTACATCGTGGTCTCTCCCAGATTGCGGGAGAAACTAGGTTAGGTGTATTACTGTGTCAATACGCCGTGCAACCGGTGGAGTTTTCTCCGCCCACTGCGTAACCTGTACACGCCGGGGCGGGCTACTCAAATGTGCCCAAATCGGTGACGCCCTCTTTTTGTCCGACGGTGACCATTTTGACCGTTCGGATTAGGAAAAACGCTGCGCCGCTTGTCAACAAATTGCCGCATATTACCAAGACCAAGGTCCCCCAGAACGGCGTGGTTATATAAAGGCCGGGGGTGACCTCAACCAAAGTCGTGTAAGCCAGGAACGTTCCGATCAACATCGATCCCAACCAGCATCCCCACCATGAAAAGACGTCTTGGACATCGGCCTCGGCCAATTCCTCAGGCTCACCGGTGCTGCGATTGGCCAATTCCCGCATGGCGCGGAACGGTACAAATAGGTTGGCAATAGGGACGAGTATACTGAGCGTTGCCCAAGCAGGCGCGTAATTGAGACCATTCAGCCCCGCTTTGTGCAGGTTTGAATGCGCCAGATATATCCACACCAACACCGCGATGATTGACGGTAAGAACGCAAGCCAGCCGATCGCGGCTGCGAAGCCGGATGTTACGGCCATCCAAGGAGATTCGGCGAGCTGTGTGTAGGCCACCAACCAAACCGCGTTGAAAAACGCCGCGATTCCTGTCGCAACAACCACGACCCACCCAAAAATGGTCACGGCAAGCGCAGGAATGCGCAAATTATCAGCTTTCATGTCAACAGCCCCCAGTGTCCGTCCGCTCACTACACAGGCAAACGACCCCAACGCAATTCTGCGCAAGAGCGGCCAAATTGCAAGCATGTTGTGCGACAGTTTTGTGCGCAAGCCTCTGTAATAACGGCAATGTGCGCGGACGCATCGATGCCGTAAACCTTGTTTAGGGTGGAGTCTTTGAAGTGCGTTGTTTGCGCAAAAGGATGATCAGCAGACCCAATCCAACCACCCCATCAAAGCCCGCGCATAGTGGAGGGTACCAATCAGCAACCCCGGTATGCGGACCCCACACGGCATCATACATGCCATGAAAGAAGATCGCGATGCCGATGCTGGGCAGCCATTTTGTCATGGCAAATTGAGTCAGGCCCAAAACGGTAAACGCAATGACCGTTTCAAGCGCAACAGCTCCCAATGACCCCGTCACGAGGCGCGCCCCAATGTAAATCGACAGCATCGCACAGAGCGCGATAAACCCTTGCATCGCAAGCGCTTTCGCCGGCCATCTTGCAAAAAGAGCGAGCAACAGTCCCCCGCTGCCCGCTCCAAATGCGGCTGCTAGCCAATATTCTGACATAGCCAAACTATCGCATAACGCGCGGTTATCCGCGCGCGCTTCCCGGGCCAGTGCCGGTGACTTTTTGCATCGCTTTCAAGATGTTGCCCGATTGCTCGCTGCCCGATTGAGGAGCGACGAGGTTGCTGAAGGAATTGATGTCATCCCAACGGTCAGCAAAACCTTCAACGGTGCGCTCTTCATCGGTGAGCCACACAGCGTCGTTCATGACGGTCCATGAAGAGTGGAAACCGCCTGCGCCGGCGCCAACGATGGCGTTGGTCGGGCTGTCTTCGCTGACGAGGTAAAGCGCAGCAGGAACCACATTTTCCGGTGCGAACAATTTGAAGGCTTCTTCTGGGAAGAGGTCTTCGGTCATGCGCGTGCCGGCCACTGGTGACAAAGAGTTGCAACGGATGTTGTACTTTGCGCCTTCGAGTTGAAGCGTTTTGGTCAATCCAGCGAGGCCCAATTTCGCCGCGCCATAGTTGGCTTGGCCAAAGTTGCCGAACAGGCCGGTGGACGAAGCGGTCATAAGAACGCGGCCATAGGCTTGCTCACGGAAGGTTTCCCAGCATGCCTTGGTGACAAAAGCTGAACCGGTCAGGTGAACTTTAAGAACGAGTTCAAAATCGTCCGGGGTCATTTTGTGGAATGTCTTATCGCGTAGAATACCAGCGTTGTTGATGAGAACGTGCACGCCGCCCCATTTTTGCTTGGTGTCGGCGACCATCTTTTCCATTTGGTCGTATTCGGTAACGCTGCCGCCGTTTGCGATCGCTTCGCCGCCGGCTTTTTCGATTTCGGCCACGACTTCTGCTGCGGCGTCGGATGTGCCAGTGCCATCACGGGCACCGCCAAGATCGTTCACGACAACTTTCGCGCCGCGCTTTGCCAATTCGATGGCATAAGCCCGGCCAAGGCCGCCGCCGGCACCAGTGACGATGGCGACTTTGTCTTTAAAGGAGATGCTCATGGGGTGTTATCCTTTCCGTCTGTTTGTTCTTTTGATGCGTATCCCGTTTACGGAAACGTCAATATGTGGGCGCTGGGTGACACTTTCTCTGCTGCGTTGCAACAGCGGGATGTGTCTTACCGCCATGCCGTAGGGGCAGGTAAGCGGTTAAAGGCCTTCTAAGGCAGAAATAAGCCCGTCGAGCGAATCAATCACCGCGTCTCCGCCCAATTCATGCGGGGGCTTGTCACAATAGCCATAGGCCGCGGCAATCACTGGGACGCCCGCTGCGCGCGCTGCTCTGACGTCGTAAGTGCTGTCACCGACAAACGCGAATGTGCCGCCTCCGCATCGCGCGCGCGCCTCTATCAAGGGATCGGGGTGCGGCTTTGAAAGGTATTGGCCATCCGCGTTCTTACCCATGGAATCGCCACCGATCACCGTTTCGAACGGCTCGATAAAATCGATCTGGGTTAGAATGGACCGGGCGAAGTCTTCAAATTTGTTCGTGACGACCGCGACTTTAACCCCGCGCGATTTCAATTCGGCGACCGCTTCGCGAGCATGGGGGTATGGGGCTGAATGCACCGCATTGTGTTCGGAATAATAGGCCAGCATCTTTTTGTAGAGCGCCTTGAATTCGTCTTTGGGGAGACCGCCTTGCGCCTCAATCGCTTGCGACAGCATGATCTTGGCACCGCCACCGATCAAATCTTTGCTGGTCCCGACCGGAACCGGTTTGAAACCGCCCTGTTCAAGCGCATAGTTCACCGCAGCGCCCAAATCCCGAAAAGTGTCGAGTAAGGTGCCATCGAGGTCAAAGCCGACCGCATCAAAAGGAAAATCCGTCATGGATGCATCGGTTGGGCCAAGGTTCTTCATTCTGCAAGCATTTGCTGGCAAGGGTCGAACAAATTAAAGGAACACCATGACCGAATTTGCCGCCATCATCCTTGCCGCGGGTAAGGGCACCCGTATGAAAAGCGACCTGCACAAAGTGCTGCACCCGATCGCGGGTAAAGCGATGTTGCTGCATTTGTTGGACAGCTTTGCCGAATTGAACCCGCAACGGACCGTTGTCGTGGTCGGCGACCGACGGGAACAAGTCGATGCCGCAATCGAAGGGCGCGATGTCGTCAGCGCGCTACAAGATCCACAACATGGTACCGCCCATGCTGCATTGCAGGCGCGCGATGCCTTGTCTGGCTTCACCGGCAATGTGTTGGTGACATTTGGTGATGTGCCGATGGTTCGCGCCGAAACAGTGCGCAAATTGACCTCTGCGTTGGACGACGGCGCGAAGGTTGCGGTTCTTGGTTTCCGCCCCAACGATCCTTTGGCCTATGGCCGCATTGTTGCCGATGAAGATGGCACAGTGACAAAGATGGTGGAATTTAAAGATGCGAACGCAGAGGAACGCGCGGTCAATCTGTGCAATTCCGGCCTGATCGTGGCGCATTCCGACGACATGTGGCCTTTGTTGGACGCGGTGGACAACAACAATGCTCAGGGCGAATATTACCTCCCCGATGTCGCCACCGGCGCCATTGCACGCGGTGATCGCGTTGTGGTGGTGGAATGCGATGCGGATGAAGTGGCGGGCATCAACAGCCGATCCGAATTGGCCGGGGCAGAGCAGCGATGGCAGGCCGCCCGCCGCGAAACGGCGATGGCGGACGGCGCGACGTTAAAGGCGCCCGACACTGTTTTCTTTAGCCACGACACGGTGTTGGGCCGCGATGTCACGGTTGAACCGCATGTTGTTTTTGGCCCCGGCGTCACTGTCGCCGATGGGGTCCACATCAAGGCCTACACCCATCTGGAAGGCGCCAGCCTTTCTTCCGGCGTCCAAGTGGGTCCCTTCGCTCGCCTGCGCCCGGGCGCTGTTCTGGAAGAGAACAGTTTTGTCGGCAACTTTGTTGAGATCAAGAAAGCGACCCTGGGCAAAGGGGCAAAGGCGAGCCACCTTTCCTACATTGGCGATGCGACCGTCGGTGCGGATGCGAATATCGGTGCAGGCACGATCACGTGCAATTACGATGGATATTTCAAGTATCAAACCGTGATCGGAGAACGCGCGTTTATCGGGTCTAATTCCGCCTTGATCGCGCCGGTAACGATCGGCGCCGATGCGATTGTCGCCGCGGGCTCCGCCGTTAGCCGTGATGTCGGCGCCGGTGATTTGCGCATGGTCCGCAGCGAACAGGCGGTCAAACAAGGGTGGGCCGATCGTTTCCACGACGCGATGAAGAAAAAGAAAGCGGCGGCCAAAAAGAACGCGCCCTAGAAAGGCTGATCACCAGAACGCCAAAAACCGCGACAATCGGACGGCCATCGTGCGCCTGATGATGTTGAAGACAGCTGCATCCGGGAACCAATTGCGCGCGTAATTGCTAATACCACACAGCAATTGAGGACGTGCGATATGGGTATTGGCAAATGGATGGTAGCGGGCATTGGTCTCGCGGCGATCGGCAGTGTGTTGGCGAATGGCCAAAATCGCAGCGGTTCAGAACGAGACGGCGAAGAGCCGGCCTATGATGTGGTCCTATCCGAAGACGCTTTTGAGCTGCGCAAATATGCGCCGATGATCGTTGCGGAAGTAACCCACACCGGCAGTCGCCGCCGCGCTAGCGGGGCGAGCTTTCGACGGCTTGCTGCGTATATCTTTGCCCAAGACCGACCCGCGGGCGGCGAACGGATCGCCATGACAGCGCCGGTTATCCAAGAGCGCGTCGATCAAGAGATCGTGGATCAGGATCAAGCGATCGCGATGACGGCACCCGTTATTCAACAAGAAACGAGCGATGACCAATGGCGCATGCGGTTCGTTATGCCGGCGCGTTTCACGATGGAAACATTGCCCAAACCCCCATCAGATATCACGTTGACCCAAGTGCCCACCCGACAAGTTGCGACCGTTCGATTCAGCGGCGTGGCCCGAAACAACGATTGGGCGGTTATGGAGGCGATGTTGATCGATTGGGTGGCCGCGCAGGATTTAATCGCGGTTGGCGGAATCGAATACGCGTCCTACGATTCGCCTATGGTGCCAGGACGTTTCCGGCGCAACGAAGTGCTGATCGAAGTGACCCCAGAGTAGGTCGGTAAGACCGGTCGGGCAGGAGGGAGCTAGAACCACTCCGATCAGCGGGTACCTCAGTTTATGCTTGTGTCAGGCGTCTTCCATTGAAGGCATGTGGTTGATACCTGCACGTGAGGTTACGTTGTATTCTCGTTCCCATTCTTCAAATTCACTGCGGCTCAATAGATAGCGATCGCGCGCTTCGTGAAAGCTGATGGCGCGGTCGTGCACGGCGCGGACGACGTCCGCTTTGCGGGTGGCTGACCAATGAACCTTGTGGCTCTTGGGTAGGCCATATCGTTTGATGGCATCGGCGATCGAAATGTCGCGGGGGTAGGCCATTTTCGTCTCCATATTGTTGGTTTCATGTCGGTTCTGCGACCCTGTTGAAGCCAAATTCACGCTCGAAGACTTAATTCCGTCCTAGCAAACATTGTTAATTTCGAATTGAGTACGCCCCCCGTGGCTCACTTGCGGTGAAGCGAGCGGAAACTGTCGGATTGCTTTACGCAGAGCCAATTTTTCGCAGAACTCGCGCCTTCTCCCAACAAAAAAGGCGACCGATAAACGGCCGCCTTTCGTGTCTTAGATCGGATGCAGCGCAGGTATTGCACCCGCGCTTGGTTGGATCATTCGTCCATCAATTGCTGCATAAGATAGACATATTGCAACGCCTGAATCTTTGCTCGCTGTTCGTTGTCCACCCCGCCGGAATGGCCACCTACGGTGTCTTCGAAATAGTAGTAATCGTGGCCTTGTTCTTTGAACTTCGCCGCCCCTTTGCGTCCGTGGGCCGGATGGGTCCGATCATCGGCGGTTGATGCCCATAGGAACGGCGTAGGGTAATCCACGCCTTCCTCGATCATTTGATAGGGAGAATATCCATCGATCCATGCGCGTTGTTCCGGAATGCGTGGATCGCCATATTCCCCGATCCATGACGCGCCGCGACCAATGAGGTGATAACGGACCATATCGAACAACGGCACCTGAACGATGGCGGCGTTGAACAATTCCGGTCGTTGGGTGATGGCGGTGCCAACCAACAAACCGCCTTGTGAGCCGCCCTGAACGCCGAGGTTTTGCGGTGATGTGTATCCACGTTCGGTTAGATCTTCGGCAACCGCGATAAAGTCATCCCATGTCCGCTGCTTGTTCTCTCTAATGGCGCTTTGATGCCAGCTCGGCCCAAATTCACCGCCGCCGCGCAGGTTGGCCAGAACATAGGCGCCGCCGCGTTCCAACCACATCTTGCCTGTCGTCGCGAGATAAGAGGGCAACAGCGCGCTTTTAAACCCGCCATAGCCGTACAACAATGTTGGTGTGTTGCCGGTCAATTGCGCCCCCTCGGGCTTTACAATGAAATATGGGATTGCCGTGCCATCCGCACTGATCGCTTCGTGCTGTTCAACCTCCAACCCGCTGGCATCAAACCGTGTCGGCGATGTTTTAAGGACCGTTGGCGCGCCCGATCCATCGGCATAATACAGGGTCGTCGGCTCCAAAAAGCCGGTGACCGTGTACATAATTTGATCGCTTTCATCGGATGATGCCGCGATGCCGACTGTTGCATTGTCAGGCAGATCAACCTCGCTGCTGACCCATGCGCCGCCTTCTGCATTGTCTTCGAAGTTGAAGCGAAGGACTTTGCCGATGACATTGTCGAGCATTACAACAAACAAAGCATTGGCTGTGATGGCGCCGCCGCGTTTGGTTTGGCGGTCTTGGGGAGCCCAGACCAATGTTTTGGCCGCGCCGTTGGGGTCGGCCTTCCATTCTTCTAAGTCTACAGCGATCAAACTGTCGGCGGGGAAGGTTTGGCCATCAACCTCCCAATCAACATCGGTCGAAAACAGAAGATGCCCATCAACGATGCCATACGGTCCAGCCTTCTTGGGAAGGTCAAGAACCACCCATTCGCCGTCCACTTCGACCGAAAATTCGCGTTCATGAAACGAAATGCCGCGATATCCGATCCGCGCGTGGATCACATCATCGCTGTCGCGCAGCAAATACGCACCAGCGGAGACATCGGTCGGCGATCCTCGGAACAATTCCGGCGCATCGGCAATATCGGTCCCACGTTTCCATACGCGCGTGGTGAATGGATATTCGCTTTCTGTAAGCGTCCCTTCGCCAAAGTCGCGGCCGACCAGCAACGTGTCTTTGTCGACCCAACTGACGCCGCCTTGGCTTTTTTCGGATAATTCAAACCCGCCTTCGATGAATTGTCCGGTGGCGGTGTCAAATTCGCGCAGGATGGTGGCATCCTCACCGCCATCCGAAAGGGCGATCATGCAACGGTTCATCGCAGGCGGTAGGCAGGATGATCCTTTGTAGACCCATTCCATGCCGTCCGCTTCTGCCAGAGCATCAACATCCAAAACCGTTTCCCATTCCGGGGCGTCGGTTTGATAGCTTTCCAACGTTGTGCGCCGAACCAATCCCTTTGGATTGTCCTTGTCTTGCCAGAAATTGTAGAGGCCATCGGGGCGAAAGCTGACATATGGAATGCGATCTTCGCTGTCGTAAATGGCAAGCGCTTCGGCCTTCAGCGTTTCAAATCGCGGGTCGGCCTCCAACACGCCTAAAGTGCGGGTGTTTTCCGCTTCGACCCATGCCAAAGATTCATCACTGCGGGCTTCTTCTAGCCAGATATATGGATCTTGTTCGGGGCCGGGGATGGGTGCCTGTGCCGGAGTTTCGGCATGACCATCGGCGGATGCGGGCGTTCCTGCAACGACCGTCATAGCGGCAGCCAATGCGGCAGAAATTGCGAGTGTTGAGACAAGTTTCAAATGTCCTCTCCTTTGGGGGCAATGGAGGAGAGTGTGACCGGGATGATTGGGAATGTGAAGAGAGGATTGGTCCCCTCGTTCAATTATCTTCTGGGTAGTTTTCGTCTTTAAAGCGGCCAAGCCATGCGACCAAGTTGGGGTGGCCATTGATCATCGCTTTCATCGGGCTTTCAAAGGCAACAAAGGCGATATTGGCTAACAATGAATACACGGTCGCATCCGCGCCGCTGATCCGGTCGCCAAAGAACCAAGGGCCATCGCCCAGTAAGCCGGCCAATGCCCCGATATCCTTTGCGGCAATCGCGTTAAGCTCTTGAGCGGAATGAAGGCCCATGCCGTGACCGGCCAATTGCTTCTTAACGCTGCGCCGGGCGACTGGCGCGATGAACATTCGAACAGGGGCGGGGATCGAACCCAGAACAGTCCCTTTCAAAATCGGCCAGTTTTCATCGCGGCACCAACGATCATAGACCATCACCCAATAAAGGTTCTCTTCGACCAGCCGCTGAATGGCGATTGCCGTGGCGCGTTGTTGGTCCGTTAGATGCGCGTCCGGATCCGCGTCGAATTCCTCTTTCAGGAAATCGATGATGAGGGTTGAATCGCCGATGGTTCGCCCCTGATATTCAATCCAAGGGGCCTTTTTCTTCGGTCCGGGAAAGGGGGTGGAGGCGGTGATCGATTGATGGTCGATCCCAGCCATCTTCAAAAAACTGTCCAGTTTCAAACAGAACGGGCTGACCGTTGCCAGGCCCCACGCGCCGGGAAGGTGGTACACTTTCAATTCGCTCATGGGCCCGCTCCTTATCTTCTCCGACATGCGTATGCGCAATCGCTCTTCGACCAAAGTTCTATTTGCGCGGCGGCGGGTCGTGCTTTGCGGTGAAACCGGCGGCGGAGGAAAGCATGGTGCGGCGGGCGTGTGCAGTGAACCTCGTCGCTATCTGCCTGGAAATGCGGCGAGATTGTCGATGTATGGCTGGGGCAGGGTGATGTCGTAGAACGCTCCAGCATAGGCCATTACAACAATCACGCCGACGATCGGCCCAAATGCCAGCGCAGGGCCATGCCATCGCCGTGGGGCCCGAAAATGCAGCGCCGCCACGACGTGGCTGAACAAAGCGGTCACCGCCAAGAGGTAGTATGGAGCAAAGCCATATTTCAGGGGGCTAAGAATGACAGTTGCCGCCGCCCAATAGAAATTCGTGTCGAGGCCGACATAGAGCCGCGTTGTGAGTGCCGCAGACGTGTGCAGAACAATGAACATCGCCATGTATGCGGCGCTGATGAATTGAATTTTGTGCCATATGTCTTTGCGTTTGCGCCGTCCAATGCCGCGCAGCAAAGCCACGCCAAGGGCGATTTGAACAACGAGGGCCATCACCAAGAGCCCTTCGAACACCCACAATTGATAAAGCGCGCGGCCGGCTTGCATCGCGGTGTCCTGTGCCGTCAGTCCGAACGGGGCTGCGATGTGGGCGGAAAAATGCACGACCAGAAACAGACCGATAAAATATGCCAAACGTCGATGCGCTTGTTTTGCGGCTTTTGTCATGGCAACTTCCCTTAATCGGATAATTTATATCCGGATAAAATATATCCGATTAAGGAGTCAAGCGTGCAACTGGGAAAAGGCGTCGAGTGGACCGCGCATATTTGCACCATGCTTGCCCTATTGGGCGAAGGGGAAGGGTTGAGCGCAGAGGCGTTGGCGGAGTTTTTCGAAGTGCCGTCGGCCTATCTGTCGAAACAAATGCAATTGCTGCGCCGCGCCGGAATTGTGCAATCGGTTCGGGGTAAAGGCGGTGGATATCGATTGGCACGGCCGGTCGATGCCATCACTTTGCTCGATATCGTGACGGCGATTGAAGGGCCAATGCCCGCCTTTCGCTGCACCGAAATCCGGCAAAATGGCCCGTGTGGATTGCGGCGTAAGGATTGCAAACGGCCATGCGAGATTGCGGCCGCCTTTGCCGATGCGGAAACCGTTTTTCGCGATGCATTGGCGGCGCGAAGTGTGGCGTCGATTATGCAAGAAGTCGCGTTGAACGCGTCGCCCGACCATATGTTACACATTGCCACATGGGTGCGTGAACGGGTGGGGTGAAGTTGACCTTCAAACAAAAAGGGCGACCCATGGGGCCGCCCTTTTGAATGTTACGAAGATTCGAAATTTACGCTTCGACGTGTTCTGCAAGAACCGTCAGGCCGTTTTCGCCCACTTCGGCAAAGCCGCCGCGCACTTCGATCATCTCTGGCGCTGCGCCTTCGGTCTTATAGACCTGAACCGCGCCGTCACGAATGGTACTCATGAATGGCGCGTGGCCTTCCAATACACCGAATTCGCCTTCGGATCCGGGCACAACGACCATGTGGACGTCTTCGCTGCGGACCTGTTTGGCTGGGGTTACGAGTTCAAAGTGAAGTGGCATTTGCTTTTCCTAATGCGCGCTTAGGCGTCTTCAGCCATGTCAGCGGCCTTTTTGACCACGTCTTCGATGCCGCCAACCATGTAGAAAGCTTGCTCGGGAAGGTGATCGTATTCGCCGTCGACAACCGCTTTAAACGATTTCACGGTGTCTTCGAGTTGAACGAAGATGCCGTTGATGCCGGTGAAGACTTCGGCCACGTGGAATGGCTGCGAAAGGAACTTTTGGATCTTACGCGCGCGAGCCACGGTAAGCTTATCTTCTTCCGAAAGCTCATCCATGCCGAGAATGGCGATGATATCCTGAAGCGACTTGTACTTCTGCAAAGTCTCTTGGACCTTACGAGCGGTTTCGTAGTGCTCTTGGCCAACAACACGTGGTTCAAGAACGCGCGATGTTGAATCGAGCGGATCAACAGCCGGGTAAATGCCCAGCTCCGAAATCGCGCGGTTCAATGTAGTCGTCGCGTCCAGGTGAGCAAACGATGTCGCCGGTGCAGGGTCGGTAAGGTCATCTGCAGGAACGTAGATCGCCTGAACCGAAGTGATCGAACCTTTTGTTGTCGAGGTGATGCGCTCTTGCAGGTTGCCCATGTCGGTCGACAAGGTTGGCTGATAACCCACGGCCGAAGGAATACGGCCAAGCAAAGCGGACACTTCCGAACCGGCTTGCGTAAAGCGGAAGATGTTGTCGACGAAGAACAGAACGTCCTGACCTTCTTCATCGCGGAAATATTCCGCCATGGTGAGGCCCGAGAGAGCCACACGTGCACGCGCACCAGGAGGCTCGTTCATTTGACCAAAGACGAGGGCCACTTTCGAACCGTCTGGCGTAGCAACGCCGTTTTCGTCTTTCTTGATCACCTCTGCATCGAGGAATTCGTGGTAGAGATCGTTGCCTTCACGGGTGCGCTCACCAACACCGGCGAAGACGGACACGCCGCCGTGGCCTTTTGCGATGTTGTTGATCAATTCCTGAATAAGAACCGTTTTACCAACGCCGGCGCCGCCGAACAGGCCGATCTTACCGCCCTTTGCGTATGGTGCGAGAAGGTCGATCACTTTAATGCCGGTAACCAGAATGGCCGCTTCGGTCGACTGGTCGACGAAGGCAGGCGCTTCTGCGTGGATTGGCATGGTTTTGTCCGCGCCAACAGGGCCGAGTTCGTCAATTGGCTCACCAACAACGTTCATAATGCGGCCAAGTGTTTTCGGGCCAACAGGCACAGAAATCTGTGCGCCGGTTGCAACCACTTCCGAACCGCGAACGAGACCTTCGGTCGCGTCCATCGCGATTGTGCGGACGGTGTTTTCGCCAAGGTGCTGTGCAACTTCGAGAACGAGCGTTTTGCCGTCGTTCTTCGTCTCCAGAGCGGAGAGAATTGCGGGCAATTCGCCGGGGAACTGCACATCGACAACAGCGCCGATGACCTGGCTGATGGTGCCATTGGTTGTTTGGTTGAGTACTGCGGTGGCCATGTTGGTTTCCTTAGCCTTTAATTACAGCGCTTCTGCGCCAGCAATAATTTCGATGAGTTCGGTGGTGATCGCTGCCTGACGGCGGCGGTTGTATTCGATGTTGAGGTCTTTGATTAGCTCACCGGCGTTCCGGGTCGCGTTGTCCATGGCGGTCATCGACGCGCCGTGTTCAGATGCCTCACGCTCCAACAGAGCGCCGAAGATTTGCGTTTTCACATAGCGTGGAAGCAGTTCCTCGAGGATTTCTTCCTCGCCGGGCTCGTATTCAACCACCGCGCCGCTGTCTTCGGTTGCCGCAGGAGCGGGGACCGGGATCAACTGGTTTACGGTTGGATCTTGAGCAAGCGCGGATTTGAATGTCGGGAAGATCAGATGCGCAATATCAAACTTGCCTTCATCGAACATGGCGATGAGCTCTGCTGAGATTGCGTCTGCTTCTTCAAAACCGGGGGTTTTTACGACAGTTGTGTCGAAACCGCCGCCGATCATGCTTTCAAATTCACGCTTAAGAGGTGCACGACCTTTTTTGCCGACAAGGTAGAATTCCACCGATTTGCCCGCGGCGAGCAATTCCTGTGCTTTCAACTTGGCCGCTTTGACAAGGTTTGAATTCAAACCACCGCAAAGCCCTTTATCCGTGTTGACCACGACCAAAAGGTGGCGTTGATCCGATCCAGTACCGGCAAGCAGCTTTGGTGCGCTGTCACCCGACACTTTGCCCGCGAGCGACGCCATGACGGCGCCCAGACGAACGGCATAAGGGCGACCGGCTTCGGCAGCTGCTTGCGCACGACGAAGCTTCGCCGCGGCAACCATCTGTTTGGCCTTGGTGATCTTCTGGGTCGATTTGACCGAGTTGATCCGACCTTTGAGTTCCTTAAGTGAAGGCATGGGCCTTACTTTCCTTTATGCAAACTGCTTTTAGGCGAACTGTTTTGCGAATGCTTCGAGAGCTGCGACGGTGCGGTCTTTCACATCGCCTTCGAATTTCTTCGACGAACGGATGTCACCAAGGATGTCGGCGTGTTCGCTGCGGAAGAAGGCGAGCATTTGCTCTTCATATTCACCCACACGCGCCACATCGACGGTATCAATATAGCCGTTGGTGCCGGCGAAGATCGAAACAGTTTGCTCTTCGAACGGCATTGGCGAGAACTGAGCTTGCTTAAGCAGTTCAGTCAAACGCGCACCGCGGTTCAACAGTTTCTGCGTTGCGGCGTCGAGATCCGAACCGAACTGAGCAAAGGCCGCCATCTCGCGATATTGCGCAAGGTCGAGCTTCATCGAGCCCGAAACTTTCTTCATCGCTTTCGTCTGAGCGGCACCGCCAACGCGGCTAACCGAAAGGCCCACGTTAATCGCGGGACGAACGCCCTGATAGAAGAGGTCGGTTTCAAGGAAGATCTGACCATCGGTGATCGAAATCACGTTAGTTGGAATGTAGGCCGAAACGTCGCCAGCCTGCGTTTCAATGATGGGAAGAGCGGTCAACGAACCGCCGCCTTCGCTTTCATTCATCTTCGCCGCACGCTCAAGCAAACGTGAGTGGAGATAGAAAACGTCACCAGGATACGCTTCGCGGCCCGGAGGACGACGCAGCAACAGCGACATTTGACGGTAAGCGTTGGCTTGCTTCGAAAGATCGTCATACACGATCACGGCGTGCATGCCGCGGTCGCGGAAATATTCGCCCATTGCACAACCGGTGTACGGTGCGAGGTATTGCAGCGGAGCAGGCTCAGACGCGGTCGCGGCCACAACGATGGAATATTCCATCGCGCCATTCTCTTCGAGCTGCTTAACGATTTGAGCAACGGTCGAACGCTTTTGACCAACGGCAACATAAACACAGAACAGTTTCTGCTTGTCGTCGTCGCCTTTGTGCGCTTCGCGCTGGTTGATGAAGGTGTCGATGGCGACAGCGGTCTTACCCGTTTGACGGTCACCAATGATCAATTCGCGTTGACCGCGGCCAACGGGAACAAGAGCGTCGATGGCTTTGAGGCCGGATTGCACTGGCTCGCTAACCGATTCGCGCGGGATGATGCCCGGCGCCTTCACTTCAACGCGGCTGCGCTCAACATTTTCGATCGGGCCCTTACCGTCGATCGGGTTGCCCAATGCGTCAACAACGCGGCCCAAAAGGCCCATGCCAACAGGAACGTCCACAATGGTTTCGGTGCGCTTGACCGTGTCGCCTTCTTTAATCTCAGCGTCCGAGCCGAAGATCACGACGCCGACATTGTCAGCTTCGAGGTTCAAAGCCATGCCTTGAACGCCATTTGCGAATTCGACCATTTCACCGGCCTGCACTTCGTCAAGGCCGTGGATACGGGCGATACCGTCACCGACCGAAAGAACCGAGCCAACTTCGCTGACTTGTGCTTCGGTGCCAAAATTGGCGATCTGGTCTTTGATGACCTTGGAGATTTCTGCTGCGCGGATTTCCATGGATAGTGTCCTTTAAGCCTTTGTGGCTTGTTTGGCTTAGGCCTTCATGGCCTGTGATAGTGAGTTGAGGCGGGTGCGGATCGAGGCATCAATGCGCTGCGATCCAATGGTAACGACAAGTCCACCCAAAAGATCAGGATCCACGTCAGCGGTTAGCATGACGGTGCGGCCTTCACGGGCGGTCAATTTGTTCTTGAGAGTGGCGACCTGATCGTCGCTCAGCGGATGCGCGCTGGTGACGGTGGCGGTAACTTCGCCGCGTTGCGCCGCTGCGATCGATTTGAAAGCACCAATCATATCGGGCAATTTGGACAACCGGCGATTGCCAGCAAGAACGCCGAGGAAATTGGTGGTGAGGTTGCTCACCTTTAAATGCTTGGCGATGGCGTCGACAGCCTGACCTTGTTCCTCTCGCGAAAGCTGAGGGTTGGTGGTCGCGGCGCGCAAATCATCCGACTCGTTGAGCGCGGCGCCCAACGTTTCAAGATCTGATTCGACAGCGGACACACTGCCGCCCTCGCTGGCCAATTCGAAAAGGGCCGAAGCGTAACGCCCTGCCAGGCTGGACTGAATACCGGCGGAAATTTCCACGCGTTGAAATCCTCTGATGTCAGAGTGAAGAATGACGATGCAGCTTATCGGCGTATGATGCGTGAGGGGCACCGATCCAAAAGCTGGCGCGCGCCTAGCAATTGATTCCCGATTACGCAAGCGGAGTGCGCGCGGTTCATGTGATTTGTCGTGCAATAGTCTTTGAGGGGAGTGGGCGGGGGTGTTGACGCGACACTTGCAAAATCAACAGAAAGATACCATGTCACTTACCAATAGGTAAGTGTGTAATGGGAGAAGACACATGCAACTCACACCAATGGCCCCAAAATGCGGCGTCGAAATTTCCGGCGTTTCTTTGGCGGATTGCACCGACGCGCAGATGGATGACATCCGCCGCGCAATCTATGAACATGGCGTCGCGGTTTTCCGCGATCAGGAATTCACCCCTGAAAACCATATTGCCTTTGGCAAGCGTTGGGGCGGGATGGACATCAACAATTACTTCCCGCAGCAAGGCGATTACGACGAAATTTCGGTCGTCAAGAAAGAGCCCACTCAAAACACCAATATTGGTGGCGCATGGCACACTGATCATTCCTATGACCAAATCCCTGCGATGGGTTCGGTGTTGGTTGCGCGCGAATTGCCACCAACCGGCGGCGATACAATGTGGGCGCATATGGGCGCCGCTTATGATGCGCTGTCCGACGATCTCAAGGCCAAGATTGAGAATTTGGAGGCGTTTCATACGGCCGACCATGTTTACAAAGAAGGCGGCCTTTATGCTCAAACCGACATGGGCGAACATTTGCGCGGGCAAGATCTAAAAACCGGTGCGGTGCATCCTGTGGTGATCCGTCACCCGCAAACGGGTCGCAAGCTGCTCTATGTAAACACAGCCTTCACGATCAATTTTGTTGGTCAAACACGCGACGAAAGCCTGCCTTTGCTCACGGAATTGTGTAACGCTGCGCTGACCGAGGACAACCAATGCCGTCTTCAATGGAAGCCGGGCACTGTTGCGATCTGGGATAACCGGACCAGCTGGCACAACGCCATGAACGATTATGCGGGCCATCGCCGCGAAATGCACCGGATCACTCTATCGGGTGAGGCGTTGGCTGCTTAACAGCCATCGTATAAGGCAAACGCAGCATTCCGGGGGCGGGTCGAGCCAACCTCTGGATTGCGGCGTCGCTGCCCAACTCAATCACTTCGCGAATACCAGAACGATAGACGCTCATAAGATGTTCTTCTGAACTGAATCTCGGTCTTAAAGCCTCTGACTTGGCCAAACCGGATTGGCCTCACGCGGCTTTGATCAATCAGAACACGGCCTAACCGCCGTCTCCAAATTCCTCATCAAACGCCGCCCCCAATGCGCCGCTTACGCCGCCTGCGCGCTTGCTGTTGCACGAATAGACCAGCCGTTCGTTCGGACGATCGGGCAACAAAGCGATAAGCGCGCTTTGTTGTTCGCCCAATGTCATTTGTGCATCGGTCACCCCGCAAGCTGGAGGATCGTATTCGCCCCGCGCCGCGCGCGCTTGTTCCATTTCGGCCCGACCCAGTAGGTATCGATCCGTGCGGAAAGTGCGGCTTTCAGGGTCATATGTGTTGATCGACACCGCCGCCTCGTCTTCAGAAACCAAAACACGGGTCCAGTCGCCCCCGACCATGCCGTATTGCGTGCGCTCATTAACGCAACCGTCGGCGGCCCATGCGAATTCGACATCGTCGGTGCGTGCGCCGGTGATGCGGCTGCGTTCGGGGACGAGAGTGCAAATCAATGTCCCTTCGCTTGATCCGCCAGTTGGATCACCATCCACTCCGTCGCCATCGCCCTGTGGCGCTTCGCCTAGAATGACAGCGACCCGATCATCAACGTCCTCGAACCCGGGCCGCGTGACCCACACGAACACCGTGCCAATTATCGCAGCGCCCGCAATTCCCGCCGCGATAATGGCGCGTGTCTGGCTTTTCGTGTCGGCAATGTTTTTGCGCAGTTGCGCTGCAGCATAGCTAGAACCAATCGCCACCAAAAGCAGCACCATGGCCAATGCAATGGCGTTTTCACGGGCTTCAAAAACCTCAAACTGCGCTCTGTTGCGTGCGGCGTCGCGGGCTTCACGGCGCTCCAGCTCTCTGGCTTCGAGCCTTTCGCGCGCTTCCGCTCTTTGCGCGTCGAAACGCGCGCGTTCGGCAGCGTTTAATTCTTCGATTGAAGTGCAGGGCAACGCGTTCACCGACGGCTCAACCGAATTGTCACGGAGGAAGGGCAGCAACTCGCGCAGCGACACCGCAAAGTAGAATTCTGCATCCGACCCATCCGAATCCGCACCGAATGAATTGACGCCCAAGACCCGGCCACACCCGTCCAACAACGGTCCGCCGGAATTGCCGCGCGCAATCGGGGCGGTGTGCAGGATCGTATCGAATTGGCGGCTGGGTCGTTCTCCCGAGAGGAATCCGCGGCTTTTCACCGGTGGCTGAGCGCGGAAGATATCCCGAATTTCCAGACCCTGAGCCAAGTCAACATTCATCGGATAGCCGACGGCTGACACCTCTCCCATATCCCCGGAAACGCCGCCCGCTATTGTCAGAGGGGGGAGGCGCAATGTGCCTCCAGAAAACTGCAGCAATGCCAAGTCGTTACGCGGACTAACGGCGACAGGAGTGGCGAATGTGCCAGCTTCGCCTTCGCTTGGCACGATGCCGATCCGTAATGTGTCATCCAACAACGCTTCGCGAATAACATGCGCGTTGGTGACGATCATTGTAGGGGTGACCGCAAATCCGCTGCCATGCGTGACAGGGGTGACATCTTCCCCGCTGCTGTCGATTAGAACGACCCGCACAACGCCGCGCGCAGCGGCATCGATATCCCCGGCATCCGCAAACGCCGGCACCGAATTTGCTGCAGCCACGATAGCGAGGGAGGCCATCACCCATGCTGCCCAGATCCGGCGCAGATATGGGACAGAACGCCCGCGCGAAAATTCAGAATCACAATTCATGCAGTCACTATAACCCTCGTTTGTCTTTCCATGACACTCAATCCTTACCGACAATTGCAAAAGGCAGAAAAATGAAGCCTTGACCATGCGAGCGCGTCACGCGACTTTATGCCTTATTAAGAGGTAATAGCGGTCTGATTTGGAAGGGTTTTGGTATGATTTGCGTTCGCTCATTACGGCTGGCTTTGCCGATTGCTCTGATCGCTTCTGTGGCCACGCCGCTTTTCGCTCAAAAGGGTAAGGCACCGGCACCGGCCGAGGTCGAGTTGCCGGTCGAATCTGTGACTGAGGTGGAATTTGCAGTCTCTGACGCGATGTTTGTGATGCCTATGCCCGATGGCTATTGCCTGCCCCGTGGGGAGGAGAAAGTCCTATCGGATGAGACCGCTGCCGACGATATCCGCAATCGAACTTTGGTCGATATGGATGTGTGTGGGACATTCGCAGTGTATTATGTCTTGGTCAAAACCCCTCGCGCAGAATTTCAAGTGCCGATGGCACGCGACGCCTTTTTCGCGATGATGGAGCAGCAACTCGAAAACTCAGACCTGGTCGAAACTGTCATGCAAGAAGACATCGATATGCTCGAAGAAAGCAGCGATGGCGCGATTACGTTGGAAACGCAGGACTACGGTTTTGACGGGTTTGATGACGATTGCCTTTATGCATCGGGAATAATGCGGATCACCATGGAAGGGGAGCGAGACAAGGCGCTTGCTGCCGGTTGCACCACGTTGATCGGTGGGTACATTTTCGCAGTCCACGCCTATGATTTCACTGACAATCCCGACACTTTAGAAACGTTGAAACGACGTGCGCGAGACATTGCGTTGTCTATTCAGGAAAAGTAAGTGAGCAGCGATCCCAAGGGGCCAGATTGCGTATGACACGGCCCCGAATTCTGCCCTATTCCTTCAGGGTGGGGCTGGATCGGTCGAGCGGTGTAAGAGCCGTCGGGTTGAGGGTTGGATGACGGTTCGGGGTTGTCTTTTGCATCCGATAATTGTGCGTATCGTACATCCAAAACACAGGCTCGCTCTATCCGGCGCAATCGGTTGAAAGTTACACGGTTCATATCAGGCGGCGGATCAAACCGATTCAACGGACCGGCAAAAAATTCCAGTAGCTGATCATCGGAAAACCCGGCCGCGCCAGCCCGCTCTATGATGCAGGGGCACGTGTTTGGTATGTCATTGTTGGGACCGTTGACGTGGTGCGAATGGCAAGCATCCTGTGTTGTTGCAGGATCGGTTTCTGAATTGGCTGCGGACGCGGCAGATGGCACCGATAGAGCAAGGATCGCGAGAGCTAACGCCGATGAAGCTGCGATATTCTGCATCTGCGCATTCATGTACTCTCTCCGCATTGTTGTGGTCGATCCGCCGCCCGTGATCCCGCAACGTACTTTCGCATTTTTGACCACAAATGCCATTGAGCGCAAGAATCGGGACGACCCGCGTTCAATTCCAGTTATTGTGTGGTCCAACAGCAGGGCACGATCGCCCGCGTGATAGGAATTTTGGAACGATCGCATGACGATTGAAGCAGATCTTTTGAGTGATGATGATCGTTGGCGCATCGCGATGGCCAAAGACCGCAGGTATGACGGCGTGTTTGTAACTGGAGTTCACTCCACCGGCATCTATTGCCGGCCCAGTTGTCCGGCACGCGCACCGCACCGCAGAAATGTCCGGTTTTACGCGGGCCCCGTTGATGCAGAGGCTGCTGGCCTGCGGGCGTGCAAGAGATGTTCGCCGAACACGCAAAGCGCCGAGGAAGCGTGCATCTTAGCTGCAATTGCTGCGATCAGAGCCAGGGTCGAACATAGCGGCGGCGGTATGACATTGGATGAATTGGCAGACCTAACCGGATATTCTCCGACCCATTTCCAACGCCTGTTCAAACGCACGGTCGGCCTTTCTCCGGCTGCGTTTGCGCGCGCATTGCGCGAGGACCGCGTTAGAGAAGCGCTCGAAAATGGTGTTGCTGTTACAGATGCGCTCTATGCAGCGGGCTATTCGTCACCGTCGCAATTTTACGATGGGACAAAGGGAAAACTTGGCATGGCGGCAAAGGATTGGACCGGAGGCGGCGCTGGGCGCACCATTCATTGGAGCATAGTGACAACGTCGATCGGTGACATGTTGCTAGCGGCAACGGATAAAGGTGTGTGCTGTTTGTCTTTTGGTGAAGACGAAACGCATCTGCGGGCGCGCTTTCCCAAGGCGGAGTTGGTCCCGGCGGGCGAACAATTGCGCGATTTGTTCGATGCGGTGGTTAAGGCAGTAGAGGAACCTTCGAGCGATATGTCCGCGATCCCTCTCGATGTGAAAGGGACCGCCTTTCAACAAAGGGTTTGGAGCGCTTTGCGTGAAATCCCGGCCGGAGAAACGCGCAGCTATGGCGAGCTTGCCATGTTGCTGGGAAATCCCAACGCCAGCCGCGCGGTTGGTGGGGCAAATGGGGCGAACAACATTGCCGTCTTGATCCCATGCCACAGAGTGGTTCAGGCCGACGGCAGCATTGGGGGCTATGCCTATGGGCCGGAAATCAAGCGCGAATTGTTGCAGCGCGAAGGGGCCGAAATTGCCCCCGACTCAAAGCAGCTCTTTTGATCCTAACCAAGCGGGCGGCCCATACCCTTCAGCCGGCGTCTTCGATCACTGTGACTAAATCGGATGCCATTTGGGCGACGTCTTTCTCGCAATCATCGGAAAGGGCCAGCCTCTCCATTCTCAGCCTAAGCGCGTCCGATGTATAAAACCCCATCACTTTTTTTTCGTCGGCCTTAGGCCAGAAACTGGTTGCCCAGATGGTCCCATAGCCGCCGAAATCCTGGCACCAGTCGCGGAAAAGCCGGCGAGCTAATGCTTCGTCAGAAATTTCGTTAACTTGATTGAGCAAGTCATCGAGTGACCAGCCACCAAGCGCAAACATGCACAAAATGTCGTCGAGCGAGTGCTCCTGCCAAACACATTCAGTCTCAAATCCGCTCCGCAAAAACTGGCGTTGAAATTGATCTAGCACGCTCCATTGTGCCTTGTTCCAATTGTCTGGATTGCCAGTTTTAAAGCGATTGAGCGAAATTTCGATTCCACAACAATCTGGTTCTTTGCCAAGCGCCAGAACCTCCAGAACTCGGGGCAATAGGTATGTCCAAATGTCTTTCTCCACGCCGCCGGTCGCATATGCAGCGGAGAACCATTCCTTCAAATATTGCGCGGGTAGGTCTTGGATTCCATGTCGAAAGAAATCGGCTTCCGTCTCTTTGGACATGCAACAATGCGTGCACACGTCGACATTTGCAGGATTGCTGCCGCTAAAGGCAGAATAAGCCCGATTCACCAATTCATAGAAAGGTTGGGTGGGAGTAATCTTAAGCCCTGTTTGAGCCCCGTTTGCCGGGGTTTCCCTGAGCTTCACTTATTCCTCCGTCGATCAATCCAACTTAGGCGGAAAGCCCGGTTCAGCCGCCGCGATTGCGCGTTGATAGGCATCGCGTGCGCCGATCCGTTTCAGATAGGCTTTCAAATTCGGCATGTGATCGATGCTCATATCGTTGAACGCGCGCGCTGTGGTGAGCGAAAAGCCCAACATGATATCCGCCGTCGTCAATTGAGCGCCGCCAAAGTAATCGGCCTCCCCCAAACGTCTTTCAATCGCGGCCCATGCATTGGTCACCCGCTTCATCAAGGGTGGTGGCATTTCCGCGCCAACCGCGTTCACCGCAATGCTCATCATGCCGTTGGTCATCAACGTCGCATTGGCAAAGTGATACCAATAGAGGTGTTCCGCAAAATCGGGATGGTCTGGTCCGGGCACTAAATCGGTGTCGGGCGCATATTTGCCGACGATATAATCCATGATCGCCCCGCTTTCGCCCAACAAGGTGTCGCCATCTTGGATAAGCGGCGCAATTTCCATCGGGTGCAAAGCTTTTAGTTCGGCCGGTGCCAATCGTGTCTCAGGATCCCGGTTGTAGAGTTTGAGATTGTAGTCGAGCCCCAACTCCTCACACAGCCAGACAATGCGTTCGGATTGTGAAATGCGTAGGTGGTGAATGATCAACATGGAGGGACCTTTTGGTTGGATTGTTGATCACCAATTGCTGTCCTTGGCGATAGTGTCGAGCGTTTTGTTGCCGCGGCGTCGTGAAATAATTACAGCCCCACTCTTGTAAATGATAATCATTCGCAATATATATGGAGCATGACAAACCCACTCCCCCGTTCGTTAGCCGTACTGCGCGCTCAGCGTGTGTCTCCTTCCCTGCATCAGATTACCCTTGGCGGAAAAGGGATGCGTGGCTTCCCAGTTGATCAAGCGGGGGGCTATGTGAAATTGATGCTGTCATCGGGCAAGCTTCTCGGCAAACCGACCATGCGAACCTATACGATCCACGATCAGCGCGCTCCGGTAGGAGGTGATTTTGGCGAGATAGATATTCAATTCGCTTTGCATGGCGGCAACGCGGCTGGGCCCGCAACCTCATGGGCTTTAAGCGTGAAAGAAGGCGATACGATCCGTGTTGGCGGGCCGGGCCCTGCCAAACCGTTTGCAAGCGATCGCGATCATTTGATGGTGGCGGGCGACATGTCGGCTTTACCCGCCATTGCAGCCAATCTTCGCTCTTTGCCTGACACGGTAAAAGGCATCGCAGTGATAGAGATTCAACATGAGGAGGATGCGGTCGAATTGGCCGCACCGGATGGCATCACGATCGAATGGATCGTGAACGATCAACCTGGATTGCGACCTGAATTGCTATCGGATGCTCTGCGCGCTGCACAGCGACCGAACGGTTCGGTCTATGCTTGGGTTGCGTGCGAATTTGCCGGCATGCGCGCGTGCCGGGCCTTTCTCCGCGATGAAATGGGTTTGGGCCCGCGTGACCTGTATATTTCCAGCTATTGGAAACACGGATTTGATGAAGGTCAGCACAAGAAAATTAAACGGCAGGATGCCCAATCCGCACCTGCAGTTCAGACAGCATAAGCCGGCTATGATGTCGATCGCGCCCAACCGCTGCTTGCCGGTGTGAGCGAGGCGAGGAATGTGTCGGCGCTGTTGATGTATTCGCGCTGTTTTTCCTCGCCCATTCGATCCCAAGTGGCAAAGATCCGGCCGATGCGGTGATTGTTGGAAAGTTGTTCCCGATGGCGATCCATGAAATGCCAATAGAGCGGATTAAACGGGCACGCATCTTCGCCCGTTTTTACGGTCACCTTGTACCGGCACTCTTTGCAATAGTCGGACATTTTGTTGATGTAATTGCCGCTCGCCGCATAGGGTTTTGTCGCCAGCTTTCCGCCATCAGCGTACAATATCATCCCTGCAACATTGGGCAATTCCACCCATTCAAACGCATCGGCGTAGACGGCCAAATACCAATCTTGGACATCCTGCGGATTGATCCCCGCCAAGAGGCAAAAATTGCCCAGAACCATCAATCGTTGAATATGGTGAGCATGGGCGTTGTTGTGTGTGGATCGAATGCAATCGGATAGACAGCGCATGTCTGTGTCGCCTGTCCAAAAGAATTCAGGCAGCGGACGGTGCGCGTTCATGGCATTGTCCGTCGCGAGATCGGGCATAAACCGCCAGTAAAATCCTCGCACATATTCGCGCCAACCGATGATTTGACGGACAAACCCTTCGACTGAATTCAGAGGAGCGCGCCCTTCTGTATACGCTTCTTCGGCACGGCGGCACAGATCCATAGGATCTAGCAAGCCGCAATTTATGCTGGTCGAAAGCATCGAGTGGTACAAATCGTCCGATCCATGCACCATTGCGTCTTGATAGGGGCCGAATTTCTCGATCCGTTCGGCAAAGAAAGCATCGGCTGCTTGCTCAGCTTCTTCGTGCGTTACCGGCCAATCGAATTGATCGAGGTTTCCGAAATGGTCGTCAAATGTATCGGCCACCAATCGGATAACGTCTGTGGTGATGGCGTCGGGCGAAAATTTGGGCGGGGACGGAGCGTTCATCGTGCCTTTGGGTGGTTCACGGTTGTCTTTATCGTAATTCCATTCGCCGCCGACCGGTCTGCCCTGATTGTCGATTAACAAGCCCGTTTTGCGCCGCATTTCGCGATAGAAATGCTCCATCGTCAACGCCTTGCGTCCCTCGGCCCAATCGCGAAATTCGCTGGGCGTGCAAAGGAAACGATCGTCGCCCAACACTTCTATGGGGCAATCGAATTTGTCAGGCCATTCCTCGATTGCTTGCTGCACCCGCCATTCGCTGGCTTCGACGATGTGTATCGCCTTGGGATTGTGCCTCTCGATCGCGCGCGCCACTTCACCGGTGAAAGTGCCCGCATTGTCGGGATCGTCGAGCGCAACGTAATCGACATCAAATCCCGCTTTACGCAATTCAGCGGCGAAATGGCGCATAGCGGAAAAGATCAGGACGATTTTTTGCTTGTGATGTTTGACGTATGTCGCCTCATCCCAGACTTCCATCATCAACACCACAGTGTTCGATGGCGATGCACCGCGTAGGCTGGCGAGGTTGTGCGAAAGTTGATCACCCAAAACGGGTATCAAGGTGGGAGCGATTGCCGACATGATACGACAACGCGCGACACCCGATCCGGTGCCGCGCGTTGTTCAATTGCCGACTAGTGTAGGCTTATTCAGCTGGAAAGCGGGCCGCGCATTGATTTATGAATTCTTGCGGCGATCCAGCGGAAAAGGCGGTTTGCGTGGCGCTGTTCATCACGTCATCGCCATCGCTGCCGATCAATAGGACAAGCACATCGGGATCGGTTTCCATTCGCGCTTCGAGCCGTTCGAAAAGGGCAACGACAGACGCACCGTCATCCCCAAATTCTGCCGCCTGCGATTCCGCCGCACCTTGCAAGAAAGCCGAAAGGGTCAAACAGCTTAGGACCGCTTGCGCATCCTCTTCGGGTAAGGACACCGGTTCATTGGTACCAAACCGCGCATCGCAATCCGCGATGGCACCTGTGTAATCCTGTTGCCCCACCTGATCGATGATGTCGGATGTGCCGTTCAACACTGCGCTGACGGTTTCGGTGGAGAAAGGCTCTGTTTGAGCCGCGGCGGCCAAAGCATATTTCATCGATTCCGCCAGCTCGGTATAGGAGACGGCGTCGCCTTCGCTCTTACCTTCGCGAAGGACCATTCCTTGCGCGACAAAACACGTCCGTGCCGCCTCGATCGAGTCATCGGACAAGACAATGGGTTCTGGCGGCGCAAAACACCCCGATAGCGCCAAGGACGCCGTTCCAAGGATTACGGCAGATTTCTTCATGTGGTGTTCCCCCTAAAGTTTAGGATTGAGGACATAGATCATGGCGCCCTCGCAAACCTTGTAAGGAATGGCATCCCGGGAACGGATCACTCGTCAGACGAAACTATAGGGATCTATGTCCACCCCGACACGCACGCCGGGCGGGAAATCTTGCCGGCTGACCCAATCGCGCAATGTCGCCTGCAAATTGGCGCTGCGCCTGGCGTTGACGAGGAAGCGGTAGCGATAGCGGTTGCGCAACAACGCCATTGGGGCCGGGGCAGGGCCAAGGATGTACAGATCGTCTTGAACCGGGCGATTGTCGCCCAAATGAGCCGCCGCCGCGCGGACTTCGCGTTCATCCTCCGATGAAAGAATGATTGCGGCCCATCGCCCAAATGGTGGCGCGCCGGCATCGCGTCGTGCCTCTGTTTCGGCGGCGTAGAATGCATCGCGATCGCCATCGGCCAAGGCCGCGATCACCGGCGCATCGGGATGACGGGTTTGCAGCAAGACTTCGCCCGGCTTTGCGCCGCGCCCAGCGCGACCCGCGACCTGAGCGACTTGTTGATAGGTGCGTTCCGCCGCGCGCAAATCGCCGCCTTCCAAACCCAAATCGGCGTCGATCACACCAACCAATGTGAGTTCCGGAAAATGAAACCCTTTCGTGACCAATTGCGTGCCGACGATAACATCAATGGCGCGCGCTTCTGCCTTCGCAATGAATTCTGCGGCGCGTTCTGGCGATCCCAATGTATCGGATGTGGCGACCGCCACCTTTGCCTCTGGAAACAACTCGCCAACTTCGTCCGCGATCCGTTCCACGCCGGGGCCACACGCAACCAAACAATCCGCTTCACCGCAATCGGGACAAGCATCGGGAGGTGTAGTCTCCAACCCGCAATGGTGACAAGCCAATCGCGATGATAGGCGGTGTTCAACCAACCACGCGCTGCAATTGGGACATTGGAATCGATGCCCGCAATTTCGGCACAAAGTAAGCGGCGCGTATCCACGACGGTTGAGGAAGAGCAGGGATTGTTCGCCAGCTGCCAATCGCGCTTCCAACCCTTCGATCAAGGGGGCAGACAGCCATCGACCATTGGCGGGTTTCTCAACCGTCAAATCCACCAGTTTGATCGTCGGTAATTGCGCGCCGCCAAACCGGCTTGGCAGGACCAATTTTGTGTAGGTCCCCGAATTGGCCATGTGCAGGCTTTCCAATGCAGGGGTTGCGCTGGCTAAGATCACCGGGATCGACTCAAAATGCGCCCGCATGACCGACACATCACGGGCATTGTACCGCACGCCATCGTCTTGCTTAAAGCTCACTTCGTGCGCTTCATCGACCACGATCAGCCCCAGATCGGCATAAGGCAGGAACAGAGCAGAGCGAGCACCTACAATAACCTGTGCGCCCCCATCTTGGGGGCTCTGGGCTATGGCCCGCCACGCCCGGCGACGTTCCGTCGATTTAAGGGAAGAATGCCATTGGACCGGCGCGGTCCCAAACCGGCTCTCAAACCGCGTTAGGAAATTTTCTGTTAGCGCAATTTCAGGCAGAAGAACGAGAACTTGTCGACCCATCCGGATCGCCTCAGCAACAGGTTCAAAATAGGTTTCGGTTTTGCCGGATCCTGTGACCCCATCCAGAAGGAAAGGTTCAAAATCGCGTTGTTCCACCGCCTGAACCAAGGATTTGGCGACGGACAATTGATCGGGAGAAAGCGCAGGTTGATGAAAATCTGCGTCGGAGGGTGGGTAGGGGCGATCGATCGAAACAACAATCGGTTCGATCAATTCGGCGCCGACCATTCCGCGCAATACCCCTTCGGATACGCCAGAGATGGCCGACAATTCGCGGATTGTGCCCTGCGGTCGATCTGCTTCGCCGCCCAATTCTTCTATGGCGAGTTTGCGCTGCGCTGTAAGTCGGCCTTGCGGCTCTTTATCGCTTAACCGGTATTCGGTGGTCGTGGTTGGACCGCCCAATGCACCCCCGCTGGACAAAACCATGCGTGCGACGCTGGCCAAATTGGCGCAATAATAATCGGCGGTCCATTCGATCAATCGGCGCAAAGCGAGCGATAAAGGCGGCACCGCGACCACTTCGCGAATGGCGCGTAATTTGCTGGCGTCCACCAGAGCACCGGGCAGTCGCCCTTCGTCCCATACGATACCGGTCACCTGGCGCGGCCCTAGCGGGGCGATCACCACGCTGCCGGGTTCGACCTGCATGCCATCTGCCACTTTGTAATCAAGCGGGCCGAGCGCGGCGTTGAGGACAAGAAGGCGGACGCGGTTCATGATTAGGCCGGGTATATGGGCACCGCGCCGCCGCCGCCACCGTTCGATTCAAAATTTCATGTTGAGAATACCGTTGGTCGTTTGAACGGATCGATCCTGACCCCTTGTTCGGGGATCGATTGCGCAGGCACCGCGTGTGCCCAAAGGTCGGCTAATTGGGAACATTTTTGATGGTCGCCTTTTTAGCAGGGGACAGGCATCTTAGAAGAAGGCAGGCATCTGGCCTCCAACGCGCCGCTGTGCCATTTCGTTGGCCAAGCGAATCATTCGCACAACGGGAGAGACATCCGCATGAAATTCTTCGTCGACACTGCAGAGATTGACGACATCAAAGAACTGGCCAGCACAGGCTTGCTTGATGGCGTGACCACCAATCCTTCGCTGATCCACAAATCGGGTCGGGATTTCATGGAAGTCACCAAAGAAATCTGTGGTTTGGTTGATGGGCCGGTCTCCGCAGAAGTGGTAGCGCTTGACCATGAAACGATGATGAAAGAGGCCGAAGTCCTGCGCAAGATCGCGGATAATGTCTGCATCAAAGTGCCGTTGACCGTTGATGGATTGAAAACGTGCAAGGCGCTGACCAGTGATGGCACAATGGTCAATGTCACTTTGTGCTTCTCCGCCAACCAAGCGTTGTTGGCGGCCAAAGCGGGCGCAACCTTCATCTCACCGTTCGTTGGTCGGCATGATGACAATGGCTTTGACGGGATGGACCTGATCGAAGACATTCGTCTGATCTATGACAATTACCTCTACGACACCGAAATCCTCGTCGCGAGCATTCGACACACGACGCACATTTTGGAAAGCGCAAAGATTGGCGCAGACGTCATCACCGCCCCACCCAAAGTGATCCTTGGATTGTTCAAACATGTTTTGACCGACAAAGGGATCGAAGCGTTCATGGCCGATTGGGCGAAGACCGGTCAGTCGATCGTCTAAATCCGACACTTGGCAGGGCAATGGCTGAAGAATCTCCTCTTGATACGTTCAAACAGGCTCTGACCGGGGCGTCGCGTGCTATTGCGCGTGACGCAGAGGTCGAAGTCGCGTGGAGCGCAGATGTGCCGGGCGCATCGGGTAACCGGTTTCGCGTGCCATTGCCGGCGCGCGATTTGCCGGCGGAGCAGGTCACCGAAGCGCGCGGCTTTGCCGATAGTTTTGCCCTCAAACTACGCCATCACAATGCGGGGATTCATGCAGTAGCCGCGCCGCCGGAACCGATTGCCCGTGCATGTTACGACGCGATCGAACAGGTCCGCTACGAAGCGTTGGGCGCCAACCGGTTTGATGGGATCAAATCGAACCTAGATGCTGCAACGGAGTTGCGCACCACCGGCGATGCGATTGTGCGAGCGCAAAACTCATCCGAAGTGCCGCTGCAAACGGCTCTGTCCTTGATGCTGCGTGAAAAATTAACCGGCGAAGCGATCCCGGACAAAGCGCAAGCGGGCGTAGATTTGGTCCGTGAATTCATCGAAGACAAAGTGGGCAGCGATTTCTCCGCCTTGGGGGAAAACCTTGGCGATCAAGAAGCCTTTCAAAAACTCACTTTGGACATTTTGCGCGATCTCGATTTGACCCGGCCGACCGATACCCCGGACGAAACCGACAGCGATGATTCCGACGACGATGACGGCGAACAGGACGATCAGTCCGGTGATGAGCAACAGGAAGGCGACGCCGATCCGCAATCCAGCGAAGTTGCAGGCGACATGGCCGAAGGCGATGGCGAGGGCGAAGCCGACAATGAGTTGGCCGCCGACGAAGATATGCAGGATGGTGAGCCAGGCGAGGAAGGCGATGCCTCCGACGCGCCCGTGCGGCCCAACCGCCCGAACGCCGACATTCCTGACGGCCTAGATTACACCGCCTTCACCGAGAAATTTGACGAAGAAGTCGAAGCGGTTGAGTTGTGCGACGCAGAAGAATTGGATCGGTTGCGCGCCTATCTCGACAGCCAGCTAACGGGCCTTCAAGGGGTGGTCACCCGGCTGGCAAACCGACTGCAACGCCGTTTGATGGCGCAGCAAAACCGCAGCTGGGATTTCGATCAGGAAGAGGGCGTTTTGGACGCCGCTCGTCTGTCGCGCGTCGTCGTCTCGCCGGGCACGGCCTTGTCGTACAAAGTCGAACGCGATGTCGATTTCAAAGACACTGTCGTGACCCTTTTGATCGACAATTCTGGGTCTATGCGGGGCCGCCCGATTTCCATGGCTGCGATCAGCGCGGATATCCTTGCGCGCACTCTGGAACGCTGCGGGGTAAAGACCGAAATTCTCGGCTTTACCACCCGCGCTTGGAAGGGCGGGCAAAGCCGCGAAGCATGGTTGGCCGATGGCAAGCCTCAAGGGCCGGGCCGCCTCAACGATCTGCGCCATATCATCTATAAGCAAGCGGATGAGCCTTGGCGCCGCGCGCGCCGAAATCTTGGCCTGATGATGCGTGAAGGATTGCTCAAGGAAAACATCGACGGCGAAGCGCTCCTTTGGGCGCACAGCCGCCTTGTCTACCGACCCGAAGAACGCCGCATTTTGATGGTAATCTCCGACGGCGCGCCGGTCGATGACAGCACGCTTTCAGTCAACAGCGCCGGCTATCTTGAAGCGCACCTTCGCGGTGTGATCGAATGGATTGAGAAAGCATCGCCCGTACAATTGGTTGCGATTGGTATCGGCCACGATGTGACGCGCTATTACAGGCGCGCGGTGACGATTATGGATGTCGAACAACTCGGCGGCACGATTATGGAACAGCTTGCTGAGTTGTTTGAGGATGAAAAGGGTACGGGGCGGCGATGACTGAAACTGTCACTCTCTGGCGTCCGGTCGGCCCTGAAGAACTGAAGCTAATCAAGGATACTGATTGGCGAGCCTATCCTCCTCGTCTCCCTGAGCAGCCAATTTTCTACCCTGTGACTACCGAGGAATACGCGGTAAAAATCGCGCGTGACTGGAACGTCCCCGCGAGCGGATCGGGTTTTGTAACCAAGTTTGAAGTGCGCAAGTCGTTCCTCGATAAGTACGACATACAAGAGGCAGGTGGGCGGGAGCATCTCGAATATTGGATCCCGGCCGAAGAACTCAGTGATTTCAATGCAGCGATTGTCGGTCAAATCGAAGTTGTGAGGACATTTCCAGAATGAACGTAACCGAAGCCGTCACCAGCCGCCGATCCGTCCGCGCCTTCACCGATCAGTCGGTTGAGCTCGAAACCATCCGCCGGGTGCTCGACACAGCGCGTTGGGCGGCATCGGGTTGCAATTTTCAACCTTGGGAAGCGGCTGTGGTCACGGGGCAGTCGCTCAAGGACCTTCAGGCAAAGATCACCACCACCCCTCCGCAACAGGCCGAGTATGATTGGACCGCGCCGGGCACGGAAGATGCCTACAAACAGCGGCTTAATGGAGTGTCCAAGGGGATGTTCGGCGCGATGGGCATTGCGCGCGACGATGGCGAGGGGCGGATGAAAGCGATGATGCGCAACGCCACCAGCTTTGACGCGCCCGCCGTTATGTTCACATACTTCCCGCGCCTGATGAAGGAACCGCAATGGTCGGACACGGGCATGTGGCTTCAAACCGTGGCGCTGCTGCTGCGCGAAGAAGGGCTGGATAGCTGTTTTCAGGAATATATGGCGCTCTATGCCAATGTGATCCGCGACCATCTGGGCCTCGATCATGATCGCTATATGCTGTTTTGCGGCATGGCGATTGGGTACCGTGACCCGGAAGCGCCGCTCAACACCTATGACCGCGAACGCGTGGCTTTGGATGATCAGGTGACGTTCCTAGGTTGGGAATGACATCTCGATCGTAAGATCGATTCGCACGAACGCTCCGCAAAGCCTTGCGGACAATGAGGCTTTGCCATTCCCCCAGGCGGAGTCGTTGCAAAATGCGCATTCTCACTGAAATATAACGGTTTTTTCTTGACCCAAATGGGGACGGCAATCGGATTCTGTCCATTATGTACTATTGACCGTCCCTCGCTGCGCGTAGAACCATTATCGAGCAATGGGGACCAAAAATCCTCCACATAGGAGCAACCGCTCCGCTTTGATGATCTGTCCATTAGGTAAGGGGGAACGCCTGTGGGACGTTTGACTGCAGCAATTTCTACGGCGTTTGTGGTGTCGGCGGTGTGTTTGACGTCGGCCTCGGCGCAAACCGGCTCGGTCTTAATCCGCGACAGTTTCCCGATCGGCGATGGCGATGGCATTTTGTGCCAAGTGCAAGATCGCAGCATCGCGAACCCGGCGAAGCAAGGGATTTTTGATCGACGTTGGGCGGTCGTTTGCCGCGACAACGCGCAGCCAATCGCAGAGATTTTTGCGTTCGAAACATTCGATAGCACCGCCAAGAACGCGGTGCGCGACGCGCGGCGCTTTGCTGTAACCTGCCCCTCTTCTGCAGCGACCGTTCCGGGACCCGTATCAGGCTCGCAAAAGCAAGAATGCCGGGTCGATGACAGCGACTTAAGCTGGAGCCAAATCACCGCTCGATCAGCTGATCTGACGTTCTATGCGGAAGGCTTCACTGCCTATGACGATGCAACCGTGTTGGCGCTGCGATCGGTGGTGAACAATGCGATAGCCAACGGTACAATCGATGTCGCCTCAACATCGGTGGCCGACCCGCTGTCCTTTGCTCGTGTTCAAGCCGAAACGTTGAAACCCGAACAGGCATTAGCCGAAGGGTATCGCCGCAATCTGGCGGGTGAATACGCCGAAGCTGCAGCCTATTTTGAATCTTTGCAGCAACGGTTGGAGGGGGATGCGGATTCCGCCATAAACCCAGGCGAATTCTTCGTAAATCGCGCCCTCCAAAAAAGCAATTTGGGCGAATTTAGCGTTGCCAACCGCTTGTTTGCGCAGGCCGCAGATTTTGGCGGCGATGATCCGATCACAGCGCGTCTTTTGCGCAATTTCGAGGCAATCCACCTTCTCAACCAAGGATTCGATATCGAAGCGATCGATCGCCTCAATCAAGAATTGGAAGGCGGCGCGACCGGCGCCACAAACGTTGATGGCGCGCTATCAATCACCTTGCCGATTTCAGAACGGTTGAACCGGGAACAGGCCACAGGTTTCCTGTTTGGGATCGTCGATGAATTGAGCCTAACGGTAGAAGAACGAGCACAGATTATTGACGCGCAGGCGTTGCAAATCCGAGGCACGGCGAAACGCATCAACGGCGATCTGGATGGCGGTCGTGTCGACTTGATCAACGCCTATTCACAGGCGATCGCGGTGCGTGATGGCCGTGTGACATCGATTACGAGGTTGCGCTCTCAAGTGCTTGCGGACCTTGCGCTTATTGCTGAACGGCGTGGCTCGATTGGTGATGCCGAAGCGTATTTGCGCAACGGATTGTCGCTGCTTCAGGCGCAATATCCCGAACGGCGTGCGGTTAGCGCGCAAGAAGCACGGTTGGCTTCGTTCCTACTGCGCCAAGGGCGCGACGATGAGGCCATGGAACTTTACGGCAAAGTGGTTGAACGCGCCGTGGGTAAGCGGAATGCAATCACCGGTTTTGCGAACCAATTGAACCCATATTACCGCGAACTGGCATCCCGTGTGGAAAGCGACCCAGCTGCGGCGGAGGCATTTTTCCGCGCCACCCAAGTCTTGATCCGCCCTGGTGTTGCCGAAACACAGGCGATCCTTGCCCGGCGATTGAGCGCCAATTCAGACGAAGCGTCGCGTTTGTTCCGACAATCGATCGATCTGGGGCGTGAGATTGAACGATCACGGATCCGTTTCGAAGCGTTGGGCAACGGACCGCAAACCGCTGCGGTGCGCGCGCAGATGGCCGAATTGTCGGATCAAATCATTGCGTTTGAACGCTCTCAGGTTAGCACCCAGGTGCAATTGAACGCTTACCCCCAATATCGCGCGGTTGCGCCATCGTCGCTTGAACTCGATGAATTTCGGGCGGTTATGCGTCCGGGCGAAGTGTACGCCCGCATAGCCATCGTCAGCGAAGACGTCTTCATGTTCTACGCCGATCAGAACACAGCAAAAGCGTACCGGGTGGATATGTCCGCGGCCGACCTCGAAGAGCAGGTCGATATTCTCCGCGACACGATCTCGATCTTTGAAGGAGGGGAGTACGCGACCTATCCGTTCGACATCGCGACGGCGCGTGGCCTTTACGAAAAACTATTTGAGCCCATTGCCGGCGAAATCGCATCGGCCAACCATGTGATCTTTGAACCCGACGGGGCGATGTTGCGTCTTCCGGTGGATTTGCTGGTCGCGGATGATGTTTCTGTGGCCTTGTATGAGGGGCGCCTTTCACAACCTGACGCCGATGAATACGATTTCAGGGGGGTCAATTGGCTTGGGCGTGGCCGCATGGTCAGCACGGCGGTTTCCGCCGAAGCCTTTGTCCAATCGCGCAAGGTGGAGCGGTCCGCGGCGACACAGCAATATCTTGGTCTGGGTGAAAACACGCCGATTGGGGAAAGCTACCCCGCGTCCTTTACCGGAGAAAGTGCGGATGCGTTGGCGGACTGCTATTGGCCGGTTAGCCAATGGAACAATCCGATCGATGCGCGCGAATTGTCGACCGCCGCAAATTTGATCGGAATGGATCAATCCCTTGTCATTACGAATGCGAATTTCAGCGATGATGAGATCAAAGCAAAGGACGACCTCAACAACTACCGTGTCCTGCACTTTGCTACACACGGATTGGTCACGCCGCCCAACCCAAATTGCCCAGCGAAACCGGCATTGGTGACATCATTCGGCGACACCGGTTCAGATGGTTTGTTGAGTTTTGAAGAGATCTTCGAACTCGACCTCGATGCCGACCTCGTAATCCTGTCTGCATGCGACACCGCTGGGGCTGCTAGCGTCGAGGCCACCCGTGCAGCGGGTGTCTCAAGCGGGGGTGGAACCGAACTCGAAGGATTGGTTCGTGCATTTATCGGAGCGGGTGGCCGCGCCGTGATGGCCAGCCATTGGCCCGCGCCGGATGACTTTGCCGCCACCGAACGGTTGATGTCGGAAATGTTCAAACGGGGCCGGACCGAAACGATCGGTTCTGCTTTGTCGCAATCGCGGCAATTGTTGATGGATGATGTCGAGACATCGCACCCATATTATTGGGCCGGTTTTGCGGTCATCGGCGATTCCGCGCGTCCGCTTTTGGCCGAGCCCAGGTCGGCTGGCGAAAGCACGAATATAGCCATGGCGAACCCCGCAAACGGCGGGTCCATGATGAATAGAGGCGCCGCGCAATGACCGCGACAGGAATGAAAATGAATATCTTTCAATCAGTCGGCTTTCGATCAACCGCATTGTCACCGTTGAAACGCGCGATTTTCGCCTTTGGCGCAATTGCCTTGGCATTGCCCTTTGTCGCTGTGCCCAGTGCGGCGAAAGCGCAAGGCACGATCGCCCCAACGCGCGAGGAATTGCAGCGACCAGAAATCGAAGCGGAATTGCGCGGTGATGCTAATCCCGTTTCCGTTGCCAGCGAAGTGGAACGTGCGACATGCCCGCTTTCTGCTCCCCAATTTGCAGACCTAACCTTCACGTTCTCCGATGCTGAATTCAGCGGCCTTGGCGCGATTGACGCGTCATTGCTCAATGGCAGTTGGTCGGACCTTGTTGGGCAAGAGATTCAAGTGGCGGAGATTTGCGAAATTCGCGATCGCGCGGCCACCATATTGCGCGCGCAAGGATACCTTGCCGCTGTTCAAGTGCCTGTGCAGACCATTGGCGAGGGAACCGTTAAATTTGACGTGTTGCTGGCTCGCATTCGGCAAGTGCAAGTGCGCGGCGATGCTGGGCGTTCCTCGGGCGCGTTGCAAAACGTCTTGTCGCAATTGGAAGGGCAAGAGGTTTTTAACGCCGGCGAAGCGGAACGGTACCTGCTTTTGGCGCGGGACATTCCCGGCCTTGATGTCAGGCTAACTCTGCAACCGCTACCGCGTGAACAAGGCGGCCAGCCGGGCGATGTTGTGGGTGTGTTTGACGTCACCAATCAATCGATCATCGTGGATACCAACATTCAGAATTACGGCTCCAACCAAATCGGGCGATTTGGTGGTTTGGCCCGGGTGCGGATCAATGGGATCACGGGTCTTGGCGATGAAACCATGGTCAGCGTCTATTCCGCGCAGGATTTCGATGAACAGTTCGTCGCTTCGGCTTACCATGAATTTCGCGTCGGATCAGAGGGGCTTACATTGGGTCTTTCAGGGACTTTGGCTTTTACAGAGCCGGACATTCCCGGACCGAATGTGTTCGAGACGCAGACCTTTATTGGTTCCGCCTATGCGCGATATCCGTTGATCCGGTCACAGGCGCAAAACCTGACATTGTCGGCAGGCGGTGATTTTATCGACCAAGAAGTCGAGTTCACCGGCTTGGACTTTACCGAGGACAGTTTGCGGGTTGCCTTTGCGCGGGCTGATTTTTGGGGCTCCGACGAAGCCAGCATCAATGGCCGCGATGGCTATTCCGCAATCGAGCCCAAGATCGCGTATCACGCCACACTCGAAGTGCGACAAGGCGTTGATGCGTTGGGGGCCAGCCCATCTTGCGGGGTGGGCTTCGTCAATTGCCTGAACCCCGGATTTATCCCGCCAAGCCGGCTTGATGCCGACCCCAGCGGCTTTCTCGTGCGCGGCGAAGCGGGCGTGACATACCGCCCAACGCCGCTGTTTGGTATGAGCGTTCGGACCCGCTTCCAATATTCGCCTGACGCTTTGTTGGGATATGAGCAGTTTTCAGGCGGTAACTTCACAATCGGGCGGGGATACGATCCCGGTGCGATTATCGGCGACACCGGCTTTGGCGCGCAATTTGAGCTGTTTTATGGGTCGCTTGTACCCGAAACGGCGGATTCTGGCGCGGTTCAGCCATTTGTATTTTTCGACCTTGCCCAAGTGTCGGTGAACAATGTTCCCGACGACACCGACCGGTTGTTTTCGACCGGGGGCGGGATGCGCATGTCGATCGGCCGCCAGGCGGTCTTGGATGTGACAGTCGCAGTTCCGCTTGAACAAACTGACTTTGCCACAAGCAAGGGTAGCGTCCGCGCGCTTGTTTCGCTGACCGTGCAATTGGAGCCGTGGTTCAATTGAACCAGCGGGAGAAAATGATGATGAACAACCCTCAAATCACTCAGCCTGTTGCCCCGCAAAACTCGAAGCGATCGATGGCGCGTAACCTCTGGATGGGCAGCGCGTCCGTTATCGCTGGCGCGGTGGCGCTTTCGACCGGAGCGACCCCCGCTTATGCGCAAGCCGCACCGGGTTCATCGGCATCGGGTGTTCAGGTCACCGCGCAAGATCGATTTGAAGCGCGGCGCGCGGGATCAAGAGGGCGCAATGTCGGTCGCGGTGGTGCGATGCGCGAAGTTCCTGCCGATCTTCCCGGTGTGCAAACGGTTCGCCCGCTTCCTCAAACTCAGCAACCGACTCCCGCACTCCAACCGAATTTGGGCGGCAGCCTTGCTGCACCAATTCAAACGCAAGTGACCGTGGGTGAAGCGCCGACGATTCCAACAGTGCAAATCGACCCGTCGCTGATCGTTCCAACCGGGCCTCAGGTCAGCTTGCAGAGCAATTCGGTTGAACGCGCGATCATCGCTGAACCGGGTGTAGCCGGAAACAATGTCCGCGCCTTTGCAGTCTTTGATGACGTTCAAATTGATTTTAACCCCGGCACCTCTAGCGATCAGGTCAATGTTTTGGCCGATGCCGCAATCATTAATTGGACCACGTTTGACGCAGGCTCTTCGGGCGGCGAAGTCACGTTCCTTGGCGCGGGTGGAGTTTTAGATTTCACCTCGTCCCTATCGGATTACACCGTGCTCAACCGTGTGATGACGCCCGGTTTTGACAGCGCGATCCGCATCGATGGTGACATCAATTCATCGGTATTCGGAGGCAGCTCGGCCGGCGGAAACATCTGGTTCTACAGCGCCGGTGGCATCATCGTGGGCGATACCGGAAGCTTCAATGTCGGCAGCCTGCTTCTTACCACAAGCGATATTGATCCCGCCGATGTGAACAACGGCGCATTCGATGTGACGTTTACCGGAACATCGGACAGCGCATCGTCGATCGTTATTGCTGGCGGGGCTTCATTGCGCGCCAACAATCCGGATTCCTACATCGCATTGGTCGCGCCACGGATCGAACAAAACGGCACAGTGACCGCGGATGGATCGATTGCCTATGTCGCCGCTGAACAGGCGACGATGACGATTGATAATGGTTTGTTTGATATTTCTGTTGCCGTTGGCACTGAAGATGCGAACGGCATTGTACACAGCGAAACAGGTTCGACCGGGGGCGCATCGTCGACCGGTGTCACCGATGAACAGGCGATCTATTTCGTCGCGGTTCCAAAAAACGATGCGATTTCGATGCTGGTGGGCGGTTCGGTCGGATACGATGCTGCGGCGTCGGCCTCAATCTCCAATGGCCGTGTGATCCTGACGACCGGGAACAACGTTGAGCGCGAGTCGAACAATGTCTTCATCTCCGGCCTTGGATTTGTCGATATTGCTTCCAACAATGTCGACACGACCGTGGATGGTGGCCCCGCCGGCAATGTTACGATTGAAAACGTTGAATTCACCAGCGACACTGATGTTTTTGCAGAAGGTTCCATCACGCTCCAAGCTGGCGTTACCAACGCCGCCGATAGCGTCATTGTCGATGGCAGCGGCGCGGATATCACCAATCTGAGCCTGACCGCCGGCGACAGCGTTGATGTGAATGTAACGCGTGAAGGCCTCATTGATGTTAGCGGCTTTCTCGATATCACTGCGCATGACGGGCGAGGCAATGGCGGCACCGTCAACGTCAATGTAAACCAGACTGGCTCTACGAACGCCTTATTCGGAGGCACTTTGAGTGTTGGCGGATCGTTAAACATCGATGCGTCGGGCAGCGGGCTGGATGACACTCTTCTGGTTTCCAACAACGGCGGCAGCTTGAATGGAACAGATGGGTTTGGCGGAGACGTAACCATCGATATCACCGACGACGGCATTTTTGTTGTTGGTGGAAATTTGGATGTCGATGTTAGCGCCAACGGCGGGCGCGGATTTGGTCGTCATGGATCGTCAACGGGCGGCGATGTGACGTTCAATATAGACGGTGGCTTTGCTGATATCACAGGCGATTTGATCATTGACGCGCTTGGACGGAACGCAGGCACCCTCGACGATGAGACCATCGCGACAGAAGGAAGCGATTCGACCGGTGGCAATGTCACGATCAACCTGATCGACGGCTCGCTTAATGCCGATGAATTGTTTGTTCTTGTTGGTGCAGAAGCAACCCGCGGAGACGGTGATCTCACCGCCCAATCCAACGATGCGACAGCTGGTGACTTCACTCTTGCTGTAACCGGGGGATCACACACTTTAGGGTCTATAGGAGTCGGCGGTTCGACAGAGGCGGCCAACGCATTCCTTGGCGGAGACACGTTGGAAACGCCTTCGGGCCGTGCAAATCGCGGACTTACGTCGATCACGGTAGAAAATGCGGGTGCATTGCTAACCGTTACCGGTGACGTGTCGATCACCGGAGAAGCGTTTGGCGATGTCGTCGCATCCCGCAGCGACGCCGTGGAAATTTCCGTCGTGGATGCCAACGCAAGCAATGGCGGCGGCCTTGTCATTGGTGGCGAATTGAGAATAGACGCTCTAACAGAGGGCGGTGCACTCGGCGTGTTAACCCGCGGTGCCGAAGTCGGGATTTCGACCGATAATGGCTTGCTTTCGGCAGACGGGTTGGACTTGAATGTCCAAGCGCGCCGCGATGGCTTTTTTGGAGGCGGTAGCGGTCAGGGAACCGATTTCGAAGGCGGTAGGCTGACGCTCTTGGCGACCAATGGCGGCACGCTCGAATTTGATGGGGCAAGCAGCCTCAACGCCAATGGAACCGGGGGCGCGGTGGAAGATGATTCCGGCGCTGGGATCGGACGCGGCGGCACGATCACCATTCTTGCCGATGACGGTACGATCAGTTTCGGCGATAATCTGCGGCTCAATGCAAACGGCTTTGCCTTTTCGGGCGTGAATGATCTCGGCGAGTCAGGCGAAGGGATTGGCGGTACAGTCGATATCACCGTCCAAGGCAGCACAGGCAATTTGAGCTTTGTCGACATTGATGCCGGCACCGATGGCTCGTTTGAGTTTGATGGAGAGGTGTTAAACACATTCTTCTCTGGCGACGGAAGCACCGGGACGGGTGGGCAAACCAACTTCAATGTCCTTGGCGGAACGTTAACTGCGGTTGATATCACCGTTTCATCAGACGGTGAGGGTGGACCTGGTGGCGAGTTGTCTGATGGTTCGATCGCTTCAAACGGATTGTTCACGATCGGTGATGGCGGTGAGGGTGTCGGCGGACAGGTTACTTTCAACATTGATGGCGGCGATGCCTCTGTCGACAATTTGACCGTCACGGCAAGCGGCATTGGCGGCGACGGGGCATTTGGCAACGGCAACAACGACAGAAATGCTGGCGACGGCGGTTCAGCAACGGGTGGCACGGCTACCTTTAACGCCCTGTCTGGTGATCTGAGTGTTACCGGCACATTGTCGGTAGAAGCGACCGGAAACCGCGAAAGCACATCCGGTCGGATTATCGGTGGTGACGGTGGAAACGGTTTCGGATCGGCCGGCGGAAATGGCGGTTCTTCGGTTGGCGGGAACGCGGTCTTCAACCTGATCGGTACCGCCAATATCAGTGCGCAAGATGTGGTTGTCTCCACGCAAGCCTTTGGCGGTGAAGGCGGCGATTCCGATGCGAGCTTCTCCGGCAATCCCGATATGGGCGGCGGCGATGGTGGTGATGCAACCGGTGGCGATGCGTTGTTCAATGACACGGCCGGTGATCTTTCCTTTGGTACGTTGACTGTGAACGCCAGCGGACTGGGCGGCATCGGCGGCAGCAGCTTTGGCAGCGGCACCGGCGACGCGGTAGGCAATGGCGGCGCGGGCGGTGTTGGTACAGGCGGATCGGCAATCGTCTCCCTTAATCAAGACGACGCCGACGCAAAGAATTACAGCGTCATTTCGCGCGGCGTTGGCGGCGCAGGTGGACAGGGCGCAGCCGGCGGCATCGGCGGCATGGGCCTTGGCGGTTCGGCCGATTTGCTGATCAACAATGTTTCCGTTGTGTTTGATCAACTGTTGATCGATGCAGGTGCAGTCGGCGGCGCGGGCGGCTTTATCGACGGGCAATTGGTTTCGGCGGGTGCTGATGGCGGAGAGGCCGAAGGCGGCGACGCACAATTGGCCATCGCAGGCAGTGATGCCAATTTCCAAGCAAACAATGTGATGACAATCGCTGCGGGCGCAACCGGCGGTGAGGGTCAGCAAGGCTCTATCAGCTTTGACGATGAACGCGACGGCGGCGACGGTGGCGCAGGCGGCAATGCAACAGGCGGATCGGCAACCATTGTAGTTAGCGACAACGCCGACATTGTGATCGACGCTGATGCCTTCTCCTTCAACACCGATTCATCGGGCGGCGCGGGCGGAAATGGCGGCGGCAATTTCGGCTTCTTTACGGGACGCCCTGGCAGCTCCAATGTCCCACTCACATCCGTGTCCGGCGATGGTGGCGCTGGCGGCACAGGAACGGCTGGTGCGGTTGGAATAATTGCGACTTCGGGGGCGAATGTAACGATATCCAGCGGCTCTGGCCCAATGGTTTTGTCGGCGATTGGTTCTGGTGGCCTTGGCGGCGAAGGCGGTGAAGCCTTTTCAAGAGCAACCGCTGCCGGTGATGGCGGCGTTGGCGGCGGCGGCATTGGTGGATCACCATTGCTGCGGGCCGACGGCGGTACAATTACAATTTCCGATGTCACTTTGATCGCGCAAGGCGGCGGCGCCGCTGCGGGTGATGCCGGTGACAACGATGTAGGCGGACCGTCCGGTTTAGGCGCAAGCGGCGGGATCGGCATTGGCGGCACGCCATTGATCGAAGCCCTCGGCGTCGATGGGCAAATCATCCTGGGCAATGTCTCAGTCCTTGCCAATGGCACGGGCGGTGAAGGGACACGGTCTGCCCCCCAAGGAATTGGTGGCGGCGGTCAAGTGACCATTCGCGATTTGTCCGATGATCCAGCCGGAATTCAGGTCAACGACCTTTCCATCGATGCGACCGGGGACACCGCAGCCGGTACCGGTTTGATCACGATTGCATCCGAGAGTGACGCAATCACCGTGGATGGCGATCTGACCGCGGATGTGTCTGGCGATATCGAGTTTACATTCGAAGGCGATGGCCAAATTGTGGTGACAGGGGCGGTTTCGCTAACCTCATCCGGCAACATGAACGTTGATCATCAGGATCAGGCAGACGGCATCAATTCAATCGATGTTGGCACGACGTTCACTGCTGTGGCGCTTGGCGATTTCAGTGCGTTGGACAACGGCAATATCAATTCAACACAGGCCGTTTCCATCACGGCTGAGAATATCTCTTACGACAATATAACAACGACGCGCACGGTTGATCTGACCGCGACCAATGGGTCGATTACAGGCACATCGACGGGCACGATTAGCGCGGCAAATGTGCTTGATGCGATCGATTTGGTTGCGACCGAAAATATTACATTCGGCACCTTGATCAGCACCACAGGAAATGTTGACGTTGATGCTGGCGACGATGTTACTGGTGGTCAGGTCTTGTCGGCTCAGTTTGTAAATATTGACGCAGGCGGAACGATTACAGTTGATACCGTTGACAATAGCGCGAACGCGATCGGCCTTGTGACGATCAATGGCGGCGCGATTGATATCGGCACGATCAATGCTGGATTTATCACCAATTTGACGACGTCTGTCGGTGATTTGGTGGTCGATACCCTGACCACTTCGGCCACGGCCGATCTGGATTCCGCTGGAAGCATTGAACTTGGCACGGCCGACACCGGATCGTTTGTCGCCAACGCCCAAGATGACTTCACAGTGGATTCGGTGACGACCACAGGTGGCACCGCAGATCTGCGTATCACTGCTGGCGGAACGGCCTCTTACACCAACCTCGATTCAGACCGTTTGATTCAAATCGATGCCGATCAAATTTTGGGCGGCGATTTGGAGGCGGATTCTCAAGTTACGTTTAACGCGTCCCAGATTGATGTTGGCGATATCACGACGCGCGAAGTGGCCAACATCGTTCTTACCACGGACACAGGCGGGATCGCGACCGGTGCGCTGGATGTGTCGCAAGGCATTATCACCATCAATTCGGCGGCAGAGGCGGATATCGCGTCGGCGGACGCGTCGGCATCCATTGGAATCACCTCGGGTGATAACCTCACCATTGGTGATGTGAATGCGGGCGGCAATCTGTCGATCAATGTGGGCGGTGATCTGAGTTCGGGTCTCTTGTTCGCAGGCACAACCAGCCCGGGTCTGTCTGTCGGTGTTGATGGCAATGCCGATATCGATGGAGCAACTACGAATGGATTGCTGGACATCGTTGTTGGAGGCGCGCTGACTGGGGGCGACTTTGTTGGCCAAGGGGCGCTGAGTTCGGTCACTATTGACGCAACTTCGATTGATATTGGATCTGCGCAATCGAACAACCAAGGCGTTAACATCACTGCCATTGATGCAGCCAATGTCGGTAATGCAGTCTCTGCGCTCAGCACCGCGATCACTGGCGCATCGGTCAACATTGATAGCGGCGATGTGGGCGGCAATTTGACTGTCACGTCATCGGCTGGCGATGTAACTGGACTGGGCTCAATTCTGGTTGGTGGTACGGCCGATTTCACATCTGCCGCCAACATTGCCATCGGCACATTGGAAGCGAATAATATCGATCTGACGGCCGCGGGCGATCTGCGCTTTAACGGGCTGGTCTCGCCCAATGCGATCACCCTTAGCGCCATCAATGGCACCATCGGCGCGACGACACCCGGCGAAGGGGACATTGACAGCGGTGGAGCCGTTGATCTGATCGCCGAAGACATCGACCTGGGCGATATTGACAGCGACGGTTCAATCACCGCTAATGCAACCGTCGGTGATGCAAGCTTTGGCGCGCTGAACGCGGGCACATTCATCGACATCACCGCCAAAGGTAGCCCCAGCGTCGAGAGCGTCACCAGCGGCGGCAATGTCACCCTAACGGGCTCTTCGATCTCTCTTGATGGCGGTGATATTGGCGGCAGCTTGATCCTTGATGCGCTAGACGGCGATATTGTGCTTAGTTTCGACGGCACTCAGCAATTGTTGGTAGGCGGAAGCGCCACATTCAATGCGACCGGTGATATGATCGTCACGCACACGAACAATGCCGCTGACACGGTTTCGGTCGACATTGCGCAAGGAACGATTGTCTTTATTCGCGGAGCATTCAATTCCGGCCCTGGCTCAATCTTTGATGCAGGGATCGAATTGATCCTGAACGCAGACGGCAATGTTACGGCCAACGATTTGCGTGCAATCGCAGGCATTGACTTAACTTCGGGCGGAAATGTTGTGTTGAACAACGCCACCGTTGTAGGCCCACAAGGGGTTAGCAACCTGCGCGGTATCACGGTTCGCGCCGGGTTTATCGATTTTGGTTCAGGATTCTCGTTCGACAACATTGCCAGTGCCACGATCACCGGCGAAGTCACATCCTATGCCGATATCAACATCACTGCGGGCGGCAATGCAGTCTTTGCCAGCGGTTCGGTAACAGCGGCGGACAACGCACTTATCGTGAACACCGGCGACGATATCATCGTCGAAGCGGGCGCAATGCTGTCCGCTGCCAACAATCCAACTGATGCGATTGATCCACTTGATCCATTTGAGGATGGGCCGAATCTCATCCTTAATGCAGGCGGCGAACAAAACCTGTTGTCGATCCCGTCTACCCCGATTGCGTCCTTGATCATTGATGGCACATTGAACGCGAACGATGCGGCGATTGTGTTGCAGGGAAATGCGATCGAAGGGCTGGACAGCACATTGATCGCCGGATCGATTCAGGTTGATGTGCGCGATGCGCCAAACAACACTGGTTTCTTGTCGGATGATGACGGTTTGCTCACCGGTCCATGCCTCGAAGGATTTGCATGCCTAGGCGATATGGAAGCGACAGGCCGGATCGAAATTGGTCAGAGCAGCAACAACGACATCATTGGCTTGTTCATTGAGCAAGCCACAGTGACTGCGACTGATATCTTGATCACTACACGCAATGATATCGTGATGGGCACAAACGGTATCGACACACAATTGAACGCAACCGGCACTTTCAGCGCCACCAGCAACACCGGCAATGTCGATTTGCGCGATGCTTCGATTTCGGCCGATCAGATTTTGGTGGATGCTGCCGGTAGTTTGTTGGGAACAGGGGTCCTGAGCAGCAGCAACGATATCGGAGTTACCGTTGGCGATTCTATCATCGTTGGTGGCATAATCACCGATGGCGAATTGACCGAAGTTGCCGATGTTGGCGGTGCCATAGAGGGCTTCTACTCGGTTAACGGTGATTTCGTTGCGGGAATATTCTCGCAAGGATCCGCCGATATTGACCTATTCGCGGGCGGTGACATCGACATTGGCGAAGCGTCTTCGCCAGACAGCATCTTCTTGAGCGCCAACGGTGTCTTTTTGGGCAATGCGAGCGTGCCGGGTGATATCTTTATCGACGGCGCATCCATTGGGTACGATTCCCTTTTTGCCGGCGGCACCATTGCGATCGACGGCGGCGGTATCTTTGGCGGCGATCTATCCGCATTCGACGTCGAACTCGAAGGCGATCAGATTGATGTCGGGAACATCGACGCCGATAATCTGGCTCAGGTCATCGGTTCATCCATCGCGGTTGGAGATGTGACCGCCGATCAAATCGATTTGATCAGCGACAGCGACATTTTGTTCAATCGTTTGCAATCAACCAATTCGATTTTGGTAACGGCAAACGATGGACGAATTGCGGCGAATACGGGCCCCGGCGACATTGTTAGCGACGGCGATGTCGCATTGTCCGCGCAAGAGATCGCGATTGGCAATGTCACTTCACAGGGCTCGGTCTCGGCCGATGCAAGTGCGGGCGATGCGACATTCGGGGTGGTTGATGCCGCGAATGACATCACCATTACGGCATCGGGATCGCCAAGCGTTCTTAACGCGATCAGCGGCGGCGACACATCGATCACGGGTGCTTCGGTAACGTTTGATAATGGCACGATCGGTGGCAACCTGACGCTTAACGCGACGGATGGCGATATTGACGGCAACGGCGCGGTTAGCGTCGGCGGTGCGATTGACCTCACCGCGGCCGGTAATGTTGGTTTTGGCGTGTTGGAAGCAGCGGGGGGCAGCTTTAGCGTGGATGCAGGCGGCGATGTCTCCTTCACCAGCGCGACCTCCACCGATTTCATCGATATCGCAGCGGGCGGCGCCGTCTTGGGCGGCGATCTTGACGCTGCCAACGATGTGTCGGTCGACGCCGATAGCATCGCAGTGGGTGATGTGATCGCGGATCAGATTTCCTTGACCAGCGCGACTGATATTCTCTTCAACCTGATCCAATCGCCCAACGCGATCTCGCTTTCGGCGGTCAATGGACTAATTGGTAAGAACACCGGCCCCGGCGATATCGTATCCGATAGCGACGTGACGTTGCTGGCCGAATTTATCTCGGTGAATTTGATCACGGCGGGTGGGGCGGTCACCGCGACGGCGACCGGTTCTCCCGATCCATCGGGCGGCGGCGGGTCTTCGGGTCCAGTTGTGATTGGTGGCGGCAATGATGCTGCTATCATCACCTCGGATATCGATGCAGGCGGCGTTGTTACATTGACAGCGGTGAATGGTCCGATTGTTACTGGCGATATCGACGCGGCTAGCAACATTATCGCAAACGGTGCGTCGATCGATATGGGCGATATCATTGCCCGCGGCCCGGCCAATGGTGGCTTTGGCGGCGGCACGATTGACCTGGATGCAACGGGCGATATCACGTTCGGCGACGCCAGCAGCCAAGGCAATTTTAACATCGATGCAGGCGGCGATATCGGCTTTGACACTATCGAAACGAACTTTGGTTCGGTCACCGCAAACGCCGGAGGCGCGATCACATTTGTTCAGGCGCGCACTGTTCGCCGCGATGGTTCACCATCGGCTCAGAACATATCGTTGAACGCCGGCAGTGACATCACCGCCAGCGGGACAATCGAGACCGACGACACATTGTCGCTGACATCGGGCGGCGATATCGCCACGGGTGATTTAGCCGGGGCATTAGGCGTTGGTCAGGTCAACGTTCTAGCCGATGGCACGGTCACAATTGGCAATGTCACCAGCGCCAATACGATCACTCAAATTCGTGGGACCGAAGTGTCAACTGGCGCGCTTTCTGGTGGCGGTATTTCGATCACGGCAACGGACGGATCGCTAAACATTGACGGCGCGGTAACGGGGCAACAGGGCGTAACCTTGTCGGCAACACAGGATGTGAATGCGTCCGATGTGACCGCTGCTACCAGCGCCACTATCACGGGCGTCAATCTATCGCTTGATACGATAACAGCAGGCAGCGCTGTCACCGCAACAGGCGATACAATTGAATTCACTTCGATTGACGCAGGCAGCAACGCAACCATCACGGCCAATGCAGGCGCGTTGGGCGGGGTTTCGGTCTCTGCTGGCGATACGGCCAATTTGACCGCGGGCGATGGTGCGATCACGCTTGAAATGCTGGACGCGGACACAGCAAACCTTTCCGCGACTGGCGTGGTCTCTGTCGAAGACGCGGTTCTAAGCGGGTTGTTGACTGCTGAGGGCACGTCCATCGACATCAGTTCAAGCGACAATTTGAATGTTGATGTCACCGCCACCGCTGGAGATATTTCGGTGCGGGCGGCGAATTCGATGGCGGTCAATGGCGCGGTTGCAACCGGCGACATCGAACTTGTCACAGACGACGGCAATTTGACCATCGTGACCGGTTCGGGCCAAAACATCACCCTCGTTTCCGAAGGTGACGTGGACATCGACGACACCGTTGATGCGGTGGGCACGTTGACCGTCGATGCGGTCGGCAGCTTTAACCTGAGCGGCACCGCAACGGCGCAATCCATTGAAGTCACATCGGCAGATATCGGCATCACGTCAGACGGTATCTTGGGCGATGCAACGCGCACGCAATCGATCACGCTGAACACCAACGGCGATGTTAGCGTGGGCGGCGACTCAACCGACAATCCTCCGCCATTCTTGCTCGACAGTTTTGAGTTCAGTCGGATGTTCTCAGGCGGTGATATTGTCATCAACGCCTTCAGCGACGGCTCAACCGGGGGGTCTATCCTTACCCTCGATACGCTCAATGTCATTGCCGGCGACGGGTCCAGCGCAACCGGCCAGAATATTGGTCAATCTAGCGCGTTGATCCTCAATTCGGATGGCGATGTGTTTGTGATCGGCAACGCGACGATTACCGGAGCAACGGCGGATACGACATTGATGATTGATGCGATCAATCTGGTCCGGCTCGATACCGAGCTAGGCGGCTTGTTCGTGTTCGATGCCAATGGCGGTCTTGCCGGTGAAATCTCCATCGCAGCGACCGACTTTATTGCGGCAACCGATACGGCCTTTGACGACATTCAAGGGTTGAGCGTCGCGGACGTCGATATCCGGTTGGGTGAAAGCGACGGCGTGGATCGGCCAGACGGTGTAATCCGGGCGGATGTCTTGGATATCGCCACCACGGCAAGCCAAGTGTTTATCCAAAACACGGTTCCCGGCGTTGATTTTGATCAACGACGCGGATTTGACGTGAACACGTTGAACATCTCAAGCGGTAGCGGAACAGGTTCTCTGCAACCGATTGTGATCAACGGAGTTATCTCAGGTGCCACCGGCATTTCGACGATACCGTTGGCGAACTTGGCCAGCGCCCTTGATCCAACTTCGACGATCAACGGTTGCGTCATTGCGAACCCGGCATCGTGTTCACCCACGACACCGGTCACGCCAACACCGACCGATCCGGACGATTCACCCGGTGGATCCGACATCGAAATACGCGACCTGATCGAAGAAGGGATCGAACCGCGAGACGTGATCCAAGTCGGCACGATCGAGGCCGGATTGATCGACATGCGCCCAGATGGGCAATTCGAGACCGATCCGTTGATTGATGATCCGGTGACCGGCGCAGGGAACGAAGATCTTTGGGTTGGCGAAGAAGAAAGCGAAGAAGAGGACGAGGAAGAGGACAGTTAGGATAGCGTCGACCAAACGCTAATCTCTTGACCCGAGAGGCGGCCGATGTGCATGGCTTGCCTATGACTGAAACGCCTCTCTCGCTCTTCAATTCGCTGACCCGTGCGATCGAACCATTCACGCCCGTCCATGCCGGAGAGGCGCGGGTCTATACGTGCGGACCGACGGTCTACAATTACCCGCATATCGGTAATATGCGCGCTTATGTTTTTGCCGATATTCTGGGCCGCACGCTTAGCTTTAAGGGGCTTTCGCTCACCCATATTATCAACATCACCGATGTCGGCCATCTGACCGATGATGCCGATGACGGTGAGGATAAAATGGAGAAGATGGCGGCCGAAAAAGCGCAGTCGATCTGGGATATCGCGCAGCATTATACCCAAGCCTATTGGGCGGATGTCGAAGCGCTCAATATCCGCCAGCCGGCCAAATGGTCGATCGCGACCGATTACATCGAAGAGATGATCGAGTTTGCGAAAAGTATCGCGGATAAGCATTGCTATGAATGCGCAACTGGCCTCTATTTCGATGTGACCACGGTCGAAGATTACGGACGGCTGGCTCGGGCCGTCACCGAAGACGGCGAAGGGCGGATTGACACGGTCGAAGGCAAACGCAACGCGGCCGATTTTGCGATTTGGCGAAAAACACCGGATGGTGAAAAGCGTCAGATGGAATGGGATTCCCCATGGGGTAAGGGCGCCCCAGGTTGGCATTTGGAATGCTCTGTCATGGGTGAAAAATTGCTCGGCTTTCCGTTCGATATTCACACCGGCGGGATCGACCATCGCGAAATCCATCATCCGAACGAGATTGCGCAGAACCAGGCGTTCTGCGGCTGTGCCAGTGGTCATGGGGGTCTATCCGAGGCGCGCAATTCAGGTGCCAATATTTGGATGCACAACAACTTCCTCGTCGAACGATCGGGCAAGATGTCGAAATCGTCGGGCGAATTCCTGCGCCTGCAATTGTTGATGGACAAAGGTTACCATCCGCTCGCCTATCGCATGATGTGCCTACAGGCCCATTACCGCAGCGAATTGGAGTTTTCATGGGAAGGGTTGGAGGCAGCGCTCACCCGGCTGAAACGGATGGTGATGGCGGCCCAGCGGTTGGCTGATGCTCCGTCTCAACCCGTGGCTGAGCACCCCAAATTCGCCGCGCCAATGGCCAAATTCGAAGCCGCGATGAATGATGATCTGGGTACACCCAGCGCGCTAACCGCGATCGAAGATGCTCTTGCTGTGAAAAAGGTGGACGCCGGGATCAAACGCGCTGTTATCGAACATATGGACAGCGTCTTGGGGTTGGGCCTTTTTGACCTCACCCGCGAAGCATTGCGCATTCGGCCAAAGGATGCCGCGATTGATGAGGCCGCGATTGAAGACGCATTGACCCGTCGCAAAGCGGCGCGAGCAGAAAAAGACTTCGCCGCATCAGACGCGATCCGTGATGAACTGGTTGCTCACGGTGTGGACGTTATGGACGGTGATCCGATGGGTTGGGAATGGAAGCTATGACCTCAATTGCAATTTCTGGGCTTATTCGGCCGCTGCTTGAACCTCAACTTCCAACCGATCTCGATGTACGTTGGTTCATGACGCATGAAGAGGCAGTCGAAGCGGTGAAAGGAGCAGAGATCGGATGGTTCGACATGAACGATCAGGCCGCCATGGCCGCGACTTTGCGTGCGGCGACCGATCTCAAATGGCTCAATTCGATTTACGCCGGGCTCGATTTTCTGCCGATGGATGTGCTGATTGATCGCGGAATCACTGTGACCAACGGCGCCGGGATCAACGCGGTTACCATTGCCGAATATGTTGTGATGGGGATGCTTAACATTGCAAAGGGATATCGCGATGTCGTGCGAGCCCAAGAACGGCGCGAATGGTTGATGGACTCGCCCGGCAAACGCGAATTGGCGGGATCAAGGGCGCTGTTGCTTGGCTATGGCGCAATCGGCCGTTTGATTGAACCGAGGTTGAAGGCGTTTGATATCGACGTGACTGTTGTTCGTCGCACACCAGGAGAAGGGGTCCTAACCCCAGATCAATGGCGCGATCATCTGGGTGAATTCGATTGGGTGATCCTTGCCGTGCCGGCCACGCCCGAAACCGAAGGCATGATCGGTGCGTCAGAACTTTCCGCGATGAAATCCGACGCGGTGCTCGTCAATATTGCGCGCGGCAGTGTGGTGGATCAACCGGCCTTGATCACGGCATTGGAAGATAAGAGCATTGGTGCAGCGTTCCTCGACGTCACCACACCCGAACCGCTGCCATTCGACCATCCTCTTTGGGCGTTGGATAACGCGCATATTTCGATGCATTTATCCGGCCGCGCTCAGGACCAAATGTTTTACCGCAGCGCCGCGCGATTCCTTGAAAACCTTGAGAAATATCGCAAGGGCGAGCCGGTCGAACCGGTGTTTGACCCCACTCTTGGATATTGAATTCGCCCCCGCTGAACGTTGAAATGACGCTTGGCCCTTGGATTCTGGCGGATTCCTGCAATACATGTTCATAAGACTTGGTCATCACGACCGGGTCGCATGCGAACGGATTGACGTTTCGTGCATAAAAACGAGTGGGGTGCATCCTCGGATAAGAGGCGTTTTGTGCAGCAAATCTATGACAGGTGCGGGGCGCAATTGACGCGCACGCATCACCGCAATGATTGGGGGGAATTTTTATTATGACCGATACCAAAAAAGCTTCAGACGTCTTTATCGAATGTCTCGAGGCCGAGGGCTGTGAATACATCTTTGGCGTTCCGGGAGAGGAAAACCTCGACCTGTTGGATTCGCTGGGCAGGTCTAAGAAGATCAAATTGATCCTCACTCGCCACGAACAAGGCGCCGGCTTTATGGCAGCGACCTATGGTCGCCACACCGGCAAGACCGGCGTTTGTGTCGCAACGCTTGGCCCTGGCGCTACGAACTTTGTGACATCGGCCGCCTACGCGCAATTGGGCGGTATGCCGGTCCTGATGATCACCGGTCAAAAACCGATCAAGAAATCGAAGCAAGGCCGTTTCCAAATTGTCGATATCGTCTCTTTGATGGAGCCGGTGACGAAATATTCGATCCAGATTGCTGCTGGTGACAACATTCCAAGCCGCGTGCGCGAAGCGTATCGTTTGGCCGAAGAGGAAAAGCCCGGCGCGACATTGATCGAGCTACCCGAAGATATTGCGGAAGAACCGACAACCGATTTTCAGCCGCTTCCCAAAAGCGTGGCGCGTCGCCCATCGGCGGAACCAAAGGCCGTTCGTGCCGCTGTCAAAGCAGTCGAAGCGGCGAAGAACCCCGTTTTGGTGATTGGTGCTGGCGCGAACCGCAAATTGTGCGGTCGGATGCTAGAACAGTTCGTCGAGAAAACCGGTATTCCGTTCCTGACCACGCAAATGGGCAAGGGCGTTATTGATGAACGTCATCCCAAATTCCTGGGCTGTGCGGCTCTATCTGCGGGTGACTTTGTGCACCGTGCGGTCGAAGATGCCGATTGCATCATCAATGTCGGCCACGATGTGATCGAGAAACCGCCATTCTTCATGAAAGACAACGGCGTAACCGTCATTCACGTATCGACCAAAACCGCCGAAGTTGATCCGGTTTACTTCCCGCAAATCGAAGTGATCGGCGATATCGCCAACGGCATCTGGCAGATGAAAGAAGACATCACGCCGAACCGCAGTTGGAACTTTGATAAGGCGCTTTCCTATCATCAGGCCGAATTGGATCACACCGGTCCGTTGGCCGCGGATACGCGTTTCCCAATTTTCCCACCGCATCTTGTTCAACAAGTGCGCGATTCCATGCCGCATGATGGCATTATCTGCCTTGATAACGGCGTGTACAAAATCTGGTTTGCGCGCGGTTACACAGCGTATTTGCCTAATACGGTCTTGCTCGACAACGCACTGGCCACAATGGGCGCAGGCCTGCCTAGCGCAATGATGAGTGCGATGCTCTATCCCGATCGCAAGGTTATGGCGGTTTGCGGCGATGGCGGCTTCATGATGAACAGCCAAGAGCTGGAAACAGCGGTGCGTTTGGGTCTCAACCTTACCGTTCTCATCTTGCGCGATGATGCCTATGGCATGATACGTTGGAAGCAGGCGAATATGGGTTTTGATGATTTCGGCTTGACCTACGGCAACCCTGATTTCGTCAAATATGTAGAAAGCTATGGCGGCCATGGTCACCGTGTCACATCGAGTGAGCATCTCACAGAAGTGTTGGCGCATTGCCGCGATACGCCGGGCGTTCATTTGATCGATTGCCCGGTCGACTACACTGAAAACGACCAAATCCTGAACATCGACATCAAGAAACTCAGCGCTGAGCTCTGATCACTATCAGTCGATAAGGACTAAAATTATGCATGAAGTCGTCAATCCGTTCGACTTGTCCCCAATCGGCAGTGTTCCCACTGCCGATTGGGAGACCGTTGATGGGTATCTCGCAAAGGCCGAGGCGCTCCATAAGGATCGTTCCGGTTGGAAGAAGCCGCATGAACGCGCGGCGATCCTTCACAAAGCCATGGAAATCATGACGGAGCGCCGCGACCATTTGGCGTTTCAGATCGCCGATGAAGGGGGCAAACCGTTGATCGATGCGCGGGTCGAAGTGGACCGCGCAATCAATGGGATGGAATTGTGCATCCATGAAATGGGCGCCATCAAAGGTACAGAAATCCCGATGGGGCTAACCCCTGCGGGCGATGGGCGAATTGCGTGGACCACACGCGAACCAATTGGTGTCGTGGTTGCGGTTTCGGCGTTCAACCACCCGTTGAATTTGATCGTTCACCAGGTTGCGCCGGCGGTTGCCACGGGTTGCCCAGTGATCGTCAAACCGGCCGCTGATACGCCGCTTTCGTGTTTTGAGTTCATCTCTATTCTGCACGAGGCGGGATTGCCCGAAGATTGGGCGCGCGCGGTTCAACCGCCGCGCGATGTTTCGGAGCGAATGGTTAGCGATTCACGCGTTGCCTTCTTTAGCTTTATTGGCTCGGCCGGCGTTGGTTGGTCGTTGCGATCAAAGCTGGCGCCGGGTGCGCGTTGCGCGCTTGAACATGGTGGTGTCGCGCCTGTTATCGTTGATCCGACGGCGGATATTGATGCCGCCGTGCCCAGCCTTGTTAAAGGCGGGTTCTACCATTCGGGTCAGGTGTGTGTGTCGGTCCAACGAGTCTTCGCTCACAGTTCGATTGTCGGGGAATTATCGGCCAAGATGGCGGAAGCAACCAAAGCGCTTACCGTGGGCAACGCCATTGATGAAACCGTGGAATGCGGGCCTTTGATCCGACCGAAAGAATGCGACCGTGTGGCGCAATGGGTCGAAGAAGCGCGATCAGGCGGGGCAGAGGTGCTGTGTGGGGGAGAAAAGCTCTCTGACACCACTTACGCACCGACTTTGCTGCTTAACCCACCTGTCGACGCTACCATTTCGCAAAACGAAGTGTTCGGTCCGGTGGTTTGCATCTATTCCTATGATGATGTGGACGCGGCCATCGCTCAGGCCAATTCGCTCGACGTCGCGTTCCAAGCGGCGGTGTACACCAATGACCTTTCCGCGGCGATGACGACCTATCGCAACATCGATGCGTCGGCGGTGATGGTGAACGACCATTCCGCTTTCCGCACCGATTGGATGCCTTTTGCTGGTCTGCGTACGTCCGGCCACGGTGTTGGCGGTATTCCGTACACAATGCATGAAATGACCATCGAAAAGATGATCGTTATCAAAGCATAAGTTTCGCTGGACGCGGGTCTATTCGATCCGCGTCCAGCAAATCATTTTCACGACGCCAAATATAGCCACCTTCATGGTGGTTTTTATTTACCTTCGTTGTCGGGTGGTGAGGCGACGGTTTACGCTTCTTCTAACAGCAACAAAACCGCCGTCACCACCATCCGTTCATCCGCACCAAACCGGTGATCAACCTCATTAATCGTGGCATCGGCGACCAAATGGCCGGGAATGCGAAACTCGTGTTCGGGCAAATTGGCGATGAAACCCTCACCAGCTGCCACCGATTCCGCCCCGTTAAAATCCAACATGATTTCGTGGCGCGTGCCGCTGAACGTGATCGAGTTCCACGCTTTTTCTTCGTGGGTTAAGAGATCCGCGCGCCCGTCGGCCAACATCAAAAGGGCCTCTCTCACGCGGTCCGAAACGGTCCGGCGCGGCCGGTATCTGCGCGCACGCTGGCTAACGCTCGATACTTTGTTTGACGCCTCAACAGCCCCGTCTGCCGACTTGGTTTCAAATGGAGGAGGGGAGGTAAACGCCGAAGTGGTGGTGGCATCGGATTGGAGCGCTCCTTCATACAGCATGCGAGAATTCCTCAGATTGGAGAGAGCCGATTGTGGGGGAGATCGATGCAGAATTGGTGCTCAGGACGTCATCGGATGACGCGCCATAGGATGCGATGTAGTGCGCCATCCAACGTTTGATCCGCGCCTCTGTGGCTGGGCGAGGTATACGTCCCATCCGTAGGTCCAACACAAACCGCGGGTCATGAGCAGCCAGCCGGCCAAATTTGGTCGCGGGCATGTTGTGGTCGGACATGAACTTTTCAACTTTGCGCAAAAGCATCTTTGTACCCCTTGGTTAGGTTCCTGTTGGACACCGAAGTGAATGTGAGAATGAACCGGGCTGCGACCCTGCGAATCACTCAATGTTCCTTAAATGTTCCATCTCATTTCCTACTTGTCTAGGAAAAATCTTTCGTATAGGAAGTTTTAATGGTTAAACATCCTATGAAGCCGACATCCTATTCTTACGGACACTCCGATCAGGTGCGCCGACGTTTGCTCGAATTGTCGCAAGAACGGGGCGCTAGTCTTGCGAGCCTCTCTGAGTTGCTAGGTAGAAATACTAGCTACCTTCAACAGTTCATCCGCAAAGGATCGCCGCGCAAGTTGGAGGAAGGGGACCGCAAGACGCTGGCGCGGTTCTTTGGGATCGGTGAAGAAGAGTTGGGTGCGCCATCGGAGTTTCCGGAGGAAAAATCCTACAATTTCTGGGCCAAACCGGCCAAGCAATCGGATTGGATCGATGTCGAACGGCTCGACATAGGAGCGTCCGCGGGCCCCGGCGCAGTCCCCGTGACAGAGGCGCCGTTTGATTCGTTTAAGTTCTCGCGCAGATGGCTGGCGGAACAGGGATTATCGGGGGCGCAATTGTCGGCGATCACAGTGGAAGGGGATTCCATGGATCCGGTCTTGCGCGATGGTGATGAAATTCTGGTCGACAGACGTACTCAACCGTTTCGCGATGGTGTCCATGTTGTGCGATTGGGTGACACATTGATGGTCAAACGCGTGGCGCAAGCCGGGGCGGGGCGGTTTTCACTGCTCAGCCAAAACCTCGCCTATCCTCCGGTCGATGTGAGTGCAGATGAAATAGAGATGATTGGGCGAGTAGTTTGGAAGGGCGGACGAATCTAACGGTGCCGTACCTCCCACGATAGAACCCGATTGGGCCATCAATTGCGCTCACTCAACCTTCCAGAATGGCTTTCATTTTGGCGTGATCGATTTCTAAGACGTCGCCGCCTTCTTTATGGAAACGTCGCCAGGATACGGCGATGGGATTTTGTTCCGTTGTCGCGAGCGGGTGATTGCGCGGGTGATATCCTGATCGCATCACGGGGCGCGCGTTCCAGATCATTTGTGACACAACGCGGGTGATAAACCCCATAGCGCGGGCCGCACGGATGGGATTGGAAAACCACCCTTCGACTTTGCACATATGGAGATATGCTTTGAACGTTTCGGACACGATGTGCCAAAACGCGGAAAGCACCATTCTTCGACGGAAATTCTCATCATCGGCAAAGAAGTGCTTGTAGACATCAAACGCGACGGCGGCGTGTTCCACCTCCTCCACCTGATGCCACACCCACAAAGCTTTCACTTTGGGATCGGAATCCGCCATCCATTCATCGTAATTGTCGAGGAACAGCATTCCGGCGAGGAATGTGAAAGTTTCGTATCCTGCGGTGAAGCCGACCAAGGTTTTGAAATCATCCTTTTTGAGACGATCCTTGAACCCATATTTGGCATGCTCTTCCATAGCCTGAGCCTTGGGATATCGGCGTTTCAATAGGTCGTTAAATTTAATGAAGGCATCGGCATGGTGCGCCTCTTGCCCGATGATGGCGTCGACATCGCGCTTCAACTTTTCGTCGGTGATCTTGCCGCGCGCCGCGATCATCGATCGAACGAGATACTTCTCAAAATAGGGTACGTGCAGCGTAAACGCATTGGCGAACAGGCTAAACAATTCAGAGCTTTGGCTCCAAACAGCAGTCTCAGGCTCCGCCGCATCAAAATCGAATCGGAATTTGCGGACGGGGAATTCGTCCATTGGGTGGGCGGTCATGCCGATTTCCCTTTTCCCTGCATCAGCAACACAAACAAAGCGTAAATCAACGCAACCGCGCCAATCAACGCTGTGATGTATCCGATGCTGCCGGCGAGACTGGCGCCGCCCAAAGCATTCTCGCCAAGACTTAGGCTGCGATTGGGAGCCATCAAGTTGGCGAAGTAAAAGATCGTGTTCGCCCAGATCGCAAACACCACGCCGATCACGACGCGTTTCTTGGCCGGTTCAGGAGGGTTGAACAAAGGCATCGCCGCAGCGATCGCCAAAGCCATAATTCCATTCATCAAACATCCGGTGTGCACTGCGCGCCAGTTTTGCGGCTCGCCAGGAAAACTATCGGCAAAAACGATGGGGATCGGTGAAAGACTGACTTCCTCCAACAAGGCAAAGGTCCAAGCGAAGCCTCCGAAAAGGCCGATCAACATTACGATGACCGCTTGTTTGGCCAGAAACAGTTCTCTTCCTTGCACCCGCTCTCTCCCCGTGTCGCAATTGCGATTGTGGTGTGGAGTAACATGCTTTCTCTCTAGAGGCCAAAGCAGGTCGATGGGCTGATCGGCTCGGCTGCTTGATCACGACATCGCTGCGGTGCGTTACAAAGTGCCGCTCTCCACCTCGTTGAGATAGATGAATTCCGGCTCTTTCACGCCCAGCTTTCGTCTGATTGCGGCAACCTCATCGGACTGAAAGAACGCCTTCGCCTGATCGATGGATTGCCAAGTTGAGAAATGCACGATCGTGTTTGGGGAGGCGTGATCGACGAGGACTTGATAGCTGATCTCGCCCGCTTCTTTGCGCAGCCCACTGGCGGCGTCAAAACCATCTTTCCAAACGGCTGGGTCGGCGACGTCATGTATGATCAGCACTTGGGGCACGTCGCAAAGGTAACGTGAAGCTCATCGATCGGTCAATGAAGCCTTGTGCGTGCTTGCATTCGCGGCGTCGTGCCGCCAAATCAGCAAGATGACCGACAAACCGACACCACCGATGAAAGTTGCGATCCTTCCTGTGACGCCGCTTCAACAAAATTGTTCGCTGATCTGGTGCACCGCCACGGGTAAAGCTGCGCTGACCGATCCGGGCGGCGATTTAGACAAGTTGAAAGAGGCGGTGGCAAAAGCGGGTGTTACGCTTGAGAAAATTCTCATCACCCACGGGCATCTTGATCACTGCGGTCAGGCCGGGATGCTGGCAGAGGAGTTGGGCATTCCGATCGAAGGCCCGCACAAGGACGACATTTTCTGGATTGAAAAACTGGATGATGACGGCGCGCGTTACGGGATGGAGGCGAGAAGCTTTACCCCTGATCGGTGGCTGGAACAGGGCGACACAGTGACGGTGGGCGATTTGACGCTGGATGTGATCCATTGCCCCGGCCACACGCCCGGACACGTCATCTTCTTCCACGAACCCAGCCGTTTTGCGATTGTCGGGGATGTTTTGTTCCAAGGGTCAATCGGACGCACCGATTTCCCACGTGGCAATCATCAGGATTTGATCGATGCGATCACTCAGCGCCTTTGGCCATTGGGCGATGATGTGATGTTCATCCCAGGCCACGGCCCAACCAGCACATTTGGCCAAGAGCGCAAGACAAACGCTTTCGTCAGCGATTACGCGCTTAGCTAAAGATCAAGAAATTTCTCGATCGCTCTAATCCAGATAAATACGACAATGGCGTAAATAGCGATATACATCACTACTGAGATCGAATTGCCGGTTAAATATGACGCCACTGCCAGCAACAATACAAGTTGTACCAGCAGCGTCATACTACCTGCGATAAGTGTGATCACTCTCATTACTTAACTCTATAGATCGGCTATCGTTTGGCAATCTAGGCAATCACGTAATGGATGAGGCGGTGTCGTCCCAGACTTGGGTTAAAGCACCCGTCCAGCAATCAATGCCGCCACAATCGCCAGGCCGAGCAACACGACCATCGTGATCAATGTACCAACCATACGGCCTGCTTTGAATTTGCCGCCGTCCATGCCGTAAGCGTGCGCGATGCGGGCGATGAAGTAGGCGCCCGCTACATAGGCAAGCCACCAAGAGCCTTTGCCCGTCAACTCAATCGCCAGAACCAGCGCCAGAACAAACGGCGTATTCTCTACAAAATTCGACTGAGCGCGCATCCGGCGCTCCAATGGATCACTGTCGGCATGGCCGATGCTGATCTCTGTTGCTTGACGGATCGCACCGATGCGGATCGACAACCACAGGTTCAAAATAGCAGCCGCTGCGGCCGCCGCGAGTGTAACGGGTAAAATAGTCATCATGGCAGATCCCCTCTTGTATGTGTCGGGCATTGCTACGCGCGCACCTGCTGTGTGGCAATGCTTCGTCAATTGGTTGAACAAAGGTCTGCTTGCGCTCTGCGAAAATTGCGTTATATCGCGCGCCTTCCGCCACAACCGGCACGGACGCTGTTCGCATTCGGTATTCCTTCGGGGATACACCTTGTGCGTAAAGCTGCCTTGCCCTAAGGGCGACAATCGAAACGTCCGATTGGGCGACTTATTCAGTGCGGTTCCCGCGCAAACAACAGATTTACCTTAGGAAGTGGCGTAGCCATGGCTGTCCCAAAGAGAAAAGTTTCCCCCCATCGCCGCGGCAATCGCCGCGCACACGATTCGCTGTCGGTTGAAGCGTTCCAAGAATGCAGCAATTGTGGCGAACTTAAGCGTCCGCACAATATGTGCCCCGCATGCGGTTTTTATAACGGCCGCGAAGTGATGGCGCCCAAGGGCCTCTGACCCGTCTTTAAGAAAGGACCAGGTGCATGACTTTCCCGCGTATCGCTGTTGACGCGATGGGCGGCGATGAAGGTGTGCGCGTCATGGTCGAAGGCGCAGCCATCGCCCGTCGAGAGCATGAGAAATTCAAGTTTCTCCTCGTCGGGGATCAGCCGCGTATTGAAAAAGCGTTGAGCGCGCATCCCGGAATGCGCGACGCTTCTGAAATCCTTCATTGCGAAGATGTGATCAGCGGCGATGAACAGCCAAGCAAAGCCATCCGCCGGGCAAAGACCACAAGCATGGGTCTTGCAGTGAACGCGGTAAAACAAGGCGATGCAGGTGCCGCGGTTAGTGCCGGCAACACCGGCGCTCTTATGGCGATGAGCAAGATCGCCTTGCGCACGATGCCAGGCATTGATCGCCCGGCTTTGGCTGCGTTGCTGCCCACGCTCGAAGCGCACGATGTCGTGATGCTCGATCTGGGTGCGAACACCGAGGCAGACGCCCGCAACCTTGTCCAATTTGCTGTGATGGGTGCGGCCTATTCGCGGATCGTGAATGGGTTTGAACGTCCTTCTGTACGGCTGTTGAATATCGGCACCGAGGAAATCAAAGGCACAGACGCCTTGCGCGACGCAGCGGCGTTCCTTTCCGATGCGGTCGCCAGCAAAGATGGCGGACTTGCGCTGGATTTTGACGGCTTTGTCGAATCCGACAAAATCAATCGCGGCGAAACGCATGTTGTGGTGACCGACGGTTTCTCGGGGAATATTGCGTTGAAAGCGATCGAGGGATCGGCACGCTTTGTGACTGACCTTTTGAAACAAGCGTTCACCAGTTCTATCCGTTCAAAAATCGGTTTTCTGGTGTCAAAACCGGCAACCGAGTTGTTGCGGCACCATCTTGATCCCAACAATCACAACGGCGCCGTATTTCTCGGTCTGAACGGTGTGGTCGTGAAAAGTCATGGCAGCGCAACAGCCAAAGGTGTGGCTCATGCGGTCGCTGTGGCTGCGCGCCTGTTGGAAGATCAATTGACTCAACGCATCGCCAATGACCTTGCCGAATTGGGCGAGGACGCGCTGCGCACCAATAGCAACGGGGCAAGTTGATGGTGAATGTGACCGGATCTCGAATTTTGGGATCAGGCTCGGCGCTTCCTGAGCGCATCGTATCGAATGCAGAACTTGCCGCTCAGATTGACACATCGGACGAATGGATCGTCGAGCGCACGGGTATCCGGCAAAGATATATTGCAGGTGAGAGCGAAACCACCGCATCGTTGGCGATAAAGGCTGCGCAAGCCGCGTTGAACGATGCTGGGCTTACGGCCAGCGACATTGGCTTGATTATTGTTGCCACCGCAACGCCAGACAACACATTCCCCGCAACTGCAACAAAGGTTCAAAACGCCTTGGGATGCAATGGCGGTGTGGCCTTTGATGTCGCGGCGGTGTGTTCCGGCTTTCTCTATGCGCTAACCACCGCCGATTCGCTGTTGACCACGGGCATGGCAAAGCGTGCAATGGTGATCGGGGCAGAGACTTTTAGTAGAATTCTCGATTGGGAAGATCGCACGACCTGTGTCTTGTTTGGCGACGGCGCTGGCGCAGTGGTCATGGAAGCAGCCGATTGTGTGGACCCGGCCCATGAAGGCGGCCCAGGCATTCTGGCAAGCCGCCTCCATGCTGACGGCGCCAACCATGATCTGTTGTATGTCGATGGCGGACCATCGACCACGCAAACCGTTGGGCATCTGAGGATGAAGGGCCGCGAGGTGTTTCGCCACGCGGTTGTGAACCTTTCCAGTGTTCTCAATGAAGTTATTGAAGACGCTGGAGTTTCTGCTCAAGATATCGATTGGGTGGTCCCGCATCAAGCGAACGCTCGCATTCTCGATGCGACCGCAAAGAAACTAGGCATTCCGCCCGAAAAGGTCGTCGTGACGGTCGATCAACACGCCAACACTTCGGCGGCCTCTGTGCCGTTGGCGTTTGACGTGGCGCGCCGCGATGGGCGGATTAAGCCCGGCGATCTGGTTATGTTTGAGGCGATGGGCGGTGGCTTCACTTGGGGTGCTAGCTTGGTCCGGGTTTAAGCCGGTCACGTACTTTCCGCTGTGTACAAGGTGATGGGAATTCGCGCGTCCGTTGCGAAATTCTCAATTGTTCCATACAAGGATTGCAGAAAACAATTGTGGGTCGCACCACACTAGGAGAGTTCCGTATGATGCGTTCAGTAGGTACGTTGACCCGGGCAGATTTGGCAGAGACGATTAACCGCAAAATGGGCCTTAGCCGCGCGGAATCGCTCGATCTTGTCGAGGCCATTCTTGATAAGATGACCGGCGCGCTCGAAGACGGCGAGAATGTCAAAATTTCAGGCTTTGGCAGTTTTGTTCTTCGCGACAAGAATGAGCGGGTTGGGCGCAATCCAAAAACTGGCGTCGAAGTGCCGATCACACCGCGCCGCGTTTTGACATTCCGTGCGAGCCAATTGCTCAAAGAGCGGATAGCAAAGGGCTAAACCGGCCCGATCATAGGCCCGATTGAGGGCGAATTGGACAGCGGGATCAGATGTCAGATTTTGATGATGGCAAGGATGATGGCGCGCTTCGCACGATTGGCGAAGTGAGCGACGGCCTTGGCATAAAACCGCATGTCCTGCGCTATTGGGAGCAACAATTCTCCTTGTTGGAGCCGCTCAAACGCAGCGGGGGACGGCGGTATTACCGTCCTTCCGACGTCGTTATGGTCAAAGCGATCAACACGCTCGTCAACGAAGAAGGCTACACACTTAAAGGTGCCGAAGCGGTCCTGCGATCAAGTGGAGCCGATGGGTTAGACCGAAGGCAGGGTGATCGACGATTAGGCGATCGGCGTGCAGAAGGCGGCGATGAGAGCGGCGCAGCTGTGCGAAGCGAGCCTATGGCGGATCACGCTGTTCCCGAAGATCTGATTGCGAAGTTGCAGAGCGTTCGTTCGCGTCTCGCTCGCGCGATTGAGACCTAGGGTTCGGCTCAATTCGGCGGTTGGCTTTATTCCGCCGCCATCAACGCGGCTTCACCCAAATCAACGCTCACCAAGCGAGAGACCCCTTTTTCAGCCATCGTTACGCCGAACAATCGGTGCATACGGCTCATCGTGACGGCGTTGTGGGTGACGATCAAATATCGTGTCTTTGTGGTGCGCACCATGGAATCGAGCAAGTCGCAGAACCGTTCGACATTGGCGTCGTCCAACGGCGCGTCCACTTCGTCCAAGACGCAGATTGGTGCCGGATTGGTAAGGAACAGGGCGAAGATCAACGCGGTCGCTGTCAACGCCTGTTCGCCACCTGACAGAAGCGAAAGCGATTGCAGCCGCTTGCCCGGCGGTTGAGCGTAAATTTCAAGACCGGCTTCCAACGGATCGTCTGAATCAACCAAAGCGAGATGCGCCTGACCCCCTTGGAACAGACGGGTGAACAGAATGCGGAAATGGCCATCGACCTCTTCGAAAGCGGCGCGCAATCTCTCGCGCCCTTCGCGATTGAGATTGCCGATGGATCCGCGCAAACGACCAACGGCTTCGACCAACTCCGCTTGTTCGCTGGCGCTTGTCCCGTGCTCTTCCTCGATCCGGGTCAATTCTTCTGCAGCGACGAGGTTCACCGGCCCAATCCGCTCGCGGCTGGCGCTTAGCTTGTCCATTTCTTCGGATTCTTCGGTCGCAGGTTTGATCGTGTCTTCGTCAAATTCAAACCGCTGCGCCAGCAAGGGGGGTGGGCATTGGAATCGTTCGCCCGAAATGCGCGCCATCTCGCTTCGGCGCGCTTCCTGATTTTCGGCTCTTGCGGCCAATGTGGCACGACCTTCGCGCGCAACCGTTAGCGTTTCCTGCGCTTCGGCAAGGGCGCGATCGGCATCGCCAATGGCCGTCTGGCACAGATCCATTGCCGCCTGCGCGGCTTCCAATTCGTGCGTTAATCGAACCCGGACCGCGTCCCCCTGTTCGATTTCAGCATGCAATGCCGCCGGCTTTGCCGCGATTACCGCGCGTTCTTCTTCGATCTCTTCAAGGCGCCGGGTGGTTTCGGCAACACGCGCGGCGGCTTCGCCTGATCTTGCCTTCCAGTTGGAGTAATCCGCCTGTTGTGCGGCAAGCCTTTCGCGTGAAACAGCCAATCCCTGATCGTGCGCGGCCAATCCGGCCAGTGCCGCCTGAACGGCAGATTTTGCGGCTTCGTGCTTTGATTGTGCCGCTTCTAACGAAGCGCGACCCGCATCGGGCGGAGGCAAAGCCGCGCGGGCGTCATTAGCGCTTTCCAATTCTGTTTTCGCGCTGGTAAATTGTTCATCGAGCTCAGAGGCAGCAGCCTTCAGTTCCTCAAGCCTTGCAGCGATGCGCTCCTTGGCGGCTTCGGCTTGATCAAAACTGCGCAAGGCGGCGCGTTCTGCCTCTATCGCTGCGGCTATGTCGCGTTCTTGTGCAACCAAGGCGGTTTGCAGTGCAGACAGTTCCTCGCGGGCGCTGCTTTCCTGTGTGGCAGCAGTCTCGGCCGCTTTGCGCAATGCGGGCAATTGCGCTTCTAGATCGGTCAGTCGGTTTGCGGCTTCCAGACGGGCCGCTTCGGCCGATCCTTCGCCGCGCGCGACAAACCCGTCCCAGCGACGCAGATGACCCGCCTTCGTAACCAACCATTCTCCGGGGCCCAATGTGCGGCCGTCATCGGCCTCAACACAAGAAACCAAGGCAAGCCGCGCGCGCAATTCCTCTGGGCAGTCACTGACTTGATCGATCAGACTGTTTTGAACCGGATTTGGAGCGGCGCTTCCGGTCCAATAGCGACCATCGCTTTCTTGAGGGGGGGCGCCCAGCGGCGATTTTGCATCGCGGCCCAACACCGCCGCAATGGCGCGTTCATACCCTTTGGCGACCCGCACTTTGTCCAACGCTGCTGGCAACCCTTCGCGGTTTTTGGCGCGTTTCTCACGGGCGTCGCGATCCCGAGCGAGGGCGGAATATTCGCGTTCAACCCCTGCCAATTCGGCCTTTGCGGTGGAATGCGCGGCGCTGGCCGCATCGCGCGCCTCTTGCAAAGCGGTTTTGCGGGCCCGTTCTGTCTCCAAGGCTTCACGCAGACGGGTGACCTCCTTGGCCGCGCCATCTGCTGCTTTGCGGGCGGCGATAACGGCGTGTTCGGTGTCTTCGCCGCCCTGCAATTCGGCGCGAGTGGTGGCGATCCGCTCGACATCTCGCTCAATTCTGTTGAGGCGGTTTTCTGCCTGTTCGATCGCGGCTTGCGCGACGCGCCATTCCGCTTCGACCCCGGCGTGATCGGCGGTCGCTTTAGCCAAGGCCAATTCGGCGGTGCGGCTGGCACGTTCGCTGTCTTCGCTGCGCGCGGCAATGGCAGGACGTTCGGCGTCCGCCTTTTCCACCCGGGCGCGTGAGGCGCTCAAATCCCGTTCCAGCTTTGCCAAGGCTTCCGCCGCATCGCTCGTCATGCGGTCGGCGGCGTCGCGGTCTTCTTCCAATCGGGTGCGTTGACGGGTTAGGTCGGATAGACGCGCCTCTGCCGCTTCGAGCTTTTCAGACAAGGCTGCCATGCGATGGCCGTGCGCCGATGCATCATCGCGCCGGTCTGCCAATTCATCGCGGGCATCTTGGTGTCGCATCGCGGCTTCGGCCTGCGCTTTTTGCGCAGCTTCGGCCTTGTCTTTGGCTTCGGCCACTTGTCGATCCGCGCCTTCGGCGGCTGCGCGCGCTTCTTTCGCGGCATGGGCGGCGTCACGCCAACGTGCGAACACCAATCGTGCCTCTGCCAATTGAATCTGTTCGGTCAGTTTTGTGTAACGTTCGGCCTGTTTGGCTTGTCTGCGGAGCGACGCCATTTGGGTGTCGAGACCGGCCATCAAATCTTCGAGTCGCTCGAGATTTTTCTCGGTCGAACGCAGTTTGCTTTCGGCATCTTTGCGCCGGACATGCAGTCCCGCAATGCCGGCCGCCTCTTCCAACATCATGCGACGTTCGGCGGGTTTTGCCGCGATGACTTGCGCGATCTTTCCTTGGCTAACCAAAGCAGGCGAATGTGCGCCTGTTGCGGCATCGGCAAAGGTTAGCGCAACGTCTTTGGCGCGAACATCGTGGCCGTTGACGCGGTAGGCGCTGCCTGCGCCGCGTTCGATCCGGCGGGTGACGACCAATTCTTCGTCGCGATCATCGCTGGCATGCAGGACGACTTCGGCAAAGGCCCGCGACGGGCGCGAATCGGTCCCGGCAAAGATGACATCTTCCATCCCGCCAGACCGCATCGATTTCGGTGAATTTTCACCCATTACCCATCGGATTGCTTCCAACAAGTTGGATTTCCCGCACCCATTAGGGCCGACAACGCCGGTCAATCCCGGTTCAATGCGCAGTTCAGCCGGCTCTACAAAGCTCTTAAATCCAGAGAGTTTGAGCCGGCTGATTTGCATGCGTGCGTGTCTTGTCCTTTTCCCGAGTGCGGAATCTTTGGCCGCTTATTCCGAACGGGCGCCGGCGCGTTGCAGGATCGGTTCAAGATCGCGCCATTGGTTCACGTCCAATTTGCGACCGTTCAAAATGAAGGTCGGCGTGGCGAGGATGTTCAATTCTTCCGCTTGCGTGGAGGAATTTGTGCGGATCGTTTCGATCGTTTCAACATCGGCCAAACAGGCGGATTGCTGCGCCCGCGAAAGGCCCCGCGCGGCGAAGAATTCGGTCAGACCTGTGATCCGTGCAAATTCACCGAGCCGTTGATCGCCCGGCAATTCGTTGGCGATTTCCAATTGAGCACCATTGGCTTGGGCCGCACCCATAATCTCGTTAAAGTTGCCCCATGCCTGATCCGAAAGCGCCTGTACGTTGGCATCGGCACCGCAGCGGACCAAGGTGGCGATGGTGAGGTCGATCGGGTCGCGAACCAAATTGCGCTGTTCAAAGCTGACGACGCCGGTTGCGACATATTCTTTGATCGACGGTTTGCCGGTTTGAGAGAAATTTGCGCAGGCCCCGCATGTGTGAGACGCGTATTCGATCAATTTCAACGGCGCATCGGGGTTGCCGAGGATGTAACCATCTTCGTCGCTTACCGTGACAGTTTCGCCCCAATTTGTGCCGTCGGGTGCGGCGATTGCTTCGATCGCATCGCTCTCCAATTCGCCATCGGCACCGCCGCCGCATGCGGCCAATGCGAGAGCGAGAGGAGCAGCAAAGGAGAATTTCAAAACAGTGCGGGCCGTATTCATGTCGATTGTGTCCTGTGATCTAGAATGGGAAACTATAAGCAAGCATTCGCCAAGCGGAAGCGATTAAGCACAAGGTTTTGTGTAAAAATGGTTCAATTCACCCAAAATGAGCAAAATATGGTGATGTTGCCCCTGCATTGCGGATCAATCGGCCGCGTTGTCGGGGTGAAAACGCTCTGCCAAGACCGGGTAAAGACCCGCCCATGAATGCACATCGGTCAACAATTCACCATCCAAGGCAAAGCTGGGTGTGCCGGGTACGGCAAATTCCGCCCGATCCGCATTGCCGTTTTGGATAAGGGTAAGGGCAGCTTGGTTATCCGATAGGCACGTGTTGATGTCCGACATCGACATGCCGCGTTCCGCCAACATATCATCCAAGTCCAAAGCCCGCGCGGCGTTCAATCGAGCGGCCTGGTCGCCGCGCGCCCAAATCGCCTGCTGCGACTGCGGCGCGGTGCGCGCTTTATTCAACCATGTGTCTTGCTGCATTAGGAACAAGCGGTGACGGTCTTTGAAACCCTCTGGCGCGCCGCATTGAACCAGCAAGGATACGGTAAGATCGATACCGTTGCGGATTACAGGGCGCACTTCGACAGTCATCAACCCCGGCGCCAACAAAGCGAGGTCCAATGCTCCTTCACCTTCGCGGGCAAAGGTGGCGCAATGACCGCAAGTGTAGCTTATGAACTCGATCAAAGCGGCTTCGGCGTCGGGATTGCCGATCCTGTAGCCACGCTCTGTCCGTTCCACTTCAGCATGCCATGCGGCGCGGCGATCTCCGCGTGAAAAGCTGCTTTCGGGATTGCTCAAACTGCCGGAGGAATTGGATTGCGCCAATGCCAGTGGAGCGTCGGTCATTGTCAGTGCAAACGCACCGATCGCCAGTGCCGCCCCTAAAAACTGCTTTCTCACGTTTCGCCCTCTTTCTTGTCCTCGTCGCCCATGCTGCGCGCCAGCGATTCCAACACGGTGCGCAATTCTGGGTCCCCGATGTCGCGCAAGCTGTCCCCCAACTCCATCGGAATGGGTTTGAGCGATGGCGGCGGTTTCGGTTTGCTATCAGCAGGTGGCGGCTTAACCACACCTTGCCGGATTTTGACGCGCGCGACCGCATTGTATCCAAAGAACCGATTCACTCGCTCAATAATCTCTGGGACAACTTGTTGAACCAAGGGCGCATGAGCAGGTGTCACCACCAGTTGCAGGATGCCTTCGGATTTTTCACCGGGTGGGAATCGGATCGCTTCGGGTGCGCAGACGCGCGATTGCACGGGGCCTACGATTTCTGGCCAGCGCGTCACCACCGAACTTTGGACAAAGCCAAACCGACGAAACGCTGTGCGGCCGATATCCGGCGTTAGGTCGCCAATCGCCTTCGCACCGCGACCACGCGGGCGTTCATACGGTTTTGCAACCTTGCGCGCCGTGCGCTTTGCGGGCGATTTCTTCGCCGGTTTTTCGGTGTCGCTTCCCATGACGTGGGCGTCCATGCCATAGGGCCCGCGTGACCGCCAGCATATCTGACATTCTGCTTGATTGGTATGCCAACCATGCCCGCGAACTGCCGTGGCGCAATCCGCCGGGGAAGGCGGTGCCCAATGATGCGGCATGGCCGTATCGCGTGTGGTTATCAGAAGTGATGCTGCAACAAACAACGGTCGCGGCGGTGAAACCATATTTCGCCAAATTCACGGCAACTTGGCCGACGGTCTTTGATCTTGCGGCTGAGGATGAAGGCGCTGTCATGGCTGCGTGGGCGGGGTTGGGATATTACTCGCGCGCGCGCAATTTGGTGAAATGCGCAGCCCAAGTCGCAGAGCTTGGCGGCTTTCCCGAAACCGAAGAGGAATTGCGTAAATTGCCGGGGCTGGGCGCGTATGCGGCGGCCTCTATTACGGCGATTGCATTCGGAAAAAGAGCCGTTGTGATCGACGCCAATGTCGAACGCGTGGTGTCGCGCTTGTTCGCAATCGAAGAGCCACTGCCTGCTTCGCGCAAAGCGATTCGAGCCCATGCTGACGCGATCACGCCCCATGCAATTGGAACGGACCAGTCGAGCGATTTCGCGCCGGGAAATTTTGCTCAGGCGATGATGGATCTTGGCGCGCAAATTTGCACTAATAAGGCGCCGCGATGTCTATTATGCCCGCTTGCCAATCACTGTGAGGGGCGCAAACTGGGCGAACCGGAACGTCTGCCGATAAAACCTCCGAAAAAGGCGAAACCGGAACGGCTTGGCACGGCATTTTGGATCGAACGCGGCGGAGAAGGCGGGCGCGAAGTGTGGATCGCAACGCGTCCAGCGCAAGGGATGTTTGGCGGTATGCGTGGTTTGCCTGATGATGGTTGGACCGCGCGTGAGGATGGATCGGGACAACAACCCATTTCCGGACAGGGCAAAGATTTGGGCGCGGTGCGGCATACATTCACCCACGCGCATCTAACCCTAAAAGTGGTGCGTATAAAGTCTACGACACAGCCGGATGGAGACGGCGAATGGTGGCCGGTTGAACGGATTGGACAGGCCGGGTTGCCGACATTGTTCGCCAAAGCGGCCCGATTGATCGAAGCTCAAGACGATGACGCCAGTTAGCGGATCGGTCTAAATGACGCCGCCGCCTAAGCTCAATCGGACAACGGCGATCAACAATACGACCAAACAGAAATTGCGTCCGCCATCGCTGGATGAAAGCGCGCCGCAAATTACGCCGCATACAATCACCGGAAGAGCGATCCAATTGCCCCATCCCAAAAATGGAATTTGCGCGGGGATGACGATGACAAGGCTTATCAAGCCAAACAGATATGCAAGTAGATTTCCCATGTGTGTTATATGGGTATGACACCGGCCTGTTTCAAGGCCTATTTCACCGGGTGCTGTGAAGTTCTTTCTCGTCTTCCAACATTGCGCCGCATCCATCCCCAAGGGTTTTGTCGCGATTGCGCGATTCAAGTGTCGTTCAAAACAAATGAGGCAGGTCCTTTTTGACAACTCAATTTCTGCGGACCGATTGACCGAGCACGTTCGGTGCCCCAATATCGTGTTCAAACGCTTTTCGGAGAATCCAAAAATGCCCCCATTCACGAATGATCCCGCCCTTTCGCGCCGCTCTTTGTTCCGTGGTGGAGCGTTCATGGCGGTGGGCGCTGCGATGACGTCGGCACCGATGGCGGCCCCGTTTGGCCGTGGATTGATGGCGCACAACGTCGATGAAGCGTGGCCCAATGTTGCCGCCTTGGCACGGCGGTATGTCACCGAAGGGAAACTGGCGAACCTGTTTTTGACTTTTGGAAACGGTCAAGAAGACCATGCCCATACGGTAGGCGGCGGCACCTTGGGTGTTGGAAGCGCGGTCGAAGTGGACGAAAATTCCCTCTATCGGATTTACTCGATGAGCAAACCGATCACCGGCATGGCGATCATGATGTTGATCGAAGATGGCGTGTTGGAAATGGACATGCCGCTTCATGATGTCCTTCCTGCATTCCGCGATATGCAAGTGATCGTCGATCCCGAAGGGCCGATTTCTGACACGGTTCCTGCGGCAACACCGATCACCATCCGCCAATTGCTGACCCACACGGCTGGCCTTGGCTATTCTATCACGTCCAAGGGCGAATTGCTCGACGCCTATGTCGAGAATGGCATTGTGGGTGGGCGCGTAAGCCGTTTCCCAATACCCGGAGTGCCCAATCCAACGCCGGCGCCAGGATTGGAAGTGTGGGCGGACCGTTTGGCCACGATCCCATTGGAATACCAACCCGCGACAAAATGGAGCTATTCCGCCAGTATCGATTTGCTGGGCCGGGTGGTCGAAGTGGCATCGGGCATGGAATTTGAAGCGTTCTTGAAAGCGCGCATGTTCGACCCGCTGGGCATGACCAGCACATGGATGACCGTCCCGGAAAGCGAGAAAACGCGTCTGACCGACAATTACGGAATTTTGGGGGGCAATTTGCTGCCGCTCGATCCGGCGTCCAACTCAATCTATCTCGACGCGCCAAAGGTCCCTTCGGGTGGCGGCGGATTGGTTTCCAGCCCGAAAGATTACGACCGGTTCCTTCGCATGTTGTTGGGCTATGGCAAACTGGGCAACGAGCGGGTGATGAGCGAAGAAGCCGTGCGAACGGGTATTTCCGACCTTATTCCTGAAACCGTTGATTTGACCGGGTCGTGGATGGAAGGTCAGGGGCATGGCGCCGGTGGACGTTCGATCAATGGGACATTTGGTTGGGGCGGCGCGGCTGGTACATTGGCGGCGGTCGATTACAATGCCGGTCTACGCGCGGCGTTGTGGACGCAATATATGCCCAGCGACACCTATCCAATCCGTGACGAATATCTGGCCGCATTACAGGCCGATATGGGATCGCAATACGACGCCATCGATAGCCGGGCGAACGGGATCTGATGTCATACCCCACACATGCGGAATTAGCGCGGACTGGAGCCATCGCGTTCGCCGGATCACCGATTGATCGGGCGGACCACATCCGCACGGACAAGGATAAACTCGGCAGTCTGATGAATTGGCGCGCCAAGGTTCTTTTGCTTGATGGCCTGTTGCCCCAAATTGACGATGCTGGCGGCTTGCTATGGGGCACATTCGCCGATGTCGCAGAGGATGCGGAGATCGTGTTCCTTGGCATGATGGCCGATCCTGATGGTGGCGAGAGCGAAAAGGCATGTTTTGCCGCAGTGCCCGATGAAGGCGCGACCGGACCCGCCTATGCGATGCCGCGTGCATGGCAGGCCATCCAGCAATTGTCGCCGTCCGATCTGGCCATTTATGGCGGTGCGCGAAGCTTGGTTGATTGGCACGCGCGCCATCGTTTTTGTGCCAAATGCGGCGGATCGACAAAGCCGGCCAAAGGCGGCTGGCAGCGCGATTGTGACAATTGCGGGGCGCAGCATTTTCCGCGCACGGACCCGGTCACAATCATGTTGGTAGAGAATGAGGGGCGCTTGCTTCTCGGTCGCCAACCGCGCTTTCCACCGCGCGCATTCTCGGCGCTTGCCGGGTTTGTTGAACCGGGCGAAACCATCGAAGAGGCGGTTGCACGCGAAGTGCACGAAGAAGCCGGTTTGCGAGTCAGTAACGTTCAATACATTGCGACCCAACCATGGCCATTCCCCAGTCAGTTGATGATCGGGTGTTATTCGCAAACGGACGAAACCGACATCACTCTTGATGTGGAGGAGCTGGAAGAGGCTCGTTGGTTCACCCGTGAAGAAGTTCAGCAAGCGATGGATACAATCGGCAGTGAGGAGGGGCCGTTCAACGCCCCGCCAAAAGCCGCCATTGCCCACAGCTTGTTAAAATGGTGGTTGGAGAAAGACGGATGAGCGCCGCAGAAAAACTGACGATCGATATTTATTCCGACGTCATGTGCCCATGGTGTGCGATCGGATATGGGCAATTGACCAAAGCTCTGGATGAATTGGACGGTGAAATTGACGCCGAAATCCGCTGGCGCCCGTTCGAACTTAACCCCGACATGCCAACACACGGCGAAGCGCAAGAAGCGCATCTTCAACGCAAATATGGCCGCTCCGCCGAAGAAGGCTCCAAAGTGCGCGGTCAAATGAAAGCGATCGCGGAAAGCGCGGGCGTCTCTCTTTCATACGAAGGCAATGCAAAGGCGCCGCCGGCGATGATGTGGAACACGCGCGAATGCCACAAATTGTTGGGCTTTGCTTTGGAACAGGCCGGCGCACAGGTCCAAACGGAATTCAAATTAGCGCTGTTCAAAGCGCATTTCAATGAACGCAGGACGCTTTCGGACCGTGATGTGTTGTTGGACATCGCGGCAAGTGTCGGCCTGCATCGGGGCGCAGCGAAGGCGGCGTTGGACGATGCGGATTTGGAGGCGCGCGTGATCGCCGAAGAACAACAGGCATGGGATTTTAACATCACCGGCGTGCCCGCGATGATCGTCAACAACAAATTCATGATCCCCGGTGCGCAATCGCCGGAAACCTATGCAAGCGCGCTGCGCCGGGTGGCGGAGAAAAGTCGAGCAGCGGCGTAATGACCGACTTTGCCCCAAGAACGGCCGTGATCACCGGCGGCGCGAGCGGGATTGGTCTTGGCATTGCCAAAAGGTTGGCGGCAAGCGGCGCAAAAGTGATGGTCGCCGATTTGGCCGGCCCCGCGCTCAACCGCGCCAACGATATCGACAACATCACCGCGCAATTGTGCGACGTGTCCGACCTGGCTCAAGTCGAAGCCTTGGCAGAGGCGGCATTTGATCAATTCGGATCGGTCGATTTGGTCATGAACAATGCAGGGCAGGGCGGCGTTCGCGGCAAAATGTGGGAAGTCGATCCCGATGCCGTTCGCGCGCATTTTGACGTCAATTACTGGGGTGTGTGGAACGGGTGCCGGGCCTTTGCACCGCGCCTGATCGCGCAAGACACACCGTCGGCAATTTACAACACGGGCAGTGAAAACAGTTGGTTTTGCGCCGTGCGTCAGACCGCCGCCTATATCGCGGCAAAACATGCCGTTTTGGGCATGACCGAAAGCCTGAGAGATGATTTGCCCGACCATGTCCATGCCGGCCTGATTATACCGGGGTGGGTCTTCACCCCATTAGGCCCCGAACAATTTATGAAATTCGGCATGGACGCCGAAGACTATGTGGACATCGTCCTCCCCCAAATCCTTTCGCGCCGCCGTTTCGTCGTTAGCCACGGCTACAATCAGATACGCATCGATGAACGTATGGACGAATTGGCGGCAAGCTATGAGGCATACGCATTGCCGCCAAAGGACGATGTGAAGCACGATGTGCAGCTTGTTATGGAACAATTGCGCAGGGCCGCGAGTAGTGAATGAATAAGCGCGCGGCGCAACAATGATAAAACGGGGGAATTGGTGATGGGGAAATCAGCGAAAAGCTTGCTTGTGGTGGTGATCGTTACGATCATTGCTTTGGTGTTTGCGCATTTCGCAGGCGCAGGCAGCGTTGAGCTGTTTGGCACATCGGCGTTTTTCCTCTGTGCGGTGATCGCATTGTTGGTAAACTGGATCGCCTTTATCCCTTCCGCCACCGCTCAGACTGACAAATTCTACGACAGCATCGGCGCCGTCACATATCTCTCTGTCACAGCAACGGCGTGTTACGCCGCATACAACGCCGCCGGATCATTGGACATGCGTGCGATGGTGGTCGCGGTGATGGTGGCAATTTGGTGCGTCCGTCTCGGCACATTCCTCTATGCGCGCATCCATGCCGCGGGCGGCAATGACAGCCGGTTTGAAAAGATCAGAGTGAACCCGCCACGGTTCTTGGTTGCATGGACGCTTCAGGCCTTGTGGGTGATCTTCACCGCTTCGGCGGCGTTGGCTATCATCACCTCAACCGCCCGCGTACCCTTGGATGTCTTCTTTTGGGTTGGTGCAGCGATTTGGTTGTTGGGCATCGTGTTTGAAACCGTGGCCGACCGCCAGAAAAGCGCGTTTAAGGACGACGCATCGAACAAAGGAAAATTCATCAATGTTGGCCTTTGGGCGTGGTGCCGCCATCCCAATTATTTCGGCGAAATCACCCTGTGGTTTGGCATTCTCGTGATCGCGGTCCCGATCCTTTCGGGCCTGTCATGGCTGGTGGTTATCTCGCCGGTCTTTGTGTTCCTGCTGCTCACCAAAATCAGCGGGATCAACCTACAAGATGCGCAGGCGAAAGAACGTTGGGGTGATGATCCGGGGTATCAAGCATACCGGGCCAATACGCCGGCTCTGTTCCCGCGCCCTCCAAAAGGGTAACTTGCACTTGCAACACCTTGATTCTCAAACAAAGGAGCCTTTCCCAATGAAGCGCATTTCCAAAGCCCGTTTGATCACTGCCACGCCCTTGATCGCTTTGCTTGCCGCATGCGGTGGAGAGGCGGCAGATGCTCCGCAAGGGACTGAGGCACAAAGCGAAGCACCATCGGAAATCGCGGAGCGTCAGGACAATTTTGAAGGCATTGGCGATAGTTTCAAAGTCATTCGCGAGCAGCTTGAAACCGAAGCGCCCGATATGGCTGCGATTCAAACGGCGGCTGGCGATATCAACACACGGCTTCAACGACTGCCTGACCTCTTCCCAGAAGGGACCAGCATGGAAGCCGGTTTTGACACAGAGGCTTTGGCGGTGATTTGGGAAGATCCCGATGGCTTTGCCGAAGCCACGCAAAACGCAATTGCGGCCAGCGAAGAAATGATGGCGGCTGCGGCATCGGGTGATCCGGCAGCGGTTGGCGCTCAGGTCGGCAACATCGGTCTCAACGGTTGCAAAGCGTGTCACGATAAATTCCGCGTCGACGACGATTAAGACGGGGGCCTTGCCCATGGCCACCAATACCCAACGTGTAAACATCTGGGACGCGCCGGTGCGGGTGACGCATTGGTCGCTGGCGCTGATAGTGCCTGCGATGTGGTTCACCGCCGATAATTCCATGTGGTATTGGCACACGCGGCTGGGCCATGTGCTGCTGGCTTTGCTGATATTCCGGGTGTTCTGGGGATTTATGGGCACCGACACGGCGCGGTTCGGCAGTTTCGTCCGAGGCCCCCGCTCGGTGTTGTCCTATCTACGCGGTGACGGCGATGCGCCGCGCGCAATTGGTCACAGCCCGCTGGGCGCTCTTGCGGTGATCGGGTTGCTATCGGTTATCGGTGCACAGGTCGTCATGGGCCTGTTCGCGGGCGATCCGTTTGACGGCGCGACCGGACCATTGAATGGGATGGTGGGCGTAGCCACCGCCGATTGGATCACGGAAACGCACGAATGGTTCGTCTATGTGGTGGCGGGCATGATTGCCCTGCATTTGGCTGCGATCACGGTTTACGTTGGGGTGAAAAAACAGTCTCTTATCGCGCCAATGATCGCGGGAAAGGGCCCGGTCAGCGACGGGGTTGCGGGTAATTCGAACGCGTCATGGTCCAGATTTTTGATCTGCGCGGCGGGGGCAATTGGTGTTGCCGTCTGGGTTTGGTTTGGGGCACCACCGATGGCATCATAAATCGCAAACGCCATTACGTTCGCGTAGAGGTAATTGGCGGCTCTAGCCGTCTGCATCGCCATAGAGAGACAAGGTCGCTGAACGGACAAATTCATCCCAATTGATCAACTTTACAACAAAACCGCGCGAGTTTTCATTGCCAGTCGCAAAAAAGGTCCATCGGGTGATGATTTGATTGCGATCGTTTAGGAACGAGCGGCCGTGAATGTCCTGTTTGTTGAGGTCATTTACCATGGTGAGCAGCTCTTCGCGGCTTTTCCCTTGGGGCGTTAAGAGGTTGACGATAATCGATACCGTCCGGCAATTGCTCAATGTCTGCCGGTCATCACAATTTTGCAGCCTGGCTTCCGCCTCAATTCCGTTGGGCAGGGCGAAAGTGAATCCGCCATTCGCGCGCTCGACGTTCACCGCTGGCTGAATCAGGCTCATGGCGTTTAAGAAATCATCTTCGGAAACCGTGCTGATCGGATCATTTGCCGATTGGGCGGCAGCCTTCGCTGGCAACATCGCCATACACGCCGCCGCAATTGAATTGAGAACGATACCTTCGATTTTCAGCATATGATGCTCCTCCTCAACCGCTGTTAGAGGCAATTGGTTTTGCGAGACAAGCGGAATGCCAAAGTGAAGGGCTTTCCTATCAACGCAATTGAGATATTTTGGTCGCCAATTGGCCAATTGGCCAATGCTAAACGTGAGCGGTGACCGCGTTCCTCCTTCGCCATCTGCGCGCACCACCGGCAACAATGGGATCAAGCTGCTATAGTCCCAATTTGGTCAGTGGTTTCTGCCCTATCCGAAGCATAAAGAGCCGCTCACACATCAACAATTGCGAGCCGGTCAAATGTCAGAACCCAAATCAAACGTCTCTCCCGAAGCACAAAATATCGCGGCGCGGGTTGAGGCATTTGTGCGCAATGTGGTTGCACCGTTTGAAAAGGACCCGCGTTGCGATTCCCACGGGCCTTCCGATGAATTGGCCAGCGAATTGCGCGATTTGGCGCGGGGGGAAGGGCTGCTGACGCCGCATATTCGCGATGATGGTTCTCATTTCAGCCACACTGACACCGCCCTAATCCTGCGCAAAAGCGGCGTTTCGCCGCTCGGACCGATTGCGTGTCATGTCATGGCGCCGGACGAAGGGAATATGTACCTGTTGGGCAAAGTGGGCAGCGACGCGATCAAGGAACGTTTTCTAGCGCCTTTGGTCGAGGGTAAGGGTCGGTCAGCGTTCTTTATGACCGAACCTGCCGAAGACGGCGGCGCGGGTTCGGATCCATCTTTGATGCAGACGACTTGCCGACGCGATGGCAATCATTGGGTCATCAACGGTCGCAAAGCTTTTATCACCGGCGCAGATGGCGCACGCGTTGGCATCATCATGGCAAAATCCACCGAGCCCGATAGCGAAGGCGGCGCGTGCCTGTTTTTGGTCGATCTGCCTGATCCTGCCATTCAAACTGAGCGCGTGTTGGAAACTATCGACAGCTCGATGCCCGGTGGCCATGCGGTGATCACAATCGACAACTTGCGCGTTCCCGCTGATCAGATGTTGGGCGATGTCGGCGAAGGTTTTAAATACGCGCAAATCCGCCTTGCTCCGGCGCGGTTGACCCATTGCATGCGCTGGCTCGGTATGGCCGACAGGGCCCAGGAAATTGCCGCCGACTATGCTTGCCGGCGGATGGCCTTTGGCAAGCAGTTGATCGATCACGAAGGTGTTGGCTTTATGCTGGCGCAGAACAAAATCGACCTAAAGGCGTGCGAATTGATGATCGATTGGTGCGCAGGCGTTCTGGACACAGGCGATCTGGGAACCACCGAAAGCTCGATGGCGAAAACGTTTGTTTCCGAAGCGTTGTTTCAGATTGCGGACCGTTGCGTCCAAACGATGGGCGGCACCGGGGTAACCGGCGACACAATTGTCGAACAATTGTTCCGCGAAGTGCGCGCCTTTCGCATTTATGATGGTCCCACCGAAGTCCACAAATGGAGCCTTGCGAAGAAGATTAAACGCGAATGGCGCGAAGCCCAAGCTGCGGAGTGAAACGCGGCTTGGTGGCCCCTCAACTGCGGCGTCGGCGCGGCCAATTAGATTAGCCCCAAACGCTCCAACTTACCCGCCAGTTTCCCCGGTAGGGCGTCGCCTATATCCTCGCCATCGGCCACATCCAGAGGGGCGGCATCCTCGGCCAGGTAACGCCAACCTTGATGGGCGCGTTTGCGTTGTTGGTGGACGCGGATCAACACTGGGTTGAGATTGATATGCCAACGGCCTTCGTCAGTCTCGGTGAAGCTGAGGATTTCAGAGCGCGCGACCAGCGAATGGTTCAAGATCCAGTAGAGCGATCCCCCGATCATCTCTTCATATCGTTTGGGGCGATATTTCGTGGTCAGCCGTTTGGGATTGGGGCTGTTCTCATACCAGCTGGCTAGGTCTTCATAGCTTTTCGCGCCGAACGCGATTTTGGTCATGTGGAGAGGCATGGAGCCAAGATAGTGCGGAGCGCGCGAGCCCTCAACCCAGCGGGGCCAGCCCACTCACAACCGCGAGGCCCAAAAAGGCGAGGAATCCCATGGAATCGGTAATCATCGTCACAAATACGGAGGACGCGACCGCCGGATCTTGATCCAATCGTTCAAACATCACCGGCACAAGCACTCCGGCAAGGCCCGCAACCGCGATGTTCAACACCATCGCTGCGGCAATCACCAGACCCATCATCGGGGAATAGAGCGCGCCTGCTGCGATCCCGATCAGAACCGCAATCGTGACGCCATTCAACAGAGCGACCCGCAATTCGCGCCAGACGATCCGCCATGTGTTGGCCCGCGTCAATTGGTTGGTGGCTATCGCGCGAACGGCGACGGCCATCGTTTGCGTGCCGGCATTGCCGCCAATGCTGGCGACAATCGGCATCAGCACGGCAAGCGCAACGAGTTCCTCAATCGCGGCACCGAAAAACGCGATGATGAGCGAGGCGACCACCGCCGTGCCCAAATTCGCGACCAGCCACCTCACGCGGCTGGAATAGGCTTCTTTGATCGGCTCGTTGATGTCGCCGTCGCCTGCCCCGGACAACAGCAGGGCATCTTCGCCGGCTTCTTCGGAGATGATGTGGACGATGTCATCCACTGTCATCTGCCCCACCAATCGACCGCTGTCATCGACGACAGCGGCAGAAATCAGCGCGTATTTTTGGAACATCAGGGCGACTTCTTCCTGATCCATGGAAACTGGGATCAAGGTTTGGTCGCGTTTCATCACGTCGGTCAATTTGATCGAGCGCGGGGACGTCAAAATCCAATTGAGCGAACAGGTGCCCACCGGGTGATGGGATGCATCAATTACAAAGACTTCAAAAAAGTCGTGCTCCAAATCCCCATCAGTGCGCAGGTAATCGATCAAATCGCCAACGGTCAGATGTTCGGGCACCGCCATAACATGGCGGTTCATCAACCGGCCCGCAGTCTCCTCTGGATAGGATAGGGCGCTTTCGACGGCGGCCTGCGTCTCCGGCTCCAATTCGGCGATGATCGCCTTTTGGTCGTCCTCGTCCAGATCTTCGAGCAGCTGAACCGCATCATCGGTTTCCAGCTCTTCAGCGATGGTCGCGACATCGGCGGGGGCCAGGGCCTCCATCATCAATTCGCGAACGTGGTCGTTCAACTCCGCGACCACTTCGGAACTCATCAAATCGGTGATTGCCGCAGCCAAAAGAGCGCGATCATCGGAACCGAATAATTCGAGCAAATCGGCGATATCGGCCGGATGCAACGGTTCAACCAATTCATAAACCGCCGCCGTGTCGCCGGCATCCAACGCGTCTTCGACGGCGCTCACATATTCGGGTTTTAGGCGGTTTTCCTCGTCATGACGTTCATCATCCACGCGATCATCGGGACGCACGTCTTCCTCGTTAACCGGGCGGTCTTCCACCAACAGGGTTTCTTCGAGGTCGGCCATGTCGAGTGGTTTAGGCAGCCATCTCTCAAAAGCAAGCGGTTCAAAAGCCTGCGTGCATCAACCTACCGGGTGACATGCGCGCGACAGCCATTATATGCGTGTGCAAATTCAAAGGAGATTCCAAAATGGCCGATACACTCACCTTCACACTCGACACCGGAGACGGTGAAGGCAAAGACGTCGTGATCACACTGCGCCCCGATCTGGCCCCCGGTCACGTCGCGCGCATCACCGAATTGGCTCAAGAAGGCTTTTACGATGGCGTGGTGTTCCACCGCGTGATCCCCGGATTTATGGCCCAAGGCGGCGACCCAACCGGCACCGGCATGGGCGGCAGCGACAAGCCTGACCTTAAGGCGGAATTCAACGCCGAACCGCACAGCGAAGGCACATGCTCCATGGCGCGTTCGCAAATGCCAGACAGCGCCAACAGCCAGTTCTTCATTTGCTTCGAAGACGCAGAATTCCTCGACGGACAATACACCGTTTGGGGCAATGTGAAGAGCGGCATGGAACACGTCCACGCCCTGCCAAAGGGTGAACCACCCCAAGCACCGGGCAAGATTGTTAAGGCCACTGTTGCCTAAGCCAATCAATAATCGTTGTACAAAGGGCGGCCAACGTGCCGCCCTTTTTCGTTAAGCTCTTTGACAAGATCACTTAGATACCTGGCACCATGAAATTACGCCCCCTCATTCTATCGGTCCTTGGGCTCACGCTTTCTGCTTGCGTCACTTACCCCGACATATCCCAATCGCGCAGCCCCTGCCGCATGGAAGCGGGCGGGTGGTGCGCCTTTGTGCGCGATGCTGCTGTGGATGCCTATCCCTATGCCATCGCTGCCACCAACGCCTACACCGGGGATGATGATCTCTACGAAGATATCGGGCCCACAATGACGCCGCTCGATCGGCTAGACATCGCCGAAGAGGATACGAATAAGGGCTTTGGTTATGAGCTGTTTGCACAATTCGCAGAAGGAACCGATGGTGATACGACCCGCGTGCCTGTGGCGCGCATTATGGCGTTCCGTGGCACCGATTTCGACGGGTTCACCGACATTTTCTATGGGACGTTGCGCAACGATCAGATCGACCTAGCGCTCAAATATTTTGAGGCAGAGCAGGCGCGCGAAGAATTCTCCGACGACATTCCATGGATCGTTGTCGGCCACTCGCTGGGCGGGGCTCTCGCTACAGAAGTGTCGATGAAGCACCCCGAAGTGCGCGCCTACATGTTCAACACATCGCCATTTTACGGCGGCGACGCGATGACCAATGATGTGCGCCGCACGGTATTCAATGAGCGCGGCGAAGTGCTGCGCCGCTTCGCCAAATACGACGCGGCCCCGGCGGCGGATGTGTTCACGCTGAATTGCGGGCCAGAAAACGGCAGCTTTACCAAACACAAAATTCGCCCGCTGGCCGATTGCATTGTCTGGATTGCGGCTTACGGCGATAACGAAGCAGGCGAAGTTGTGCAGGCCAACGGCGTGATGCGGCCTATGGTCGAATGCGGCGACGCAAACAAACCGCACCCCGGCGCCGAATATCGCCCGACCGAACCATGCGCGCATCGGGCGCGACGGGATGACAGCGACAATGAAGACTCAAATTGATGTCCGTCCCGCTTCCCGCTAGGTGCGCGGCATAATGAAACCGACCACAGAGCCCCGCATCGCGCCGAATGAGCGCCCCAAGACCTATCGCGTCAAAAGCTTCGGCTGTCAGATGAACGTCTATGATGGCGAACGGATGGGCGAAATGTTGGACGAACAAGGTATGTCCGCCGCACCCGAAGGAGAGGACGCTGATTTGGTCGTGCTCAACACATGCCACATTCGCGAAAAGGCGGCGGAGAAGATTTATTCGGACATTGGCCGTCTCACCAAGGGTAAGACGCAGGAAAAAGCGCCGATGATTGCGGTCGCTGGATGTGTGGCTCAGGCTGAGGGCGAAGAGATCATGACGCGCGCACCGGCCGTGTCGATGGTTGTCGGCCCTCAAGCCTATCACCGCCTGCCGGACATGGTGGACAATGCCGTGAAGGGCAAACGGTCCACCGACACCGATATGCCAGCAATCGCAAAATTTGGCGCGCTACCGACCCGCAAGCGTCGCGCGCCTTCGGCATTTCTAACGGTTCAGGAAGGGTGCGACAAATTCTGCACTTATTGCGTTGTCCCTTACACACGCGGCGCGGAAATTTCCCGGCCGTTCACCGGCTTGATCGAAGAGGCAAAGCGCCTAATCGATAGCGGCGCGCGCGAGATTACTTTGCTGGGGCAGAATGTGAATGCGTGGTCGCATGAGGATGACAAAGGTCGCGCGATTGGCCTCGATGGCTTGATAAGAGAGTTGGCCAAAATACCGGATTTGCAGCGTATTCGGTACACGACCAGCCATCCCAACGACTTTACACCGGGGCTTATTGCCGCCCATGCAGAGGTTGATAAGTTGATGCCGTATCTGCACCTACCCGTGCAATCGGGCAGCGACCGGGTGTTGAAAGCAATGAACCGCCAACACACGGCGCAAGGGTATCTGAAACTGCTTGAAAAAATGCGCGAAGCGCGGCCCGATATGGCGCTATCGGGCGATTTCATTGTTGGCTTTCCTGGTGAAACCGACGCTGAATTCGAAGAGACGTTGAGCTTGGTGGATGAGGTCCGCTACGCGCAAGCCTACAGCTTTAAATATTCCCCGCGTCCCGGAACCCCGGCGGCTACAATGGACAATCAAATCGCGCGCGAAGTGATGGATGAACGGCTTCAGCGGCTTCAAGCGAGCATCAACCGCGACCAACTCGCCTTCAATGCGAACACTGTCGGCACGACATGCAGCTTGCTGGTTGAACGCAAAGGCAAATTGGAAGGCCAATGGCTGGGCAAATCGCCGTGGCTGCAATCAATCTGGTTCGAAGGCGATGCGCAGATCGGCGACATGGTCGAAGTTGATGTCATCGAAGCCGGCGCGAATTCGGTGCAGGGTGTGCTGCGCAAATAGCTTTGCGACACTCTGTGTGCTTTTGAGCGACACTTCGGTGACTTTCCACCGCTGTGAATACCCTCACTGCTTGCTTTGACGCGGCGTGTGCTTACCTTTTCGAATCGAAGTACAGGAGAATTCGCGCACAACTATGAGCCGTCGCCCAACCAATGCCATCGATCCGGCCGCATTGCCCGATCCCATTCTTTCCGACCCACCGCGTCCCATCCATGCGAGACGCGCTCAGGCCGAAGTCAGCTTCGAAAACCAATCGCTCCTGACCGCTTTGTTTGGCCAGTTTGACGCCAATTTGGTTCAGGTTGAAAACCGCATCGGCGTCTTTATCCATGCTCGCGGCGACAAGGTCATGATCGAAGGGCCTGAGGACGCCGTCGCCCATGCGCGCGACACCCTCACCAGCATGTATGACCGGTTGGCCATGGGGCAGGATTTGGACGCAGGTGCGATTGAGGCGTTGATCGCGCAATCGGCGATGGCAACGAATGAACCGACATTGGACGGGATTGTTTCGGCGGATAAGAAAGAGCCGCCGATTATGATCCGCACCCGGCGCAAAACGATTGTGCCGCGATCCAACACGCAAACGACCTATATGCGCAGCCTTGTCCGCGATGATATTATCTTTGCGTTGGGGCCCGCGGGGACGGGTAAGACCTATCTTGCCGTGGCACAAGCGGTGAGCCAATTGATCAGCGGCAGTGTCCAGCGGTTGATCCTGTCGCGCCCGGCGGTTGAGGCGGGGGAGAAGCTCGGCTTTCTGCCCGGTGATATGAAAGACAAAGTCGATCCATATTTGCGCCCGCTCTACGATGCATTGAACGATTGCATGCCGCCCGAACAGGTGGAGCGCCGCATCGCCTCTGGAGAGATTGAGATAGCCCCAATCGCGTTTATGCGCGGCCGCACATTGGCCGATGCATTTGTGATTTTGGATGAGGCTCAAAACACCACGCGCGAACAGATGAAAATGTTTCTCACCCGGTTTGGTCAAAACAGCCGGATGGTGGTGTGCGGCGATCCTCGACAAGTCGATATTCCCGGCGGCGACCGGATGAGCGGCCTTGCCGATGCGGTTGACAAATTGGAGGGGACCGAAGGGTTCGGCACGATCCGATTTAGCGCCGCCGATGTCGTGCGGCATCCCATCGTTGGACGCATCGTTGAGGCATACGAAGGGTAGGGGGGGCTCGCAGGAGGATTACATGAAAATTCTCGCGGTTTTGATCTTTGTTCCGCTGCAGATTGTGTGGTTGCCGCTCACAATTCTGGGATCAATGATCGTTGGCTATCGTCAGCTAGTGATCAGCAGCCAGCTGGGCGTATCTCAAACCGCCGTTGAGATCATAAATGGCCGATGGGCGATGGATGCCTTTGGATTGCGAAAAGACGCGGCCGCACGGAAATTGGCCGACGCCATTCCCAACAATTCGGTCTTCGGCCTTTGGCTCGCTCTCTTTCCGATATGGATCGTCAGCAAGTTGTTTCGGATGCCGTTCTTGTATCCGACAATACCGTCGCCCGAAAACGCCAAACTTACGAATTTGGTGCCATCCAGAACTGTCGAATTCGATGCCCTGATTTCAACGAATGCAGAATCCTGTGCGCAATTGGTTATCCTGGGCGCGGGTTTGGATACGCGGGCCTATGGCCCGTTGAAACAAAGCGGTTTGGCGATTTACGAGCTTGATGAGCCTCTCACCCAAGCGCACAAAACTGCATCGTTAGAACAGGCTCAAATTGATGCCGGACATGTGCAATTTGTTGAGGTCGATTTTGGGGATCGCGATTGGTCCGATGCCCTTTTGGCCACCGATTTTGACCGGGAGAAAGCGACGATCTTTCTATGGGAAGGGGTCACGCTGTATTTGCCCGAAGATGCGGTGAAGGCGACGATCGCTTCTCTCAAAAACATCGCTCCCGCAGGCAGTGTTGTTTTGACTGATCTGTATTCGCAGCGTTTCGTGAAATTTGCGAAGGGCAAGGCAATCGGTTGGTCATTGGAAATGACCGGTGAAACCATGAATTTCGGTTTGGATTTTGCCTCCAATCCCGATGACACACTCAAACGGTTTGCCGATGGGAATGACGTGGGATTGGGCCACCATCAATGTTTGGGCGGTGCAAACAAGAACGGGCCCTTTGTCGCGATTGCAGAGTTTAGGCTGTAGCATTAGCCGGCGGACCCAATAATGGGCCCGCCGGAGTTTCTTAGGTCATGGCGATTTAGCCACTTAGGCGGCGGAATTGGCCACCATATCACGTTGCAGTGTGCGGCCCGCCAAAAGGTAATGCAGCGCAGCCCAGCCATACACACAGCTGAAGATAACAATCGACCATTGCAGGCCGCGCGCCTCAGCGCTTGAACACGCTTCCATCGCTTCGAGCTGTGCGCCCTGCAGAGCCGATTTCGCCTCTGGCGCCATGGACAGCAGTGGTTTGCAAGTCTCCAACGTCAGACCAAGCGCCTGACCGTCAAGGAATGCAGTTTTCAGCACCGTTGAAAGGACACCGATCACCGGGGGGCCGAGGCCGTAGCCGAGCAAGTTCACGACGAACAATGTGATCGCGACCGATGTCGCGCGCATCCTGCTGTCAACGACGCCGCTGGATACCGCATACATTGGCCCAAGGTAGAAATAGTGGATCATCGCCGCGATCATCAAAGCGGGAACAGCCAACCACAGGTTTTCCATCAAAAAGCCGAACGCATAGAGCGGCACCGATGCGCCCATGCCAAGAGCCGGCAGCCATGACAGCGCATTGGGATGCTTTTTCGAAATCCTGTCGGAAATCCAGCCCGAACTGAACACACCGATTGCCGCCATCACACCTAGAACAACGCCGTAGAGCAGCGAGGCCTCTTGGATGGTGAGTCCGTGCGTCCGCAACAGGAACGAGGTTGTGAATTGCCCTACGCCGTAGCCAACGAAAGATGCGAGCATCGCCCCAAATACAATATGCCGGTAAGCGGGTTTCTTGCTTAGGACTGCAAGCGCTTCTCTAAAGCTCACTTTCTCCAATCCCTGTAGGGCGGTTGGGTCGGTGTAGCCGCGCGGCGGCTCCTTAATGCTGCGCCACACGATCAGAGACAATAGCAGGCCCGGTACGCCGACCAGAACGAACGCAACGCGCCACCCTTCGACTTGCGACCAATCCAGATCGCCAAACATCCATCCGATGCCAATCGCATTGACCCATTCGCCGTATTGCGCCCCGTCAAGGCCGGCCAATTGCCCGCCAAAGATCGACGCCAACATCCCGCCGAGCGGCACGCCGAGCGCGTAGATAGAAACCGCCGTCGCGCGGCGAGATGGTACGAAGTAATCCGCGATCAGCGATTGAGCGGGCGGGGTGCAGCCCGCTTCGCCGATGCTAACGCCGATCCGAAACAGGAACAGCACCATAAACGACATGGCAAAGCCACAAAGCGCGGTGAACAAGCTCCAAACCGCGACAGCCGCGGCAATGATCGCAACGCGATTGTACCGTTCTGCGCCGCGCGCAATCGGGATGCCGATAAAGGTGTATAGAACGGCAAACGCTGGACCGCCGAGCAAGCCCATCTGCCAATCTTCCAATCCGAATGTGAGCTTGATCGGCTCAGTCAGGATGTTGATGATGGTGCGGTCGATAAAGTTGAAGATGTAAACGACCAACAATGCGCTGAGCACATAAGCGCGATAGCCGGGCGTTCCGAATCCTTCAGACGCAGGAGCAGCTTGATTTGGTGTAGCCACCGATGCTTCGGCCATTAATTTCCCCCAGATCCCATAACGGCGCCATGCCGGATGTTTTCCGGTCCTAGCGTCGCAGTTCTTTTTGTTCTTGGCCTGCACCTTCTGCGTATTTGCCTGTGAGGTAAAGACAAATGAGGCGAAGTTTATATTCCACCCCACGAATGACGGTCACCGTGATGAGCATTCGCGCGATATGGCCGCTTTCCTAGTGCGACTGGAATGATCTAAGGCGGATGAGATGACTGTTTTCACGATCTTAGCACTGCACCAGCAAGCCGCGCCTGACGGGCGAGGCATCCTGCCATTTGGGGCTGCACTTTATGCTGCTTGAAATTGATGTGGAGGGATGGCCCGCTCCGAGGCAGGCATGGGGCGATTGGGAGACCCTGGCAGAGCGCGCCGCCAAAGCGGCAGGTGGTGTTGCACCTGAGATTGCCCCCACGGTTGCAGACCAAGCCGACCCCAAATTGTTGGTGAGCGTTTTGTTCACGACCGATGCAGAAGTTCATGCGCTCAACCGGGAATGGCGGGATCGTGACAAGCCGACCAATGTTCTTAGTTTTCCGATGATGGAGCGCAATGCGTTGCTGGCTCTAACGCCAGACGGACCGCCGGAAATGTTAGGCGATATCGCGCTTGCGTATGAAACTTGCGCCCGCGAAGCCAAAGAGAAAGGCGTCTCTATCGAAGCGCATGCGGTCCATCTGATCATTCATGGATTGTTGCATTTGGCCGGGCACGATCATGTGCACAGCGATGCTGAAGCCGAAGCAATGGAGGCGTTGGAGATAGCGGCCCTTGCAAAACTGGGTGTGTGTGACCCATATGCAGATCGTGACGTAAAGGAGTGAACATTTAGGGCCATGCCCGATTCTCAATCCCCCGCCGGAGACGCGGAGAGTAGCAGCGGGCTTTGGCTCGCAATCAAACGCAAGCTTGGCCTCGCCGATAGCGATCGGTCGCTGCGCGCACAGCTTGAAGAAGCCATTGATGAGCACGAAGGCGAGGTCGACACTCAAGCCGAAGATGCCGACGGCAATGGTGATCTTTCCACAACAGAGCGGCAAATGCTGCGCAATCTGCTGCATTTTTCGGAACATGATGCCGATGATGTCGCTGTTCCGCGTGGAGAAATCGTTGCGGTCGATGCCGCGCTGGCATGGGATGACCTAGTCACCTCGTTTAGCGAAAGCGGCCATTCCCGCATGCCGGTTTATCGCGATCAGCTCGATAATGTGGTTGGCATGATCCATATAAAGGACGTGTTCGGATATTTGGCCAGCGGCACAAAACCACCGCGCGATTGGACCGTCTTGATGCGCCAACCTTTGTACGTGCCACAATCGCGCGGTGCGTTGGACGTGCTGGCCGATATGCGCGCCCGCCGGGTGCACTTGGCGATTGTGCTTGATGAATTTTCGGGAACCGATGGTCTCATCACGATCGAAGATCTCGTCGAAGAGATTGTCGGTGAAATCGAAGATGAGCATGATGAAACGCCAGAGGCTCTCATCGTACCGATTGGTGATGGGATGTGGGATTGCGATGCCCGGGCCGAATTGGACGATGTGGCCGAGACGGTCGATCCAAGGTTGGGCGAAGTGGAAGAAGCGGTCGACACGTTGGGCGGGCTCGCCTTCGTTTTAGCAGAGGCGGTGCCGCCGGTGGGTGCGTCGTTAAAACACCCAAGCGGATGGATGATCGAAGTGACCGGCGGTGATGAAACGCATGTAACCCGCCTGCGCCTGCATTCGCCCGATAGCGAAACGGCTTTGAACGAAAATGCGAGCGCATCATCTGCGAGCGAATTGCAATAACTGCACCTCGCAAAGATTTTTTTTGAAAAACCTTCCGCTTTTTGCATCTGACTTGCCACACAAAGCGTATCTGTCGTGGTAAAGGAGCTTCTACAATGCCGTCACGTCGTCTTCCTCCCCTGCGCGCTCTCGAAGCGTTCATGCGCACCGTGCGATTGGGTTCGGCACGCGCCGCCGCAGAGGAGATTGGATTGAGCCCGTCCGCTTTGTCGCGGCGAATAACCAATCTCGAAGAATTTGTAGGGAAGAAGTTGTTCACGCGGGCGCGGCAATCAATGCAGCTAACCGATGAAGGGCAGGCTTTTTACGAAGCGGTGAACCCGCATCTGGAATCTTTGACCCGCGCGGTAGAGAGCCAATCAGATAACATATCGCTGTTGCGATTGCGTTTGGGCGTGTTGCCGATGTTCGGGAGCCAACGTCTGTTCCCGCGGCTGGGTGAATTGCGCAAACGACATCCTTTGCTGCACATCGACATCGACACAGCACCTCATTTGGAAGATCGCGTGGGCGACACGTTGGACGCGGCGATCATCTTATCGCGCGGCCCGGCAAGCGGGTTGCACGCGGTGCGCCTCGATCACAATCTTGTGCACGCAATCTGTTCCAAAGATGTGGCGATTTCTGTGGGTGATACCGTCAATGATGAAAGCTTGGCCAAGCAGACATTCCTGATCCACAATGAACTGCCGGAAAGCTTCGTCGCGTGGAAAAAAGCGAATGATCTTGATGAGATGGAACCCGCCGCGATTGACCATTACGATTCCGGTCAATTGATGTTGGAAGCAGCCGCCCAAGGATTGGGCATTGCGATCATGCATGACGATCACTTGCGCCGCGCGGCGGATAACCGATTGACCAATTTGCCCGGTGTCGAGGTGCAGAGCCCGTACAGCTATTGGTTCGTGTGCAAACCAACCGCTCTAGAAATGCGGCCCGTCCGTTTGTTCCATGACTGGTTGGTGCGCGCGGGACTCTAACCCGCCTTAGACATCGGTTCGCTGCCGGTCACACTTCGGTGTCGGTGGGAACGGTCAACTTCACGCCCACACCCTGTGTCGCGTCGCCCTTTTCATAGCGGATAGGCGCCACGTCATGCGCGAATTTACGCAAGGGCTTTCCCAGCGCTTCACAAAGCGCCTCTTCGATGCGGCGGCGTGATTCTTGTCCAATGGCCTTTCGCCCGCGAAAATCCGAAGGGCTAAACGGTTCGAGGAATTCGACCTTAAGTGGAAAGGTTCCTTTTCGCGCCAACACCCGTTTGGCGTTGTTGAGCCCGTCTTCGTCGCCGATCCAGCCAATCCATTCCGCGACCGAGCCGTAATCTAGCAAGACCGGTTGAACCATCACGCCCGGCGGAGGAGGCTCCAATACAGACAGCATGCTGGTCTTGAACGGCAAAAGCGATTGGCCGTCCGTCGTTGTCCCTTCGGGAAAGACCGTCACAGCCCAATTGTCGGCTAAGGCTTCCTTCAATGCGTTGATTTGTTCCGCCACGCCCATCCGGTGTTCGCGTTTCACAAACACCGTTCTGTTGAGTGATGCGAGCCAGCCGACCAACGGTGCGCTAGCCAATTCCGCTTTGGCGACGAACGCCGTGCCACACGCGCCCGCCATCGACAAAATATCAAGCCAAGACACATGGTTCGCCACATAGAACACGTCGCGTTTAAGGTGGGTGCCTTTGACTTCGACTTTGGCCCCCGAAATGCGCGCGGCATAGCGTAGGAAAAGCATGGGGAAGGGCGAGCCATAGGCAAAGACGCGGTACAGATAATGCATCGGCACAAATGCAATCAACAAGAACAACAATGCGGACGCACGTCGGGCTATTCTAAACCAACCTCGGATCGAAATCGGGGTGGTTTCCCCGCGCGCCGCGGCGACCCGCAATTCCCACGCTTTGTTTTCGGTGGGGGCTTCTGTCCCGGTCGTCTCGGCGGTGTCCGACATGATTGTTATCAATTCTCTCGCGACAAACGAACGCCGTACAATTCCATCCGGTGGTCCACGAGGCGATAGCCCAGTTTCTCAGCGATCTGGCGTTGCAAAGCCTCAACCTCGGGATCGACGAATTCGACCACTTTGCCGGTTTCGACATCGATGAGATGATCGTGATGCGCTTCGGGCACAGGTTCATAGCGCGATCGGCCATCGCCGAAATCGTGGCGATCCAAAATGCCGGCCTCTTCAAACAGGCGCACGGTGCGATACACGGTGGCGATGGAGATTTTGGCATCCACTGCAGAGGCGCGCTGGTGCAGCAATTCTACGTCAGGATGGTCGTCGCTTTCGGAAAGGACTTTCGCGATCACCCGGCGTTGTTCTGTAATCCGCAGGCCTTTTTCAGCGCAGAGCTGTTCGAGGTCGATTTTCTGGTTCAAGCGATCACTTCCCTAAAAATTAGGCCAGCAAGAGACTGGGCCACTACCAATATAGGCCTTCGCAAAAACGCATGCCCAACGGGGCAAGCCTTGGGCGACCTTTAGCCAGAGCGGGCTCATTGCTCAAGCTTCAGACGAACAACGCCCCCAGCTGCGTTAAAAGCCAGGGGCGTCGAATCTCAGTTTTGCTTCTGATTATTTGACCTTGCGGCGACCGCGACCGGTGCCCGGCTTACGGCCAAGGCCGATTTTCTTTGCAAGATCCCGACGCTTTTCGGCGTAGTTGGGAGCAACCATCGGGTAATCTGATGGCAGGTTCCAACGCGCGCGGTATTCTTCGGGGGTCATGTCGTAATTGGTGCGCAGATACCGTTTCAACATCTTCAATTTCTTGCCGTCTTCGAGGCAAACGATGTAATCAGGTTTAACCGAAGCACGGATTGATACAGCCGGTTCAGGGCGGACATCTTCGGGTTCGGCTTCTTCTCCAAGACCAGAGAGTGCGCCGTAAACATTGGTGATCAGACCAGGAACCGCATCAACTTGCACATCATTGTTGCTAAGGTGAGCGGCGACGATGTCGCTGGTTAGTGTGATGAGAGTTTCTTTCATCTCGATTTCCAAATTTTGCATAGCCAGAGTTCCTCACGTGTTTTTTAATTCGGATTTTTCCGATGAAACGCGCATGGCCGACAAATGGATATTTTGCAAGTAGGCGGGGTGCATACTTGTGTTGGATTTCGATGTATTGATGATTACTTATGATATGTTGTAAATTAAAGTTTCACGCCAAAAGTAATGGCGTCCACCCGTGACCCGTCGGATAGTGTGTAATATTTAAGTCTCTCACCGATAGGTTCAAATCCGAGCTTTTGATAAAGATGGATTGCTGGATTACCACGACGCATCTCTAGAAACATACGTTCTATGCCCCGGTTACGGGAAGTTTTTAATAATCGGTCAATTAACTTCTGTCCTAAACCTCGGCCGCGACATTCCGGTAAAACCGCAATCAACAACAATTCTTCTTCATCGGCGGCGTGACGGGTTAAGACAAAGCCGGCCGCTTCATTTGGAACAGAGATGTCTTCTTCGATTGCGTTGCCGTTGATGTCGACAACGATCGCATGCGTGTTGGGCATCGTAAGCGCATCGGCGACCTGACGGTGGTTCCACGCCTCTCCAAACATCGGATCAAACGCCTGATTCATCACGGTCATGATGCGCATGACAGTTTCGGGGGACGCGGTCATTGTTGTTTCGACTTTTGCGGAACGGCGTCAGGCGCCCGTCCATAGATCGGGGCGAGATCAGCCGTCAGGCAGCCCTCATGCAGCAACCCGATCTTGCCCGCATCGGGCAACAGGTCGAGCGCTAGAGTCGTGTCTTTACCGATCAGGTCGGCCAATTGCTGGGCGCGATTGCCGACAATCACATCATGGCGACAGGCCAAGACCGCATCTTGAGGGGTAAGAGAGCGATGGTCGTCTTGGGGGGTAACGCCATCGAAGTTTTGGACAAACCATTCTCCGTGACCGCCGTTCATGCACACGGTCACCGGCCGTGGTCGCGGTTGCCATGCGCGAACGGACACTAGGGCGAGGGTCGGGTAACCAAAGACGGGAATGTTCCAAGCCACGCCAAGAGCGCGAGCGGTTGCAATGCCAATGCGCACACCGGTAAAACTGCCGGGGCCAAGGGAGACAAGAATGCGATCTGCGCGCCCTTTGTCGGGCAAGTCGGCGATCATAGGGACCAACGCCTCGGCGTGTCCGCGTCCCAGAACCTGATGATCAAGCGCAACGGTCTTTGTGCCGTCAAACATCGCAACGGAACACGCCTCGCTGGCGGTTTCGATGGCTAGAGTTCGCCCGGAAAACTGCATAGGTCCCGTATCTTGCATGGTGTCCTGCATCTTCAGGCGCGATGCCTCAGCCGATCCGACTGCGCAAGCAAGAGTTCAGCGCTTACGCCGCGCGCACTTCGCTTACTTCAGGGATGTAGTGGGTCAACAAACTCTCGATCCCTTGTTTCAACGTCGCCGTACTGGATGGGCACCCGGCACACGCGCCTTGCAATGTCAGATAAACGACGCCTTCGCTAAACCCGCGATACGCAATGTCGCCGCCATCGCCGGCAACCGCAGGGCGGACGCGTGTTTCCAAAAGCTCTTGAATGGATGCGATGACTTCGGCGTCTTCAGCGCGGTCTTCAACGACCAATTCGATGTCTTCGGCAGGAACGGAAATGCCATCTGCGCTGCCACCGACAAACAACGGGGCCTCGGATACGAAATGATCGAGCAGGATGGTCACGACCTGTGATTTCAACGCGCCCCAATCTGCGCCGGGCGCGGCGGTTACCGTCACGAATTCCCAACCGTAAAACACATTCACCACTTCGCCCGTGTCAAAGATCGCCTGCGCCAAGGGGCTGATCTCTGCCGCTTCGGGAGAGGAAAATTCGCGTGTGCCCGACGCCATAACCGGGCGACCCGGCAGGAATTTGAGGCTGGATGGGTTTGGTGTGGTTTCGGTCTCTATGAACATGTCGCCATAGATAGGGTGCGCATTGTCTGGGGGCAATGGTAGAGAACAGGGCGTTGGGGCAAGGTGACGATACTTTGCACACATTCACTGGTCCTTCATGGCTGGTGTCCCTATAACGGGGCTATGAATCTGATTATCCGGGCAACCGTCGCCCTCTCCGTCATCGCTGCGCCTGTCGCTTTGGTCATTCCTGCTTTGGCGCAGGAGGCACCATCGGCGCCGCCGGCACCTCCTGAGATCCCTGCGCCAACTGCGTTGCAGGCAGAAGGTGAGACGCCTTGGCTGTATGAAGGGAGCAATGTCCCTGTTGATGACGAATGGCTGTTTGGTCAGATGGACAACGGCCTGCGATACGCCGTCCGCCGCAATGGCGTGCCGCCGCGCCAAATGTCAGTTCGTGTCCGCGTTGATGCAGGATCGCTGCACGAAGAAGACAGCGAACAAGGGTTTGCGCACCTTTTGGAACACCTCTTGTTTCGAGAAAGCAAATATCTCGGTCAAGCCGAAGCCATCGCCGCATGGCAACGTTTGGGTGCGACATTCGGCAGCGATGCCAACGCAGAAACCAGTCCGACTCACACCGCATACAAATTGGACATCCCTGATATTGATCAGGCCAAATTGTATGAAAGTTTCCGCCTGCTTTCCGGAATGATCCGAGAACCCGTTCTGAGCGATGAGAACGTCGACGCAGAACGCCCGATCGTCCTTGCCGAAAAACGCGAGCGGGGCGGGGCGTCGCAACGGGTCAGCGACCTTACCCGGCGCACTTTCTTTGCCGGTCAACGGCTTGCCACTCGCAATCCGATCGGCACCGTTGAAACATTGGAAGGCGCGACAGGAGCATCCGTCAACGCGTTTTACCAACGGTGGTACCGCCCGGAAAACACGGTAATCGTGGTGGCCGGTGATGCCGATCCATTGGTTTTGGCCGGATTGGTTGAACAATGGTTTGGCGATTGGGAAGGGACCGGAGAGCCTGGCGTGGCGCCCGATTTTGGCGATCCCGTTGTGCCACAAGGTGCACCGATTGCGGCGGGCACTGGATTGCCGATTGGCGATCTTGGCGTTGCGGTTGAACCCGATCTGCCGCGCAGTTTGACCTATGCAATCATGCGGCCTTGGCGCAAAGTTGACGATACGATCGTCTACAATGAAGGGCTCTTGCTCGACGCTCTGTCCCAATCGATCATCAATCGCCGTTTGGAAACGCGCGCGCGTGCTGGAGGATCGTATCTCTACGCTCAGGTGCAACAGGATGATGTGTCGCGTTCCACCGACGCGACATTTGTCACCTTCGCGCCGCTGACAACCGATTGGCAGGCGGCTTTGGCCGATGTGCGCGGTGTGATTGCCGACGCCATCACCAACCCACCAACACAAGAAGAGATCGATCGCGAAGCTGCTGAATTTGACGTGGCCTTTGCCAATTCGGTTGAACAAGCCCCGGTCCAAGCCGGGCGCGACCTGGCCAACAATTTGGTGAATGCGGTCGATATCCGCGAAACCGTGGCCAGCCCTCAAGTTGTTCTGGACGTGTGGCGCGGCATGACCGATCGGCTGAATCCCCAAGAGGTTCAGGCCCGCACGAGCGCCCTTTTCTCAGGCGATGTTATGCGATCGGTCTATGTCACGCCCAGCATTGGCGAAGCGGATGAAGGCGCGCTTGGCCTTGCATTGGCCAACGAAGTGATGGTGGACGACACCGCACGTTTGGCGGCGCAAAGCCTGTCGTTCGATGATCTTCCGCCGATTGGTGAAGCGGGACAAGTTACCGAACAAGGGCCGTTGGGCATTTTGGAAGTGGAACAGATCGCATTCGACAACGGCGTTCGCGCGTTGTTGTGGGCCAATGACGCAGAGCCCGGCCGGGTGACGGTGCGGGTTCGATTTGGCGCGGGCTATCGCGCCTTTGATGAAGACAGCGCAGTCTATGCGCCCATAGGTCAAATGGCCTTGGTGGGATCGGGCATCGGTGAGCTGGGTCAGAACGAGTTGGATCGTCTGGGCACCGGGCGTAAGCTGGGGTTTGAATTCGGGATCAGCGATGCGGTCTTTACATTCACCGCGCAAACCCGGTCCGATGATGTGGCCGATCAATTGTATTTGTTCGCAGCAAAATTGGGCACTCCGCGGTGGGACGAAGATCCCGTGATCCGTGCACGGGCTGCGGCGGAGCTGGCCTACAACACATATTCGACCAGTCCGGGCGCCGTGTTGAACCGCGATCTTGAATTCATCTCGACCAACAACGATCCACGTTTTGCGACGCCAACACCCGAAATGTTGGATGGGGTCACACCCGAAGGTTTCCGTGAAGTGTGGGAGCCTTTGTTGTCGCAGGGCCCCGTCGAAGTCTTGGTCTTTGGCGAATTTGATCGCGATGCGATTGTTGCCAAACTGGGCGAGACGTTTGGCGCATTGCCCGAACGCACACCGATCGCGCCTGACGTGGCTGCTCGCGTTCCTGCCTTTGCGGCGAACACCGGCGCTCCAACGGTTTTGACCCATCGCGGTGATGCCAATCAAGCGGCGGCTGTGATCGCATGGCCCAGCGGCGGTGGCATGGCGAGTATTCGCGAATCGCGCCAACTCGAAATTCTGGTTCAGATATTCAACAATCGTTTGTTGGAGGCGCTGCGGGAACGGTTGGGTGCCAGCTATTCCCCGCAAGTGTGGTCAAATTGGCCATCGGATATTGCGAGCGGCGGTCGGATCACCGCTTTGGCCCAAATGGAGCCGGCCTATGTGCCGATCTTCTTTGCCGAAGCGGATCGCATCGCGCGCGACCTGGCGGCCAACCCGCCTACCGATGATGAAATCACGCGCGTAACCGAACCATTGAGCCAACGCGTTCGCCGCGCATCAACCGGCAATCAATTCTGGCTCTACAACCTAGAAGGCGCCAGCTTTGACCCGCAACGCGTTGATCTGCTTCGATCTTTGCTGTCAGACTTTTCGCAAACCAGCCCGCGCGTAATGCGGTTCTTGGCCGGCCGTTATTTCGCCCAACGTGCGCCTTTGAAATTGGCGGTGATCCCGGAAGGTCAGGAATTGGCGAGCGCTCCCGAAGGCCCGATTGGTCCCGTCATCAATCCGCCATCGGCACCCGCAGTGCGGTCGGTCCCGGGCGTTTCGGGGCGGTAACTCTCCTACGCGATGGGTGCGGTCCGACCGGCCCGCCGGGCGCGCAAAGGCGATCGACGCGGCCGAGAAATCGGCGGATGCGATTTGAGTGTTCGTGAAATAAAGTTGTCGCAATGCACCATTCGGCTTTACATATAGAACGTGCGCGCTAATCCGCGCTGCCCCTTATTTGAAAAGAGATTGATTGACCGTGGCCCAGAATTGGAACCCGACGAGCTGGAAAGAGCACGAAGCGCGGCATTTGCCGCATTACGAAGACGCCGCCGAATTGGCCGAAGCCGAGGCGACGTTGGACGCTTATCCGCCCTTGGTTTTTGCCGGTGAGGCGCGGGCACTAAAATCGGATCTGGCCGAAGTGGCCAATGGCCGCGCGTTCCTGTTGCAGGGCGGCGATTGCGCAGAAAGCTTTGCCGAATTCCATCCCAACAACATTCGCGATACATTCCGCGTGTTGCTGCAAATGGCGGTTGTGATGACATTCGCCAGCAAACGGCCCGTGGTGAAGGTCGGTCGCATGGCCGGACAATTCGCCAAGCCGCGCAGCTCACCCACAGAAACAATCGGCGATGTGACCCTGCCAAGTTACCTTGGTGATAACATCAACGGCATCGATTTTGACGCGGCCCAACGGCGCAACGATCCAGGCCGGATGGTGCGCGCCTATTCGCAAGCGGCTTCAACATTGAATTTGCTGCGCGCATTTGCCGGTGGCGGTTACGCCAATTTGCGTCAGGTGCACCAATGGACGCTCGATTTCATGGGACGCACCCCATGGACAGAGAAATTCGCAGAGACCGCCGACCGTATCGGCGAATCGCTCGATTTCATGGAAGCGTGCGGCATCGACCCAGCGACGGTCCCACAACTTCAAGGCACCAATTTCTACACCAGCCACGAAGGTCTGTTGCTGCCGTATGAGCAAGCCTTGACCCGTCAAGATTCACTGACCGGTGATTGGTACGCGACCAGCGCACATATGCTTTGGATTGGTGATCGGACCCGGTTCCCCGGCAGCGCGCATATTGAATTCGCGCGCGGCATTGGCAATCCACTCGGCATGAAATGCGGTCCAAGCCTTGAGCCTGACGCCCTGCTTGAATTGTTGGATATCTTGAACCCGAATCGCGAAGCAGGCCGGATCACTTTGATCAGCCGTTTTGGTCACGACAAGGTTGAAGACGGTCTGCCGAAATTGGTCCGGGCGGTGAAACGCGAAGGCCACCCGGTCGTGTGGAGCTGTGATCCGATGCATGGCAATGTTGTGAAATCGGACACCGGTTTCAAAACGCGCCCGTTCGATCGAATCCTCACCGAAGCGCGCGGCTTCTTTGCCGTGCATCGCGCCGAGGGAACGCATCCTGGCGGCATTCACATCGAAATGACCGGCCAAGACGTCACCGAATGTGTTGGCGGCGCAGTCGCGATCACAGAAGAACGTTTGGGCGATCGCTATCACACCCATTGCGATCCCCGCCTCAATGCAGAGCAATCGCTTGAACTGGCATTCGCTCTGGCGGAAATGTTGAACACCGAAGTGAACGAACAACGGGCCGCCGACGCGGCATAAACGCGGCGGCTTGTCGCCGCCGTGTCCTTTTTGTTCGGGGCATAACCGTCCTTACGTGACAGTCCCTATGGTGGTGTGCTGCTGGCGGACACTCATGGGTATGTATGCACAATGCCATGATGGCTTTGCGAGATATCCTTTGGATTCAATCAGAGATGACCGGAGCACTCGGTGCATTGGTCGCGCCTCATGGGGCAGTGTCGGTCGCCGCGGATTCCCCAGAGCCCAGCTCTGAACTCAGCCCTGAAATCATTGCAGCATTGAACAGCACGATGGGTGCTGACCTAATGATGTTGGTGGTATTTGTCTTGGGTTTGATCGCGATGGCGGCGATTGGTAAAGTGATCGCCGCGCGCCGTGAGACCCGCAAAGTCGCACGGCTTGCCCGTAAAAGAGCGCGCAGCATGGCAGAATTGCTGCGGACCGTTCGGATGGCAGAAACCATCGCCGGCATCGGGGTTTGGCAGTACGATCCGAAATCGGGAAACCAGCAATGGTCCGACGGTTTGAAGCGCCTTTTCGGTATCGATGCGAAAGAGAGTTTCGTCGAAGGCGATGCGGAAACGCTGCTTTTCGCCAACGATATCGATTTGATCAGCAAGGTGAAAGATCACGCTGAAGAGGTCGAACCCTTCATGCTGCAGTTTGACGTTTATGGGTACGATGGCGTTGCGCATTCCATCTCTGTTCAAGCGTGCAATTTGATGGGCGGTGATGGAACCGTGCATCGGGTCGTCGCGGTCGTGCGCGACAACACGGTTCAGGTGCAACGCGAACGTTTGTTGGAGACAAAGCGCGCCGAAGCCATCGACGAGGCGCGGCATGCGCGCGAATTGGCTGAAACAGACCCGCTCACCGGGCTTGCCAATCGCCGACGCGTGATGCGCGAATTGGACAGGATCGTGATGAACGCGCGGGTCACCCAGATGCCTTTGGTGATGGTCATGTTTGATATTGATCACTTCAAAAGGGTCAACGACACGCACGGACATCCTTTGGGCGATAAAGTGCTGCAACGCGTTGCCCGGCTCGCCAATGGGCAGGCTCGACAAGGCGACACGGTTGGCCGCGTTGGGGGTGAGGAGTTTGTCTGGATCATTCCGGGCGCGTCCGATGGAATGGCGCGCGTTATGATTGAACGATTGCGCCAAATCATTGCCAGCGACAGCGGAGTAGAACCGGTCTCCAGCGTCACAGTCAGCCTTGGATACACCTGCATTCAGGCGGGCGACACGGCGCTGTCCCTGTTCGCGCGGGCCGATGGCGCCTTGTACGATGCCAAACATGCGGGTCGCAATCGCGTGCGCATGGCGGCGTAAATTGCCTGTGGCTGATGTGGCTTGCACCCTGGCGCTTGATCCTGCGTCCGATCCCGGCCCCCATTATCCCTGATACCGAAACAAGACGCGATGATGCGTCTAAATTGTTGGAAGTGCCTTTCTTTCCCCACTCAATTGCGGCATGTTTGTTGAGGTCGATTTGAGGGATGAGGGAGCTGCCCTTTGCCACAGAGCAAGCAGCAAAACGAAACGCATATCCAGAACGATGTGCTGGCGGATCAATACCGCCGCACCCGCTCGATGAGCGAGGCATTGGTTGCGCCCTTATCGGACGCGGATGCGACAATCCAATCGATGGAAGATGCGAGTCCCGCCAAATGGCATTTGGCGCACACGACATGGTTTTGGGAAACGTTCCTTTTACGCGACAACGCACCATCGTATCGTCCGTATAACGCCGAATGGCCGTTTCTCTTCAATTCCTATTACGAAGCGGAAGGAGAGCGGATCGGTCGTTTCTCTCGCGGAATGTTGTCGCGTCCCGCTTTGGATGAAGTATTGGATTGGCGCGCGGCGGTTGATGACGCCATGACGCCTTTGATCGATAGCGGTGCGCATGACGAATTGATCGCGTTGGGCATCGCGCATGAGCAACAGCATATTGAATTGCTGTTGACCGATATCAAGCACGCTCTGTTCCAAAATCCACTCGCGCCGGCCATGTTCGATAGACACGCGGTCACATCTCCGCCGCAAGGCGAGATGGGCTGGTATACGCATCCCGGTGGGGTCGCGTTGATCGGGCATGATGGCGCGGATGATGGCGGATTCGCCTTTGACAATGAAGGCCCACGCCACCGTGTCTTGTTGGAACCATTCGCATTGGCGGATCGATTGATCACCAATCGGGAATGGTCGCAATTTATCGCTGACGGCGGCTATAGCGATGCGTCACTGTGGTTGTCGGACGGTTTGGCTTGGGTGCGTGAACATGGGATCAATGCGCCGCTTTATTGGCGCAACGATCAATGGTTTTCGCATTCCGGAATACGCGATCGCGATCCAGATGCGCCGGTCACGCATATCTCCTATTTCGAAGCGGACGCCTTTGCGACATGGGCCGGTGCGCGCCTCCCCACAGAATTTGAATGGGAAGCTGTCGCTCGCGGTCAAAGTGCGCCTGATACTAACGGAAAGGCCGCGCCTGCTGCGCATGATCGGGCAGGCGGCAATCAATTGACCATGGCGTGCGATCCGGTCCCTATGGGCGGGGTAGATTTGTTTGGCGATTGTTGGCAATTCACGCGATCTGCTTATTTACCCTATCCCCGGTTCCAGCCCGCTTCGGGGGCGGTGGGCGAATACAATGGCAAATTCATGAGCGGCCAATTCGTGTTGAAAGGCGCGAGTTGTGCGACCATGCGGGGTCATTCGCGCAGTTCGTACCGCAATTTCTTTTACCCACACCAACGCTGGCAGTTCACTGGCTTGCGATTGGCCAAGGACCTTTGAATATGACGAGCGCGCAAGGCCTCAAACTGGTTGAGAAAGACGCCAGCGGTGTCGATACGAAATTTCGTGCCGACATTCTGGCAGGACTGTCTCAAGCGCAAAAGGCAACCCCGGCGCGCTGGCTTTACGATGACGCGGGATCGCAGTTGTTTGAGGATATCACGCAACTGCCGGAATATTATCCGACGCGGGCCGAAACACAGATTTTGAAAACCCGCGGCGATAGTTTCGCAGAGATGATCGGGGCAGGGCGCGCGGTCGTTGAATTTGGTTCGGGATCATCATTGAAAACGCCGCTCTTGCTGTCGGCGATTGCGCCGGCCGCATACGTCCCGTTGGATATATCGGGCGATTTTCTACGCGCCGCTGCGCAAGATCTTGCAGAGAAGTTTCCCGGTCTGCCGGTTCATCCCGTTGAGGCAGACTTCATGCGTCAGGTCGCCTTGCCCGACACCGTGGCGGACATGCCGAAACTTGGGTTCTTCCCGGGATCAACCATCGGAAATATGGTGGCGCGGACGTCGGTTGATCTGTTGCGGAACATGCGTGAGACGTTGGGCGAGGGTGCGCAATTGTTGATCGGAATGGATCTGATCAAAGACACCGATACGTTGATCGCTGCCTATGACGACGCGGCCGGGGTCACGGCGGAATTCAACCGCAATTTGGTGCGCCGGATCAATCGCGAGTTGGACGGAAATATCCCATTGGATCAATTGCAGCATGAGGCGCGCTGGAACGACGAGCACGCACGCATAGAAATGCATTTGGTTGCCCAAACCGACATCGTCTTTGTTGTTGATGGCCATGAATTTGCGATGGCCGGTGGAGACACGATCCACACGGAAAACAGCCACAAATTCAACCGGCGCACATCCAGCATGTTGTTGTTGGCGGGCGGTTGGGAAACGCAGGCGCGTTGGTTGGACGATCAAGAACGGTTCTCGTTGATCCTAGCCGAGGCAAAACCGAACCGCAGCGCGCCTTAAAAGAAATCACAATGTCGGTGCCTGTGCGTTTTGTATGAAACGCTTGGCCGTTCCGCGCGTTGTGGGTGCATGGATAATCAACACAGCGATATTTTGATAGTTGGCGCGGGCATGGCCGGGCTTTCATGCGCGGTGCGTTTGGCTGGGGCCGGGCGCGATGTGCGGGTATTGGACAAAGGTCGAGGGCCGGGCGGTCGCATGGCGGCGCGGCGGGCAGACATAGACGGTGAGACGGTCGGTTTCGATCACGGCGCGCAATTCTTCACCGCGCGCGATCCCCGTTTTCAATCCACCATCGAACAATGGCAGGAGCGCGGCGTCGTCGCGCGCTGGCCAGAGGCTGATACTGGCGAAGACAAAGCTTGGGTCGGCACACCCGGCATGAACGGCCCAATCCGCGCAATGGCGGATGGTTTGGACGTGCGATGGGGCGTTCGCGCCATGAATATAAGCCAATTGAACGGGCAATATCGCGTCGATACGGGCGATGCCGTCTATTCGGCAAACATCGTCCTGATCGCAGTGCCCGCGGAACAAGCGAGCGATTTGCTGACCGATATCGACCCAGAACTCGCCTCGGTGCCCGCTCAGGTCGTATCAGAGCCGTGTTGGGCGGTTATGGCCGGATTTGCGCAACCCTTGCCGATCGCGTCTGATTGCGTCGCAGATCACGATGCGCGGATTGCTTGGGCCGCGCGCAATTCGGCTAAACCGGGACGCACCGGTGTTGAATGTTGGGTGCTGCACGCCAGTGCAGACCGCAGCGCCGAGATCATCGATCTCCCGAAAGAAGAGGTCGGGCCGATCCTGTTGAAAGACTTCGCCGATCAAACAGGCGCCATTGTGGGCGCCCCCATTCACGTCACCGCGCATCGTTGGTTGTATGCGAAGCCTGCGGCGGCGACCGGCGAACCTGCGCGATTTGATGCGGACGCGCAAATCGGGATCGCCGGCGATTACTTGCATTCGCCACGGGTCGAAGGGGCATGGATTTCAGGCATTGCCTTGGCCGATGCGGTGCTCGGATCCCAATCACCGTCACCATAACCGTTAGTGGACGCGGATCCGGTTGCGGGCCAAGTTTCGCTCTTGATCAATTTCAGGAGTAAGACTGCATGCAGGATCTGTTCGACCTATCGGGCCAAACCGCCGTTATCACTGGAGCGGGTAGAGGCATTGGCGAAGGCATCGCCCATTTGCTTGCCGAAGCGGGTGCCAATGTGGTGTGCGCCGCGCGGTCGAATGATCAAATTTCCGGTGTCGCCGATGCGATCAACGCCAGCAATTCAGCAGGCCGCGCCATCGCACAAGCCACAGACGTGTCCAGCGCCGAAGACATGGATGCCTTGGCCCAGCGGGCCGTAGACGAATTTGGCCGGCTGGATATTTGGATCAACAATGCGGGCGGATCCTTGGTGTCGGCGCCGATCACCGAATTGGACCCGGCGGAATGGGATAAGACCTTGGCGGTTAACCTCTCATCTGTGTTTTACGGGGTTCGGGCGGCCGCGCGGCATATGAAAGACGGCGGCAGCATCGTGAACACATCAAGCATGGCGGGCCGCGATCCATTTCCGGGCAGTGGACATTACAGCGCGGCGAAAGCGGGCGTGAATATGTTGACCAAGACATTGGCGCTGGAAATGGGAGCGCAAAAGATTCGCGTGAATGCCATCCTTCCTGGATTTGTTCCGACCGACACCGTGAAAAAGGCGTTGGACATGACCGACGAAGATTTCGGTCCCTTGCTCGAACAACTGAACCTACCCGCGGGACGACTCGGCACACCGCGCGATATTGCTGCCTGTGTGCTCTATCTTGTCGGCGCTTCGGGCGAATGGGTAACCGGGCAGAATCTGTGCGTTGCAGGCACAGTCTGAAGCATGGTTGACCGAATTTAGGGTATTCCTGGCTGGGGCGGCAGGGATCGAACCTGCGAATGCCGCTACCAAAAAGCGGTGCCTTACCACTTGGCGACGCCCCAGCAGGAGAGCGCGATATAACGCCTCTTTTGCATATGTGAAGGGTGTTTAGTCGGTTATTTCTATATCGGCGATTGTTCTGCCCGGCGCGTGGCCAAATCGCGTTCGACCTTTGCGATGGTTTTGTGGTCCAAACGGTAGAACATCATGGCGATGGCGGCGGGAAACAAGATCAAGGCTGGCATCACCGCAAACGCAAAATTGATGCCGGCAATCGCCTGTTCGCTTTGTGCTTCGCCCGCGACAAAACCGGTCCATTCAAGCACCAATCCCGGTAGAGCGCCGCCCAATCCCATGCCGATTTTCACCGCAAAAATGGATGCCGACACCGTCAATGCGGTCATTTGCTGTCCCGATTTCCAATCGATAAATTCGGCGATGTCAGTGAACATGGAAAATGCGAGCACCATCAAAAAGCCAAATCCGATGCCGACGAAATACTGCGCGATCGTTTGCGGCCACACCGCATCCAGCGGGACAAGGGCAAAGATTGCGATCCCAGCAACCTTCATCGCGCCGCCCGCAATAATAAGATGCGATTTTTCGAATCGGCGTTGCAAGGTGAAGGCAATCAACACTCCGCTGATTTGACCCAAGGCCAACGCGGTTAGGAAAAGGCCAAACCGATCAAGGAATAAGAACACCGGCGCGCCGTCATCGCCCGCGACATATTTGAAAAAGAAACGCGCCGTGGCCGCACGGCTTGCAATGGAAAGAACGCCAAACACGGCGGACGTCGCCACAACGATCCACGCCGATGTCCGCACCAATGTGCCAAGGTCGCGGCGAATGGTGGTGTTTGTGGGTGCCGCGGGAATGCGCTCTTTGGTTGTCGCAAAAGTCGTAAGATAGACCACCACCGCCAAGGCTGAGAAAACACCCATCGTCAGCATAATGCCGCGCGCTTCGTCTGTGCCGCCCAATTCGCGCACCAATGTCGTGGCCAAGACCCCCACCATGATCCCAGCAAAACCAGAGAAGAACATGCGATACGCCGTTACGCTGGCACGTTCTTTTGCTGATGGGGAAATAACCCCCAACAAACCGGAATACGGCACGTTCACAGCGGTAAAGGCCAGCATGGCAAGCCCGTATGTGACGTAGGCCCACACCAACAACCATCCGACCGACATCGGCGGCGCGGCGAAAATAGCAAAGCCGGTGATGCCGAACGGGATCGCGCCGAACAAAAGATACGGACGATACCGCCCCCACCGCGTACGGGTACGATCGCTCAATGCTCCCATCAACGGGTCGGTGACGGCGTCGATCACTCGGGAAATCAGAAGCATGAAGCCCATCGCCGCCGGGGCAACACCGCCCAGGTCAACGAAGAAATACAAAAGGTAGGCGCCAAAGAAATTGAGATACAACCCAGACGGCAGATCCCCCACACCGTAACCCAGCTTTTCCTTAAGCCGAATCTTGTCGTGTTGTTGGGCGCTCAATGCTTGTTCTCAATCACAAAACAACAATGGGCCGGAAGTCCAAGAACTTCCAGCCCATTATTTGTGTGTGATCAAACGATCAAAATGTGAAGTCGAGGTTCTTTCCATCGAAATCGGATGGCGAATGGCGTTCAATCAATTGTTGATCCTCATCGCCCCACACCTTGTTCACCAAACGCCCGCGCTGGACGCCGGGACGAGTGGCGATTTCGCGCGCCCACCGGCCAACATTTTGGTAATCATCAATCGACAAGAAGGTTTTGGCTTCATTGTAGATGGTGCCTGCAACAAACGGGGCGAGCCACGGGAAATTGGCCATATCGGCTATCGTGTATTCGTCGCCCGCAAGGAAACGTGTCTTGCCCAATTGTTGATCGGCCACGTCAAAGATGCGCTTTGCCTCCATGGCGTAGCGGTTGATCGGGTATTCGTATTTCTCGGGGGCATAGGCGTAGAAATGCCCAAACCCGCCGCCGATGAATGGCCCGGTGCCAACTTGCCAGAAAACCCAGCTCATCACTTCTGCGCGTGCGGCGGGATCGGTGGGTAGAAACTCCCCGAACTTTTCGGCCAAATGGACAAGGATCGCGCCGGATTCGAAAACGCGAAAGTCTGTGTCACCGCTTGCATCAATGAGCGCAGGGATTTTCGAATTGGGATTGATGCCGACAAAACCGCTGGTGAATTGTTGACCATCGCCAATGTTGACCGTGTAGGCGTCGTATTCTGCGCCCGTGTGCCCTTTTTCCAACAGCTCTTCGAGCATGATGGTTACTTTGACGCCGTTGGGCGTGGCCAAAGAATGCAATTGAAACGGATTTTCGCCGCGCGGCAATTCTTTGTCTTCGCGCGCGCCAGCGGTCGGGCGATTGATGCTGGCAAATCGGCCGCCGGATTCGGTGTCGGCGTTCCAAACTTCGGGGGGAGTGTAAGTTGCATCGGCCATATCGTAAGTCTCCTTTTATTGGGCCTCGAAAGAGGGGGAGTGCGTGTTCCCTCTGACCCTTGATCATTCAATTGGAGGTTCGCGCGGCTTTGTGCAACGCTGTGCAGCCATCACAAAGTCGCATTTTCCCTGTCCCGCCTGAAAGCCGAACTTGTCGCCCCCGTAATGCCGGGCTTTGTAACGCCGTTGTTTACCCGCTAGAGCGGGTTTGACGATTTAAACAGGACACCGCCCGCAACATGGCCACCACTTCGCATCCCTTTTTCGATATGCACGCTCACGGTTTTGTGCGGGTTGCAACGTCTACCCCTTGTGTGCGCACGGGCGATGTTGCGTACAATACTGCCGGTATCTTATCCGAAGCACGCAAAGCCCATGCGCAAAATGTCGATTTGGTGGTCTATCCCGAACTGTGCGTGTCGTCTTACGCGATCGATGATTTGCATATGCAAAACGCGTTGTTGGACGCAACAGAGGCGGCGATCGGTGACATTGTTGAGGCGAGCGCGGATTTATCGCCTGTCTTGGTGATTGGTGCCGCGCTCCGTCGCAATGCAAAGCTGTACAATTGTGCGCTGGTCATTTCGCAGGGTGAATTGTTGGGAGTGATCCCCAAAAGCTACTTGCCCAATTACCGCGAATTCTATGAAAAGCGCCACTTTGCCCATGGGCGCAATTGCCAAGACCTTTGGATCGGCGTGAACGGAGAGGAAGTGCCGTTTGGCACCGATCTGGTGTTTTCTGCGTCGAACCTAACTGGTTTCACATTTGGCGTAGAAATTTGCGAGGATTTCTGGGCGCCCAATCCACCTGGCACATTAGCGGCTTTGGCTGGGGCGTTGATTCTCTGCAACTTGTCGGCATCGCCGATCACCATTGGCCGCGCCGACGATCGCCATTTGCATTGCCGATCCAGCTCGGCGCGATCAATATGCGCCTACGCCTATTCCGCCAGCGGCCATGGGGAAAGCACAACCGATTTGGCATGGGATGGTCAGGGCGTCATTTACGAACTTGGCGGATTGTTGACTGAAAGCGCCCGGTTCGATCTCGACCCGGAACTGTGCGTTGTAGATATCGACACCGATCGGATTGCGGCCGAACGGATGCGCAATCAGACATTCACCGACGCTGCTGAGGCGCATGGCAGGCCCGAAGACTCATTCCGCCGAATCGTATTCGATCACGCCATTGAGGCGGGCGATATCGGTTTGATCCGTCCTGTCCGTCGTTTTCCATTCGTGCCCAACAATCAAAAAACCTTGGACGAAGACTGCTACGAAGCGTTCAACATTCAGGTCGATGCCCTGATGCGTCGGATCAAGGCTTCGCATGCCAAATCGTTGGTTATCGGCATTTCGGGCGGGTTGGACAGCACGCATGCATTGATCGTTGCTTGTAAAGCATGTGATCGGCTTGGCCTGCCGCGCACGGCCATTCGTGGTTACACAATGCCCGGTTTCGGCACGTCGGATGAGACAAAGGGCAATGCGTGGAAATTGATGGAGGCATTCGGGATCACGTCCGAAGAGATCGACATCAAACCGGCTGCGACCCGCATGTTGGAAGATATGGGCCACCCCTTTGCGAAAGGGGAACCGGTCTACGATGTGACGTTTGAGAATGTACAGGCGGGCCTGCGCACCGATTACCTCTTCCGCATTGCCGGCCAACATGGCGGCTTTGTCGTCGGAACGGGTGATCTCAGCGAACTTGCGCTGGGCTGGTGCACCTATGGCGTTGGCGATCACATGAGCCATTACGGCGTGAATTCCGGCGTGCCCAAGACTTTGATCCGGTATCTTATCCGGTGGACGGTGGAGACTCAGCAATTCACGCAAGAATGCGGCGAAGTCCTGATGGCGGTGTATGACACGGTGATTTCACCAGAACTGATCCCAGCCGACGAAGACGGAGCAATGCAAAGCACCGAAGAGAAAGTCGGCCCCTACGAGCTGAACGATTTCTTCCTCCACCACACAATCCGATACGGACAACGTCCCGGGAAAATCGCGTTCCTAGCCTATCACGCTTGGCGTGATGCGAAGGCAGGCGATTGGCCGGCTGGTTTCCCCGAGGATCGCAAAAATCAATACGATCTCACTGAAATTGCATCTTGGCTCGAATTGTTCCTGAAACGCTTCTTTGGCTTCTCACAATTCAAACGCAGCGCCATTCCGAACGGTCCCAAAGTCAGCTCACAAGGCGCCTTGTCGCCGCGCGGTGATTGGCGCGCGCCATCCGATGCGGTGGCCGATGTGTGGGTCGAAGAATTGAAGGCAGCATTGCCAGACGGCAAATAATCTGGCCGGGATGAGGCAATAGAAAGGGCCGGACTGCATTTCGCAGCCCGACCCTTTTCCTGTGTTATGCGCGGCCGATTGGGGCCAAATCATCCGCGATCAATCGAGTAACGCCCCGGACCGAATGCGGCGACCATGAACATACCGCCACCGATCGCGAAGTTCTTGAGAAAGCTCGTAATCTCGGCTTGCTCGGCAAAATTGTTGTGAAACAGCACTGCCGCGGCGATGCTGAACAAACCGAGTGCGGCGGCGGCATAGCGCGCCTTAAGCCCCACAGCGAGCAACAGTCCGCCGCCAATTTCAAGCGCGACCGTTGCGTAAAAGATCAATTCTGGCGCGGGCAATCCGGCAGAGGCTATGTATCCTGTCATCCCCTCCGCTGCGCCGATCTTGTTGATACCCGCTAAGACAAACAAAGCGGCAAGCAACAGGCGCCCGACGAGCGCGGTGGCATCTTGCTGAGGCGATGAAATCTGGGTGGTGTTCATTGTAATTCCCCTTGGAATAGATGCTTATGCTGTGATGTCTGCAATGCGCGCGTGGGCGGCGGCAATTTTGTCTGCGCCGTCTGTGCCCATGATGCCATCGGCGGCGATGATTTGAACATCCTTGACCCCCAAAAAGCCGAGGAAAAAGGTCAACCAATTCGACATGAAATCCATGTCCCCGCCCACTGGAGTTCCGCCGGATGCGGCGGCGATATAGGCGGTTTTGCCCTCCAACAGTCCGACCGGCCCATTCTCTGTATATTTGAATGTAGTCCCTGCGCGCGCAACCAGATCGGCCCATGCTTTAAGCGATGCCGGTGCGCCGAAATTGTACATTGGCGAGCTGATGACAATTGTGTCGGCGGCCTGCAGTTCGGCGATCAATATATCGCCAACTTCGGCCAGTTCGGCCTGATCCGCGGTGCGTTCTGCGGCAGGGGTTAGGCCCGCCGCGAAACGATCTTCGCTTACGAAGGGTAGGGCTTGATCGCTAAGATCGCGGGCGGTGATCGTTGCGCCCGATTTTGCGGCCAATCCAGCGGTCAACGCATTGCCAAGAGCGGTGGAAACGCTGTCGTCTTTGCGGATGCTGGCGGTGATGTGAAGGATATTGGTCATGATGGGATACTCCTAGAAAAGTTGGAAAAAAGGGGTGGGGCCGGCCTGATCCTTGGATGGGGAAGGAGGGGGGCAGACCGGCGCCGAGGGGGTGTGTTAAACAGCGTCCACGAGGACAATTTCGCTGTCTTCAATCGCAGTGACCGTAATTGCGGCATGTTGAGTGATGGCGACGCCATCACGGGCATTCGCCTCCACATCGTCGACCCGAACTTTGCCGATGGCGGGCACCAAATACAGGTGACGGTCGGCAGAGGCCGGGGTGTAGGTCACGCTATCGCCGGCTTTGATCGATGCGCCCAAGACGCTTGCATTGGTGCGGATCGGCAAGGCGTCATCATCATTCGAAGCCCCGCTGGCGAGCGGCACAAACGCACCGGAACGATCGGCCTTGGGGAAGCTGCGAGCGCCCCAACTTGGCTCTCCTCCGCGAGTGTCCGGAATGATCCAGATTTGGAAGATCTCTGTGTCTTCGTCCTCGCGATTGTATTCTGAATGCTGGATGCCGGTTCCAGCGCTCATGACCTGAACGTCGCCCGCTTCTGTGCGGCCTTCATTCCCTTGATTGTCGCGATGCGTGATGGCCCCTTTGCGGACATAGGTGATGATTTCCATGTCGTTGTGGGGGTGCAGGGGAAAGCCGGTGCCGGGCGCGATCGTGTCGTCGTTCCAGACCCGAAGAGAGCCCCAATTGACGCGATCAGGTGCGTGATAGCCGCCAAAGGCGAAGTGGTGATGGGCATCAAGCCAACCGTGATTGGCGGAACCCAGCGATTTGAATGGACGCAGTTCGATCATCTCAGTGTCTCCGTTTGTTCGTTGAGAAAGGAGATACGATCGAAAGTGTGATTGGATAAGTGCGATAAAACTTGATAAAATGTTCTAACTATCCGAACATTCTATGATGAAACTCGGTGATCCCAGCCTCGATCAATTGCGCATATTCCTAAAGGTCGCCGAACTCGGCAGTTTTGGCGCCGCCGCGCGAGACATGGCCCGCGCCGTTTCCGCCATCAGTTACGGCATCGCTCAGTTGGAGGCGCAATTGGCGGTGACATTGTTTGAACGTGAGGGGTCGCGCAAACCGATCCTAACCGAAGCTGGCGAAGGGTTGTTGGCAGAGGCGCGTTCGATCACCGATCGTGTCGATGCTTTGTTGGCCAAGACACAAAGCATCCATGCCGGGGTGGAAACCCGACTGACCTTAGTCGTTGATGCAATGGTTCCAGGCGAGGTGACCGCGCATGTCCTGCGCTCGTTTCGCGATTGGTATCCCACCGTGGCGCTGCGTTTGCGGGTGGAGGCCTTGGGCGCGGTTGTGTCATGTTTGATCGATGAAGACGCGCAATTGGCGATTGGTGGACCGACGATTGGGGATGACCCGATGTTGGAGAAACAGGCGGTGGGGTCCGTGATGCTCATTCCGGTGGCCGGGCCGGAGCATCCTCTGACACAACAAGAGATCGCGCCAGGCGAGACACGCAATCATTTGCAATTGGTTTTGTCCGATCGATCCAGCCGCACTCAAGGGCGCGAATTCTCGGTGCTCAGCCCGCTAACCTGGAGGCTGGGTGACCTAGCCGCCAAACATTCGCTTTTGAGAGAAGGGTTGGGGTGGGGCAACATGCCGCGCAATATGGTCGCCGATGATCTGGCATCGGGGCGATTGGTTGAACTCGACCTACCCGAAGATCCGGGCGCCGAATATGATTTGATGGCTTTGTGGCGGCGCGATGCGCAATTGGGCCCGGCGACCCACTGGCTTATCGATGCGTTTCGAAACGAATTGGCCCGAACCCAAACCGATTAGGCGGCGTCTTCATAAGGACGGCGCAGCCATCGTGCCGCTTCGAATTTGGAATCAAAAAATTCCACATCGATGCCTTTGCTCAACCGCTTATATTGCAGTTTCACCAGCGACGAAGCGCCATACAACGCGACCCTCGTCAGCCCATGTTGGCGCGATTCAATCAAATGATCGCGGATCACGTCACCCGTTTCCCGCGTCTGCGGCACGAATCCTTCCATTGCGCCGATAACATGAATTTTGTGACCCGCTTTGACCAAAGGCCAAGCGTTTTTGTTCAATTCGATCACGAAATCTTTCATGTCTTCGAGCTCCCAAAGGCCCGCGATCGAGAAATACAATTCTCCGCGATGCAAATCGTTGGAAACATGGGATGTTGGCGCAAGATCAGTCATGGGAACGATCCTAATGGCAAAATGTTCAAGAGTGCTTGCCGAAAACCAATGGTCGTTTCGGAACGATACTGACCTGTGCGTTTGGGACTGTGTTACCCGCGAAGCCAGTTGATCGCGTCGGCTTTGTTGTCAAAAAATTCAATCTCAAGCGCAGCGCTTAACCGGCGAAATTGTTGCTTCACCAACACCGACGAATAGACAAATGCCATCCGTTCGACACCCAATTGGGCAGAGGCTTCTTGCGATTGGCGAATTTTCTCGGCCATTTCGCGCGATTGCACCGCCAATTCGCGCAGATCGCCTAGGACCCGAAACCCTTGGCGATCTTCTAAATAGGGTTTGGCCATCTGGATGAGTTTAGCCTGCAAATCGGCCAATGTCTGTTCCGTCCACAAACCGATGGCGACCCAATGGATCTCTCGATTGGCGTCGTTGCGCGTAACGCGAAAATCGGGCGCGAGGCTTTGCATGACCGTTGTCGTAGCGGAATTGCGTAAACTTTGACTAAACGCCTGTTTCGATCATTGGGCCAAATGCGATCGGGGCATCGCCGGATTTCCACGGCGTGAACTTTGGCATGATCTGCGCAAACAGATTGGATGCGAGATGCCCCGCCAACCACGGGTGCAAATGCGGCAGGTCGAGCGCGTCGAACCATCCGCGGTCGTGATTGGCGAATTGGCGGATGAAGGGGAAAAGCGCGATATCGGACAATGATCGATTGGCCCCGCACAATTGGCCATGTGCGCCAATCCGCGCATCCAATTGTTCAAGAATGGCCAACCCGAGTGCGCGATGATCAACGGCGCCGTGATCCGGCTCTTCGCTGTAGCGGTTGGGGTATTTGTACCGATCAAGGTGATGTTTGAACGGGCCATCGGCTTGAGCAATCAACCCGGCATCGTCTCCGCCAAGCCAATTTTCGGGATCGCTTTGGGCCAAAGCCCAGCGCATTATCGCGACGCTTTCTTCAACGATTGTGCCATCGGTTAGAACAAGAACAGGAACGGTCGCCTTGACCGAAGCCGCGATCAATTCTGGCGGCTTATCGGCCAATTTCACTTCGCGCAGTTCAACCGCAATGCCCGCAATCCAAAGAGCCATCCGCGCGCGCATCGCATAGGGACAGCGTCGAAAGGAATAGAGGGTGGGGAGGGTGCTCAATCGCCGCTCTCTTGCTTGTCAACGTCAGGAGAAAGCCCAATGGGGAAGTTGGCCTCCCACCCGCCATCCGGAAGGTTTGGCGCGCTGTCTTGTGCGGAATCAGCCGCATCTTTGAGCGTGGCGCCCACATGAGCTTCGCCGCGCTGCTTTGCCAATTGTTGTTGGCGTTGCCGCTCGGCATAGCGTGCGCGCTGCGCTTCATCACGGGTGTCGATGCAATGCGGACAAGCGACGCCCGGCATGTAATCATCTGATGCCATCTCCGCCTCGCTCAACGGCATACGGCACGCAAAACATTGCCCGTATGAGCCAAGCTCTAAGCCGTGTTTCACTGCAACGCGTTGGTCAAAGACGAAGCATTCACCGTCCCATTTGCTGTCCGCTTCGGGCACCGTCTCGAGATATTTGAGGATGCCGCCTTTGAGGTGGAACACATCCTCCACGCCTTCTTTGCGCAGGAAACTGGTCGATTTCTCACAGCGAATGCCGCCGGTGCAGAACATCGCCACGCGTTTCTTGCCCTCCAGCAAATCGTCGCGGTGTTCGCGAAACCATGCTGGAAAGTCGCGAAAGCTGGGGGTCTTGGGATCGACCGCGCCTTCGAACGTCCCGATGGCGACTTCATAATCGTTGCGGGTGTCGATCACGATGGTGTCGGGATCGCTGATGAGCGCGTTCCAATCCTGCGGCGCAACATAGCTGCCAACGCTGGCGCGGGGGTCTATGTCCGGTTCGCCCATTGTCACGATCTCACGTTTCAACCGGACTTTCATGCGGTTAAACGGGCGTTCTTCTGCGTGGGAGAATTTGACATCGAATTCGCCGCAACCGGGCAGCGAACGAATGTGATTCAACACCTGTTCAATGCCTTGGGCGGATCCCGCAATCGTACCGTTCACACCCTCTGGGGCGAGCAATACAGTTCCGCACACTTCGGCGTCTTCGCACGCGGCCTGCAAAGCCGGTTGAAGCGCAGCCGGATCATCGAACGGCGCGAAGCAATAAAGAGCGGCGACTTGGATTGTTTCAGCCACAATTCAAACCCGCATCACCCAGCCGTGCTGGTCGCCGATCTGTCCATTTTGCAGCCCGACCAAACGTTCGCGCATTTTCATTGCCATTTGACCAATGCCGCCGGTGCCGATGGTAAACTCCCCATCGGGTGATGCGACTGTGCCAACCGGGGTCACAACCGCTGCGGTGCCGCAGGCGAGCGTTTCGAGCAGCTCGCCGCTTTCCGCCTCAGTGCGCCATTGGTCTATCGAATAGGGTTCCTCGCGCACTTCCAGCCCCTCTTCGCGCAGCATCGCGATCAGGCTGTCGCGGGTGATGCCGGGCAGGATTGTGCCGGTCAGCGGCGGGGTGATGACGCTGCCGTCGCGGCGGATAAAGAACAAGTTCATTCCGCCCAATTCTTCGACCCATTTGTGGTTCGCAGCGTCAAGGAACACGACCTGATCGCATCCTTTTGAAATCGCTTCGGCTTGCGGGACAAGGCTGGCGGCGTAATTGCCGCCGGTTTTTGCCGCGCCTGTGCCGCCGGGGGCTGCGCGGACGTAATCTTGACTGACCCAGATTTTGACCGGGTTCACGCCACCTTTGAAATAATTGCTGGTCGACACCAAGATAACGACGAATTTGTACTGCCGTGCCGGGCGCACACCCAAAAACGCCTCAGACGCGAACATAAACGGGCGGATATAGAGCGATCCGCCATCCACAGGTGGCATCCATTTCGCGTCGGTCTTCACCGCAAGCCGAACCGCTTCGAGAAACAGTTCTTCTGGAATTTCCGGCATCGCCATCCGGCGAGCGCTGGCGTTGAAACGCGATGCGTTCGCCTCCGGCCGGAACATCGCCATACCGCCATCGGCATGGGTAAAGGCCTTCATGCCTTCGAATATTTCCTGCGCGTAGTGAAGGACGCTGGCCGCTGGATCGAGCGGGATGGGGACCCGAGGGCCGATCGTTGGAGAATGCCAACCGGTGCCGCCGGCCTCTTTATCCGCTTCGTCATAGTCGATGGTGACCATGTGATCGGTAAAGACTGTGCCAAATCCGGGATCGGCAATGGCTGCTTCACGCTCAGCGTCTGGCGTGGGGGCGGGGTGTGGGATCGTCGTAAATTGCATGCAAGGGCGATTACTGACCTGCGCAAATCAGGGCAAGCCCCAAGAGCATGCCGATGCGCAGTACCGGGTGTTTTGGCGATTCCTTTGTTAATTTCCACAATCGCGCAGCCAAACCTCGATGGCACGCGTCGAATTCGCCCGCTTCAGCATGGCTGAAAGGGGAAAGAGTGCTTTTGATACGCGGAAGCGCCGGATTATGACGTGGGAAAAGATAAATACAAGACTTGTCGCTTGGCCGGTCATGATTCACAAAGGTGGGTGAGAGCGGCGGTAAACGACGTTCTTGGCCCCCGGTGAAACGGCTGGTCTTGGCTTTATAGCGCGAAAGGAGGTGATCCGATGTCTCATGGTTCAGTAGCGAGGTCGGTGAAGCACCCTACGGAGCATATTCGGTAAACCTCTTACCGAGTAAGGTTTCGTGAGCGGCGCTTTACGGCCGCTGACCATGAAGGGCGGTTCGCGCATTATGCCGAACCGCCCTTTTGTTATGGGGACGTGTTCGCTGCGCCCGATCTGGCGCGCTTGAAATAACGGTATGCTTACCGGCAATCCTCGATCACGCGGCTGACCTCCACCCATGCGGGTAGGTAGAGCGTGCGTTCGCCTTCGACTTGAACGGCAAAGCGACCTTTCGTGATGGCCATCGCGTCCAGCAACGGATCGCGCGCCGCAATATTTGCGGCAACCAGAGGGCGGTCGCCAACGCGATCCGCTTGCAATTGGCGGTTGGTTGTCTCTGTCCGCACGCTCATCGCGCGCGATGCGGTGGATGGCGATGCAGTCGCGCGGGCTAAAGCGATCTCTCCTGCGGCGCAACGCACCATGAAGATCGGCTGACGCGGATTTTCACCATAGAGCGCAAGCGTCTCACCCGGTTCGCTGAGATACAACCATGTTCCCGGCGTTTGCGGCGCATCGAGGTAATTGTCGTAGACCGGTTCCTGAATCACAGGCGGCGGTGCCGGCGCAGGGGCAGGCGTTGGCGTCGGAGCAGGGGCGGCAACAGGCGGTGGCGTTGGCGCGGGTGGCGCCGACGCAGGAACACACGCGACAAGGGCACCAAGCCCAAAGGTAAGGACGACGGCACCGGCGGTTTGTAAGTAGATCGCTTTCATGCCGCATCAATGCGCGCTATCGCTCAAATGGTCTATGACCAATTCGCACAACACCCCCAAAAAAATGGACCACCGCCGCCCGCAAAAGGCGAAGAAAAAGCGTGTCGATCATCTGCTTGTAGAACGGCAATTGGCCGAAAGCCGCACCCGCGCTCAGGCGCTTATCATGGCGGGCGTTGTGTTTGCGGGCGAAGCCAAAGTGACAAAGCCGGGACAACAGATCGCCGAGGATGCGCCGCTGGATGTGCGCGGGAGGGATCACCCTTGGGTGAGCCGGGGTGGCATCAAATTGGCCCATGCGATTGACCACTTCGCGCTTGATCCAACGGGGGCGGTGGCGATCGATGTTGGGTCATCAACGGGCGGTTTTACCGACGTCATGCTCACCAAAGGTGCCGCATACGTCTTTGCCGTCGACAGCGGGACCAATCAACTTGCGTGGAAATTGCGCCAAGATCCGCGCGTTGCCGTGCATGAACAAACCAGCGCCCGGATTTTGACCCGCGATCATATCAACCGCGAATGCAATTGGGTCGTGTGCGACGCGAGCTTTATTGGCCTTTCCAAAGTCCTTGATGTGCCGCTGCAATTGGCCGCGCCGCAATGCCAACTTGTCGCATTGATAAAGCCGCAGTTTGAAGTCGCCAAAAACGAAGTCGGCAAAGGTGGTGTGGTGCGTGACACGAACCTACACGCCCGCGTATGCGACGAAGTTCGCGCATGGTTGGAAGGCGAAGGATGGGTCATTGATGGGATCGTAGAAAGCCCAATCACCGGCCCCCAAGGCAATGTGGAATTTTTGGTCTCGGCGAAGCGAGTTTAGCCCAAATCCATCCCGCTGATTTTGGCGTCTAGGTCGATCGGGATCGAAGACAACACTTCCAAACCGCTCGTCTTTTCATAGGCGGCGTCGCCATGTTCGGCGACCAATTCGGCATGCTTCGCATCGCGTTCGCGCAAAAGCTCTGCGATTTCATCGCGGTACAACGCCACCATCGCGGTGACGAAGCGGTTGACGCAATCGTCTTCTTTGGTGTTGTCGACGTTGAAATCGGGCAAATGGTCGATCATCGTTTCGGCCGGGAACAGAAATTCGTTCGTGACAAACCGGTTCACCGAAAACCAACTGCGCGGGATGCCGTTGGTGTCGATTGAGAGGGCGATCAAATGGGTCACGTGCGCCTTGGCGTCTTCGCCTTGCGGTGGCCACACTTTGGGCTCCAACCCTTTGGGCAATTGGGTCCGGTGCAGAAACAAATGAAAGTGGCCGTGTTCCCCAGCGTCCCGGCTGCCCGGTGCATGAACATGGTAATACCAACGCGCCTTGCAGAATTTATCGCGGGCATCGGATTTGGGATAGTGTGTCCAGAAATTCGCGCCCTCTTCGGGCACAACGCGCAGCATGAGCGGGCGTTGTTCCTGAGCCATCTGGGTGATGGTTTCGATCACGGTGTGGGCGGCTTGGACCGGTGTCATAGTCTTAGATGTCATAGAGGGGTGTTCTAGCGATCCGAACTCAAAGTTACAGACCGTTTTTCTGAAAGCTCAATACAAAACGGCCGACGGCATCGTGTGATGCCATCGGCCGCAATGTTACGCTAATGCGTGTGGAAGCTTAATCAGCTTCTCACTCAGCTGCGGCGCAGCAGCCTTCAGCTGCACAGCAGCCTTCAGCGGCGCAGCAACCTTCAGCGGCGCAGCAGCCTTCAGCTGCACAGCCTTCAGCTGCACAACCTTCAGCGGCACAGCAGCCTTCAGCTGCACAGCAAGCGTCTGCGTTTGCAGTTGTGTCAGCGTCAGTTGCGCCTTCTTCAGCAGGAGCCGAGCAAGCAGCAGTTGCGATTGCGAGGCCGCCAGCGACAGCGAGCATCGATGCAAAGTTGGTCTTTTTCATTTAATTCGTTCCCCTCAATGGAAATGGCGCAAAAAAGCGTATTCCCAGTTGGTTAGTTGGAGCGCGCACAGGATTTTCTTGCCGAACAGCGCCCCGAATCACGGCAAGAATGTGGCGAAGCTATCACAATGAGGCGAAAGCGCGAATGGTCTTATTGATCTTTGTTGAATTGTTTGAAGTTTCCGGCGGAAAACGCGCCGAAATTCAATCGGTTTGCAGCGATATTTCGTATCGAATTTGATCAATCCAATGCGCTTTGCGCGGCGATCGCGCGGTCTTCCGAAGGTATTTGGAGGGCGTTTGCAACGCTTCATCGGCATATTGGGGACGATAATCGTATCGGGCAATTGGCGGTTTCAGGCGGCTTGTGTATGGCCACGCGAGCTCCGTTTCCTAGGCGAATCGGCGTAAGGGTAAATGCGGAATCCGTTGCAACACCAAGGCGTCATCATTCGACGCCAAGTTGGACCGGGATCAGCACGGGAGAAGTGATGAACTTTCTGGCTTCCAAAGCGCAATTGCGCGCAAGTTTTCTTCGCTGGGCGCTGTTTTTGGTGCCTCTTATCGTGCTGCTTGGTTTCGGGTCAGGACAATTTGGCAGCGCAGAAACGATCTGGTTTCAAAGCCTCACAAAACCCGTGATTTTCCCGCCCGCTATGTGGTTTGGCATTGTCTGGTCGCTCTTGTTCGTATCGGTGGGCGTGGCCCTGGCGCTTGTGGTGAGCGCATGGGGTGCCCACGGTCGCGAAATCGCAATCGTTGTTTTTGCGCTGCACTTTATCGGTGTGTTGGCGTGGACGCCGGTGTTTTTCGGCATGCAAGAAATGGTGATCGCGCTCTATATCTTGGTGTACGCCGTGATTTCATTGCTGGCGGTTATTGCGGTGTTTTGGCGCGTCCGGCGGCTTGCTGCGGTGATATTGTTGCCGTGTCTGGCGTGGCTGATTTTTGCCGGCGTCTTGAATTATCAGTTCATCGTTGAAAACCCCGATGGGGGTTCAGATCGCGGCGGAGCGATTGAGCGGATCGAACTCTAGCTATCGTGGGTGCTGGACAAGCTGCGTGACCATCGCCAAATAGCGGTCATGCAAAGTGAAAACCCAATCATCGCCGACTTCGTAAAACTCGCCAACAGCGCAGCTGGCACTATGGCTGGTATGAGCCGTGAGGCCCGTCAAAACGCGCGCGAAAAAATGCGCGAAGCGATGGGCGGTGTGGACTTCGTCAGCCGCGAAGAATTCGACACCGTCAAAGCGATGGCGCAAAAAGCCCGCGAACAAGCCGATGCCCTCGAAGCGAAGGTCGCTGAGTTGGAAGCCAAACTCTCGGGCAAGTAAATCGGATGATGAGGGGGCAGCGCTGATGGATATGCGCGCTCCGGCTATTTTGGTGGCGTCTCGTCCGCATGGCGAAACGGCGTCGATTGCACGCCTTCTTACCGAACATCACGGGCTCATTGCGGGTTACGTTGCAGGTGGGCGTGGGCGACAATTGCGTCCGGTGATGATCCCCGGCAATTGCGTCGAAGTGGAACTGCGCGCCAAATCAGATGCGCAATTGCCCTTTGCTCGGGTGGAATTGATTGAAAGTCGCGCGCCTTGGATGACCGAGCCTCTGCCCGCCGCCGCCATTCAGTGGGCGTGCACGTTGACGGTTAGCGTCCTGCCCGAACGCAACCCATACCCTACCATTTACAGCGGTCTCGACGCGCTGCTTACCGCGATTTGCCATGCGCCTTCTGCGCGCGGTTGGCTTTCGGTGATGGTTACATTCGAAGCGATCGTATTGCGCGAATTGGGGTATGGCGGGGCAAAGCCCGATCCAACGGGCGATTTGAATGAACAGTTTGAGGCATTCCGCCAATTGCATCGCCCGATCCGCGACTACTTGCTTGATAGCCACGCCCGCGATGTTATGGCCGCGCGCAAGACGCTGGGCGAGAAACTGGCGCGGATGATTGTTTGAACCGTCACGGTGAGGATACGGCCAATGAAAATCGCAGTTTTGCCCGGTGATGGGATCGGACCAGAGGTAACGCGCGAAGCGGTGAAGGTGCTCGAGGCGGCGGGTCTTGCGGACCTTACCCTTTTCGAAGGGGATGTTGGCGGCATCGCTTATAAAAATCACGGCCATCCATTGCCTGACGAGACATTGACGATGGCGAGAGAGGCCGACGCCATTTTGTTTGGCGCGGTCGGTGATCCATCCTGCGACGCACTGGAACGGTCATTGCGCCCGGAGCAGGCCATTTTGGGCCTGCGCAAAGAATTGGGCCTGTTTGCCAATTTGCGGCCAGCCAAAGTGTACAAAGGGTTGGAGCATCTATCCCCGCTCACCCCGGACATCGCCACCACGCTTGACCTGTTGATCGTAAGAGAGCTGACCGGCGACGTGTATTTTGGCGACAAAGGCGAACGCATTGCCGTCGATGGCAGCCGCGAAGGGTGGGATATGATGTCCTACACCGAAACGGAGGTCCGACGCATCGCTCAGGTCGCCTTTCGCGCTGCGCGATCCGGCGACAGTCCAAAGAAACAGCGCCTGTGCAGTGTCGATAAAGCCAATGTTCTGGAAACCAGTCAAGTATGGCGCGAGACAGTGAAAGACGCCGCCGGCGCGCATCCTGACATCGATCTTAGCCACATGTATGTCGACAACGCCGCGATGCAAATCATCAGCAATCCATCCCAATTTGGGGTTATCCTGACCGGCAATCTGTTCGGCGATATCCTGTCCGATTTGGCCAGCGCCGCGGTCGGTTCGATCGGGCTATTAGCCAGCGCATCCCTGGGCGATCGCCAAACCGCCCATGGCACATACGGTTTGTACGAACCGATCCATGGCAGCGCGCCCGACATCGCCGGACAAGGCAAAGCGAACCCGATGGCGACGATCCTATCGGCGGCAATGATGCTGCGCCATTCCTTTGGTATGGAAACCGAAGCGGCGCGGATTGAGGCGGCGGTGGAGCGGGCCTTGGCCGATGGCATTCGCGGCGCAGATTTGGGCGGCGATCACGGCACTCAGGCCATCGGCGCCGCCGTGCGCGAGAGGCTTTAAGGGCAAGACGTTATGCCGCGGGAACGCTGCTCATTGGAATTGGCGATTGTCCTGCCGACGCTGAATGAACGCGGCAATCTAACACCCTTGGTAGCGCGGATAGAGGCGGCGTTGGGGTCAGAGGGCTGGGAAATCCTGGTGGTCGATGACAACAGCGTGGATGGCACCGCCGATGAAGCGCGCACCCTTGCGCAATCGGATCGCCGGGTTCGGATCATTCAACGCATCGGCAGACGCGGATTGGCGAGCGCCGCGATCGAAGGGTTCTGCGCCACCGCTGCGCCGTATGTGGCAGTGATGGATGCCGATCATCAACATGATCCGGTTTTGTTGCCGGACATGCTGGCGACGTTGAAAGCGTCGGCTGCTCATCAAAACACCAATGCGGATCAGCCGAATATCTGCGTGGCCAGCCGCTTCGCCGAAGGGGCCAGCACCCGCGATTGGGCCGAGCCCAAGCGGGAGAAACTGTCCGGCATGGCCAACGCGGTCGCGCGTCGGATTACCGGCGTCGAATTGACCGATCCGATGAGCGGGTACTTCATGCTCCCCACGGCCACCGCGCGTGCCTTGGTACCGGGCCTTTCGGGTATTGGTTTCAAGATTTTGCTCGACCTGCTTGCCACGTCGAAAACGCCCATGGTGGTCAAAGAATTCCCCCTCAACTTCGCCGCACGGCGCGAAGGGACAAGCAAATTGGACCGCGCCGTTTTGTTCGATTTTCTCGCGGGGGTGTATGACAAGACGCTAGGCCGGGTCATCCCGACGCGGTTTGCCTTGTTCGGCACGGTCGGCGCGTTGGGCGTCCTTGTGCACATGGCGGTGTTGGGCGCGCTTTTGCTTGCGATGGATCAGGAATTTGACGGCGCGTTTTCGGTGGCTCAGGGTCTCGCCGTGTTGAGCGCGATGAGCTTCAATTTCTGGCTCAACAATTGGCTCACTTACCGGGACAAACGGCTTAAAGGGTTGGGGAATGTTATCCGCGGGTGGGCTGGGTTCTGCTTAACCTGTGCGGTCGGCGGCTTTGCCAATGTGGCCGTCGCGACCTTGTTGCAAAACGAGGGGCTGTATTGGGCTTTCGCCGCCTTGGCCGGCATATTGATCGGGTCGGTTTGGAATTTTGCCCTATCCAGCCGGTTCGTTTGGGGTCGTTTCTGATGCTTGAGCGGATTGCCCCTGATTTAGGGTAACGGTGCTGGCCACGCATTCTTGGTTGGGCTTATCCGATCTTAGCGCGCGCATGATGCGGGGCATCATCCGGGTCACCAATTGATCTTGTGTTTGCGTTAGGTCGTGTCTGGTGGCGAATTCGCAGCGGATGAAACGCCCGCTGGCATCCACCGCGCACACGTAATCAACGGCCAAGGGTTGAGGTAAAACCCGATCGGGGTGGCTGGGATAAGCGCGGAACAAAGCATTTTCATCCACATGGATTTGACCCAAGGGAGGAGGGCAATTGAAGCGGTCATCCGCATCGATAGAGGCGATAGCGACCAATGAAAGCCAAACAATTTTCGCAAACATTGGCGCGTTTTACCGCCAGCCTGCGATCCAAGTCCAATCCGAAAAGCTCATCGGACCGGCCAATGGCGCGGCGGTCAAGATATTGAAGAACACCGCGAACATCACCGCGCTGATCCCCAACACACCATAGGCGATCGTTCGGCGACCGCTGCGATACAAATCGCTTAACGAAACGGCCAGCGCCGCCAAAAGGAACATGCTGGGCATCATGTAGTGGTAATAAAATTGCACCGGTTTGGGCGCGATCAACCAAAGGCCGAGGCTGGCCCCGTACCCGACCACGACCGCGATCTTTGTCCAATCGCCACGATACACGCCGATAACCAAACACCATGCCAAGGCGGGCAATCCCAACAGCATTGTCACCGGATTGCCGATCAACAGAACTCCGCGCTGTGCCCCGTCGGAAAACTCATAGTGGTACCAAATACCGCGAGTGTTCGTGACCCATTGCGGCCAAGTGCTTTGATATGTGTGCGGCGCGAGGACCTGACGTTGAAGGTCCAGCATTTCGACATGCAGTCCGATCATTCCATTTTCGGCCAAGGGGGACGCATTGAACGCGGTGCCCAGCCAGTATCCTGGAACAAAGGTGATCGCGTAGACCATCAAAGGAACGACACCGAGCCAAAGGAACGCTTCGGCCAAGCTGATCCCGGGGACGGGAATGCCGCGACGGCTCATCAACAATCGGCGGCGACCAGCAGATAAGCGCGCGGCGAAAAAGGTGAGGCCAAACGCCATAGCCAAGGGCACGGCGTTCCATTTCGCCCCCAGCGCGCATCCAATTGCTATCCCTGTCAGGGCAAGGCGCAACCGACCGCGTTCCGGTTCCCGAATGGCGGTGGCAAATTGCCAAGCGGCCAGGGCAAGAAACGCCGCCATGAAAATATCCAGCATCGCAATGCGCGCGTGAACGAAAAGGTGAAATCCCGTCGTCAACAACACACCAAAGGCGATGACTGCAAACCGATCATAGCTTGTTTGCCATAAGGCCCGCATCGCAGCGCCAATCGTCACCGTGCCCGCAATCAAGGGCATGATCCGCCAACCCAGTGGATTGTCGCCGAACATATAAATGCCCAACGCGATCAACTCCTTGCCCAACAAGGGATGTTCGCGGTTTACATGTGCGCTCGAATATCCCTCCCACATTGACAGGAATTGCCGCGCGGCGGGGAGGTAATGAACCTCATCAAAGAACGGCGCACTGGGCGTGGTCAGACGAATGCTGGCCAAAAGCGCGAACAAAGCGGGGATTGCGAGGCACCAAACCCACGGATCTCGTGGTGTGAGGCTCGGTGTCAAAGCGTGATCAACCGCGTTTTGTACCGTGGTGCTTGAAACTGGGGGAGCAGAATGTGGCATCGGGCACCAGCGATTACGCGGGCGCCCGATGCGGAGCAAGAGCTTTGGGAGCCAATCGGCCCCGGGGCGTTAGGTCGCGCTCTGTCGCGCGGTGTCGTGAACCTGTTTATGCCTTGGTCTTGGCCGGACCACCGGCCGCGCCCGATGCGGTGTCCGACCCTTTGGCCGACGATGCTTGGGTTGCGGCAGCATTTTCTAGCCAGAACAAGCGAGCGCACATGGCCAACAAACCGATGCTGGCGGTCGATACAACAAACAGCGCCCAAAGCGGGACGATCATGCCGACTTTGTTTGCGCGTGGGACGATAAAGAACAACGCGATTCCCGCGGCCAACAACAGGTCCCACCATACTTGAACACCCCACATATTGGTTGTGTGGTTGGTCCAGACCAAAATCACGCCTTCTTGGTAGATGGTCGCGGCGGAGTAGGTGGCAAATCCGGCAGACAGAGCCGCGGCAAGGGCAGGGCTGCCGATTTCATTGCGGCTGGCGACGATATACACCGCGACAAATGCGACAATCGCAAACCCAGTTGCGGCGAGGATTTCTAAGGCAGACATGAGGAATACTCTCCCGTTATGTAGCGGTCGCTACGTTTTCTGCTTGGGCTTGTAGCGTTACGTAGCACTCGCTACAAGCCCCTCATGTTGAAAATCGTTTCACCGGCGGCGGATGCAAAGCGAACTCTATCAAAAGAAACGCTTTTGCCGCTTTTGGCGGCGCATGTCCTGCATCATGGTTTGGCGGGGGCCAGTCTAAGGGTGTTGGCAAAGGCGGCCGACACCAGCGATCGGATGTTGATCTATCATTTTGGCAACAAACAGAATTTGATCACCGATCTGTTGCGATACTTGGCCGATCAATACGCCCAATCTCTTGCATCGGGGATGGGAGATGATCGGGCGAGAACCCGGCAAGAATGCGTTGCGCGGATTTTGGCGCAGGGTCGCGAAGAGACTATGCAACCGTTCCTGATCCTTTGGTGGGAAATTGTTGCGGGGGCATCGCGCGGCGTCGTGGGGTACAAGGATGCGGCCCATGCCATGATGGCTCAATTGTTGTTGTGGTTGGAAGGTCAGATGCCCGATGACGATCCCGATCCGGTTGGCGGCGCGCGCTATCTGTTGACCTTGATAGAGGGCAGTTTGATGCTGAATGCGATCGGACACACCCGGACCGCGCGCGCCGGCTTGTTGGCATCCGGCTTGGACGAATGAAGGCAATGGCGCCAATTTTGCCCGCCTTTCGTCTTGCTGCATTGGGGGCACGCACCTAAGGCTTGCGCCTATGAAGAAGACCACTGGAATGAACCGCGCCATCACCCAAAAATGGCGCCCCGCCACTCAAGCTGTGCGCGGGGGCACTTGGCGTAGCGAACATGGCGAGACGAGCGAGGCAATGTTCCTCACGTCGGGCTACACTTATGACGACGCCCAAACGGTGGCGGATCGGTTTGCCGGTGACGCACAGGGCATGACCTATTCGCGGCTTCAAAACCCAACCGTGGCTATGTTGGAAGAACGCATTGCCTTGCTCGAAGGGGCCGAAAGTTGTCGCGCGCAGGCGAGCGGTATGGCGGCCATGACCGCATCATTGCTGTGTCAATTGTCGGCGGGCGACCATTGCGTTGCGGCGCGGGCCGCATTTGGATCGTGCCGTTGGTTGGTGGACAATTTGCTCCCTCGGTTTGGGATCGAAACAACGATCATCGACAGCGCGGACAACGCCCAATGGGAATCCGCGATCAAGCCAAACACTAAGGTGTTTTTCTTCGAGACTCCGGCCAATCCGACCTTGGACATCGTCGATCTTCAATTTGTCTGCGATTTGGCGCGGGCGCATGGGATCACCACAGTCGTGGACAACGCCTTTGCTTCGCCCGCATTGCAACGTCCCATGGAATTTGGCGCGGATGTTGTGGCTTATTCTGCGACAAAGCTGATGGATGGTCAGGGCCGCGTTTTGGCCGGAGCGATCTGCGCGAGCGAGGAATGGATCAACGAAACGCTGATGCCGTTTCAACGCAACACCGGGCCGACCATCGCCGCGTTCAATGCGTGGGTGGTGCACAAAGGGTTGGAGACCCTGTCGCTGCGCGCGCATCAACAAAGCCGCAATGCCGTGGCGTTGGGTGAACATTTGGAAGAACGCGTCATCAAAGCGGGCGGCCACATGCGTCATCCCGGATTGGTTAGCCATCCCCGTCATGACATCGCGACCGCACAAATGGATGCGACAGGGCCAATTTTTGCCTTTGATGTGAACACACGCGAACGCGCCTTTGCGGTTCTAGATGCATTGGAATTGATCGATATTTCGAACAATATCGGCGATGCCCGCAGTTTGATGTGTCACCCCGCCAGCACAACGCACGCCAACATGACCGACGTTGCGCGCGACGCGATGGGCGTGAGCGAAGGGCTGTTGCGGATCAATGTCGGATTGGAAGACATTGCCGATTTGGTCGAGGATATGGACAAGGCATTGGACGCTGCGGAGATGTAATCCGGCCCGAAAGCCCCGAAAGATCGCCCAATGCAAAAAACCGAAGCAGCGGGCTTTCGCCCACCACCCCGGTTTCTAAGCACATCATCCCTTACAACCATCGCGGTGCAGCGTTGGTTGAAGAACCTAGACGGTTCCGGGATTTTTTGGAACGACTAGCAGATGTCATCTTTGCCGATGACACGTTCGGTACTGAAGCAATTGCACTAACAAAGCCGGTTGGAACGATGTTAATGCCGCATTTACCCCGATTGCGGGTTTTTGCGTTTTGACCAACACTGGATTGAACGCGGCGGGATTTGGGCAACAATGCCCCGCCGAAATGAACAAAAATCAGCCGTGCAGTTGTGCGCTGCACCATGTTTGTATAACCGCGCCCCATATCTGCTGCGCTTTGAGTTGCAATTGTGCGCCGCGCTCACCCAGAATTTGGAACGATTTTCGTATGACAACGACCTCTACACTTGCGGAAACGTTCAAGCGCGATTGGTTCGCGCAACCGCGCGCCGATATTTTGGCCGGTATTGTGGTGGCGCTGGCCCTGATCCCAGAGGCGATTGGCTTTGCGTTGATCGCGGGCGTTGATCCATCCGTTGGCCTCTATGCCAGTGTTGCTATTGCCATGGTTATTGCATTGACCGGTGGACGCCCGGGAATGATCTCTGCTGCGACCGCGGCGGTAGCGGTGGTTGTTATCCCATTGGTGCGCGATCACGGTGTCGAATATCTTTTTGCGGCGACCATCCTGATGGGCGTCTTCCAGGGGATCGCTGCGGTCCTGCGGCTCGACCTGTTGATGCAATTCGTCAGCCGCTCGGTCATCACCGGCTTCGTCAACGCGCTCGCAATCTTGATTTTCATGGCGCAGATCCCGCAATTGTGGCCGGGCAATGACGGCGTGGGACCGTGGACATGGGCGATGGTCGTGATTGGATTGGCCATCATCTATGGCTTTCCCCGACTGAACAAAACAATTCCAAGCCCGCTTGTCGCGATCATCCTGCTAACGGCGGCGACAATGTGGTGGGGCTTGCCTGTCAACAATGTCGCAGGTGAAGGCACATTGCCTGACGGCCTGCCAAGCTTCGCATTGCCGGATGTTCCTTTGACGTGGGAAACGCTGCAAATCATCGCTCCGTATTCTTTGACCATGGCCGCCGTCGGATTGTTGGAGAGTCTTTTGACGGCGCAGATCGTCGACGACATGACTCACACCGAAAGCGACAAGCAACGCGAAAGTGGCGGCCAAGGGATCGCCAATATTGTGGCGGCGTGTTTTGGTGGCATGGGCGGTTGTGCGATGATCGGACAATCGGTGATCAACGTTGCATCGGGCGGTCGGGGACGATTGTCGACCTTCACGGCCGGCGCATTCTTGTTGTTCCTACTCACCGTGCTGGGCTCATATGTGGGGCAAGTCCCGATGCCAGCATTGGTTGCGGTGATGATTATGGTCAGCATCGGAACATTCAGCTGGAATTCCATCCCGAATTTGCGCCGTCATCCACCGACCAGTTCGGTTGTGATGATTGCGACCGTCTTGGTCGTGGTTTGGACACACGATTTGGCCATGGGTGTTTTGATCGGCGTCCTGCTTTCCGGCATCTTCTTCGCGAACAAGGTCCGCAACCTTTTCGAAGTGGAGCGCGTCCGCCGCCCGCACAGCGCGGTCTATGTTGTCACCGGTGAAATCTTCTTCGCCAGCGTGGACAAATTCATCGCTAAACTGGGCCCGGAAAGCCAATATGAAGACGCCGCGCACCATGTGGTGATCGACGTGTCAAAGGCGCATTTCTGGGACATTTCTGCGATTGGCGCGCTAGAAAAGGTCGTGGATCGGATGCGGCGCAATGGCCGTCACACTCGGATCGTCGGCCTTAACGCCGCAAGCGCCGATCTGTTCGACAAATTCGCTTTGGAAGACCGCACCGGTTTGGAAAGCGGGCTGTTGCCCCACTGATCGACGGTGTGCCCCAAGGGGCTACACGGTTGCAGCGGGTGTTGTTCGGCGAACGTTGGATCGCGGGCGGGCTTGTGCGTCTTTTGCGGATATGCGACCGCGTTTTTCAAATATTGAAGGAGAGCAGACACCATGGCCAATCGCATTGAACTGATTTTCGATTTTGTCAGTCCGAACGCTTATTTCATTTGGGGTCCGCTGCGGGATGTTGTCGCGCGCACAGGGGCAGGGTTGGATATCACGCCCGTTTTTCTGGGTGGCATGCACAAATTGACCGGCAATGCTCCGCCCATGATCCGCGACGCGGATGTGAAGGGCAAAGTTGAATATTCGATGCTGGAGATTCAGCGTTTTATCGCCAAACACAACCTCACCAAATACAAGATGCATCCGCAATTCCCGTTCAATTCGATCACGCTACAACGGATGTTGTTCGCCGCCGATCAAGACGGGCGGGCGGTGCAATTTGTTGATGGTATGCTGCCTGCAATTTGGGAACACAGCCTGGATTTCACCGACACAGAAGCGTTCGGCGCGGCGCTCACCGCTGCGGGCTTTGATCCGGCGGATTTGATCGCCCGGATACAAACCGACGAAGTGAAACAAGGCCTCGTAAAGAACACCGATCACGCCGTTGCTCGCGGTGCGTTTGGCATCCCGACTATGTTCACGGGGCCAAAAGACGGCGCGACAGAAATGTTCTTTGGCAAAGAACGTTTGGCGCAAATCGAAGAAGAATTGTCCAAGGGGTGATTTAAATTCCGACTAGGCTTCCCTTTTTTTCTGTACTTCATAGACTTCACTGAGAAGTGATTCTGCAATCATTGCGAGAATTCTACTGAGGTCACTATGAAATTTGCGATTGGGGTTGCGCTTTTTCTTGCTTGGGTTGGTGCGCCGGTGTCGGCGCAAAACATGCAAGCCACTCAGGTCTCCGAACCGTCGGTGACCCGCTTAGCCGATCTTGATCTTGCGGTTGAGGGTGAACGTCCTGCCGCCATCCCTACTGAACATTTCGCCAATCGCAGCGCCTATCGCAGGTTTTCGGTGTCACCCGATGGCGCTCATATTGCCATAAAGCGTGTTGTCGATGGTGAGACGGCGCTGTTGCTAATCGACGCAGCATCGCAGCAGCCGCTAAAGGTTTACAAGCTTGGCGAAGATCAACGGCTCGATTGGTTCCGCTGGGCAGGCAATGAAAAGCTTATCACCTCGATTTCGGCTTTGGGCGACTATTACGGGCTGCCTGTTCGGAAAAATCGCCTGTTTGTGCGCAATATTGCAAACAATGCGACATGGATGCTGGAGGTTGATGACGACCTCCTAAATGGCGGCGATTTGGTTCACGTTGCGGAAGATGGTGCATTTGCGTTGATCGCGGTTCAGCGCAATCAGCGGAGCCAATTGTCTGTATACCGCTATGACCTGCTTCCGGGTGCTGAGCGGGTTCGCGTGGTCGATGCCCAACGCGCTATTTCGAATTGGTACGCGGACACAAGCGGGACCGTGAGATTGGGAATTGCGTGGCGGAACGGCCGCCAACGCATCTATTATCGTTCGGCCGACGGCGATGACTTTGAACTGGCTGATGTTTGGGAGCCCGGCGACGATGACACCCGTTATTGGAACGTCATCCAAATAAACGAGGATAGCGATCAGGGGTATGTCCTCGAAGAAAACAGCGATGGACGCGTTGGGGTAAGGTTGTTCGACTACAGCACTGGCGACGTGGTCGAGACTTTTTATGAGCACCCCCAATGGGATATAGATCGGCTATGGTTGGATCGAGATGGCAGCCCGTTCGCCGCATTCTTCACGGACGATCGAGAGCAAATCCATTGGTTCAATGAAGAAATGGGTGCCCTTTACCAAGAGCTCAAAAATGCCCTCGATATGGAGCAGTTGATCATCGTCTCCCGGTCGCGCAACAACGAACGGATTTTGGTGTGGGGCGGCAGCGAGGCTGATCCGGGGGCACTCTATGTTTTTTCCACCGAAGATCTTACCCTCGACTTGCTCGGTGATTACCGACCAGAGCTCGACTTTGAACAGCTCGTTCGCCCTGTGCCCGTCCGCTATCAAGCGCGCGATGGGCTGTTGATTTCGGCCTATCTTACGGTCCCTCGCGGAGTTGAACCACGCGATTTGCCGTTGATTGTCATGCCGCATGGCGGCCCGTTCGGGGTGCGCGACGAATTGACCTACAACGATGAGGTCCAATTGCTCGCCAATCGCGGATACGCTGTTCTGCAACCCAATTTTCGCGGCAGCGGCGGCTATGGAAAGGCTTTCTATGATGCGGGGCGGGGTCAAGTTGGACGCGGAATGCAAGACGACATCGATGATGCAATGGATTGGGCCGTTGACGTAGGGATCGCCGATGCAAACAGAGTTTGCGTCGTTGGTGGCTCATACGGCGGCTTTGCTGCTTTGTGGGCCGTGTTGCGAAATCCTGAGCGGTATCGATGCGCTGCCAGTTGGGCAGGGGTCACCAATTGGGACCGAATGTTGAGCTATGACCGCCGCTATCTTGGACGCGAAGCAGCGCTTGATCTGCGCGAACGAGAGGAGGGCGACGTTGACGACCTCGATGATTTCTCACCTGTCAATCACGCTTCTTCACTCAATCGACCTGTCTTGTTGGCACATGGCAGCGAGGACCGCAGAGTGCCGGTTTCGCAGTATCGAATGTTCCGCGATGCGACCACTGCCTCGCCAGTGCCGCCGCGCACATTGTTGATTGATGGCGAAGGGCACAGTTTTTCAGAGCAAGAGAATGAGCAAAAGTGGTACGACACGCTCTTGGAATTTTTGGCCGAGCACAATCCTTCTGACTTGCCTCCTGCGTCGTCAGGGGGGGGTAAGTGATCTAACTCCTTAAGCTGATCGCCCGGCTGATAGGCGGGCAATTGCCACAATCAGCCAACTTGAACGGGGATTGGGATTTAAATCCCCATCCCCTCTTGTCGGTCCGAGCAGAATTGCTACCTTATGCGCGCTATGAAAGAGCTGTTCCAACACGCCGCAGTCACCGACGGGATCACCGTGCGGGTGGCCGTCAACTTCCTGCCCGAACAATCGCATCCTGAGGCGGGGAAGTGGTTTTGGGTGTATCACATCCGCATTGAAAATGGGTCGCACGAACAGGTGCAATTGCGCACGCGCCATTGGCGGATCACCGATGCACGCGGCATGGTGAACCATGTCGATGGCGAAGGTGTTGTGGGCGAACAACCCAAATTGGCTCCGGGTGAAAGCCACGATTACGTGTCAGGCTGTCCATTGACGACGCCAAACGGATCGATGGAAGGGTTCTACACTTTCGACAAAGAGGACGGATCTCCCCTAGAGGTGCGGATCCCATTCTTTCCTCTTGCCGCGCCCGAAACGGCGGATGGCGGACCTGCCTGATCGCGGGCGCTACGGACAATGAAACGCACGCATCTCCCTTTGAACGCTCTGCGTGTTTATGACGCAGCGGCCCGGCATTTGTCGTTTACGCGCGCTGCGGATGAGCTGGCGGTTACGCCGGCGGCTGTGGGCCAACAAATCCGCGCGTTGGAAGATCATTTGGGCGTCGTTCTATTTCGCCGCACATCCAAAGGTCTCGAATTGACGCCTGAAGGCTGTGCTGGCCTTGATGCATTGCGCGAAGGGTTCTTGCGTTTCGAAGAGAGCGTCGCCGCAATGCAGGCTGGCCAAGCTTCGGATCGTTACACAATCGCCGCGCCGCGCGAATTCTATGCTGAATGGCTCGCCCCCAGATTGGCGACGTTTCAGGCGGGCACGCCCGGCGTTGTCTATTCAATTGTCGCCGACGAGGCCGCTGATTTCACCGAGGCGAACCTCGATATGGCGATCCGCCTTGTCGATGGGCCGGGTGAATTGGAAGGCGTCCAACTCGCGGCGGCTCAGCGTGTGACCGTACAGGCCGATGGCGCCCGCGATGCGTGGATCGATTGGCCCGGTGCGGCGCTGCCCGATGGTGTGTTGCCATGCATCAAAGCGGGCAGTCCGGGACAGGCTTTGTCCAGCGCGCTTGCCGGGATGGGGCGCACTGTCCTGCCATTGCCGCTCGTCGAAGGCGCGTTGGAACGCGGCCAGCTCACTCAGCTTGAAACGCCAGCCGAAAGCCTGCGTTCCTATTGGTTGCTCGCGCCGACACCGCAATGGCGCAGCAAGAAGGTCAAAGCCTTGGTCGCCTATCTGACCGAGGGCGATGCCAAACCCTCGTGACCGTCGCGACGATCACCACGGCGCGTTTCACCATGCGACCTTTGCGCAAAGGCGATGCCGCGGCGTTGTTCCCGACATTGGGCGATCCGGCGCAATGCCAATATTTGACCAGACCCGCCTTCACCTCAGTTGAGGAATTGTGGGACTGGCTCTCCGATCCCGATTGGCCGGGGCAATCTTGGATTGCGGAACACCGTGATGGCCCGTTGGCTGGGCAAGTTGTGGGCCGATTTGTGTGTTACACCGCGCACCAAGAGGGCGTTGAGGAAACGGGCTATATCGTCTGCTCCGATGCTCAAGGGCAGGGGGCGGCTAAGGAGTGCACCACCGCCTTGATCGCGCATCGGTTCGAACACGGTGTGCGCAAGATCATCGCCGAAGTCGACACGCGCAACGTCCCATCCATTGGCCTACTCGAAGCCATGGGCTTCACGCGAGAGGGGCACTTTCGCGAGCATGAGACGACGCATATCGGCATGTGCGATGTGTATTGGTACGGCCTGCTCAAGGGCGATTGGGCAAAGCGTTGATGGCCGAACTCGGGCAGCGCAGCTGACCGCAAGCCCGACTGGGCGCCCGTAGCGCTCTGCGCGCAGGATAGCCTAAGCGAACGGATGTGAGCGCCGGCGCCTGAGGCCCGACGAATAGCGAGACATGGACCGCATGTTACACGGTCCAAGGGGTGAAAAGTGGTGCTCCCAATGCGCTGAATTTGCGGTGTTTTAGACATGCGCAGGGGTAGAGCAGAAACCCGCGATGTAGGAAAATGGAGTCTTTGTTTTGCGCACCCCATCCGGGGTGCGATGTCCTCGGCCCCTACGGGCCTGCGGTCGCCCGGTCGGGCTTGCGGCGCTGCGCGCCGTGCTCCGCGATGTGATTGAGAGGGTGGGAAGGGGGGGTGGCGCGAGTTTGCTGACAAGCTCTGCCGCGAGCCGAAGGCGAGCCAGCGCGCGACCGCGCGCCGCCGCTTATGCGGCGTAGCCAAGCGGCGCGGATGCGACGCGCCCGGCGCTTGAGGGCGAAAACAAACAATGGACCCGGGGGGGGGATATTGCAGATCATTGTGGTGTAGGAAAACGCAGCGCTTCTCAATTGTGACTTAACGTGAGCCCTATTGGTCGAGCCAGTATTTTATAGCGGCGGCTACCCATTCGTTGAAGTGTTCTTCGCGCCATGTGACAGGTGATGTTGGATGTAGCAGTTTGTACATCTCGTTTACACAAACCAAATGGGACCGGTCGCAGCTTTGCCACCATTTGAGGGAGTTCCAAACAGTCTCTCGATGACTGTAAGAGAACAGTCCGTCAGGTACATTGTAGAGAGCGCCCTCAAGAAAATACGAAGGAGCACGACCTTTGGCAATGTACCCGTCACGGATCATTGCATTGCGATAGTTTTTGAAGACACGACAGTTTGGCTTGAACTGATTCAAGGTTGCTGTGTTTTTGGTCGTCGAGTTCTGCAAATGCTGCCTTGGATAGTTGACGATTTCCGTTCCATCGTTTGTCCAAAAAATGATACCTTGCGCATAACGCTGGTGGGTGCTGGTGCGAAACTCGTAGTACTTACGATATTGGGCAGCCGGAAGTACGTCGGCATCCCTCCGATTGTTGTCGTTTCCGGGGACGAATATGGCCTTGTTTCGGAACTCAACTCTGGTCCCAAAGCACGATGACAATTGCTTGAAAACGTCGGTCTTGAAGTCCTTATAGCTGTAATCTGCTGAGCCAAAATGCTCGTTGTATGCGCGTTTTTCCTGCTCACTGAGGCCGGAAAGATCGCGGTAAAACGTTGAATTAAGGGCCTGAACAATATCGACGTCACTATCTGCGTAGATATTAGTACTATTTGCAAACGATCCCTGAAGGAAGTTCTCTGTGTCTTTGTACGCGTAGCCGGAACTGGGCTGATCCAAGCAGTTCTTGATCGTTTGGAATGTCTCTGCGGATTGCACTATCGAACCTTGTTTGGCCCAAGTTTGGAGCTGAATTTCTGTGAGTCCCGTCATTCTATAGCTCCAATAGGTTGCCCAATTCGTCCTCGAATGAGGCGAAAGAGGCGCGTCCACGTTGGACAAGTAGGTTTAGTTTTTTGGTGTCCGACTCAAACATGTCAGTGGCCATCTCGGGTTCTGAAAACCTCTCATTTATGCGGACAGTTTGAACATTGGGGTGTAGGATGCTTCTCAATTGTTCCATTGACTTCGTATTCATTTCCAGAGTCTTCTGAAGTAAACGAACACTGAGCAATAGGTTTGTGTAACGGGATACCGAAATGAGACTCTTTTTGGGTTCCGGATAGGTTCCGCACCCAATTGATAGTATCCTCAGTTCTTTGTTTGATTTCTGAGCAACATGGACTGCATCGGCGATTGCGTAAAGCGTTGGATTATTGGCGCAATATCCACCATCGATTAGTTCTATTTGATCGTTCTTGTCAGTGATCACTATTTTTTTGGCAAAGAATGGATAAGCCGAGCATGAAGCCACGACAGCATCGCGAATGGATACACCAAAGCCAGGAGAGAATGACGACTTCCTCCCGTACGCAAATTTTACGTCAGATTTGAAGACCATAGGGGTCTCGAAATCCCAATTTGCTGCCACAATTCCTACGTCGGTTTTGAATGCATCAAATTTCTTGTCGCCAAATATCTCTTGTCCAAGGGCCTCCAATGCCTTTGTTTTCTGGCTCGGCATAATTGGTTTCATAACTCGAGGTACGTGTTCAGCGTATAATGCGCGGATTTGGTCGACCGGGAATCCTAGCGCGATGAGCGATGCAATGATCGATCCTGTGCTTGTGCCAAAGATGAGGTCAAAAAGTTCGCAGAGTGGTTTGCCTGTTTTCGCTTCCAGTTCGCTAAGTACTCCTAGTGTATAGACGCCTTTTGCGCCGCCGCCGTCGAGCGAAAGTACTTTGAGAACTCCAGTAGACATAAGTCATGGTATCTCGGGAAAGGAGTATTGGGTAGTATGCCGTGTGAATGTTTCGACAGGTGCGTGCCCCTTGACCCCCACGCCCCCATCCCCTAAGTGCCCCCAATCCGAGGGCACCCTAACGAGTCCCCTCAAACAATAGAGCTGAACATTGCCGGTTCGTCCCGCAGGTCTTGCCACTTAAACGCAAGGCCTTTTCTATTGGACCAAACCCCTAACCGGGCGCGGTTTGCGAGGCGGCTGTCAAAGTAACCCGGTGGCCGAGAGGCTGATGTGGGTGGAGTGTTTTCAGCTTGGGTCTTCGGCCTCTTGGATGTTCGTCAATCGCGGACATTCGGGCAGGGCGGGTTGAGCCAAGCCTCACTTCACACAGATCAACCCAGTGTCGCCATCCACACGGTGAAGTGAGAAACTATGCCTACGATTAACCAGCTGGTCCGCAAGGGCCGCGCTCCGCAGAAGGCCAAGTCTAAGGTCCCTGCAATGGAAGCGAACCCGCAAAAGCGCGGCGTTTGCACGCGCGTTTATACAACGACGCCGAAAAAGCCGAACTCCGCTTTGCGTAAGGTTGCCAAAGTGCGCCTGACGAACCAACGCGAAGTCATCTCCTACATTCCGGGCGAAGGCCACAACCTGCAAGAGCACTCTGTTGTGCTTATTCGCGGCGGCCGTGTTCGCGATCTTCCCGGCGTTCGTTACCATGTCCTTCGCGGCGTGCTCGATACGCAAGGGGTCAAGGACCGCAAGCAATCCCGCTCGAAGTACGGCGCCAAGCGTCCGAAATAATTTAGGCGCGGTGGCGGCGTAAGGCGCGTTTTTGTCGTGGGTTGGGATCGTCCTTTTCAGGTGATCCGCCAAACACAACGAAGACTCAGCCAAAGCCGGTGCTGCAAGGCGATCCGCAAGGGTTGCCGCCTCCGAAGGAGTTTTAAACATGTCACGTCGTCGTAGACCCGAAAAACGGGTAATCCTTCCCGATCCCAAGTTTGGTGATCAGGTGTTGTCGAAGTTCATGAACAACCTGATGCTTGACGGTAAAAAAGCCGTTGCAGAAGGCATTGTCTATTCGGCATTCGAAACGGTTGAAGCCAAGGCCAAGACCGATCCGGTTCAATTGTTCCATGATGCGCTCAACAATGTTGCGCCTCAGGTCGAAGTTCGCAGCCGCCGTGTTGGTGGTGCGACCTATCAGGTTCCGGTCGAAGTTCGTCCAGAGCGTGCACAGGCGCTGGCTATTCGCTGGTTGATCGGTGCGGCGCGCGGTCGTCCCGAAACCACAATGAGCGCGCGTTTGTCGGGCGAGTTGATGGATGCGGCCAACAATCGCGGCAATGCGGTGAAAAAGCGTGAAGACACGCACCGTATGGCCGACGCCAACCGGGCGTTCAGCCACTACCGCTGGTAACCGTTTCGGTTGTTTGGCGAAATTTGCGGACGCCCAGGCCCGGTCGAACCCGATAAGCGGGGGATACGGGGTAGGGGCGTCTTCAACACGTCACACTTGTAACTATATGAGGCGCATCAATCCCGCCTCTGCAAATCCAAGGAATTAGATATGGCCCGCGAATATCCGCTGGAGCGTTATCGTAACATCGGCATCATGGCTCACATCGATGCTGGTAAAACCACCACGACCGAGCGTATCCTTTATTACACCGGTAAATCCTACAAAATCGGCGAAGTGCACGATGGTGCTGCGACGATGGATTGGATGGAGCAGGAGCAGGAGCGCGGGATCACGATCACGTCTGCTGCGACGACGTGTTTCTGGAACCCAGAAGATCCAACTCTGGATCCAAAGAGCGATCCAAAAGAGCTTCGCAAGACACCTGAACACCGCATCAACATCATTGATACGCCGGGCCACGTTGACTTCACCATTGAAGTTGAGCGTTCGCTTCGTGTGCTTGATGGCGCGGTTGCGTGTTTTGACGGTGTGGCCGGGGTTGAGCCTCAGTCTGAAACCGTGTGGCGCCAAGCGGACAAGTATAAAGTTCCGCGGATGTGCTTCATCAACAAGCTCGACCGTACTGGCGCAGATTTCAAATACTGCGTGAACTCGATCATCGAACGTCTGGGCGCTACGCCTGCTGTTCTGTATCTTCCAATCGGTATCGAAGGCAGCCTCTCGGGTCTTGTTGACCTTGTGAATCAGCGTTCGATCAACTGGAAGAACGAAGATCTCGGCGCGGAATATGTGTACGGTGATATCCCTGCGGATATGGCCGACGAAGCTGCGGAATACCGTGAAAAGCTGATCGAGCTGGTCGTTGAGCAAGACGACGACGTAATGGAAGCGTATCTTGAAGGTGAAGAGCCTGACACAGTTACGCTGAAAGGCCTCATCCGTAAGGGCACGCTGAACCAAAGCTTCGTTCCTGTGCTGTGCGGCTCTGCGTTTAAGAACAAAGGTGTTCAGCCTCTGCTCGACGCGGTTATCGATTACATGCCGAGCCCACTCGACGTGGAAGCGATTAAAGGTGTTCTGCCGGATTCCGACGAAGAAGATTCACGTGCATCTGATGACGACGTGCCGTTCGCGGCGCTTGCGTTTAAGGTCATGAACGATCCATTCGTGGGTTCGCTTACCTTTACCCGTATCTATTCTGGCCACCTGACTAAGGGCACTGTGCTCAACTCGGTTAAGGGCAAGAAAGAGAAAATCGGTCGTATCCTCGAAATGCACTCGAATGACCGTGAGGACATCGAAGAGGCATGGGCTGGCGATATCGTTGCTTTGGCAGGGATGAAGGCGACCACCACTGGTGATACGCTTTGTGATCCTGCCAACCCAATCGTTCTTGAGCGTATGGAATTCCCGGATCCGGTTATCGAATTGTCGGTGGAACCAAAGACCAAAGCTGACCAAGAAAAGATGGGCGTTGCGCTTAATCGCTTGGCCGCTGAAGATCCAAGCTTCCGCGTGACGACTGACCACGAAAGCGGTCAGACCATCATCAAGGGTATGGGCGAACTTCACCTCGACATCCTCGTGGATCGTATGAAGCGTGAATTTAAGGTCGAAGCCAACGTCGGTGCGCCTCAGGTGGCTTACCGTGAATCGCTCGGTCGTGAAATCAACGTCGATTACACCCACAAGAAACAGTCGGGCGGTACCGGTCAGTTTGCGCGTGCCAAAGCAACGTTCACCCCGGGTGAGCGCGGCCAAGGCATTGTCTTTGAAGACAGCATCAAAGGCGGTAACATTCCGAAGGAATACATCCCGTCGCTTGAAAAAGGCATCCGTGAGCAAGCCGATAGCGGCTATCTCATCGGCTTCCCGATCATCGATTTCACCATCCACCTTACCGATGGTGCTTTCCACGATGTCGATTCGTCCACCGTGGCGTTTGAAATCTGTGGTAAAGGCGCGATGCGCGAAGCGGCTGAGCGGGGCGGTATCAAACTGCTTGAGCCGGTGATGAAGGTTGAAGTCATCACTCCGGAGGATTATCTGGGCGATGTTATCGGCGACCTCAACAGCCGTCGTGGTCAGATCCAAGGCACAGACAGCCGGGGCAACGCCCAAGCGGTCGAAGCGATGGTTCCGCTCGCAAACATGTTTGGTTACGTGAACGAGCTGCGTTCGTTCAGTCAGGGCCGTGCACAATACTCAATGCAGTTCTCGCATTACGACGAAGTGCCAGCGAGTGTTGCTCAAGACGTTAAGGAGAAGCTTGCGTAAGGCGAGCGATTTGTTTAGGGGCGGCGCCTGATTCAGCGGGCCGCCCTTTCTCCCGCAGGTATTAAATTCAAAAGAAGGTATATAAGCGAAATGGCGAAGGAAAAATTTGAGCGGAACAAGCCGCACTGCAACGTCGGCACCATTGGTCACGTTGACCACGGTAAAACCACGTTGACTGCGGCGATCACCAAAGTGCAAGGCTCTGCGGTTGATTTCGGCAACATCGATAAGGCTCCTGAAGAGCGCGAGCGCGGGATCACAATCTCGACCGCTCACGTTGAATACGAAACCGACGCACGTCACTACGCGCACGTCGATTGCCCAGGTCACGCCGACTACGTTAAAAACATGATCACTGGTGCCGCTCAAATGGACGGCGCTATCTTGGTTGTGAACGCAGCTGACGGTCCAATGCCACAAACGCGCGAGCACATCTTGCTTGCTCGTCAGGTTGGTGTTCCTCAGCTTGTTGTTTACATGAACAAGGTTGACCAAGTTGACGACGAAGAACTGCTTGAGCTCGTTGAGCTTGAAGTTCGTGAACTCCTCACTGAATACGGTTTTGACGGCGACGATATTCCTATCGTTAAAGGTTCGGCTCTTGCCGCTCTTGAAGGTCGTGATCCTGAAATCGGTGAAACTTCGATCAAAGCTTTGATGGAAGCTGTCGACAGCTACATCCCACAGCCTGAGCGTCCGGTTGACCAAGACTTCCTGATGCCAATCGAAGACGTGTTCTCGATCTCGGGTCGCGGTACGGTTGTTACTGGCCGTGTTGAAACCGGCGTTGTGAACGTTGGCGACGAAGTTGAAATCGTTGGTATCAAAGAAACCGGCAAGACTACGGTTACCGGCGTTGAAATGTTCCGCAAGCTGCTTGATCGCGGTGAAGCTGGTGACAACATCGGTGCTTTGGTTCGCGGCGTTGGTCGTGAAGACGTTGAGCGCGGTCAAGTTCTCGCGAAGCCAGGTTCGGTTAACCCGCACACTGAATTCAGCGCAGAAGTCTACGTTCTGTCGAAAGACGAAGGCGGCCGTCACACGCCATTCTTCGCCAACTACCGTCCACAGTTCTACTTCCGTACAACTGACGTGACTGGCGAAGTGATCCTTCCTGAAGGCACCGAAATGGTTATGCCTGGCGACAACGTGTCCATCGGCGTTAAGCTGATCGCACCGATCGCTATGGATGAAGGTCTGCGTTTCGCGATCCGCGAAGGCGGCCGCACCGTTGGATCGGGCGTTGTTGCGAAAATCACCAAGTAAACCGATAAGGTTTTGCCGATTGCCCCAAACGGGCGCGGCGTGAAATTAGGGGCCCGGTTCTCTCACGAGAGCCGGGCCCCAATTTATGTAAGCTCCTCTTTGGCTTTCACCGGGGAGGGGGTACACTTGGTCCGTGCAAAAATCGTGGGGTATGGGGTTGCCAGAATCCCAACTCAGACGTATACGCGCGCCATCCGGTAGAGATTCGTCTCTATTGTAACGAAATTCATGGGGCCTCCCGTTCCGGGTAACCGGGGATAGGGCGGGCCTTTTATTTTTGGGAACTGTAACAGGTTCCTTGGCTCTTTCGCATCGGTAGTAGGTAATGGAAGCACAGAATATCCGTATCCGCCTTAAGGCATTTGATCACCGCGTTCTTGACCAGGCAACTGGAGAAATCGCAGAGACAGCTCGCCGCACGGGTGCTCTTATTCGTGGCCCCATTCCGATGCCGACGCGCATTGAGAAGTTCACCGTCAACCGCGGCCCGCACATCGACAAAAAGTCGCGCGAGCAGTTTGAGGTGCGCACATACAAACGTTTGCTGGACATTGTTCAGCCAAACGCCCAGACGGTCGACGCGCTTATGAAGCTCGATCTGGCTGCTGGCGTAAACGTTGAGATCAAGCTCGCTTAAGCAGCTGATCGAAACCGTCCTTCGCAAGGACGCTAAATGTTGCGAGAATTTGGGGCTCCAATGGCCCCGCTGATCGAAAGATCGGCAAGACACTGGATACCGCCGAGCTTGCTCGGGCTGAGTCCTCCGTCTCGCACTTTCAGCCATCCGGCCGAAAGTGCACTAGCCCGGACGGGGCGTCAGCATAAAATTTGGGCCCCGCGCCCTAGGGACTGATGGCTGCAAGGTCATTGAAATGGTTTCACGCACCTTGGGGATGGTCCTCATGGTGCCTCTGTTAAGGAGTATTACGATGCGCACAGGCGTTATCGCAAAGAAGGTTGGGATGACCCGCCTCTTCCAAGAGGACGGACGGCACGTGCCAGTTACCGTTCTTGCATTGGAAGATTGTCAGGTTGTTTCACACCGCACCCAAGAGACGGACGGCTATTTTGCTGTTCAACTGGGTGCAGGCGAGGCAAAACAAAAGAACGTAGCAAAACCTCAGCGTGAACATTTCGGCAAAGCCGGTGTTGGCCTGAAAAAGCGCGTTGCCGAATTCCGTGTTGAAAGCGAAGAAGGCCTTGTGCCTGTTGGTTCGCTCATCAGCGCCGACCACTTTGTAGCAGGCCAAAAAGTCGACATCACTGGGCACACCCAGGGTAAAGGCTTTGCTGGTGCTATGAAGCGTTGGGGCTTTGGTGGTCTGCGCGCTACGCACGGTGTTTCGATCTCTCACCGTTCGCACGGTTCGACGGGTAACCGTCAGGATCCTGGCCGGGTGTTTAAGGGTAAGAAGATGGCTGGTCACATGGGTGATCGCCAACGTACCCAACAAAACCTCGAAGTTGTTCGCACCGATGCGGATCGCGGCCTGATTTTCGTCAAGGGTTCGGTCCCTGGCGCGAAGAATGGCTGGATGATGATCCGCGACGCTGTGAAGCTGAAAATGCCTGATGATCTGCCGTTCCCCGGCGCCGTGGTTGAAGCCGCTGCTCCGCAAGCCGCCGACACTCCTGCACCGGAAGCTGCTGCTCCCGCCGCAGAAGCTGGCGCTGACGAAAATAAGGAGGGCTAAACCATGAAGGTGAAGGTCCAAAAAATCGACGGTAAGGCGTCCGGCGACATCGAATTGAACGATGCCGTGTTTGGCGTTGAGCCGCGTGCAGACATTCTGCACCGCGTTGTCACTTGGCAGCTCGAAAATCGTCGTGCCACGGCGCGTCCAACGCGTGAGCGTTCGGATGTTGCTCGCACTGGTAAGAAGTTTGGCGCGCAAAAAGGTTCGGGTGGCGCACGTCACGGCGATCGCGGCGCTCCGATCTTTATCGGCGGTGGTAAAGCCCACGGTGCTCGTAAGCGTGACTTCAATCAGTCGCTCAACAAGAAAATCCGCGCTCTCGGCCTTAAGATGGCTCTCTCAACTAAGGCCAAAGACGGTCTGGTTGTTGTAGACAGTCTCGAACTGAAAGACGCGAAGACCCAAGCTCTTAAAGGTCAGCTCGAAAAGGCTGGCTACGCGGGCAAGGTTCTTGTGATCGACGGTGAAAGCGTCAACGACGGTTTCGCAATGGCCGCTGGCAACCTGCCGGGCGTCAATGTGATCCCGGCGATGGGTGCGAACGTCTACGACATCCTCAACCACGACACGCTTGTCCTGACCAAGGATGCTGTCGCTAAGCTGGAGGCGCGCTTCAATGGCTAAAAATCAAGACGTCGACGCCCGTCACTACGACGTGATCCTTGCTCCGCACATCACTGAAAAGTCGATGTCGGGTGAAGGTACGATCACTTTCAAAGTGGCGAATGACGCGACGAAGCCGCAAATCAAGGAAGCTGTAGAAGCGATCTTTGATAAGAAGGTCATGTCGGTGAACACTATTGTCGCCAAGGGCAAGACCAAGCGCTGGAAGGGCAAGCCCTACAAGCGTTCGGATTTCAAGAAAGCAATTGTACGACTGGTCGAAGGCCAGGGGTCGATTGACTTCACAGACGGTATCTGAGGCGGATCATGGCACTCAAGAACTATAAACCAACAAGCCCGGCGCGCCGTGGCCTTATCTTGGTCGACAAATCGGGCCTCCACAAAGGTGGACCGGTCAAATCGCTGACCGAAGGCAAGCGTAAGACCGGTGGCCGTAACAACAAAGGCCATGTGACATCGCGCGGTATCGCCGGTGGTCACAAGCAAAAGTATCGTTTCATCGATTTCAAACGTCGCAAATGGGATGTCCCTGCGACGGTTGAGCGGATTGAATACGATCCCAACCGCACCGCTTTTATCGCACTCTTGAAGTACGAAGATGGCGAACTGGCTTACATCATCTGCCCACAGCGTCTTGCGCTTGGTGACACGGTTATCGCCGGTGAAAAAGTCGACACGAAGCCTGGCAATGCCATGCTTCTTTCGCAAATGCCGGTCGGCACCATTTGCCACAATGTGGAAATGAAGCCGGGCAAGGGCGGTCAGATCGCTCGCAGCGCAGGCACCTATGTTCAGATCGTCGGTCGTGACCGCGGTATGGTCATGGTTCGTTTGAACTCTGGCGAACAGCGTTATGTGCGCGGCGATTGCATGGGCACGGTTGGCGCGGTTTCGAACCCCGACAACCAAAACCAAAACTTTGGTAAAGCGGGCCGCACTCGTTGGAAGGGCCGCCGCCCTCTCACACGTGGTGTTGCTAAGAACCCTGTCGATCACCCGCACGGTGGTGGTGAAGGCCGCACCAGCGGTGGCCGTCACCCGGTTACCCCATGGGGCAAGCCGACCAAAGGCGCGCGCACTCGCAAGAACAAGCAGACGGACAAGATGATCATCCGTTCGCGTCACGCTAAGAAGAAGAGGTAAGACACGATGGCACGTTCCGTCTGGAAAGGTCCGTTTGTCGAACTCAGCCTGCTGAAAAAGGCAGAGGACGCACAGGAATCAAGCAGCAACAAGCCGATCAAAACTTGGTCGCGCCGCTCGACAATCCTGCCGCAGTTCGTTGGTCTGACGTTCAACGTTTACAACGGTAACAAATTCATCCCCGTTTCTGTTTCGGAAGAAATGGTCGGTCACAAGCTCGGTGAATTCTCACCCACGCGCAGCTTCCCCGGTCACGCAGCCGACAAGAAGGGCAAGCGATAATGGGCAAGGCAAAATCCCCACGCCGCGTTGCGGACAATGAGGCTCTGGCAGTAGGCACGCAAATTCGCGGGTCGGCTCAGAAATTGAACCTCGTTGCGCAACTTATTCGCGGCAAGAAAGCCGAAGAGGCTTTGAACATCCTCTCCTTCTCCAAGAAGGGTATGGCCAAAGACGCCAGCAAGGTTCTCGCTTCTGCGATTGCCAATGCGGAAAACAACCATGATCTCGACGTCGACGCGCTCGTCGTTGCTGAAGCATCGGTGGGCAAGTCGATCACTATGAAGCGTTTCCACACACGTGGCCGCGGCAAATCGACACGCATTCTGAAGCCATTCAGCAAGCTGCGCATCGTTGTTCGCGAACACGAAGAAGAAGAGGCGTAAGATGGGTCAGAAGAGTAATCCTATCGGTCTGCGCCTGCAGATCAACCGCACTTGGGACAGCCGTTGGTACGCCGAAGGGCGTGACTACGCTGGTCTTCTCAAAGAAGACATCACGATCCGCAAGTACATCACCGCCAACCTGCCACAGGCTGCGATCTCGAAAGTTGTGATCGAACGCCCGGCTAAGTTGTGCCGTGTGTCGATCTACGCGGCACGCCCTGGTGTAATCATCGGTAAGAAGGGCGCAGACATCGAAAAGCTGCGCTCCAAACTTGCCACGATGACATCGAGCGAAGTGAAGTTGAACATCGTTGAAATCCGCAAGCCGGAAATCGATGCGAAACTCGTTGCGCAAGGCGTTGCTGACCAGCTCGTTCGTCGTATCGCGTTCCGTCGTGCCATGAAGCGCGCCGTTCAATCGGCGCTGCGTTTGGGCGCTGAAGGTATCAAGATCGTTTGCGGTGGCCGTCTCGGCGGCGCTGAAATCGCTCGCGTTGAATGGTATCGCGAAGGTCGCGTTCCGCTTCACACACTGCGTGCGAACATCGATTACGCTGAAACCGAAGCGCTCACCGCTTACGGGATCATCGGTATCAAGGTTTGGATCTTTAAGGGCGAAATTCTCGCGCATGATCCAACTGCACAAGACCGCCTGATGATGGAAGCTCAGACTTCCGGCGTCCGGCCGGCACGCTGATTGCAGGACTAGGAAAACACCATGCTGCAACCGAAGAAAACAAAGTATCGCAAGGCTTTTAAAGGCCGGATCAAAGGCGACGCAAAGGGCGGCACCACGCTGAACTTTGGCGCTTATGGTCTGAAGGCTCTTGAGCCCGATCGTCTCACTGCGCGTCAGATTGAAGCTGCGCGTCGTGCCATCACCCGCGCGATGAAGCGTCAGGGCCGTCTTTGGATCCGCGTCTTCCCAGACGTTCCAGTGTCCAAGAAGCCTGCCGAAGTTCGTCAGGGTAAAGGTAAGGGTTCGGTCGAATATTGGGCTGCTCGGGTTAAGCCGGGTCGCATTCTGTTCGAACTTGATGGCGTTCCCGGTCCGATTGCTGCGCTCGCATTTGAGCGTGCTGCAATGAAGCTGCCGATCAAAACCAAGGTCGTTGCCCGTTTTGGTGACACCTCGCACCTGGGAGGCGAATAATGGCCACCACTGAAACCACCGATCTTCGTGCGAAGACCGATGAGCAGCTTTCCGCTGAACTCACCGATTTGAAGAAAGAGCAGTTCAACCTGCGTTTTCAAGCGGCGACCAACCAGTTGGAAAAGCCTTCGCGTATTCGTGAAGTTCGCCGGACGATCGCACAGATCAAGACGCTTCAAAATGAGCGCGCGGCTGCTGCCGCCGCTGCAAAGGCGTAAGGAGTAGACAATGCCGAAACGTATTCTGATCGGGACCGTCACCTCCGACAAGACCGACAAGACTGTGACCGTTCTGGTTGAGCGTAAGGTGAAGCACCCGTTGTACGGGAAAATCATCCGTCGTTCGAAAAAGTATCACGCCCATGATGAAACCAACGAATTCACTGTTGGCGACATCGTGCGCATCGAGGAGACGAAACCGATCTCCAAGACCAAGACTTGGGCCGTTAAGGACCGAGTAGTGGCCGGCGGTGTGCAGGCAATCGACGCTGATCTCGATGTTGAGGCAGCAAGCAATTGATTTGACCTCCCTGTTTTCGGGCAACCGGATCAGGGACAGACGATAACGGAACTGCCAGACTAGTTCTGGCAAGCCAAGAGAAGGAACCGGATCCATGATCCAGATGCAATCCAATCTCGACGTCGCGGACAATAGCGGCGCAAAGCGCGTCCAGTGCATTAAAGTGCTGGGTGGCTCTAAGCGTCGGTTTGCCTCCGTTGGCGACGTGATCGTGGTTTCCGTCAAGGAAGCCCAGCCACGCGCAAAGGTGAAGAAGGGCGACGTCCATCGCGCTGTCATCGTGCGCACCAAGAAGGATGTTCGTCGTCCTGATGGCAGCGTAATCCGCTTTGACAGCAACGCCGCTGTTCTTGTGAACAAAAGCGAAGAGCCAATCGGCACACGGATCTTTGGCCCAGTGGTTCGCGAACTTCGCGGCCGCGGCTTCATGAAGATCATTTCGCTCGCTCCGGAGGTGCTCTAATCATGGGTGCTGCAAAGATCAAAAAGGGCGACAGCGTCGTCGTGCTTTCGGGCAAAGACAAGGGCCGCACCGGCACTGTCAGCCAGGTGATGCCTAAAGACGGCAAAGTCATCGTCGAAGGCATCAACGTGGCTGCGCGTCACCGCAAGCCTAGCCAAGAAAACCCACAAGGTGGCATCGACCGGTTCCCGGCTCCGATGGATATCTCAAAGGTGGCTGTGGCTGATCCTAAAGATGGCAAGGCAACCCGCGTCCGTTTCGAAGAAAAGGACGGCAAGAAGGTTCGCGTTGCAGTGAAGAGTGGAGAAGTCATCGATGGCTGATACATACACTCCCCGCTTTAAGACGAAGTTCGAAGACGAAATCGTCAAGGCGATGACTGAAAAGTTCGGTTACACCAACCGTCTTCAAGTCCCCAGCATTGCGAAAGTCACACTCAACATGGGTGTTGGCGAAGCAAGCCAGGACAAGAAGAAAGTGGCAACTGCTGCTGAAGAAATGGCTCTGATCGCTGGTCAGAAACCTGTCATCACCAAAGCTAAGAAGTCGATCGCTCAGTTTAAGCTGCGCGAAGGCATGCCAATCGGTTGTAAGGTTACCCTTCGCCGTGAGCGCATGTACGAATTCCTGGACCGTCTGGTGACTGTCGCAATGCCACGTATCCGCGATTTCCGCGGCCTCAACGCCAAGTCTTTTGACGGGCGTGGCAACTACGCGATGGGCCTCAAGGAGCAAATCGTGTTCCCTGAGATCAGCTACGACAAAATCGACAAAGTTCGCGGTATGGACATCATTGTCACAACCACTGCGAACACCGACGAAGAGGCGCGCGAACTCCTGCGTCTGTTCGGCTTCCCATTCGAAGGCGAAGCTGACCAGAAGAAGGAAGCGGCGTAAGCCGCGTGCTAATTCTATGAACACAACTCAAGAGAAGAGAGCTTAAGTCCATGGCGAAACTGAGTTCGATCAACAAGAATGAGCGTCGCAAGAAGCTCGTTGAGAAATACGCAGCGAAGTACGAGAAACTTAAGGCAATCGCTAATGACGAGAGCCTTGATGAAGGCGAGCGTCTTATGGCCCGCCTTAAGATGGCTGAGATTCCCCGGAACGGGAACCCAACCCGCGTGCGCAATCGCTGCGCCACCACCGGCCGCCCGCGCGGCTATTACCGCAAGTTCGGCATCAACCGTATCGAACTGCGTCAACTCGGCACCCGGGGTATGATCCCAGGTTTGACCAAGTCGAGCTGGTGAGGAGCTGATAGATGGCTATGACCGATCCACTGGGTGATATGCTCACCCGCATCCGCAACGGCCAGCAGGCTAAGAAGGATTCTGTCCTTTCACCTGCGTCCAAATTGCGTGCAAACGTTCTCGAAGTGCTTACCCGCGAAGGTTATATTCGCGGTTACAGCGAAGACGAGACCGGCAAGCACAAAGCATTGCGGATTGAACTGAAATACTTCGAAGGCGAGCCTGCGATTAAGCACGTAGCGCGCGTTTCCAAGCCTGGCCGCCGCGTCTATTCGGGTTCGAAAGAACTTCCGACTGTGCGCAACGGCCTTGGCATCACCATCGTCTCGACCCCTCGCGGTGTTCTTTCGGACAACGAAGCCCGCGAAAACAAGGTCGGCGGCGAAGTGCTTGCGGAGGTCTTCTGATGAGCCGCATTGGTAAAAAAGCTGTTCCGGTACCCGCAGGGGTTACGGCGAGCATCGACAATGGCACGCTGAGCGTGAAAGGCCCTAAGGGTACTCTCACATTGGGCATGTCGGACTTGATCGATTACAAAATCGAAGACGGTCAAATTGCGGTGACACCGGCCAATGACAGCAAGCAAGCGCGTGCCTTTTGGGGCATGCAGCGCACTTTGGTGTCGAACTTGATCGAAGGTGTGACTGAAGGCTTTTCCAAGACGCTCGAAATTTCGGGTGTTGGTTACCGTGCTAAAGCGCAAGGTAAGACGCTCAAGCTTGAGCTTGGTTTCAGCCACGACGTCGATCTCACGGTGCCAGAAGGCGTCGATGTGAAGACACCGGATCAAACCACGGTTGAGATTTCCGGTATGGACAAACAGGCCGTTGGTCAGTTTGCCGCCGAGATCCGCGAATTCCGTAAGCCTGAGCCTTACAAGGGCAAAGGTATCAAGTATCGCGGCGAGTACATCTTCCGCAAGGAAGGGAAGAAGAAGTAAGATGGCAAAACTTTCCCTTTTTGAACGGCGCCGTCGCCGTGTCCGCACCGCGCTTCGTGCGCGCTCGGGTGATAAGCCACGTCTGTCGGTGCACCGCACCGGTCGTCACATCTACGCACAGATCATCAACGATGCCGAAGGCCGCACAGTGGCCGCTGCATCGACGCTTGGTGTGAAAGTGTCGGGTGCGAACATCGATGCCGCCACACAGGTCGGTAAAGATATCGCGGCTGCCGCTAAGAAAGCTGGCGTCACCACTGTCGTGTTTGATCGCGGTGGGTTCCTGTTTCATGGCCGTGTGAAAGCATTGGCCGATGCCGCCCGTGAAGGCGGGCTGGAGTTCTGATTATGGCTGACGAGAAAACACCAGAAGCTACTCCGGAAACAACAGCGGCTCCCGAAGCTGCTGCTGCAACCGAAATGCCTGCGGCTGAAGCTGCAACGACTGAAGCGGCTCCGGCCGACGCAGCCCCTGCCGATGCTCCTAAGCAAGGTCGTGGTCGTGGTCGCGGCGGCAACAACGACAATCGCGGCGGTGGCCGTGGTCGTGGTGGTCGTGACGGCAATCGTCGCGGCAAACGCGAAGAAGAAGATGATGGCATCATCGAGAAGCTGGTCCACATCAACCGCGTCTCCAAAACTGTAAAAGGCGGTAAGCGCTTTGGTTTTGCAGCACTCGTCGTGGTTGGCGATGGTCAAGGCCGCGTTGGCTTTGGCAAAGGTAAGGCACGCGAAGTGCCTGAGGCGATCACGAAAGCGACCGCCGCAGCTCGTAAAAAGATGATCCGTGTTGCTTTGAAAGAAGGCCGGACTTTGCACCATGATGGCAATGGCCGTTTTGGCGCTGGTAAAGTCACCGTTCGCACCGCACCTCCGGGTACTGGCATCATCGCCGGTGGTCCGATGCGCGCTGTGTTCGAAAGCTTGGGCGTGTCCGACGTTGTGACCAAATCGGTCGGTTCGTCGAACCCGTACAACATGATCCGTGCCACCTTTGACGCTTTGACTGATCAGACTTCGCCGAAGTCGGTTGCTCAACGTCGCGGCAAGAAAGTCGCTGACCTTTTGGGTCGCGGCGGCCAGGTGAGTGAAGCCGAAGCAGAGGCTGATGCCGCTGCTATTGTGGAGTAAGCAAGCATGGCTACTGTAAAAATCAAACAGATCGGTTCGCCGATCCGTCGCCCTGAAAGCCAACGTAAGATCTTGATCGGTCTTGGGCTTAACAAGATGCACAAAGTCGTCGAACGTCAGGATACTCCTGAAGTGCGCGGCGCGATCGCTAAGATCCCGCATCTGGTGCAAGTGGTCGATTGATCCGAACACCCTAAAGCGACTTTAACGTCACATTCAACGGCCCGCATGCGTCATCGCATTGCGGGCCGTTTTGTTTTGGGCATTGAACAATGTGGGTGTGGGTAGAGCACTGTTGCGCATGCCTTAGGAAAAGATCCGAAACGGTTGGGTGTCGCATCCATGCTAGCTTTGGGGCGCGGGGGGTGTTAGAAAATCGTTCAGGTGGTGGATAAAGGCGACTTTTTCAACCGAGAAGGGGGAATACAAATGACTGTTACTAAAAAGAAATTCGGGATTGCATCAGCGGCGGCAGCATTGATTGCGTTGGGTGCAGCGGCACCAACAATTGCACAAAGCAGCTATGAGCAGCAGGTCAATCGCTTGCTCAACCTGACGCAAAACCTTGCAAATTCACGCGGCTTTTCTTCAAGCCACGCGCGCTACAACGGCCAATTGCGCAACGGTCAAGAACGCACGGTCACGCTCGATCTGAGCGCCGGCGTGAGCTATATGATGGTCGCACAATGCGACAACGATTGTTCCGACATCGACATGTGGCTGTATGACGAAAACGGCAATTTGATCGACGAAGATGTGTTGGTGGACGACACTCCAATCACCGAAGTGACGCCCATCCGCAACGCGCGGTTCACTCTGCGCACTCGGATGATCACATGCAGTGTTGAGCCATGCTATTACGGCATCGGCGTCTACGCCCAGCGTTGATCGCACGATAATTCGCCCCCCTGGGGGCAACGGAAAAAGGGGCGGGCGCTGCGGTGGCAGTGGCCCGCTCTTTTTACGTAGGACGGGGATGTTTGCCGGTCCTGCGACGCCAGGCCCGACACGCGCGCGACCAATTGGTCCTTGCACCTGGGGGCAACCTTCGCTATCGGCGCCGCTTCCTATAGCGCGCAGTCCAATTTTGGGCCGTAAGAAAGCGAAAGCGAGTGCACATGAAACTTAATGACATCCGTGACAATGATGGTGCCCGTAAAGGGCGCATGCGCAAGGGCCGTGGTATCGGTTCTGGCAAAGGCAAAACCGCGGCTCGTGGCCAAAAAGGTCAAAAGAGTCGTTCAGGCGTAGCCATCAACGGCTTTGCCGGTGGTCAGATGCCGCTTCACATGCGTCTTCCAAAGCGTGGGTTCAACAACCCGTTTGGCAAAGACTTCGCCGAAGTGAACATTGGCATGGTCCAGAAATGGATCGACGCCAAAAAGCTCGACGGCAAGAAAGACATCACCGAAGACGCCCTGCGGGCATGCGGTTTGATCCGCGGCGGCAAAGACGGCGTGCGTCTTTTGGGCAAAGGCGAAATCAAAGCCAAGGCCAAATTCATCGTTGCCGGTGCCACCAAAGGCGCCATCGCAGCGGTTGAAAAGGCCGGCGGCAGCGTCGAAGTGACCGCGCCGATCAACGCCGAAGTGAAAGCAGCCAAAGCCGCTGCTAAGTAAGACACACCCGTTTTTCCCGGAGGATGCATTGCATTTGGCGTGCATCCGCTGGGGATGACGCGGGTGTTGCGGCAAAAATTATAGGGGTGGGGTTCGACAATCACCCGCACTGTTCCTATCTATGCCTGCACGGCCGGGATTACCCGGTGCAAACAGTTAGGGCCCATCATTTGGCCCAAGGTTTAGGATCGACACCGAACAATGGCATCACGCGCCGATAACATCGCCAGCAATCTGAACCTTGGCAATTTTGCTCAAGCGACAGAATTGCGTCAGCGTATCTGGTTTACGATTGGGGCTCTAATCGTTTTCCGTTTCCTGAGCTTCGTTCCACTTCCGGGGATCAATCCTCAGGCGCTTGATCGGCTTGCTGAGCTGGGTCAGGGCGGCGTTTTGGACATGTTCAACATGTTCACCGGCGGCGCATTGGCGAATATGAGCCTGATTGCTTTGGGTGTGATGCCGTACATCACCGCGTCGATCGTGGTGCAAATGGCGTCGGCTCTGCACCCCACGCTGGCGGCTTTGAAAAAAGAAGGCGCGACCGGTCGTCAAAAACTCAACCAATATACGCGCTACGGCACCGTGTTCTTGTGCGCGATCCAAGGGTGGTTCCTTGCCACGGGTCTGGAAACATTCGCCGGGGCGCAAGACATCGCCGCTGTGGTCAATCCGGGTTACGGTTTCCGCATTGGCGCCGTGATCAGCCTTGTCGGCGGCACGATGTTCCTTTTGTGGTTGGGTGAACAAATCACATCGCGCGGCATCGGTAACGGCGTTTCGTTGATCATTATGGCCGGCATCGTCGCGCAGTTCCCAACCTTCGCAGCCAACATGTTCGAAGGCGGCCGCACCGGGGCGATTGGCGCACCGATTATCGTCGGCTTCCTTGTAATGGTCGTTGGTCTGATCCTGCTCATCAGCTGGGTCGAGCGGGCGCAGCGTCGTCTACCCATTCAATATCCAAAGCGCGCGACACAACGCGGCATGATGCAAGCGGAAAAATCCTATCTTCCGCTTAAGCTGAACACCGCCGGTGTTATCCCGCCGATTTTCGCCAGCTCGCTGCTTTTGCTGCCGCTGACGATCTCTCAGTTTTCGAGCAGCTCGGTCGATACGTCGAGCGGTTTCGGATCGTCCATCGTTACCTTGAACCAGTATCTGGCCCATGGTGAGCCGCTTTACATGACGCTTTATGCTGTCGGCATCATCTTCTTCTGTTTCTTCTACACTGCGGTGGTTTTTGACCCCGAAGACAATGCGGAAAACCTGAAGAAGAACGGGGGCTTTATTCCAGGCATCCGTCCGGGCAAGCGGACTTCGGATTATCTCGAATATGTTTTGACCCGGATCACCGTGGTCGGCGCGGCCTATCTGACATTCGTCTGTGTTCTTCCGGAATACATGATCGCGCAAACCGGCATTCCATTGTTCCTTGGCGGAACCAGCCTTTTGATCGTCGTGAACGTGACCGTGGATACGATTAGCCAAGTGCAATCGCATCTGTTGGCGCACCAATATGGCGATCTTATCAAGAAGGCTAAGTTGAAAGGCCGCATGCGCTAACGCATGGCACCACATTATCAAGCGACAATGAATTGCGTTCGGGCTGACCCAAATGTAGCGGGGCCCAGCGTGACAATAGGGGATCGTTCGTGAACATCATTCTTCTTGGCCCTCCGGGCGCTGGTAAAGGCACTCAGAGCGCTGGCCTGGTCGAACGCCACGGCATGAAGCAATTGTCCACCGGCGACATGCTGCGCGCCGCAGTGAGCGCGAAGACGCCGGTCGGTCTTGAGGCTAAAGCGGTGATGGATCGCGGCGAGCTGGTTTCCGACGAAATCGTCTCCAAGCTGATTGACGATAACCTTGCCGCAATGGACGCGGGCACCGGCGCGATCTTTGATGGCTATCCCCGCACCGCCGCACAGGGCGAGCAATTGGATGGCATTCTGGCCAAGCACGGCCGCAGCCTCGATCACGTGATCGAATTGGCTGTTGATGTCGAAGCTTTAGTGGAACGGATCACTGGGCGGTATTCTTGCGGCAATTGCGGCGCGTTGTATCACGACACGGCCAACCCACCCGCTAAAGATGGCGTGTGCGATGCCTGCGGTTCAACCGAATTCAAACGCCGTCCGGACGACACCGAAGAAACGGTGCGCAACCGGATGGAAGTGTATCGCAGCGAAACCGCCCCGATCCTGCCCGGATACGAAGCGCGTGGCATTGTGACCCGTGTGGATGGCATGGCCGGGATCGACGAAGTCGCCGGGGCGATTGACGCCATTTTGGCCTGACCCGTCTGTGATAGAGTTTGCCGCAAACCGTGTGCGCAGGCTTTCCACAAAGGCTCCAATCTCCTAATCATCAAAGTCCCACATTGTGTGGGGTGAGGGAGTGCGCATGTTTCGCAGAATGATTTCGTTGTCCGTTGGGTCCATTGCCATGGTCGCCGCCGCATTGGGCGCCGCGCCCGCTTTGGCCGAAGTGGTTGAGACAGACGACGATCACTTCATCACCCGCGCAGAGGCGATTGTATCGGCCACGCCAACCGAAACATGGCTGGCCCTGATCAGCCCGGCACGCTGGTGGTCGAGCGAACACACATGGTCGGCGGACGCGGCGAATCTATCGCTGACCCCGCAAGCGGGCGGTTGTTTTTGCGAACGCATTCCCGAAGTGGACGAGCCGGGCCGTTTCACGTTGGAAGGCAGCGTGGAGCATATGCGTGTCATTCAGGCCTATCCCAATGTCGCGTTGCGGATGCAAGGCGCTTTGGGGCCGTTGCAGAGCGAACCCGTCACCGGGATTTTGACCATCGCCATCAGCGAGGCCGAAAACGGCACGCGGATTGTTTGGGAATACAATGTGGGTGGCCAAATGCGCTATCCCGCTGCTGTTATCTCCAACGCGGTGGACGGCGTCATGACTTTGCAATTGACCCGCTTGTCCGCGGAACTGGGGCAGGTTCAAGCGCCTGTGATTGCAACGGTTGAACCGTCGCCTCCCGAAGAAACCGCGCCAGAAGTGGAAACATCGGAGCTCGATTTGCCTGAGGGCGATGCGCCTTCGCAAGATGAGCCGTTCGACCTCCCATCTGGGGATGGACCTACCATAGCAATCGATCCCGAAGCGGTGATCGACGAAGCTCCATCCAGCCCCAGCGTGGACGACGCATTTGGCGATTTGTCGGACGGATAGGCGCTGCCACACATGCAAGGTAGCCGACGCGCAGATGGCGCGCCGGCACGCCCCTTGAAACATGTTGATCCAAGGCCATATCAACAGCTCGTTTGAGAATGCGCGGGTTTCGGTTGACGGACGTTCCGAATCACCGTAAGCGCGCCGCTCAGTCGACACGTTCGAACTCAGTCCGGCCGGCGGTGCTATTGTGGTGCCGCAACCGGGCTTTTGCCGTTTCATGGGTGGTGGAAACACAATCCGGCAATCGGCTAGGGCGGGTCTTTTGTAGAGCGTTGAGATGGGGGCACCGGCCAAAGCGTCGCAATCCCTCGTGGAGCATGGAGAATTAAGTGGCTCGTATTGCCGGGGTAAATATCCCCACAAACAAGCGCGTTATCATTGCGCTTACCTATATTCACGGAATTGGCCGCACAACGGCCGTCCAAATCGCCGACAAGCTTGGCATCCCGCACAGTTCACGTGTTCAGGACCTCACCGATGAGGAAGTTCTGCGCATCCGTGAAACCATCGACAGCGATCATCAGGTTGAAGGCGATCTTCGTCGCAACACCGCGATGAACATCAAGCGTTTGATGGATCTGCGTTCCTATCGCGGTTTGCGTCATCGCAATGGCCTCCCAGTTCGTGGCCAGCGCACGCACACCAACGCCCGCACCCGCAAGGGTAAGGCCAAGCCGATCGCAGGGAAGAAGAAGTAAGCGACTGGGGTTTACCCCGGACACGCTTTTTCCTGTCTTCCAGATTAAAAGGAATACGAGACAATGGCACGCGAACAAGGCGGCAAAGTACGGCGCCGCGACAGAAAAAACATTTCGAGCGGCGTTGCGCATATCAACGCCAGCTTTAACAACACGATGATCACCATCACCGACGCGCAAGGCAATGCAATTAGCTGGTCGAGCGCAGGCATGATGGGCTTCAAAGGTAGCCGCAAATCGACACCATACGCCGCGCAGGTCGCAGCGGATGATGCCGGTAAGAAAGCAGCCGAACACGGCGTTCGCACGCTGGAAGTTGAAGTGAAAGGCCCTGGTTCAGGTCGCGAAAGCGCTCTGCGTGGTTTGGCCGCTGTTGGTTTCAACATCACTTCGATCCGCGATGTAACGCCGATCCCGCACAATGGCGTGCGTCCGTCGAAGCGTCGTCGGGTCTGATCCGTATTTGTGGTGATGACCATCCGGTCATCGCCGCTCACCGGGTCCGCTATCCGTCCTAACTGGAAGCCGGGCCCGCTCTTAGATGTAACCGCTTTAAAGCAAGCGAATTAGGGGAAATCCATGTCCGTCAATATGAAGAACTGGCAGGAACTCAAGAAACCCAACGCTCTGGAAATCAAGGAAGGCGGCGATAAGCAGCGCAAGACAGTTTTTGTCGCTGAACCGCTTGAGCGAGGCTTTGGCCTCACGCTCGGCAACGCGTTGCGCCGCGTATTGCTTTCCTCGCTTCAGGGTGCCGCGATCACTTCGATCAAGATCGAAAACGTGCTCCACGAATTCTCTTCGCTCGCCGGTGTGCGCGAAGATGTGACCGATATGGTCCTCAATGTGAAGCAAATCGCATTGAAGATGGAAGGCGAGGGGCCAAAACGGCTTCAGCTTTCTGTTACGGGTCCTGCAACTGTGAAAGCCGGCGATATCGCTGTTACCGGCGATATCGAAGTGATGAACAAGGACTTGGTCCTTTGTCATCTCGATGAAGGCGCGACGCTCAACATGGAGCTGACTGCGGACATTGGCAAAGGCTATTCGCCAGCCGTTCAAAACCGTCCGGCCGATGCGCCGATCGGTTTGATCCCGGTCGACTCGTTGTATTCGCCTGTCCGTCAGGTGAGCTACAAGGTTGAGAATGCCCGCGTTGGTCAAGAACTCGACTACGATAAGCTTTCGTTGACCGTCGAAACCGATGGCACTGTCACTCCCGAAGACGCCGTTGCTTACGCTGCGCGCATTCTTCAGGACCAACTGACTTTGTTCGTCCACTTCGAAGACGGCATTCCTCAGCCGCAATCGGCCATGATCGGCCACGCTGCGGCGCCTCAGGAAGACGATGCAAACCAACTCAACCGTTACCTCCTCAAAAAGGTCGACGAGTTGGAATTGTCGGTCCGTTCGGCGAACTGCCTCAAGAACGACAACATCATCTATATCGGCGATTTGGTCCAAAAGACCGAAGCCGAGATGCTTCGCACACCAAACTTTGGTCGCAAGTCCTTGAACGAAATCAAGGAAGTGCTGTCCAGCATGGGTCTGCGTTTGGGCATGGACATCCCCGGATGGCCGCCTGAAAACATCGAAGAAATGGCCAAGAAGCTCGAACAAGAGCTGCTCGGCTAATCCAGGTTCCGGCGGCGCACCTTAAGCGCCGCCAGTACCGGGCTACCTGATACGGGCCCCTTACAAACACAAAGGAATACACAATGCGTCACGGAATTTCACAGCGTAAGCTGTCGCGTAAGTCGGGCCACCGCAAGGCTCTCTTCCGCAACATGTCGGCCGCTCTCATCAAGCATGAGCAAATCGTCACAACGTTGCCAAAGGCGAAAGAACTTCGCCCCTATGTTGAAAAATTGATCACGCTTGCAAAGCGTGGCGGTCTTTCCAACCGTCGTTTGGCTCAGGCGCGTCTTCTTGACGAAACGCAGCTGAAGAAATTGTTCGACACTCTTGCTGAACGTTACAGCGATCGTGACGGCGGCTACACGCGCATCATCAAAGCCGGTTACCGCGAAAGCGACGCCGCGCAGATGGCGATCATCGAATTTGTTGAGCGTGACGAAGACGCCCGCGGTCAAGACAGCGGCCCTGTCACGACCGACGCGGACGAATACGCCGACGCCGCCGCTTAAGCGGATCGCGCGATAAAGAGATTTGGGGCTGGCGGAGCGATCCGCCGGCCCTTTTTCGTTTTGTCGTTCGTCGGACCGCCCTTGATTGCGGCGTCGCCCCGCTTAGGATTGAGGGCATGAGAAAAATCATCCTTGCCGCCACAGCCGTCGGCATCGCCACAACGTCTCCCATCTCCGCGCAATCGGCGCAGGATCAGCTTGATGCGCGCTACAATCGCGCCCTTGCGGCCGGTTACAAGGCGATGATGCTGTGCAGCGCGATGTCGACATCGGAGCGGCTAGGCGGATCGCGCAGCGCCGAAAGCATCCACGAATATGAGCTGACAGGGATTCAGACACCGCTGGATGCGATTGTCCGCGACCTGCCGTATGAAATCATCCGGTATTCGATCGAGGGACAAGAGGCCGACGCGCAGCCTGGCCCTGTCTATCAAGTCCGCGTTGAATGGGCCGATGACATGCCGGCGCGCACCGCCACGCAGTCGACTGTTGGGGGATGCTATGTTGGGCCGATTGGCTCTGCGTTGGAGGATGCGCCGCCGATCTCAGTCGAGAACGCCACGGATAACGTTCCCGATGACGGTTGGGCTGTTGATAATGATGCTCTGCCCGAATCGATCAAAACCCAATTGGGCGCGGCGGCGGTGGACGGCACCTATGGGGAGGGATCACGCACGACTGCCGCTCTTATCATCCGGGGTGATACGATCATTATGGAACGGTATGCCGGCGGCTTTGGCCCGGCGACGCCGCAACGCACATGGTCCGTGGCCAAAAGCATCGCGGCGACCTTTGTTGGCGTCGCGGTAGAAGCTGGCGATGTCGAAGTCAGTGACCCGATCGCACTCAATTATTGGCGAGAGGGCGGGCGATACGACCTACGCAATCAGATCACCGTCGATCACGCATTGCGCATGGCGACCGGGCGTTACACCGATACGCCGGGCAATCGCTCCGTCCCGCTTTACTGGGGCGGATCATCGGTGAACGAAACCGCGCTGTCGTGGCCCGTCGTCCATACGCCCGGCACCGTGTTCCGATATGCCAACAACGACAGCTTGCTCGCCGCGAAAGCGGTGGAGCGGTATTTGAACTTCTACGGACCCGAAAGTGTCCTTGCCCGGTTTGGCATGCATCGCACGATTGCAGAAACCGACTGGAGCGGTGGGCTTGTCATCTCCAGCCAAGTTTGGAGCACGGCGCGAGATTTGGGCAGGCTGGGACAACTCCATCTGAACAATGGAATGTGGGAAGGGGAGCGGATCCTTCCTGAGGACTGGGTTGGTTATGTTTCCGACCCCAGCGGCCCGCAACCGATTGGTACAAATCGCGGATTCGGCGCAGGATGGTGGACGTTCCGCCGACCCGAAGGGAACGCGTTTGAGGGCATTCCCGACGATGCATTCTTCGCGAGCGGTAGGCGCGGCCAATATGTCGTTGTTGTTCCCTCGCGCAATGTGGTGATCGTCCGACGCGGAGAGGATGGCGGGGGCGCCCGGTTCAACATCGCCGCTTTCACTCGCGACGTGTTGGCTTCAATCGATTAAGCTGCCGCTCAGACAGGGGCGCGTATAGAGCGCGTATATCTGAACACCGCATTCAACTTCAGAATAAGGTTGTTCAGAAAAGTAGCAGCTAACCTGAACAAATGCTGCAAAGATCAGTCAGGCTCAGCACACAGCGAATCATCCATAAGGGGTTTGTAGCCGGCGCAATCCCGTCCCGGCTTCAACCCGAGGATGAACTTATGACTGATCTTAAAAAGACAATCACCAAGGGCGCGCTCGGGACTGTCGCGGCTGGCGCGATGGCCCTGGCGTCCGCAACCCCTGCTATGGCCGATGATCGTCACCGCGATCGCGGTGTGGACGCAGGCGATGTGATCGCCGGTGCTGTGATCATTGGTGGGCTTGCCGCATTGGCCGGCGCCTTTGACAACAATGATCGGCGCGACCGCCGCTATCGTGATCGCGACTATCGCGGCACTCAAACCAATTACCGCGGCAATCGCGGTTATAACGGCAACCCACAACGCGCGATTGAGCGCTGTATCCGGACAGCGGAGCGTCAGGCGCGTCGCTTTGGTGGGTACCGCTATGCCGATGTAACGCAAGTTCGCGATGTTGATCGTACCCGCTACGGTTTCCGTGTTCGGGGCCGGATGGAAGTCCAAGGATCGAACAACTATCGCGGTCGTAACTTTGATCGGGGACGGTTCACTTGTTACGTCGAACACGGCAACCGGCCACAGGTCGACTTTCGCGGAATTCGGGGCCTGCGTTGATTTCGTGGCTCTTCACCAAAACTATCCGCATAGGATAAAGTAAACCGATTGGGCGGTTCAGGCGCGCGTAAGCCTGGGCCGCCTAATTGTGTGTTTGTTTTGAGCGCTTGGTGGCCGCTCGCCTGCACTTTTGTGCGTCTAACAGGAGGGAGCAACCATGGCTCAATCATTCAAATTTGGAGCGTATGCAGGCGTGATCGCCGCCGCTTCGATGGCAATCACCCCAGCATATGCGGCGGAAACTCTTCCGATCGCGGGATCATCTGGAACGATTGGTTATGCCACGTCTGTCCATGCCGATTTCTCGAGCGGAGCGTTCGGTTCCAGCACATTCGATACGCAAGCGGAGACCGCAGAATATCGCGGACGCCGGTATCGCGGTCGACGCGGTTGGCGGCGTGGCCGCATCCGTGGCGGCGATGTGTTGGCGGGGGTCTTGGTCCTTGGCGGGATCGCAGCCATTGCCAGCGCGGCCAGCAACAACAACCGCCGCAACCGCGAAGATCGCCGTTACGAAGAACGCCGTGATGACCGTCGATATGATCAACGCTCTAACCCGCGTGCATCGAATGGATCGGGCATCGACAACGCCGTGTCCCAATGTTTGCGCGAAATTGAACGCGATGTGCGCGTAGACAATGTGGACGGCGCAAGCCGCCTTGCCGAAGGGTGGGTTGTGTCGGGCACATTGTTCAATGGATCGGGCTTTACCTGTCAGATCGGCAATGATGGCCGTATTTCCGACATTGATTATGGTGGATTCACCGGCAGCTCTTATGGCGAGGGTCAATCCCGCGCATCGACCAATCAATTGTCCGATGGCAGATACGCCGATGCGCGCGCGGCCATGGCCGGACAGCGATCCGGACCTACCGTGTCAAACGACGCCCAGGTTTTGGACCAACAATCTGGTCCTCAACCCGCCTATCCCGGCGGACCTTTGCCTGGCGAAACATTCTCCGAATGATCGGTGTGGGTGGGGGCGACCATAGCGACGTCCCCATCATCCGTTTTGGCGGGGTGTTCATCGTCCGGCTCAGCATAGCTGGGTAACGCCCATTCAAATCGGATCGCGGCGCTGCGCATGGCAAACCCTGCAAAGAACGCGCCGCCCCAAACGACGGCGTCGACTACGTTGATCCATCCCGCGATCTGCATGCCGATCACCGTCATCGACGCGCTCAACGCGGCCGCGGTGACGTACAATTCGGGTTGCATAATGATAGATGGACGTCCCGCCACCACATCGCGGATAACGCCGCCGACGCACCCCGTGATGATCCCCATCAATGCGGCCGGGACGGGCGGAATGCCGTATGCGATCGCCTTGGCACTGCCCAAAACGGCATAGGCGGCAAGTCCGACCCCATCGGCGTAATCAATCAATTTCCCATCCCATACGCGGATCGGAGTGAACCAAGTGATCAGCGCGGTGGAAAGGCAAATCGCCGCAACCCAAGGATCGGTTATCCAGAACACCGGCGCATCGATCAACAAATCGCGCACCGTGCCGCCGCCAACGCCCGTCACCAAGGCAAAGAATGCCATCGTGACAAATGTCTGACGCTCCCGCGCCGCGACCAATGCACCAGACAGCGCAAAAATCGCGATGCCGGCCATGTCCAAGACATCCAAGATCGGGGTGAGTACGGTTTCGTTCACTGCTCAATCGCTCCTGAAACGGACGGGGTGGACAACGCCTTGAAACGGGATTTGCGCCGACGGAACATCAATACACATCCGAACAAGGCACCGATCACCGCCAATCCGGCAAAGATGATCAATGTCGGATGATTGTTATCCTCCCGTTCCGACAGATCCATAATGTGCAGACCCCACATGAAATCGAACCACCGCCACCAACTGGTGCGGACCGCTTCGATGTTGCCCGTGTCGCGACCGACATAGATATGCGTGCCATCCTCCAACGCCACTTGCCACACGGCGAGGGGCCTGCGGAAATCAAGCGGGACGTTGTCCGCCTCAAAAAACGTTACCGCGCGCACTGCATCGCCGCCCACAATCCGTTCAGCAACCAACGCGCGCGCCATAACCGCATCAACAGGCGGCACGGTTTCGCCGGTCGCGACGTCAACCCGGGTGCGAGCGCCATCGATCGTCGTCAAAACGGCAACCGCACGCCCGTCCTGCATGAAGACGTGCATCTCTTTTAGATCCGCATCCACGGTGGCCAGGGGGCTGTCATCGATCACCAACGGCGCGGCGTCCGTCGCCAAGCGGAGATGATTTCCGCGCACTTCTTCGATTGGTTTGACGGTCATAAAAAGGCCGGTGGCGGTCCACATCAAAATTGGGATGCCGACCAACCAACCGAGCCATATGTGCCATTTGGCCAGCCGGTTCATGCGCTGTTTTGAACGGGATTGGGATGCCATGGTGAGGGGTCCATGTAGTAAGGGAGAATCGATATCAGCGCCCATGGCGCGGACCGATTATCCGTGCAAGATTTTACCGATCCCTTCTGCGGCGTGAATGCAGTCCAAATCGCTCCACTGTGGGCCGATCACTTGCATTCCACACGGCAGACGCGCGCCTTCGTAATTGCCTGCGCCGATGGGTAAAACGGTTGATGGTAGGTTCGGGAATGTCGCGATGCCTGCCCATGCCAAACCGGAGCCTGCGCGCAAATCTTGACCGTTGACCCGGATGGTCGATTTGAAGACGGCGTCATCCAAATGTGGGATCGCCAAGACGGGTGCGGGCGGGGCCAGCACGAAATCGTATTCTTCGAACAATTGCGCCCACTGATATTCGTTGGCGGCTTGAGCATCGAGTAGATCGAACCAATCGGTTGCCGTTGCGCGGCTGCCGTCGGGCGCCGGGGCACCCCGCGCCATCGCAGTGTTCATCATCCGCAAATAGGTGGTCTGTTGCGTCACAAGATCGGGGATCAGCGGGCTGGTTCGATCCACGTGAACACCGGCATCAATCAACGCCTCAATCGCCGCTTCGGTGGGTTCGGCCACGCTCGCATCGATGGGGCTGCCGGGATATTCGGTGATCGCCAAAAGCCGGCATTCGTTCAAAGGCTTTGATGTCTTTCTTAGGGGGATTTGCGCGCCAACCTCCAACAATATCGAAAGGTCAGCGGCGTTGCGCGCTAAGGGGCCCGCGATGGACAACACCCCATCATGCGCAGCGACAAAGCCATCGCGGCTGGCCATTTGGGGGTGGTCATGCCCTTGTTTCGAAACCAAACCCCAGGTGCTTTTATGCCCCCAAACCCCGCAGAAATGCGCCGGCACGCGGACCGATCCGCCAATGTCGGTGCCAAAATCGCACGCGACCATGCCGCTGGCCACCGCTGCGGCGCTGCCACCGGATGACCCGCCCGGCGAACGATCGGCATTGTGTGGATTTGTGGTGCGGCCATAAACCGTGTTGAAGCTTTGCCAATCGGACAGGTCGATCGGTACATTGGTCTTACCAATGATAATGGCTCCGGCGGCCTTTAAACGGCGGACCAGATCGGCGTCCTTTTTCGCGACATAGTTGGTCAAATGTTCATGGCCCCAACACGATTGAAGGCCTGCAACATCAAAACTTTCCTTGATCGTCATCGGCACGCCGAACAACGGTTGATTGTCCGCGGGGCCAGCAGCGTCCATCGCTTTTGCGGTGGCGGCGGCGCGTTCGAAATCGGGCACAGCCACAGCGTCAATCTCTGCGTCCAGTTGTTCGATCCGGGTTATCGCGGCATCGACCGCCTCTGAGACGCTGATCTCGCCCGCGCGGATAGCGGCGGCGGTTTCAAGCGCGCCGGGTTTATCGGTCAATTGCGGATAGGCGCTGTGTGATGGCATGTGAGGTCGCTCTCCTGTTTAGGATTGTCTAGCGACCTTTTTGCATTGCCCCAAGTGTAAGTCCCAATCCAAAATTGAGACCGCGCCGTATCACATATGGATAGGTTTGCCGGTCACCGCCATCGCGGCTTCCTTAAACGCTTCGGCGTGGGTTGGGTGGGCGTGGCATGTGTAGGCGATGTCTTCGGATGTCGCGCCAAATTCCATCGCTTGTGCTGCCTGTGCAATCATCGTCCCGGCAAGCGAGTTGATCATCCACACACCGATCACGCGGTCGGTTTCGGCATCCGCGATAACTTTTACAAAGCCATCGGTGTCGCGGTTCGCTTTCGCGCGGCTGTTGGCCATCATCGGGAATTTGCCGACTTTAATGGCTTTCTTGTCGCCGCCCGCTTTCTCGATCGCTTCTTCCTGCGTTAGGCCCACACCTGCAATTTCAGGCAGGGTGTAAACGACGCTGGGGATGACATCGTGGTTCACGATGCCAGTAAGGCCAGCGATGTTTTCTGCGACCGCAATGCCTTCATCCTCGGCCTTATGCGCCAGCATCGGGCCGGGCGCGACATCGCCAATGGCCCAGATGCCATCGACGCCGGTGCGGAAGTCATGGTCGATTTCCACTTGGCCGCGATTGTTGACTTGCAAGCCAGCTTTGTCGAGCGCCAGCCCATCGGTGTTGGGGCGGCGGCCGATGGAAACCAGCACATGGCTCACTTCAAGCGTTTGTTCATCGCCGCCAGCCGATTTCTCAACCGTCAGGGCGACTTTCTTGCCTTTGACTTTTGCGCCGGTGACTTTGTGGCTGAGCATCATTTCCATGCCCTGTTTCTTGAACAGTTTCTGGCTCTCTTTGCGCACTTCGCCGTCCATTCCGGGCAGCAATTGATCGAGGAATTCGACGACCGTAACTTTGGCACCCAAACGACGCCACACACTGCCCAATTCCAGTCCGATGACCCCGCCGCCGATCACAACGAGATGATCGGGAACTTCGGTAAGGTCGAGCGCGCCGGTGCTGTCCACGATGCGACCACCTGCATTGTCCACGTCCACGCCGGGCAGGGGGGTGACGCTGGATCCGGTGGCGATCACGATGTCTTTTGCTGTGACTGTTTCGTCACCCACTTTGACGCTGTGCGCGTCTTCGAACGCGGCGTGACCTTTGATCCATGTCACTTTGTTCTTCTTGAACAAAAACTCAATTCCGCCGGTCAATTCGCCGACCGCTTTGGTTTTTTCATCCATCATCCGGCCTAAATCGAGAGTCGGTTTGGCGTCGATGCCCCAAGTGGCGAAATGGCCGTTCGACGCTTCGTCAAACAGTTCTGAACCGTGCAACAACGCCTTTGAAGGGATGCACCCGACATTCAAACAAGTCCCGCCCAATGTCTCGCGGCTTTCAACGCAAGCGGTTTTCAAACCCAATTGGGCCGCGCGGATTGCCGCGACATAGCCGCCGGGGCCCGCGCCAATGACCAGGACATCGTAATCGTAGGAGTGTTCAGCCATATCTAAAATCCTGTATTCGCCTTTGGACAATGGCGGTGTTTAACTGTCTGATCCTGTATTTAGGAGTTTGGACGGCTAAGTGCCATTGCTAGTTTTTCTGAAATTCGTGTCACTTCTTTCGCCGCAAGTGCCAGTAGAAGCCCACTGTTACAAATTTCTCGATCTTGCTTCCGATAAACGGGATAAAAGAGGGAAGCAGCATCGCCTTCATCGCGATCGATTTGATGGGTGAGGCGGCGATGTTGCGACGCGCCGAAATCACCTCAACGGGTAATCCGGCCAAGGCCGCGCGGAAATCCGTTGGGGTTGCGCCGTTAAATCCCATCTCTTCAATGCTATCGGGGGTGTTGTTGTCGTCATCCCTTAGGCGATCAAGAAACGCACGATTGTTGCGGGGCAAATGCGCCCACGGCATGCGCGATGCGATCAGGTGATGATGCCCGAACGGGGAATGCCAAAGCGGGGAGAAGCCAATATACAATTCGCCGCCCGGTTTCGCCGCATTCACCACCGCCGCCAGAGTGTCGGGCAATGACATGACGTGTTCCATCACATTGGACGACACGACGATATCGGCGGGTTCTGGCGCGGCTTTGCGAATGTCGGCGCATGCGAATTCAGCACGCGGCCATTGAGAGGCGACTTTGGAATTCGCAAATTCGATATAGCTTGGGTTGAGATCGATCCCGAACCCGCTCTCGGCCCCGGCCTCCATCAATCGCTGGATCATCCCGCCGCGCCCGCAGCCGAAATCTAGGACGCGTTTGCCAGCGACATCCGGCATCCCCCTGAACCGCGCCCAGAACTCCGGGAAACGATCGCGCAGGAAATCGGCGTGACGGCGCTCGTCGAATTGGTCGCGGGCGAGGGGCTGAGTCATGAGTTTGAGCGAACAAACTCGTAGTAGTCGTCCCAATCTTTAGGTGAGGGATAGGCTACTTCAAAGGCAATCTGGCGCTCAGAATCCATTGCCTGGTACCAGTCCCAAAAGGCGCACCAGTAGGTTTCTCCGCCGCCCATTCTCCAGTGGATTGAACCCCGCTCAAGCTCGGGAAACGCTTTCCATGGAGGCAGCGCACGACCTTGATCATCATGCTTAAGAGCGTCGTCGTCCACCACCTCAAAGGTCGATCAGCATCCGGGTTGGATCTTCGATCGCTTCCTTGATGATTCTCAGCGCGGTCACAGCTTCACGCCCGTCGATCAGGCGGTGATCGTAAGACAGCGCGATGTACATCATCGGACGGATCACGACCTCGCCGTTGACCGCAACAGGGCGATCTTCGATGCGGTGCAGGCCGAGAACGGCGCTTTGCGGTGGGTTGATGATCGGGGTAGACATCAGCGATCCGAACACGCCGCCATTGGAGATGGTGAAGGTGCCGCCGGTCATGTCGGCCATGGTCAGCGTGCCTTCCTTGGCGCGCTTACCGTAATCGGCGATGTCTTTTTCGATCCGGGCAAAGCCCTTGTCCTGACAATCACGGATCACTGGCACGACAAGGCCGTTTGGCGCGGAGACCGCGACCGAAATATCGACATAGTCGTGATAAACGATTTCATCGCCTTGGATGTAGGCGTTGACCGATGGCACGTCTTTCAACGCGAGGCAGGCTGCTTTCGCGAAAAAGCCCATGAAGCCCAAACGGATGTCGTGTTTCTTGGCGAACAGGTCTTTGTATTTGGTGCGCGCTTCGATGACGGCGGTCATATCCACATCGTTGAACGTGGTGAGCAGCGCGGCTTCTTCTTGAGCGCCTTTCAAACGTTTCGCGATGGTTTGACGCATGCGGGTCATTTTGACGCGCTCTTCGCCGCGCGATCCGGCCGGAGCGGCGGCAACTGGTGCGGCTGGCGTAGCCGCTGGGGCAGGCGCAGGATCGGCTTTCGCTTTGGCAGCGGCCAGCACGTCTTCTTTGGTCAACCGGCCGTCTTTGCCGGTCCCTTTGATCGTGGATGGGTCAACACCGTGTTCCAAAACCGCGCGACGCACGGCCGGCGACAAAGTTTGGGCCGCATCGCTCACGGCGGCTTTCGCAGCTGCCGGGGCAGGGGCTGGCGTGTCAGCCTTTGCCACAGGGGCTGCGCCCGCTGATGCGCCTTCTTCGATGACCGCGATAACCGCGCCCACTTCGACCGTGTCGCCGACTTCGGCGCGGTGTTCGGACATCACGCCCGCAATCGGGGATGGCACGTCAACCGCGACCTTATCGGTCTCAAGGCTGACGATGGGTTCATCGGCGGCAACCGCGTCGCCCGGCTGTTTCAGCCATTCACCAATTGAACCTTCGGTGACCGATTCCCCTAATACCGGGACAGTGATTTCAGTGGCCATTTTTCGTTTTCCTCAGCTTTGCTGAATTCAAATTTGAATTAGATACCAAGCGCATCAGCGACCAAGGCCGCCTGTTGCTGTGCATGACGTTTTGCCAGACCCGTTGCCGGGGACGCGGCTGCATCACGGCCGGCATAGACCGGACGCATACCGTCATGCCCCCCATGGGTGAGCGAATCTTCGATTTGATTTTGAACAAAGAACCATGATCCGTTGTTCTTTGGCTCTTCCTGACACCACACAACCGTTTCGAGGTTCGTCATCCGCTTAAGCCGCAAGGCGAGCGGATCGCCGGGGAAGGGGTAGAGCTGTTCGATCCGCACGATAGAGACGTCTTTGAGCCCCATTTCCTCGCGCTTTTCATACAGGTCGTAATAGACTTTGCCCGAACACAGAACGAGGCGTTTGATCTTCTCATCTGAGATTTCGGTGATGTCGGACTTGATCCGTTTGAATTGCCAATCGCCTTGGAATTCTTCGCGTGGGCTTTTCGCCAAGGGATGCCGCAAAAGCGATTTCGGCGTCATAATCACCAACGGTTTGCGGAAAGGACGCAGCATTTGCCGGCGCAAAACGTGGAAGTAATTGGCAGGCGTGGTGATGTTGCACACCTGAATGTTGTCGTTCGCGCACAATTGCAGGAACCGTTCAAGCCGCGCCGAAGAGTGTTCCGGTCCCTGACCCTCATAGCCATGCGGCAACAACATCACGAGACCGTTCGCACGCAGCCATTTGGCTTCGCCCGCCGCGATATATTGATCGATCATGATCTGAGCGCCGTTGGCAAAATCGCCAAATTGCGCTTCCCAAAGGACCAATGATTTCGGGTCGGCCATCGCAAACCCATATTCAAAGCCAAGCACGCCGTATTCGGACAAGGTGCTGTCATAGACTTCAAATTTGCCGTGCGGCAGGGTGGTCAATGGGATGTATTTGTCTTCGGTCTTTTGATCGACCCAGACCGCGTGGCGCTGGCTGAATGTGCCGCGGCCGCTGTCTTGTCCGGAAAGCCGCACATTGTAGCCTTCCATGACCAGACTGCCGAATGCGAGTGCTTCTGCAGTGGCCCAATCAAAGCCTTCGCCGGTGTTGAACATCTCACTCTTGGCCTTGAGCACGCGGCCCAAAGTCCGGTGGATTTGTACGTCCTCTGGCACTTCGGTGAGCGCGCGGCCCAAGGCGTCAAAGGTTTTGGGCTCGACGGCGGTTTCGATATTGCGCCGCGCCGTTTCATCGTCGGCGGGTTTGTTCAAACCGGCCCAACGTCCGCCAAACCAATCCGCTTCATTGGCGGAATAGCTTTTGGCGGCTTGGAATTCTTCTTCGAGATGCGCGACAAATTCGGCCGTGACCGTTTCGCGGTGCCCATCGTCGATGACGCCTTGTTCGATCAGGCGCGCTTCATACACGCGGCTTACCTTAGGGTGTTTGCCAATGACTTCGTACATCAAAGGCTGCGTGAATTTCGGCTCATCGCCTTCATTGTGACCAAAGCGGCGATAGCACCACATATCGATCACCACGTCGCGTCCGAATTTCTGACGATATTCCACCGCCAATTTGCACGCGAAAGTCACCGCCTCTGGATCGTCGCCATTGACGTGCAGGATCGGGGCCATCACCCCTTTCGCAACGTCGGATGGGTAGGGCGATGACCGCGCGAATTTGGGCGAGGTCGTGAACCCGATTTGGTTGTTGATGATGAAGTGGATGCAACCACCCGTGTCGTATCCGTTCACACCCGATAGGCTGAGGCTTTCCCAAACCACACCTTGTCCCGCAAACGCCGCGTCGCCGTGGATCAAGACGGGCAGAACCTGCTCTTTCTTGTCCAGATCATCGCGGATCGCCTGTTGGGCGCGGCTTTTGCCCAGAACAACGGGATCGACCGTTTCGAGGTGCGATGGGTTGGGCACGAGGCTCATATGAACCGAAATGTCGTCAAAGCTGCGGTCGGTGCTGGTGCCGAGGTGATATTTCACATCGCCCGATCCGCCCACATCTTCGGGATTGGCGGAACCGCCGGAAAATTCATGAAAGATGACTTTGTATGGCTTGGCCATCACATTGGCGAGGACGTTCAAACGACCCCGGTGCGCCATGCCATAAATGATCTCACGCACGCCGGAACTGCCGCCATGTTTGATCACGGCTTCCAATGCGGGGATCATGCTTTCACCGCCGTCTAGGCCGAACCGCTTGGTCCCGACATATTTCTTGCCGAGGAATTCTTCGTATTGTTCGCCGCGCAACACCGCCGCGAGGATGGCTTTCTTGCCCTCTGGCGAAAACTGGATCGTATCGCCGGGGCTTTCAAATTTGTCTTGGAGGAAACGCCGTTCCTCAGTGTCGGCAATGTGCATGTATTCCAGGCCGACATTGCCGCAATAGATTTCGCGCAGGCGTGTATAAAGCGCGCCGACAGTGGTCCATTCCAGACCCAAAACGCCGCCGACATACACTTCCTCTGCCTCTTTCCCGGCAAGGCCATGAAAGGCGAGGGTGAGGTCTTCGGGATTGGCTTGTTCGTGGGATTGACCCAATGGATCGAGGTCGGCGCCCAGATGCCCGCGCACGCGGTACAACCGCACCAAAGTCATCGCCGCAATCGAAAGCTGTGCTGCGTTTTCAATCGCTTTGGGATCGAGCGACTTGCCAGCCGCCTTGGCCGCTTTTTTGACCGTGTCTTTCGCCTCAAGACCCATCTGTGTTGGGTCCATGGCGGCGGCCAGATCCTCTCCCGCTCCGCTAACCTGATCAAGCCACTTTGGATTGCCCCAAGACGGACCCGGCTGAGGGCCTTCCTGATCGGTCATGTCGGGGACGAAATGTGCGGTCTCTTTGTTCATGGCAGTGGGTTCCGTCGGGGGAGGAGAAGGGCGCCCCGCACAATGCGGAGCGCCCAAATATCAGGCCATTTCCTTCAGCATCGCATCAAGCGTGGTGCCAAGTTCGGATGGCGATGGGGAAACGCGGATGCCCGCATCTTCCATTGCAGCGATTTTGTCGTCCGCGCCGCCTTTGCCGCCCGAAACAATCGCACCGGCATGGCCCATGCGGCGACCCGGAGGCGCCGTACGGCCCGCGATAAAGCCAACGGTGGGCTTGCTGCGGCCCTTGGCGGCTTCTTGTTTCAGGAATTCGGCGGCTTCTTCTTCTGCCGATCCGCCGATTTCGCCGATCATAATCATCGAAGTGGTTTCAGGATCGTCAAGGAACAGGTCGAGGACGTCGATGAAGTTGGTGCCGTTCACCGGATCGCCGCCAATGCCAACCGCTGTGGTCTGGCCAAGGCCAACGGCGGTGGTTTGATGGACGGCTTCGTATGTGAGCGTGCCGGAGCGTGAAACAACGCCAACGCTGCCCTTTTTAAAGATGGAGCCCGGCATAATGCCGATCTTGCATTCTTCTGGGGTCAAAACGCCGGGGCAGTTCGGCCCGATCAGGCGCGACTTGCTGCCCGTCAAAGCGGCTTTGGCGCGAACCATGTCGAGCACGGGAATGCCTTCGGTGATGCAAATGATAAGTTCCACCTCGGCATCAATAGCCTCGCAAATCGCATCAGCAGCAAAAGGAGGCGGTACGTAGATGCACGATGCGGTCGCGCCGGTCGCCGCTTTCGCTTCGCGTACGGTGTTGAATTGCGGCACGCCAACGTGGGTGGACCCGCCTTTGCCCGGCGTAACGCCAGCCACCATTTGCGAACCATACGCGATGGCTTGCTCTGTGTGGAAAGTGCCGGTGTTGCCGGTCATCCCTTGCGTGATGACTTTGGTGTCTTTGTTAATCAGGATGGACATTAATCAGTCTCCATTTTTGGTGCCGACGGCCAAGCGTACGCTTGGTTCGTCGCGTGAACCGGTTTGGGCAATTTGGACAACATGCCCTTGTGCAAAGAAGGTAATTGCACCGTTCTCGTCGGGGTCTGGCAGATCGCTACCAAACGCCTGTTTAAACTGGTCAAAAACTTCTGAATTCTCGACGCGAGCCATAACAATGCAGAAACCATCTCCCTCGGTCGCGCTGAGCAAAATGATCGGTGCGCGTTCGCCGTGACCAAAGATAATCGGCGCGCCTTCCACATCTCTTCCATCATCGGTAGTCATGCGGGCGAGAGCCCAACCCAACGATCCCAATGCTGCTGTATCAATGGACCCATTTTCGGTTGCCGCGAAACAATCGTTGTAGGTTTCAAAGATCTGCATGAGCGGTGCTTCACGCAATTGGGCCTGCGCTGGCGATGCGAGCACCGCCAACGCTGACCCAAGTATGGTAAGTCGCTTAAGCAAGCGAGCTATCCAGCCCCTTACACGCATCCAGCAGTTCCTTAACCGCATCGACGCTGACTGTGAGGTTGGCGCGCTCTTCGTCGCTCAGTTCGATTTCCACGACGTCTTCGGTGCCGCCTGCGCCGATGACTGTTGGGACGCCGACATACAGACCGTCGAGGCCGTATTTGCCTTCAACGAACGACGCGCTTGGCAGGATGCGTTTCTGGTCGCCAAGATAGGCTTCGGCCATACTGATCGCGCTGGTTGCTGGCGCGTAATAGGCCGAACCATTGCCGAGCAGCTTCACAATCTCGCCGCCGCCAGCGCGAGTGCGCGCAACAATCGCGTCGAGGCGATCTTCAGAGATGCCTTTGATCTTCGCCATATCCTTTACCGGGATGCCGTTGATCGTGGAGTAGGACAAGACCGGGACCATCGTGTCGCCATGGCCGCCCAGAACGAATGCGTTGACGTCTTTGACGCTGCAATCGAATTCCCATGCAAGGAAGGTTGCGAAACGCGCGCTATCCAAAACGCCCGCCATGCCGACGACTTTGTTGTGCGGAAGGCCCGAAAATTCGCGCAAGGCCCAAACCATCGCGTCGAGCGGGTTGGTGATGCAGATCACAAAAGCGTCGGGGGCGTTGTTCTTAATGCCTTCGCCAACGGCCTTCATAACTTTCAAGTTGATGCCGAGCAGATCGTCGCGGCTCATTCCCGGCTTGCGGGGGACGCCTGCGGTCACGATGATGACGTCGCTGCCGGCGATGTCGGCGTAATCGTTTGATCCGGTGACTTTCGCGTCGAACCCTTCGATCGGGCCGCATTGCGACAGGTCGAGCGCTTTACCCTGAGGCATGCCTTCGGCGATGTCGAACAGGACGATGTCGCCCATTTCTTTCTTAGCGGCGAGGTGGGCGAGCGTGCCGCCAATCATGCCGGAACCGATAAGCGAGATTTTCTTGCGGGCCATGAGGGTAAATTTCCTTCCCAGAAACTGTTGGGATGAGGATGCAGAATAAACCGCTGCCCAGCGCTCATCCCAATTGGGCCGGGTCAGTGCATGTGGGATCGGGGATTAGGCCGCGTATCGGGGGAATGCAACCGGGAAACCCCTTGATTAGCCAACTATCTTTGCAAATAGTTTGCAAGAGCAATAAGGGTAAGTGGCTTCACGCAAGACCGCGTAAACCGACCACGGGTGAGCGGGTTAAGAATTTCGATTTGCGCATGGCAAGGCGAAGCCTGACCAACGGGCAGGCTAAGTGCGAGAGCCGAAGGGGCTCGTCTGCTGCGATGTGTAAGGTGGGGTGCTTTAGCCGGTGGCTTGGCGAGACTCTTGATCGCGTTCTTGCGTCAAAAGCATCGCGGCGAGGTAATCGGGGACGGCGCGACTGAAATAGTACCCTTGGCCAAGGTTGCAGCCGGCGTCTTTCACAGATTGAACTTGCTCGATTGTCTCAAGCCCTTCGGCGACAATATCCATGCCCAATGTGGTGCCCATTTCGGCAACAGCGCGAATGATCGCTTCGCTCTTTTTGCCGACCTGTTCGCCAGAGACGAAGCTGCGATCGACCTTAATTTTCGAGAACGGGAATTTGTTGATGTATCCCAGCGAGGAATAGCCTGTTCCAAAATCGTCCAGCGCAAAGCGGACGCCGATTTCGGACAGTTCTTCGATAAAGGCGGCGGTCGCGTGGTTGTCTTCGATAAAGAGGCTTTCGGTGACCTCCAATTCCAAACGGCGCGGGTCCAAACCGGCTTCGCGCAGGGCGTTTTTGATGCCCAATGCCGCGCCCGGTGCGCGAATTTGCAGCGGTGATAGGTTGACCGCAATGGTCACATCTTCGGGCCAGCTGGCCGCGATCCGCGCGGCTTGCGCGGTGATCCAATTGCCCAAAGTAACAATAACACCGGTCTCTTCTGCGACGGGGATGAATTCATCCGGCCGCAATTCGCCCTTTTCAGGGTGGAACCAACGCACCAAGGCTTCGAATGTCTTGATCCGGCCGGTTTCCAAATTGACGATCGGCTGGAAGAAAATGGACAATTCGTCGCGCTGCAATGCGGCGCGCAATTCGTCTTCGATTTCGCGACGGCGAACCAAATCGCGGCTCATCGAACCGTCATAGAAACATGTTTGCGCGCGCCCGCCAACCTTCGCATGGTATAAAGCGAGGTCGGCGCTTTGCATCAATGTGTCCGCGTCGGTGCCGTTTTCGGGCAGCAAAGCTACACCCAAAGATGCGCGCACTTCCAAACGTTCGCCATCGATGCGGAAGGGACGCATGATCTCGGCGTGAATTTCACTGGCGAGGCGTTCTGAATCTTTGCGATCCACGATGGGGCAAAAGACGATGAATTCATCGCCGCCAAATCGGGCCACAGTTCCGCCGTCGGGGGAAACAGCGGAAAGGCGTTTGGCCACTTCGCTAAGAACGCGGTCGCCGACCGGATGGCCGAGCAGGTCGTTCACCTCTTTAAACCGATCCAGATCGATCCAGATCAACGCCAAGTGACTGTCATCGTCCACGCCCATCATGGTTTCGACCATAGCGTGGTTCAAACCAGCGCGATTGGCGAGGCCTGTGACAACGTCGGTCCGCGCTAGCACCTGCATCTTTTCAGCCAGTTTCTTACTGGTTTCGGCCGATGCGATGGAATCACGCAAAACTTTGAAAATGTTGCCCGCGATCGAAATCATCGCCGGGATCAGCAAAAGGATGGTGACGCCCAAAGCGATAAAGCCCGGCTTCCCGGTCCAGAATGCGGCCAAGGCTATCGGCAAACAGGTGAACGTCAATTGTCCGATTGCGATGGTCAGACGTCCGGCGTTGCGCGCCGACACACCGATGCCGTAGCCCACGGCATTGGCGACCATCAAAACTTCGACTTCGGTGTTGGTGTTGACGATAATCGTGAAGGCGGCGGTGCAACCCAACGCCAAGGCGTAACTGAACGCGCCGATTTCGTAGACAAGTTCGAGCGATGCGGTGCTGCTGCTCTCGGAATCGGGCGACATGCCCAACGCCGCAGTCACGCGCGCCGCCGCGATCAATCCCAACACAAAGGCTGCGACGTAGAGTTCGGGGAGGTCGGCGATCCATGCCGACACGACCGCCGCGGCCACAGTGGCTAGCGCGCCAATCGCAAGGCTGGAAGGTTGTGCATAGAGCGTGCTGACAAGCATACGCCGTACGCGCTCGGACAACTGGTCCGAACGGGCATGCGGCGCGTTTTTCTGTCCCTGATCAGAGAACTTTAGCGCAGTTAAGAAAGACAACACTCCCATACGAGGGTTGCACTAGCGCAAAGTGGTCAAGCTGAGGTTAACGGCAAAGTCACTGCGTGGACGGGGGAGAACTGATGCGGTCGCTGGTGCTCAAAACAACCATCATTGCCCGATGCCAGATCGCAAAAACTGCAACCCAAGTATTTACCCGTATCAAAGGGCGACGAGGTTTGGGGGATTTGGTCCGCAAATTGGGACCGGGCCAGCGTTGCGCGATCGGCCAAACGCGATCGGAGACGTACGGTTTGCCTTAAGGACGCGCGATCCCTGGATCGGTCGCGCCAGTTGCCTCGGTTTCCTGCGCAAGCCGGCGGTCCAATGCCCGCGTGATGCCCAACCACCAATCATAGGCGGCTCTATCATCGTTGAAGAACGCGCGCTCGGCTTGGTTGCGAGCTTCGCGCGCGGCTCCAAGGCCGTGCTGAGCAAAATGCCGCAAGGCCGCGCGCAACACGCGATCATCCGCGCTGTCACCGATGGCAACATCGCTATTGTCGTTGGCGACGTTTTGTATCGCGCGTCCCGTCATCGCCTTTGCAATCCGCGCGGCGGCGGGCGTGCGACCTTGGATAAGCGTGGGATGCTTGGCCGGATCAACAGCGGGGGCAAAGCGAAGCGGCATAAATTCTTTCAATCCGTCAGTCTGCGATAAGCCCTCGCGCAAAAAGCGGGGCGTTTCGGCGTTGCAATGGTGCGCGCCTGACCAAGGGGGTGGATGGGCGCGTCACTCGACTGCGAAAGACTTACGGGCAATCCCGCTAAGGCTTGGTGTTCAGCTAAGGTGTAGAAGCCGTTAACCGTTTGGCTCGTCTGCGAGCTCAACCGAAGGATTGCGGCAATCCAACGCCCGCGATCAGGGGGTGGGCTCATCGCTTTGCGGCGGGGGCGAGGCGTCGGCATCGTCCGGCGAAGTGCCGTTTGCGTTGCCGCCCGCATTTTCAACCGCCAGCGCGCGTTCTTCGGCTTGCAATGCTTCGCGCGCCGCGTCGCTTTTCCATTGACCGGCGCGAGCATAATCTTCGCGCACTTGACCAACCCCGGAAAGGGCGGGGTCCGCTAGGATCGGTTCGGGCGCGTTTGACGATACGGCACCATCGGCAGGGCCGCTGCCATATTGGGTGGATGGGTTGGTGGATGAAACAGAACCGCTGCTGCCGGTGTTGGCACCCGGCAAGTCGGGCAATCCGATGCGGGTCCCAGCGCCGGTTGAAACGGGCATCATGCGCCCGGATACGCCCGGTTCGAACCCGGCATAGCGCCCCGCAAAGGCGGACGCCTCGCCGGCCGCGCCGCGATTGCGATAGAATCGGTGCGCGCCGATTGTACCGACATGGTCGAGACTGCTCGCCCAGTACGGGTTTACCCATAGCGTGTGGTAATGCGTGGCGTGGCCAATCGGTTCGTATACGCTGCCGGACAACGCTTCGCCCGCGATCCGTTGCGCGCTGGCCCATGCTGAACCGGTCGCGCGTCGGGCAAGGCTGCCGTCGCACGTGAAAGAGAATTGGCACCCTGTGCTGCGTTGAGACCCTTCGTAGACAACGCCGCAGACGCTGCCGGGCCAACTGCGATGGGCGACCCGGTTAAGGACAACCTGCGCAACGGCGCGTTGGCCCGCTTCGCTTTCGCTGGCGGCTTCGTACCAAATCGCCTGCGCCAAACATTCCGATGCGCGCATGTGGCTGACGCCGCCCGCGCTGAAAAACGGTTGAGCCGAGGGGCCGGCATCGATCAATTCGCCCAGCTCGCGGCCCGCTTCGGCGCCCGGATCGGTGGCGTCCACGGTGGGCAGGGCGACCAATGCTCCCGATGGCGGATCGGCAAGGAAGAAGAACGCGGAGCCGGGAAAGCTCATGCCCGGTTTTTCAAACGGCATGGCGGGATTTTCGGCGAGCTGTTGCGACAGCCGCGCATTGACCAATTCCGCCTCTGTTGGCGCAGCACCGGGTAGCGCGCCAAAATCACCCGGCGCGGCCATTGCGGGCACGGCAATGGCTGCCAACAAAACCGCGACCCGTTTGCGTATAGGAAGTGTGGGCAGGGTAACATTAGGCAGGGTAATGCGTCGCTTGGCGCCGTTATCCTGTGCGGGGTCATCTTCACCGTTGGTGCGCGGTGATGGATTGGCGCGATCCACAAGCGCATCTTCGCCGCTTCTATCGGGAAGGGCGATGACGGCTGGCGTCTTGTTTGGCGTATGGCCGAATAGGGATCGAAGCGTTTTCATGGCGCGCTAACGCGCGTAGCGAAGGCCCGCATGGCGCGCACCCATGCCAAGACCCACCGTCCCGATTCCAGACACCGCTGGTCAAATCGTTAACGCGGCCCTTGATCCACGCGCTTGATGACGGCCATCGGACGCTTGCCGATGGCCGCGTGCGGGCCTATCGGCTGAGCGGAGTATGGGTCGACACGCGAACATTCTTGGATTGAAGGTCGCCGGTTTGGTTTTTGCCGCCGGTCTGACATCGTGCGGCGGATCGGGGTCACCCACGGGCCATGATCCATCACCGGTCCTGCCCACCTCCGCTGCGTCGGTGGGCGAAACACCGACCATCCTTAGCCTCAATCCATGCCTTGATGCGATCCTCGTGGAAGTGGCCGCGCCGGGGCAAATCCTCGCTCTGTCGCATTTCAGTTTTGACGAAGGGTCCAGTTCGATCGATTCCATGGTCGCTGCCGCTTTCGCTTACACTGGCGGAACCGCGGAAGAGATCATCGCGTTGCAACCCGACATTGTCTTTGCCAGCACCTTTATCGCGCCCAACACTCGGGCGGCATTGGAACGGGCCGGTCTTAGGGTCGAAACATTCGTCAGCCCAACCTCCATCGATGAAAGCATGGCTCAAATCCGCGATGTTGCCGCAATGGCGCAAAGGGTGGATGAGGGCACCGACCTGATCGAGCGGATAGAGGCCACCCTGCCAACCCCGCAATCGCCGCCGGGCAATGATGGATTGCGCGCCTTGTTGTGGCAGCCGGGGCAAATCGTTGCAGGCGAGGCATCGTTGGTTTGGGACATTTTCGACCGGTTCGGATGGCGCAATCACAGCGCCGCAATGGGATTGAATCAGGCCGATCACGTTTCGCTTGAAATGGTGATGTCCGATCCGCCCGACCTGTTGTTGGTTGCGGGTGATCAAGCCGGGCAGCTTCACCCTGTCTTAAACGGATTGGACGCGACCCAAGTCGCGCGGTTTGAACCCAATCTGTTTTATTGCGGCGGGCCCAGCATCGCCAATGCGGTCGCGCGGTTGGATGAGATTGAACGCGACATGGACTTGAACGTTTCGGGGGGACTAGCTCATGACGCGCGCTAGCCTCGTCTTTGCCGTTTTGCTGTGTGTGCTTTTGCCGCTGTCCTTGTTAGCGGGGCGGGTGTGGATTGATCCGTTCGATGTTGCCGGATCCGGGGCCAATGCGGCGTTGATTGTGATGGAGCTGCGCGCGCCTCGGGCCGTTCTTGCAGTGGTGGTGGGCGCTGGCTTGGGCGCCGCTGGGGCCGCGATGCAGGGATATTTGCGCAATCCATTGGCCGATCCGGGACTTTTCGGGATCGCGCCGATGGCCGCATTGGGCGCGGTTGCGAGCTTTTGGTTTGGGGCGCTTTTGCCGCCAATGTTGGCGGGGTGGAGCCTGCCTGCCTTTGCCTTGATCGGTGCAGGATTGGCGATGATACTGCTCGCAATGATCGCAGGCCGCACGGCGTCCGATGCAGGTCGCGGGGCGGGCGGCGGCATTGCTTTGTTCACATTGGCAGGCTTGATGATCGCCAGCTTTGCAGGGGCGCTCACTGCATTGGCTATAACGATGGCGCCCAACGCGTTTGCGCTGAGCCAGATCGTCATGTGGCTCAACGGCGCGCTGACCGATCGTTCGTGGAGCGATGTTTGGATTGCGGCCCCTTTGACGGTGGTCGGGATCGGTTTCCTGATTGCCGCCGCGCGCAGCCTAGATGCGCTGACATTGGGAGAGGACGCGGCCCGATCCATGGGGATGGACCCGCGCCGATTGCTGTTCGTTTTGGTTGTGGGTGTCGGATTGACCGTGGGGGCCGGGGTCGCGGTGGCGGGGATTATCGGCTTTGTCGGATTGATCGTGCCGCATTTGGTGCGCCCATTGACCAACCGCATGCCGTCATCGTTGATCGTGCCCAGCGCCATTGCCGGTGCGGTGCTGGTATTGGCCGCGGACAGCGCGGTTCGGATATTACCGTTCGTAACAGAGTTGCGGTTGGGCATTGCGCTGTCACTGATCGGCGCGCCGTTCTTTTTGTGGTTGTTGATCCGGATGCGGCGGGGGTTGGTGTGATGCTGCGCGTGGATGACCTTTCAATAAACCGTGGCGGCGCGACGGTGTTACAAGACATCAACGCCGCTCTTTCGCCGGGACAAATCACCGCCATCGTCGGCCCCAACGGAGCGGGCAAATCCAGCCTTTTGATGGCGCTTGCCGGATTGATTGAACCCCAAGCCGGATCGGTGGTTTTGGACGACGCTCCGGTCGCGGCGCTAAGCCATGATGCGCGTGCAAAGGCGATCGGGTTTCTCCCGCAAGGGGCCGATATTGCTTGGGACGTTTCGGTGGAGGCGTTGGTGGCGTTGGGGCGGATGCCGCATCGCGACGGGCACACCACTTCGGGTCGGGGTGCTGTGAATGCCGCGATTGAGGCGCTGGATCTAAACACTTTGCGGGATCGCCCGGTCGGTCAATTGTCGGGCGGCGAAACCGCGCGTGTTTTGTTGGCCCGGGTGTTGGCGGGACAACCGCAATGGATATTAGCCGATGAACCTTTGGCGGCGCTCGACCTGGCACATCAAATCCATTTGATTGGGTATCTGAGACAATGTGCGGATACAGGCACCGGGGTCGTCATTGTGGTGCATGATTTGGCCATGGCTATGAACCATGCCGATCGTGTGATCGTTTTGGATGCCGGTGCTCTGGCCGCCGATGGGTCGCCCATCGACGCCCTTTCCCCGACCAACATTGATCGGGTTTGGGGCATCAAAACCACGTGGTTGAACCACGAAAACAATCCGGGTCAGCACGCGCTAATCGCCTCGGGGCCCAATTGACGGTGCACGTCAAAAGACAATCCAAGCGCCATTAACATGCCGACCCGGCACGGCGGGTTAGGGTGCGCCGCGGTCTCTTTGATTGGTTGTCTTGTAAAAGCCCAAAGGTGCGACCCGAAGAGCAAGGCACAGAAGACCTGCAAAGAGAACAATACTCTGCGCATTTTCCCGTATCCGCGATACTTCATATTTTCTGTAGCCCCCCAGAAGGCCCAAAAATCCCGGATTTCCGCCATTTATTGATGAATTTCGATTGGGGGTGGTGGTTGAAGCAGTGTCGGTCTAGGAAATTTTAATGGCTGATTTTTCAGATATTTTGAACGATGCGCGATGGTTGCCGCATGGTTTTGATCCCCAAAACCGGGCGGTTACATTCATACGTTTGGACCGCGACCGATTGTCCGCTCCAGCTTTTCTTGCCGATGCCGTTCCGGGCGAAGGAACACAGCCAGTGGCCATTCCCTTGGCTGACATTGCCGCCGCCAACATCCCGCAATCGCCGCTGCACTTTGTATTTCATACCGCGTTTTGCCGTTCGACTTTGATGACTCGCGCGCTGCAATTGCCCGGCACGTGCGCCGCGTTGAGCGAACCGGGTATCCTAGCCAAAATTGGCGGCTCCTCCCCCGATGTCTTGCCGCAGATATTGCGATTGCTCGGCCGGGGTTGGGGTGAGGGAGAGAGTGTTTTCGTCAAACCCACAAACCACGCCAACGCATTGATCCCAGCGATTATGGAGGCGCGACCCGATGCGCGTGCGGTTTTGATGACCAATCCTTTGCCCTCTTTCCTTTCGGCGGTGACGCGCAAGGGGATGATGGGCCGACGATGGGCCCGGCAACTTTATCTAGAAGTGATGGGATATGCGGGCATGGATCTTGGGATGGACGGCGCGGAACAATTCGCGATGACCGACCTGCAATGCGCCGCCCTCGCTTGGTTCCTAAACCAACGATATTGGGATGCGCTGTCCCGCAAATACGGGGATCGCGTGCGGATTTTAGACGGCGATCACTTTGGCGCAGAGCCCGCCAGTGTCCTAAGCGGGTTCGGAGCGTTTGCCGGTGTCGCGATTGATGCGGATCGCGCGCAAGATATAGCCAACGGACCGGTCTTTACCGCCGATGCAAAAACCGGTGAGGATTACGCTGCAAAGGCGGCGCGCGATGCCGCCGCGACGCAAAGCGCCGTGGTGGACGAAGAGATCGCCAAGGTCGGCGAATGGATTGGCATGATCGCCAAACAGGTCGGGATCACGGTGCCGGTGAAATCCACACTGGTCTAAATCGCGATCAAGCCCGCGACACTGAATTTCGCAACGATGCGCGCGAGTGAACGGTGAACCAATCGTCCCTTTGGGCGTTGCAACACCACCCCAACGCCACCCAATCGTGGACACGCGCCTTCGCGCCACTCTGCGCCTCTTGACTTAGACGAACATTACCGGAACAAACCCGCCGCATGTATCCTACACACATTATCAAGCATAGGTTTGCCGTATGCTGACCAAAATCTCCGTTCGTGGTGCCCGTGAGCACAATCTGAAGGGTGTCGATATCGATCTGCCGCGCGATGCGTTGATCGTTGTCACCGGGCTTTCTGGATCGGGCAAATCATCCCTCGCGTTTGATACGATCTATGCGGAGGGTCAGCGGCGCTATGTCGAAAGCCTATCCGCCTATGCGCGTCAGTTTTTGGAGATGATGCAAAAACCGGATGTGGAGCATATTGACGGGCTCTCTCCGGCGATTTCGATTGAGCAGAAGACCACCAGCCGCAATCCGCGATCAACCGTCGCGACGGTGACGGAAATCTACGATTACATGCGGCTTTTGTGGGCGAGGGTGGGCGTACCCTATTCACCCACCACGGGTAAGCCGATCAGCGCGCAAACCGTGTCGCAAATGGTCGATCGGGTTATGGAATTACCTGAAGGCACACGCCTCTATCTGCTCGCGCCGGTCGTGCGGGGGCGAAAGGGCGAATATCGCAAGGAATTGGCCGAGTGGCAAAAGGCCGGCTTTACCCGCGTGCGCATCGATGGCGAGATGTACGGGATTGAGGACGCTCCGGCGCTCGATAAGAAATTCAAACATGACATCGAAGTGGTGGTCGACCGGATCGCAGTGAAAACATCCGATGATGGCAGCATGCAAACGCGGTTGGCGGATTCGTTTGAAACCGCTCTGAAACTATCCGAAGGGCTGGCCTATATCGATTTGGCCGATGGCGTTGTGCCAGGCCGTGAGGATGAGGCGTCGTCGGGCAAAGCGATGAAGGGGGCGGGAATTCCCGCAAACCGGATCGTCTTCTCAGAAAAATTCGCCTGTCCGGTTAGCGGGTTTACGATTGAAGAAATCGAGCCGCGATTGTTCTCCTTTAACTCACCGCAGGGTGCGTGTCCGACTTGCGATGGGATCGGTGAAAAGCAATTGTTCGATGAGCAATTGGTTGTGCCCAACGAGGCGTTGACCTTGAAGCAAGGGGCGATTGCACCCTGGGCCAAATCCAACCCGCCATCGCCTTATTACATGCAAGTTCTGACCAGCCTCGCCAAAGCGTATGATTTCGACATCACGACGCCGTGGCGCGATTTGGAACCGGATCAAAAGCTCATCATCCTGCACGGGACAGGCGGCATGCCGGTGCCTTTGACGTTTAAGGATGGGCGCAAACAATACACCGTGAACAAGGCATTCGAAGGGGTTGTTGGCAATCTCAACCGCCGGATGATGCAAACCGAAAGCGCGTGGATGCAGGAGGAGCTGTCTAAGTTCCAAACCGCGCAACCCTGCGAAACTTGCGGTGGCAAGCGGCTCAATGAGAAATCGCTGGCGGTGAAAGTTGCGGGCACCGATATTGCGGTGCCGGTCACGATGAGCGTTTCGGATGCCAAGGATTGGTTCTTGGCGTTGGATGATAAGCTGACCGATCAACAATCTCAGATTGCCAAGGCGATCTTGAAAGAGATCAATGAACGGCTGGGTTTCCTCGACAATGTAGGTTTGGACTATCTGAACCTAGACCGGACCAGCGGCACGTTGTCCGGGGGCGAAAGTCAGCGGATCCGTCTCGCCAGTCAAATCGGAAGCGGTCTTTCCGGCGTGCTTTATGTCCTCGATGAACCGTCAATCGGCCTGCATCAGCGGGACAATGATCGGTTGCTCGAAACGCTCAAACGGCTGCGCGATTTGGGCAATACGGTGATCGTAGTTGAACACGATGAGGACGCCATCCGTCAGGCGGATCACATCGTCGATCTTGGCCCCGGTGCGGGTGTGCGCGGCGGCGAAGTGGTCGCTCAGGGCACTTTGAAACAGATCATGAAGGCGAAGAAATCGCTCACCGCAGATTATCTGACCGGTCGGCGCGAAATCTCCGTTCCAACGCAGCGTCGCAAGGGCAACGGCCACATGCTGACGGTGAAGGGGGCCAAGGCCAACAACCTCAAAGATGTGAGCGCGTCGATCCCACTGGGTACGTTCACGTGCATCACCGGGGTTTCTGGTTCGGGTAAATCGTCGTTCACTATCGACACTTTGCATGCCGGCGCGGCGCGCGTGTTGAACGGCGCGCGGGTGATTGCGGGCAAACACGACGCGATCGAAGGTTTGGAATTTTGTGACAAGGTCATTCAGATTGACCAATCCCCCATCGGCAGAACCCCGCGATCGAACCCCGCGACATACACAGGCGCCTTCACCAATATTCGCGATTGGTTTGCTGGCCTGCCTGAAAGCCAAGCGCGCGGGTACAAACCGGGACGCTTCTCCTTCAACGTAAAAGGCGGACGGTGCGAACAATGCACCGGCGACGGCCTGATCAAGATCGAAATGCACTTCCTCCCCGATGTCTATGTCACGTGCGAGGAATGCGGCGGCAAACGCTACAACCGCGAAACGCTGGAGGTGAAGTTCAAAGGCCTCTCCATCGCCGACGTTCTCGACATGACGATTGAGGATGCGGAAGGCTTCTTCAAAGCCGTGCCCCCGATCCGGGATAAGATGCGGATGTTGAACGAAGTTGGCCTTGGCTATGTGAAGGTCGGGCAGCAGGCGACGACATTGTCCGGCGGCGAAGCGCAGCGGGTGAAACTGGCCAAGGAGCTGGCCAAACGCAGCACCGGTCAGACGCTGTATATCTTGGATGAGCCGACCACGGGCCTGCACTTTGAAGATGTGCGCAAACTGCTCGAAGTGCTGCACCGTCTGGTGGAACAGGGCAATTCCGTGGTGGTGATCGAGCACAACCTTGATGTGATCAAAACCGCAGACTGGGTGCTGGACCTAGGCCCCGAAGGCGGCGTGCGCGGTGGCGAGATTGTTGCCGAGGGCACGCCAGAGGATGTGGCGAAAGAAGCGCGAAGCTTTACTGGGGGGTATTTGAAGGGGATGTTGTGAGGGGGCATAAAAAGCGAGGGTTAAGTAGAAAACCTCTCGAACCGTTTCGAAATATTCGAAGGTTCCGCATCGTATTCGGCACTCAATCGATCCCTCAATGAATTCAAGTCCTTCCAAAATTCGACGGTGCGTGAATGAAATTCGGTTTCTTGAAACCACTCTGATGCTGTTGGCGAGAATCGCAAGGTAATCATGTTCTGTTTCCTAGCATCGTCAAAGGATTTAGAGTAACTTCCTGTTCCTATGGCTTTGCCTATCGAAAAACTGCGGTATTTGATAGTTGAATCTTCGAACTTAATAATAATATCGAATAGATTCAACTCAGGGTAAACCGCAGAAAGGCTGAATAGGAACCCGGCATTTGAGTTTTTTTGAAATTCTACACCAGCAAAGCTAAGTCCCTTCTCCATCATCTTGATATTTTTGAAGAAATGAGACACGATTTTTCTCGCATCATCAGAATCTCCATTTAACTTCCTCTTTACCGATTTTATTATTCGATCAAGATTGGGGAGAACGAAATGCCTTTCTAGGTCCTTTTTGTCGATTTCGTAGAGAAATTCCACCACATTTTCGCCTTGGCCACGCTTTAGCGCGGCTTCAATCAATTCGGGTAGGTCGTCTCCCCTGTAGTCTCTCAAAAAGACTGCAACAAAATATTCTTGAAAAGAGCGATGACAAAAAACGAATTCGTGGCCTTCTTTGCTTAATAGGCAGGCAGATTCATAAGCATCTTTAGCAATTTTTTCTGCCGGTTCGTCTATTTTTGCCAGCTCGCATGCAGCCCTAAAAAGCGGGACTATTTCTCCCTCTTCAAAATCGAATTTACCGCTGATGTATGTCCCAAAGCAGAAAGTGGCGAAGACGGTTTCAAATTCGTCCATCGGCAGGCCAGCGTGATGATCTCTTCTGTAAATGCCCTTGCTAGTATCATGTCGTTCATAGAGGGCCTCAAAAGCCCTCTTATAAATCGCGCTTCTCTTCGTCGGAATTTCTTTCGACTGATCGTATGTCAATAAAAGAATTGTTACAAGAAGAGGGTTAGATAGAAAAAAGTCATGCTTGTGCCTTTTGTCATCTTCAATTAAATCGACAAGGGCGTTCTTTACTTTTGAATCATAGTCTAATTTTTGGATTATAGAAATGGCCTCCTTCCGACGGAGTGGCCGTGTCTTGTATGGCTCGAATCCAACGATATTGTCGATTTCAGTGAAATCACGTGATGTGAGCAAGATTCCGCATTCCGGAAATGTGAGTCCGAAGGCTTCGATTTTCTTGCAAATGGAAGGTCTATCAACTTTTTTGACCTCGTCGGCTGCGTCCAGAATGAATATGAAAAGGCCTGCCTTGACGGCTTCTAAAAATTGGTTGAAATTTGGCTTAGTTCTTGAAGTTGAAATGTAATCAAATACTAAACGTTCGAATGGCGTAGAATTATCGGATTCACCCAGGTCACGGAGTTCAATAAAGATGGGAATTTGTTGATGGTGGATTATATCCTCTGCCAGCCTCAAGACAGCCCATTTGGTAAACATAGTTTTACCAGCCCCTCCTCTTCCTTTCAGAAGTATTCGGCGTCTTGCTAGAAGGGCAGGAATAATTCTCTTGTCATTTATATCATTATCATTTCTATCTTTGAAAGAAATGCTGACATATTTATCATTAGTCTTTGCAAGTTGATTGCGGTATAAAATGTTTCTTACAGTTTCGCACTTCTTTCGTGATCGATCTATGTTTTCTGAGAAAACATTTGTGTAGGTAGCGACAAATTTATCCCACTTCTTGACCCCCCATTTTTTTATCGCATTGCCGGCTGGTCCGGCAGTCTCTTTGACTGCTGCCGTCGCGAGGGTGGTCTCAAATGGCGTCACTTGGTATTCTCCGATTATTTCGTGCACTTTGACGTAAACTAGGATGAATTCAAAAGCACTAGTATAAGCGAGCTTTATCGTAGCTTTCCTACACACCCAACAATAGCATACGGTTCCGGCTCTTCACACACAGGAGCCACCCATGCCCAAATCCCTCGCTCAGCAGACCGTTCGCCTCGACAATCGGGTGACGCCCGCCTTGCCGAATATGGAAGATCCGGCTTGGGCGCGGTGGCAGGGGCATGTCTTTGTGGGGAATATTGGGACCGGGCCGCAAACCACGGCGCAGCAGGCCGCGCGGCATGCTCGCAATGAGCGGCTGCTTTGCGGCGAGCGGGTGCCGCGTATTTGGGAAACTTGAGAGGGTAAGGGATGGGTTCTTGGTGCGGGAGTCCTTGTTTGCGCATCGCATCCGCGACGCGATTTCCTCGCGCCTAACGGCGCTGCGGGCGGCCGGTCGGCCTTGCGGCGGCTGCGCCGCCGTGCTCCGCCAGCCAGCACTCGGCGTAGTGCTCGGGAAACCCCCACAACGGTAGTGTTAGCATGACGCCGCAGGCGTCACAGCGGGCGACCGGCCGCCGCCGCTTATGCGGCGCAGCCAAGCGGGCCGGATGGCCCGCGCCCGGCGCCTGAGGGCGCAAAACAAAAGACTCTCCGCGCGCCGCGCCACCTCTCCTCATTTTCCTACTCCCCCAAAACCCGATACGGAAACCGCCCCCCAAACGTGCGCACCAGCGCCCGCAAGGCCGAATGGCCGCCCGCAGCGACGCGCCCTTTAGGGCGTGTGAGCGAGGAAATCGCACCCCGGATGGGGTGCGGAACACAAAGGAATCCGCCCCTCATGGTCCCGCACCAAACCCCCACACATTTCATCCCCGCCGCTGAGGCTCTGCCTGCGCTAATCTCCGCGTTGCCCGCCGATGAATTTTACGCGGAGCAATTCCAATTCACGCGCGACCGTCAGGCGGCGTTCCTAAAACGGCTTGCCGATTGTGGGGAGATCCGCGCGGCGGCGCGAGCCAGTGCGGTGTCGCATCAGACAATCTACCGCCTGCGCCGTGCGTGCGCGACCTTTCGCCGGGCGTGCCACGCGGCGTTGGTGATCGCGCGGGAGTTGGCCGAGGATGCTTTGGCCACGCGCGCGATGAACGGGGTGGAGGAGGAGGTGTTTTACCACGGGGAGGTTGTGGCCGTGCGGCGGCGGCATGATTCCCGGTTGTTGTTGGCGCATTTGGCGCGGCTTGATCGGTTGGCGGATCGTGATGATGTTTCGGCCATGGTGGGCGAATTTGACGCTTTAGTCGATGCGATGGAGGCGGGCGACGATGTGGAGGCAGAGGCCGCGATGCTGCGCGCGGATGCAGCGGCAAGGGCGGTGAACGAGGAGGCCGTTGATCAGCGCGAAGAATCGCCTTCTGGAGCGTGTAACATGCGGTCCATGTCTGTTGCGCAAGACTGCGACGAGATGGGCGAGGGGCCCCTGCTCGAAGATCGGCTTTGCGCGATGGAGGAGGCGCGGCCCGACGACGCACCGCCGCCGCGACCTGCGCCCAGCAGCATAGCGGAGATGGATGCGTTGGAGTCCGCGCAATTGGCGGCGTTTGAGGCGGGGGATGCGCGGTGGTGGGCGGTAAACCCGTTAGCGGCCGACCAGCTCCAATTGGACGCGGGCGTGGCCGCTGCTGATCATGCCGATCCGTTCGGCGGCTCCGCGGCTAAGATCGATGGTGCGACCCGCGATGAACGGCCCGCGATCGTTGATGCGCACCGTGACGGAGCGGCCGTTGCGGGGATTGGTGACGCGGACCATGCTGCCAAACGGTAGCGTCTTGTGCGCCGCCGTCATGGCGCGCATGTCAAAGCGCTCTCCATTGGCGGTGAGACGGCCGTGAAAGCGGCGGCCGTAATAGGATGCGACCCCGGTGCCCAGATTGCGGATGACGCCGGCGGGTTCGGGCTTAGGTTCAAGCGGGGCGTCAAACGTGTCGAGATCGACGGCGGTGCTAGGGCTAAGCGGGTCGATGTCGCGGAGTTCGGGTGCGAGGGGTTCGATCACCCCTTCGAAATGGCTGGCAAACGGGAGGTCATCGGCCGGTGATTGAGCCGATAATGCGTAGGGTGCAACCAAGATCGCGGCCGCTGCGGTCGCAGCACTGGCGGCACGACGGCCGATCTGGTGATCAATCCGATCGGTACGGTGTTTGGCCAGGTCTAAGTGGCCTGAAAAGAGACGGCTGATGCTTCCCATTCGGTAAGGGTGTTACACGGAGCCGATGCATGGGTGCAAATCACAGAGGGGATGAACGGCGCACTTCGCGCTCGGGCCGCCGCGAAACGCACCGCAGATGCGGTAAGTCGATGAATGGCTGACACGAATGGGTGTGAAAAGAGGCAACATGCGCCGAATAAAGCAAATGGGGCCAGCATTGCTGCCGACCCCACTCTTACCAGCGCGTGGTCACTGCGGTCTTGCAAGGGGGTGGGCGAACCCGCTCTCTTGCTGTTCCAACAGCGCGCTTGGCGCTCGATGTGTGTGCCGCGTCCAGCTGTGCGTTTGAACTTGCGCTCGTTCGCATGGCCTTGCTTCGCGGTACTCCACCGGCGCTCGCACCGGCATCCGGCCTTGCTTTGTTGCCACGTTCTTCGGTTTGCGTCGAAACGCTCTCTTCAGATCATCGGCTTCTCTGCATTGCCGAGATCATGATCGCATGGTTGGTCAGTCAAACACTCCAGTTCCGCGTCCTAAAACGCTTTCCTACAGCTATCACCATCCCGTATCACAATCACAACGGTTTCGACCCTTCACACTATCCTCAATCAAGTTGGCTTGCATCGGATCGAGACCTTCTGCATGCCGTCTCTAAGACAGCGTGTGGACATCTTCCACCGCATCTAAGAAATTCGGTTTTGCTTTGAAATTCATGGCCTTGCGACCTTCTTTTCAAAGCCTCCGTGTTCCGAAGACAATTTGAATTTGAGCCGGAATTGTTTGTTCGACAAGCGACGGAACGCGGAGTTATCCACTTTCCGCCAAATCGCTTGTGGACGGAAGTGGACAAGTCAACGGTCCATCGCTTTTGGAGGGTTTGGTCGCCAATGGCACCATCAGGATTGCGAACCATCCGACACGAAGGCAATGCCTCGCTTGTCACATGTTTCACGCCTGCGACATTCGCTATCGCAGCGACTCTGAAGGCCCCCGAATCAGCCCCGTTGCCGGTCCCGTTGGGCAAGCAATCGCAAGCGAAGCGCGTTCAATTTGATGAAGCCTTCTGCGTCTTGCTGATCGTAAGCGCCTGCATCGTCTTCGAACGTGACGTGCGCCTCAGAATAAAGCGAGTGTGGGCTCTTGCGTCCCACCACACTGGCGAGGCCCTTATAGAGCTTCAACCGAACCGTACCGGTCACGCGTTCTTGGCTCAGATCAATTGCTGCCTGAAGCATCTCGCGCTCCGGCGAGAACCAAAAGCCGTTGTAGATCAACTCTGCGTATTTCGGCATCAGTTCATCCTTAAGATGCGCTGCTCCGCGATCGAGCGTGATCTGTTCGATCCCGCGATGCGCCACGGCGTAAATCTCACCGCCGGGTGTTTCGTACATTCCACGGCTTTTCATTCCGACAAAGCGGTTTTCCACTAGGTCCAAGCGGCCAATACCGTGGGTTCTGCCCAAATCGTTGAGGGCGGTCAGCAATGTCGCAGGGGACATGTTCTGACCATTTAAGGAAACGCCGTCGCCGCGCTCGAAACCGATTTCGATATATTCGGGTGTGTCGGGAGCGTTCTCCGGATGATCCGTGCGTGAATAGACGTATTCGGGCGTTTCTTCCCATGGATCTTCGAGCACTTTGCCTTCTGATGATGTGTGCAACAGGTTGGCATCGGTGGAGAAAGGCGCTTCGCCGCGTTTGTCTTTGGGGACGGCGATTTGATGGCTTTCTGCCCATGCGATAAGCGCGGTGCGGCTTGTCAAATCCCACTCGCGCCATGGGGCGATAACTTCGATGTTGGGGTCAAGCGCATAGGCGCTGAGCTCAAAGCGGACCTGATCATTGCCTTTGCCGGTTGCGCCGTGGGCGATGTAATCCGCGCCCGTTTCATGTGCGATTTCAACCAGGCGCTTGGAGATCAAAGGCCGCGCAATACTGGTGCCGAGCAGATAGTCGCCTTCGTATCGTGCATTGGCGCGCATCATTGGAAAGACGAAATCGCGCACGAATTCTTCGCGCAAATCTTCGATGAAGATGTGTTCATCGGGAATGCCCATCGCGCGCGCTTTATCGCGAGCCGGTTCAATCTCTTCCCCTTGGCCCAGATCGGCGGTGAAGGTCACAACCTCCAAGCCGCGCTCCGTCGAAAGCCATTTGGCGATCACTGACGTGTCGAGGCCGCCAGAGTAAGCGAGGACGACCTTTTTTGTATCGGACATTGCGTTGATGCTCCTGAATGCACGCGCCCCATGCCGTGAATTTACGGCATAGGAAAGGGGGTAGTCGCAATTCGCGGATGTTTGTGAAGTGTCGTTTGGGGTGTCTGCCTGATTTGAATCCCCCCCTTGTCAAAATGCGCAAGGGAACCAATGTCTTGTGAACAATACGGTTTGGAGGGATCGAATATGTGGACCAAAGCACGCGAATTGGCGCAAATGGCGCCGCCAGAGCGCAATCGCTGGGTCGATTTTCTTCGAGCATTGTCGATCATGGCCGTGGTATTCGGCCATTGGTTGATGGCCGGACTGTATGTCGACGATGCCGGCGCTCTTCAACGCGGCGATCTGTTGACCACGGCGCAGTGGACGCATTGGCTGACCTGGGGCTTTCAGGTCATGCCGATCTTCTTCCTTGTTGGCGGTTTTTCCAATGGGATGAGCTGGGACGCGACCGTCAAAAAGGCGGAACCCGGACAAGCCGGGGTCTATCGCGATTGGCTTGCCAGTCGTGTTCAGCGTCTTATCGCCCCGACATTCCCGGTCCTGCTGTTATGGGCGATGCTGGCGGTTGTGATGACTCAGGTCGGCCTTGATCGGCAACAGATTAGCGACGCGACAGAGGCCGCTCTGATCCCGGTATGGTTCCTCGCGGTCTATTTGATCGTCACGGCATGCACGCCGCTTACGCGCAAGGCGTGGCACCGTTTTGGCTGGCTTAGTTTCGCGATTTACATCCCCATCGCGATGGCGACCGATTGGCTGACATTTCAGGTCGGCGTGGAATACATCAACTTCACCAATTTTCTGTGGGTCTTCTTAGCCATTCACCAATTGGGTTTCGCTTGGAAAGACGGGCGATTTGAAAAGCAGTGGTTCGCACTCGCATGGTTTGTCGTTGGTCTTGCTATATTGATTTCGATCACCGTTTATGGGTTTTACCCGGTCTCGATGGTGTCTGCGCCCGGCGGATTTTCCAATTCATTGCCACCCACACTTGCTCTGTTTGCTCTGGGTGTTGCTCAGGTTGGGCTGGCGCTCGTGCTAGAGCCGCTGGGGCGCAAGATGCTCGACAATCTCAACATTTGGACGGCAACCGTTTTGATGAACGGCATGATTATGACCGTCTATCTGTGGCACCTGACGGCCTTTGTGTTGGTTATGACCGTAGTCTGGTTGGCGTTTGGCGGGATGGGATTGAACTCGGTTCCGGGCACCGCCGATTGGTGGATTTCGCGGCCAATGTGGCTGGGCATCTACATCTTGGCCTTGCTGCCGATGATCGCGATCTTCGCCAAACACGAACGCAGTTTTGGCCCGATTAGAGGCGGTCGCACGGTTCCTAAGGCGCGCGTTGTGGCGGGCGTCTTGATGATCTGCATCGGGCTTGCGGCGACGGCCGCGATTACGATTGCCAGCCCGGAAAGCCTATCCGGCATTCGGATATGGGTCGTGGCGCTTCCGTTTGTAGGAGCGGCCTTGTTGGGGTTTGGCCCGATTTACCGCCCATCCAACACACAGGCATAGCGCACCGAATCGACTCTCACGTCATAAGCGTTTCGTGGCCGTTTCAGCGCGATCTATGGTGAAAGCGGGTTATTCCGCAGCTTCTTTGATGCCTTGGTCAAAACGCCATGTTGGGATTTCGCCCACTTCGCGCAGGCGGGCGCTTTCGTGGTGCATATATTCCCGTGTCATGGGGATCGCGGCGCGATCTTTGACATATTGGAGCTGCCAATTGATCATGCCGCCGTTGCGGAAACTTTGTTCAGCCCCGGCGAGATAGAACAGCCACATGCGGTAAAACACGTCGTCATACATGTCCGTGATCTCTTCGCGGTGCATGACGGTGCGGTTGTACCATTCTTCCAAAGTGTGGCTGTAATGGAAGCGCATCCCTTCGACATCCATCACTTCAAAGCCGTACTTTTCGCTTTGTGAGACCAGCTCGGACAGCGCCGGAATATAGCCGCCGGGGAAGATGTATTTGCGGGTCCAAGCATCGGTGGCACCGGGAGGGCCAGCGCGGCCGCAGCAATGCGAAATCATCACGCCATCATCTTTGAGCAGTTTATTCGTATGCTCAAAGAACTGCGGGTAATGGATTGTGCCCACATGTTCGAGCAGGCCGACGCTGGAGATACGGTCAAATTGACCCTCAACATCGCGGTAGTCGAGCAATTCAAATTTGACTTTGTCGGCCACACCGGCGGCTTCTGCGCGTTCGTTGCAGAACTTAATCTGGTCTGGCGCGAGCGCCACGCCGAGCACTTCGACGCCGTACATTTTGTTGAGATAAAGGCCGAAGCCGCCCCATCCACACCCAATGTCGAGAACGCGCATCCCCTCGGTTTTGCCCGGCTGAAGGTACAATTTCGACGCGAGATGCGCCTTCTTGTCCATCTGAGCCTGTTCGAGCGAGGTTTGGGTCGGATCATCCTCTCGATAATACGCCATCGTGTACTGGCGATCTTCGTCGAGGAACCGTTCATACAATTCGCGGGTCAAATTGTAGGTGTGTTCGGCGTTTGAGCGCGCGGAAGAACGCAGATTAATGCCGTCCACCGCCGCGCCAATTTTCTGCGCGATCTTCTTAAGCGGGCCCTGCGCCTGAATGGCGCTGTCGCCGATGCGTTTCGTGTTGGCCGTTACGAACAGCAACAGGTCGCGAATGTCATGCGGCTCTTCAACCACAAGCCATCCCCACATAAACGCCTCGCCTGCACCCATTTGCGGGTAACGAGCGATATGGTTCGCGGCCTTTTTGTTGGTCAATTTGATCTTGAGCGGCGCCTCAGGCCCGTCACCATAGTCGTAGGTTTTTCCGTCGTGATCGGTGACGCTCAACCGCCCCTCGCGGATGACTTTTCCTAGGAATTTATCGAGTAGCCACATGGTTTTGCTTCAGTCCCCTGCAAAAACGTTTCTGCTTGATGATACCGACTGTGTTACTGTGTCAATCAAACAGTGCGCATCGGATGGGGAGGGATGATGATGGCCGAGGCAAAAACAAAGGCGAATGACGCGTCGGTTGAAGGTTTCATTGCGGCGGTTGAGCCAGAGGCAAAGCGCGATGATGCGCGGGTCTTGCTGGAAATGTTCGAACGGGTGACGGGCGCAAAGCCGCAGATGTGGGGCGGTTCGATAATCGGGTTTGGCGAATATCGTACGACCTATGAAAGCGGTCGCGACGTGCATTGGATGCGTGCAGGATTCTCGCCGCGCAAGGCCAAGCATTCATTGTACATGATGGGCGGCTATTGTGATGATATCGCAGCCAAAGCGCGCGATGCGGATTTAACGCGATTGGGTAAACACAAAACCGGAAAATCTTGCCTTTATATCAATAAATTGGCCGATGTTGATCTCAACGTGCTCGAAGAGATGATCGCGAAAGATTGGGCCACGATGAACCGGATTTACCCGGATTAATCGACCTTAGATCCCGGCATACCATTGGTAATCGCCGATATCCTCCCAAAAACCGCCTTTGCCGCCTTCGATGTCTTCAAAGCTCGAAACGGCCTCAATGCCCTTTAGGTATTTGGCAGATTTGTAGCCCAATTGCCGTTCGATCCGCATGCGCAACGGTGCCCCATTCTTTTCAGGCAAAGGTGCGCCGTTCAATGCGTGGGCAATGATCGTTTGCGGATGATAGGCATCGATCAGATCGACGCTCTCATAATAGTCGCGACCGTACAAAACATCGGCGCAACGAAAGACGATAAAGTTTGCTTCCTTACGCAGTTTTGCGGTGTCGAGCAGGGCGGACAATTGTGGTCCGGTCCATTCGGCAATCGCGCTCCACCCCTCCACACAATCGTGCCGTGTGATCTGAGTGCGTTGGGGTAGCGCGCGCAATTCATCCATGCTGAGCGAAAGCGGATTGTCCACCAATCCCGTCACGGACAATCGCCAGTCGGTAAACCCATTCTCGAAGGCGTTGCGATAATCGGGTGTTTCGATGCGCAAAGTGCCGTTGCCCTTGATATCGGGTGACCGTTCATCTGGTGCGTATTCGCGGGCCAAAGCTTGACGGCTGGCCAAAGTGCGATGCGCGGTGCGATGCCAATCTTCGGCCACATCAAAGGCGTCGCCCACTGGACCGGTTTCGGCCAGCTCGCTGCAGGCGGCTGCGGGTAGGGCGGCCATGCCGGCCAGCACTGCGCGGCGTTTAATTTCAACCATCCTTGCTGTCCTCTCGCGTTCCGCCGGTGATCATTTGTGCGATTTGTTTCAACGGGTTTGAAATCAACACCATCAACACATGCAGCACAAAGAAACCGAATAGCGCCCAAGCAAATATGAAATGCAGGCTTCGGGCGCTTTGTCTGCCTCCCAAAGCATCCACCATCCACGGCGCAGCGGGTTCAAAACCTGGGCTGATCGCGAGGCCGGTGAAAACCATCATGGGCAAAAACACCCCCAAAACGACTCCATAGGCGATCCGTTGAACGGCGTTGTAACCGCTGTGTCGATCTGCGCCGCCGCCCGGCAAATGATCACGCAGCGCCTTAACCCATGCCCGCGGTGACCAATCGGCCGGCCGGGTCGCAATATCGCGCCAGAAATGTTTGGAGATGATGATAGCAATCCACATCACCAACAATCCAACCGCAAAGATCCACGCCGATGTATTGTGCCAATCGCGCGCCTCAGCCAGATCGTATCGCTGCGGGATTGTCATCCAATTGGGAAACCGCATCACAGTCATCCAAGCATCTGCCGGATCGAAGCCGTAATTGCCCCAATACAAAAATCGGTGCCCGTTGGAGATGGTGAGGCCGGACATAAACAGCACAATCAAGGCCGCCGCGTTGATCCAATGCCAAATCCGGACAAGCAAGGAATGGCGTTTCTTAGACCGCGTCATGCCGCGCCCGCTTTTTGCGCAGCGTTTTCACGCGCCAGATAAATCACGTCGCGATCTTGCGAAAGCAGGTGCTGGCCGCTGTCTATGAACACGGTCGATCCATTCTTAAGCGCGCCTTTCGATAGGAACAGCGCAGCATCGACGATCTCATCGGCGCCGGTCTTTCGGGATAGGAGATTGAGCCGGTGCGAGACATCGGTTTCATCTTCGCTTTGATCATGGCTGGCCAGGATTGCGCCCGGCGCTATGCCGTAAATCCGGGTTTTATCATCGCATGCGATCGCCTGCATGGGGATGGTCGCGGCCAAAGCGTGTTTGGACATTGTGTAGCTAAAGAAATCAGGATTGGGGTTGGCCAATTTCATATCGGTGATGTTGATTACGGTGCGCACATCATCGCTTTTCGCGGACGCCACAAAGCGTTGAGTCATGATCGCGGGAGAGATGGCGTTGATCTGCATCGCCTCTTTGTTCGTTGCGGGATCCAGTTTGGTTGCATCGTCGTATTTAAAGATCGACGCGGAATTGATCAGGCACCGCCAATTGTCGCACCGCTCAGCCAATTCTTCGATCATCGCAACTGCCGCATGATCATCGGTAAGGTCGCATCCAATAGTCTGCGCGCTGGGCAAGTTGTCGGCCAACGCGCGAGCCGCATCTCCGGATCGGTTGTAATGGATTACGACATGCCAACCGGCCTGTGCGAACCCTTTGGCCATTTCTGCACCGATGCGTGTCGCACCGCCCGTAATCAAAACAACGGGTTCAGAAGCAAGTTCAAGTGACGCGGCATCAGACATTTCAGCGCCTTAACAGTGGGCGAGGGGCGCATCAATCGGCACCCTTCGCGCTTATGCCAATTTGGCTTGGGCGCGCTCCCTTAGTTTTGGGGAAAGCGCCTCCATCTGTGACAATTCGACCAATTCATCGCGACTTGCCTTGCCCGCCATCAACGCGGCAAAGGCGCGCGCGACGCTCCATTCAGTCTCACCAACCGCGACGCGTTCCAACGAATCTCCTGCTTGCGCTTCGCCGAACTCAATCACGCGGAAATACCAACCGCATTTGCCCGATTTCACGATGGTCGACACCATGCCTTTGGAATTGGCGGCTTTGCCAAATCGGTGTTCAATCTTCCAACAGGGTTGTCGTGGCTGGCTTATCTCGATCAACGCGCTGCCCGCGCGAAAGCGATCGCCAATATGCACCCGATCTTCGGTCACACCGCGCACAGCTAAGTTGGAGCCAAAGGCGCCCGGTTCATCCAAAAGATCAATCGCGCCCAACGCTTCTCGCCAATGATCATGGTGATCGAGCGGGTAAAGGTGAATGGCCATTTCTGGGCCGCCATGCACGCGCCGGTCCGCTTGTTCATCGGGTGCCAAACCGTCTTCGAGAAATTGGATGAGGCCTTCGCGCGGACGTTTGGCGATGGCACTGGTCTCGGCCCCGTTGAACGGGCGCGCAGTGCCTGTGCAGATCGCCTCTATCGTGTGTTTCAAAGTCTCTTCACCGTTAAAGCCATCCAATCGCGTTGCGTTCCGTCGGTCCCTTTGCCGGCAAAGATGTCTTCCGACAGCGTTTCAAAACCGCCCTGCACGTATAGATCCCGCAACCAAGCAGCCGAAGGGAAATTGTGCAACCGGCCCAATAAGTCACGGCCTTCGCCATCCCCTAGTTTGAAACTTGCATAGTGCAATCCACGCGGGCGAAGGGCCAGGTGAATACGACGCACCACATCGGGCATTTGATCGCGCGGACAATGAAGCAGGCAGGCGTGGGCCCAAACGACGTCATACGCGCCCACCGCGTCCAATTCATCAAAACGCATCAATCGCGCGCCGATATCGTGGCGTTCGTTGGCCTTGGCCACCATTGCGGGAATGCCGTCAGTGGGATCGGTGACAAAGCCGCGATCGACCATATGCGCGGTGTCTCGCCCGCCGCCGCAGCCGATTTCTAAGATGGCTGCACCGGGCGATAAGCGATCCAAGAACCCATCAAGATGGCGGCTATGGGCCTGTGCGCCGCTTGATGTGTAAAAGGGGGCACCGTTTTGGTAGAATTCGTATGTCGCCCGATCGATTGGGCCGGATTGGTCGTCAATATCGCGATCAACCATTAAGGGGCCCGACGCTCCTGTGTCATCACATTGTATTCCTGCACTTCGTCGCCTGAGAGGCAGTAGCGGGTGCTGGGATCGTCTTCGTTGCTGACGGCTTGTTGTTGATACATGATGTCGGTCAACAATTTTCGGCTGATGCCCATCCGGATAAGGAAATCGTTGTCTTCGGTGGCCAACAATGCAGAGGATTGTTCGATGCTGGCGATCAATTCGGTTGTCGCCTGCGATCCATCGATCACCGCATCATCGATGATCCAGCGATCGGCCGTATGGGTGAACATGTGGACCATGAACACGCCGCCATCATCCACGACCCGACGATCGCCGCCCATGAAGATAAAATTGCAGGCGGAAAAACACGTCGCTCCCGATGGAATACGGGTGATCATGCCGGTGTAGGATCGAATGATCCGGCCTGCTTCATTGCCCGCACGAGCATTTCCGCCGCGTGATCGCAACCAAACCTCTGAAATCATCTCGTCGGCTTCAATCGCGGCCCGCAGGCGTTCAGGCAGGTTAGCGTCAATGCGCCCTTCGGCCAACAAAACTCGTTTCCCATCGCGATCCACGGGGGTGAGAACCATGGCATCGGCCGAACCCCAATTGGGTTCAACAGGGCATGTCGGATTGTCGGGGTCGAGCGTGGCGGTCCCCATCAACGCCGCCGCACATCCGATTGCGGTCAATATTCTAATGGTCGGTCGCATCATCACGCGATGATCGAATAGCGTGCAGAGCCGGGTGGACGGCACATGCGTTTTTCGGCGCGTGTCTCTTCGCCCGAAACGATGATGATATCTGTGACTAGAATACAGTCTGTGGCGTCATCCGATGGTTCACGAGCCGTAACGGTTGATGTGCCGCTCACATCGTCGCGGCTTTCCGATGTCCACGACGCGGTTTGGCCGATCGGAGGCCCGGTGAATGTAGCTTCATCGCCGCTGCCATCCCCTTCGCCGGTGGCTTCATTGGTCACGCTGCGGGTCGCCTCCAATGTGGCGTCAGCGGCTTGCTTTTGCTCTTCTGCGTCCAATTTGCAGGCGATCGCGGCCGGGATTTGATTGGTGAATTCAGAGACGGGCACAAATTGGCCAAGGCCCGCGCGCCGCGCCGTACGCCCTGCTGCGCCGCCCAAAAGACCGCCGATTACACCGCGCGCCGTGTCACCGGTCGAACCCTCTTCGCAGCCTTCGGCGGATTCGGCCCCGCGCTGCGCATCACGGAAAAGCCCGCGGAACTGTGCTTGGGCCGGGATCGCTACAAATGCCATCGCGCCAACGGCAAGGCCAAGCGATAGGTTTCTAAGTGTTTTGGCTGATTTCATCATGGGACCAACTCCTAATGTAAAAGAGCGTAGCCCGATTGCTTGTTTTCGCCAAGCTGGCCTTGCGGTTTAATCCGATGCAGCGGCGGCTTCGCGGTCGCGTTCTGCGCGGCTTTTCTTTTGGGCGCTTGTCTTGAGCTGGCCGCATGCGGCATCGATATCGCGGCCGCGCGGCGTGCGCACGGGAGCGCTGATGCCGGCGTCAAAGATAATGTTGCTGAAAGCGCGGATCCGATCGGGATCGGAACATTCATAGTCCGCGCCGGGCCAAGGGTTGAACGGGATGAGGTTCACTTTGGCCGGGAGGTCATAATGTTTGATCAAGCGGACCAATTCATGCGCGTCGGCGTCGCTGTCATTTTTGTCTTTCAGCATCACATATTCAAACGTGATCCGGCGCGCATTGGATGCTTTGGGGTAATCGGCACAGGCTTGAAGCAGGTCTTCGATCCCGTATTTCTTGTTCAACGGCACGATCTCATCGCGCACAGGTTTTGTAACTGCATGCAGGCTGACGGCTAAATTGACGCCAATTTCCGCCGCGCACCGTTCCATCATTGGGATGACGCCACTGGTGGAAAGGGTGATGCGGCGACGTGATAGGGCCAATCCTTCGCCGTCCATCACCAATTTGAGCGCGTCGCGGACATGTTCGAAATTATAAAGCGGTTCGCCCATGCCCATCATCACGATGTTGGTAAGCAAACGGCCATCGGCGCGATATTCTGCTTGCGCTTCTTCGCTTTCGTCGTCGGCAAAACCAAAATCCATTTTGCCTTTGGGCCATTCACCCAACGCATCGCGCGCCAACATAACCTGTCCGACGATTTCGCCCGGCGTCAAATTGCGCACAAGCCGCATCGTACCGGTGTGGCAAAATGTGCAATTCAATGTGCAGCCAACTTGGCTCGATACGCACAGCGTTCCCCGGTCGGCATCGGGAATAAAGACCATTTCAAATTCGTGGCCATCGTCGGTTTTCAACAACCATTTGCGCGTGCCATCATTGCTGTGCTGCGCTTCGGATACGTTGGGGCGACCGATCACAAATCTTTCGGTCAGCCATGGCCGCATGTTCTTTGAGATGTCGGTCATGGCATCAAATTCGGTGACACCGCGATGATACAACCAGTGAAACACTTGTTTTGAGCGCAATTTCGCCTGACGCGGATCAAGACCGGCCTCTGCGAACAGATCCCGAATGCGCAGACGAGGCAAACCGATCAAGTCAATGCGGCCGTCTTCGCGCGGCGTGATATCACGCGCAACGGGGACCGGGTCCACTTGCCCGGGAATGGTCATTAAAGTCGTATCTGCCATGATTGGAGGCGGATATAGTGCGGCAATTGAGTTTTGGCCAGCGGCGCATGCACTCAAACCGATCCGCATCATTCAATATTGGCGCATCCCACGACGGCGGCGTCAATGGCTGTCGCGGCGCCGGACAGATCGTATCGGTCGGTGAAACGTCCCCCCGATGTCGCGCGCGCCGAAATGCTCATCCGGCCCGCAGATCGCAAGGCGGCGACAATGGCAGCGTCCATTCGCGCATCCGATGCCCATGCGTTGCGTCCATTGGCGGCGAGGTCAAAACTGCGATCGGCGATCGACAATGTGACGTCTGCGCCTTCCTCTACGGTGCGCGACAATCGGATGTGCAATTGCCCGCGAATGTCGGCTCCGGGCCAATTGGCGATGCTGGCAAAGGGACCATTGTCGCTGCCGTTTTGGGGTTTGGCGATGGCGTAGCAGCGGGACGGCGTATCATCGCGAAACGCGGCCCAATTGGAATAGACGCCAAGGCTATCCTTTGCAGCGAGCGGGGCGGCGAATATCGCCGAACAGGTCGCAGCGAGAACGGCAATTGTGGCACAGGCCGGCGTGAATGTGCGGTTGGTCATGGACCGGGAATTGCCGGAATTGCAGGGATTTGCAACAGTGTGGATCATGGAGATCCCGTTAAAATCTCGATCCAAGGCTTTGTCCTATTGGTTAAGGCATGCGCCGGAAAAGGGTGGTGTGGTGCTGGATGCGAACGGCTGGGCCGCGGTTGATGTGGTTTTATCGGCTTTGGTTCAACGCAAATTGCCGACCGATTCAGCCATGTTGAGTCGTGTTGTGAATGAAAACGACAAACAGCGTTTCGAGCTTTCCGACGATGGCACCCAAATTCGCGCACGACAGGGACACTCCATCGCGGTTCAAGGGGCATGGAAACGGGCGACCCCGCCGGATGAATTGTTCCACGGCACGGTCGCAGCTTTTTTGGAATCGATAGAACGCGATGGATTGAGCAAACAAAAACGGCACCATGTTCACCTGTCACCCGATCTCAAAACGGCCAAGAAAGTCGGTCAAAGGCGAGGGCAGCCCGTGATTTTGATCATCGATGCCAAATCAATGCATGAGGATGGCGTTGAATTTTTTCTTTCGAGCAACGGTGTTTGGTTGGTGGATGCGGTGCCTGCAACACGCATCAGGCGTATGGCGCCCGATCACACGTAGGTAATCGTCAGAACTTCCCATTCCTTGACGCCGCCGGGTAAGCGCACCGTTCGCAGATCTCCCAAGGATGCCCCGCGCAGTGCCTTTGCGATGGGCGAATTCCATCCGACCAAGCCTGCACCGGCATCTTGTTCATCGTCCCCTACGATGCGCACAGTTTGGCGTGCGTCGTCTTCGTCGGCCAGCTCCACTCGCGCGCCGAAATACACTCTACTTCTATCGGGTTGGTTGGCCGGATCAACGACGCGTAATACCTTCATTCGGCGGGCGAGATACGAAAGTTCGCGGTCAATTTCCCGCATTCGCTTTCGGCCATAGATGTAATCGCCGTTTTCGCTGCGGTCGCCATTTCCCGCCGCCCAGCTTACGATCTCGACGACTTCTGGTCGCTCTTTACCCAAAAGGTGGTCATAGCGCGCCTTTAACGCGGCCATACCACCCGGTGTGATCGGTGGTCCTTGTGTTGATGACATGCTTTTGGGATCTATCGCGGTTCTTAAGGCAGAAACGCGTCAACCGTGCGCGGGATGCCCGCTTCCTGAGGATACATGTGGGAATAGCTAACGGCGTTTCCGATCACGCGCATCACATAATACCGGGTTTCGAAATTGGCTGGGATCTTTTCGATCCATGTCACCCAATCAATCTCACCCCTGCGTGGATCACCATTCAGACGCAGCCATTGGCGAACGCGGCCCGGCCCGGCGTTGTAGGACGCGATGGCAAGCGGATAGGCGCCGCCGTACAAATCCATTCGGCGGGCAAAGTGCGCGTCGCCCAATCGAATGTTGTATTGCGGATCCTGTGTCAGGCCCGCTCTTAGGTATTGGACACCCAAAATGCCGGCTTCTTCGCGCGCGGTGCTGGGCAGCAATTGCATCATGCCAATGGCGTTCGCGTGGCTGCGCCGGGTCCGGTCGAACTCGCTTTCTTGGCGGGTGATGGCGTGGACCATTGTCCAATCATTCACGACCGGCGTTGGGTATGTCGGAAAGCCGAGGCGTTCGAAGCCTTCAAATCCATTCGCCCCCGCTTCCATGCCGATCACCACTGCCATTTCGGGCAGATTGGTTTCCGACGCCAATTGGCCAACCATCACCAATTCTTCCGGGGACTGGGCGCTGTTGCCAATGGCTTGGAAGAAACGCCTTTCGGTGCGCCAGTCGCCGCGATTGGCGGCAATGTGACGGATTGCCCGAACCAGCGGCCGCGTTTCAAATTCGGCGCGCGTGGCGGGATCAATTTGAGCTTGGGGCAATTGTGCAAAGGTGGGCATGGTCCGCCCCAACGCACTGATCGACAATTGGCCGTAATAGTAATGCGGGTATTGCGCCGCCATTTCGAAATAGCGATTGGCATCATCGCGCAAGCCGGCCTCACGCGCGGCGCGTCCCGCCCAATAGAACCCTTTTGATCGGGTCAATGGGGTGCGGGCGGCCTCACCATATCGCAGGAAGAGCGGTGCCGCCGCAGCGCCATCGCCCAACCGCCAAAGCGCGTTTGTGCCGCCTTTCCACATCAGATCGGTGTACCGGTCACGCAGGGCAAAGGACCCCTTTGAAATGTCGGTGCCGGGCGCAAACAGATCGTCAATGCGGCTGGCGATTTGGACAGTGCTGGTAGACCCCGCTGCCGATGCCGCTTCCAACATATCGCCAACCAAATCTTCTGGTTGGAACGCGGGAGCCGTGAAATTGGGGCGGTTGGCTAAGAGGCTGATAGCGGCTTGGGTCTGGCGCCGTGCCTTATAATAGCTGACCAGATTGTAGACGTAGCCGGCGTCACGTTGCGCATCGGCGGGCACAGGGATGCCGGCGTTTTGCGGCGTTGAACCGCGGATCAACGCCAATCGCGCCATCGCCATGTCGCGATCGCTCGGATCCAAATTGATGATGTGGCGCTCTGCGGCTTCGGCTTCTTCTTGCCAAAGCAGGGCTTCCATTCGCGCTTTGTGATCGGCGGCGGTGAACTGGCTCCCGAACAAACCGTTCAAATACGCCTCTGTAGGGCCGCTCATCGCGCCGCCACGCCATGCCGTGCGGGCTACTTCGAACGCGTCCGAACGTTGCGCTGCGGCAAGCGACAATGCGTAACGCGCCCGACCGGCATTGGTCAGGGGAGGCAGTGCGTCAAAGAAATTGAGGATTTCTGCTTGCGAAGGGGCTTCTTCGCCAAGGGTGTTTTCGGCGCGGATGCGGATGATTTCCGTTCGCGGAAAGTCCGGATAGGCCAAAGCGAATCCCGCGTAATCGGCAAATCGCAGCAAGCGGTTTTCCTGCAACAATTCCCACCGCGCAATCGCGGCGCCCATTTGACTGGGTTGTTGTGCAACCAGATTGCTGCGGTCGGGTTGTCCGCCCATTTGCGCCGAAGATGGCACCGCAAAGGCGCCCAAAGCTGCCGCAGCGAACGCCACAAAAGAGACAGGATTTGAAAGCAATTTATTGGCCATGCTGGACATAGTGCCGATTGGCTCCTTATCAGGCGCTTAACAAAAGGGTGGCGCACGATTTTTGCGCCGTCTTGCACTTTTTATTGTCTGATACAGGAATAATGCAATGTTCAGCGGTTCCATTCCCGCTCTGGCGACTCCTTTTCGCGACGGATCGTTGGATGAAGGTGCGTTTCGGCAGTTGGTCGATTGGCAGATCGACCAAGGCAGCGCCGCGTTGGTCCCTTGCGGCACCACAGGTGAGGCATCGACATTGTCGAATGCGGAACATCACCGTGTTATCGAAATCTGCATCGAACAGGCCGCCGGCAGGGTTCCGGTCATTGCCGGTTGCGGCAGCAACGACACCCGCAACGCCGAAATGCACATGGTGTTCGCAAAGAAAGCGGGCGCGGCGGCGGGCCTATGCGTTGCGCCGTATTACAACCGCCCAAGCCAAGCGGGATTGATCGCTCATTTCAGCTACCTTGCAGAATGCTGTGATTTGCCAATTGTTTTGTACAATGTGCCCAGTCGAACCGTGACTGATATCGAAGATGAGACTGTCGTCGCGTTGGTGCGCAAATATCCCGATCGCATCGTCGCTATCAAAGACGCCAGCGGCGATTTGTCGCGCGTGGCCGACCATCGGATGGGGATTGGGCGCGATTTTTGCCAATTGTCGGGCAATGATGAATTGTGGCTGCCGCACTCCGCTGCCGGGGGTAGGGGGGCAATTTCGGTCACGGCCAATGTTGCACCCGCCCTTTGCGCAGAATTCCAAGCCGCAATCGCCGCCAATGAGCTAAAGAAGGCGCGCGAATTGAACGACCGTTTGTTCCCGCTGCACTACGCCATGTTCTCCGATGCCAGCCCGGCTCCGGTGAAATACGCCCTTAGCCGTGTGCACGATTGGTTTTCGCCGAGCGTGCGCCTGCCGATTGTCGAAGCGAGCGCGGAATCACGCAAAGCAGTCGACGCGGCGTTGGAGCATGCAGGCTTGTTATAAGGCCGTGACCGGTCAATCGGCCGGGTTGTGTTCCTGAACAAAAGCAACCGCCGAATTCAGCATGATCTGACGCGTTTCCGATAGAGACAGCCAATGGTCTTCTCCGTCCAGCGTGATCAATTCATGCGGTTTGTCCTCATCGTCCAACGCATCGGCCATTTTGACCGAATGGATATAGGGCACGACCGTGTCATCGCGCCCATGGATCAACAAAATCGGCGCATCGGCGCGTTCGGCAAACCGTTCCGGTGACACCGCATCCCATGTATCGGGATCGCCAAGCTGTTCGCGTAGCGCCGTTCGGGTAATGCGTGTTTCGCCGCTGGCCCGGTAGTCTTCGCGGTACATCCGGCGAATATCGCTAACGGGTGCCACCGCAACGGAACAACGGTAGAGCCCCTGTTGCAACGTCACACCGGCAAGCGCGGCATATCCGCCATAACTTGCGCCAACGATACAAGCGCGATCTGGATCGACAATCCCAGCTTCTGCCAATGCGGCGAGCCCATCAGAGATATCTGTCTGCATTTTACGTCCCCATTCTCCGTAACCCGCCCGGCGGAATGCACCATCGCGATTGGTTGATCCGCGAAAATTGGGTTGAAATACGGCGTAACCGCGCGACGCAAATGCCTGTGCCCACCAATCGAAACGTTCGCTGTCAAAGCTGTGTGGCCCGCCATGCGGCAGCATGATTACAGGCAGGTTATTCGCTTCGCGACCCGGAGGCAGGGTTAGGACGCCGTCCATCTCCAATCCATCGGATGCTGTGTAATCAAAAGTGGAAAATGGGCCGACATGCTGCGGCTCAATATCGGGCCGCTCATAGGCGATCGCTTCGGCGGATAGATTGCCAACATCAACTGTGAACCAGGTCCCGCTGTCGAATTGGCCCGATGTTCTGACCACGACGTGACTTAGATCGTCGCTCCAATCCATCATGCTCATCGAGAAATCGGCAAAAGCTTCCCGCACCATACGAACGGCTTGGGCTTTGTCGGGATCTTCGAATACGGGACGGGGGTCTGCGCCTTCTTCCAAATACCCGCTTAGATGCCCTGTTTGCGCATCAAAATAGAGGCGATCAATGTCGATGCCGGGAAGAAATTCCTCAGGCTCACCGCCGCTCAACGGAACTTCGAACCGGCGCGAACGGTTGTTCTCATCAACGTTGTAATAAATCACAGACTGACCGCCATAACCCAAGCCGATCAAACCACTGCGACCGCTTACGGACTGACCTTCAGCGATGATTTGCCGGTTCCCATTGCGGATGTCCCATCGTCCGTTCTCACGATGGATGTCATAGGTTGCGGCAACGTCTCCATTGGCGTCGATCAACCAATCATTGTCGTGGTTGTCGCTGGCCGCGGTGGCGACGCGTTCGGTCGAATTGTCGACCATGTCGACGCGGTAAAGATACGGGCGGCCGTGGCGAAATTCATACTCGCCAGCGCGGATGCCTCTTGCCAATTCGATGGCACCAAAAAATCCGTACCAGCGGCCGCCGATCTGGCGAATGCCGTAATTGCCAAAGATTGAATTCACCAAGGTGCGCCGGTTGCTAAAAACGACGTTGCCTTGTTCTGCAACATTGATCGGAATGGTGACCGCGAACGAAAATTCGTGCTTGTCGGTGGTGAAATTTGCGCCCAGATCCTCGGTCGTGCTGTACGTCAACAACAACCGGTCCTCGCCAACCCAATCGAAACGGCGCACCTTATAGGCATCGACATTGGTGCGAGAGATAATGGCGTTGTTCTCATCAAAAGCAACAAGGACGCGCGTACCGCGAACGCTCAACAATGCGGCAAGACGCTTGCCCGACGGGGACAAGGCGGCGTCTTCGATCTCTGGCAATTCGCCATAGGCACTTAAAGCGGGAGCATCGTTTGCAGATGCGGCTATCGGTTGAACTGTTGAATAGAATGCCAAGCCGATTGTTGTTGCAACGACCATCGCTTTACGTAGAATTTTCATGACAACCTTGCCCCTTTAGGTGTTCGCCATTGAGTAATCGTCGCGAGTTTGACTGTTTGATTTTAAAAAAACAACTGTTTTACGATGGTTTATGGGACAAGGCAGAGGTGACTTTTCAATTCATGGCGGAGCGCGTAAAGGCCCACCCACTATGGCACGCCCCAAACCCGAAACCTTTGATAAATTGCACACGGTTGCGCAAAATCGGCGCGCGCGTTTCGATTACCACATCGAAGATAAGTTTGAGGCGGGTTTGGCGTTGCAAGGCACGGAAGTGAAAGCGCTGCGTGCAGGCGAGGCAACCATCGCGGAAAGCTACGCAGAATTGCGCGATGGGGAAGTGTGGTTGGTCAACGCCAACATCCCCGAATACAGCCACGGCAACCGGTTAAATCATGAACCACGTCGCCCACGCAAATTGTTGTTGAACACGAGAGAAATCAACAAGTTGTTCGGTGCAGTTGAAAAGAAGGGGATGACGCTTGTGCCCTTGTCCATCTATTTCAACAAGACCGGTCGCGCCAAGGTTGAACTGGCTTTGGCCAAGGGTAAACAAGCGCATGACAAACGCGCCAGCGTAAAAGACCGCGATTGGAAGCGTGACAAAGCGCGCTTGATGCGAGAGCGAGGATAGAATCGGAGCTTTCGATATAATGCGCGTGGGTCAGTTAACCCACTGGTCAGACGCGTTTCGGTACCCATATGCATAATCATGGTGGTCAGGCCTTCATATACCCGCATCGTGCGCGGCACGGTGTCATTGACCGCGCGTCGCGTGGCACGGAGCGTTGCTGTGCACAGCGCCCCACTGGATGAGGCGGCCTGACATGGGAACGCAAGGTTCATCGAAATCGGGTGGTAAGACTTGGGCTGCGGATATGTTTCGTAAATATATGCCCAAACGCGAAGAAATGGCCCGCAACAAATATCTGCGGCCGATCGCGCATCGTTTTCTAACGCCGGAATTGTGGCGGTTTACCCGCCGTTCGGTCCCGCGGGGCGTGGCGCTTGGTCTTTTCAGTGCGTTCATCATTCCAGTCGGTCAGATTTTTCTCGCGGCATTTTTGGCTTTGCCTGCGCGTGCGAACGTGCCGCTCGCGGCGCTTGTCACATTTGTCACCAACCCGTTCACGATCGCGTTTTGGGCGGTGATCGCGAACCGAGTCGGCCAATTTATCCTGCGCGTGGATGCCGCGACTTCGGGCGTTGCCAATGAGCAATTGCAAAGCGGCGATTGGCAATGGGTGATCGACGCGTTTGAATTTGCAGGTGTGACTGTCGTTGGCTTCTTTGTCCTTGCCATCATCTCGTCGGCGGTGGGTTATCTGCTTTCGAGCGCAATTTGGCGCGTTATGGTTGCACGCAGGCGGGCAAAACGTTTGAAACGTATGGAAGAGCGGCTCGACCAAAGGCTCAACGCCAATTAGAGTTGCCTATTGCGGCTATCAGTGTCGCGTTCCGTCGCAATTCCTCAGTGGTGAAAATCATGACAAACACCGCGGCTTCAGAATTGGCCAATCCCGGACCGGTCTTAGGGTTGGCAAATGAATCGGCAATAGCCGAACGCGGCGCGGTTTCGACCAACGTGCCAATGCTTTTGGGCATCACCTCCGCATTGGCGCTGAGCGCGGCTGTCATATTCTTCGTCACCTCCAATGTTGTTTTGACAGGCGCGTATGCGGCTGGATTGATCGTGCTCTTGATTGGCGTGGTTTTGGTTGAGCGAATGGGCGCAGAGACCGCGGGCACAGAATTGGCGGTGCCTGATTGGTCGGTCACTGTGGCGGCGATCGAAAAACAGGGTGAGGCAATTGCGATCACGGACAGGGCCAACCGTCTGGTTTGCGCGAACACCGGGTTCGTAAGCGCGTTCGGTGCGACAAGCTCTCCTCCTGCGATGCCATTTGAACGGCCTGCGCTTGAACAATTGAGCAAATTGACGCGAGAAGCATGGCGTGATGGCGCCGCGTCGTCGGGCGCAGTCTATGCTGGCAAAGGCGTGCAATGGGCGATTTCGGCAGAGCGAGCAGGGCGCGGCGACGATCATTTGATCTGGCGATTTGTGCGCGAAAACACTGATCACCGCGATTTATTGAGCGAATTGGATTTGACCGGACCGCTTGGCGAAGTGTTGAGCCGGGCCGGAATCGAGGCGGCGATCACCGCCGCCGATGGCGTCGTGCGCAGCGTCAGCGCCGGTTTTGCCGAACGGGCGTCAGGTGATCCAGCAGCGACCTTGGCTGGACAGAATTTCGCGAGCCTTTTGCGCGCGGATGATCGTGATCGAATATTCTTCGCGCGCGAAGGGCGGGGCGGTACGCCGCAAACTTTGATCGACGTGCCGCTTTCTGAACCATCGCAAGCAGGCACGACACCCGGCCCCGATGACGGCGCCTCTTTGATGTTGTTGGTCGATAGCGGCGTCGGCATTGGCAGCGTCTGGGGCAGCGGTCCCGATGGCGCTGGACAGGCGGGCGTCGCCCAGCTTGAGGCGTTGTTGGCGCAATTGCCGTTGGGGCTCGCCATGACCGACCGCGATGGTCGTTTTCTGTTCGGCAACGACGCGTTCCTAAGATCGGTCGAACGCGCCGATCACGGACTGCCCGCATTCCCAACCGATTTGGTAACCCGCGAAGACAAAGCGGCGCTTTCCGATGCTGTGCGCAGGCACGGGCGCGGACCCGCGACCAGCGGGGACATGGCTGTTCGCCTGACCGGAAGTCCCGACGAACCGGTTTCCCTTGGGCTTGCGGGCGTGCGCGGTTTGGGAGAGGCGGCGGTGTTGCTATCTCTGGCTGATTCCAGCGAGGAAACGCAGCTTAAACGTCAGGTTGCGCAGGCGACCAAGATGCAGGCTGTTGGTCAGCTTGCAGGGGGCGTCGCGCATGATTTCAACAACGTGCTCACCGCCGTTATTGGCACATGCGACTTGATGCTGCTGCGCCACACGCCGGGCGACAGCGATTATGATGACATTCAACAGATTCGCGCCAATTCAAACCGGGCCGCGTCGTTAACCCGGCAATTGCTGGCGTTCTCACGGCAACAGACCTTGCGGCCAGAAATTCTGCAACTCCCCGATGTGATCAGCGAAGTGGGACCCTTGATCAAACGATTGCTGGGCGAGAAAATTGGATATTATGTCCAACATGACCGCAATTTGGGCGCGGTGCGGGCCGATCCGCAACAACTTGAACAAGTGATCATGAACCTTGCCGTGAACGCGCGCGACGCCATCAATACCAAAGGTGCGCATGGCAAGATACAAGGTAAAGTCCCTGGAAAAGCGCCAGTTGAAGGCCGGATTTCATTGTTGACGCGCAGCCTTCAATCGAAAGAAACGATCAAACTGGGTACAGAGGTGTTGCCCGCTGCCGATTACACTGTGCTGATTGTTCAGGATAATGGCGGCGGCATCCCGGCTCAGGTTCTGCCCAAATTGTTCGAACCGTTCTTCACCACGAAAGAACAGGGGAAGGGCACCGGCCTTGGTCTGTCGACCGTGTACGGGATTATCAAACAGTCGGGCGGGTTTATCTTTGCCGACAACGTCACCACGCCCAGCGGCCGGGTTATCGGCGCGCGCTTCACGATCTATTTCCCGGTCCATCACGGCGAAGCGCCGCGCCGCGTTGAGGTGGTTGACCCGGTCGGATCGTCCGAATGGTCAAAAGGCGGGCGTATCTTGTTGGTCGAAGACGAAGATATGGTCCGCATCGTGGCCGAACGCGCCCTTTCGCGCGCGGGGTATCAGATCACGGCATGCCCGGGAGGCGAAGAAGGTTTGGCGGCGATCGCAACCGGTGACGACTTTGATCTGATTCTAAGCGATGTGGTCATGCCGGGAATGGACGGCCCAGCAATGGTTCGCGAAATTCGCGAACAACGCCCCGATGTTCCGGTCCTATTTATGTCGGGATACGCCGAAGAGGCACTGCGATCTGAAATCGATATCCCTGATATGCATTTCATCGCCAAACCATTCAGCGTGGCCGCCATCAGCGACAAAGTAGGCGCGGTCATGCGCGCTGCAAAGTCCGCCGAAAAGCTTGCCGATTAGCGCAATCCAAAATAATTTTTGTTCCACACTTGTTCTTTTGGAACAAACTGGGTACATGTGATTCCAACAGGGGGCGCCAAAGGGGCTTTCCCAACCCAAAGGTCGGTTAAAACTCAATAACCAACCTAGGAAAGTGAAGGAGCGCGTGCGATGCCTACTCAATTGAAATTAGTAGAGAAGGAAAAAGGCGTGGATCGTCAAAAAGCACTCGATGCTGCACTCGCTCAGATTGATCGGGCGTTCGGCAAAGGCTCCGCCATGAAGCTGGGTTCGAAAGAGGCGATGGAGGTTGAAGCTATTTCGACCGGCTCGCTGGGATTGGACATTGCTCTTGGTATTGGCGGCCTGCCCAAAGGACGCGTCATCGAAGTGTACGGCCCTGAAAGCTCGGGCAAGACTACATTGGCGTTGCATGTGATCGCAGAGGCGCAAAAGGCCGGCGGTACGGCTGCATTTGTCGATGCGGAACACGCGCTCGATCCCGTCTATGCAAAAAAGCTTGGTGTCGACATTGATGAATTGATTGTCTCGCAACCCGATACAGGGGAGCAAGCGTTGGAAATCACCGACACTTTGGTTCGCTCGAACGCGGTGGATGTGTTGGTCGTCGATTCGGTTGCGGCGCTTGTCCCACGGGCCGAAATCGAAGGCGAAATGGGCGACTCGCATGTCGGGCTTCAGGCGCGATTGATGTCACAATCTTTGCGTAAACTGACAGGTTCGATCAACCGTTCGAAATGTATGGTGATCTTCATCAACCAACTTCGCATGAAAATTGGCGTGATGTACGGTAACCCTGAAACGACGACGGGCGGCAACGCTTTGAAATTTTACGCCTCTGTTCGTCTCGACATTCGCCGCACCGGTCAAATCAAAGATCGCGACGAGGTGATTGGCAACTCGACCCGTGTGAAAGTGGTCAAGAACAAGGTCGCTCCGCCGTTTAAACAGGTCGAATTTGACATCATGTATGGTCAAGGGATCTCAAAACGTGGCGAGATTCTCGATCTTGGTGTGAAAGCAGGCATCGTGGAAAAATCAGGTAGCTGGTATTCCTATGACAGCGTGCGTATCGGGCAAGGCCGTGAAAATTCCAAGACTTACCTCATGGAAAACCCAGAAGTTTGCGACAAATTGGAAGCCGCCATTCGCGGTAAAACCGATGAGGTCGCCGAGGAAATGATGACAGGGCCGGACGCGGACCCCGAAGGCTGATCCTCAAGCGGGCAATTCGCGGTCACGCTTTGACCGCGCGCTCGAACAACCGGAATACCGGCGTGGACTGTCTCTCCCCCGAGAGGCGCGGTTCACGTCGGTTTTTCGTTTGTGTTCGGGAGTGTTTTGGGCGGCGACCCTCGCGGCAGCGTGCTTCTGCCGAAACGGTCCACAATTGCTTTGGCCAGAATGGTTCATTTGGCTCACGCTTTGGCTTGTCGAGACCTCATGCATTGCTTAACTGACATTGCATGACTTCGACTAATGACATTCGCCGCTCCTTTCTGGATTTCTTCTCAGGAAAGGATCACGCGCCGGTGCCAAGCGCACCGTTGGTTCCGTACAACGATCCCACATTGATGTTCGTCAATGCGGGTATGGTTCCGTTCAAGAATGTCTTCACCGGTCTGGAAACACCGCCCGCACCGCGTGCGACGTCTTCGCAAAAATGTGTTCGTGCCGGTGGTAAGCACAACGACTTGGACAATGTTGGCTACACCGCGCGTCATCACACCTTTTTTGAGATGCTTGGAAATTTCTCCTTTGGGGATTATTTCAAAGAACAGGCGATTGAAAATGCGTGGACGCTTCTCACACGCGAATGGGGCCTGCCTGCCGACAAATTGCTGGTAACGGTTTACCACACTGACGATGAAGCCTTCGATATGTGGCGCAAGATTGCAGGATTGCCCGATGATCGTATCATCCGCATCGCCACCAACGACAATTTTTGGTCGATGGGCGAAACCGGACCGTGCGGGCCAAGCTCAGAGATCTTCTTCGATCACGGCGAACACATCGCCGGCGGCCCTCCGGGCAGTCCAGACGAAGACGGCGATCGGTTCATCGAAATCTGGAACCTGGTCTTCATGCAATTCGACCAAGCGGCCGACGGCGTCCGCCGCGACTTGCCCAGCCCTTCAATCGATACCGGAATGGGTCTGGAACGGATCGCAGCCGTTATGCAGGGCGTGCATGACAACTACGATATCGACACGTTCAAGGCCTTGATCGCTGCATCGGAGAACCATACAAACGTCGCCGCCGCAGGGGCCAATGCTGGTTCTCACCGGATTATAGCCGACCACCTGCGTTCCACATCATTTCTGATGGCGGATGGTGTGCTGCCTTCCAATGAGGGGCGCGGATATGTTTTGCGGCGGATTATGCGCCGCGCCATGCGACACGCGCACCTTTTGGGAGCGGGTGAACCGTTGATGCATCGGCTTGTTCCTTCGCTCGTGACCGAAATGGGACAGGCTTACCCGGAGCTTGTGCGCGGTCAGGCGTTGATCGAAGAAGTGCTGTTGAGAGAGGAAACACAATTCCGCAAAACTCTCGATAAGGGACTCAAGCTGTTGGATGAGGCAACGGGCGATATGTCGTCTGGCGGAGAACTTAACGGCGAAACCGCGTTCAAACTCTACGACACGTACGGTTTTCCATACGACCTAACCGAAGATGCGCTTCGTGCGCGCGGGATCAGCGTTGATCGAACTGGATTTGATGGCGCAATGGAGCGTCAAAAGGCGTCGGCCCGTGCGGCTTGGAAAGGGTCAGGCGAGGCGGCTTCGGGAGAGGTCTGGTTTGACATCGCAGAGCGTGAAGGCGCCAGTGAATTCACAGGTTATTCGTCCACTTCGGGCGAGGGGACAGTCGTTGCCATTGTCAAAGATGGCGACGAAGTTGCATCGGCCAAAGCAGGCGAAGACGTTGTAATCCTGACCAATCAAACGCCGTTCTACGGTGAAAGCGGTGGGCAAACGGGCGACACCGGCACGATCAGCATGCCCGGCGGGTTGGCCGCAACTGTTACGGATACAAGCAAGCCGCTTGGCCGACTGCACGCGCATCATTGTGCCATATCGGCCGGCACGGTGTCGGTCGGCGACAACGTACAATTGGAAGTTGATAGTGAACGTCGATCACAGATTCGCGCAAACCACTCCGCCACCCATCTGGTGCATGCGGCATTGCGCAATCAATTGGGCAATCACGTAACGCAGAAAGGGTCGATGGTTGCACAGGATCGTCTGCGCTTCGATTTCTCCCATCCCAAAGCGCTCGACCTTGATGAAGTCACCGCGATCGAGGCGCAAGTGAACGCGGAAATCCTCGCCAATGAGCCGGTTGCGACGCGATTGATGAGCCCCGATGACGCCGTTGAGGCGGGCGCGCTTGCCCTATTTGGAGAGAAGTATGGCGATGAAGTCCGCGTCCTTTCCATGGGCCGCGCCAATGATGGTGGACTAAGTTATTCGGTTGAATTGTGCGGCGGAACTCATGTGAATGCGACGGGCGACATTGGGGTGTTTCGGATCATCTCTGAAAGCGCGGTTTCGTCTGGTGTCCGCCGAATTGAGGCTCTCACAGGTGATGCCGCGCGCAATTGGCTGGTTGGGCGCGAAGAGGCGTTGAAGTCTGCCGCAGGCGTAATTCGTGCCACGCCGGAAGAAGTCCCTGCTCGGATCACTGCTTTGCTTGAAGAGCGTAAGCGGCTTGAAAAGGAATTGGCCGAAGCGAAGAAGGCGCTTGCCCTTGGTGGTGGCGGAGCTGCGACCGGGGCTGAAGGCGGCGGTGACGAAGAGGTGGCCGGGATCGCATTCAGCGGGCAAGTGCTCGAGGGGTTGAGCCCTAAGGAGCTGCGCCCATTGCTGGACGAAACGAAGGCACGACTTGGATCTGGTGTTGCAACGATTGTCGCTGTGAATGACGGAAAGGCCAGCATTGCTGCGGCTGTTACCGATGACCTAACCGACCGTTTCAGCGCGGTTGATCTTGTGCGCAAAGGCGTTGAGGCTCTTGGAGGGAAGGGTGGCGGCGGTCGCCCTGACATGGCGCAAGGCGGTGGACCAGATGGCTCAAAAGGTGCCGATGCGATCGCAGCGGTAAAGCAAGTTTTGGCCGGGTAGCTGTTCGGCTACGCCGGGTCGGGATCGGCTGCTGACGTCCTTAACTTTGGTTTTTGATTGAGGCCCCCATCCACCTCCAACCGTTCGCGATATTCGTCCCGTTTCGCGTGGATTGATGCGATAACGGGTCCCATCGCCACGCCAATATCGACCAACACCGCTTCGGATAGCTGCAAGGAGCTTTCCAGGTTCTCTGGCACCGAATGGCTTGCGCCAGCCCGGTAGAGAGACGCAGCGTGATCGGTGTCGCGGGCGCGGGCCACGATAAGCAAATCGGGATATTCGCCGCGCAATTTGGCCACAAGACGCTGGGCCAAGACGGGTTCGTCCATCGACAGGACCAAAGCCGGTGCCTTTTCAATGCCAAGACGGGACAACGCATCGCCGCGCGCGGCATCACCAAAGGCTGCGCGATATCCGTCGCGCTTGGCGTTGTCGATCATATCGGGATCGGAATCGAGAATGACATAGGGTTGATCGTGCGTGACCAGCATATCGGCAATCAGTCGACCGACCCGGCCGCCGCCAATGATGATCGTGCGCGCCTCGCTTTCATCGCCATCGGGCAATTCGGGCACAGCTTCGACGCGCCGCGCAATGACCCGGCCCAGTTTGGCCAGAACCGGCGTAATCGTAAGCCCGATGGCGGTCACAATCTGCCAGAACTGGGCCGTTTCTACGTCGATGACCAAAGCGCTGGTCGCGGCGGCCAGCACGATCAATGATGTTTCGCTGGGGCTGGCCATTAAGACCCCAGTTTCAGTCGCTGTGCTGCGGCGGGCACCCATCAATTTGAGCAAACAGCCCGTGATGATTGCCTTGAACACCAAGACTCCGACCACGGCGGCGAAAATCTCACCCAGGTTGCGCCAGATCTCCATCACATCGATACTCATCCCGATTGTGATGAGGAAGACACCCAAAGCGAGCCCCTTAAACGGCTGCATGATCGATTCGACTTCGCCGTGATATTCCGTTTCCGCGATCAACAATCCGGCAATCAACGCGCCCACAATCGGGGAAAGGCCGGTCGCTGCGGTGGCCAAACTGGCGCCGATCACAACCAGCAAAGACGCCGCCAAAAACAGCTCGGGGCTCTTGGTGCGTGCGGCTTGGCTAAACAGGCGGGGAAGGGCGAATCGGCCGATCACCAATAGGGCGATGATGACAATGCCCCCTTGCACCAATGTCGTCGTCAACCCGCTCATGCCGTCCGTGGCTGCGTTGGGGGCGAGCGCGCCGAGGATGAAGATGATCGGCACGATCATGATGTCTTCGAACAACAACATCGACAATGCGGCGCGTCCAACCGGCGAACGGGTCCCCGATATTGGCAGCACAATCGCGGTCGAAGAGAACGCCAAGGCAAAGCCCAAGGCGAGCGCCGCTGTCGTGTTCATCCCGCTGTAATAGCCAAAGAAGGCGGCCGACACGCTGCCGATGATCAGCAGTTCCAAACTGCCCAAACCAAATACGAGGCGGCGCAATTGCCATAGGCGGTTGAATGACAATTCCAGCCCGATCGCAAACAGCAACAAGATGATCCCAAAATCGGCGAACGGCGTTAATCGGTCCGGATCAGAAATCGTAATATGGCTAAGCCAGGGGACGCGATTGACCAGAGTCCCCAATCCATAGGGACCAATCAGAATTCCGATTAGGATAAAACCGATGATTGGCGTGATGCGAAAACGCGCAAACACGGGGATCACAATGCCCGCCGACCCCAAAATCACGAGCGCATCGGACATTACCGGAGAAAGGGTCAGTTCGCCTGCCATAGGATGCGATTAGCCTTCCTTGTCGATTGTGTCACGGATTGCGGCGATTGTTGATCAACGAGGGTTTGCACATTGAACGGGTCAGGGCGATCCAATCGTCCAACAAATAGGGCGGCCATTCGGATCGAACAGCCGCCCCATGAATTCTATGTTGAAAATGTGGACGGGCGGCGGAACCACCCATCCAGGCCAATTTACGACCAGCTTTTCATTTCGGTTTCGAGGTTTTGAACGATCGCTTCAAAGAATTGCTCAGTCGTCAGCCAGTTTTGGCTTGGGCCGATGAGCAAGGCGAGATCCTTGGTCATTTGACCTTTTTCGACGGTTTCGATGCAAACACGTTCAAGCGTTTCGGCGAATTTCACCACATCGGGTGTTTCATCGAACTTGCCGCGATACATCAGGCCGCGCGTCCACGCGAAGATTGATGCAATCGGGTTGGTCGACGTTGCCTTGCCCTGCTCATGCTGACGGAAGTGGCGTGTAACGGTGCCGTGTGCTGCTTCGGCTTCGATGGTCTTGCCATCAGGTGTCATCAAAACAGATGTCATCAGGCCGAGTGAGCCGAAACCTTGAGCGACCGTGTCCGATTGAACGTCGCCGTCATAGTTTTTACATGCCCAAACGAACTTACCGCTCCATTTGAGAGCCGCCGCGACCATGTCATCGATCAAGCGGTGTTCATAAGTGATGCCTGCTTCTTCAAACTTGTCTTTGAATTCTGCTTCGAACACTTCTTCGAACAGATCTTTGAACCGGCCATCATAGGCTTTCATGATCGTGTTCTTGGTCGACAGATAAACAGGCCATTTGCGATCAAGGCCGTAATTCATCGATGCGCGGGCAAAGGCGCGGATAGAATCGTCGAGGTTGTACATCGCCATCGCGATGCCCGATGATTCGAATTCAAACACATCAAGATCAAGCTTGGTGCCGTCGGTGCCTTCATACACCAAACGCAGCTTACCCGGGCCCGGGATCAATGTGTCGGTTGCGCGATATTGGTCACCAAATGCGTGGCGACCAACAACAATCGGATGGGTCCAACCCGGCACAAGGCGCGGCACATTGTCGATGACGATTGGTTCACGGAAAACAACACCACCAAGGATGTTGCGGATCGTGCCATTTGGCGAACGCCACATCTTCTTAAGGTCGAATTCCTCGACGCGTTCTTCATCCGGCGTGATGGTTGCGCATTTCACGCCAACGCCATGTTCTTGAATCGCGTTGGCCGCATCGATCGTGATTTGATCGTCGGTCTCGTCGCGTTTTTCGATTGAGAGGTCGTAATATTTAAGGTCAACGTCGAGATATGGGAGGATCAGCCGCTCGCGGATCCATTGCCAGATGATCTTCGTCATCTCATCGCCATCGAGTTCGACGACTGGGTTTTTGACCTGAATTTTTTGCATGGCTGGCGCCTCATCCCTTTCGAGTGACTGTACACAACATCAATGTCTGATGTGATCCCTGCTGCGCGCTCTAGCAGAGGTGGGAGCGGGCGCAAGACCGGGGGAGCGGCTAATGTCGAATCTGGCGCTTTGACACTCTGATTGATTGGTTTTTGCGGCATTTTGGGGCCGTTTTGACCGTTTGCAGCCACGGAAGCCGCGGCGCACAGTGTAATGTCGAGCGAAAGACGGTCACGCAGGTCGCCGTACGACCGGCTGATGCCTTACGTCAGTGATTATCGATGCAAAAAGGGAAAGGGACGAATGGTGGGCGTAGAGAGAGTTGAACTCCCGACCCCTACGATGTCAACATAGTGCTCTACCACTGAGCTATACGCCCACGCGTTCGTCCTGTTGCTTCGCAGCCCTAGGGCTTCAAAGCGAAGCGGGCAACTAGCGAAGGGTTTATCAGTGTGCAAGCGATTCGTGCATGAAATTGCACCGCGTTTTCTTGGGGTGAACCCAGAATCACCTGCGCGCCCGCTATTTAGCCGATTAGACGCTGGCTTGTTGCTGGTCTTCAAACACGCGTTCCACTTCCAACACCAAATCGCGCAGGTGGAACGGTTTCGACAAGACTTTTGCATGGGGTTGCTCTCGGCTCGCCCGCAAAGACACCGCCGCAAAACCCGTGATAAACATGACTTTGGTGCGCGGGCTGACTTCGGCGCATCGTTGCGCCAACTCAATCCCGTCCATTTCTGGCATCACAATGTCGGACAGCAACAGATCAAATTCCTGAGTCTCCAGCAATGGCACCGCATCGGTGCCGCGATCGACGCTGCTGACTTCATAGCCCGCTTTGTGAAGGGCGCGTTCAAGATAGCTGCGCATCGCGTCTTCATCCTCGGCCAAGAGGATGCGGGGGGCAGAATTGGTAGGAATCGATGTCATGCAGGCTCCCTACAGTCGTTCACTTAAGAAATCTTTCCCAGATCACTGCAGTGACCTGTTTCGAGACGGGTAAACGCGATTGCTTACCGATTTCACCACTTTCCTTCGCCGTTCGTCGAAAAGCCACGCCCTCGGACTGATACGCAGTGTTTTTGTCGAAACGTTTGGTTCACAGATGTTTTGACACTCACGTCCAAAGCAGGCAGCAAATTGACCATGCGGTTAACGCCACCACATTTCGGCTCATCCGGCTCCGGCGCTCCCTCACGCCCCGGAGGTAACGCCAAGGATTTGATCACGACGCGCGGTGGTTCGGTTGGGCCCTTAGTCGCTCGACCGCCATTTGGCTCTGTTTCTGGTAAAAACGGACGTGATCCGGACTCTGGAGAAGGGGCAGGCGTTACCCCAGCTTTTGTCCATATTGCGCCACGATCTATGCCGTTGCCCGTTTTGATCGCGATCCCGCATGCCGGGCGGGTGTATCCGGGCGAAACTCTCGCGCAAATGCGCGACCCCGATTTGAGTCAATTGCGTCTCGAAGATCGCCATATCGATGATGTCGGAGTGGAGATCGCGCGGGCCACAGGGACCGGATTTTTGGTTGCACAGGCGCCGCGCGCCATGCTCGATTTGAACCGAGCCCACGATGATGTTGATTGGGATATGATCGCAGGACCGCGTCGCCGCGGTACAAGGCCGCAGACACGGCCTGCTGGATCCAACGCACGAGCGCGCAGCGGTTTGGGCTTGGTCCCACGCCGTTTGCCGGGATTTGGCGAGATTTGGCGTTCCAAATTGCCACGAGAGGAGTTGGACCAGCGGATCGACACAATCCATCGGCCGTATCATGAATTCTTGTCGCAGGAACTGGAGCGGATCCGTGACGCTTGGGGCGCGGCATTGTTGGTGGATTTGCACTCCATGCCCCCTTTGCGCTCGTCCCACTCATCGATTGCTGGTGTGAACGGCGATGGCAATGCGCCTGCGCCTCAAATCGTCTTAGGCGATAGGTTTGGCGCGTCGTGCCATTCTTCACTCCTATCGCGCGCGTTTCGCTATCTTGGAAGGCAAGGGTGCGTTGCGGCGCATAATCGACCGTATGCAGGGGGATATGTGTTGGATCGTCACGCCTCTCCGTCGCGCAATATTCACGCGATACAAATCGAAGTGTGCCGATCGACCTATCTCGATGATGCATTGTCGATGCCCACCGCTGCGGTGAAGCCCTTGGCCACTATGTTGGCCGGGCTGGTGCGCGAATTGGGTGCGGAAACGGCCGGACTGGGCGTAGGTGGCGGAACGGCGCAAGCCGCAGAATAGTAGGCACCCGGCGCAACGACGAGCGCAACATGCGTCAATCGCATTGTATGACGATGTTTGAGACCAAAAAAGCCACCCCGCGCTCTTGAATAGGGATGCACGAGGTGGCCAGGTTCAGGGAGGGAACGCCCGAAAGCGTCTCCAATATAGGCGGCTCATGAGGGGAAAACCGCCTATGGCTAATAGATAAGAAAAGAGCGGGGCGCGTTCAAGACGCACCCCGCTCTTTCTGTATCCAATATGGCGGTTTGTGCCGCCTTAAACCGTTCTTAAACGGCAGGCGTCGCGTTTGGCGTTGGCACTTTGCCTTGCGCGGATTGACGCTCAAAGATCGAACGCATCAAGTTCATTGAGAACAATTGAGCGTGGATCAGCATCATCATGCCGTTTTTGTTCAATGAGTGGACGGTTTCTGCGGGAAGTTCGCGCAGCTTGTTTTCGTCGACCATTTGGAACCCGCGATAAACAAAAGGTGTGTCCGGCATGTCGTTGCGCGTGATCGAAATTTCGCCGTCCATAAGAATGTCGAGCTTTTTCAATTCTTCGAGGAACGCCTTGGTGCGTTGGCCCGATTCTTCGAAACGCTTACAAAATTCAAGAACGCCTTGGGTGTATTCGGTTGGGTTTTCACCGTCGAACAATCCTTGACCATCATCGGTTTTACCCACGACGCCCGATTGCGGATCAAAGCAAAGTGACATGTCGTCGCTGTCTTTGTTCAGCTTGGCGAGGATGAATGGATAACGACGGATATAGGCTGGGACATACACGCCCGCTTCAAGCTTGCCGTCTTCGGCGATGAAGGTGTTAACCCCTTCATTGAGGCCCATCAAAGCGATCGGCAACGGGTTGTCGCCGGCTGTGAAAACAACAGGATAGCTGCGTTGCGCGTCAACAAATTCGTCAACGGTCAATGGGATGGCGTGCGTGTTCGCAAGGAACCCTGCATCGTCGAAACTGCTGACTTTCCAGTCGCCGTGATCGCGGCTGTTGAGTGGGAGCAGGTCTTTGTAGAACAACGGAAGTTGCGGCTGCGGCGCGGTGGCCATGGGAATATCTCCGAATATTAGCGGATGAAAACTGTGATACCGGCGGATAAACGGATGTCGCTTGCGCTTTCCCCAGACGCCGAATGCGGCGCTTTAGTCGGTGATTGCGCAAGGCGCAAGGCTGGGCTCGATTGACGCGCTTCGAAGCCCGCGAACTAATCGGTCGACTGGGGGACAAGTTTGCCCGGATTGAGCAGATTTTGCGGGTCCAGCGCCTGTTTGACCGCTCGCATCATCGATAACGCAGCGGGGTCGGCCAAGCGCCCCAATTCATCGACCTTCATTTGTCCGATGCCGTGTTCTGCGCTGATGGAACCGCCCCATTGGGTGACAAGGTCATAGACTCGCGCGCTGACCGTTTTGCCGGGGCCTTCTTCCCATTCCCCCGCGACGGCACCGTCTGGGGCGAGCACGTGGAAATGAACGTTTCCATCTCCCAAATGGCCAAAGGCGGCGACCGTGGTGCCCGCGAATTCCTCTTCGATTAGGGGTAAGGTTGCCATGATGAATTCGGGCATCTTTTCCACCGGAACGGAGATATCGTGCTGCATCGCGGGACCCAGGGCTCGCTCCGCTGCGGATATTGAATCGCGCAATGTCCACAAATCCTCAGCCTGTTTTTCGTTGGCCGCGATCATTGCATCCTCAACCAAATCGTCTTCAACGGCCTGAGCCAATACGTTTTCCAATGCTTCGCGCAGGGAATCATCATCATCATCATGGCCCACACATTCAATCAAGGCGTTCCATTCGTGGCGCCCCGCTAACGGTGAACGAGCATCGGGAAGCAGCGCCAAGACGCTGTCGAGGCAATGGGCTGGCACAACCTCAAACCCTTCCAAGGGTTCGCCAATTGCGCGATCAACCTTTTGCAACAACGCGCGCGCTTTTGTGATGGACGGCAATCCAACCCATGCGGTCACGCGGCTGCGTGGGGCTGGCTGCAATTTTAGCGTTGCCGCCGTCACAATGCCCAACGTGCCCTCTGACCCGATTAAAAGCTGTTTGAGGTCGAAGCCGCGATTGTCCTTTTTCAAGGCGGTTAACCCGTCAAAGATCTGGCCATCGGCCAACACCGCCTCAATCCCCAAGACCTGTGCGCGCATCGTGCCGTGGCGCAAAACCTGAGTGCCGCCGGCATTGGTGGAGACCAACCCTCCAATGGTCGCTGATCCTTTGCCGCCAAGCGTAAGAGGGAAGCGCATGCCTGCCGCGTCGGCCGCATCGTGAAAGTTTTGCAAGATGACGCCAGCGTCGCAAATGGCCATTTGCGAAATCGCATCCAACGAACGAACCGCGTTCATGCGTCGCAAGGATAGGATAACGGCGGTGCCGCTCTCGTCCGGCGTTGCTCCACCGGCCATGCCGCTATTGCCGCCTTGAGGGACGATTGGGACACCATATTGAGCGCACAGCTGGACCAATCCGGCCACTTCGTTGGTTGAAGCGGGGGATGCCAATGCGCGCGCCTTACCCGAATATCGCCCGCGCCAATCGGTGAGCCACACGTCAAAGTCGGCCGGGTCGGTTGAAAACCCTTTCTCGCCCAACAGATTGGCGGCTTTGGATAGGAACGAGTCGATTGTCTCTGGATGCTTCGTCATTGTGGCGGCTATGCCACACTTGAGTCCGATTCCAACAGCGCTTTGCCAGCAACTGGCCCTTTCTGAGCAGTCAGTTAAGCCAGCGTTCAATCAAAAAGCGTAGCTCTTCGGACCAATCTTGAGGGCGCTTTCCCGCCTGATAGCCGTCTGACCTTCGGAGGAACTTAGCCAGACAATGCCAAGTTTGCTTGCCCTGACTGCGCCATTTGCGCTGCTTTTGCCGTTGCTTGGGCAAAGCACGGTTCAGTTGCAGGCCGATGCCGAGACACAGGCGGATGGTAAGACGGCGACGGCACCGATTTCTGCTCGCGATTACGACACCCCGCCCGAAGGCCCGTATTCTCCGGCACGACCGGTTGCCAGTCCGCTGGACGCGTTTCGGGGAGGGCAAATCACACGTCAGGCGCGCATTGAACAACGCGTGATTATCCGCATTACCCCGCGGCGATCCGGCGTTCGCAACGATTTGCTTGCGCGATTGCCGCGACGCGGCCTGACTACACAATACGAAGAGCGCGAGATGGATCGCTGCCTTCCGGTCAACACGATTGCGGGTGTTCAAACCGGGAATGGTAACCGCTTGTTGTTGTTTTTGGAGGACCAGCGGATGATCAGCGTCAACCTCGAACGCGCATGCCGGGCCAGCCAATTTTACTCCGGCTTTTACGTCGAGCGCAACGAAGATGGGCGATTGTGCGTCGGCCGCGACGCCCTGCAATCGCGCAGCGGCGCCAAATGCGAAGTTGAAGGGATGCGGCAGCTCGTCGCTGTCACTCAATAACACCCCAATACCCTGTCTGATGCCTTGATGGTGTCGCGCGGTGTTATCCTGCTCTGAATTTGGCCCAAATCTTGACTTTTAGCCCTTTTTTGGCCAATCGCAGCGGCGTCTGTTGAGGATTAATCTCAACCGCAACCCAATTCGGCGGCTCACGCTGCCCATTATCCGGACATTTTGAAACGCATGACTTTCGCCGATCTCGGCCTCTCACCTGAATTGCTCAACGCTGTGGCGGACGCTGGCTATACAGAGCCGACCGCAATCCAGGCAGAAGCCATACCCGCCGTCCTCATGATGAAGGATCTGATTGGGATCGCGCAAACCGGCACCGGCAAAACTGCCAGTTTCGTGCTGCCGATGATCGATGTGATGGCTTCGGGCCGGCGCCGGGCGTTGATGCCGCGCTCTTTGATCCTTGAACCGACCCGCGAACTGGCGGCTCAGGTGGCTGAGAACTTCGAAAAATACGGCAAAAACCATGACCTCAAAATGGCGTTGCTTATCGGCGGCGTCCAAATGGGTGATCAGGTTAAGGCGTTGAATGAAGGCGTCGATGTTTTGATTGCGACACCGGGCCGCTTGATGGACCTTTTTGAGCGCGGCAAGATTCTACTGAATGGCTGCGAATTGTTGGTCATCGATGAAGCAGATCGGATGCTCGATATGGGCTTCATTCCCGATATTGAGTTTATTTGCTCCAAGCTGCCCGAGACCCGTCAGACGATGTTGTTCTCGGCGACTATGCCGCCGCCTATTGCGAAATTGGCAAAGACATTCTTGAACAATCCCAAACGGATTGAAACGGCACGCGCGGCGACCACGAACAAGGATATCACCGCGTTCAAGATCAATGTTGAACAGCGCGCCAAATTGTCGACGTTAGAATGGTTGTTGAAGAACGATCACGTCGAAACCGCGATTGTGTTTTCCAACAAGAAAACGACCGTTCGCGAATTGAACAAGAAACTGCAGAATAACGGTTTCCGTAGCGGTGAAATCCACGGCGATATTGATCAGAACACGCGTCAGAAAGAACTGGAGCGGTTTAAATCGGGCGACATCAATATCTTGGTTGCATCCGATGTTGCCGCGCGCGGGTTGGATATCAAAGGTGTCAGCCACGTTTTCAACTATGACACGCCTTGGCATCCCGATGATTATGTTCACCGCATTGGCCGCACCGGTCGCGCGGGCGCAAAAGGGCGGGCCTTTACATTGGTGACGAAATCCGATGCCGAAGCGATTGAGAACGTTGAGAAGCTGACGAAAAATGTGATCCCCGTCTTTGGTAAAGGTGACGTTCGCGTCGAATTGGCTGATCCGGGTGCGAACGCGAAGTCTGGCGGTGATGCCGGCACAGACAGCTCCGACGAAGCGCGTGAAGAGAAACCAAAACGTTCGCGCAGCCGCAATCGCAAACGCGATGACGCCGATCCGCGGGCTGAGAAAGAAATCAACAAGGCGGAAGAACAGGCATCAAGCGATGCCGAGCAAGCTCCTCGGGAGCGCAAACCGCGCCGTTCCAAAGAGGAATCGCGCGAAGAGCGCGGCGAACGCAAACCGCGCTCGCGTTCCAGCAACAAACGCTACGATCAGGACGATGAACCTGTGCCTGCCGGCGAATGGAACGGCCCAAAGCCGGGCTTTTTGGACGCCGGCTTCAAGGGCTAGCCCGCTGTTTTAGGTCTTAGGGAACGGCGATGACGTGGGCGATCATTTGGTTGCCTTCGAAAACCGCTCGGTCCTCTACATTGGTGTCGTCCACGAAAACGAAATCGAACACACCGTCGGCGTTGCTGTCGCTGTGCAGCATGACGATGTACATATCGCCACTATCAGGGGCGGGGTTCAATGTGATCGAAACGTCTTTGTTCGTCCCACCTTCAACGAAGCTGTAGCCGGCGACGTAATCGCCGTTGGGTGCGCCATCGATGAACGGATGCATGACGAGCCATCCGTCGCCCTCAATATGAACCTCTGAGAATGTCAGCGTCGTGCCATCGCCGCGGCGCACATAGGCCCGGTCTTGGGTGATGCGTTGTTCGGTGTAAGTGCGAGAGTTGTCGGCGCGGGTGAGATCGTCAACCTTGATCCAGTTTGATTCGCCATTGCCAAGGGTTATGCCCGAAGGATTGCTCTCTTCCTGTGCGTTTGCCACGGCCCCGATCACCATTGCCGCAGTCAACACTGCGCCCCCAAACGCTGCTCTGAAACCCATCAACGCTTTCATTTGCCATCCCCTTTTGTCGTTTGTTGAAAGGTTGGCACATTCTGCGCCGCGGCGGAAGATCATTCGGTTGCGTTGGTAAATGCTGGCGGCGATGCCGAGATCTGACCCAACCAGAAATATCCATCAAACAGGGGTTTGGTTTCACCGCGCGCATCAAGCGCGATGAAGGTGGGCAAGTTTAGGTCCGGCCATCCGCTTGCGGGAAAGGCGCGACATTGCATGGCATCGCTTGGAATCGGTGCACCGTGGACAAACTCAAAATCGTCGCGCAATTGACAATTCCAAGACGTTCCGCCCGCGCTGGCGTTGTTCAAACTAATTACAGAGCCATATTGCTCAAGTCTGGCCGCCATAGTTTCAAACGTTGCATCACCTGTCGTGACGCGGTCTTTCTTTGCATGGAAATTGCCGACGAGAACGATGACAATATCATAGTCGGCGGCGTCGGCGGCCATCGCTATATTCTCTGCTTGGGCAGCCTCATGCGGGCCTTGTCCTTCCAGATGGGCGAAGCGATCGCGTTGCTCACCGTCGCGGGCCCCGTTGAAGGCCACAATATCAATGGCCGATCCTTGCGATTTGATCCGATGCGCCCGTTCCACCAACTCAAGCATAGCGACACTTCCAACACCATCCTCGCGGCGTTCCCATCCCCCTTGACGCAGCGCCTCTCGAAAGTCGCTTTCCTCCGCCTGCCATGCGGTTTGCAAAGCTGCATTGTGGTTTGAGGAAAATTCAATTGCGAGCAGAACGCGTTTTCCGCGCATGGCCAGACCGCAAAGAACCTCGCCAATTAGACGCGGAGATTCCGCGGTTCCGTGGACTTCCCCAAAGACCACAAATCGGGGATCGCGCGCTTCAACTGCAAACCATCCGTCGGGTTGAGCGCAAGCGATTTGGTCTTCAGGTGCTGGCTCTTCATGCGCTGAGGCAACCGACGGCAAACTTCCCCCAAGCAATCCAGCCAAAATCAGGCGTGAGATCGATATCCAAATTGTGCGCACCATTTCTTCACCCCGCCAAGGTCACAAAGCTATCGATAACGCGCTTTTCGCCGACATCTTCGAACTGGATTGTCAATTTGTTGCCTTCTTGATCGATGACGCAACCCGTTCCAAACTTAGCGTGTTCGACCATCGCGCCGATGCTGATATCGCTGCGCGGTTTTGCCGCGAAGCTGGCGGCGCTGCGGCCTGGCTCAGATAGGCGTTTTTGCTGCGTTTCATATCCGCTGGACACGGCGCGTTGCCATCCCGGGCCGCGCGTTTGGGCGCGGGAAGGGCGGTCACGGGCGACATGAGCGAAGGGGTCTTCATTCTCAGACCAATTGGCCCGCCAAAGCGAAGCGCCCCCGCTCATCGTGCTTTCTTGATCGATATGATCTTCGGGCAATTCATCGATAAATCGCGAGGGGATTGAGCTTGTCCATTGGCCGTAAATTCGCCGGTTTGCGGCATGCAAGATAATGCATTTGCGCCGGGCGCGGGTGATCGCGACATAGGCGAGCCGCCGCTCTTCCTCGAGACTGGCCAAGCCGCCTTCGTCGATGGCTCGCTGGCTCGGAAAGACGCCTTCTTCCCATCCAACGCAAAACACATTGTCGAATTCCAGCCCTTTGGCCGCGTGCATCGTCATTATGGTTACGGTTTCTTCGGAATCGCCACGATCATTGTCCATCACCAAGGATACGTGTTCGAGGAAATCGCCGAGCGTTTCGTATTCCTCCATCGCACGGGCCAACTCGGAAAGGTTTTCCGCGCGGCCTGCGCTTTCTGGACTGCGATCATTCGCCAACATGTCGTTGTAACCGCTTTCATCCAAGACCAGTCGCAGCAGGTCGGCAGGGGTCATGACTTCGGCCGCTTCGCGCCAGCTTAGGAAAAAGCGGAGCAATCCGCCGATTGTGTTGGCGGCGCGCTTGGGCAATTCGTCGCTATCGGCCAATTGGAGCGACGCGGCGGCCAATGGCTGCTGTGTCGCGCGAGCGTGCTGGTGCATCTTTTCCAGCGTTTTTGAACCCAAACCGCGCTTGGGCTGATTGTAGATCCTCTCAAACGCCAGATCGTCCTGAGGTTGTGCAATCACCCGCAGATAGGCAAGAGCGTCGCGAATTTCGGCGCGCTCATAGAACCGGAAACCGCCGATAATCCGATAATTGACCCCGATCTGAATGAAGCGATCTTCGAATTCGCGGGTTTGATATTGGGCGCGCACAAGGATCGCGACACGATCCAACGGCGCGCCTTCGCGTTCCAAACGCTCAATTTCCTCACCAACGCGCCGCGCCTCTTCGGGTGCATCCCACACGCCGATCACCTGCACTTTGTCGCCGCCATCGACTTGGGTCCAAAGCGTCTTTTCGTGCCGTTCGCTGTTCGCTTGGATCAATCCCGATGCCGCGCCCAAAATATGCGGCGTTGATCGGTAATTTTGTTCCAACCGGACCACATGGGCGCCGGGAAAATCCTTTTCAAACCGCAGGATATTGGCGACCTCTGCGCCGCGCCATGAGTAAATCGATTGGTCATCATCACCCACAACACAGATGTTCTTGTGGCTTTGAGCGAGCAGTCTGAGCCAAAGATACTGAACCGCGTTGGTGTCCTGATACTCGTCGACAAGGATGTATTTAAACCGGCTCTGATACTCGGCCAGAACATCGTTGTGCGCGCGAAAAATGTTGAGCACATGCAGCATCAAGTCGCCGAAATCGCACGTGTTAAGCGCCTTCATTCGCTCTTGATATTGTTTGTACATTTCCGCCCCGCGACCATTGGCATAGGCTTCGTTGTCGTTCGCATCGAGATCACCGGGATTGAGCCCCCGGTTCTTCCAATTGTCGATCAATCCGGCCAATTGCCGGGCCGGCCACCGTTTGTCGTCCAATTCGTTGGTGGCGATCAATTGTTTCAAAAGCCGTAATTGATCGTCGGTGTCGATGATCGTGTAATTGGATTTAAGACCCACCAGTTCGGCGTGGCGGCGCAGCATTTTGGCGCAGATGGAATGAAACGTCCCCAACCATTGGATGCCTTCGCTGCCCGGCCCAAGGTGATGCCCAACACGCTCGCGCATTTCACGCGCAGCTTTGTTGGTGAACGTCACGCACAAAATCTGGCTTGGCCATGCGCGCCGCATTGCGACCAGATGCGCAAGACGCGCGGTCAATGCAGCGGTTTTACCTGTTCCTGCACCGGCCAACATCAAGACCGGACCTTCCGTAGTCAATACGGCGTCGCGTTGGGGCGCGTTCAATTGCGCCGCATAAGCGGGCACCGTTTCATCAACCGGGGCCGATGATGGGGGAAGGGGGGAATTCTGAGTCATAACAGCACGCGAACAATTAGAGAACAAAGCTTGTGAGTGCAAGATCGCATATCGAGCGCCCCGTTGCACCGTGCCTTTGGCGGCATTCCCCCGAATTCGATGTTCCAATCGTCCCGGCGTGTTTTTGGACCGCTTTCCGCCAAAGCGTTGTGCGAACACGGCGCAGATCGCGTCACGCGGTTTCAGTGGGACCGGATTGATGGCATTCCAGTGTTGTCTGAGGCAGGGGAATTGCAAAGAGCAGGCAAGGGTTCGTCACGCGGATGAATGGCCAATAGGAGAACCCCAATGCGCCCCTCTATGAAGACGTCCCATATCTATCTTTTTGGTGTAGCGATCGCCACTGTCGCCCTGATCGCCACCGCGCCGGTTGCAGCGGCACGGAGCACCAGCGTCGCGACCGCCGAAACGCCGCTTCAACTTGATGGCTCCGCTGGCGGCAAAACGGACGAAGAGCAAACAGCGGAATATGAAAGCTGGTCAAGCGAGAAACAGGCGCAATACGATTTGTGGCCCGCCGAAACTCAGCAGTATTTCTGGACGTTATCGCCCCGGCGGCAAATGTTGTTTTGGCAGCTCACCGACCAAGATAAAATTGCGCTAACCGCTATGACGGGCCCCGAACGCGACACGGCATGGGGGCGGATCGAAGCGCGCGCCGTTCGGCCGCAGTCTTCCGATGGTTGATCATTGCTATACCGCACCCGGCCCTGTTTTGGACTGTGGTGGTCAGGCCAACCGGTTAACTGGGTGCCGCATCGGATTCAGAGGGATCGCTAGGATAGGTGTCCCCATTGTCCGGTGCATCGGCGGGGGCGGGTTCGCGCCTCAAAAGCGTGAGCCTGCCCTTACCAATCTTGCGCGATGTATCGATTGTAAAGCCTTTGATTTCGGGCTCTTCGTTGAACGCCGTTTCCAGCGCTATCCATGTCGCGTCGTTGATCCAGTCCAGTCGCCGCAATCGATCCAAAGCAACTTCGCCCGCGCCGGTGTGATAGGGTGGGTCCAGCAAAATCAGGTCATACGATTGCCGCGCAGCGCGCAGTTGCATCACCGATGCTGTTTCAACACTTGTTTGCGCACGCGCGCCAAATGCATCGATATTGGCGCGGATCGCGTCCACCGCGGCTCGGTCTTGTTCCACGAAAAGGCAATGCGCCGCGCCGCGTGAAAGCGCCTCCAGCCCGAGTGCGCCCGAACCAGCGAACAAATCTGCGATCCGCAAATCTTCAAAACTGCCCAACCGACTGGTCAACATAGAAAACAGGGTCTCGCGCGTGCGATCCGATGTTGGACGGGTCGCATCCCCTTTGGGCGCGATCAATTTCCGGCCCCGCCACTCGCCAGCGATCACTCTCATGATTTTGCTCGTTTTAACGTGCTGACAAACCGATCGAGATCACCCTTTCGAATGCGCACGGCCTGACCACGGCCCAAATCGGCCAGTTCAAAGGGACCATAGGCAGTGCGGATCAATCGGTTCACCTCCAATCCTAGATATTCAAGGACGCGGCGAACTTCACGGTTTTTGCCTTCGGTGATCGTCATTTCGATCCATTGGTTGCGCCCAGATGCGCGTTCTTTGTTGGCGTCGATCGAACCATAGCGAACGCCATCGATTTCGACGCCATCGGCCAATTCTTCAAGCTGTTCTTGAGAAACATCACCGAACGCGCGGGCCCGATATGTACGGGGGATGCCGCTGGCGGGCAGTTCCATTTGACGTTTCAACCCACCGTCATTGGTGAGCAACAACAAACCCTCTGTGTTGAGGTCAAGCCTGCCGATTGGCATCATGCGCGGTGTACCTTTGGGCAGCGCGTTGACCAAAGCATCGTAAATGGTCGCGCGGCCCGAAAAATCTCGTTCTGCGGTCAAAAGGCCGGTCGGCTTGTGAAATGCGAAAAGCATTGATGGCTCTGCTGGACCAACGGCTTTTCCATCGACGCTGACGCCGCTCAAAGATGTGAGGAACGTCGCGGGCGTTTCGACCGTTTGCCCGTTCAATGTGATGCGGCCATCTGCGATCATGCGTTCAATTTCGCGCCGGCTGGCAATACCGGCTCTGGCCAGCAATTTGGCGATGCGGTCGCCCTCGGGGCGGTCGTCGGATTTTTTGGGGTTGGTGGGCATGGCGCGCGCCTACGCCTTCGCCTCAACACCTGCAAGTTTCATGATCCTATCTCGGCGCCGGTGGCGCAGAGTTCTAGGATGTGGAACGATGAGCCGCGATCGAGTCTTGAACGTTGGCATCAAAGCGCGCGATGCCTCCTTCTAACGTTCCCAACGTCAATTGCGTTACCGCGCCGCTCTCCAATCCTTGCTGACCCAATTCGGCAGCACGGAAATCTTCGCTTGCGAAAACGCCGCCATCGAGCAGGTCCCAGCTCCGCTCCCAATGCGCCTGTGCCTTTTCGGTGGTGGGCACCTCTGGGATTAGCATAAAGTCCTCAACCAAGGTGTGATTGTGGGATTGGGGCATCAAAACCATGACGTTCACGTAATCGGGGCTGGGCACGATGATGGTGCCGGGCAGCAATTGGTATGCAAAGGTCACGACGCGCCGCATTGCCGCCATATCGGACAGGTCAATCGCGTCCATTTCCTCTAATCGACCCACAGCAGAGCGCAAATGCGGGCCCACCGAATCGCCGGCGGTCACACCGTCTTTGAAAAACGGGCCGATTGTGTCCGCATGCAACCGGGTGACATGATAGCTTTCAAGAAAAGCATCCATGATCAGCTTCCAATTGCCGTTCACACTGTGCGTTTTACGCCGGAAAAGGTGCGATTCGGGCATGCCAAAGGCGGTGAAATCGTCGCTGATCAAACGCGCATCAGTGAAGTCGGCCGAAGCATTAGGAGAGAACCAAATCAAACCCCCGGCTTCCATGCTGGGCAACTCCTTGAGGCCATATGCACCCTTTTCCAGATCGGGGAACGTTTCAGGCCGTGGTAGGGCAAGCAGGTCCCCGTCCAATTTGTATGTCCACGCGTGGTAGGGACAAACCAACCGTTTGGTGCATTGAATATCGGACCCTTCGACCAAGCGCGTGCCGCGATGTTGGCAAACGTTTAGGAAAACATGCGCTTTCCCGGATGTATCGCGCGTGATTAGTAACGGGCGACCGGTCGCGTCATGCGGGACTACCATGCCCGGTTCGGGCAATAGCGCGCTGGGCGCGATGACTTGGGGGAGGCGATCGAACAATCCCGCCTTTTCCAAAGTGAAATGAGCCGGGTCTATATAACGGCTGGATGGAATGGTGACGATCGCATCCGGGGTGCGGGGATCGACATGTGCTTGGTCCGTTTCTCTATCACGGATCGCTTTCGCCAATGCCAATTGGCCCGGCGTTGTGCACAATGTGGGTACATTTGTTGCTGGCGCGTTCATAACGGCTTTTCTATCCCCTCTATCCAAGCGTAGTGTTGCACAGCTTGGCGGGAACGCAAATGGATCGCTCGCCTGCGGAGGAAAAATGTCTGAAACCGCGTTGAATGACGAAAACCGGCTGTCGCGCTGGATGGTGCTTTTAGGATCGCTGCGTCAGCCAAAGACCGGATATATGCTGATCTTCGGTTTTGCATCCGGGCTGCCTTACGCTTTGTTGTTGGGCACTTTGTATGCGTGGCTGACGGATGCAGAGGTTGATGTTGAAACGATGGGCGTATTCTCGCTGATTGGATTGGCATACGCGTTCAAATTCTTGTGGTCTCCGGCGCTTGACCGGGTCGATGTGCCGTTTTTGCGGCGATTGGGTAAGCGCAAGCAGTGGATCGTCACTGCGCAGTTGATGCTTGGCCTAATCCTGGTCGTCCTATCGTTTTTGAACCCGCTCACTTCGCTTGGGCTGTTTTCATTGTTGGCGGGGATTGGCGCCTTTGCCAGCGCGACCCAAGACGTTGTGGTCGATGCGTGGCGGGTTGATGTTGCCGATGAAAAGGCGACGATCGATATCCTCTCTACGGTTTATCAAATGGGGTATCGCACGGCCGCGTTGGTCGGCGGCGCTTTGGCTTTGTTCATGGCAGAGCGGATGGGATGGCCCGCGGTGTATATGTCGATGGGCGGCATATTGTTGTTGGTCGGGATCGCCGGCTTGTTTGCGCCCGATGCAGAACGCAGCGCGCAAGCGATGGAGGATGAACGCAGCAACCTTCTCACGCTGCGCGAACCAGGACAACTCACGCCAAAAGTTCGCGCATTGGCGTTAGGCGGGGTGGGCGCCTTGTGGTTGTGGGCGTTGGTTACCGTCTTGGTGTTTATGGTCCGTTCGTTGAATTCGGATCCGGATGCGCGCCCCGACAGCACGGCTTTCGTGAGCACAATGGGGCCGTTGATTGTGATCGCGACGGTCGTCATCCCAAGCATCATTGCAGGCTCTCTGGAATTTCTGCGCAAGAAAGGCCGATACGTGTTGAGCGTCGCTGAACCGGCGACCCGCGCATCGGACACGGCGCTTGATCATGGATACCGCGCTCTGATTTTGCCTTTGGCTGAGATTATTGGTCGGCTGCGTTGGGCGGCGATATTGGTGATCGCGCTAGTCCTGACTTACCGCATTACCGATGCGATTTGGGGCAGCTTTGCCTATCCGTTTTATCTGGGTGAACTTGAATACACCAAGGATGAGGTCGCGATAGCATCCAAATTCTTTGGCGTCGGCGCGCTGCTTCTTGGACTTGCATTGGGGGGATTGCTGCTGACCGTGATCGGGCGGATGACAACGTTGACGTTGGGGGCGTTGATCGCTGCGTTGACCAACCTGTTATACGCCGATCTCGCAATTGGCGGAGAACGAATGCAGGCGGCCAGCGATGCGATAGGCTTTACATGGCTAACCGGATTGTTCGGTGCGGATGAACGCCTGTCGAAACTCATGCTGACCATTGGGATGGAAAACATCGCGGTCGGCATCGCAGGCGCGGCCTTTGTCGCCTACCTGTCCAGCATCGTCGCCAAAGGGTACAGCGCGGTGCAATATGCGCTGCTATCATCGCTGACCTTGTTGGTAGGCACGCTCGGGCGCCCGGCTTTGGGTCAGATGATCGAAGAGCGCGGGTATTACGACGTGTTTATCCTGACGACGTTGATCGGTCTGTTCGCGGTTGTGCTGTGCTTGATCGAATGGGTCCGCATTGCGCGCTCTGGCCGCGCTGAGAACGCGCCACCGCCAGAGCCCGAAACCTAAGTCGGTATCTCGTCGTTGAGTTTTAGCGCCTCGCCCGCGAGGTAGAGCGATCCAGCGATGAGGACAGGGTAGTCATCGCAGGGAATATTGAGCAGCGCGTCTTGTAGATCGGTGGCGGCGCGGGCGTCTTGGCCAAATGCCTCGGCCGGATGACTGTCATGACCGGGTACGGGGACCACCGTCAGGCTCTCAACACGGTCGCCAAGAGGTTCTGTAATGGCATTTGCATCTTTGTTGGCAATCATGCCGATGATCAGGTGAAGCGGTCCTTTAAAGAACTCTGCGATTGCCGATCCAGCGCTGGGATTGTGCCCGCCATCCAGCCAGACTGCACCTGATGAGGCAAATGCCGTCAACGGGCCTTCAGATAAACGTTGTAGCCGCGCTGGCCATTTTGCTTCGGCTACGCCTGCTATGATCGCCTCGTCCGTTACCGACAGCTTGGATTGATGGCGCAACATCGCCGCCGCAAGTGCAGCATTCTGGGCCTGATGTGCGCCTGGGATTGAGGCCGGCAATAGGGTTAGATCCCCGTCGCCATCGACATAGGTTTTGCCCGATGCGCTCAAATAGGCATTGCAATGCTTGGCCCCAAGACGGTCTGCCACACCTTCGATCACTGCCTCCGCCTCGAGCGGATAGGCATTTGCGATTGTTACCAACGGCACACCCGGTTTCGCTATGCCCGCTTTCTCAAATGCAATCCGCGCGATAGGCTCTGTTGGCACACCGTCCTCGGGTGCGAGAAGGAATCGTTCATGATCGATGCCCAGCGCCGCAATCCCGCAGGCAGCAACCGCATCCGGCTCCAGAACATTGGTCGCATCAAACCTGCCGCCAAGGCCAACCTCGACCACGCAGGCATTTGCTGGGGTGCGTGAAAATGCGAGGAATGCGGCGGCGATTGTCACTTCGAAAAAGCTGGGCGCGAGGTCTTCGCCTTTATCCAGCACTTCCTTGAGAGTTTCGGCCAATTCCTCGTCGGAGATTAAGTCCCCTGCGATCCGTATCCGTTCATTGTAACGCACCAAATGCGGGGACGTTGTGACGTGCACCCGCTTGCCATCCGCCTCCAACATCGTGCGCAGGAACGCGCAGACGGACCCTTTGCCGTTGGTCCCCGCGACGTGGAACACGGGCGGTAATTTGCGATGGGGGTTGTCCAGACGCTCCATCAAAGCGCGGATCGTTTCCAACCCCAACCGCCCCTGCGGGACGCTGAGTGCGGACAGTCGGTCCAATTGCGCCTGAACGCGGGCATCATCTGATCGCCCGAAATCGAGCATGGAGCTTTAGGCCGCTTCGTTGGTTTCAGGGGAAGGCTGTAGGTAATCGAGCACGCTTGCGAGCGTCTCTTTCAATTCATGGCGGCGGACCACCATGTCGACCATACCATGCTTGTGCAGATATTCGGCACGCTGGAACCCTTCGGGCAATTTTTCGCGGATCGTGTCCTGAATAACGCGCTGTCCGGCGAAACCGATTAGGCAGCCGGGTTCTGCAATATGGACATCGCCCAACATCGCATAGCTGGCCGTGACGCCGCCCGTGGTTGGATCGGTCAAGACGACGATATAGGGCAGGCCAGCTGCCTTCAAACGGCGCGTCATCACAGTCGCGCGCGGCATTTGCATCAGCGAGAGAATGCCCTCCTGCATCCGCGCACCGCCCGCTGCGGTAACGACGACATAGGGGCATTTGCGGGTCAGCGCGCGCTCTGCACCGGCGCAAAAGGCCATGCCGACTGCCATACCCATGGATCCGCCCATGAACGAGAAGTCTTGGACACCCACGACCGCAGGACTGCCGTTGATTTCGCCCGAACCCACCACGAAAGCATCATTGTGCGGGTTGGCCGCGCGTGCCGCTTTCAATCGGTCGGTGTATTTCTTGCTGTCTTTGAATTTCAATGGATCTTCGGTGACCACCGGTTGATCGAGCAATTGATATCCATCATCCAACAACAAATGCAGGCGAGCATCCGCGCCGATCCGCCCATGGTGATCGCACCGTGGGCACACGCATAGGTTTTCCTCATATTCGGCAACAAACAGCATTTCCTGACAGGATTTGCATTTGATCCATAGGTCCTTTTCGGTGCTCTTCTTATCGGCGCTAAAGCCCAAGGAATTGCGGACGCGGTTAAACCAGTTCATTTCAATTGTCCCTTAAGATCGCGCGTTTGCAATCGCGTTGACCATGGATGATGTGAGCTCTTGTAGCTTGGCAGGCGCGTCGTTGCCAAATTCGCCGCACAAATCAACCAGTGCAGAGCCGACGACGACCCCGTCTGAGTGCCGTGCAATAGCGGCGGCTTGTTCCGGTGTGCGCACGCCAAAACCAACCGCGACGGGCAGGTCGGTTGCGGCTTTCAACTTGCCCACGGCCTCTTCGATAGCGGCGGTGGCGGCTTGTTGTTTGCCCGTGATCCCTGCGACGGAAACGTAATAGAGAAACCCGCCAGAGCCATCGAGCACCTGCGGCAAACGCGCGGCATCTGTGGTCGGTGTGGCAAGGCCGATGGGGGCAATGCCCTTTGCCCGCAGAGCCGGGCCGAGCGCTTGATCTTCCTCCGGCGGAATATCGACACAGATGACGCCATCAACACCCGCAGCGGAGGCAGAGTCGGCAAACCATTCCGGCCCGCGCCGCACCATCGGGTTGGCATATCCCATAAGGACCAGCGGTACATCGGGGTGCCTCTTGCGGAATTCATAGGCGTATTGCAGCACATCGGCGGTGGTGGTGCCTTTGCCAAGCGAGCGCAAATTTGCCGCCTGAATAGCAGGCCCATCGGCCATCGGATCGGTGAACGGCATCCCCAGCTCGATAACATCCGCGCCGCCTTCGACGAGGGCATCGAGGTTTGCGGCTGTGTCTCCATCGCCAGCGGTGATGAAGGCGACGAAAGCGGCATGGGGTTTGGCGAAAGCGTTTTGGAGGCGGGTCATATACCTGGAATATCCGTGAATGTGCCGATCGCACCGATCAGTACCGATGCGAATGCAGTGAATATGATCGCAGATTGGATTGAAAAATCTGCGCCGAAGGCAGCCTTAACTCCGAGTGAAACAGGAAAGGCGAAAAAGCCCAAGAGGAAATACATCGCACCTCGCTTCGGGCTAAATCCGACCTCAAGCTCCTCGTAATTCTCTTTGTCATAGAAGGTTGCGAACATCGCGAGCAGGATCGCTAAAGTGTAAGCGATTTTTACTCCGATCGATTCAAATTCTAGATCGAAGACAAAGGACAAAAGGGCCAAGACAGCAAGGGCTATACCGCCAGCAAGTTTGCGCGGCTTCACATCTCCGCTCCCACTTCACTTAACTCGTCACCCTGAACTTGTTTCAGGGTCCATCCAGCCACTAGCACCGCTGGTGAGTGCCTAGACATGGATACTGAAACAAGTTCAGCATGACGGGGGTGGTTTCTTGCTTCGTCATTGCGAGGAGCGGAGCGACGTGGCAATCCAGAGCGGTGTGTACAATAGCTCTGGATTGCTTCGCTTGGCCCGCAATCACGGAAAAGTGCAGGCTCCATCACATCTCGACCCCAAGCTTTTCAGCGACCGTGAAAATGTCCTTATCGCCGCGCCCGCATAGGTTCATGCAGATAATCTCGTCCTCGCGCATTTGCGGAGCGCGCTTGGCGACCGCCGCCAAGGCATGTGAAGGCTCCAACGCTGGAATAATCCCTTCAGTGCGACAGAGTAGCTGGAAGCCCTCTAGCGCCTCATCATCGGTAACGGCGGTGTATTCGACGCGACCGGAGTCTTTGAGCCATGCGTGCTCGGGGCCAATGCCGGGATAGTCTAGACCTGCGGAAATCGAATGGCCTTCAGTGATCTGGCCGTCTTCGTCTTGCAGCAGATAAGTCTTGTTGCCGTGGAGCACGCCGGGCGCGCCGCCGAGCAGGCTGGCCGCGTGTTCATCGCCGTCCAACCCGTGGCCCGCCGCCTCGACGCCAAGCATTTTCACATCCGCGTCGTCAAGGAAGGGGTGGAACAGGCCCAGCGCGTTTGATCCGCCGCCAATACACGCGATCAGCAGGTCGGGCAGGCGTCCGGTGCGCGACAGCAATTGCGCGCGCGCTTCGGTGCCGATCACGCTTTGGAAATTGCGGACCATTTCCGGGTAGGGATGCGGGCCAGCTGCGGTGCCGATGATGTAGAATGTGTCGTGCACATTCGCGACCCAATCGCGCAGCCCTTCGTTCATGGCGTCTTTCAACGTCGCGCCGCCGCTGGTGACGGGCACGACTTCTGCGCCGAGAAGCTTCATGCGGAACACATTGGGCGATTGCCGGGCAACGTCCTCTGCCCCCATGTAAATCACGCAAGGTAGGCCGAACCGCGCGCAAACGGTGGCGGTGGCCACGCCGTGCTGGCCCGCGCCGGTTTCTGCAATAATGCGCGTTTTTCCCATGCGGATGGCGAGCAAGATTTGCCCGATGCAATTGTTGATCTTGTGCGCGCCAGTGTGGTTCAATTCATCCCGTTTGAACCAAACTTGCGCGCCGCGGCCTTTCGGGGCCGTTTCGCGCAGGTTTTCGGTCAACCGTTCTGCAAAATAAAGCGGGGAAGGGCGGCCCACATAATGTTCGAGCAGATCGTCAAATTCTGCGACGAAGGCTGGATCGTTTTGGGCCGCGCGATATTCGCGTTCCAAGTCCAGGATAAGTGGCATCAATGTTTCGGCAACATAACGCCCGCCAAAATCACCGAAGTGACCACGATCGTCGGGCTGATTACGGAAAGAGTTAGGCGGGGTGTCGTTCATAGGGATTCTCTAAGCATTTAGCGCCGCTTTGCAGAACGCGGCGATCCTGTCCACGTCCTTCACGCCCGGCGCGCTTTCAACACCGGATGAGACATCGACCAAAGGGGCATTTGTGGCGCGGATTGCGCCCGCGACATTATCGGGATTGAGCCCACCGGCGAGGCCCCACGGCACGCGGTGTTCGTGACCTTTGAGCAAGCTCCAATCAAACTTGGCGCCGGTGCCTCCGGGTACATCGGGGCGGGCATCCAATGGAGGGGCATCGTAAAGGAGTCGATCGGCTTTGCCTTTGAATTGAGCAGCGTCGTTGAGTGTTTCGATGCTGCGCACGCCCATGGCCCGCCACACTTCGATGTCGAATTTTGCGCGGATTGATGCGGTGTATTCCGGCGTTTCTGCGCCGTGAAACTGCACAATGTCGGGCTGCACCGCCTTGATCGCGCGCTCGGCGGCGTCGGGGGCTGCGTTCACCAGCAATAGGACCGATTTCACACCGCTCGGGACGCTGGCCCGCAATTCGGTCGCTGTTTCCAAACCGATATGCCGAACGCTCTTTTCGAAATGCATCAATCCAATATGACTCGCCCCCGCATCGGCCGCGGCGGCGATTGTGTCGGGTGATGTTAGGCCGCAGATCTTGATGAGCATAGTGAAGGTTCAGGTGTTCTGGATGAGACGGATGAGAGAGCCGTCAATATCGTTCAAATAACCAATAGTCAGCCCGCTGTGTTCCAATTTCGCGGCGTGAAAGCGCGGAATGCCTGTGTTCGCCATTGGAACGTCGCTGGCCTCCAATTGCTCCATAAATGCGCGCAGATTGTCCAAACGGATGCAGCAGCTGAACGAGCTTTGTGCCGGATCAAGGTCGGGATAGGGGAAGAATTCAAGCGTAACCCGGTTGTTGGGCGGACCGCGATGAAGTATCATCCATCCGCCATCCTGATACGCGCATTCAAACCCGAATTGGGCATAAAAGTCCCGCGTCATATCAAAATTTCGCGAGGGTAGGTTTGGGGTGGCAATGTCCGGCATAGCGCCATGTGTAGCGCGAAGGCTTGCGCTTTCACAGAAATTCTAAGACCAATGGCGAGAAATCAAATTTTGAGGTGCCCATGCCGATTAAAATCATCGCCGCCGCCTGTTTCGCTTTGCTCTTGTCCGCGTGCAACCCGATGGCGCAATTGGAAAGCTCCGAACAACAGGTCACCCAATTCCACGCGGTCTATAACGACGGGGATGCGCGCACCCTATACGGCATGACGGCTCCGGAATTTCGCGACGTTACATCCATCGAACAAATGAACGAATTGGTCGCTTATGTGACGGAAAAGATGGGCAAGGTTGAAAGCGCGGAACGCGCCGGTTTCAACATCGATTCACAAAACGGCGAGACACAGACAATTGTCACTATGACCACCCAATTTGAAAAGGGTGAGGCAACCGAGACTTTCACCTTCAAGGGCACCGGTGACGACCTTGGATTGACCGGTTGGAACGTCGATTCCCCGAATTTTCAAGATGATGCAGAACCTGAACCCGTTCAAGAGGATGGTGCGCCAGCGGAGTAAGTGATGCGCTAGAATTCTATCCCAAGATCAACGCCTTGCAACACTTAGCGCATGAGGGTCAGAAAAGCTCCAACGACAAGGCATCTCGCCGCCCGAATTTGTTGAAAAGCACAGCGGCAATTGCACCGGCAATCGCGCCGAAAAAGGCAAACGCGATCAATTGGAATACAATCTCTGGGATTAGGCTCAAAGCGTTGCTTCGATTGCCCTAGCCGCCGCTGCAGGATCGTCGGCTCGGCTAATTGGCCGGCCAATTACAAGAATACTGGCGCCGTCATCGCGGGCACTGCGCGGCGTAACGGTGCGTTTTTGATCGCCAGTCTGGCTGCCTGCAGGTCTTAGGCCGGGGACGACAAAGAATCCGTCTTTCCATTGTTTGCGCACGTCGCCGACCTCTTGGCCCGAACACACGATTCCGTCCAAACCCGATGTGTGCGCCAATTCGGCCAGCCGCATAACATGATCATGCGGTGTTCCGCCGACGCCGGTGTTTTTGAGATCGCGATCATCAAGACTGGTCAACATGGTGACCGCGACAACTTTGCAGCCTTCCGCCGCTGCCGCTTTTGCGTCTTCCATCATCGCCCGCCCGCCGCTGGCATGAACGGTGACGATTTTCGGTTCGTAGACATGCACCGCCTGCATCGCACCGGCCACAGTGTTGGGGATGTCATGAAATTTCAGATCGAGGAAAATCGGCAAACCCATATGCGCGATTTCATGCACGCCGTGCGGTCCATGCGCGCAATAGAATTCCAACCCCAATTTTACCCCGCCAATATGCGCCTTAACTTTGTTGATTAAAACCTTCGCAGGCTCAATCTGGGGCACATCCAGCGCGAGGTAGATGGGGTTGCTCATGCACTGCCGCTTTCTGTGGAAGGTGGTGCCGGGGTTAAACTGTCGGTGGGCTTGGCTTCCGGGGCGGGGACTGGTGTGTTTTCGGTGGCCGCCGAAGATCCGGTGCCGGGATCAGGGCGGTGGGCCAATGCGTTGGATTTGATCGATGCCTCAAGGCTTCGAATCCGCCGATTGAGGCTCCACTTCACCCCGCGGTGATACAGCCATGTCGGTATGACCCCGACCAGCCAAAACACCAAAGCGATCACGCCCACGGGCCAATCAAAGCCAATGGGATTTTCCGACGGCCAAATTTTGACGCGTTGCGGTTCACCGAAATTGGTGAGCACAAACATTACAACAAATGCGGCCAACACGACCCAGATTATGGTGCGTACAATCTGCAAGTGGCTATCCCTTATGTGTCTTACGCCATGGTTCGAATTCTAAGGTTTTTGCCTAAGGAGTCTAGCACAGGGCCCAAACCGTCTAACCAAACACGCGCGCAAAGATCGTTTCGACATGTTTGAAGTGATATTCGAGATCGAATTTCTCCTCCAATTGTTCGTGCGATAGCGCCGCTGTGACTTCATCGTCGCCTTTCAACAGGTCGAGCAATGACAACGCTCCGTTTGATTCCCAAACCTTCATCGCGTTGCGTTGTACGAGACGATAGGCGTCTTCGCGGCTCACCCCGGCTTGGGTCAATGCGAGCAACACCCGTTGCGAATGAACAAGCCCACCCATCGCATCAAGATTGCTTTGCATGCGCTCAGGATAAACCAGCAATTTTTCAACAACACCGGTCAAACGTGCGAGCGCGAAATCCAATGTGATCGTCGCATCAGGGCCGATGAATCGTTCGACGGATGAATGCGATATATCCCGTTCATGCCACAAGGCGACATTTTCAAGAGCGGGAAGGGCATAAGCGCGGATCATCCGTGCCTGCCCGGTAAGGTTTTCGGTTAGGATCGGATTGCGTTTGTGCGGCATTGCCGACGAACCTTTTTGACCCGGCGAGAAGTATTCTTCTGCTTCCAAAACTTCGGTGCGCTGCAAATGGCGAACTTCCACCGCCAGCCGCTCAATCGATCCCGCGATAACCGCTAGGGTCGAGAAATACATAGCGTGCCGATCGCGCGGGATGACTTGTGTGCTGACCGGTTCTGGCGTCAAACCCAATTGGTCGGCGACATAGGCTTCCACTTCGGGATCGATATTCGCAAAAGTGCCAACAGCGCCGGAAACGGCGCAGGTTGCGATTTCTTTGCGGGCGGCCACGAGGCGATCGCGACACCGATCAAACTCAGCATAGGCCTGTGCCAGTTTCAATCCGAAGGTAACCGGTTCGGCATGAATGCCGTGGCTGCGACCGATTGTTGGCGTAAATTTGTGTTCCTCCGCGCGCGTTTTGATGGCGTCGCACAAAGCGTCAAGGTCATCGAGCAGAATGTCAGTCGCGCGCGCCAATTGCACCGCCAAGGTGGTGTCCAACACGTCGGAACTGGTCATCCCTTGGTGCATGAAGCGCGCTTCGCCGGTATACCCTGCGGCGTCCACTTGTTCCGCAACCCATGTCAGAAACGCGATAACGTCGTGCTTGGTCACCGCTTCGATTGCGTCAATTGCTTCGACGTCGATCTTTGGGTTCGTCGCCCACCAATCCCACAGCGCCTTTCCAGCCGAAGCGGGAACAACTCCCATCTCGCCCAATTTCTGCGTCGCATGCGCCTCTATCTCGAACCATATGCGGAATTTGGCTTCGGGTTCCCATAAGGCTGACATTGTGGGGCGGGCATAACGCGGGACCATGATGGGCGTTCCTTTTGGATGCTAACTTTGGGCAAAGGCATCGGGATTGGTCGAACCGAGCGCCTTTTTCATGTGCGCGGCTATTCGCGCGCGCGCCGCTTGGCAAGGGTGTGCGCATCGCGGGCGGCGCGCTGTCCACTGGTCTTACCACAAATTCGGCGGGCATTCATGGTTTACACCTTCAACGAAGCAGTGTTTGTTCATTTCAGAGGGGGCCGTTGTAACCGAAACCGCACATCGCGCGAACGGGACGGCAGGAGGAACATTTTATGTCAAGCGCGAGCCAAACCGGCGAGCAGGCTATGCCTGTGCCCGCCGTGGAACCGGAAAAGCTGCAAGAGGAACGCTATTCGCCCTTCATTCGGGTGACATTGCGGCGCTGGTCAAAATGGTACCTCGATGGGACGGAGACGTTCTGGCCGTTCACCGACGTAGTGATTCGGTTTTTTATCGCGATGTGGTTCCTGCGGTCCGGTTTGGTGAAAGCAGCCGATTGGGAAACGACGGTCTATCTCGCGACGTTTGAATATCCGGTCACGTGGATGGATCCGGTAACCGCTGCGACCGTCGGATTGGCAATCGAATTGATTGGTCCCATTGCGTTGATCGCCGGTTTCTTTACGCGACCGGCCGCTTTGGCGATGGCCGCGCTGACGATCGTATCACAGGCAGTTTATGTCCCAACCACGACCAACCTTTTCGTTAGCGCGATGTTGGTCTGGTACGTTTTTCATGGACCGGGCGCATTGTCCCTCGACCGGGTTCTGGCATCGGGGTTGAAAGCAAGCGCCTTTCCACTTGCCCGTCCAACAATTCAGTTTTGGGATTGGTTGCGCGCCAACATTGCGCCCATTGTCATGGCGGCGATCCGCATTTGGATGGGTCTGAGCTTGCTGCAATATGCCGGAGTGATCGACATGCCGATTGCGGTACAACGATGGCTTCCGACCACCGTGTTTGGCGGTTTTCCGGATTGGTTGGCGATCGTGTCGTCGGTGTTCTTTTTCACCGGTTTTGGCGCGGTTGTGGTGTCTTATGGCCTGTTTATCCTGATCGCGCTTTTCATGATCTCGGGCGCGCATCCCAACGTCACTTTGTTCCCATTCCTTTTCCTTTCGCTTTACGAAGCGCGCGGGGCAGGGGTGCTGTCGGTTGATCGGTGGATCCTTGCCTGGATGGAGAAGAACATCCTGTTTGATCGTGAATATTCCGAGATTCCGGATCGCTGGCCGCATGTCGTGGTTGTTGGTGCCGGGTTTGGCGGATTGGCAGCCGTGGCAAAGATGAAGCGTTTGCCCGTTCGCATCACGGTGATCGACAAACGCAATTATCACCTGTTCCAACCGCTGCTGTATCAAATTGCGACCGCAACGTTGAACCCTTCCGACATCGCGACACCTATCCGCAGCTTGTTTAAAGGCGATGGCAATGTGCGGGTCTTGAAAGGCGCAGTGGATGGCATCGACGCGGATGGAAAAACCGTTCGGTACAACGGCGATCAAACATTGACCTATGATCGCCTGATCTTGGCCACCGGTGCAACGCACAGCTATTTTGGCCGCGATGAATGGGGACCCTACGCGCCCGGTTTGAAGACGGTTGAAGATGGTGTGGCGGTGCGCGCATCGATCCTTAACGCGTTTGAAGAGGCTGAGGCGTCTGATGATGAAGAACGGATCAAACGCCTTTTGACGTTTGTGATTGTTGGCGCTGGCCCCACCGGGGTTGAGCTTGCCGGGGCGATTGCCGAACTGTCCCGCGTAAGTGTCGAACGAGAGTTTCGCACCGTCGATCCTTCGACCGCGCGGGTCATTCTTGTCCAATCGGGTCCGCGAATATTGCCAGCATTCCCTGAGGAATTGTCAAAGAAGGCGGCGCAATCTCTCGAAGAGTTGGGCGTTGAAATCCGCACCGGTGGACGCGTTACTGAAATCGCTGAGGCGCATGTGCGCATTGGCGATGACACCCTGATTGAAACCGAAACCGTGCTTTGGGCGGCTGGCGTTGCGGCATCACCAGCGGCGCAATGGTTGGGTGCTCAAGCCGATCGTTCGGGTCGTGTCCAAGTGAACGATCGGATGCGTGTGTTGGGCCCATCAGGCGATCCATTGCCCGATATTTTTGCGATCGGTGACACCGCCGACAGCAAGGCATGGGATGGAAATTCGGTGCCAGGACTGGCCCCCGCTGCGAAACAAGCCGGTGCCTATGTCTCGACAGTGTTGGAGGCGGAATTGCTGGGTAAGAAATGCCCCGGCGCGTTTGCTTACAAACATCAAGGCAGCCTTGCGACGATTGGCCGCAAATCGGCGGTTGCAGATTTCGGCTTTTTAAAATTGTCGGGCGCTTTGGCGTGGTGGCTTTGGGGGGTTGTCCATGTCGGATTTCTCACCGGCACGCGCAATCGGGTTACCGTGATGGTCAATTGGGCATGGAATTTCTTTGCTCAACATTCAGGCGTTCGATTGATCACGGAGAAACAGTGACCGTCGTCTGAAATCAGGCAGCAAGCGCTGCAAATTACGCCTGATTGTTCGGCGTCAGATCAACCCTTTGGCGCGGAGGCTAATGTGGCCTTCGCGCCCGATGATCACATGGTCATGCAGGGTGACGCCCAACAAACGGCCCGCCTCGGAGATTTTCTGAGTGATCTGAATGTCTGCCCGGCTCGGCTCTGGATTGCCGCTTGGATGATTGTGGACAAGGATAAGGGCTGACGCACCCACATCCATCGCCCGACGGATCACCTCGCGCGGGTGGATCGCCGCCTCGTCGATTGATCCTTCTGCGGCGTGATGGTCATCGATAAGGCGGTTTTTTCCATCAAGGTACAGAACGCGCACGCGTTCGACCGTTAAGTGGGCCATATCGATAGACAGGTAATCGATCAGCGATTGCCAAGAACCAAGGACCGGTTTCGCTGCAATCTCGCTGCGGGCCATTCGGCGCGATGCAATCGCAACGCTTTTGAGCGCGGCCGCGCTGGTTTGACCTACGCCTTTTACGTGTTGCAGCGCAGACGGATCGGCATTGAGAACCCCGGCCAGCGATCCAAAGCGTGCCAGCAACGCCTTTGCCACGGGTTTCGTGTCCCCTTGCTTTATCGCCGCAAATAGAAGGTATTCTAAAACTTCGTAGTCGGCCAAAGCCTCTGCCCCGCCTTTCAAAAGGCGCTGCCTCAATCTTTCGCGGTGGCCTTTGCCGGCGGCTTTGCTGGAATCGGATTGCAGCACCGATTTGGCCGACACGCCCGTGTCGTCCGCGGAATCTGATCCCGAACCGTGTGAAAAATCGAAACTGTCTTCAGACTGTGGCAATCTGCGCCTCACCAACCTCGTTGTCCGTTCAGTTTATTTAGTCGTTTATTGCCTTTGGACAACGATCCGCGCAAGTGATGTCGAACATGGCACAGGCCAAACCGCCCTCTCTAGACACCCAAGACCTTGCCTCGCAGGAGCGCCTGGACGCGCTTGCCAGTGTCAGGGAAAACAAAAGGGGCGTTTGGCCGCAAAAATGGCGCTGGCGCATTAGCCTCGTATTGTTTGTCATTTTGTCGATCGTCACCGCGATTGTGTGGTTCAATCGCGAAGAAATTGCTGGAAGCCTGATCGACGACGCCATCGCGGATGCGGGTGTAGAGGTTACCTATGACATCACCGCAATCGGACCGCAGCAACAGATCTTGAGCAATGTGGTTGTAGGCGATGCTGAATCGCCCGATCTAACCGCGGAAACGATCATCGTGGATATCGGATATTCGCTCCGTGTTCCCGAAATCACTCGGATCGAAGTGGTGAATCCGCGTCTTTACGGAAGCTATCGCGACGGTGTCTTTAGCCTTGGATCACTCGACAGCGTCCTTTTTGCGCAAAGCGACGAACCGCCTGCATTGCCTGCATTGGATGTCGCAATTGTGGATGGCCGGGCGTCATTCATCAGCGATTTTGGAACCGTCGGCGTGAAAATGGACGGGGCTGGCCGGATTGATGACGGTTTTGTCGGCACAATCGCCGCGACCGCGCCGGGATTGGGGTTCGATGATTGCCGCGCTCAAACTGTCACGATCTATGGCGAACTGACAACTTCAAACGGACGCCCGCGTTTCGACGGCCCGATTCGCTTGGGCGATGCCGTATGCGCCGGGACAAGTTTGAAAGCTGCAAATATCGCCGCCCAGATCGAATTGGCCCCTGATCTCGCATCAATGGACGGTGGCTTCGATTTTGAAGCGGACAGATTGGCATACTCACAGGCATCACTGGAAGCACTGGCGGGCAATGCAGAATTAACGTGGAGCTTTGACGCGGGAGAGAGCGGCCAAACTGACGGTTCCCTAGTCGTTCGCCACGAATTCGCGGGTACACAATTGGCGATACCCGAATTGCAGGTCGACACGGTGAAGCTCGATGGGACCATGCGCGCTTCGTCGGGGATGGATCGTGCCGATTGGGACGGTAGTTTCCGCGGTGATGGCGCGCGGGTCGCGCTTGGCGATGAAGGTGTTCTGGTCGATGCACGCGATGCGTCGGAGGGGACATTGTTGGCCCCGCTATTGGCGAAGTTTGAACGCGGGCTTAGCCGATCGGTGCGCAACGGCAATTTAGCCGGTGATGTCACTGTCCGGGCGAACGAAAACGGTTTGGCGGTCATCATTCCTGAGGCCCGCTTGCGCAGCGTCAGCGGCGAAACCGTGCTGGCGGTTTCCCGTATAAGCTATTCAGATGGCGGGGAATTGGGAGCGGGCTCGCGATTGACGGGCAATGTTCTAACCGGCGGCGTCGATTTGCCACGGATCAATGGGCGGATGGAACAGATCGATGGCGGAGAGCTCGCCTTGCGATTGACCATGGCAAATTACAGCGCCGGGCCGGATGCGATCGCAATCCCGCGGCTGTTGGTGCGCCAAGATAGCAGCGGCCGGGTTCGTTTTGAGGGAATGCTCAGGGCGGATGGCGCCATACCGGGGGGCTCAGTACAGGGTTTGGCGCTGCCCTTGGAGGGCGCTTGGTCCGGTGCGAGTGGCCTCGAAATCGGGAAAGAATGCGCATCGGTTCGGTTCGACGCCTTGGCCTATGCCGCGCTTGCCTTGCAGCAACAGGCGATTTCCGTGTGCCCCACCGATGGCGCGGCTATGGTTCGGTATGGCGATGCGTTGAACATTGCGATGGAAACACGCGATTTGGATCTGGCCGGATCGCTTTCCGATACGCCCACCACGATCACGGCTCAGCGCGCTTTGGTGCAATATCCCGGGCCGTTTGTCTTAGAAGGAGTGGGCGCAAAAATCGGCCCTGACGACAGCGCAGTCCGCCTTTCGGTGGCCACCCTAGAAGGATCCATCGGCGTGCCGATTGGCGTCCAAGTCGGAGGCGAAGGCGCCACATCGGACGAAGCGATTGGCGGCGTGTTCGCCGGGGCGACGGCGGCAATGGATGTGGTGCCCTTGGACATTTCAGGCCTTGGCGGGACATGGGATTACACTGATGGGATACTAAGCCTCAACCAAGGCGCATTTATCTTGACCGAAAGAACCGGCCCAGGGCTGGCCGAACGGGAACGTTTTGAACCCTTGATCGCGCAGGGGGCGAACTTGACTTTGGCGGACAATCGCATCCGCGCAAATGCCGATTTACGCCATCCGTTGAGCGGCGCGCTTGTTGCGGCGTTGGACCTATCTCACGATTTGAACGACAGCACGGGCCGAGCTGATTTGAATGTGCCGGGCATTCGGTTTGGCGATGGATTGCAACCGGCCGACCTTAGCTATCTGGCCAGAGGCGTCATAGCCTTGGCGCGGGGCGATGTGCGGGGCGAGGGCGTCATTGAATGGACCGCCGACGATATCGAAAGTTCGGGGGTCTTTCGGACCGATAGCTTTGATTTCGCCGCGGCCTTTGGCCCCGTTAACGATGTTAGCGGTGCAGTTGTTTTCACCGACCTGATCAACCTGACGACGGCTCCATCGCAGATCATCAATATTGGGTCGGTTAATCCGGGGGTTGAGGCGTTGGGCGGCCGGGTCGTCTTTTCACTCACCGATGGTCAGATTGTGACGCTGGAGGATGGGCGTTGGCCATTTATGGGCGGCGAATTGATCCTGAGGCCCGCAACGTTGATTTACGGCGGCAAAGGAGGCCAACGCTACGTCTTTGAACTCGTCGGATTGGATGCGGCGGTTTTTGTGGCTCAGATGGAATTGACCAATCTGGGTGCGACCGGGGTGTTTGATGGGACCATCCCCATTTATTTCGACGCCCTTGGCAATGGCTCTATCGAGGGCGGATTGCTGATATCACGCCAACCGGGGGGCAATATCGCTTATGTGGGGGAACTCACATACGAAGACATGGGGGCGGTCGCGAATTATGCGTTCCAAACGCTGCGATCGCTCGATTACCGGCAAATGAGCATTGAACTGAACGGTAGTCTCGCCGGGGAAATTCTGACCAATTTCAACATTGATGGCATTCAACAAGGCGATGGCGCGAGTCGCAATTTCATCACGCGGGAAATCGCCAAATTGCCCATCCGATTTAAGATCAATGTGCGATCGGACAATTTCTATTTGTTGGCGACGATAGTGCGCGGATTGTTTGACCCCACCGCTTTTGGCGATCCGATCGATCAAGGGTTGTTGAATTTCGAAGGTGGGCAAATTGTCACCCGCCAATCCTCACCTCAACCGATCCCGCCCGATCCGCTGCCGGAAAACAGCCCACAAACCGACAATGTCCAAAGGCGCGATGAACCCGCCGTTCAACCTCCAGAAAGCGATGACCTGTCATGAGAGAGATGAAATTGACCCCATTACGCGCCGCTGCCACATGGTATGAAACACACAAAGAGGGGCGCACAATGGACACAAATTGGGCGAAAGCCGGACCGATGATGGTCGCCGCGTTCATGGGAACAAGCGCGATCAGCGGATGCATCAATGTTGCTGCACCCGAAGAGCCGATTGTGATTCAGCTCGACATCAACATCCGCGCAGAGGTTCTGTATCGGCTGGCTGAAGATGCCAGCAACACGATTGATGAAAACGCGGATATCTTTTGATCCCGCGTCAGGTGGCTCCCAAAGGGGCTAGAGGAACGAAGAATATGACTATGATCCGCAATTCAATGCTTGTTGCCGCTGCTGGCGTTGCCGCGTTGACCGCGATGGCCGCACCGGCATTCGCACAACGCGATCCCGCATACGCAGCCGCGCGTGCCAATGGGACTGTGGGCGAACAAACCGACGGCTATATCGGTATTGTCGGCGCAGCCACCCCAGCGTTGCAGTCGTTGGTGAACGATATCAACATTCGTCGACGCGCAGTTTATGCCCGAAAAGCGCAGGAAAACAGCGCTACATTGGAGCAATACGCAACGACCGCCGGGTGTCAGGCGATCTTGCGAACATCGCCAGGGGAAAAGTACCAAGCCCCCAATGGATCGTGGCAAACGCGCACTTCTGCACCTCCAGAACGTCTACCGATCTGTCCATAACGAAAACTTGGGCCCTTGTGACCATTGACTTGGGTTTTGCTCTCTCCTAGGGGGCAGGCGCCCTCGGCGGGCACCTTTATGCTGCGTGCCTCGCTTACCCAATTAGGAAGCAAGCATGAGCGACGAGAAACCCGCACGAGAACCTATCGTTGAAGATGCGCGTATCGACGCGCTCGAAGCGCGGTTAAAAGCCGCACGCGAGCGTGAAGAGAAACGCAACGAACCGACAGTGCAAGGCGTCGATGCGAATTATCGCAGCGGCAACCGAGTGCTAGCGGATTTGGTCGGCGGTATTCTTGGTGGCGCGGTTATTGGCTATGCGTTTGATGCGTTGGTCGGGACCGTTCCTTGGGGTCTGTTGGTTGGTCTTTTCCTCGGAATCGGTTTGGCTTTCAGGAACATTATTCGCGGCGCAAACACACGTCCCGACGATCCTTCGTAAAGGTTTGTTTGGGCGTGTTTATTTAGGTTTTAGGGATACAGATCGTGGCAGCCGAAGAAGGCAAAGTCGATCCGATGAAGCAGTTCCAGGTTGAACCGATGTTCGGTTCTGACCTCTGGGAAATTGCTGGCTTCAACATCGCATTCACCAATTCCGCATTGTGGATGGCCATCGCAGTCTTCCTGCTTTGGGCGTTTGTATATAGCGGCATGAGACGCGATTTGGTGCCCGGTCGTTGGCAAATGGCGGTGGAAACGTTCACCGGCTTTATCGATGACATGTTAGAAGCGAATATCGGCAAAGAGGGGCGCAAATATGTGCCTTATGTCTTCAGCTTGTTTATGTTCATCTTGTTCGCCAACTTGCTTGGCCTGATGCCGGTCGGAATCATTCCCGGTGTCCACGCCTTTACATTCACCAGCCACTTTACCGTGACCGGTGTGCTTGCTGTGCTCAGCTTCTCGATCGTGTTGATCGTGGGCTTTTGGAAGCACGGCATCAAATTCTTCACTCTGTTTATCCCGCACGGAACCCCGATGCCGATGATCCCTGCGATCTTCCTCATCGAATTGTTCTCGTTCTTGATCCGCCCATTCAGCCTCGCATTGCGGTTGTTCGTGGCGATGATGGCGGGCCACGTCTTGCTCAAAGTTCTGTCGAGCTTTGTGATCGATGGGGCGAACTACAGCATCGGTACTACGTTGATCGTGGCGCTCCCAAGCTTTGCCTTGATGGTGGCGATTAGCGCTCTCGAAATTCTGGTCGCAGGCATCCAAGCCTACGTCTTTGCACTGCTTACGTCGCTGTACATCAACGACGCTGAGCATCTTCACTAAGTTTCACATTTACCTTTCCAACTGATTTGATTTTTTAAGGAGTTTTTACAATGGAAGCAGAAGCAGCCAAGCTCGTCGGCGCAGGCCTCGCAGCAATCGGTGCCGGTATGGCAGCCATCGGCGTGGGTAACGTCTTTGGTTCGTTCCTCGAAAGCGCACTGCGCAATCCTGGTGCGGCTGATGGTCAACAAGGTCGTCTCTTCATCGGCTTCGCCGCTGCTGAGCTTCTCGGCCTGTTGGCGTTTGTTGTTGCGATGATCTTGATCTTCGTCGCCTAATCGACGTCTTGACATTGTGTGGGCTGGACGGGATCTGTTCCGTTCGGCCCCACGCACCCCTTTTAATTTGAACGCTCAGGCCCTTCAAATATGCCTCAGATAGCCCAGCTTCCCGAAATTTACGCCAGCCAGATTTTCTGGGTTCTGGTGTTCTTTGGAATCACATTCTTCGTCATCGGTCGCGGTATGGTTCCCAAAGTGATGAGCACTGTGGCACTTCGCGATCAGCAAATCGCCGATGACCTTGCCGCTGCGCAAGGCGCGCGTGATGCCGCTGATCAACAAGAAGAAGCATGGCGTGAGCGTGAGAACGAAAACCGCGCGAAAGCGCAAGGTTTGATCGGCGAGGCGAAGGCGAAAGCTGCTGCAGCGTCCGAGAAGAAACTTGCCGCTGCGCAAAAGCGCCTCGACACCAAACTCGACAAAGCGGAGGCCGCCATTGAAGAGGCACGCGTCGCCGCAATGACCGAAGTCGAAGGCGTTGCCGCAGAAGCGACCCAAGACATTGTTGCCCGGCTTGCTGGGGCGAAAGTTGACAAGCGGACCGCCCGGTCTGCTGTGAAGAAAGCACTCGCACATGGTTGAAGTCATCACGCTTACAGTCGCTGATGGACCGGCTGCCTTTGGTTTGGACAGCTACCAATGGGTGTCGATTGCGATGCTCGTATTGATCGGCGTGTTCGTTTGGAAAAAAGTTCCCGGCATGATTGTCGGTGGCCTCGACACCAAGATCGCCGAGATCAAGCAACAGCTTGACGAAGCCAAGGCGTTGCGCGCCGAAGCAGAAGGTCTGCGCGACGAATACGCCGCAAAGATCGCAGGCGCCGAAAAGGACGCCGAAGCGATGATGGAAGGCGCTCAACGCGAAGCGGATGCCATTTTGACCAAAGCCGAGGCCGATAGCGAAGCGATGGTTGCGCGCCGCAAACGCATGGCAGAAGACAAAATCGCTGCTGCTGAACGCGAAGCTGTTGATGGTGTGCGCGAAGCCGCTGCAAACGCTGCCGCTACCGCATCACGCAGCTTGATCGCCGATCGTCACGATGGCGAAGCGGACAAAGTTTTGGCGGACGAAGTGATCGCCTCTTTGTAACGCGGAAACAATCGGAATTATGGGGAAGGGCGGTCCATGGGGCCGCCCTTTTTCGTGCGCGGCCTATCCGCCGGGTTCAAACACGACTTTGCCAACAAGCTTTCGCTCCTGCATCGCCTCGAACCCTTCGCGCCAACGCGACAAAGGGAGTGTGCGGTCGATTGCTGGCGTGATTTGACCGGCGCTGGCCAGTTCGGCGATTGCGGCGTTGATCGCGCGCCCACGCTCTGGGAATCGGCGCGCATATTCGCCCGCGCGCAGTCCAACGATGGAGAACCCTTTGATCAAGGGGATGTTGGTGGCCACTTCGGCGATCCTGCCGCTGGTAAAGCCGACCACCACCAGTTTACCGGCAAAGGCGACGCAGCGCGTTGATTCGTCGAACACATCGCCGCCAACCGGATCGAAGACCACATCGCACAAAGCGCCGTTCGTAATGTCGGCGATCTTCTCGCGAAAGCGGGCTTCGGCGTGGATTGTCGCGTCAGGATTGGCGATTTTCTGGATCGCGTCCATTTTCTCCGCAACTCCAGTTGCGGCAATCACCCGCGCGCCCAAGGATTTCGCTAGGTCGCATGCGGCAAGCCCAACTCCGCCGCTGGCTCCATGGACTAAGATCCATTGACCTGGCCTAATACCGCATATTTCGACGAGGCCGGTATAGGCTGTGCTGTAGGCGGCGCCCATCGCAGCCGCTGCGCCAAAATCGACGCCGTCGGGCATTTTCGAAACGCCCCGTATCGGAAGAGAGGCTATCTCAGCGAATGCGCCAACTTTGTTGCCACCCATCACACGATCGCCGGGCGCGAAACCGCTGTCAGGATCCGCATCAATCACCAATCCCGCGCATTCAAGGCCGCTGGTGAACGGTGGATCGGGTTTGAATTGATACGCGCCCTGAGTCATCAACAAATCGGGGAAATTTAGTGAGGCCGCGCGCACTTCTATGAGCACCTCGCCGGGTGCACGGGCCGGTTGCGGCATTGTGATCAGCGATACGCCAGACAGGTCGTCGGTCAGCGTCTCAACGCAAAGGGCCTGCATCGTTGATAGCATTGGCGCTTAGAAATTGTCCTTGGCCGCTCGCAATGCGGCGAATGTTTCGTGCGGGGCGGCGCCACCCCATTTTGCCATCAAAGCCGGATCATCGGCCCTCAGGAAGGGATTGGTTTCCAATTCGCGTTTGAGGACGGTTGGCACAGTCCATTCACCGCGCGCGCGCTTGGCATCGATTTCCGCCACATATTCCTGCAACGCAGTGTTTCCCGGATCGGCGTGGAGCGCGAACTTTGCGTTCCCCTGCGTGTATTCGTGCGCGCAATAGAGCACAGTGGCGGTCGAGAGGCGCTTAATCCGCTCTAGACTGTTCCAGAACTGCTCCGGCTCCCCTTCGAACATGCGGCCGCATCCCAAGGCAAAGACGCTGTCTCCAACAAATGCGATGCCTTCTTCGACGATATGAAAAGCGATGTGACCATTGGTGTGGCCAGAGACATCAATCACATCGGCGCGATGTTCGCCCAAATTCACGCTGTCGCCATGGCCAACCACGCGATCAATGGGGGAGAGTTTCTCCACCTCTTTGGGCGCCAGGATGCGTGCTCCGGTCGCTTCGACAATTTCAGCGTTTCCGCCGGCGTGATCGGGATGCCAATGCGTGTTCCAAATATGGGTGATATTCCACCCTTTGGATTCCGCCTGTTTGAGATATTCCCCTGCATCCGGAGTGTCGATTGCGGCGGTCTCGCCGCTGACCGAATTGTGGAGCAGGAATCCGTAATTGTCGGACAGGCACGGGAATTGATGAACTGTAAGCATGCGTCGGTTGTAGCACTTTGCGCTTAAGTGAAAAGGCCCGCCTGCATCGCTGCAGACGGGCCTTTTTCGATTGCCATAAAGGCGGTGTGCTTAGTCGTCTGATTTCTTGAGCGCTTCGCCCAAGATATCGCCGAGCGATGCACCGCTGTCGGACGAGCCGAACTGTTGCACTGCTTCTTTCTCTTCGGCGATTTGACGCGCCTTGATCGAGAAGTTTGGTTTCTTCGAACGATCGAAACCAGTGACCATCGCGTCGAGCTTGCTGCCGACTTGGAAACGGTCTGGACGTTGCTCGTCGCGGTCGCGTCCGAGGTCCGAACGTTTGATGAAGCCCGTTGCGCCGTCGTCGCCGACTTGCACTTCGAGGCCGCCGTCGCGCACTTCGAGAACCGTAACCGTAACGGTTTGGTTCTTGCGGAGCGAGCCAGCTGCGGCTGCGCCAGCTTCGGTAGGAGCACCTTTTTCAAGTTGCTTCATGCCAAGGCTGATGCGTTCTTTTTCAACATCAACGTCAAGGACGACTGCTTTGACTTCTTCACCCTTGCGGTGGAGAGCCAAGGCGTCTTCGCCCGAAATGCCCCATGCGATGTCTGACATGTGGACCATGCCATCGACATCCCCGTCGAGGCCGATGAACAGACCGAATTCGGTCGCGTTCTTGACTTCGCCGTTGACTTCCGCGCCCACTGGGAATTTCTCAGCGAACTCATCCCATGGATTGCGTTGAGCTTGTTTGAGGCCAAGCGAAATACGACGCTTTTCGCTGTCGACTTCGAGGACGATGACGTCGACTTCTTGCGAAGTGGAAACGATCTTGCCTGGGTGGACGTTTTTCTTAGTCCAGCTCATTTCGGAAACGTGGACGAGGCCTTCAATGCCTGCTTCCAGTTCAACAAACGCACCATATTCGGTGATGTTTGTGACGTTGCCGGTCAACTTCATGTCGACAGGGTATTTCGCAGCAACACCATCCCATGGATCGCTTTCAAGCTGCTTCATACCAAGCGAGATACGCTGAGTTTCGGCGTTGATGCGAACGATCTGAACTTTGACAGTCTGACCGATTTCGATGATCTCGCTGGGGTGGTTGACCCGCTTGTAGCTCATGTCGGTGACGTGCAGCAGGCCATCGATACCGCCGAGGTCGACGAACGCACCGTAATCGGTGATGTTCTTGACGACGCCTTCGATGACTTGGCCTTCGGCCAAGTCGTTGATCAGCTCGCTGCGCTGTTCTGCGCGGGTTTCTTCAAGAACGGCACGACGCGAAACAACGATGTTGCCGCGGCGACGGTCCATTTTGAGGATTTGGAAAGGCTGAGGCACTTCCATAAGCGGCGTGACGTCGCGCACAGGGCGGATGTCGACTTGGCTGCCAGGAAGGAACGCAACGGCGCCGTCGAGGTCGACGGTGAAACCGCCTTTGACGCGGCCAAAGATGCGGCCTTCAACGCGTGCGCTTTCACCAAACTCGCTTTCGAGCTTGTCCCAAGCGGCTTCGCGGCGGGCGCGATCGCGGCTGAGCATGGCTTCGCCGTCTGCGTTTTCAACGCGATCGACATAGACTTCGACTTCGTCACCAACGGTGAGGCCGTGGTCTTCTTCGCCGCGTGCAAATTCTTTGAGGTTGACGCGGCCTTCGCTTTTGAGGCCCACATCGATGATGGCGCTACCGGCTTCAATCGCGGTAACAGTGCCTTTTACAACGCGGCCTTCAAAGCCTCCGTCGCCGGCGCCGCCGAGTTGTTCGTTAAGAAGCGCTTCGAAATCGTCGCGCGTTGGGTTTGGTGCAGTTGCCATAAGTGTGGCGTTTCCTGTTTCGTTTGCTACCGGCCACCGGTTTTACCGGGGTCTTAAACTGCCTCCCTCACACGATTGCGGGGGCTAGCAGGGCAAGAGGCCGTCGTCTCCGCAATGCCGAATGCGATTGCGTAGGTCCTTTCAACCAGAAATGATTGTGAGAACGGTCGCGCGCCTAGGCGAAGACAGGGGCAAAAGCAAGGGAAATACCAGAGAGCGCTGGCTTGTGACTGGCTTTTTGAAGGGGCGTCAAAACGGTTTTAACCTTATCGCGCTATGCCACCGGCTGATGAAACACATCCGCAGGACTAGGGGCAGTGACATGAATCGTAAAAGGCGCAACACAGGAGCTTGGGCAGTGCTCGCGATTGCCGGTCTTGCGCTTTCGGCTTGCGGAGGCGGCGGCGGTGACCGCGTCTATGATCTGGCGGCAAACGATGCGCGCTCCAAGATTTCGGGCAAGCAATCCTCCTACAAAGTTGGCGATGACACCCGTACGATGCGGGTCGCGTCCTCTGGCGCGAATGGCTTGCGCGTGACGCTTCCCCATGCGGGCAGCTTCGCGAGCGCTTGTTTGATCACATTCGAGGAAGTCAGCGAAAGCCAGACCCGCATTACGCCGGATTGCGGCGGCGCCAGCAGCACGACGGGCGACACTCTGATGGCCTTTTTCGAGATGGAGATTGACGCACATGTCCGCAAAATGCTGACCGGTGCGCCGATTGATGGTGAGAAAATGGCGCGTCAGCAAGTCTTGATGATCGCCCAAAACGCCAGCTCTATCATCAGGGAGGGCGGCGAGGACTCCGAGCTTAAAGAGCGCGCCCAAGACGCAGCGATCCGCAGAGTTGAAAATCAACAAGAGGGCTGGGGCGATGACGCCGCTGCCGCGGATGGCTGGGCGAATTAGAGCTTTGACTTGAGATAGAGCTTAGCCCCCGGCTCGCTCAGCCCATAAAAGCTCGAGCGCGAGCAAGCTCACCCGAGCACCCGCTCAACCGCCTCACGAACGGCGTCAAACGCGGCATCACGGTCAAAGCTTGTGGTGTCGATGATCACCGCGTCTGGTGCGGCCTTTAGTGGCGCGTCCTTGCGGTTAATGTCGCGCGAATCGCGGTTTACGACGTCGCGCTCAATTTCGGAGAGAGGGATTTCCTCTTCGTGGTCGATGTGTTTGTCGACCATCTCCAGCCATCGTCTGCGCGCCCGTTCTTGAACACTGGCAGTGATGAACAGTTTTACATCAGCATCGGGCGCTATGACGGTGCCGATGTCGCGTCCGTCGAGGACCGCTCCGCCGGGCTGTTCGGCAAAGGCACGCTGGCGTTTAAACAAAGCCTTCCGCACACCGGGGTGGACCGAAACCCGGCTTGCCAACCCGCCCGTTTCTTCGCTTCGCAAAATATCGTCCTGCATCAATTCATCGGGAAATGAACACGCGACGATGGCGTCATCGGCGTTGTCAGGATCGCCGCCGTTGATCGCAACCTGTCGCCCCACGGCGCGGTAAAGCAATCCGGTGTCGAGATAAGGCACGCCAAAATGGGCCGCGATCTGCTTTGCCAAAGTGCCTTTGCCCGATGCGGTCGGTCCATCAACGGCGATAATCATGGCGCTGTATCCCCATTCTTGGTGTCAGGTTTTTGACCACGCAAAGCCTTCACCAATCCATAGATCGCGATGGCTGCCCAAAACCCTTCGAGCACAAGACTCGGCCAATTGGTATGCACGACCAAGCTGATCGTTAACAGCGCCGCGCCGGTTAGATTGGTCCCATGCAAGATATAAGGATTGGGCGTGTCGACATAAGTCAAATAGGCATAGGCTCCGATGATGCAGGCCGTGCCGAAAAATCCGATGATCGAATAGATGTCGAGGGGGATGCTGGTCATGCGCTTGCCCCTGACAGCAGATCCATGAAGGTCGGGAAGCTTGTTGCGATCGGTGCCGTGTCATCGACGCATACACCATTTCGGCTCACCAATCCGGCGATGGCCATTGCCATGGCGATGCGGTGGTCCAACCTTGTTTCCACACTGGCTTCGTTTGGCGTGCCGGGAATTGGATCGCCGCCTGTGCCCTGAATAATTAAGCCGTCCTCGTTTTCTTCCAACGACACACCGGCCAATGTTAGCGCGTTGGCCATCGTGGATAAACGATCGCTTTCTTTGACCCGCAACTCTTCGAGGCCGGTCGTCCGGGTCGTTCCCTTTGCGAGAGCGGCCGCAACGAACATAACGGGGAATTCATCGACCATGCTGGGCACAATCGCGGGATCCACATCAATGCCGGTTAGGGCGGAATGACGCACGCACAGATCGGCAACCGGTTCACCGCCGACTTCGCGTGGGTTCACTTCCTCAATCTGGCCGCCCATTTGACGCAAAACCGTGACGATCCCGGCGCGGGTCGTGTTCAACCCGACATTCTCGATGAGTAAGTCGCTGCCCGGTACAATCAACGCCGCCACGATAAAGAACGCGGCCGATGATGGATCTCCTGGCACGACTACATTCTGCGGCTTCAGGTCCGCTTCACCGTGTATTGCGATAATGCGTTCGGGGCCGTTGGCGCCGGTTTCCTCACCAATCTCCAAAGTCGCCCCAAATCCGGTGAGCATGCGTTCGGTGTGATCGCGAGTTGCGATCGGTTCTATCACCCGGGTGATGCCCGGCGTATTGAGCCCAGCCAACAATACCGCGCTTTTCACCTGCGCGCTGGCCACGGGCAGTCGATATGTGATCGGAACCGCCGGTGATGCCCCGCGAACCATAAGGGGCAGTGTGCCGCCCTTCGAAGCTTCAAAACTCGCGCCCATTTGGCTCAAAGGAGTGATCACCCGATTCATTGGGCGTCCTGAAAGGCTGGCATCGCCGGTAAAGGTGGCGGCGATGGGGTGACTGGCCAACAGCCCCATCATCAACCGGGTCGATGTGCCGGAATTTCCCATTTCAAGCGCCTGATGCGGCTCGAGCAAACTGCCCAATCCTGCGCCGTGCACGCGCCATTCGCCGTCGTCGTTGCGCGTTATATCGGCGCCCAACTGGCGCATTGCCGCGGCCGTGGCCAAGACATCCTCCCCCTCGAGCAAGCCGGTGATGCGGCTTTCCCCCACGGCAAGGCCGGCGAACATCAACGATCGGTGGCTGATCGATTTGTCGCCGGGGACGCGAATTTTGCCAGAAAGGGCGGCGGAGGAGGTAAAGGTTTGGTTGGGCATTTCAGCGCCGGTCTTTGACAGCGCCGTGACCCTATGGCAAGGCGCGCTCCAATTCAGATCAGCCCTTGATTCAGGGACGGTCCGTTCCAATACATGCTTTCTTAATTTTGTGCGTTCGCACCAACGCGAACCAACCCAAGGATTACTGACCATGGCGAAGCCAGAATGGGGCACCAAACGTTCCTGCCCCAAATGCGGGGAACGCTTTTACGATCTCGGCAAGGACGATCCCGTAACGTGCATTGAATGCGGCGAAACATGGGATCCAGAGCCCGTGTTGAAATCGAAACAACCGATTCCGTTTGAATCGGACAAGAAGAAAGACGGCGAGGCGGACACCGATCTCGGCGGCGACGACACAGATGATGAATTGAAAGACATCGAAAATATCGATGACGAAGAAGATTCACCTGACAACGACGTTGATCTCGGCGGCGACGATGACCTTGGCGTTGCCAAGGGCAAGGGCGACGACGACGGAAACGACGACACCTAAATAGGACTTGCGTTTCGCGAGGGACGGCCATAGAGCGCGCGTCTCTTGCGAATGCAGGATGATGATCCCATGTGACATGGGGCCATCGAAACGATGAGATGGGGCCTTAGCTCAGCTGGGAGAGCGCAACACTGGCAGTGTTGAGGTCAGCGGTTCGATCCCGCTAGGCTCCACCATCGAAACATATTGAAATGGGCTTTTTTTCAGAAAAGCTCAGCACGCTGGCCAACGAGGTTTCGTTCGCCGGCGTTTTTCGCGTTTATCGAGCGGTCCTCTGATGGGATCGTTTGAGAGGAGTTTGAAGACGATGTTTGACAATCTGTCCGACCGCCTAGGCGGAGTCTTCGACCGGCTGAAGGGACGCGGCGCTTTAAAAGAGCAAGATGTACGCGATGCAATGCGCGAAGTTCGCGTTGCTTTGTTGGAAGCCGATGTGGCGCTTCCGGTTGCGCGGCGGTTTATCGACGCGGTTACCGAAAAGGCCGTGGGCCAAGACGTCTTGCGGTCGGTCACGCCGGGCCAACAAGTGGTCAAAATCGTCCATGACGAATTGGTCTCCATGCTGTCGGGTGATGGTGAGGACGGCGCGGTTGAGGGGCTAAACCTCGAAGCGAAGCCGCCCGTTGTGGTGATGGTCGTCGGCCTTCAAGGCTCTGGTAAAACCACGACCACCGCCAAGCTTGGCAAATTGATCCGTGAAAAGCACGGCAAGAAGGCCATGATGGCCTCTTTGGACGTCAACAGGCCGGCTGCGCAGGAACAACTTGCGGTATTGGGCGATCAAGTCGACATCGCGACATTGCCGATTGTGGCAGGCCAACAACCGGTGGACATCGCGCGGCGCGCAATGGAATCGGCGCGGCTTCAGAACTTCGACGTTCTGTTGCTCGATACTGCGGGCCGTCTGCACGTCGACGAAGCGTTGATGGCCGAGATGAAGGCCGTGTCGAGCGTTTCGGCACCGACCGAAGTGCTATTGGTCGTCGACAGCCTCACAGGCCAAGACGCCGTGAACGTCGCGCAAAGCTTTTCCGGGGAGGTCCCGCTAACCGGTGTGGTCCTGACTCGAATGGACGGCGATGCACGCGGCGGTGCTGCGTTGTCGATGCGGGCGGTTACCGGCAAACCGATCAAATTTGCCGGCACCGGCGAAAAACTCGATGCAATTGAGGTATTTCGCCCCGGATCGGTTGCGGACCGTATTCTTGGCATGGGCGACGTTGTCAGCCTTGTCGAAAAGGCGGCGGCAACGATCAAAGAGGACGAAGCGGCCAAGCTCGCTGAGAATTTCGAAAAGGGCAAATTCGACCTTGATGATCTGCGTATGCAGTTGAAGCAGATGCAGAATATGGGCGGCCTAGGCATGTTGGCCGGGATGATGCCGGGCATGAAAAAGGCGAAAGCCGCCATGGCCGCGTCGAGCATGGATGATAAGGTGTTGGTCCATATGGACGCGATTATCGGTTCGATGACGGCTAAGGAACGGTCCAACCCCAATTTGATGAACGCCAAGCGCAAGAAACGCGTAGCGGCCGGCAGCGGAACCGATGTGCAATCGGTGAACAAATTGCTCAAAATGCATCAGGAAATGGGCCGCGCCATGAAGCAGCTGAAGAAAATGGGCGGGCTCAAGAGCCTCGCGGCCATGTTCGGCGCTGGTGGTGGTCCGGGCGGCATGCCTCCGGGTATGGGCGGCGGCGCGGGTGGATTGCCCGGGCTAGGCGGACCAGGTGGCGGAATGGGCGGCGGCATGCCCCCAGGGCTCCCCGGTTTGGGCGGTCCCAAAAAGCGATAAGTTCTCACGAAATATCATAAATTCAAATGTTTAAACTCGAAAGGTAATACCAAATGGCAATTTCACTCCGTCTGTCGCGCGGCGGCGCGAAGAAGCGTCCTTACTACCGCATCGTGGCTGCTGACAGCCGCAGCCCACGCGATGGTAAGTACTTGGAGCAAATCGGCACCTACAATCCTTTGCTCGCCAAGGACGACGAAAACCGCGTCAAATTGATCGAAGATCGCGTGCGTTACTGGCTCGGCGTTGGCGCTCAGCCTTCTGACCGTGTTCTGCGTTTCCTCGATGCTGCTGGCATCATGGAGCGTGCCGCGCGCAACAACCCGAACAAAGCGAAGCCCGGCGAAAAAGCGACCGAGCGTGCTGAAGAGAAAGCTGAAAAGGCTAAGGAAGCTGAAGAAGCTGCGAAAGCCGCTGAAGAAGAAGCCAAAGCCGCTGCTGCTGCTCCTGCTGAAGAAGCACCAGCCGAAGAGCCTGCCGCTGAAGAAGCGGCCGCTGAAGCGCCTGCTGAAGAAGCTGGCGAAGAAAAGGCCGAGGGTTAATCCCTCGAACCCACGCATGGGCCTGTTGAAACGCGATCCGGTATCGGCGTGTTTCGGCAGGCCCTGCTTGTGTGATTAGGCGAATTGTGTCCGACGAATTGATCATCCTTGCGGCCGTGACAGGCGCGCATGGCGTAGCCGGTGATGTGCGTCTCAAATTGCTGGGCGATGGGATCGATGCCTTGCGCCAACATTCGCTGTTCAACAACGGCACGTTGACTCTGAAGAACATCCGTTCCGACAACAAAGGCGGGGCAATTGCCCGGTTCGTTGAGGTTCAGGGACGCAACGCCGCGGAAAAGATGCGGGGCACAACAATCGGCGTGGCAAAGGAAGAATTGCCGCCGCTGGCTGAGGGTGAATATTACCACCGCGATTTGATCGGTTTGAAAGTTGAAACCGACCTTGGTGATCCGATCGGCAATGTGACGGCGATAGAGAATTTCGGCGCCACCGACATTGTAGAGATCAGTTTGGATCCGCCCCCCGCAAAAGGCATGAAGACTCTCATGGTTCCTATGACCAAAGCCGCGGTCTTGACCTGGGATAAGTCACGGCTTGTGATTTCAAAGGATTTTGCCGAACAATAACGCAATGGTATGGCCCGGTATCGCGGGGCATGATGCGGTATTGGGGGCGAACTTGGATTCTATCGAAACAGCATTGGTGTTCATCCTTGGGCCGTCGATCAACGTGTTTGATTGATGACCGGTCGCGATCCACAAAACGCCCTTTGGGATCGTCTCTCCCGATATGAGATTGGGCCACAAGGCGCATCGTTGTCCTTCGCCGCGCGGCTTGCCCGCGAAAACCGGTGGAGCGATGAACACGCCGAATTGGTCATCGAAGAATACAAACGCTTTTGCTATCTTGCGATGACGGCGGGGCGTGAGGTTACGCCTTCCGATGCGGTCGATCAGGTCTGGCACCTGCATCTCACTTACAGCCGCGATTATTGGCAGGAATTTTGCCCCAACATTCTCGGGTCAGATTTGCATCATGGCCCGACGGCCGGCGGATCGGTCGAAAAATCACGGTATTATGACCAATATGCTGAAACGCTGGCCGCTTATGAGGCCGCGTTTGATGCATCGCCACCACCCGACATTTGGCCCGATGCGGCCCGGCGTTTTGGCGTCGATCCAAAGGGGCTTCGTGTAAATCCCAAGGATGTTATGATACTGGATCGGCGTGTCGCCATTATCGGCGCAGCGGGATGGATCGCGCTCGGTATAGTCATCGCGGTGCTAATTGGAGTGATTGTTTAGATGGACCTTTTTGCATCCTACACCGGCAGTGATTTTCTAGCCTTCTACGCGGTTATGTTGGTCACCTGTGTTTTCTTAGGCATTTGGATACCGGCGAATTTGCGGGATAAAGGGCGATATGGCCGCGTCGCAGAGAGAGACGAGGTTGCCGTTTTAACCGGTGGCAAGGGCCGCTTTTCAATCGCACTTGTGACCGACCTATTTGCACAAGGGGCGTTGAGCCAAGAATCCAACAACCGATTGCGGGTGGCCAAAACTGAACAGGAGGGCAGCGAAGCAGAGCAAGCCGTCCTGCGCGAGATCGGTTCTCTAAAACTCGGCCATATTCAATCGAAATTGAATCCCTATGCGAGCCGGGTCGAAAGTGATCTCATTGCGCGGGGCCTGTTGCTGGATCAATCGGAACGGTTGAAATTGCGGGCACTGTCCGTGCTGCCTTACGCGGCGTTGTTCCTGATCGGTTTGTACCGCCAACAAGCTGGCGAAGCACTAGGCGAGCCGACGGGCTTTTTGATCATGCTTTTGGCCGTGACGGCGTTTTTCGCGATCATTCGTTTTGCTCGGTTCAACCCGCGCACAATGGCTGGGAATGAGGCGTTCCGCGCCGTCGAAGAGAAGGTCGCCCGAATGCGAACGGCGCCCACCGGTAATGAGGCGGGCTTTGCAGTGGCGGTTTTTGGAACGGCAGTCTTAGTCGGCACTCCATGGGAGCCGGTTCACGCCTTGCGCGGCGGCGCGGACGGCGGCGGGGGCGGAGACAGCAGCGATAGTGGCGACGGCGGAGACGGCGGCGGCTGCGGTGGTGGCTGCGGCGGTTGCGGGGGATAGAGCGCGCGGTTAAGGGCCAGTATGGCCTTAGAGTTATTCGTATTCTTTGCCGCGTTAGGCGCGATGTTTTTGGTGTTGCAGGCGACCGCCTTGGGGCTCGTACTGATCCTCAAATTTCTGTTGGGAAACCTGGCCCCAGGTAGGCGCATCGCCATCGTCATTGTCGGCACAGTTTTTCTGTTATTCTTGCCTGTGTTCATCGTCCTTGTCACCGATGGAGCGACGGATATAGATGCCGAAATCGCTGCCGTCCTTGGTCTGTTCATGGCCATTTGCGCAACATCAGTTTGGCCCGCTGCGCACATCGCAACCCGGCGGCTTGACCGAATGACACAATTCGATTTGGAGCCCTTTAAATGACTGTTTTGAACGTCGCCATTTGTCAGGCCGCACCGATCCCGCTCGATTTTGCCGGTGGGATTGAAAAAGCCACCCGGCTTGCGCGCGAGGCGATTGAGGGCGGGGCGCAGTTCGTAGCATTTGGAGAGACGTTTTTGGGCGGCTATCCGCTGTGGCTGGACGAAGCGCCCGGCGCGGCGCTTTGGGATCATCCCGGTTCCAAGGCTCTGCACGCAATTATGCTGGATCAGGCGATTGTGCCGGGTGATGAGCGGCTTCTGCCATTGCAAGAGCTGTGCGATGAAAGCGGCGCGTGCATTTCGCTGGGCGCGCATGAGCGAGTGCGCCAGAGCCTTTACAACAACCAATTGCTGTTCCGGCCCGGTGAGGCTCCGCTGGACCACCGCAAGCTGGTGCCGACCCATGGCGAGCGGCTCATCTGGATGCGCGGTGATGGATCGACGCTGGGCGTGCATCAGGCCGAGTGGGGCAAGGCGGGCAATCTGATCTGCTGGGAACACTGGATGCCGCTTGCCCGTGCGGCGATGCACAATCTGGGCGAGGCGGTGCATGTCGCCGCATGGCCGACCGTACGCGAGGAATATGCGCTTGCGAGCCGGCATTATGCGATGGAGGGACGTTGCTTTGTGCTGGCGGCGGGTTTGGTGCAGCACCGCGATGATTTGTTTGACGGGTTGGAGCGTGTTGGCGGCTCGTCTGAGGCGCTCGAGCTGTTCAATGCGATTGAGGGCGAGGCGCTGAATCGCGGTATGTCTCTAATCGCGGCGCCGGATGCGCGGGTTTTGGCGCAGGCGGGTGAGGGCGAAGAGATTTTGCACGCTGAGCTGGATTTAAGCGAGATCGGCGGCGGGTTGGCGAGCCTAGACACTGACGGGCATTATTCGCGGCCTGACGTGTTTGAGCTCAATGTGGATGTGAGGGCTAAGGATGGGGTTGTTTTCAGCTCGTAGTGAGCCACCGTCTGACATCGTATCTGCAAAAGACTTTGTTCTTTGGGTGGCGGGAGAGGACTTTGGCATTCGCGAAACCACGCTGGACAGCGCGCTTGATCAGGACTTGAAGATCATTGGCGATGACGTTGATGATTTTGCGGAAGCGCTGGCTAGCCGATACGGCGAGTGGGTGTTTGATTGGCCGTGGGAGGAGTTTGTTTGCCTAGACGAAGGCGTTCCGATCTTGGCCCCGTTTGCTCTCATCTGGGATTTTCTGCGTCTTCCATGGCGCGAAACGGCTTTTCCTAGAAAGCCTCACCTTGAGAGGCTGACACTGGCGCATATTGCCAAAGTTCTGGAAGCAGGCGAATGGAGCGATCCATGACCTTCGCTGCCCAAATCCTAACCCTCTACCCAGAGATGTTCCCCGGTTCTCTCGGCCAATCCCTAGCGGGTAAGGCGCTCGAGCGCGGGGATTGGACGTGTGACACCGTGCAAATGCGCGATTTTGCCACCGACCGGCACCGCAGCGTTGATGACACGCCGGCGGGCGGCGGGGCGGGCATGGTGCTTAAGGCGGATATCCTTGGCCAAGCGGTCGATCATGCGATTGCCGCGCAGCCTGACGCGCCAATCCTTGCCATGACGCCGCGCGGAAAACCGATCACTCAGGAAAGGATTAGGCAGATCGCAAGCGGTCCCGGCGTAACCCTGCTGTGCGGCCGGTTTGAGGGATATGATGAGCGCATTTTCGAAGCGCGGCCGCAAATTGAGCAGATCAGCCTTGCTGATATCGTTCTATCGGGCGGAGAAGTGGCAGCGATTGCCATACTCGACGCTTGCATTCGGCTGCTTCCCGGCGTAATGGGCGCGGCTTCTAGTGGGACTGAAGAGTCGTTTGAGGACGGTCTGCTTGAGTATCCGCAATACACCCGACCTCAAGAATGGGAAGGGCGCACGATCCCGCAAGTGCTGCGATCGGGGGATCATGCGAAGATCGCTGCATGGCGTAAAGCCATGGCAGAGGATCACACACGGTTACGCAGGCCGGACTTATGGGAGCGCTACGATGGTGCTCGGGTCCAGTCTGCCTCTGGCGCGCGGCGAAAAAATAAGGAACCGGACCAGTGAATCTGATCCAGCAAATCGAAGCCGAAGAAATTGCCAAGGCGGCAAAAGATATTCCTGACTTTCAAGCGGGCGACACAGTGCGCGTCGGCGTGAAAGTTATTGAAGGCTCACGCGAGCGTGTTCAGAACTTTGAAGGCGTTGTGATTGCGCGCTCTAACCGCAGCATCAACAGCAACTTCACCGTTCGCAAAATGAGCTTTGGCGAAGGCGTGGAGCGTGTGTTCCCACTCTACGCACCGATCGTAGACAGCATCACCGTGGTTCGCCGTGGTGTCGTGCGTCGTGCGAAGCTTTACTATCTGCGTGGCCGCACCGGTAAGCGTGCGCGTATCGCCGAACGTCGTGAGAACGCGCCAAAGGCGTAAGTCTCTCGCAACAGCGAATTTGAAGGGCGGCTCCGTTGGGGTCGCCCTTTTTCGTATGCGCCTCTTGCCAATCGCGCGGCGCATTGCGAGGTACACGGCAACCAATATTTTAAGGGGCCTGCCATTCCATGCGCATACCGATAATCGCCGCCACCGTTTTGGGCGCTGCTGCCGTCCTTTCATCCAGTCCTGCCTTAGCGGATGCTCATATGACCGAAGCCACTCCAGAACTCACTTTTGAGCGCGTTTTTGCCTCCCCATCCTTGAACGGTCCGGCTCCGCGTCAGGCAAAATTCTCCCCCGATGGCCGCTATCTCACCTTGTTGCGCAACCGCGAGGATGATGCCTCCCGCTATGACCTGTGGGGTTTTGATCTCACCACCAGCGAATGGCGCATGCTCGTCGACAGCGAAGCCATCGGTTCGGGCCGCGAATTGTCCGAAGATGAAAAGATGCAGCGTGAGCGTGCACGTGTGGGCGGGCTGTCCGGTATAATCTCCTACCAATGGGCCAGCGACGCCTCAGGCGTGTTGGTTCCGATCGACGGCGACCTTTATTTTGCCCAAATCGGCGGTGATTTGGACGGGACCGTCACCCGTTTAACAGACACAGAAGAGAGCGAGCTAAACCCATCCTTGTCGAGCCAATCGACCTATGTGTCGTTCGTGCGTGATCGCCAATTGTGGGTCGGTGCCGTGGGAGAAGAAGCCGCGCCGATCACTCCGAAAGAAGATGACACGATCCGTTGGGGCGAGGCAGAATTTGTCGCTCAGGAAGAAATGGGCCGCCTAACCGGATATTGGTGGGGACCGAATGATCAACGCATCGCCGTTCAACGGACCGATGAATCGCCCGTAGGCATCGTCACGCGCGCCGCCATCGGCGCCACCGGCACACAAGTGTTTGACCAGCGCTATCCTGTGTCGGGAAGCGATAATGCGATTGTCGAGCTGTTCATCATGGACCCCGAAGGCGGGAACCAGGTGAAGGTAGATCTGGGCGAAGAAACCGACATCTACATTGCCCGCGTCGATTGGGGACCGGACGATTATCTGTATGTTCAACGTCAGAACCGGGAACAGACTGTGCTCGACATGCTCAAGGTCGATCCGAGCACTGGCGAGAGCGAAGTGTGGTTCACGGAAACTGCCGCGCGCGACGATTATTGGATCAACCTGTCTGACAATTACCGTTTCCTAACCGACGGATCGCTGCTCTGGTGGTCAGAGCGCGATGGATACGGCAACTTCTACCGTTTGAGCGGAGATGAGTGGACGCAGCTGACCAGCCTAACCGAGCCGGCCACACAGCTCGTTGGAGTGAATGAGGGGGACAATCAGTTCTTCTATCGCGGGGTGAACGGCGTTCTCACACAACAAATCTTTGGCGCGAGCCTGTCTGGAAATGCCGGATCGGAGCAAATCACCGATTCCGACTACACCAATTCGGCCAGCATGGACCCGACCGGCAAAATGCTGCTGATCAGCCGATCCGCATCCGATCAACCGACGCAAAGCTATCTTGCAACACGCGCAGGGACACGGATCACTTGGGTGGAAGAAAACGCCCTTTCCGAAGAGCATCCCTATACGCCGTATCTGTTGAGCCATGCGATGCCCGAATACGGCACGATAGAGGCAGAGGATGGCACGCCGCTGCATTACATGATGCTGAAACCGGATATGGAGCCGGGCAAGGAATATCCGGTGTTCTATTATCATTATTCTGGACCGGGCCCGCAGGTTGTGGATCGCGGCTGGGACGGCGCGTTGGCTCAGGCTGTCGTCGATCGCGGTTATATCTGGTTTGCGCTGGACAATCGCGGCACCGCCAATCGTGGCGTTGATTTTGAACAACCGATCTATCGCGCCATGGGCGGCGTAGAGGTCGACGATCAACGCAAGGGTGCAGAATTTCTGCAAACACTGGATTTCGTCAATGCGGAAAAAATCGCGATCTATGGTTGGTCTTACGGCGGTTACATGACGTTGAAACAGCTGGAAGCCGATCCCGGCCTTTACGCAGCGGGTATTTCCGGTGCGCCGGTCACCCGGTGGGAATTGTATGACACCCATTACACCGAACGGTTCATGGGCGATCCACGCGAAGTGCCCGAGGCGTATGAAACCGCCAGCGCCATTCCCGATGCAACCAAGATCACCGATCCGCTGTTGCTGATCCACGGCATGGCCGATGACAATGTGGTGTTTGAGAACTCATCCGAATTCATCAGCGTAATGCAGGAAAACAACGTGCCGTTCGAAATGATGCTGTATCCCGGCTACACGCACCGCGTATCGGGTGAACAAATCAGCCCGCATATGTGGAATTCAATCTTCCGCTTCCTAGAGGCGCATGGGGTAACGCCGCCTGAGTAACTACTCAGACAGCCACTCCAACGCTTTGGCTGCAACTTCGTCCGGGGCCTCAACTTGAGGGTAATGGCCTACGGTGGGAATAAGATGGTGGCGCGCATTCGGAAGGGTGCTGCGCCACCTTTCGTAGGCGTGCTGTCCTGAAACCGGGTCGAGCGCGCCGTTAATCAGGCCGATTTTGTCCTGCGCAGCGATCAATGCCGCTTCCCACCTATCCTTATGCGTGATGCGATCCGCGATATAATGCAGCAATTTGTGCGTTATGCGGTGGCCCGAATTGTGAGAAATAAAGGTCCAGAAATTGTCCAATTCCTGTTCGGTGGGTTGCGTGTTGGGGCCGAACACTTCGGAAAAACTCGTCCCGAACCCCTTACGGCTGAACAGCCAACCGAGCAGAAAGCCAAAGGGTGACACGCCGAGCTTCTGCATAGGGCGAGGGCGGTGCTGATCCGGGAAAATCCCGCCATTGAGGAACACCACATTGCCCAGCCCAGATGCACCAGAGCCATCGTGTTGCCGGGCCAGCAATTCCTGACCGACCGACACGCCATAATCATGCACGAGAGCGTCAAAATGATCGACGTCCAGAAGGGCCAGCAAGGCTTCGTGAATGTCGGTTTGCAGATGAATGGAATATCCATTGTTAGGCTTATCCGAGAGCCCAAAACCAAGCATGTCACACGCAATCAACCGATGCTTTGCGGCCAAATCGTCCCAAGACGGTGTCCAATCCCACGCGCATGTGGGAAAGCCATGAACAAGCAATAGCGGAGGCGCAGTATCGTCACCGCCCGTCCAATAGGCAATCTGATGCCCTTGATAGTCAAAATGCTTGGCCTTCGCGGTCCAGCTGTGCGTATCCATAATCTCACCTTATCGCTTGCCAAGACACGCTAGTGGCGTCAGCGAGGCAGGCAAAGATATTCGGCACAATACGAAGTGGAGTACGCAAATTGGGTTACCGGGTGGCAGTCGTCGGTGCGACGGGCAATGTCGGACGCGAAGTGATGCAAATCTTGGCGGAGCGCGAGTTTCCTTGTGATGAGGTTGCTGCGGTTGCTTCGTCGCGTTCGCACGGAACCGAAGTGGAATTTGGCGACACGGGCAAAATGCTCAAATGCCGCAATATCGAACATTTCGATTGGGCAGGGTGGGATATCGCCTTGTTCGCGGCGGGCAGCGGCCCAGCCAAAGAATACGCACCCAAAGCGGCAGCGGCCGGTTGCGTTGTGATCGACAATTCATCGCTCTACCGGATGGAACCGGATGTGCCTTTGATCGTGCCGGAAGTGAACCCGGACGCGATTGACGGCTATAAACAGAGGAACATCATCGCGAACCCCAATTGCTCGACCGCGCAATTGGTCGTGGCGCTAAAGCCATTGCACGACGCCGCGACAATCAAACGCGTGGTTGTGTCCACCTATCAATCGGTATCGGGCGCAGGCAAAGCGGGCATGGACGAATTGTTCGAACAAAGCCGCGCTATCTTTGTTGGCGACCCGGTTGAACCGACCACATTCACCAAACAAATCGCCTTTAACGTGATCCCGCATATCGATGTCTTCCTCGACGATGGTTCGACCAAAGAGGAATGGAAGATGGTGGTCGAAACCAAGAAGATCCTCGACCCTAAAGTGAAGCTCAACGCGACATGCGTGCGGGTGCCGGTTTTTGTCGGCCATGCCGAAGCGGTGAACATCGAATTTGAAAAAGAACTGTCCGCCGAACAGGCTCAGGAAATTCTGCGCGAAGCGCCGGGCATCATGCTGATCGATAAGCGTGAAGACGAAGGTTATGTCACACCGGTGGAATGCGCCGGCGATGGCGCAACCTATATTAGCCGCGTTCGCGAAGATCCAACGGTCGACAACGGCCTAACCTTGTGGTGTGTATCCGACAATCTGCGCAAAGGCGCGGCGTTGAACGCGGTGCAAATCGCCGAATTGTTGGGCCGCCGTCATTTGAAGAAGGGGTAATTTATGCGCGCTGTGCTTTTGGCTTCGGCTCTTTTGGTGTTGTCCGCATGCGATGATGGTTCCGTCCCATCGCCAGCGGATCGATTGGAAGGATCGCAGCCGGCACAGGCCATTGATACCAACCTTGTCACACTGCGTTCCGATGGGATGATAGTGGGGGCAGAGGCGTTCTATTTTGCCGCGGGTCAAACCGAAGTTCAAACCGCTCTGACCCGCGCGCTTGGCGTCGATGGGGAAACCACCAACCTGCCCGAATGCGGTGCGGGCCTGATGGAATCCACTCAATTTGACGGCGGGCTTACGGTCAATTTCCAAGGCGGAAACTTGGTCGGTTGGATATTGGATGAACGGTCCGATTCAATGGTGGTTAGTTCCGACATCGAGATAGGAACCGATCGTGCCACTTTGGAAAGCATGCCGCGATACAGCGCAATCGAAGACAGCACATTGGGCGAAGAGTTTCTGCTTTCTGGAGAAGTCGCTGGCTTTGTAGAAGATGATGCGGTCTCTATGATATATTCCGGCGTCCAATGCTTTTTTAGATAGAGGAAATTGAACCAGATATGACACTTTCGGCCGATCTCTTTTTCAGTTTCCGTTCCCCATATTCATATCTTGCCATCGGTCGATATCGCGAAATGGCCAAAGACCTCGATGTGACGATCAACCTGCGCACGGTGTGGCCGATCGCCATCCGTGACCCGGACATCCTGTTCACCGGGAACCCCGCCGCGCCGCGTTATATCTTGCTGGATTCGATGCGTGTCGCTCAACATTTGGTCATTCCATATCGGTGGCCGCGCCCCGATCCAGTGGTGCAAGATTTGGCCACGCGCGAGATCTCCAAAGATCAGCCGATCATCCATCGCATCGTCCGCATGGGCCAGGCGGCCACGCGGCGAGGCAAAGGGCTGGATTTTGCCTACGAAGTTTCACGCCTGATATTCTCTGGCGAAGTGGATGGCTGGAACGAAGGCGATCACATCGCAGGCGCTGCAGACCGTGCAGGTTTAAGTTTTGCAGAGTTGGAAGCGGAGGTCGCAAACGATCCCGAGGCACTCGACGCGGAAATTGATGAGAACCAAGCCGCGTTGGAAGCGGCCGGCCATTGGGGTGTCCCCACATTGGTGATCGAAGGAGAACCCTTTTTCGGTCAGGATCGCGTTGAGATGGCGAGATGGCGTTTAGAGCAAAAGAGTCAGACGAAGTGTTGAGCCGGATCAAAGACCATCTGGCGAACCAAAACTGGATAGCAATTGTACTTGAATTCTTGATTGTAGTCAGCGGCGTGGCGATTGGCTTTCAGATCACCGAGTGGAACCGAGGGCGATTGGCCGAATCCGACTACCAAATAGCTCGCGACCGATTGGTTGATGAAACTCGCACAAACATTGCCAATTTCGAGGAATTGGCTGAAATTTTTGAAGAAAAAGAGAGGGTTGTCGGCTCCGCCATAGAGTTGCTTCGTTCGTGCCCAACGGGCGCGGAAGCCGAGCAGGAGATCGTGAAGGCGTTAGAGGCGCTGCGAGGGACGAGGTCACCGGTTTTGTTGACTGCAGCTGCTCGGCGAATAACCGAAGAACAAACATTGGTCGCGAGGCAGAATGACGAGGAGCGGCTAAGGCTCGAACAGTTTCTTGAAATGCTCATCGCGTCCAACGAGGTTGCGGAGGGCGTGGATAAATACAATGAAGTGTTGACCATCGATAACCACCCCGCTGTCGGGTTTGGAGAATTCCATACCTCGGAATTTTCAACTGGCTTTGAACAGCGCCGTCCCATTCTGACCGTGCCGCTATCGTCCGCTTGCCGCGATACAAGCTTCACTAAGCTGTTTTATCTTGCGGAACGACGGCTCAATTACAATCGCCCATTCGTGCAAAACAGGATCGAATGGTTGCAACAGAATCTGTCCGATATGGGTGCAAGCGAGTTGGCGGTTTCAGAATGACAGGCCTTACAGCATCTTCGTTCTTGTCATTTGATGGCACCAGCCTTGCGATCCACCGCGAAGGTCCAAGCGCAGATGGTGGTCGCCCGCTCATCATGCTCCACGGTCTGTTTTCCTCGTCCAATATGAATTGGATGAAATGGGGACACGGCACCCGCGTGGCCGAAGCAGGGTTCGAAGCGATAATGCTCGATTTCCGCGTGCATGGGGATAGCGATGCGCCAAATGATCCCGCCGCCTATCCCGGCGGTGTCTTAGTCCGCGATGTTGCTGCTTTGATTGCACATCTTGGGCTTGCTCCACAAGAATATGATCTCGTTGGGTTCTCATTGGGCGCCCGCACAGCGTTGCATGGATGCGCGCAAGGTGTGTTTGAACCGGGCCGATTGATTGCGTGCGGAATGGGCGTTGAAGGGTTGGCCGATTGGGAACGCCGCGCGGCCCATTTTAAACGTGTCATTGACGAATTCGATACGATCAAGCCGGGCGATCCCGCTTACGTGGCGCGCACCTTTTTAAAATCTCAAGGGGTTGATCGTGTTGCGGCGCGTTTGTTGCTTGATGCGATGGACCCGTTTGAACTGTCATCCTTGGCCAACATCACCATGCCAACCGGCGTGATCTGTGGGGATGAGGATAACGACAACGGTTCGGCGCAGGATTTGGCCGCTATGTTGCCCAACGCCGTTTATGTTGAAGTGCCCGGCGGCCATTTGAACAGCGTGACAAAGCCGGAGTTAGGGGAGGCGATTGTGAAGCAGTTGAAAGCATCATGACGATCACAAAACGAACAGCAATCGGATGGTGGGTTGGCGGTCTTATCGCGTTTGCCATCACGATTGGTTTCCACATCCCGTTGGTAACCGACGGTGTGCCCGGTGGAATGACAGAACATCAAATGGCGCCTGATGCGGCCACGGTCGATGCGATCCAACAATCATGGCGCGCCGATGGATTGAACAATTCGGCGATGATAGCGATGATCACCGATCTTATCTTTATCGGCATTTATGGAGTGGGCTGTGTCTTGGCCGGGATTTATTATGGGCGCCCAACGTCAGGTTCTGGCTCGATCATCTTGCGCATTTTGGGTTGGGCGGCGTTTGCATCAGGGATCGTGTTCCTGATCACGGATTACGGCGAGACAATCGCTCAATTCGCGCAATTGATGAACGGTGCTGGCGACGATGGTCTGGCAAATTTCGCGTCCACTTTGCGACCGATCAAGATGTTCACATGGGCGACCGGGTTTCTCACAGTGTTGGCCGCGTTGATCGCGGATCGCTTTTTGTCGAGAGCCGCTTGATTACAAAGAGCGGTGGGTTCACCATCGCATCATAGAAATAACTAAGTTAGAGGATCCCTTCGCCATGAACTTTGCCAAATTCGCATTGAAGGCGTCTGCCGCCGCTCTCGCCGTTTCACTCTCTGCCGTTTCCGTCCCGGCCCTTGCCGATGCGCATGTCGAGGCGGGCACGACCGACACCGCTGCAACCGAATTCCCTATGACGCCAGAAGGGGCCGCGGAATTTATCGCATCGGTCGAAGCGCAATTTGCGGACTTTTCAAAAACCTATGCGCATGTCTCATGGCTTCAAGCGACAAACATCAACCACGATTCCAACACGCTCGCGTCGGAATACGGCGCTGAACTGACATTGATGAGCGTCGGCTTCGCTACCGAAGCCGCGAAATATGCTGAGGTTGTGGGGCTTAATCCCGAAGTGGAGCGCAAGCTCGGCATGCTGCGTTACGGCATTGGTTTGCCTGCCCCGGCGCGCGATGGGGCGGCCGAGGAATTATCACAGATCGCAACCGATCTGGGCGCGCAATATGGTCAAGGGCGCGGCACATTGAACGGCGCGGAAATCAACGGGTCGGATATCGAAGCAGAGATGGGCAATCTCGAACGGACACCCGAGGAATTGGCCGAAATGTGGGCGAGTTGGCATGACAATGTCGGCGCACCCATGCGCGAAGACTACACCCGCATGGTGACCATCGCCAACGAAGGCGCGGGCGAATTGGGCTTTGATGATTTGGGTACAATGTGGCGTTCCGGTTACGATATGAGCCCCGAAGAGTTCGCTGCCGAAACCGAACGGATGTGGCAAGAAGTGCGCCCGCTTTACGTGGCGTTGCACACATATGTTCGCCGCAAATTGAACGAACATCACGGCGATGATGTTCAACCGGCCACCGGCCCCATTCGTGCCGATTTGTTGGGCAATATGTGGGCACAGGAATGGGGCAATATCTACCCATTGGTCGCCCCGGAAGGGGCAGGCGACATTGGGTATGATCTCACCGATTTGATCCAAGAACGCGATTTGGATGCGATTGAAATGACCCGCATTGGGGAACAATTTTTCAGCTCGCTCGGATTTGAACCGCTGCCCGGCACGTTTTGGGAACGGTCGCAGTTTGTGAAACCCGCCGATCGCGAAGTCGTGTGCCACGCCAGCGCTTGGAACGTCGATAATATCGACGATCTGCGCATCAAAATGTGTATCAAACCGAACGCGGATGATTTTATCACGATCCACCACGAATTGGGTCACAACTATTATCAACGAGCCTACAACATGCAGGACTTTCTGCATTTGACCGGCGCCAATGACGGTTTTCACGAAGCGATTGGCGACACGATCGCTTTGTCGATCACGCCGGAATATCTGGTGCAAATCGGTATGCTGACGCCTGAACAAGTACCGGACGCGGACAAAGACATCGGTCTTCTGCTGCGTCAGGCAATGGACAAAGTTGCGTTCCTGCCCTTCGGTTTGTTGATTGACCGCTACCGCTGGAGTCTATTCGATGGCAGTGTTGCGCCAGAAGATTACAACACGGCATGGACCGACATCCGGACCGAGTATCAAGGCATCGTTCCACCGGTTGAACGTCCCGATGGTGCCTTTGACCCCGGCGCGAAATATCACGTGCCTGGCAATGTCAGCTACACCCGCTATTTCCTTGCGCGGTTGCTCCAATTCCAATTCTACAAAGCCGCCTGTGATCAGGCCGGATGGGAAGGGCCGCTGCACCGTTGTTCTTTCTATGGCAGCGAAGAAGTGGGTCAGAACCTCAACGCAATGCTCGAACTCGGCGCGTCGGTGCCGTGGCCCGATGCATTGGAAGCCTTCACCGGAGAGCGTCAGATGAACGGCACGGCGATGGTCGAGTATTTCGCACCGCTGATGGCGTGGCTTGAAGAACAAAACGAAGGCCAAGAAGCGGGCTGGTGATGATGCGTATTCTCGCGATAGGGGCTGCCGCTCTTTCACTGGGCGCGTGTGTGCCGGGAGGAGAGGCCGCAATCGGCGACGTGCAAGAGGCGGATCAACGGGCAACCTTGTTTGTCGCGAACAAGCGCGGCAACACCCTTTCCAAGATTGACCTGGAAACAGGCGAAGAAGTGCTGCGGCGTGACAGCTGCACCAATCCGCATGAGCTAACGACATCGCCCGATGGGCAATATGTGGCACTTGCTTGTTATGGCGGGAAAACGGTCGATGTTTTTGAGACATCCACTCTTGATCGGGTGAACAGCATCGAGCTTGGCGACAATGCCGCGCCGCATGGGATTCACTGGCATGATAGCGGAACGATCTACGTCACGGCAGAGGGACGCCAATCCATCTTTGCATTGTTCGACCCATTGTCTGGTCCAAGCAAGATGATCGAATTCATGACCCAAAAGCAAGGCAGCCATATGCTTGCCATTGCGCCTGATGAAAGTGCGGCGTGGACCACTGATCTTGGTTCACGCACGGTCACTCGGATTGATTTGGTCGGCGACAACGCGCCTGTTTCTGTCACTGTGGGTGAAGAGCCAGAAGGTATTTCGCTTGCGCCAGACGGGCAAACCCTGTGGGTTTCCGCAAGGGGATCGAACCAAGCTTTCGCGCTGGATCCGGTTACGATGGAAGTCCGCTCAACTATCGAGACGGGACGCTTCCCGCTGCGCCTTGCGATTCGGCCTCAAGGCGATGTTGCGGTTACGTCCGACCTTATGGATGGCGGCTTGACCGTCATTGACCTTGCGAGCGCTGAGGTGGTCCGTTCGATCGCTGTGTCATCGCCCGAAACCGCGCAAGATCGTTTTCAGGTCACAATCCTTTGGTCGGGTGACGGCTCCAAAATCTACGTCGCGGAAACGGCCAGCAACACTGTTGCCGAAGTTGATTATGCGACCGGAACTGTCTTGCGCCGCTTGACAACAGGTGAGGGTGGGGATGGCCTCGCAATACTCCCGTAAAGACCGGCACAGGCCGCGACAGCGAGCCGCCGATCACCGTGATGAAGGAAATGCTATGAACAAGACGATCGCCGCATTCGCCCCTGCCTTGGCGCTCTCCTGCGCATTGGCCACGCCGGCGTCTGCACAAGGTACAATTGATACGGTGACGGCTCAAAACCCTGCCGAGATGACCATCGTCATGATGAACGCAGGGTATGATGTCGAGCTTTTGGAAGACGGCGTGGGCGATCCGATGATTGCCTCGACAGTTTCTGGCATGCCGTTGCGCATCTATTTTTACGATTGCGATGATGAAACCCACGAAGGGTGCAATTCAATTCAGCTTTCGACCGGGTTTGATCGTGAGAAACCTTGGAACGAGGCGGAAGCTTTGGCCGTGAGCACACAGTTGCGTTTTGCGGCGGTGCGGCTCGACGATGAAGGGGATCCGTTTATCTCTTGGGACATTGTCACCGGTGACGGCATTCCCACCGCGGTGTTCCTGGAATCGTTGGAACGGTTCGGCCTAACAGTCGATTTGACGGTGGATATCGTCTTTGCCGACGAAAATGCCGAAGAAGCCAGCGCCGCCGAAAAAGAGTAAAGGCGGATGAGTACCGCGCTTACTCTTTTTGACGTTTGCTACGTTACCTAAACGGCGGTTCGTTAAAGGCGCGCAATTTGCGGCTGTGCAAACGGTCGCCTTCATCGCGCAGGCTGGCCACGGCCTGAAGGCCGATTTGAAGGTGAGCTGCGATAGCCTCTTCGTAAAATTTGTTGGCCTGTCCGGGCAATTTGATCTCACCATGCAGCGGCTTGTCCGAGACGCAGAGCAATGTGCCGTAAGGAACGCGGAAACGGTATCCTTGCGCCGCAATGGTCGCGCTTTCCATCTCCACTGCGATGGCGCGGCTTTGAGAGAAGCGCTTGGCGCTCGAAGAATAGTGCAATTCCCAATTGCGATCATCGGTGGTGACGACGGTGCCAGTGCGCATGCGCTGTTTGAGGTTGGCGCCTTGGACGCCGGAAACCTGCTCGGCAGCGATTGCGAGCGCCTGTTGCACTTCGGCAATGGGAGGGATTGGGATTTCGGGGGGCAAAACGTTGTCGAGTACGTGGTCATCGCGCAGATAAGCGTGAGCGAGCACGAAGTCGCCGATCCGTTGGCTGGACCGGACGCCGCCACAGTGACCGATCATCATCCATGCATGCGGGCGAAGAACGGCCAAGTGATCGCAGATAGTCTTGGCGTTGGAAGGGCCAACGCCGATATTGACCAGCGTGATCCCGCGATTGTCCGCCCGTTTAAGGTGATAGGCGGGCATTTGGTGTTTGCGCCACGCCGTGTCGTTCAATTGTTCCTGCGCGTTTTCGGCCGGGTCGGAGATATCCAATCCGCCTGCACCGCTTAGTCCAGTGTAACCGGTTCCGCGTTCATTCGGGCCGATCTGCTTTGCACCCCAATTAACGAATTCATCGACATAGCGATGGTAGTTAGTGAATAGGATAAAGTCCTGAAAATCTTCAACCTTTGTCCCAGTGTAATGGGCAAGGCGCGCCAGTGAATAATCGGTTCGCAGCCCATCAAAGAGTGAGAGCGGCATGTCTGCTTCATCATCAAATTCGATTCCATCGGCCAACTCATCGCCGATCAAAGACAGGTCAGTGGATGGAAAATGCTGAGCAATTTCCGAGGGGGCGATCCCCTGCATTGCGGCCCCGGCATCGCCATCAAGGACATAGGGAAACGGAATTTCCTGGCGCGACCGTTCAACCGTTACGTCGATCTCATATTCGGTTGAAATCAATTCCAATTGTTCTGCCAAATAGCGTGCAAACAAATCGGGCCGCGTGATGGTGGTGGTGTAGGTGCCCATCATTTCTAATCGACCAAATGCACGGCTGCGATCTTGTGGCTCTCCCACCCCCGAATAGTGCAAGGTCAATTGCGGATAGGCATAGCTGCCGTCCTCACGCTTTCGCGCAGGGGGGATCGTGCCCTTTTGACCAAATGCGATGACGTCATTGCGAAGGGCAGTGACGGCGTCGCTGTAATGTTGCTGCAATTGTTCGAGGATGTTGGAAATTGGAGTCATTCAGTTCGCCTAGCTTGTTAAATACTGTGTTTCAAACGGCCCAAAAGGGCCAAAGTTTCTTTGTGTTGAGGCTTTAGATGGGGCCTCTTAATGGCTTTTACAAAAAGGGCGCAGAGATCGAATGATCTCCGCGCCCATTTTTGTAGCAAAAGAAAGCGACGATTATGCGTCGTCTTCGCTCGTTTCTTCGGTCGCTTCAGCGGCTTCGCCTTCTGGAGCGTCAAGCAATTCAGCGGGGATTTCGCCCGGCTCAAGGCTTGGGTCGATGCGGTTGGCATCGGCTTGCTCTTCGATCTCGCGTTGCTCATCAGCGAACATTTGAGCGAGAACGTCGACGCCTTGCGATTGCAATTCAGCTTCGTCGTCCGAACGGGCGACGTTAGCTTTGACGGTGACGTGCACTTCTGGGTGCAAAGCGACGGTCACATCGTGCATGCCGATCAATTTGATCGGAGCGCCCAAAATGACTTGTTTCTTGTCAACTTCGTGGCCGAGTTCGGCAAGACCAGCGACCATGTCGCGGACGCTAACCGAACCGTACAGCTGACCGGCGTTGGAAGCGGCACGGATCAAAACGACCTCTGCGCCTTCAACTTTACCGCCCGATGCTTCTGCAACGGTGCGCTTCTCAGCGTTCTCTTTTTCGAGGCGCTCACGGTTCGCTTCGAACACGGCTTTGTTGGCGTTGTTCGCGCGCAGGGCTTTCTTCTGTGGCAGAAGGAAGTTGCGAGCGTAGCCGTCTTTCACAGTGACAACGTCACCGATCGTGCCGAGCTTTTCGATCCGCTCAAGGAGAATGATATCCATTGTGTCTTCTCCTCTTACTTAACAATGTACGGCAAAAGGCCGATGTGACGTGAACGCTTGATCGCTTTGGCGAGCTCACGCTGCTTCTTTGCAGAAACGGCGGTGATGCGCGACGGTACGATTTTACCACGCTCAGACATGAAGCCTTGGAGAAGGCGCACGTCTTTGTAATCGATTTTTGGGGCGTCCTTACCCGAAAACGGGCAGGATTTGCGGCGGCGGAAAAACGGGCGGGCCATCAGTCGCGCTCCTCACGGTCGGAACGGCGCTTACGATCGCGCTCGTTCTTGCGCATCATTACGCTTGGACCATCTTCGTGCTCTTCGACACGGATAGTCATGTAGCGAATGACGTCTTCGTTGATACGGGTTTGGCGCTCAAGCTCGGCTACGACGGCGCCAGGGCCTTCGATATTGAGCATTACAAAGTGCGCCTTACGGTTGCGTTCGATTTTGTAGGCGAGACCTTTCAGGCCCCATGTCTCGGTCTTAGTGACCTTGCCTTCGTTCGCTTCGACGATTTCGGTCGCCGCGGCCGCCAGCGCGTCCACTTGAGCTTGGCTCAAATCCTGACGCGCGAGGAAGATATGCTCATAAAGAGCCATCTTGCTTCCTTTCACATTTATGCCGATCGTTGGCTGGTCCGCGCGGATCGCGGGGCCCCTCCGGCTTTCTTGACACCACTCTTTAAAAGAGCGGATGCGCGCACATACCGATTTTGGTGGGGTTTGCAAGCTTTGTGAACTTGCGGAACCGCCATCTTTGGTGGCAGTTGGGGACGAAAGAACAGGGGAACCCACGCAATGCCATCAGGTTTGGTCGCACTCTTTGACGATGTCGCCGTAATCGCGCGCGCCGCTGCCGCTTCGGTTGATGACATCGCCGCCGCTGCGGGCCGCGCGGGCTCAAAAACCGCTGGCGTTGTGATTGACGATGCAGCGGTCACGCCCAGCTATGTCACTGGGCTTTCTCCCGCGCGTGAATTGCCTATCATATGGGCCATCACAAAGGGCAGTTTATTCAACAAATTGATAATCTTACTGCCCGGTGCGATATTGTTATCCGAATTTCTGCCGTGGCTCATAATATGGATATTGATGCTGGGCGGGGCGTTCCTTTGTTACGAGGGCGCGGAAAAGGTGATGGAAAAGCTGGGCGGAGCAAAGCACGGCAAAACGGTTGAAGACGAGATCACCGATCCAGCGGCTTTTGAAAAGCAACGGATCGCCGGGGCAGTGCGTACCGATTTGATTCTCTCTGCCGAAATTATGGCGATCACTTTGAGCGAGCTGGACTTGGCCGTTTGGTGGGAACGCGCCGCGGCGTTGGCGATCGTTGCCGTGGCGGTGACCGTGGTGGTGTACGGCGCGGTCGCGATCATTGTTAAAATGGACGATGTCGGATTGGCGTTGACCAAAAAAGACAGCAGCACAGCGCAGAATTTCGGCCACTTCCTCGTGAACGCTGTGCCGAAACTTTTGATCGCTTTGTCGTTCATTGGAACGATCGCGATGCTTTGGGTCGGTGGCGGAATTATCGTGCACGGGACACACGAAGTCGGCTTTGATCTGTTGTACGATATTGCCCATGGCGCAGAATATTGGATCGCCGGAGTTACTGGCGCGCTTTCGGGTGTTGCCGGATGGTTCACTTATGCCGCGATATCCGGAGTTATCGGCCTTGCATTGGGCGCAGTCATCGCCTTCGTTTTGCACAAAGTCATCGGTTATGAGGGCGCGCACTGATTGATGATGATTATGTGGCCTGATCGGGGCTGACAGGGCGTTCTGACAATTCCTTGCGTTGCAGCTTTCCAATGGGATCACGCGGCAATGAATCGACAAATTCGATGTAGCGCGGGCGTTTGTATCCTGCGATTTTGCCCTTGAAGCGCGCGGTGATCTCTTCGCGTGATAGCTCCGCCTCTGGGGTCAGCACGACGAAGGCTTTGACCGCTTCGCCCCATTGTTTGTCCGGCACGCCGCAACACCCCGCATCGACAACCTCTAGCATGTCGGCGAAGACGGCATCGACCTCGGCCGGGTAGACGTTTTCGCCGCCGGTTTTGATCAGCTCTTTCTCTCGACCGAGCAAATATCCCAATCCAAGATCGTCCATCGTGCCCAGATCGCCGGTGCGCAGCCATCCATGGCCCAAGGCTGCTTTGGTCGCCTCGGGATTGCGCCAATATCCCAACATGACGGATGGACCGCGCAGGCAAATCTCGCCTTCTTCACCCGGCTGCACCTTGTTTCCTTCTGGGTCGAGGATCGTCATTTCAACATGCGGCATGGTCCAACCGATGGAGCGGGGGTGGTCCAGCATGTCGCCATAATCGATGAAGGTGGCAAAGCCGCACACCTCGGTCTGGCCATATCCGCCCACAACACGCGCATCCCAATCGCGTTCAATAAATTCGTACATTTGCGGTTTGCCCATGCCCGCGCCGCCGGTGTAATTGGTAAGCGGCATGATACCTTCGCGCACCGGTTCCATTTCCAACCATGGGAAACAGATAGTGGGAAATGCACTTGTCGTGGTGCAAGCCTCGCGGTGGAGTAAATCTAAAATGGCGGCGTTGTCATCATCGCGCCCGGCAAACACGCTGCACCCACCGCAGGCTAGCATGGCGGCGACCTGCTGCATCCCAACGACATGGAACAGCGGATTGACCGAGAGCAATCGATCTTCCTTGGTAAAGTCCCGCCGAACGGCAAAACCCATCGCAGAGGACGCCACTGCGTCGCCCGATTGCAGGCATCCTTTGGGCCTCCCTGTCGTGCCGCTGGTGTACATCATGTATAATGGGCGATCCGGCTCCAATTCGGGCAGGGTTGGTTTGGACGGTGTTTTTGCGACTATGGTTTCAAACGCACCGCGTGGATCATGATGTTCGTCCACCAAGACAATCTCACCCGCATCTGCGGCGTCCAAAAGCGATTCAAACCGCGGATTGGCGAAGGTCATGCTGAGTTCGGCATTCCCCGCGATCCACGCAATCTCTGCCGGAGCCAGCCGCCAATTGAGCAGAACCGCAATCGCGCCAATTCGCCCACAGGCCAGCAATATGATGAGATAGGGTGATCCGTCCGTGAGTAGGATAGCCACGCGATCACCGGGGGCCACATCCTTACCAATCAACCACGCGGCAAGCTCATCGACCCGCTGATTCAATTGCGCATAGGTCAATCGCTGCGCACCATCGACGCTTGCCTCCCTCTTGGCGTGTTGGGTGGCGCATGCTTTGAACAGCGTATCGAGCGAAAAATCGTGGGCTTTCATGCTCAGAGATCTAACGCGTCACAGGCACACTCTCCATAACCTAAATTGCCCAGAGAGAGGCATAGTCGCCCGTGGGGCAATTCAATCGGCTTGCGTTACGTCGGTGCCGCATTTTGAGCACTGACGGTTGGGCCAAGGCACAACGAACATTCCGCGAAAAAACAGGTTCTTGTCGCAAGTCGGACAATTGAATTTCAACATTCGGGCGTTCGCAGCGACCAAGCCGATAATTGCTACGCCGAATGCGATGCTTGAATGGCCGAAGAACCGTTCCACCACGACGACAAATAGGATCGCCAAGGCCAGCGCACCGGCCATAAACCACGCATGGCGTCGGGCGCGCTCGTATATGTTGATACCGGTCATTGCATGCGCCTCTATTCGCCGTTTGGGCGAAAGCTGACACGCTCAAACACGGCTTGGGCGAATTCGGTCAACGTGTCATCGCGTGCGCCCATGATGACGATGCGGTCGCCGGGTTCGGCCATGTCCACGATGCGATCACCGCAATCGTTTCTATCGGCGATATGTTCGGCAGCGGCGCCTTGCCCAGCGATCAGGGCGATGATCCGTTCGGTACCCTCGCTGCGATCAACGGTGCCGCCAAAATAGACCGGGTCGCACATGATCGTCACATCGCCATCGCCCAATTCGCGTGCAAATGTGTCTGCTAATTCATCGCCCATTTGTTTGAGCGGCCCGTATCCGTGCGGTTGAAAGAAGGCGATCACGCGTCCCGACGTCGCCTTTAGCGTGCGCAAAGTGGCAGCGCATTTTTCGGGATTGTGGCCAAAATCATCGATCAGGGTGATGTCGTCTTGGGTGGTCCCGATGACATCGAAGCGCCTGCCCAATCCTTTGAACGATGCGAGCGCATGGGTCGCCTTTGCCACGTCTATGCCCGCCGCGCCGACCGCGGCAATCGCGGCGAGGGCGTTGGACAAATTGTGGCGGCCTGGCATGGGCAGGGTCAGAGGCGCGACCTCGCGGCTGCGATTGTCGATAACGATTGCGCTGATGCCAAAGGCGGTCTCTTCGATGGAGCCGGGCTCTATCGCAATATCGGCCGCGTCATTGTTCACCGCAAAACCGACGGAATTGGTGGTCCGGCGGGCCAAAAGCTGGGCTTCGTCGTTGTCATAATTGATCACCGCGCATCCGGATTCTGCAACGTAATCGCCGAACAATCCGCGCAATTCCTCGATCGATTTGTGGTCCAAGCTGACATTCAACAACACGCCAATGGTGGGCTTGTACAACGCGATGGATCCGTCGCTTTCATCAACTTCGCTGACGAAAATGCGTGGGTTGCCAATGCGTGCACTAGCAAAGGGATTGGCGTCACTGACAAAGTTTTTCATGACCGCGCCGTTCATCACGGTGGGGTCATAGCCGCCTTCGGATAGGATCCATGCGATCATTCCGGTGACGGTTGATTTCCCGGATGTGCCACCAACCGCGATCGAATAACCGGCATCGTTGAACAACGCCGATAGCAATTCGGCGCGGCTCATCCGTTGGCATCCCAATTCGCGGGCCTTGGCGACTTCAGGAACCGTGTCCTCTACCGCTGCAGACGCAATCAAGATCTGATCCGACGATGCAATGCCGCTACCGTCTTGAGGGTGCAGGGCGAACCCGTTTTCGGTTAGCCACGCGAATTTCCCCGGCGTGCGGCCTTGATCATAGGATCGATCCGATCCTGCCACATCATGCCCAAAGCCAAGCGCAATTTGCGCCAGAGGCAACATGCCTGAACCGCCTATCCCGCAAAAGAAGAATGGGCGTCCAGAAAGGTCATGGGTTGGCGATAAAGCGTCGATATCTGACATGGTTTCTGTGGTTATTGGCTTGCAAGGACACTGACAAGCGCCATAGGCTGAAATCCATGACGAATATCGCGATTTGTGCACCAGCAACGCCGATCACCCGTGACCATGCCGCCGCATTGGAGGCTTTGGTGGCGGAAGAGTTTCCTGCGCATCGGGTAACCTTCCATGATCAATGCTTTGCATCGCAGGGGCATTTTGCGGGCGATGATCTCACCCGGCTCACCGCTTTGCTCGATTGTGCGAACGATCCGGCCTTTGATGCGGTGTGGTTTGCGAAAGGCGGATACGGTTCCAACCGCATAGCGGAGGCGGCGGTCGCGCAAATGAACGCGTCGGCGCAGGCCAAGACCTATGTAGGCTTTTCCGATTGCGGATACTTGCTTGCCGCCTTGTACCGAGCGGGCATTGGACAATGCGCGCATGGATCGATGCCGGTTAGCGCGCGTTCCGACACTGGACGAGAGGCGGTTCGCCGCGTTTTGCGTTGGTTCGGCGGGGACAATTCGGGACTTGAACCCAGCCTCGACGGGGTTACCCCGGCGGCGGCGTTCAATCTTATTACGTTGTCCATGTTGGCCAAGACCCCGATCATGCCCGACCTTTCTGGCCATATCTTGATGGTCGAAGAAGTCAGCGAGCACCTTTACGCCATCGATCGTATGTTCTTTGCGTTGGCTGGCAGCCTGCCGCGCCTTGCGGGCCTGCGCCTGGGGGCAATCACAGCGGTGCCGGAAAACTATGTAGAATTTGGACAAGGCGAAGAAGACATCGCCAAATATTGGTGCGACCGGGCCGGCATTCCCTATCTGGGCCGCGCCGATATTGGTCACACGGCTTCCAACAAGGTTGTGCCCTTCGGACTTGCAGGGCCAGCGGGCGCGGCTTAACGGCCCTTCGCAACAGGAGATTTCACAATGCACGCATTCGTATTCCCGGGGCAGGGCAGTCAAAAAGTCGGCATGGGCACAGACCTCGCCGCCGCCAGCAGTGCAGCGCGCGCGGTGTTTGAAGAGGTTGATGATGCACTGGGCATGAAATTGTCCGCGATCATGGCCGATGGGCCAGAGGATCAACTTACCCTGACCGAGAATGCGCAACCCGCGATTATGGCCAACGCGATTGCGACCCTGCGCGTGTTGGAAAGCGAATTTGGCGTGAAGTTGGCCGACCATGCTTCGTGTGTCGCGGGACACTCCCTTGGCGAATACACCGCCCTTTGCGCGGTTGGCGCGTTTGATTTGGCGACAACGGCGCGGCTGTTGAAATTGCGCGGTTCCGCCATGCAGGCCGCTGTCCCGGTCGGGGTCGGCGCGATGGCGGCGTTGCTAGGCGCGGATATTGAAAAAGCGACTGCATTGGCGGAAGCTGCGGCAGACGGGGAAGTGTGCGAAGTCGCCAACGACAATGATCCCGGTCAGGTCGTAATTTCGGGTCACAAAGGCGCGATTGAGCGCGCTGCTTCTATGGTCAAGGATCATGGAATTAAACGCGGCATTTTGCTGCCTGTGTCTGCACCGTTCCATTGTTCCTTGATGCAGCCAGCGGCCGACCGCATGGCAGAGGCTCTTTCTGAGAATGCACCGGGCGCGATGTCAGTGCCTCTGTTTGCCAATGTCACTGCAGCGAAAGTCACCGATCCTGCTGAAGAGCAAGCTCTGCTCGTACAGCAAGTCACAGGCCGTGTGCGCTGGCGCGAAAGCGTCGCTGCGATGCATGCCGACGGCGTTAACAGCTTCGTTGAACTGGGCGGCAAAGTGCTCAGCCCGATGATCAAGAAAATTGCCGGTGAAGCGCAGACGACGAGCCTGATTTCGATGGAAGATTTGGAAGGGTTTGCCAAAGATATCGGGGGCTAAACATTCTGAGGTCAGATTGCATGCAAGAAGGGTCTGCTTTCAGGTCCATCCGGATTAGGCTGGATTGTCCGCAATTGGGGGTGATAGTGGACGATGGCGCTGTGCCAGGACGTAGCTCAAAAGCGGTAATTGATGATGGCACCCATTGCTTAGCCCGGTTATGCTCGAAGAAACCAAATACAGATCATACTTGATTTTTTAGCAGGCCGAGCTTATCCGCCCACGCAGAAGTAAATTGTTCGATAGAAAAGAGAGGAGTGTATCATGCGAAATAACCAGTCATCACATGGAACCACTCCGATATTCTTTGATATTCAGGAACAATTGTCATGGGCAATTCCTTTGAAGGTGAGCGTGCTCACCTAACTACTTCCTGTGGTCATCAGACCACAAACACCACTCATAAAATTGCAAATGTTCGGGTCATTGCATCCGACAAGAGTTGGATCGAGCAATCCGCGATTGATCAACTGAATCAAACCGCAACGTTGAAAGGCATTGAGGAAGCTGTCGGCTTGCCCGATTTGCATGCTGGTCGCGGCATACCAATCGGTGCTGCCTTCTGGTCGACAACACATGCCTATCCGCATTTGGTGGGTAACGATATCGGCTGCGGCATGGCGCTGTGGCAGACGGACATTCGCACCAAGAAATTCAAGCTGGACCGGGCGGTGAAACGTCTGACCGATTTGGATGGACCTTGGTCCGGCGATCAAGCGTCGCGGCTAGCGGAGATTGGTCTTCCGGCGGAACTAGGCGGCGATGCGCTTGGTACGATTGGTGGAGGCAATCACTTTGCTGAATTTCTTGCGGTCGAAGACGTGTTTTGCGAGCACAAATTCACCGCGGGTGGCTTTGAAGTCGCCTGTGCAATGCTGCTCGTCCACAGCGGATCGCGCGGGTTAGGGCAAGCAACGCTTGAGAGTCACCTTAGGCAATCCGGGACCAGTGGCCTTGAAGTAAACGGCGATGCCTTTGCAGCCTATCGCGACCGGCACGATCAGGCGATGAATTGGGCGGAACTCAACCGGCAGATTATCGCTGAACGGTTTCTCGACCGGTTGAATGCAAGCGGTGACCGTAAGCTGGACATTTTTCACAACAGCCTAACGCCGCACAACGATGGCTGGCTTCATCGCAAAGGCGCCGCACCGGCAGACAAGGGCTTGGTTGTCATACCGGGGTCGCGCGGGACGATGAGCTATCTTGTCTCACCAACCAATAACGCAGAGAAAATGAACCATGCTCTGCACTCGCTTGCGCATGGAGCCGGACGGAAATGGGCGCGTAGCGATGCGAAAGCAAAGCTGTCCAATCGCTATAAGCAAAGCGAGCTAGAGCGCACTGAACTTGGTGGACGCGTAATCTGTGAGGACAAAAACCTGATCTTCGAGGAGGCCCCGCAAGCCTACAAGAATATCGAAGGTGTTATCGCTGATTTGGTGGAGGCCGGACTCATCGAAGTGGTCGCTGTTCTGCGCCCGATGATCAGCTACAAGATGAGGCGTGCATGAGCGATATCATTCTTCATCTGTCATCCGGGCATGGCCCAAAAGAATGCGAGTGGGTGATTGCTCGGTTGGCAGAGAAATTCGCAACGGAAGCATCAGCCGAGGGACTAAAATGCGAGCTTGTCGATAACGATGCCGCCACAGCTGGATCGCTGCTGATGCGTGTTTCGGGTAGGCAAGAAAACGAATTTGCAGCTGCTCGGGTAGGAAGCATAAGGTGGGTCGGAGCCAGTCCGTTCCGGCCCAAGCACAAACGCAAAAACTGGTATGTCGGCGTGCGATCACTTTCTGGCCCGGATCAGATGCCTGATCTCAAAGATGCCGATATCAAATTCAAGGCTATTCGGGCGTCAGGCCCCGGCGGACAGCATGTCAACAAGACCGATAGCGCTGTCCGCGCCACCCATATCCCGACCGGCCTAACCAGCGTCTCTCAAGATCAACGATCACAATTTGCGAACAAAAAGATCGCCCGCCTCAGACTATCGCTTCTGCTTGAGGAAAAGCGTGAAAGAGCTGAGGCTGCCGCCAAAGGCAGCATGTGGAGCGAGAACCGAGACCTTGAACGCGGAAATGAGGTACGATGTTACGAAGGGCCTAAATTCAAATTGCGGCGTTGATTGACTTTGAGTGCCGAAGTTTGACCTCATCGAATTAGCTACGCTCAACCATCGAACGTTCGCAATTGGGTCGTTAACGGACAGTTTGCTCTTCGTTCAAGAGTTTGCAGGACTGAATGTTTCGTTTCAAGGAACACCGAGCCCAATTTCACTGCCCGCAATTTAGATGGGGGGCAGGCACCATTTGGTCTCCGCTTAAAGCAGTCTTTGGGCTGGTTAGATGCAGCCGCTGATCGCAAGGATTAGCAAAGCCGATGATCCAGCATCCAACCGAGCGGACATGATCCCACATTGTCGCGACTTCAATGCCCGACAGATCTTTATGGGGGGCGCATTTCTGCGTTAATGGGGTATGAGATCGTTGAGGGAGAAATGCCCGATGACCGTACCCGGGAAAAACGCAGGATCAATTTCGCACCAACCCGGCAAAGCGGCTGAGTTCGAACTGCATTGGATCAATGCCGACAACGCCCACCTCCTGGAAAATGTTGCCGCCGGGGTTTTTGATGAGGCGATCGTCCCAGCCCGCTTAATGGCGTACTTGGCAAACCCGGCGAATATGATGTGCGTCGCGATGTCGGGTGACCTAGTGGTCGGCATGGTCATGTGCGTCGTCCACCTTCATCCTGACAAACCGACCGAGCTATACCTTGACGAGATCGGCACAGGGGACGTTTGGCGCAGGCAAGGCGTCGCGCGCGCCTTGATGCTCAAAGTGTTTGAGCGCGCCGATGACGAGGATATTGAAGAGATTTGGTTGGGAACAGAGCCCGACAACACGCCCGCAATAGGCTTATATGAGAGCTTTGGGGTCAAGCCAGAGAAGGCCTTGATCTATTATCTCGACTGGTAAAGGGGTGACCAAAGTCCAGATGAGCAATAGCCACCCGATCAAAGAGTAGCCACAATGCGGGCGGCTCCAAAAGCAGTAATTCGTGGTTGAGAGCTGGTTTTTCGCCAAACAAATGATGCAATCGGGCTATTCTTACTAAGACTGGAATTGCAGATGCGAATAATGGTGTTGGGTGCTGGCGGATTTATAGGCCGTCATATCGTATCAGACCTTTTGGCAAAGGGGCACGATGTCGTGGGCGTAGTGCGCAGTGCGGGAAACCTGCCTGATGCATTCCCTTCGGTTGACTTTGACGAATTGGACTTGGCCACCGCCACTGATGAAGCCGATTGGTGCGATCGTCTCCACAACGTGGACTGTGTCGTCAACGCAGCGGGCATTTTAAGAGGGCGTCAGATGGAGGCGATCCATGTGGATTTCCCTAAGGCGCTCAACTCTGCCGCGTCAAAGGTTGGGGTGACGCAGATAGTTCTTATTTCTGCGATCAGTGCCCGCGACAATGTGACGACCGATTATTCTGTTGCCAAACTGAACGGGGAAGTAGCACTGCGCGATACCGATTTGGATTGGACAATCCTTCGGCCTTCCTTGGTCTACGGCGACGGAAGTTACGGTGGAACCTCTTTGATCAGAGGTATGGCGGGTATACCGTTTCTTACTCCAATACCCGGCGACGGTGAATTCCCATTCACGCCGATTCATGTGCGGGATTTGGCGCGCAGTGTAACGTTGATTTGCGGGAATGAGGGCTTTTCTAAACAGGTCTTAGAACCGGTTGGCCCTGAAACGATCAACCTCAAGCAATTGCTTGGACGCTATCGCGCATGGCTTGGCATGGGGCGACCGCGGTTTGTGCCTGTTCCTATGCCATTGATGCGTGTCGCAGGCCGTATTGGCGACTTTGTCGGCACAGGGCCGATCTCGACCAACAGTCTGTCACAGCTTGCCGCCGGCAATGCCGGCGACAGCGTGGCCTATGCCAAAGCGATTGGATTCACGCCGCGCCGATTGGACGATGCGCTTTTGGCGCGCCCTGCGCAGGTTCAAGATCGCTGGCATGCTAAACTGTTCTTTCTCGGGCCCGCAATCACCACGATTTTAGTCATTCTTTGGCTGGCATCGGCATGGCTTGGCCTGTTTCATGGGCGTGTTGCGACGCAGGAACTTGCCGCTTCCTTTGGGTCGGCCAACCATATGATCGCACCGCTACAGATCGGCGCTAGCCTCGCCGATATTGCAATAGCGGCCCTTGTTTTGTTCGATCAAAAGGGACGATGGAGCACCGGAGTGCAACTGCTTTTTGTGGTCGGCTACACAGTAGTGATCAGCGCGGCCTCGCCGCAATTGTGGCTCGATCCGATGGGACCATTGTTAAAAAACCTGCCCATAGTGATGCTCATCGCAGTTCATGGCGCGATCAAGGATAACCGATGATGGACTTGTATATGGTGGTCAAAACCCTGCACATCATCAGCAGCACGGTGCTGTTTGGCTTTGGCGCAGGGACGGCTTGGTATTTTTGGAACGCCCATCTAACGCGGGAGCCTGCTCTTATTGCCAGCGTGGGGCGCATGGTGGTCAAAGCCGATTGGATTTTTACAGGCACCAGCGGTGTCGTTCAGCCTGTCAGCGGACTATGGCTGGTTTACCATTCGGGTCACACGCTGACTGAGCCTTGGCTGCTTGTTAGCTACGTCCTTTATATCACTGCATTTCTATGTTGGGCACCTGTGGTGCGTCTGCAAATTAAGGCGCAACGATTGGCAGAAGAAGCGCAAGATATCCATCAACCGCTTGGGTCAGATTACGAACGCGTGATGCTTCAGTGGTTTGCGCTGGGTTGGCCAGCATTTTTAGGGCTGGTGACGGTGTTTTGGCTGATGACTAGCAAGCCGCTCCTTTGGTGATTGGGGCCGAATAAACTCGGTGGTGGTTTAGGCTGCGGCTCGATTTCGCGGATACCAGGTGCCATCGAAAGCGACCGAATGAATGGTCGCTAAACAGCGCCTAGGCGGATCAACTTTGCACACGAATCATTGTGCGATGCGCGCCTGATCGGTTGACCGTGGATGGCTTGGCGCGCAACAGAGCTGCAATTGATATTGTATGGTGAGGTTACATGTTTCAACTCAACGGAATGAACGCGCTGGTCACGGGCGCAAGCGGCGGAATTGGTTCGGCGATTGCGATCGCATTGGCGAAACAGGGCGCCCGCGTTGCGCTTTCGGGATCGAATGGCGACAAATTGCGCGCCTTTCGCGAACAATTGATGTCAGAGGTCGGTTCACCCGACGATGGCGATCACGTGGAGATCACCTGCAATCTTTCCGATAGCACGCAGGTCGATGAACTGATCCCTGCAACGGTCCATACATTGGGAGGGATAGATATTCTGGTGAACAATGCCGGGATTACGCGCGACAATTTGGCGATGCGGATGAAGGATGACGAATGGGATCAGGTCATCTCCGTCAATCTCGAAGCGATTTTCCGCCTTATGCGTGCCAGCGCCCGTCCGATGATGAAAGCCCGGTTTGGCCGGATCATCAACATCACCAGCGTCGTCGGCAGCACCGGCAATCCGGGGCAAATGAACTACGCCGCGGCCAAAGCGGGCGTGACCGGCATGACCAAAAGTTTTGCGCAAGAAGTCGCATCGCGTGGCATTACCGCCAATTGCGTCGCACCGGGCTTTATCCGCACGGCCATGACGGACGAGCTTCCCGATGCACAGAAAGACGCTTTGAATGCGCGCATTCCCGCGGGCAAAATGGGCGAGGGCGATGATATAGGCGGAGCGGTGGCCTTTCTTGCCAGCCGTGAGGCGGGCTATGTCACGGGTGAAACACTGCACGTGAACGGCGGGATGGCGATGTTGGGATGATGCGGTGAAACACATCGTACTGTGCGGAGATTCTATCTTCGACAATGCCAGCTATGTGGATGGCGGCCCCGATGTCGCGGCACAATTGCGCGCGTGCCTTGATCCAGAGGACAAAGTCACGTTGCTTGCGGTGGATGGCAGCATCAGCCGTCAGGTAGAGACGCAATTGGTCGACTTGCCATCGGACGCCACCCATTTGATCGTTTCGACCGGCGGTAACGATGTGCTCCACAATGCGGCATTGCTTGAACAAAAGACCGCAACCATCGCCAGCGCGATGGCGGTGTTGATGGCGGCAAACGGGGCGTTTGCGCCCGAACATGCCGGTGCCGTTCAACTGGCCAGGCAGTTGGACCTACCGGTTGCCTTCTGCACGATTTACGATGCCAATATGGGGCCATTGATAACGACCGCACTGTCGATCTTTAACGATGCAATCACGCGGAATGTTCATGCGGCGGGGGTCGATTTGATCGACTTGCGATTGATCTGTCCTGAGATTGGAGATTACGCCAATCCGATCGAACCGTCTGTCCAAGGGGGCGAAAAGATTGCAGCGGCGATTTCGCGATATGCAAAGGCCGTAAGGCAACAGGGCGCAGGAACACGCGTTTTTGTTTGAATGCGGCCCCTTATCCCCAAGGGAATCCCGCCGCTTAGCGCCCTGAACTTGCCCGCCTTGCCCGGTTCGCTAAGGTTTTCCCGAACCAATCGGTGTTTTTGGGGCGATTCCGCGTCCTATGACGCCATCTAAGGCACATAAAGTAGGGTAAACCTGATGAAGGCTACGATCGAACGCGCGACGCTCTTGCGTTGTCTCTCCCATGTTCAGTCGGTGGTTGAACGCCGCAACACGATTCCCATCCTCTCCAACGTCCTGATCGACGCGTCGGACGGCGGCAGTGTGAAGGTGATGGCCACCGATCTCGACCTTCAGGTCGTCGAAACAATGAGCGCAGCCTCGGTCGAAACACCCGGCGCGATCACCGTGTCGGCGCATTTGCTCTTCGATATTGCGCGCAAACTGCCCGATGGCAGCCAGGTCAGCCTGGAGACAGCCGAAAATCGGATGGAAATCAAGGCAGGGCGCAGCCGGTTTAAATTGCCGACATTGCCGCGCGACGATTTCCCAGTGATTGTAGAGGGCGACTTGCCCACCTCGTTCGAGTTGCCCGCGCGCACTTTGGCGCAGATGATCGATGCCACGCGCTTTGCGATCTCAACCGAGGAAACACGGTACTATCTCAACGGCATCTTCCTGCATGTGACCGATGAGGATGAGCCGGTTTTGAAAGCCGCGGCCACAGACGGCCACCGATTGGCGCGCTTTACTCTCGATCGTCCTGACGGCGCAGAGGGCATGCCCGACGTGATCGTGCCCCGCAAAGCAGTCGCGGAATTGCGCAAGCTGCTCGAAGAGGCGATGGATGGTTCGGTTCAGGTCGATCTGTCCGCCAGCAAAGTGCGTTTCACCTTGTCCGGCGAAGGCGGTATGGTCTTGACCAGCAAACTGATCGACGGAACATTCCCGGATTATAGTCGTGTTATTCCAACGGGTAACGACAAGATCTTGAAAGTTGACCCTAAGGTATTTTTCCAAGGTGTCGACCGGGTTGCGACCATCGCGACCGAGAAAACGCGGGCCGTTAAAATGGGCTTGGATAATGATCGCGTCACATTGTCGGTCACATCACCCGACAACGGCAACGCAGCCGAAGAATTGGCGGCTTCCTATTCCAGCGAAGGGTTTGAGATCGGTTTTAATGCCAATTATCTCAAAGACATACTGGGGCAATTTGACAGCGCAGAGATCGAATTGCACCTCGCGGATGCGGGCGCTCCGACATTGATCCGCGAAGACGATGGCAGCGCGGCACTTTACGTCCTTATGCCGATGCGCGTTTGATGATCCGCGCAGCGACCCGGATCGGGCTGACATTGGGGGCGGCTTTGGTCGCGTTCACACCGCTTCATGCGCAAGATGAGGCGTTTGAGCCGGCGTTCAATGCGGAATCTGATCTGGATTGTGCCATCTTTATCGGTGCTCTCATGGCGGAAAGCGAAGCGGCGATGACCCCCGACAATCGGTTGGGGCTTACATCGGCTTTGACTTACTTTGTTGGTCGCTACGAAGCGCAGCGCGGAATCGAAATTGCTGATGCGTTTGCAGAACGTTATCCGATCTACCTCGACCTAAATCCAGCCGAGCTGCAGCAGATTTGTTCGGTCCGGATGCGCGCGTTCAGCGCACGGTTGCAGGAAGTGACCAGCGTGATGTCACGGGTATCGACTGCGCCACCAGTGTCCGACCCGGCGGCGCAAGATGAGCAAGTCACCGAACCGTCTGAATGAAATCGATGGATAGGACGTCGGCCCCGGATGCGCAGTTGCGCATTTATGGAACGGTCATCTCCACATACACACGCATTGTTCAGATTGTTTGTGAAGAATCGGGCGTAACCCACGAAACTAAAGCGACTGCTGCGAATTCTCCGAACAATCGACACCCTTTTGGAAAAGTGCCGGTGGTTGAGGTCGATGGTCTAGAATTGATCGAAACTGTGGCGATCACGCAGTATGTCGACAACGCGCACAACAATTCCGCACTCCAACCCAGTGACCCTGCCGGACGTGCGGTGATGGATAAATGGATCGCTATCGGCAACGCCTACCTATTTCCTCTGTTCGAAAACGGGTTGGTGATGCCGTGGATCATGCACAGGGTCGCCGGATTTGATCTGGATCAAGACAAGATCGCGCGCGCACTTCCTCAGATTAGCCGCGCATTGGGGTTTTTGGAGGCGGAATTGGCCAATGACGGCGCGTGGACCGCGCTGCGATCGGACAACGGGGAAACCGGGGCTTTCACACTAGCCGATGTGTTTTTGTATCCGATCGTTCGGGGCCTTCAGCTGACACCGCAAGGGCAAGTCGGTATCAGCCAATGCGATGCTCTGGCCGCGTGGCTTGCCGTTTGTGAAAATCGTCCTTCGATTGCTGCTACACGGTGGGAAAGCGAACCGTGATAGGCTAGACTCTCTGCAAAGAGGAGATATCTGAACATGTCACAAGCTGCAGCCACTCTACAACAAGTCCACGTCCAGAAGGACGCACTCACCAACGCCGCGGTTGCGGTCGCCGACTTAGGTGCTTTGGCCGATGGCGCGGTTCGGATGGTGGTTGAAAGCTTCTCTGTCACAGCGAACAACATCACATATGCCGTGGTGGGTGATGGTTTCGGTTACTGGAATTTCTTCCCGCCTAAGGCCGACAACGCCGATGGGTTGGGCATCGTACCCATGTGGGGCCATGCCAAAGTGATTGAAAGCAACAGCGCCGACATCGCCGTGGGTGAGCGGGTTTACGGCTATCTTCCGATGGGCAGCCATTTGGATGTTGTGCCAGGCAATGTGACCGCGGCCAGCTTCTCAGACAAGACCGATTATCGCCAACCGATGAGCCCGGTTTACAACAATTACACCCGTCTTGCCGCCGATCCTGAGCATGATCCCGCGCGTGAGAATGAGCGGATGATCTACGGCCCGCTGTTCAAAACCGGCTTTATCATTGATTATTTCATGCGGTCAGAAAGCTGGTTTGGTGCAGAGCAGGTGATCCTCACCAGCGCCTCGTCCAAAACCGCGATGGGTCTTGCAAGCGTGGCAAAGCAAAATTCACCCGGTGTAAAACGCATCGGCCTAACTTCGCCGGGCAATGTCGATTTCGTGAAATCGACCGGCTTGTATGACGATGTGGTAGCCTATGATGACCTATCAAAGGTCGCGACTGAAAACAGCGTGAGCGTCGATTTTGCTGGCAACGCCAAATTGCTGGCCAGCATTCACGGACATTTTGGGGACAGCCTCAAATATTCCTGCCTTGTTGGCGCGACCCATATTGAGGATCGCGGCGCTGCGATGGGCGGCGCAACCGATCTACCGGGACCAAAGCCAGTCTTGTTGTTTGCACCTGACCACTTCGTTGCGTTTTTCAAAGAGCACGGCCCCATCGAAGGTGGCAAGATGATCGCCAAGACATGGCACGGTTTCCTCAGCGCGGTCGAAGGCACAGTGGATATTGTGTCGCTCAAAGGGTTGGACGCGGCGCGCGAAACCTATTTGACCATGATTGGCGGCACGGTCGATCCGGCCAAAGGTATCGTGATCGAACCGTAATGCAGGATGCCGACGTGACGTTGTACGTCGCTATTGCCTTCCCATTCTTCTTTTTCGCGATGTGGATCGTGACCACGGCGTTGTTACCCAGAATTAGCGGATGGGCGCGGCTTGAGGATGAACTCCCCGACCGCCCCGATCCTGCGCATGCAAAGCTGCGTTTTGAAGCCTTCTACCTGGGGCGGGGTAAGCTTGGCGTATCCTATCGCGGATGCGTGACGTTCGAAGTGTGTCAGACGGGTTTGCGGGTAAGGGTTTGGAAGCTCTTCGCGCCGTTCAGCCGACCCATTTTCATCCCGTGGAACGCGGTTGAAACCGAATTCGCCAAAGTTTTCTTTGTTCAAGCAACCCGTATGAAAATTGGGCAGGGCGGAGAGTTCTGGATGACCATTCCTCTTCGCTCTGCACACAACATCGCCCGCGCATCAGGCGGCCGTTTCATCATTCCCGATCGCGGTTAAGCGCGGCGGAGAATTACTCCGCCGCCTCTGCCAACTGCGCACGTTGTGGCCCTCGGATCAAGCCGCCCGGTGTTGCGCCGGTCCATTTGCCTTCTTCGAATGTCACTTCGCCGTTCTTGATCGTGCAGGCATAGCCATCGGCCTTTTGCAGCAGACGCTTGCCGCCTGCGGGCAGATCGAACGCCAACCAAGGGCGGCCGAGTTTCAGGCGCTCCATATCGATCACATTGATATCGGCGAGATAGCCCGGCGCGATCACGCCGCGATCTTCCAATCCGTATAGGACGGCGGTGTCGCGACATTGACGTTTCATCGCCTGCTCTAGGGTAATCCGGTCGCCACGGCGGCGGCTTTTAACCCAGTGTTCCAGCATGAATGTCGGCGAAGCCGCGTCGCAAATGGTGCCGCAATGCGCGCCGCCATCGGACAGCGAATTCACGGTGTCGTCGGAATGTTGCAACGGATGGAGAAAATCGAGATTGCCATCGATGTAGTTCAAGATCGGCAGGTAAATGAACCCGGTCCCGTCTTCTGCACACAGCATGTTGTACGCGTATTCTTGTGGATCGATACCGGCCCCTTGTGCGCGGGCATTCACACTGGCGGATGCCTCTGGCTCGTAATCGAAATCCGGGTCCATTTCATACTGCAAAGCCCACCCTTGGGTGATGACCATGACCACTTCGATAATGTCCATCGGCGCTTCGGAATAATCGTTGGCTTCCGACAAGAGCTGCTTCTTAAACGCGGGATCGAGCAGTTTTGCTTTCTGATCTGCCCAAGGAAGATCTGCGATCGTTTGCCAGCTTGGGCGGAAGGTGAAGGGGTGAACTGTCCCCTGCCACGCCATTACGATCCCGTTTCCGCGCAGCGCGATTTGCGCCACGATGTTGGCGCCGTTGTCATTCTCTGCGCGCATTGACGTAATCATTTCATCAAGCGTCATATCTTTCTTTACCGACTGTAGAGCGGCAAAGGTAACAGGGACTTGAGCTTCTCGGCTGAGTTTGCCCATCCAGCCAAATTCATCCCATTCGCGCATCATGTCGCTGGCCATCTCAAACACAGCATGACCGCCGCCGCGCTGCCCGCGGCCCATTGCGTGGCCGATGGCCACCAATTCTTCGGGCGTCGCGGTGGTGCCGGGGACCAGTTCGCCATCCACCGATTTGTGCAGCACTGTGCGTGAGGTCGAAAAGCCCAATGCGCCGGCGCGCACGCCTTCCTCGACGATATCGGACATTTGCTTGATGTCCTCTTCGGTTGGAACCGCGCCGGGTTGCTCACGATCGCCCAAGACATAGGCGCGGACCGCGCCGTGCGGCACATGGGTTGCTACATCGATGCTACGAGGCATCTTTTCCAGCGCGTCGAGATATTCTGGGAAGGTTTCCCAATCCCATGTGATCCCTTCGGCCAAGGCCGTGCCGGGAATATCTTCGACCCCTTCCATCAGACTGATCAACCATTCGTGGCGGTCGGGTTTTGCGGGGGCAAAGCCAACGCCGCAATTGCCCATGACAACGGTGGTGACGCCGTGCCAGCTCGATGGGGCCATTTCCTGATCCCATGTTGCCTGACCATCATAGTGGGTGTGAATATCAACAAAGCCTGGAGCGACGATTTGCCCGGTTGCGTCGATTTCTTGTTCGGCATCGCCGGTGATGGTTCCAACGCCCGCGATAAGGCCGTCTTTAACCGCAACGTCGCCCGTAAACGCCTCTGCGCCCGTTCCATCGACAATGGTCCCGCCCCGGATGATGAGGTCATAAGTCGCCATGATTTTCTCTCCCAGTCTTTATTTGATACTGGTTTAGCATAAGTGGCGGCCCGCTGCTATGGAGTCTCCATGAGCAAAACAGCCAGTTGGTCACCCGATCCCGACAGCGGGATCACCGTCGATTTTGTGAAGACTCAGGGTCTGACCTTCGAAGTCGCCATGGCGGGGGAAGGGGACCATTTGGCACTTATGCTCCACGGCTTTCCTGAGCTGCACTATTCATGGCGTCATCAAATGCCTTTGTTGGCGAAGATGGGGTACCGAGTTTGGGCCCCGAACATTCGCGGGTATGGCGGAACCGACCGCCCTAGCGAAGTGCGTGATTATGCGCTGGATCGGCTGACTCAGGATGTGGCGGACTTGATCGATGCCAGCGGGGCCAAACAGGTCACGTTGTTCGCGCATGATTGGGGTGCGATCATTGCTTGGGCATTTGCGATAACAAAGCTTCGCCCGCTTACCCGCCTTGTGATAATGAACGTGCCCCATCCGATGGTGGCGCGGCGCGAAATTCGGCATTGGCGCCAATTCAAAAAGAGCTGGTACATCTTTGCTTTCCAGCTTCCTTGGCTGCCCGAACGGATGTTGGCGCGAAAAGGTGGCAACGCGGTTGGGGATTTGATCGCGAAAACATCCTGCAACCCAGAAGCCTTTGGCCCAGAGGAACGCGCAATTTACAGCGAGGCGAGCCGACGGCCAGGCGCAAGGACCGCGATGGTCAATTATTACCGAGCTTTGCTGCGCCATGATGACACAATTGATTTGGGCGATGCCCGTGTGGATGTGCCGACCTTAATGGTGTGGGGCGAAGAAGACGTTGCTCTCAACATTCATTGCACCGAAGGCACAGAGGAGTGGGTGAGCGATTTCACGCTCAAGCGATTGCCCGGCGTTTCGCATTGGGTTCAACAAGATGCGCCGGACGATGTGAATGCGATAATCGCAGATTGGTTGCCGCCTGCAGGCTAAGTCAGGTCCCGCCTAAGGCGCGATCGGGCATCTTAACAAACAATAGGACTGCAAGGCCGCTGGCGAACAGCAAGCAGATCGAAGCCATTCCGATGCGTTGATCGTTGAACGCTGTCGTGAAGGTTTCGACCAGCAATGGTCCCATCCAAACGGTTATCGTCCCGGCAATCGCATAGAGACCGAAGAATTCGCCGCTGCGCCCCGATGGAGCGAGTGTGACCAACATCGCACGGCTGGATGAGATGCTGGCTGTTACGGTGACGGCAACGACACTGATCAATGCCAAATAGGTAAGATCAGACAGCGTCTTGAACACCAAGCCATCCCACATTTGGTAGTTCGCAATAGCGCCGAAAAACAACGTGTCCTGTGTAAGCGAAAGCTGCGCTGAAAAGGCGGCGACCATGCCCAAAATCTCAATAATCAGCGCGTTTTTGACGCCAACCTTGCCATCGAGCCAACCGCCGAAGATGCCGCCGAAAAACGCAAAGATCGACCCGAAAATCGCGTATGACAGCATCTCTAGAAAGCCCCATTCGAGGAAGAGAGCGACATAGACCGCGCTGAGGGCGAGCAATGCGGCCATACCGTCAGCGTACAGCATCCGAGCGATGAGGAATTTGGCCAATTGGCGGTAGTTCCTCACTTCGCGCACGGTTGTGAGGACGGCTTTAAAACCAGTTACGATTGCCGCGCGCCAGCTCGCGCCCGGAAGGCCGGGATCCTTTGCATTGAGGAAGAAAGGGATCGAAAATGTTGCGAGCCAAACTGCGCAAATAGGTCCGGTCATTCGGGCATGGTCAAAAGTTGAAAGATCAACGCCAAACTGCGGCTCAACAAACGGCCAACCGATGGCACCGGGCAAAATGAAGAGCAGGGCAATCGCAACAAAGATCAACACAGCCGCCAGATTACCCAGCCCCAATCCCAGACCCGAAATCATCGAAAGGCGGGCCGGTTCACCCGACACCGATAGCATCGCGTTGTGGGTAACCTCGGAGTATGTGTAGCTGACATAGGCCACGACCAGCAGCGCCATAATCGCCCACACGGGCAAGCCTGCGCCACCGGGTTGCGCGAACCAAAGCATCGCGGATGAAACGGTGATCGCGCCTAGAAAGACAGCCAATAGCGGCTTCAATCGCCCGCCGCGATCCAATGCTGCTCCCAAAAATGGAGCGGTGAGGGCGGCGATGAGACCGGCCCACTTTGTCACAGATGCGATGGTCGCTTGGCCTTGGGCGTTGGCGGTTTTTCGCGCTTCGTCGGGCGCAAGTGCATCCAATTCACCGCTTGCGAGAAGGTCTGCCCCAATGATGTCGCGCGCGAAATAGGGCGCGAAAATGTAGATGACGATCAGGATGTAATACGGGTTACGCGCCCATTCAAAAACAGCCCAAGCGAATCCAGTTTTATCCAATGCTCCGCCCGTGCCGCTGTGGGCCCGGGCCGGGACGGATTCCGCGTGCGGAATGGCTGTTGCGATCGCAATTCTCCCTATGCCCGGTTTAGTCGGGCGGACGCCCCGTATTCCTTTGCCGCGCCTTTGTTAGGCTGCGAGCTCTTCTTCATTGTCCGGGGCGTCCAAAAAATCCCGCATCGCCTCAGTGCATTCTTCTTTATGCGACAACAAGAACAGGTGACCGCCGCCTTTCATGACGACCAGTTCGCTGTTGGGGATCAGCATGTTGAGAAATTTGCCATTGGTTAGCGGCACGATCGCATCGTCATCGCCCATCATGATCAATGTTTCCTGTTTCAACAGGAACGGCAAAGCCGGCGCGCTGGTCCAACCCAACATGCACATCAATTGGTACATATACCCGCGCGGAGATGGCGGTTTAAGGCGCGACATATGCCCGCCTTTCCCTTGAGATTTGCCCAGACCTTCGCCGTAAAGCGTCTCAAAATTCTTCATCATGAATTCTGGATCGATGTATCGGCGTGGATTGGCCATTTTGGTCAAGGCTTTGGGACTTCCTGGCATCATCAACATGCCCGCACTGGTCGCGATCAAAACGACGCGGCGCGTGCGTGCGGCGTGCTGCATGGCGAAATGCTGCGCAATGCCGCCACCCCAACTGATACCCATCACGTCGACTTCATCGACGGCAAATTTGTCCAACAATTGGGCCGCTGTCCAACTGATCGTGAAGGGATTGTAGGGGACCAAAGGATCGGGTGATTCGCCCACGCCCGGCATGTCGAACATGATAAAGGCGCGCTCGCTCAATTCATTGGCAAGCGGGGCAACTGCTTCGATGTTGGCGCCGATGCCGTTGAAGAACAAAACCGGCGGGTGCTCAGTCGCTTCGGTTAGCCTCCATGTAGCAACCCGTAGCGTCCGCCCAGCCACTTGTTCCATGGTGACGACCGCACCGTTCATTGCTTCGCTCATGTATTTCCGTCCTATCGACGCTTATCTCGATACCGGTTTCCCACGCCGATACAGGTAGAAAGCCGCCGTCACAGATCACTGTGACGATGGCCTTCTATAAGCTGTTAATCTCTCATTGCGCCGCTGGTTGTATCAGACTTCTTCTACGACGTAGAGTCCGGGGGCGCTTTCTTGCGGTGGATGGGCTTTGCTTCCCAACGCGTCAGGGGCGGGCAATTTGTCGCCCGAACGGGCCTGAATCCACTCCATCCAATACGGCCACCAACTGCCTTTGACCTCTTCGGTCCCTTGCAGCCATTCATCCGCAGTGTCGGGCAATTTGCCTTTCTTCTTTTGGACGAAATACTTTGCCTTGGGATTGGTGGGTGGGTTCAGGATGGCTTGCATATGGCCCGATTGGCTCAGGACATAAGTCACATTTTTCGCGCCAAACAGCTTGGTCGAACGATAGGTCGCCTTCCACGGGGTAATGTGGTCGGTCACCCCGCCAAGGATGAACATGTCGGATGTGACCTTGCTGAGATCAACATTGTGATCGGCTATTTCGACTTCACCCTTTTTGGTAAAGGCGAGAGTTTCGTAAAGCGTCAGGAAATCGCCCATCAAACTGGCCGACAAATTGGTTGCATCCGCATTCCAGAACAACACGTCAAACGCGGGCGGATCCATGCCCAAGAGGTAGTTGTTGATCACATAGTTCCAGATGAGATCGTTGGGCCGCAACCATGCAAAACCGCGCGCAAGGTCGTCCGCTTTGATCACGCCCTTTTTTGCCGCGCGTTGACGGGCGAGTTTCATGCCATTCTCACTGACCAATGAGCCCGCTTCGATGTCGGTTTGTTCAGGGTGAAGGACACAGACCATCAATGTTAGCGTGCCCAGAATGTCGTTGCCTTTGGCCGCCAATTTTGACGCCAAAACCGATGCCGTTTGGCCGCCGGAACACCCGGCCGACACATTCACTTTGTCCGATCCGGTAATCTCTGCAACCGCAGCTAACGCCTCCTCACATGAAGAGATGTAATCGGCCATATCCCAATGACCTTGGTCCTTGGATGGGTTGCGCCAAGAAATGACAAATGTTTGGAGGCCGTTGTCGACCTGCCATTTGATGATCGATTTTTCCGGCGACAAATCGTTGATGTACATTTTGTTGATTTGCGGTGGCACGGTCAGCTGCGGGATCGCATAGACCTCATCCGTGGTCGGCGCGTAATGGATCAATTCCATCATCTCAGTGCGCAACACGACATTACCCTTCGACGTTGCGACGTTTTCGCCCAGTTTAAAGGGGCGTTTGTCCACTTGGCTCACCATGCCTTTGTTGTGCACGATGTCGTTATACGCGTTCTGCAGGCCTTTGATCAGGGACAGGCCGCCTGAATTGATGATCTGTTTCTGCGCAGTCGGGTTGCCGATCAATGAATTGCTAGGCGCGATCCCATCCAAGATGATGTTTGAGATGAAGTTGGCCCGGTTCCGCTCAAGCTCATCCAGCTCAAGATCCTCAAGCCAATTGCGCATCCCTTTCTGCACGGCGAGGTAATATTGCGCCCCGGCTTTGAAAAACGGATTGAATTGCCACGCCGGGTCCATGAACCGTTTGTCTTTAGGATGAGGGGCGAGATCGCTTTTGCCGGTCATGATTTTCACCATATCCTCGCTCAAGCTTTTGGCGTGCCGGAAGGCTCGGTTCGGGTCGGACGCAGTTTCGCGCAGCAACAACGCAACCGCGCTGACAAAATCTTCACGCGCAACGCCCACCAATGGGCCCAGAGCGTTTGTCGATTGAGCTGCCTCGTTTTCGAGTTTCACCGTGCCGTCTGACATCCGAATTGTCCCCAATTATAGTGTTTCACAACCACGCTATCGCGCATGTTGAACCGTCATTACCCTTGATGGCCTGCAAAAACGCGTATGACAAGATAAGCGATGGCATTGCCGGCCTGTTCTGAATTGATGTGGGTTCTGGATTGTTCTGGATTCACCATTCATCCGGCTTTTTGTCCTGCGGATGATCGGATTAGTATGGATTGGTTAAGTGTGATTATCCATTCTTTCACCTATTTCGATCAAACCGACCATCAAGTGCCTTTTCTAATGGGGAAATGATGCGATGGCCGGCTTGTTCTCGCGGCTAAAAACAAACACGAATGGTCCGGTTGAGGCGGTGTCGCTGAAGTCGTTCGACCATGCGAGCCGTGCGTCTTTGCTGGAAAGTCTAGAAAAATCCGATCTCGGCTGGTTCTGGGCCAGCGACGCCGGGGGACGCATCGTGTATTTGTCGACGCCCGCCGCGCAACGTGTTGGTCGCCCCGTGGGTGAAATCACTGGCCGATCCATCACAGAGGTTTTTCAAACGCTCGAAGACAGCGAAGATGGCGGCACTGAACGCCCGTTGAAATTCCAATTGGCCGCGCGCAATTCAATTAAGCCTGTGACTGTGAAGCTCGATATGGGCGAGGGGCAGTCATGGTGGGAAATCGCCGCGGTCCCGCAAACGGACGGGCAAGGCAAATTCCTTGGCTATCACGGTATTGCTCGGGATGTGTCCGACACATTTGAAAGCGCGCGCAACGCCGAAAAACTGTCGCGCTATGACTCGCTAACGGGTCTTTCCAATCGGTATCGGATGTCGCACCAACTGGGCGCGACGTTGAATGCGTTCAAAGTGTCAAAACGGTCCTGCGCCATCATGTTGATGGATTTGGATCGGTTCAAACAAGTGAACGATACGATGGGCCACCCGGCTGGCGATGAATTGCTGAAACAGGTCGCAGGCCGATTAAAGCGTGTCTTGGGTGACAAAGTAGAGATTGGCCGCATTGGCGGTGACGAATTTCAGGTCATTATGCCCGACGAAGACGATCGCGGCGTTTTGGGCGATTTGGGTCAACGCGTCATCCAAATGGTTTCGCAACCCTATTCCATCAACGGAATGCGCGCGGTCATCGGTTGCTCTGTCGGCATTGCGGTCGCACCATTTGACGGCATCGAAGAAGAAGAACTTATCAAAGCCGCCGATCTCGCGCTGTATTCGGCCAAAGGGGGCGGACGCGGGCAATTCCGGTTCTATTCCAGCGACCTGCGCGATCAGGCTAGCCACCGCCATCAAATCGAGGCGGATTTGCGCGATGCGGTCGCTCGCGATGAGTTGGAAATGCATTATCAACCGATCGTTGATTGCAAAACGCACGAGGTCGCCTGTGTTGAGGCGCTGATGCGTTGGAATCACACCGATCGCGGTATGATTTCTCCGGCGGACTTTATTCCGGTGGCCGAAGAGGTCGGGATTATCCGCGAATTAGGAGAATGGGCTCTCAACAGCGTTTGCGAAACGGTCCAGACATGGCCCGGCAGCATTCGGGCGGCGGTCAATGTGTCCGCTGTTCAATTTTCGGCCGAAGATTTCGTCGACATCGTCAAACGCGCTTTGAAAAACACCGGGATTGATCCCTCACGCGTCGAATTGGAAATCACTGAAAGCGTCTTTGTCGGCGATATGGAGCGGGCTTTGCGCCTCTTCCATGAGCTAAAAGAGCTGGGAGTGCGTTTGTCGTTGGATGATTTTGGGACTGGCTATTCGTCGCTTAGTTATCTGCGCGATGCGCCCTTTGACAAGATCAAGATCGACCAATCCTTTGTTCGCGGATGCACGGCGGAAGACAACAAAAACGACGCCATCATTGCTGCCATCGTCAGTCTGGCGACGGCGCTGGGTATGGAAACAGTCGCCGAAGGTGTTGAGACAAAGGACGAATTGCGGGCCGTCACCGAAGAAGGTGTCTCTCATCTACAAGGCATGCTGTTCTCACGCGCCGTTCCCAGCGATGATATCGTTGAGCGGCTTGAAGCCGGTGAGATGAAATATGTGCCGCGCGGACCGGAAAAATACCGTTCGGAACGGCGGACCGAATTTCGCAAAATCGGCCTGATCCACGGCAATGATCGCTACAATGTCTTTTTGCGCAATCTTTCCAAGACCGGCGCAAAAATCGAAGGTTTGTTGGATGTTCCTGTCGGCACCGACATCGTTATTGACCTTGGCGGTGGGCAATTGGCCGTCGCGTGCGTTCGTCGTTCCGAAGGGTTCAGCCAAGGGGTCGAGTTCGAAACGCCTCTTATCAGCGACGGCGCCGATGGCTTGTGCACACGCCACCGCGTGTCTCCGTACCAGATTGAGGCCGCCGGGAAGCCATTGCGCGCTTTGAACGATGAAGCGGTTGCCGCGATCACCGGAGTAATGGGATCGAGCACGAAATCCTTCGTCGAGGTCGAAATTACATAATTCACCGCGTGAAGGTGCAAGGCGAGGCGATAAATCTTTGCGGATTGTCGGATTTTTTTACGCATTAACCCCTGGTCTTAGTCAAAAAATAACCAACCGGATTTACACCCGATCAAGGACGGTAGCTGGCTACCAAATGCAATGTTCAATGCGATTGAACGGCCATGTGTATGATTGAGAGGGAAGGCGCGGGTGCCCCTAAAGGGTTTCTTGTCTAAAAGCGGGTTGAAATCGACCAAAGCGGCAAGCGCTTTGTCCGATGGGGAAAAACTCGCCATGTTGGATGAGCTCGAGCAATCGGGCCTCGGCTGGTTTTGGGCGAGCGACCGACAGGGCAATCTTACCTATCTGAGTTCTGCAATTGCCGATCGTATTGGCGTCCCACTATCCGATCTCTTGGGCCAACCCTTGGGCACCGTCTTTGTTTCTGCCGATCGGGATGGACGTACCAAATCCCTGCCTCTGATGTTGGGCGCGCACAAAGCGTTTTCCGGGTTCTCGGTTCGGGCAGAGAAATGTTCGGCGAAAGATGCGGGCGGGGCGGTTCTGCGTTTGTCGGGCCGACCAGCGTTTGATGGCGAAGAATTCACCGGCTTTCGCGGCACAGGCGCCGACATCACCGACGAATATTACCGCGAGGAAGAGACCGAGCGGCTTGCCAAGTTCGATTCGCTGACCGGCCTATCCAACCGACATCGGATGCAGCACATTATCGAGACCACGTTGACCGCTTTCAAAGCGGCAAAGCGCAATTGCGCGGTCATGATGTTGGATCTGGATAAATTTAAGCATGTAAATGACACGCTGGGCCATGCGGCTGGCGATGAATTGTTGAAACAAGTCGCCGATCGTTTGTCGCGTTCGATTGAGGTCGAATGCGAAATCGGCCGATTGGGAGGCGATGAATTCCAAGTGATGATCCCGGATATGGATGATCGCGGCGAATTGGGCGAGATCGCGATGAAAATCATCACGATGCTCAAGCAACCTTATTCATTGGAAGAGGGCCGTTGCGTTATTGGCGCATCCATAGGCGTTGCGATTGCCCCCCATGATGGCGTGAATGCGGAAGAAGTTGTGCGGTCCGCCGATTTGGCTTTGTACTCCGCCAAAAACAGCGGGCGGGGTCAATTCCGGTTCTATTCGGGCGAATTGGAGAACGAAGCTCTTTTCCGCCGCCGCCTAGAAGAGAACCTTGGCGTCGCAGTGCGTGAAAAACAGCTCTTCCTGAAATACGAACCGATCGTCACCGCCACTGACGAAACTGTCCGCGCGTTGGAAACTCACATTTGTTGGATGCACGACCAGCGCGGCGAAATCGACGAAGAAGAATTCGCGTCAATATTGGATGGATCAAGCCAAGTCGTAGAAGTGGGCACATGGGCCATTCGCGAAGCGTGCGAACACGCCGCCGGTTGGCCCGACACCGTGCGGGTTGCGGTTAATGTTCCGGTCGCCTTGTTCGCTTCCGACAGTTTTGTCGATTGCGTGTCAGAAGCGCTGACATCCGCGGATCTTCCGGCCCATCGGTTGGAATTGGAGATCAGCGAAGCGGTCTTCTTTGGCGACACGAACGATGTCGATCGTACCTTGGCCCAATTGTTTAAGCTGGGCGTGCGCTTGACATTGGATGAATTTGGCAGCGGCTATTCCAGCTTGGCGTATTTGCGGCGTGCACCGTTTGACGCGATCAAAATCGACGAAGCTTTGGTCAGCGAAGCCGAAGCGCATGACAGCAAAGATCTGGGGTTGATCCGGGCGATTGTCGCCTTGGCCGGCGCGTTGGAAATGGACACAATTGCCAACGGCATTGAAACAACCGATTTGTTTGATCGGCTTAAACAATGCGGCGTGAAATATATGCAGGGCCCGATCTATTCTGACCCCGTCGCACGCGATGTGGCCGACACTGAATTGATCGGTGATGCATGGAAAATCGTGCCCAGCGGCGATCGCACCAAGCGCGCCCGTCGCCGCACCGTTTTCCGCAAGATTCAAGTTATTCACGACGATCACTCTTACGAAGTCACCTTGCGCAATCTGTCGAGAACAGGGGCGCTGATCCAAGGGTTGAACGACGTTCCCAAAGAGACCCAATTTGTGGTCGATTTGGGTGGTGGCCAATTGGCGGTCGCAACAGTCATTCGCACCAATGGCGACACCCAAGGATTGGAGTTTGAACAATCGTTGGTCGATGATGGTTCAGGCGGCCTTTGCACACGCAACCGCGTAAGCCCCTATGCTTTGAGCGCGGCCGGTGCGCCGCTCGCCGCTCTATCCCAAGGTGACTACAAGGGCATGGAAGGCGGCATGTTGAGTGACAATGGCGCGAGCGTGCCATTGTTCGCCTATGCCGCGCCTGCCCGGTGCGAAGCCGCCTGATCCGGTTGAACCGGCTTGGATCTATCCGGGCGCAAGCATTCTGTGGGCTGTTGGCTCAGTTGCAATTTTCTCGAATGACATAGCGCACACAGCCCGCTAAACGCGGCGGTGAAATGACTGACCTCTCCAAAATCCGCAATTTTTCCATCATCGCGCATATCGATCATGGCAAAAGCACTCTGGCCGACCGCTTGATCCAATTCACGGGCGGTCTGACTGAACGTGAAATGTCCGCTCAAGTCCTAGACAATATGGATATTGAGAAAGAGCGCGGCATTACGATCAAGGCGCAAACTGTCCGGTTGAATTACACGGCCAAGAATGGCGAAACCTATCAATTGAATTTGATGGACACGCCGGGCCATGTTGATTTCGCTTACGAAGTGTCGCGCAGCCTTGCTGCGTGCGAAGGCGCGTTGTTGGTGGTGGATGCGGCGCAGGGGGTTGAGGCGCAAACGCTGGCGAATGTGTATCAATCGATTGAACATGATCACGAAATCGTGCCTGTCATCAACAAAGTCGATCTGCCCGCCGCCGAACCCGAACGCGTGCGCGAAGAAATCGAAGAGGTCATCGGGCTAGACGCATCCGAAGCGGTTTTGGCCAGCGCGAAATCAGGCATCGGCATCGAAGAAGTGTTGGAAGCAGTCATCGCTAAGATCCCGGCGCCCAGTGGGGAACGGGATGTGCCGCTCAAAGCGTCACTGGTGGACAGTTGGTACGACCCGTATCTCGGTGTGGTCATTCTGGTCCGCGTGATCGAAGGGGTTTTGAGCAAAGGGCTCAACATCAAATTCATGCAAGGCGGTACCCAGCATCTGATTGACAGGGTCGGGTGTTTCACACCGAAACGCACCGATTTGGAAGAGCTTGGCCCTGGTGAAATCGGTTTCATCACCGCTCAAATCAAAGAAGTCGAACAAGCCCGCGTCGGTGACACGATCACCACGGTGAAGGGCGGGGCAACAGAGGCCCTGCCTGGCTATAAAGAAGTTCAGCCGGTGGTTTTCTGTGGGCTGTTCCCGGTCGACGCCGCCGACTTTGAAAAACTGCGCGAAAGCATTGCAAAACTGCGATTGAACGACGCGAGTTTCTCGTTCGAGATGGAATCAAGCGCCGCGTTGGGCTTTGGTTTTCGCGCCGGTTTCTTGGGATTGCTCCACCTTGAAATCATTCAAGAACGATTGAGCCGTGAATACGATCTCGATTTGATCACGACTGCACCTTCGGTGGTTTACCGCCTGCAATTGGGCAAGACAAAGAACGAAGCGGCAAAAGAAATTATGCTGCACAATCCAGCCGATTGGCCCGATGTTAACCGCATTGAGATGATCGAAGAGCCGTGGATCAAAGCGGTGATTTACACGCCCGATGAATATCTAGGTGCGATCCTCAAATTGTGTCAGGATCGGCGCGGTGTGCAAACCGATCTGACATATGTCGGTGGCCGTGCGCAGGTCACGTATGAATTGCCGCTCAACGAAGTCGTGTTCGATTTCTATGACCGGTTGAAAAGCATTTCGCGCGGATACGCATCGTTTGACTACGAACAAATTGGCCTTCGCGAGGGCGATCTGGTCAAAATGAACATCCTCGTAAACGCAGAGCCGGTCGATGCCTTGTCGTTGATTGTCCATGCCGGCGTTGCCGAAGAACGCGGGCGGGGAATGTGTGAGCGGTTGAAAGATCTGATCCCGCGCCACCTGTTCAAAATCCCCGTTCAGGCCGCGATTGGCGGAAAGATTATTGCCCGTGAAACCATTGCCGCAATGCGCAAAGATGTGACCGCCAAATGTTATGGTGGCGACATTTCACGCAAAAAGAAGCTGTTGGAAAAGCAGAAAAAAGGCAAAGCGAAGATGCGCGAATACGGCAATGTCAGCATCCCTCAAGAGGCGTTTATCGCCGCCTTGAGGATGGGCGAAGAATAAATCGCAGCACGAGAATTGCATATGCGCACCCCGTTTGAGGTGCGGGGCTATTCGATGATCAGCTTTAGCCGGATGACAAAGCTGGGTTGATCGGTGTTATCGGCTGGATTGAGCGACCCGTCCGGTGAAAACCGAACATGGGTGATAGCGCTATCGGTGCCGTCATCGCCGGGTTGCGGCTCGTATCCAAAATCGCTGCCGTCGGTTGAAAATTCGACACCGTCATCATCGTCCAAATGTCCGACCCAATCCAACGCGACGCCGCTGGCGGGACTGCCTTGGACCAATTCAAACGCGTCGGTGCCCACAACCACCAATCGCGCGTCAGCCGGAAGCGTGTCGAGAATATCGATCGTTGTATCGTCGACCCGTTGGCCAGTATTGGCCACGGCGATTTCATAGGTCACAATGGTCCCCGGAAGGGCGAAGTTGCCGCCGCGTGTGTCTTCGAATGTGACGGATGCTTTGTTCACATCCAATCCGATGGGGCACGCTTCTTGCGTGGTGCTGGTCGTGACGCGGATGTTGGTGCAAATCGCCGCGCGCAATGGGAAATTGCTGGTGCGAAGATCGCTATAATTTCCACCAGGCGGGCGGGCCTGAATTTCAATCGGGCCATCACAGCACCCTTCGAAACCAAGCGCTTCGATTCTGTGCCAACCGGCATCCAACATGCGGGTGCCTTCGAATACGTCGGGATTGTTGAAATTGGTCGCCCACCAGATGTCGTCGTTCCAGTCTCCTCCAACCAATGCTTCATTCAGTCGGAAATGACCGCCGCGACCAAAATCGAACCCTCCGCGAAAACTCCATGTACCCTCCTGCGATGGGGCGACGTTGATCAAAGTGCTAACGCATAGGCCGTAATCGCCGTTCGAGCCGCCCAATGTGCGATTGTTGATGCGGAACACGTCGGACCGGATGACATCGGCCACGATGGTGCCGGATTGTTGAAGGGCGCTAAGCCCGTCTTCTCCATTTGACGGATCGGCGGCAGAAACTCTGGAAAACACCCGAATTCCGGTGTTTGGAAAGACCCCGGTTGCATCGGATGCGGAACCGATAAATGCGTTGCCTAGGAAGAAGTTGAACGTTGCAGAGGAACCTGCGGCGAGGCCGGGCGGGCGGATGAAGACAGTTGCTTGTTGCGCTAATGCATCCCAGCGTGAGATGAAGAACGGAATGGGTGTGGTGTTGTCATCGGCAAACACGCGCAGATCGGCGCCATCGCTGCTCATGGAATAGCCAGCCGGCAGATCGGCACCGGTTAAGTCCACGCGGATTTCATCGGAATGGGCGCTGACCCCCGCAGTCGCGGTCACAGCAATCGAGTGTGACCATTCACAACTCAACCGGGATTGCGCCGCTGACGGGGTGCCTGCGACTGCGCCGCCCACTAGAAGAAATGCGAGCCATATCATGAACGTGCATGGGAGCTTCATGCCAATTTCATACCTTCTGGAGCGCGCAAATCAAACCGCCCCCATGTAAACAATCGTGTCTGCACAATGACGACGAATGGGCCAATTACGGGCGCAAGGAACGTGTCATCGCCACCAAATCGGATTTTTTCGGCCAGTTGTGCTCCAAATCGGGGGCTTAGACTTTCAAAACACATCGAAAATGGGTTAAAGCGTCAGCGTTAAGTATCTGCGGATCGTTTTTGGTAACTCTAAGGCGGTTAGCCAGATCGAATTGGCGAAAGGCATTTGGGCCGAAGCAATGGCGAGGATTTTCTTATCATCAGTGGCCATGCCCTTGATTGCAGCAACGCTTCAGGCGGGTTGCATGACCAGTAATGTGGGCGACACTTGCCGTGTGGATGGTGCGCAATTTCTGGGTGTGAGTGCGACTGACGCTGAAATTTGCGAACTGTTTCGGACCAAACTTGGCGAAGCGTTGGGCGACCAAGATAGAACCGATGGGCTGTCCATGACGCTTACCGTTGAAAAGTCTGGAACAATCAACGCCGATATTGCCAAATTGGATGAAGGCAATACAAACATTGAAGCCAAATCGGCCTATCCAACCGTATCTGTAGATGTGATGGACCGACCATTGAATTTAAGTGACGTTGAACGGCTCGCCCAAGCGGCCGCAAATGTCATGGTATCAGAAACCGCCCGCCCTGCGGCCTCAGAACAATAATAGAAGAGTGAGCCAGCGTGTTTAGAGAAACCTTTGAAATCAATACAACGAACCTTGATCCCGCAATGGATCGTGTCGACAGCGTTGTGGAATTTGATGACGTTTTGAAAAATGCGGTGCACACGCACAGTTGTGCCTGCCTTGCCTGTCACAATCATGATGGCGCAGACAAAGCCAATGGCGGCGTCAACACGGTCGTAACGGTCGGCACCAATTCCGAAGAAGATTTTGCCAACGACACCAGCACTGACGGCGTTTTGACGCCCGGTTCTTTCGTCGTCAGTGAATTGGAAGCATCCGGCGACAGCGATTGGTTCGCGATCGACCTCACCCAAGGTGAGACATACACGTTCACGACCTTCCTGCCGGGTGGTGGATTGTCAGACAGTATCCTGACATTGCGTGATTCAACCGGTGCCACAATCACCAGCAACGACGATGCAAACACCAATGCGCGTTTGCTCTATTCCGAAATCACCTTCACCGCGGATACGACCGGTACATTCTATCTGGATGTTTCCGGTTTCGGCACCGCCGCTGGTCGGTACGTGATTTCCAGTTCGCGTCCCGTTGATGACGCGGTGGCTGCGGATGCGACGACCACTGGTGAGCTCACCATTGGTGATCCCGCCACGGCGGCGCAATTGGAAGAGACCGGTGACCGCGACTGGTATGCGGTGACGTTGCAGGCGGGCGAACGATATGAATTTGTCACCTCGTCCACGGGCGGGCTGAACGATGTCGACACAACATTGACGTTGCGCACGGCATCCGGCGATGTTGTCGCGTATAACGACGACAGCACCGGAACGTATTCGGCGATCCGTTTCACCGCGACATCCAGCGGCACATTCTATCTCGACGTGGGCGGCTGGGCCGATGGCGAACAAGGCGACTATCAAGTCACGGCCGATATTGCGGCCCCGCTCGAAGAATATTCGAACGATCAAATCGCATCGCAATTGCTGTATGGTTCAACCGGCGATGAAAGCAATTTGCGTCGCTTTGCGGCAACCGAAGGCGACACGATCACCGTCAATATTACGACATTGACCGAAGAAGGCATGTTCTTGGCACGCGAAGCCTTGGCGCTTTGGACTGACGCCACGGGCATCAATTTTAGCGAAGTGAACGGCACGGCCCAAATCACTTTCCAAGACACCGAAGAGGGTGCCTTTGCATCATCGAGCCGGACCGGCACGACGATCACCAGCGCAACCGTGAACGTTTCAACCGCATGGTTGGAAAATTCGGGCACGACGTTGGACAGCTATTCGTTCCAAACCTACATTCACGAGGTCGGTCACGCGCTGGGCCTAAGGCATGGCGGCAACTACAACGGCAACGCCGATTACGACGCGGACGCGTTGTATTTGAACGATTCATGGGCAACTACAGTGATGTCCTATTTCAGCCAGTCTGAAAATTCGTTCTTCGCGCTCCAGAATTTCAGCCGTGTGTTCACGCTCACTCCTATGAGCGCGGATTTGATCGCGATCCAACAAGCGTATGGCACGGTCACAACAACACGCACCGGCGATGACACCTATGGGGTCGGCAACGACACCGGTCGGACAGTCTATGGCGTGGGTGAAGAGGCGTTGAACAACGCTGGCAACCTGTTGGCTTTCACCATCATTGATAATGGCGGGACCGACACGCTCAATTACTCGACATTCTCTGCGGCGCAGTTGATCAACTTGAATTCGGAAACGTTTTCGAATGTTGGCGGCAGCCGGGGCAATATGAGCATTGCGCGCGGCACTGTGATCGAAAACGCCATTGCGGGTTCGGGCAACGATGAATTGATCGGCAACGCGGTGAGCAATATCCTCACCGGCGGCCTAGGCAATGACACGATTGACGGCGGTTCCAATGTGGACACGGCGGTCGTTTCGGGGAACCGCGCGGATTACACGATCACACAGACGCAAACGGGTGTGTTTGAGGTTGTTGGCGCGGACGGGACCGATGTTCTGTCCGGCGTTGAGTTCCTGCAATTTGACGATGAGATGATGCGTTTGCTTCCCGGCCAAGGTGTGTCGGTGAACTTCGCGACGTCGGACACTTCGGTGTATCAAGACGCGATGAGCGCGATCCGCGATTTTGATGGCAATGCGTTGGGCGGCGATGGTTCGTGGCTGCGCATTGGTGAGGCCGATGTGAACGGCGATGGCGATCTGGATCAGATTGTTGTGAACCAAGCGATCGGCCGTTTTGCGACCGTTGGTACGGCGCCGGATGGTCTGGTCTATTTTGATGACCATTCATGGGCCGGCGAAACGCGTGTTGCTGGCATCTATATCGATCCATTGGTGGAAAGCGGCGATGTTGTTGCGGGCAGCGACAATGACAGCCAGCGCCGGTTCCAGAACGATTTGGAGATCGAAAACATCAACCGTGTCTTGGGCGCGGATGATTACGACAGCGACGGCATCCAAGAGGTGTTCTTTGCGCTGACCGATGGCACGGCGTATCTGCGCGCACTGATGCATGAAGATGGCAACATCCGGTATGCCAACTATCAAAGCGAACAAGAGGTGATCGATTACCTCACAGCTAATGGATATGACGAAAGCACTTTCGGTGACTGGTTCGGCGATAGCGCTAACGCAGCGACGGCGGACAAAGAATCCAGCACCGAAGTGTCGATCCAACTCGTTACCAAAAACGATGGCGGACAAGGCGAGCCAGAGGCAATTGGCGGCGACATCGAAGCGATGTTTGCACAACGCCCCGGCGAATTCGCATCGCAGCAATTCGAACAGGTTCCGATCGAATTCTTTGGCTAAGCGAACGAGCCAGTTGCATTGCCTTGCTCGGATCCCCGCGTTGGAGGGTGATCGTTTCACAACCGGGAAAAAGAAGAAGGCAGCACAAGTGGGTAAAGCGCTGTTGGCCGATCAATATGGCCGTCTGTTCCTGGTCGATCCGACAATGGCCAGAGTGACACAGTTCTGACCTATCGGCTCTATTGAAGATGGCCCCCAACTCAGAGGGTAAATCTCTTGAGGAACGACAATTGTGACCCAACAAACGCTTCGGCAAGCGCGCCCACGCCCATATCAAACCCATGGATCGCGCCATCCACTTCGAGATAGGTGGCGTCGACCCCGTCATTGATGAGCCGATTGGCGTATGCGCGGTCTTCATCGAGAAAAAGATCGCAATTCCCAACCCCCATCCAAGTCGGAGGGGAACCGGCGAGCTCATCGCGCCGCGCGGCGGCGCAATAGGGCGTCGTGTCACGCACAGTGGATGGGCCCAGATAGCTGTCCCATCCGAAAAGATTGTTGCGATTGCTCCACACTCTGTGCCGGGGCTTGTCGATCTCACGCCTCTTTGATGTGCGATCATCAAGCATGGGGTAAATCAGCAATTGGGCAGCTGGCTGGGTTCCGGCTTCGTCTTGAAGTCGTTGGACCAAGGTCGCCGCGAGACCGCCGCCTGCACTGTAACCGCCGACCACGATCTTGCTCGGGTCAACGCCCAATTGATCTGCCTTGTTCAAAAGTCTTTGCCATGCCGTGTGACAGTCATCGAGAGCGGCGGGGAAATGAGCCTCTGGCGAAAGCCGATAGCCGGGACAAACAACGGGCACGCCAAGCTTGCGTGCGAAGAAGGCGGCCTTGGGAAGGATGTCTTGCGGACTGCCGATCACATAACCACCGCCGTGGATGAGCAATAAAGCGCCCGCTCCGGATCGGGTGTTGGGAGTGACCAAAACGGTCCCTGTGCCGAATTCCTCGGAGTCGGTGATGGTGATGTCCGATGTGTCGAATTCGGGACGATTGAGTGACCCCAAAAATCGCATCAACCGATACGTCCATCTGTTGACGACAAGCCAACCGATTTGACGATCGAGAGGTTTCAGCTCATCCGCCAAATCACCCGGTTCGGCCGAGGAATGGGCGTTGGCTGGCGAATGGCGAAGCGCCGGGTTGTCGTCTTGAGTCATATCATCGTTGCCTGCGAATTGCTTGGGTCATGCGGCGCGACCTTGACATCACTGCGAAGTCAAAACACAGCCGCCGCAGGTGCATTTTAAGCGCGGTTTCTACCAGCCAAGAGACCGCGAGAAACTAGCTAATAAGGGCCTCTATGCGGCGCGACCATTGATCAAACCGGTGGCGAAGGTGGGCTAATCGGCAATCCAGCTTCCATGAAAACCGGCGGGTACGCGCGCCTGCAAATGAATGCGCGCTATGGGATTATCGGACATTTCCTTGGCGTTGAGGATCACCAGTTCGCTAAGCTTTTCGCTCGGATCATAGACGTAGGTCATCAAATACCCATCATCCTCGCTTTTGGGATCGTTAGCAGGGATGAAAATGGCTTCGCTTCCCGTGCGCCCATCTTTAAGCCGATGGCAGGTACTCGCTCCGGTTTCCATATCGTATTTGTGAAAGCCAAGAAGGTTGGGCGCGCCGCCAGTATCAAATTCGGCGGCGTATCCATGTTGATGGGGTTGCCCAACCAAAAGCGGCGACGTCATAGGAAAATCCACGCCCAAATCATCCAACGGCGCTTCTGTAACCGACCCGTTGTCAAGGTCGATTGTCCAGCGATGAAGTTTGGGAACGGGTGGATTCTTCATTCCAACCGATGTGTATCCGATCATACGAGGCGCGTGAAATATGACCTTTGATCCGCGTTCATAGGCGTTCATCGTGTGGTAGACATAGCATGGTTCAATTTCGAACCATTGCACGTCTTTGCTTGTGCCAGTGCGCGGCATAACGCCGAGCCTGGCCCCATAACTTTCGTCATAGCTGATTGGAATGCCGGGCTTGCCCAACTTTGTGAGATCCCAAAGCATGGGAAGGTCCATGAAAAGCACGTAATTCTCGGTGATCGCAAAATCATGGACCATAGTCGCTGCCTTAACGTCTATGACTTCGGATTGGACCAGCTCGCCGTGCGGTGAAACGCGGTAATAGGTCAAGAACGGGGGCATTATCCCATATCCAAAGAACAGCATTTCTCCGGTTTTCGGGCAAATCTTTGGATGTGCCGTCATATTGCCTGTTAGTTTGCCGCCGAAATCATACGGGCCAACGGTGTCCAAATCGCCCGACATTTCGATTGGAATTTGCGTTTCTTGAAGCGCCAACACCTTATCTGCGTGGCCAACGATATGCGTGTTGGCGAGAGAATTGCCTCTAACCAATCGGTTCTCATTGGTGATTTCTTCGAAATCCAACAATGGCGTCTGGACGTAGCGATTGCGATACCAATTGGCTTTGCCGTCACTGATTTTGACGCCGTGGATCATGCCCTCTCCGAGGAACCAATCAACGCTCGCTTTTGCACGGGGATTTGGGCCGTTGCGCAGGTATCGGCCGTTCAACTCCCTCGGAATCTCGCCCGTTATCTTAAGGTCGGTGGTTTCAATCGATTCTCCGACCGGCGCAAAATTCCCTGTCATCCAAAATGGTGCATCGGGGTGTTCAATCGTCACAGGATCGTTCCTCACTTCGGTTGATTTTGCCTGCCAATTGGCGGGGCAAACTTCACACTCTTGCATGCCATGAATCAAATTCAAACGGTCATAACAATTGTGAGAGTATCGTTTGAAAAGCGTGGTTCTTAGCTTCCTCATCAGGATTTCGGCGAGATTGTTCCTTTGATTTCTGCCGAATTCGATCGCGGATGAGATGCAAAAAAGCATCGACGTGGAGGGGAAGAACAAGATGTCATTCAAGAATAGATTGCGCCTGCAAACCGGAAGCGTTGCGATTTCTGCGGCTTTGGCGATCGGCATGGCCAACCCAGCGATTGCTCAGACGCAAGATGAAGCTGCGCAAGAGGATCAGTCCAACAGCAACGTCATCATCGTGACCGCTCGAAAGCAGGAAGAATCTTTGCAAGACGTTCCTGTCGCGGTCGCGGTTATCAGCGGCGATACGCTTGACGATTTTCGCATTGACGAAGCCGCCGACTTGGTAAGCCGAGTGCCGGCCCTTTCTGTTCAAGTGGGCGGATCGGGTGCTGGCGCGCAGATCGGGATACGCGGCATCAATTCATCCAACATTTCCAACGCTTTTGATTCTGCGGTGGCCATCAATGTTGATGGCATTGCCGTTAGCACACAGCGGGTCTTGCAAACCGCATTCTTTGATCTGGAACAAGTCGAAGTCCTGAAGGGACCTCAGCCTTTGTTCTTTGGCAAATCCACATCAGCAGGCGTTTTGACACTGCGCAGTGCAAATCCAACGCCCGATTGGGAGGTGTCTGGGACCGTCTCATACGAGTTTGAAGAAGAGGGTTACACGGTCGGTGGTTATATCTCTGGACCACTAACGGACACATTGGGCATTCGCGTTGCCGCCGAATATCAAGACATCGATAAATTTGTGGAGCTTCAGGACAACGTGCCTGCGCTTGACCCTGACAAAGGCTTGACCAACTTTGTGGGTCGTTTGACTCTCGCTTTTGAGCCGTCATCGAATTTCGACGCCACTCTAAAAATCAATTATAATGAACAGCGCTCAGAGACGTTGAATGGCTTCACAGATCTGTTCTGCGGCGGCAATGGACAGCCCGAACCATCATTCTTGGCGGTGTTTGGGTTGTCGTTTGCTCCTACGCATGACTGCAACATTTCCGACAATTTTTTCCCTGGCCCAGACGGTGATGCCAGCATCAATGTTGTGCCAACCGGTCTGGATCTTGGCGGGCGGGATGTCACTCAGGCATTCAATGACACCGATCTGTTCTATGCAAGTCTAGAGGCGAACATCGGGTTGACCGATGATCTCACGCTGACGTTGCTTTCCGGCTATGTGGAATTGGACAATATTTACAACGATACGTTCAACTCGACTGGCCAGAACCCAGATGGATCGGCTGCTGGCTTCACCGCTCCGTTCGTCAACACTTTGGAGCAATTCACGCAAGAATTTCGCCTGGCGAGTGATTTTGCTGGGCCGTTCAATTTCCAGATTGGCGGATTTTGGGAAAGTCGAGACAGCGGCTTGCTGACTGCGCAGAATGCGTTTCTGCCATCGCTTTTGCTGGGACCAGATGCCGCCACAGGCTTCACATTTGACTGGTTGGCGGATCGCCCCCTCTCGGCCGAAGCAATCTCGTTCTATGTCAGCGGGTCACTCGATCTGACCGACACGGTCAATCTTTCCGGCGGGGTTCGTTGGACCGACGAGGAGAAGAGCACGACGATTGGCTTCCCATTTGTCCATTCGTTCATTTCTGGTCCGTTGGGTGCGGTGCCATCCGGATTTTTTGCCGGGCCAATCGAATTTAGCGACAGCAATTTCTCTCCCGAAGTGGTGTTGAAATACACGCCAAACGACGATTTCAATATCTATGCGGCTTTCAAAACCGGTTTCAAATCGGGCGGGGTCGATAACAACACACTGCCCACCGGCGCGGTTTTGTTGTTGAATGATCCCGATCCAGCTGTTGCGGAGGCCGCTGCCGATTCCCTGCGTTTCGATTCAGAGACATCGACGGGCGGCGAAATTGGTGTTCGTTCGCAATTGGCCAACGGGTCTTTGATCCTTAACGCCACCGCGTTCTACTATGTGTTTTCTGACCAACAGATTCAGAACTTTGATGTCGCGATCTTCAACTTTTCGACATTCAATGCCGGTGAAACCACAACGCAAGGTATCGACGTTGACTGGCGCTGGGCAACGCCGGTTGATGGGCTCACCGTTAGCGGCGCTGCATCCTATTTGGATGCAGCCTTTAGCGACACGTTCGTGTCGGTGAACGGTCTAGACTTGGATGGTCGGGCTGCTGCCCGGGCACCGGAATGGTCCGGCAATATTGCCGTTGATTGGGATGTCCCGATCGGCAATTCGCTAGAATTCGGGTTCAATTCGGTCATCAGCTACACCGACGATTATTTCACAACGACGACCAGCCCAACCGAGCTGGATCCGGCAACGAACATTGGGGACATTGTTCAAGACGGGTTCTTCACGATCGATGGATCGATATCGATTGGCGATCCCGATGGGAAATGGACGCTGTCATTGATTGGCAACAATCTCACCGATGAAATCTTCATCAACACGTCTGCGCCGCCTCCGTTTGGGGCGCCTGGAACAGATGATCGATTGGTCACTCTAAATCGCGGGCGGCAGGTTTTCGTCGAACTCGGCTTTAAGTTTTAGTCGGCGTTCTCTTCCGACTAATTCCCAGGGTGGGTGCTGGCTGTGATGTTGGCGCCCACCTTTCCTGCTCTCGGCCTAATGTGGAAGGATGGTTTGCGATCTGGTCGGGCTGCATTGCGATGAAATGCTAAAACTGGGACAAGGTGGGGGCCTATTTCAGAGGCACTGGCCAATTTTGCAGAACCCAAAAGTGAGACCTGATGCAAACGAAGATCGAATACACGACTAAGTCCAAATTGCTGCAAGCCGGTATCAAGGTGTTTAGCAACCATGGCTATTCCGGCGGCTCAGTTCGTCAGATCGCCGAATTGGCAGGCACCAACATCGCGAGCGTGACCTATCACTACGGTTCAAAAAAGCGGCTTTGGCAGGCCGTTTACACCCACTTGCAAGACAAATTGCTTGAGGCAATTTTTGTCGACGAAGACAAATGGCGGGACATGACACCCTATGACAGGGTGAAAAGCACGACCCGGAACTACGTCCGATTTTGCGCTCGCTATCCCGAATTGCATCGCATCTCTACCTTCGAAACCATCCATGGAGGTGAGATGCTTGATTGGATGAATGAGCGGAAATTTGCGCTCTTTTCATTGAAGTCGATGGATTGGGTTTCGCTTGCTCAGGACGAAGGGGTCTATTCGTCGGATGTATCGGCGATCCACCTGCATTTCATCATGACGCACGCATCCAATTCCATTTTCCTTCTGGCCCCGCACATCAAAGCAACTTTTGGAATTGATGTGTTTGAAGAGGAGCAGATCGAGAAGTTCACCGACGCGATCATCTCCCTCTTCTTAAACAGCGAACCCACAGCGAACCTCGGGTCATTGGGCGCGCAACCGCCCACAGCGCTCGACCTTGAAAAAAAGATCACGCCCTAGATGCGAAATGCATTCCAAGGCCGATCGTGCGAATTTTGAAAGTTTATGACAGAGAACCGGACTCAGACTGCGATTAAGAATTTGCTCAACGGACGGGATGTTACCGCCGGTGATCTGGCCGTCGATGATCCGGCTACGGGAAAGATTATCGCTTGGGTTCGTGCCTATACTGTCGATGAAGTGTCGCAAATAATTGCAGAAGCGGACACCGCGCGACATGCGTGGGCGGCACGGACAGCGAAAGAGCGCGGAGCGATCCTGCGCAAATGGTTCGACTTGATCTTGGCGAACCAAACCGACTTAGCGCATTTGATAACCGCGGAGTGCGGCAAACCGTTGGCAGAGGCGATGGTCGAAGTCGCGTATGGCGCGGCTTTTGTTGAATGGTTCGCCGAAGAAGGGAAGCGCGCCTATGGCGAAACCATCCCCAGCTTCGCCACTGGCAAACGGGTTCTTACAATCAAGCAACCCGTCGGAACCTGCGCGGCGATTACGCCGTGGAATTTTCCAATTGCGATGGTGACGCGAAAGGTCGCACCAGCGCTTGCGGCGGGTTGCTCGATCATATTGAAACCAGCAGAGGCTACACCGCTTTCCGCGCTGGCCATTGAGAGATTGGCCATCGAGGCCGGCGTTCCCAGCGCAGTGTTCAAAGTCACACCGGTTTGCGAACCTGCGCCGGTAGGAGAGCTTTTTTGCAGCGATGACCGGGTCCGCAAATTGAGCTTTACGGGCTCAACTCCGGTGGGCAAAATCTTGATGGCGCAGGCCGCACAAAACATCGCCAAAATAAGCCTTGAGTTGGGTGGAAACGCCCCATTCATTGTATTCGACGATGCCGATATTGATGCCGCCATTACAGGGGCGATTGCGTCAAAATTCCGCAACGCAGGTCAAACTTGCGTCTGCGCAAACCGTTTCCTCGTTCAAGACAGCATCGCGGAGGAATTCACCGAAAAGTTCACGGCGAGAATTGCCAAACTCAAAGTCGCCCCCGGTGTCGAGCGGGGAGCTGAGATCGGCCCGCTGATCAACGATGCCGGTTATGCCAAAGTCAGCGCTTTGGTCGATGGAGCGATTGCGGCTGGTGCGGTTGCGCGCCTTGGCGGCCCGTCGAGCGAACGAGGCGGGAATTTCTACGCGCCCACCGTTTTGACGGGGGTCACAAACGACATGGATATCGCGCAGTCAGAGATCTTTGGCCCGGTTGCCTCGATCATGATATTTGCCACTGAAGATGACGCAATTCGCATGGCGAACGACACGCCGTTCGGCCTCGCGGCGTATTTCTATGCGCGCGATATGGGCCGCATTTGGCGAGTTATGGAGGCTCTCGAATACGGCATGGTCGGCATCAATGACGGCGTCCTATCCTCTGAAGTCGCGCCGTTTGGCGGGATCAAACAATCCGGGCTTGGGCGAGAGGGATCTAAGCACGGTCTCGATGAATATATGGAATTGAAATACGCCTTGATGGGCGGAGTTTCGTAATCAATCCAAGGCGCGCGCACGCGCAATTCCCTAAACGGAGAACGACATTATGGCTCAGCCTTTTTCCGATCACCCGTACCTTACCGGTCATCATCAACCGATGCGGTTCGAAGCGCATGCGCCGGACCTAATCGTAGAGGGTGAGTTGCCCAATGATCTGCATGGGGTGTTCTATCGAACAGGTTCAGAGCCGCTCTACGATCCACCAGAAGGCTATCATTGGTTCGATGGGGACGGGATGGTTTATGGCTTTTTCTTTGAGGATGGTCGTGTGTCGATGCGCAACAAATGGGTGCGCACCGAAAAGTTTGAAGCGGAATTGGCGGCTGGAAAACGCTTGTTTGGCGTTTTTGGTGATCCGTCGACAACCGATCCTAGTGTGCAAGGTGTGCGGTACAACACAGGCAACACCAACATCATCCTCCACAATGGTAAATTGATGGCCGTAATGGAGGGGTGCCCTGCAATCGAAATGGATCCGCGCAGCCTCGATACGCGAGAATATCTCGATTATGGCGGCACGATCACTGGGCCGTTTTCTGCGCATCCAACAGTCGACCTGACCACAGGCGAAATGATGAGTTACGGCTGGATGATCAACGGACCCGGCGGCAAGCCGGAAATTCGTTACGAAGTGATCGACAAGAACGGCCAGATCACCAATCAGTTCGCCTTCGAAGCGCCGTATATGAGCATGGTTCACACTGCGCTTGTCACTGAAAATTGGGTCTTGGTGCCGTTCAACCCTCTTGAGGTCAGCCTTGATCGAGCCATGAAAGGCGGCCCGATGCAGGCATGGGTCAAGGGACGCAATTCGCGCTTTGCTCTATTCCCCCGGCACGGCAGCGCCAAAGATATTCGATGGCTGGAAATGCCGGGGCGTCACATGTTCCATGAACTGAATGCTTGGGAAGAAGACGGCAAACTGATCGCAGATGTCGCCGCAGCCAACGGCACTGCATTGTTTCCTAATGATGATGGAACGCAAAGCACGCATGCTGGCACCGCCTTGGAATTGCGGCGTTGGACGATTGATCTCACGGGCAAGACCAATGACATCAAAGAAGAAACCCTCAACGACCGTGACATTCAATTCCCCCGCCCGGACGACCGGATGATGACGCGCAAGACACGCCATGGCTATGCCAACCTCAACCTCAATTCGGTTGATGGACGTGTGGATGGCATGGATGGCGTGATCCACTTCGATACGAAATCCGGCAAAGAGGACATCTACCACTTTGGCGATGGAGCAGGGTGCGGGGAACTGGTGTTCGCGCCTAAATTGGGATCAACCGACGAAGCGGATGGCTATGCCATGAGCTTGGTGCACCCGGCCAATTCCAACACCACCCAATTGGCGATTTTCCACGCGCAAGATGTAGCCGCCGGCCCGATTGCGAGAGTCATTATCCCCTATCGTATCCCGAGCGGCTTTCACTGTAACTATTACAGCGCGGACGGCTCGCTCGCTGAACCCATTTTTGCTTAGCGAAAGGCTCTCCCATACTTCGGTCGGTTTCGCAGGATTACGCGTGGCGCAATGCCTTGACGTTATACGACAAAGCGGTGTTCGCTGCGGCTAGACCTGCGGGATATACATTCCAGTTTTAGCCGAGGGCAATGGACCGTTTTGAGCTTCAGCCGCGCATGTCGCCGTGCCCTGCTCACGGTGTCGTTTCAATCAGTGACTAGCAGAAGGATGTTATTCTTCAGCAACCGGTGACAGCAACGGTTCGTCGTTCAAGAATGCCTCTATATTGTCTTGGGCAAGCTGGGCTTGCTTAAATAGCGTTTCGTATGTCGAACCACCCTGATGGGGGGTCAGCAGGATGTTTGGCATGTCTTTCCAACGTTCGCTGCTGGTCGGTTCGGGGTCGAACACGTCGAGCCCAGCGCCGGCCAATCGGCCAGACTTTAACGCCTCAATCAACGCGGTTTCATCGACAACGCTGCCGCGCGATACATTGACCAGCGCTCCACTCTCGCCGAGTGCATCAAGCATCGCTCCATCGATCATCTTATGGGTCGACGCATCTGGCCGACAACATACAATCAAGCCCTGTGACAATTGCGCTAGTTCCATGAGTGAAGGCACATATGGAAAGACAATCTCACTCTTGGCGCGTGGACCCCACCATTTGATTTCAAAGCCAAATGGCTCCAGCCGGGCGGCAACCTCTTTCCCAATCGAACCCATACCAACAATACCGATGGTCATGCCCCTCAGTGAGCGCCGAAGTGGTCCTGCCTTTTCCCTCCATTGATCGGACATGATGTAATTCTGACTGTTTGGCATTCGGAGCAAAAGCGAAGCCATCATCGTCACAGCTAGGTCTGCAACATCGCCGGAATTGAGGCCGGGCGCATTGGTCACAGGGATGCCACGTTCGGCGCAAGCTTGAAGATCGATGTTGCTGAATCCGGCAGAAATCGATGCCACCATTTTTAGATTGGGCAGCTGGTCCAAGACCGTTTTGTCGAGCTTTTCGATGCTGGCAGACAACAGCACTTCGACTTCGCTGCCACGTGTCGTAATGGTTGCCTCAACGGTTTCGTCATGGGCAATGAATTCCCAATGATCCGGCTTTCCCGGGAACAGGCCTTGCATTCCCGGATGCATTGCCAACACTTTGACATTCTCTCTCATCGGACCGGCGCCTAGATGCTGAGATCAATGAGGTTATAGTCTTTGATGCTCGCCTTACTGGCGGGCGTCCACGCGAAACTCTCCTTCGCATCGGCAAATGGCGCATAGCTGTAAGGCTGCTCGTCAGGGTATTTTTGCTTCCTTGCGTCGATAGCGTAACCGATCACTTTTGAACGCTCTGCAATCACGGCGGCATTGTATGTCTCGACCGGGCAATGAATGCCCGCACCCTCAACATCGAGCACCGAAGACCGCTTGTGGAATCCGAAGTTGATCGTGAGGCGCGGCTCGAACCCGCTGTTTGCAAACGAGCCATGGACCAATTGGCGGTTGCAGATCACAACATCACCCGCTTCGCAAACGATCGGAACAGCTTCTTTCAGGCGTTCACTGCCGCTGTCTTTGACCATCGCCGGGATATCCATTTTACCCAGCTTGTGGGTGCCGGGGACAACCCACACTCCGTTTACCGGCGTGCTGCCATAGGCCTGGGCCATAAAATTGAAGCCGTGAATGTCCTCGTCGAAATCGGGATTATCCCAATGGCTATCGCCATCTTGATGCCATGAGACCGCGGCGCCGTAACCGGGGTCCTTGATAAAAAGCACTTCGGTGAACGGCGCAAAATCATCGCCATTGATACAGGCGGCGACTTTAAGAAGTTCTGGATGCCCATAGGTTCGCATCGCAGCGTCGGAGAATTGCAACGAGCCAAGCAAAATGAATGGAGTCGCCTCAGGCGCGTCTTCGCCCGCGTCCAGTTCTTGGAGCTTAACCTGATGCCGGCCATTGGCGATCTCAGTCCCGCCCAATGGATCGCTCAATGGCTTGCCCCAAGTTAGGCCAGGTCCTTTGCAATCCGCACCAAGGGCCGGGCGGCCGTGCATGTCGACCTCAGAACCGGGGTGGGTGGGAAACCGAGTGCGGAGCTCCTCAAGGTCCTCCTCAATGTCGCTGAGTTCTTCCCGACCGATGACGCCTTCGAAAATGTAGAAACCGTATGTCGAATATGCATCGAGAATCGTCTGATCGAGGGCCCCATCCGCATTGAATTTAATCGGTCCACGGTTGGGCAAAGTGAGCGCAGCCTCGAGCCCATCATTCATATACTTGCGGACTGCGTCGGCATCCTCGCCATAGCGCGCTGCGCAGGCTTCGATGGATTTTGAGAAGTCGAACTTTGCCATGTCTCTCTCCATTGGAGTTCTCATTATTTAAACATTGTTAAAACTTTTAACGTTGTCCAATTATTGAGTCAATAGCCGGAGCGGTCTATGAGGCGCGTATGGTTCAATCCGCTTCACTCGCCCCCAAAATGACTCGCGAAGACAAGAAGTCTCAGCGTGCAGAGCGCATTCTAAGTCACGCACGTGCTATGATTGCCAAAGATGGTTTTGAGGCGTTGAAGATTCGAGAACTGGCTGAACGAGCCCAGTTGACCGTCCCCACGATTTACAATCTCATCGGTGGTAAAGGCCAAATACTGAATCGAATCATCGAAGCGCTGGTTCAGCGGCTACACGAGGTTCAAAGCCGGTCCGATTTCAGCAGTATTGAGGCCGGGTTCGAACAGCAGATCACGCAGTTTGCTGATTTGTTTGCGCAGGATGAAGACTTTTATCGGGCCGCCTTTGTTGCGGGTGATCGCAGCGGGCTGTTTGAGCAACAATCCGATCATGGCATCTTCGCGCAATCGTTGAAGCAGCCGGTCCAAGCCTGCAAAGCAGCGCAAGCCGGCGGGCTACTAAGAGGCAATATCTCAGCCGAACAATTGGGTCGGCAAGTCTATGACAGCTACCGTCTGGCGCGGCAGGATTGGGCCAATGGCTACTTCGATCTGGATGGTTTCAGGAATCAAGCGCTAACAGGCGTCTTTATTACCCTCGCAGCGGATGCGACTCCAGAATTTCGCGGTCGCTTGCTGCAACGCATTTCGAATTTGGCGGGAAGATAGCGTTTTTGTTCAATTTTGCTGGGATTGGAGAGAAAAGCTGCCGTTCTTGTCGAACGCAATTTTCAATCGCAGTCAGCCGCTGAGAATCGGCAGGCGAATTTGCCCGGACTACACCCTCTAAACCCAATGCCTCTGACTACTGATGGCTCCCGACGACCGTGAACACCCCACAGAACTGCGCCATTTCGGGCTAGTTCCTGCACTTTGGTGATGTCTTGATGTCCAATAAGGACTGTTTGGTGCGGTCGAGAAGACTCGAACTTCCACGGCCTTTCGGCCACAACGACCTCAACGTTGCGCGTCTACCAGTTCCGCCACGACCGCACTCGGTAAGCGAGGCGCGCTGATGCGCTCCCCTTGGTAGGAGGGCGCCACTAGCAAGGGGCTATCCGCTGCGCAAGGCCTTTGATGACTGCTTTTGTGATCCGGCATCAACGTTGATCAAGACAGAGCGTTAACCGGTAAGGCTCCGCGCCCAAATGTCCCGCTGTGGGACCGGGTTACCAGATCGCTTGTGAAAAAGGTAAACGGGGCGGAAACCATTTGGCATGAGCTTCGCAGCCGCCATTGTTTTGATCGTCCAATCGTCCGCCGTTGCTACGGCGCCAGGCGCGGCAACTACGTCTGCCTCGCCATCCTCGCCCATCGCAGAGCGTGTCACAGCCCGGGCGAACGTGATACGCCCTGCTCGCATCAACTTTGATATCGAAACTTCCACTGCGTCGGTAACAACCCGGGCGAACACCGTTCAACGCGGGCGCGACGAAGCCGGCACAGTTTGGATCGAATTCAGCTAATTTGCATTGCCGATTAGGCGTATCAGTTCGGTGACCAGCCAATTTCGGCTGCTTTTGCCGCGGCGGGAATATCGGTCACGGCCTCGGTCACATTCAAGCTCTCACCTGGCGCCAATTCCCGTTTGGATGGGACGACGACCCAGCTGTACACGTTCTTCTCCCGCTCATCGCGAAACACCACCAAAAGGGTTGGCACGGTGACGGAGCTTTGCCCAGTGTTGCGGATGCTACCGCGTACACGGAAAATCTCTTCCCCGCTGTCGAGAACCTCGGTCCGGTTTTGGCTATCCGGAAAATCCAATTCTAGATCCGATTTTCCAATGCCAAAGGTTGGACGATTGACCGGGAACCAATCCGGCAAGCCAAAATAATTTACGGCGACGACAGTGCTGGACGCCAAAACCGCGAAAACACCGGCGGCAATGGTCCACATTTTCAACGAATTGCGACGGCGAGAGAAGGGCGGGCTGTAGTCGAATCGCGACCCCTCACTGTCGTCATAGCCATCGTCGTCATAGCCATCGTTGAAATCGTAATCGGCGTCGTCGGAAAACGGCTCGCTGTCGCTGTCGCTGTCGCTGTCGCGGGCATTGGCAAGCGGGTCGGACTCGAACGAAGTCTCAACCGCGCCTTGATCGGTGTCCGCCTTGGCAGCGTCGCCACCCATCCCTTGTTTCAAGGCGCGCGCAGCGATCCCCTCGCTCCCACTTGCGGTGGATTGGGCTGCATCGGGATGGTCTTCAGTGCGCCAATGGTTGATTGAAGGCCCTTCGGACGCGCTGTCTTCGTTGGTCTCAGCGGCCCGCTCCACGTCTGTAGGCGGCGCATCCGCTCTTTCCTCGGCAGTCTCGGTTTCGGCACTGCCGTTTTCATCAGTATTGTCGATCGGAGTTGGAATGCGCGGCGGGGAAGATGTGGGAACCGCAGCGGATGTCGGTGCAGCAGGACCCGTTTCAGCGGGCTGTTCTGCACCTTGATCCGGGGTCTCATCCGCCATTGTGTCAATCTGATCGGTGAGATCGAGTGGGGCCGAACCTTGGAACCAACTGTGCTTGCATTTGGCGCAGCGCACAGTGCGCCCGTCGCTGCCAATTGCAGTTTCGGGCACGACATAGCGTGTTCCGCAGGCTGGGCAGGAGATGATCATTACCTCTTCGGCAATAATGCGCCGCCGCTTGCGCACAAGGGTGCGTGCGTTCAGCAGGCGTGTTTCGCCGCGTTTTTCCACATTGAAGCGCAACTTTCGTCGATTTGCAGGGAATTGATTGGCGATTGAGCCATTGTTGGGCTTTCCCCGGCGGAGTGCCGCTGATAAATGCGCAGACATGACCGACCGGCCCTCCGAAATTGTGAAATTTGACAATGTGGGCCTGCGCTATGGCACCGATCCAGAGGTGTTGAGCGATCTTAGCTTCACGCTTTTCCCAGGCAGTTTTTACTTTTTGACCGGGGCCAGCGGCGCGGGAAAAACCAGCCTTCTGAAATTGCTTTACTTGGCACAGCGCCCTTCGCGAGGCAGCATCCGCATGTTTGGCAAGGACATGATCACACTGCCTCGCACCCGGTTGCCCGACTTTCGGCGGCGTCTGGGCGTCGTGTTTCAAAATTTCCGATTGGTTCCGCACCTTTCGGCGTTCGATAATGTGGCGTTGCCCTTACGTCTTTCCGGCACGGATGAGGCCAAAGTGCTGAAATCGGTTTCTGATATGCTCGAATGGGTCGGATTGTCGCATCGCGCTCAGGCGATCCCTGCGACATTATCAGGTGGGGAACAGCAACGCGTTGCGATCGCACGCGCCGTGATTGCGCGCCCGCAAATGTTGATCGCGGATGAGCCGACGGGCAATGTCGATCCTGATATGGCTCTCAAGCTGCTGCGCTTGTTTGAAGCGCTTAACAATCGCGTTGGTACGACGGTTATCGTCGCAACCCACGATGTGCACCTTCTAAAGAAAGTGCCCGATTCGTTGATTATGCGATTGCAGAAGGGGCGATTGTCCGATCCGACCGGTGCTCTGCGCTATCCGCCGCAACCATCGGGTAACAGCGCGGTTGCGAGAAAATCAAAGAACAAGCCCAAGGCGCCTGGTAAATGACCGCGTCGCCAGCATCAGAGGAACGGGTGCCGAACGCTCCGTCAATGAAAGGCAGCGCCAGCGCGCGCCTGTTGCCTCAGACGAGGTTCGGCGGGCCAATCCCGTGGGTCATCGCAATATTGATCGCACTGGTCGTAATCGCTGCCGCCGGTGGTCTTTCGCTGCGCAATCTTGCCGATAATGCGCGCGCCGATTTGTCCGATGCCGTGACTGTTCAGATCGTTGAGGCAGACCCGCAATCGCGCAACGCGCAAGCAACCGCAGCCGCGAACGCTCTTAGCAGCCACCCTTTGGTTACGTCTGTTCGTATCGTTCCAGAGGCGGAATTGGCCGAATTGTTGGAGCCTTGGTTGGGCAGCAGTGCGGCGAGTGAAGACGTACCAATTCCGGCTTTGATAGACGTAGAACTCACCCGTCAGGCGAGCTCAGCCGAAATTGCGCAATTGCAGGGCGCCTTGGATGACGCACTCGATCAGTTGGGCGGGGCCGCGCGGATCGATGCCCAATCCACCTGGCTCAAGCCTGTTTATGATGCTCTGGCTGCGATGCAATATCTTGCGCTGGCGTTGATTGGTTTGGTCGCTTTTGCGACTGCGGCGGCAGTCTGGTTGGCCGCCAGAAGCGCATTTTTCAACCACTCAGACACGGTTGAGATCATTCACCTGCTCGGCGGAACCGACGCGCAAGTCACCAAGATTTTCCAACGCTCTGTCCTGCGTGATGCGGCGTTTGGCGCGATTGTTGGTTTGGTGTTGGGATTGGGCGCGGTTTGGTTGTTGGGCCAACAGTTCGCTGCCTTGGATAGCGGTATGATCGGCGGCGGTGGCTTGGGCTGGATCGATTGGTTGATCATTGCTTGTATTCCATTGGCCGGTGTTCTGCTTGCGCTCATAACAGGGCGTATAACCATCGGTTTTGCCCTAAGGTCGATGTTGTAAGACGATGCCCAACCCCGCCCCAAAACCGATTCTACGCAATATCCTGTCCGGGGCTGTTTTGGTTTGGGCGCTGGGATTCTTGTGGTTCACGGTCAGCCTGCCACAACCTGCCGGAGATACGCGCACGGATGCGGTGATTGTTCCAACCGGCGGGGCCGGGCGGATCGCGCAAGGTTTGGTCGTGCTGGATCAAGGTTTTGCTTCGAAAATGTTGGTCACCGGCGTCGATCCCGAGGTGACGCCGGTTGAATTCGCTATCGAATTCGAAGTGGATCAAGCGCGCATGGATTGCTGTGTGACGCTTGGTTTTGTGGCGGTGGACACGCGTGGGAACGCAACAGAAACCGCAGAATGGGTTGAGGAAAACGGGGTCCAATCGCTGCGCCTAGTAACCACCGATTGGCATATGCGCCGCGCGGCGGGAGAACTTGATCGGACGCTGCCGCCTTCAGTGATGGTGGTTCGCGATGCCGTTCCATCGGAACCTAGCCTGCCCAGCCTGTTCCTTGAATATCATAAGTTGATCGCCAGTTCGGTGGCCGGCTTGTTCGGTTTTTGAGGTTTGTGATCCCCTTGGCACTCCTGCGTAGCCTTGCTTTCTATCCGGTATTTTACGGGTTCAGTGCGCTCTTGGTCGTGGCGTCAGTCTTGGCGATTCCGTTCGGACGCGAACAGTTGAAGAAGGTCGTCGCCCTATGGGGAGCGTGGCATGTGTGGTGCGTGCAATCCATCTTGGGCATCGAAATCGTGCAGGAAGGCGTCATCCCGGATGAGCCCGTCCTCATCGCGGTCAAGCATGAGAGTTTCTTCGAAGCGATAGACATGCCGCGCCTTTTCAGTTTTCCAACAGTCTTCGCAAAACGAGAGCTTTTCCTAATCCCTGGCTGGGGAATGTCGGCGCGGGTTTATGGTCTGATTCCTGTGGCGCGAGACAAGGGCGCACGGGCGCTACGCGAAATGATTGCAACCGCGCGTGAACGCGTGGATGAAGGCCGCCCTTTGGTTATATTCCCTGAAGGGACACGGGTCGAACACGGTGATGAACCACAATTGCAATCGGGGTTTGCAGGGATCTATAAATTGCTGCGTCTGCCGGTTGTTCCGATCGCGGTGAACAGCGGCCCAACCTATCACGGATTGATCAAAAAGCCGGGCGTGATCACGTACCGGGTTGGTGAGCCGATTCCCGCTGGGTTGCCGCGAGCAGAGGTTGAACGTCGCGTGCATGGCGCGATCAACGCGCTGAACACCGATGCAGGTTTCTCAGCCGACGACGCGCCGGCCAACGCCTAACCCAACACATTCTATTCCTTGGCGCCGGACGGAAATTCCGTATGGCGCTGTTGTGACCGCAAGTTAGGTGTGATCCTCGCGCCCGAAATCAGGACGTTCATCATCCTGCCCTTGTTCGATAACTTGACGGCGAATGGCGCGGGTTCTGCTGAAGAGATCGTGCAATGTCTCTCCATCGCCAGAACGAATGGCTCGTTGCAGCGCGGTGAGATCCTCGCTGAACCGACCGAGCATTTCGAGGACGGCACCTTTGTTGTTCAAGAATACGTCGCGCCACATGACTGGATCGGATGCGGCGATGCGGGTGAAATCGCGGAAACCACCAGCGGAATATTTGATGACTTCGCTTCGGGTCACCTCTTCTAAATCGCTCGCCGTTCCCACGATGGTAAAGGCGATTAGATGCGGAATGTGGCTTGTCACGGCTAGGACGAGGTCATGATGCGCGGCATCCATCAATTCTACGTTCGCACCCAGCTTGGTCCAAAAATCACTCAGAGATTGGACCGCGCCTTTTTCGGCGCCGTCTGCCGGAGTCAAAATGCACCAACGGTTGGAAAAGAGCGATGAAAAGCCAGCATCTGGCCCGCTTTGCTCGGTCCCCGCGACCGGGTGTGCTGGGATAATTGTATGGTCGGGCAAAGCGCGGCTCAGAGCCTCTGCAACGCTTTGTTTGGAAGAGCCCACGTCTGACACAATCGCGTTGGGGCGAATGTGTTGGGATAGGTCGCTCGCGGCCTGTTCCATGGCGCCGACTGGTACACACAAAATGATTAGATCGGCGTCTCGAACCGCATCGGCCGCGTTGTCGCATACCGTGCCAACCAAACCGCGATCACGCGCCGCGGCACGAACGCCAGCGTCACGGTCGAAACCGCACGTGGTGACATCGGGGGCGTGTTCGCGCACCGCCAATCCGATTGAACCGCCCAACAGGCCCAATCCGATGATTGCGACATTTTGGATGCTCATTCAGTCTCTCCGCACAATTGCCGCAGCGTGGCTGTGACACGCGCCATATCGTCCGCCTTGCCGATTGTGATGCGCAAACAATTGGCCAGATCGTCCACCTGCAGATGACGAACGGCGTATCCCGCCTCCGCCAACGCGGAGAGCGCGCTTGCCGCGCTGACATCTCCATCGAACCGGACCAAAACAAAATTGGCTTCGCTTGGAACGCAGGACAGGCCGTGATTGCCTAACGCTGATAGGGCTTCAACAAATCGAGCGCGCTCCGCCGTATTGTGGGCACGACTGGCAGCGACAAAATCTTGATCCCCCAAAGCGGTAAGCGCGGCGCGCTGTCCACTGGCGGTGACGTTGAACGGGCCGCGGATACGGTTGAGCACATCGATCAAACCGGGCGCACCCGTTGCCCAACCCACTCGCTCTGCCGCCAGTCCATAGATCTTTGAGAACGTGCGTGTGACCAGCACATTATCGTGGGCATTTGCCAGATCGAAACCGACACGTTGATTGGCCGGGTCGCAATATTCGCCGTACGCTTCGTCGATCACCAAAAGGATATCGTCGCGCAAACTGGCATGCAGTCGGTTGACGGCATCGGGTGAAATCCATGTGCCCGTCGGATTGTTGGGGTTGGCTAGGAAGACCACCCGTGTGCGCTCCGTTACTGCGGCCAAAATGGAATCGACATCAGCGGTGAAATCGGTGTCGTCGGCCTCGATTGGGATGGCTCCGCACCGCCGCGCGGCAATATCATAAACTGCAAAGCTGTTGCGGCTGAACAGCACTTCGTCGCCCGATCCGGCAAATCCTTGTGCCGCCAAGTTTAGCAACTCATCCGACCCCGTACCGCAAACGATCCGGTCCACATCCAAACCGTGCAATTTCGCTAGGGCGGATCGCAGCGCTTTTGAATCAGGGTCCGGGTATGCAGCAGCACCGTTGTCGTGAGCTTCGCGAGCAGAGATGAGGGAGTCCAAGGCCGCCGCACTTGTGCCCAAAGGATTTTCATTCGCGGACAATTTGATCAACGCACGGCCATCCTCGCCGGTTGCTTTGCCGGGGACATAGGCGTGAATGCCCAAGATATATGGTTTTGGAACGGGTGCGCGTGTCATGCCAAGTCGCTTGAAAGAAAAACGTCCCTTCGACAAGCGTGTGGGCAGCGGTTAAGGGATGAATCTGTTGTTTTTTGCCTACGCTGGGTTTGTCCGGGCGGGGGCTTGCGTTGGAATCACAATCTTTTGCCGCACATTTCCGCCACCTATGTTTTGCCCGAACCATTGCCGTTGGATAGTGGGCAAGCGTTGAACCCGGCCCAAATTGCCTACGAAACCTATGGTGAGTTGGCCGCAGACAAATCGAATGCTGTCCTCATCTGCCACGCGCTAACGGGCGATCAATATGTCGCTAGTGACCATCCGATTACTGGCAAGCCTGGGTGGTGGGAACGGATGGTTGGGCCGGGCAAGCCAATCGACACCGATCGGTTGCATGTCATTTGCGCCAATGTGATCGGCAGTTGCATGGGATCTAGCGGACCCGCCAGTCAGGCGCAGGATGGCGCGCCGCATGGGATGCGTTTTCCGGTCATCACGGTGCGTGATATGGTGCGCGGCTTGGTCGGCCTGCTGGATGGATTGGGCATTGAGCAACTGCACACTGTCGTCGGGGGATCGATGGGCGGGATGCAGGCATTGAGCCTTGCCGCGAATTGGCCCGATCGCGCCGCGCGGGTTTTGGTGATTGCATCGACCGCACGGCATTCTGCACAAAATATCGCCTTTCACGAAGTCGGCCGGCAAGCGATTATGGCCGATCCAGCTTGGGCCAATGGTAATTATTATGCGACGGGGGCATCGCCCGACAACGGCTTGGCCGTTGCGCGCATGGCTGCGCATATCACCTATCTCTCCGAAGAGGGTCTAACCGCGAAGTTTGGCCGCCGATTGCAGGATCGTTCTTCAAAGAGTTTTGGGTTTGACGCCGATTTTCAGGTCGAAAGTTACCTTCGCTATCAAGGCAGCGGTTTCACCCAAAGGTTCGATGCCAATTCATATCTCTACATCACGCGGGCGATGGACTATTTCGATCTGGCAGAAGAGCATGGCGGCAAATTGGCCGATGCTTTTGCCGGGGCATCGGCACGGTTTTGTCTGGTCAGCTTTGACACCGATTGGCTCTACCCCACCGCAGAAAGCCGCCATATTGTCCACGCGCTCAACGCCGCGGGTGCAAAGGTTAGCTTTGTCGAATTGAGCGCACCGAATGGACACGACAGCTTCTTGCTGGAGCATGATGAGCTTGATCGGGTGGTGCGGGGATTTGTCGAATGAGCCAATTTTCAACAAGCAGTCTTCGCCCCGATCTAGCGGCCATCGCCGAACATGTCGGTGCGGGTAGCCGGGTTCTGGATATTGGATGCGGCGATGGAGATTTGATGGGCGCGTTGGAGTCCGAGAAGGGCTGCGATGCGCGCGGCCTTGAACTCGATCCGGTGCTCGTGGGGCGGAGTGTCGCGCGTGGCCTTTCGGTGGTGCAGGGTGATGCAAACACAGATCTTGCCAATTACCCTGACAAGGCGTTCGACTACGCTATTCTTAGCCAGACCCTGCAAACCGCAGCGCGTCCGGACCTTATGCTGGATGAATTGTTGCGCGTGGGCCGCCGCGCGTTTGTTTCCTTCCCCAACTTTGCGCATTGGCGGACCCGCGCCGCGTTGATGTTTGGGGGGAAAATGCCGGTGACGCGCGCATTGCCTGTAAGCTGGTACGAGACAGACAACATCCACCATGTGACAGTTGATGATTTTCGTGATCTTGCAAAAGACAAGAGCGCCCAAATTGAGCGCTCTTGGTTCTTTGCCGACGAACGCGCCATTTCTCCGTTTGGAGCAAATTGGCGCGCCGAATTTGCGGTGTTTGAGTTGAGCCGTTGAGGCCCAACTCAAAACCAATTTCGATTTAGCCCGCCATATGGATGCCGCACATTTTGTGGCCATCGGGATCGAGGAAATAGCAAAGGTTCATAGTGCCCATCGAACCGCTGCGCGGGCCGGGAGGGTCTTCGATGCTGGTGCCGCCATTGGCGACGGCCACATCGTGCAGTTCGGTGACTTGCTCAAGCGATGAACATTTGAAACCGATGGTAAAACCGTTGGCGCAGTTGGCCTTTTCGCCGTTGATCGGTTCGCTGATCGAAAACGTGCTACCATCGTGGCTGTAGAATAGGCGTGTATGTCCGGTGTCGTTCACATTGACGAAGGGTTCGCTTGCCCCAAGCACGCCGAGCACGGCGGAGTAGAAGGTCTTTGACCGTTCGATGTCGTTGGAACCAATCATTACATGGTTGAGCATTGGCACATTTCCTCTCTCTGGATTGCATATCAATTTGCAGATATCGAAGTAGTGACGCGACCAGCGGACCACAACCAGTTTGTGCGTGCGGTCCCATTTCCCAATATTCTGACTTGGAACAGGCGATCGCGTCACGGGCCGTTCATCCATCACGATGGATAGCGTGACCATGACTGTTTCATTGTTTACCGCCTTTGCGGCCCCGTTCCTTTTGCAAGCGACGGCAGATGTCGATGTTGGTGCCCAGACAGGCGCAGGTGCTCCTTCCATCGAAGCGACCTTACCTAAGGTCACATCCTTGGACCAACTGCCGATCGAACAAGCCGCCAGCATGCGTTGCAGCGTGGCGTTTGCTCTGGTCACACGTTGGCAAAACCAGGGCGATCCGCGTGGGGCAAACTATCCGGATCTCGAAGCGGATGGAGGCAGAGAATTCTTTGTCAGATCGCTCTCCCCGTTGATGCGAGACCGAGGGATGAGCGGCACCGAAGTCCAAACGATGATCCTACGCGAAGTGCAGGAATTGGAGCAGATCGACAAGGGTGCTCAGGCCCAATCCATGATGCCGGCGTGCTTGTTGATGAAGCAGTCTGCTGGGCTTTAGCTAGGCGTGTCAATTTCTGATCAGTGACGCGGTGGATTGGAGTGGATTCGCCCATCATCTTCGGGCATGGGTGGCCGGACCATGTGGCAGCTTTACCAATTTCCTCTTTGCCCTTTTTCGCGCAAGATCCGCCTGCTTATGGGCGAAAAAAACGTCGCCTATGATTTGGTGCGCGAAGACCCGTGGGCCGCGTCCGATCACTTTCTTAACCTCAACGCAGCGGGCCGAACGCCGGTTTTGGTGAATGAGGGTAAGGGCATAACTTTGGCCGACAGCCGGGCGATTGGTGAATATCTCGAAGAGACAGTCGATCGCGCTCCAATGATCAATGGCACGGCAACAAACCGCGCCGAAATCCGCCGATTGACGGCTTTGTTCGACGAAAATTTCTTTAACGATGTAACGGCGCCGTTGTTGTTGGAGCGGATGAAGAAGCGGATCGTTCTACGCCAGCCCCCTGATAGCCGCGCTTTGCGCGAAGCGATGCGTATGGCTCATGGCCATTTGGACTACATGGATTGGTTGATCGACAATCGACCTTGGCTTGCTGGGTCGACGATGAGCATGGCCGATTTGGCGGCTGCCGCTCAGATTAGCGTTGCCGATTATTTGGGCGGTATCGATTGGCAGGGCCATGAACAAACGCGCGGCTGGTACGCGGTATTCAAAAGCCGGCCCAGTTTTCGGCCGCTCTTGTCGGAACGCATGGATGTTATCAAACCCCCTGATCACTACGCTCAAGTCGACGGATAAACGGGCTTCTTTGAGAGCGAGAAATTCCAGTCACTTGTGAAGCCGGCCGTTAAATCCGATATAATCGTTCACCAACCTGACCCCGGTTGCATCTGTGGCAGTGTTTAAACGCGCAGATGGATCAGAGGAGAAAAGAATGAGCGATCCAAAAACCAAAACCGACACTGAGTGGCGCGAGAAATTGACGCCGGAGCAATATCATGTGTTGCGCGAGGCGGGAACAGAGCGCGCTTTCACCGGTCAGTATGATAAGCATTACGACGAAGGCGAGTATGTTTGCGCGGGTTGCGGCACCGTGCTGTTCGCGAGCGATTCTAAATACAACAGCGGTTGCGGATGGCCTGCCTTCACAAAGCCGGCCCAGGACGAAACCGTCGAGGAGCGACGCGATGTGTCGTTTGGCATGGTCCGCACGGAGGTTTTGTGTTCTGCGTGCGGCGGTCATTTGGGTCATGTGTTCCCCGATGGCCCACCTGAAGATGGTGGCATGCGCTATTGTATAAACTCAGCCGCTTTGAATTTTGATGCCGACTGATTTGCGTTGAGTATTGCGATGGGGATGATGCGCGGCGCATTGTTCACGCCCGGTTACAAGTGTTCTAAGCATAACGATGCTTGAAATGCTGTGTCCGACACCGGTTCAGCCAAACACGCCATCAGGAATAGGCCATAAAGTGTAATGTCTAAGCGGGGTGACAGCCTTCAAAACAAAGGCAAGCGCGGCTCTCGCCGGGCTGCGACTGAGCGTGCGAGTGCGGGCAAGGCGTCCGGAAAACAGAGGCTTTCGCGCAAGGGCAAAGCAGCATCCAATTCCGGTCCCAAGAAACCATCATTTCTTTGGAAATGGACCAAACAGCTGACCATTTGGGGCACCGCCGCTGGTGTTCTAGGTGTGATCTTTCTTGCGTTTGCGGTCGGGTTTGCGGCGCGTGAGATACCTAGCTTTCAGGAATTAAAGGCCAACCAAACGGGACAAACGATCTTGGTTCGTGCCCGCGATGGCAGCGAAATTGTTGAGATTGGGCCCAGTTTTGGCGAGTGGCTGGACCATGATGAGATTCCGGAAAACATGCGCAATGCGATGATAGCGGTCGAAGATCGCAGGTTTCATTCGCATTTCGGGATCGATTTTTGGCGCACAGGCGGCGCGATTGTCGAAGGGATTACCGGTTCGCGCGCGCGGGTCGGTGGCACATCAACGATTTCCCAGCAATTGGCACGCAACCTTTTCCTGTCATCCAACCGCACGGTGGACCGCAAAGCGCGTGAAGCCGTCCTAGCGATGGCCCTCGAATGGCGGTTTTCGAAAGAGCAGTTGCTCGAACTCTATCTGAACAAGGTGTACTTTGGCGGCGGCGCATACGGCGTCGACAGCGCGAGCCGCAAATTCTTCAGCCATCCCGGCACAGAATTGAGCGTAGCCGAAGCATCGATCATTGCCGGACTTGTCAAAGCGCCAAGCCGCTATTCACCCACCGCAGATGTCCAAGCCGCGGTGGATCGGGCTCAAGTGGTTTTGAGGTTGATGCGTGAACAGGAATATATCACCGAAGCGCAAGCATCCGTTGATGTCGACACGGTCGAACTGAAACAGCAATCGGGCCAAAACTCGGTTCGCTATTTTACCGATTGGGCGCTTCCGCAACTCGATCTTTTGCTACCAGAAACTAACGCGCCGCTTGAGGTCTGGACCACATTGGACGTTGGAATGCAGCGCGCGGCCACCGCGTCTATTGATGCCAACACGCCGGGCGAAACACAGGGCGCATTGGTTAGCCTTGATCGCGACGGCGCGATCCTCGCTTTGGTGGGCGGCACCGATTACGTAGAAACGAATTTTAACCGCGCGACCAACGCGATGCGGCAACCGGGTTCATCGTGGAAATTGTTCGTCTTCCTCGCTGCATTGGAAGCTGGATACACGCCCGATGACAAAGTCAAAGATGTACCCGTCACCATAGACGGGTGGAGCCCGCGCAACGCAAACGGGCGCAATGTCGGCGATACAAATTTGCGCACGGCCTTTGCCTACTCGATCAACACGGTCGCGGCCCAATTGGGCAATGAAGTTGGTTTCGGAACCGTGGCCAGCATGGCGCGGCGGTTCGGTGTCAGCAGCCCTATATCGACCTTCCCATCGATGGTGTTGGGATCTTCTGAGGTAAGGTTGATCGAAATGACGCGCGCTTTTGCAAGCGTTTCGGCAGGCGGGATGGCGGTTGAGCCTTACGGCATTCTCAAAGTAACAACCGCCGATGGTGAGACAATTTATGAGCATGAAAAGTCGCGCGAAACGCAATTGGTGCCCGACTACGTTGCCGCAGGGATAACGGATCTTCTGCAGGCAGCCGTCCAGACGGGTACGGGCCGTGCGGCCCAAATTGGTCGTCCGGTTGCGGGTAAGACCGGCACAACCAGTTCAAACAAGGACGGTTGGTTTGTCGGTTTTTCAAGCGGGATTACAACCGGCGTTTGGATGGGCCGCGATGATGCGAGAGCCGTGCCCGGCCTCCAAGGCGGACGCGCCCCAGCTCAGGCGTTCGCCGCCTATATGCGGTACGCGGTGAAAGATCGGGCTGTTGAAGAATTCGACACCGAATTGAATTTGCCGGATTGGCGCCTTGAGCCCGATGAAGAGGCGATGTTTGGCGACCCAGACGATTACTACTTTATCGATGAGCAAGGCAATCTGATCGAACCGGGCCGTCGCGAAACGGGCGACGATGGCTTCGAAGGCGCGTTCGGTGATGGACGAAATGGCGGGCCGGTCGGTGGAGGTGTCGGCGAGGGCGGTTTGGCTCCAATCCCAGAGCTTGAACCACCATCCGCCGCCAGCCAGGATTTCCTAGATGAGGCCACGGGGCAAAATCGTCCGCCACGCAATGCGCCGCCCGAACCTGAGCCCAACTCTGTGCCGCCTCCGGCGATTGCCCCACCGCGGGATCCGGGCGAGGGTGGTTCGAACAATGTACCCAACACCTCGTTCAACAACAGGTAGGACGACGGCCAATTTGCGCCTCAATGGCGCCAAAAGAAAAGCCCCCGATCAGCGATGCTGACCGGGGGCTCATTCACTTTGTGGGTCGGTTGCTGGGCCAGTTTAGCGCAAACGCACCGGCAAGAAGCGCGGTGGTGCGCCGCGGCGTTGGATGCGCAACAATACGGCGTCGCGATTGTCTGATTCCGCTGCGGTGATCTGTTCGCGCAGACCTTCGATTGTGCTGATCGCCTGATAATTGGCAGATAGGATAATGTCGCCCCGACGAAGCCCTTTGCGGCCTGCATCGGAATTCGGGTCAACCGCACCAACAACCAATCCGGCTGTATCCGAGCCCACACCTAGGCTGCGCGCGATTTGCGGCGTCATTTCCAGCACTTGGAGGCCCAATTTTTCAGCAATCATTTCGTCGGATTCGTTCGGAGCCATCGGCTCTTCGGAATCCGGGTCAAATGTTTGCTGTTGTTGCGCAAGCTCTGCTTCGCTTGGACGTTTGCCCAATGTTGCGTTGATCGCAATCCGGTTGCCATCACGAATGGCTTCGATCGGAACGCTTTCACCTGGCGCGATGTTCGCGACGAGGAATGACACCGTTTGTTCGGATGTCACATCCTGACCATTGACGCTCACGATGATGTCGCCGGCACGCAGACCGGCGTTCTCCGCCGCACTGTCGTCTTGGACCGATTGGACCATTTCACCACGATTGCGCGGCAGGCCAAGGGAATCGGCCAAATCGTCGTTCATCGGTTCAAGGCTAACGCCGAGGAAGCCACGCTCAATCTCATTGCCTTGCCGCAATTGCTCTACGATTGGGGCAGCGATTTCCGCTGGGATGGCAAAACCAATGCCGACGCTGCCGCCGCTAGGTGAGAAGATCGCGTTGTTGATGCCGATCACGTTGCCGCGCATGTCGAACAACGGTCCGCCCGAATTGCCGCGGTTGATGCTGGCGTCGGTTTGAATAAAGCGGTCATAGGCGCCGCCTTGGCCGGTGTTGCGATAGACCGCCGATACGATGCCCGACGTTACGGTGCCGCCAAGACCAAATGGATTGCCGATCGCGACAACCCACTCACCCACGCGCGTTTGAGCTGAATCGCCAAAATTCACGAAGGGAAACGTGTTTTCCGATTGAATTTTGAGAACAGCCAGATCGGAGGCGGCGTCCGCGCCGATCAATTCCGCCTGATACTCGGTGCCATCGGGCATAGTGATGGTGATTTCTTCGAGCGTCGCCCGGTTGTCCGGCGCCACAACGTGGTTGTTAGTGACGACGAAGCCATCGGCACTGATGATAAAGCCCGAACCGAGCGATTGCGCTTCGCGCGTCTGCGGCTGATTGTTGCCGCCTCTGCGCCGATTGAACAATTCAGCGAACGGCGTGCCAGCGAATGGGTTGCGATCAACCTGAATTGATTGGCGCGTCGCGATATTGACCACCGCGGGCTGCAATTGCTCGGTCAGATCGGCAAAGCTTGCCGGTGCACCTTCGATGGGAACCACCTGATTCATGACAGAATCAGCATTTTGAGCGACCTGCGCGCCTGCGGGATAGCCAGTCATCAACGAGACCGCTGCACCCCCCACCAAAAGCGCGCTCGTCAGTCCATAAACATACCGCACGTTGCTCACGTCCTCTCGTTCCTTTTCATTTTGGGCAGCATACCGCGCCCTTTTTCTGTTCCAGTTACGTCCCCAGAATGCGCTTAGACGCACTGAACGGAGATTGAACACACTTGTAGTCGGTAGAGCCCTGTTGGCGGTTCATCCGATTGCTCGCGCGTTCCTTCATTGTGTTTGTTCGGCGGATTCGCGTGAACAGTTACCGCCAGTCTCTAATCCGTCGACAAAGCCAATGTCTTAACGTTGACCGCGGAATTGACGCAGATATTCGTTGTCCGGCGACATAATGATCGAGCTTTCTCCGCGCCCCTCGCCGCGCGCAAAGCTTTGTTCGTAGCTTTGCATCGCGCGATAGAAATCGTAGAAACTGGCGTCTTGGCCAAAGCTCTCTGCGTAGATACGGGCGGCTTCGGCGTCAGCCTCTGCGCGGATGACTCGAGCGTCACGTGCGCCGGCCGCACGGATTGTGCGGGCTTCGCGCTCACGATCTGATTCCATGCGTTGGAATGCTGATTCGAGCGGCGCACCAGACGGCAAGTCGGTCCGTTTGATCTGAACATCGATTACTTCGGCACCGTATTGGCGTGCCTCTCTGTCGAGGTTTGCTCGGACATTGGCCAATGCTGTGCCGCGCTCTGCGGTCAACATGCTGGCAAATGTGCGTCGCCCCAATTCTTGACGCAAAGCCGAGTTCAAGATCGGTTCCAGCGCGACGACAACACCGTCGGTGGTGTTCGCCCGTTCAATCATGCGAATGGGGTTGATGATGCGGAAACGGGCGTAGGCACTTACCAAAAGGCGTTGTTGATCGTTCGAGAGAACTTCCTCGTCCGTCATTTCCAGATCCAGCACGCGTTTTTCAACGCGACGAATGGAATCTATCAATGGTGCGCGAATGCCCAAGCCGGCGGAAAAATCGCTTCCCGGGCGGTTGTAGACATAGATCGGTTCACCCGCGCGGACGACAACGACTTGCTCTTCTTCGTTGACGACAAAGACGCTCATCGAAAGGCCGATCAGCGTGATGCCCAAAATGACAACCAACCAGCGATAGTTGTTCCAAAGATTTTCCATTATTGGCCTCCCGCCTGAGTTGGTGCAGCAGGAGCCGGCTGCGCGGCGTTTGCCCGGCGGCGTATTTCTGGAAGCGGTAGATATGGCGTCACGCCTTCGGCTTCGACGATAGTTTTGTCAGTCTGCGCCAGAACACGCTCCATGGTTTCATAATACAGACGTTGTCGGGTCACACCCGGAGCAAGGCGGTATTGTTCATACACCTTGCTGAACGCTTCGGCCTCACCCTCGGCGGTAGCGAGAGTTTGTTGCGCGTAACCTTGCGCTTGGTTTCGGTTGCGATCGGCGTTTTGTTCGGCAACCGAGACATCGCGAAAGGCTTCGACAACTTCGCTTGGCGGGTCAGCCTTGGCAATTTCGACACCAACGACTTGGATCCCGGCTTGATACGCGTCGAGCGTTTCCTGCATCCGTTCACGCACTGCCTGTTGGATTTCGGAACGACCTTGGCCCGAGAACGTGTCGTCCAGCGTTTTTTCGGCGACCGATGCGCGCATCGCAGCTTCGGCCACTTCGTTAACCGTCTGAACCGGTTCAGCCAACTTGAATTTGAAATCGCTCAAATTGTTGATCCGCCAGCGGACGATGTAGCTGAGATCGACGAGGTTTTGATCCCCGGTTAGAATCAGTTTCTCTCCACTTCCATCGGGAATGTTCACGGCGCGAACGCCCTCGACGTCTTCGACATCAACAGTCTCAATCGGGAAGGGGAACGACATATGAAAGCCAGGTTCCAATGTCCGGTGAAATTCGCCCAACCGTTTGACTACGGCGTTTTCGCGCGGCTGGATCAAGTGCAATCCAGTGAACAGCCACCACAAAATCACGGCACCAAAAATCAGTATTGGGGTCCAACTGCGTCCACCTGGAAGTTCAGGCATTTGAAAGCCGGGTCCGCCACCGCCGCCAGAACGGCTGGGGCCCTCGGGGCCCTTATTCTTAAAAATGTCTTCTATATTGGCCGAGCGGCGCCCGCCCGGTTTTTGGCTGCTGCCCCCCGGTAGCCAAGGATTGCGAGGACCATCATCACTTCCAGATGCTCCCCCGCCTTCGCCATCATCGCCGCCGCCGCCATCATCGCCGCCGCCGCCGCTTGTGGGTTTACCCCATGGGTTTTTCTTACCGGCCATAGCCAGCCCGACATTGTGTTTAAAACCATCAAACATTCGCATCCTACTCTTATAGGAACGCAATCTGAGGAAAAACAGGGGTCGCAATAATGAAATTGGTGTGAAATTGCCGCGAAATTGGTGGTAGGGGCATAATGCGACCTGCAACACCGACAATTCTGCGGATATAATGACTCAAGATTCCCATAAAAATCAGTCCTCTGACACTCCGCCCCGTGATGCTGCGAAGGACGATGCATTGATCCGCGCTGCATTGCCGATTGAGATTTCAGGAAGGATTCGCTCCGCTCGCATTGTTGATCAACGCGCGGTGATCGTCGCTGAGGCCGGTGATTTGGGCGCAAAAGCCCGCGAGGAGCTGGAAAAACTGATTCAAAACGCCTTGGTCGAGAATGATCAGGGCGGTCTGGTGGATGTGAACGAAGCACGGATAGCCTTGATCGCAGACCGCCGTCGGCGGATGATCATTGCCGTGGGATCGGGCAAAGGCGGAGTGGGAAAATCAACTCTCACGGCGAATCTGGCGGTGGCTTTGGCCAAAATGGGTCGCAAAGTCGGCGTAATTGACGGCGATATTTACGGCCCCTCACAGCCGCGGTTGCTGGCCACGGATCGCGAACAGCCGATGAACCAAGGCGACAAACTTGTCGCAATCGATAGCCCACATGGCGTCAAAGTGTTGTCGATGGGCAATGTTGTACCCCCGGGCAAAGCGCTTGCGTGGCGCGGGCCCATGGCCGGTAAAGCGCTTGGTCAATTGGTAGACGCGGTTTGGGATGACACTGAATTGCTCTTAATCGACTTGCCGCCGGGCACAGGCGATGTGCAAATTTCGATGATGTCAGACAGCAAACCCGACGGCGCTGTTCTGGTCTCAACCCCTCAAGATTTGGCTTTGTTGGATGCCGCGCGCGCGGGTCAGTTGTTTGAAGACGGCGAAGTACCCATCATTGGTTTGGTTGAGAATATGGCCGGGTATGCTTGTCCTCATTGCGGTGAGGTTAGCGACCCGTTCGGTCAAGGCGGCGTGGAGAAATTTGCAAAGGCGCTAGAGATTCCATTCCTGGGCCGGATCCCACTGACCATGGAAACACGTAAAGCGGGCGATGCGGGACAACCGCCTGCTTCTCTAGACGGAGAAGGCGCGGCCCCGTTTGTTGCGATTGCCGAGCGGCTAGACCGCTGGATGAAATCGGGGGCTGTGTAAGCCATGCAGATCACTCGGCGCGGGTTGGCAACCGGGGCTGCATTGGGCGGCGGATTGCTTGTCGCTTGGTGGTTTTTGCCGCGCGACTACCCCAATCCGCTTGAACCGGCGCGCGGCGAACATGTTTTCGACGCTTGGATTAAAATTGGGGAGGATGGGATCGTAACGGTCGCTGTGCCGCAATTGGAGATGGGGCAGGGGATCACCACCTTGTTGCCCCAAATCGTGGCGCAAGAACTGGGCGCGGATTGGCGTCAGGTCGCGGTGGAGCCAGCGCCGGTGGCGGCCGCTTATCCCAACGTGCCATTAGCCAAGAAATGGGCGCCTTTGTGGGGTTCTTTTGCGGCAGGCTTGTCAGAAACAAGCGACGATATGCAGGCGCGCGCGTTCGCTCGATCCGAACGGTTCACTGCAACAGCTGAAGGCACATCGATCGCCGCTTATGAAGCATCTTGCCGATACGCCGCCGCTGCGGCGCGCGCGATGCTTGCTCAAGAGGCCGCTTCGCGTTGGGACACATCCTGGGAAGAATGCGTGGTTGACGACGGTATAGTCAGCTTTGGCGACCAAAGCGCAACGTTCGGCGAACTTGCGGTGGGAGCGGCAGATCAATCCCCGCCTGAACCACCGCCAATAAAGCCCGATGCGCCAAATGCCGCCGCCGTTCCCGTTTCCAGCTCAACTGTGAATAAAGCTGCGGCGCAACCGGGATTTGGTCTTGAAGAACCGGCGCAATTGCCCGATTTTCCGCGTGTCGATCTGCCATCAAAGGTCGATGGCGGCTTCACTTTTGCGTCCGATGTTCGTCTTCCCGGAATGGTCTTTGCAGCGATCCGTCACGGACCAAGCGATGGAAGCGAATTGACAGGATTCGACCCGGATGCGGCATCGCAGATTGGCGGCATAGTCGGCGCGGTCAAAACGAAACGATGGCTTGCTGTGGCGGCGACCACATGGTGGAGCGCTGAGCGGGCTTTGAACGCGATGGAGCCGCAATTCACCACAAGCTTTCCGGTGAACAGCGACGATATAGACGCCCGTTTGGACACGCTGTTATCCGCCGGCGATAGCTTTAAAACCGCGGAAACCGGTTTTGGCGAAGAAGCTTTGACCCGCGTTGATGTGGCTCGTCGATATGAAGTCGAGCCCGCCCATGCCGCACCGCTCGAAACGGCCAGTGCGGCAGCGCGTTATGCAGACGGTCGGTTGGAATTGTGGATCGCGACACAGGCCCCCGAACAAACGCGCAAAGCCGCGGCCAAGGCGGTCGGTCTAAGAACCGAAGACGTGGCGCTTTATCCCATGCCGGCCGGCGGAAGTTTTGATTCGCGGCTTGAACATGACCACGCCATTGAAATTGCGCATATTGCAAAATCGCTGGGCAAACCGGTTCAGCTGACTTGGAAGCGGCGCGAGGAATTGATCAAATCGCGCCCTCGTGCACCATACTTTATGCTGCTGGGGGCGCAGTTGGCCGGCGGCGACACAGGCGCCGGCAGCGGGGCGATCGACGCACTCAAGCTCCGTGTCGCAACCCCTCCGAGCGCACGAGAATTTGGTGAAAGGTTGTTCGGCAATCTGACGTCGTGGGCGGCGATCCGCGAATCCAGTGATCGATCTGATCCATTGGCTCTTGAAGGGACCGTCCCGCCCTACGAATTGCCGAGCGTCACGGTCCGCCACATTCCCGTCGAAACGGGACAGCCAGTGGGCCGTGTCCGCGGCAATTCGCATGTGCCATCGGCTTTTGCGATCGAAAGTTTCATCGACGAAATCGCCGCGAGCGCAATGCGTGAACCACTCTCCTATCGCATGTCGATGTTGGGCAGTGACATTCGATTGGCGGCGTGTTTGCAGCGCGCCGCATCGATGGCGCAATGGAACGGCGGCGTGGATCAAAGTGGTCAGGGGATTGCGTGCTATCGCATTGGTGATGCCGAAACAGGTGGGCGGATCGCTTGCGTTGCTACCGCGCGTCGCCAAGCGGGCGAAGGCGATAGCGGTGTGCGAGTGACCCGCCTTTCTGCGGCGGTCGATATTGGACGCATTATCAACTTGGATATTGCACGCCAGCAAATCGAAGGCGGATTGCTTTTCGGTTTGGGAATTGCGTTGGGCAACGCCCTTAGAATGCGTGGCGGATTGCCCACCAGTTTTGAGTACGCCGATTTGGGTCTGCCCACCTTGGCCGATTGTCCCGAGGTCGAAGTGGATTTCATAGCCAGCGAAGCGACCCCTGCTGATCCGGGAGAGCTTGGCGTTGCTATTGCTCCGCCGGCCATTGCAAATGCACTGTTCTCGGCGACGGGCCTAAGGCTGCGCCGGCTTCCCCTTTTGTCAGGCGGGATCTAATCGGATGGCTTGTCTGAGCGTTTCATCGATGGCGACTAAGCCGTATTCGGGCACAAAAAGTGACAAAGAGCGTTTCTCGCAATCATGACTTGGCAAAAACAACACCTTCCCGATAATCACACACCGGTGAAAAGCGGCGCAATTGGCGTGTTGCTTGTCAATCTGGGCACACCAGATGCGCCCGATCCGGCCTCGGTCAAACGCTATCTCAAGCAATTTCTTTCTGACCAACGGGTTATCGAGATTCCTGCAATTGCTTGGCAGCCGATCTTGCGTGGGATCATCCTCAACACGCGCCCCAAGAAAAGCTCGGTTGCCTATTCCAAAATATGGACCAAGCGCGGATCGCCTCTTGCCGATATTACAGCGTCTATCGCTGAAGCTGTTGCAGTGGAGTTAGGCGGCTTCGATGCTGCGCAAAAGAACGGCGATGATGAGGGCGTCAAACTCGTCGTCGATTATGCCATGCGATATGGTTCTCCGTCGATAGAACAACGCATGACCGAGATGATGCGGGAGGGGTGCGATCGGATCCTAATCGCGCCGCTCTATCCGCAATATTGTGCGGCGACGACAGCGACTGTGTTTGACGAGGTGGCCCGTGTGATGGCCGCAATGCGATGGCAACCCGCTCTTCGTTTCCTTCCGCCTTATCATGATGATGCGTTGTATCTTGATGCGCTGGCCGACGATCTTACTCGGCAAGTCGGCGCTCTGTCATTCCGTCCGGAAACGATGCTGTTGAGCTTTCACGGAATGCCGCAAAGGACACTAGAAAAAGGTGATCCGTACCACTGTCATTGCCACAAGAGTGCTCGACTGTTGCGAGAACGCCTTGTCGGGCGACCTGAGTTTGACGGGGTGCGGTTTGAAACCACGTTCCAATCACGCTTTGGTCCGGCCCAATGGTTGGAACCCGCAACCGACGACACTCTGATGGCCGAGGGCGCGAAGGGGACCAAGCGATTGGTCGTTGCTGCTCCGGGTTTCGCCGCCGATTGTGTTGAAACGCTTGAGGAACTGGCTTTGGAAGGACGCGATCAGTTTCTAGAGGCCGGTGGTGATGAATACGCTGTGCTTGACTGCCTCAATGTCTCGGATGCTGGGGTTGTTATGATCAACGGGATCATTCAGCGCGAATTGTCCGGCTGGATTTAGGGCGGCTCGATACTATCTCAATTTGGGTGGCGGTGTATTTACACTGTGGTAAGTTGCATCAAGCATACGAACTTAGACCAAGATCAACCCTCGGAGCATGCCCGATATGGCCACCCTCGCCAAAGCTGAAGCCCAGAACGATCCCGTGTTCGACCATTGGAGCGAAGGTGTTCCGACTGAGGCTGATATTGCGCACATTCCCGGCGATGCCGGTTGGCCGATTGTCGGCAACACTTTCACCCAACTTGCTGACCCGCACGCTTTTACGCAGGAGCGGGTCGAGAAATTTGGTAAAGTCTACAAGACCTATGCTTTTGGCGGTTGGAATGTCGCTCTAATCGGTGCGGATGCGAATGAACTTGTCTTGTTCAACAAGGATAAGATTTTTTCGAGCGAGCAAGGGTGGGGTCCGGTTTTAGACCAATTGTTTCCTCGCGGTTTGATGTTGATCGATTTTGATCATCACCGGATTGACCGCCGCGCGCTTTCCATCGCCTTTAAACCGGGACCGATGCGTCATTATTCCGGGGCTCTTAATTCTGGCATCGCGCGCGCAGTGGCGAATTGGGAAGGACCAATGAAGTTCTATCCCGCTATTAAAGAACTAACATTGGATCTTGCTGCGGACAGCTTCCTTGGCATTCCATGGGGACCAGAGGCGGATCGAATCAACACGGCATTTGTCGATATGGTGCAGGCATCTGTCGCACCCATTCGGACGCCGTTGCCGTTCACAAAAATGAAGCGTGGCGTAGATGGCCGCGCCTATATGGTCGAGTATTTGACCAAAGAAACCGAGCGTCGTCGTCTGCAGGGCGGCGGGCAAGATATGTTCAGCCAATTCGCCACTGCAACGCGCGAAGATGGCGAAATGCTGCCGGTTGATCAGGTGGTTGACCACATGAGTTTCTTGATGATGGCCGCGCACGATACGATCACATCGTCCGCAACCGCTTTGATCTACCAGCTCGCTATCAATCCAGAATGGCAAGAAAAGGTTCGCGAAGAGGTCATGGCGGTCACTGGCGGGCCAGACGGCAGCGGCGAAGCACGCGCGCTTGATTATGACGACATGAGCAAACTTGAGCTAACGGAAATGGCTTTCAAAGAGGCGTTGCGGATGATTCCGCCTGTGCCTTCGATGCCCCGCCGCGCGATCAAGGACTTCGAATATGGCGGTTACAAGATTCCCGCCGGGCAAATGGTCGGCATCAACATCAATTGGACCCACCATTCCGAAGAATACTGGGACAATCCCATGGTCTTTGATCCGATGCGTTTCACACCTGACAAAGTGAAGGCGCGCCACAAATACGCCTGGGTGCCGTTTGGTGGCGGTGCGCATATGTGTTTGGGTCTGCACTTTGCCTATATGCAGGTGAAGGTTTTGATTGCACAGTTGCTGCAACGTTACCGCATTGAAGCAACGGAGGGATATGCACCCGCATGGCAACCGTGGCCAATCCCACAACCCAAAGATGGGCTGAAGGTCGAATTCAAAAAATTGTGATGGGCTGCGCGCCTAGCTGAGCACTGGGTAAATTCTAGAAATCGCGCGCGATGCCATTCTGCTCCCAATCGCCGTAGCGGGTTGGGGAAAGGTCGCGCGGTTCGTCTTTCATAGGATCCACAGCTTTGGGCTTTGGCACGGGATCGTTGCTCCAATGCGCAGGTTTTTTGAAAGATTTTGCGGAGGGCGATTTTTCTTTGGTCATATCAATTGATCAATGCGCGTGCTGGCGCTTGGTTTCAAGCGGCGTTATGGGGACGCGCAATGGCCAATCAAAAAACTAAAATCGCTGGACTGCCCGCGCGGCGCGCGGCGCTGAGAATGCTCGATGCTGTGATGAGGCGTGGCGAAACGCTTGATCAGGCCGAGAAATCGGCGCTGTCAGGGGTGAATGCCCCTGCGGATCGCGCCTTGGCCCGCGCCATTGTGGGCGAAACGTTGCGTTGGCTGACAGATCTCGATGCGTTGATCGACAGTGCTACGCGCAAAAACCTTCCCGATGATGCAAAGCCGCGAAGCGTGCTGCGTCTTATGTTGGCGCAATCTTTGCGACTGGACACTCCCGGGCATGCGGTTGTGGCGACCGGATTGGAATTGTTGTCCGGCGGTCCGAGGCGCTTGGCGCATGGCGTTTTTTCCGCCTTGATGAAACGCGAAGTGTCGCTGCCTGATGTTCCGACATTGCCCGATCGGGTGATGGTCCGTTGGGAAGATCGCGCTCACGCCATTGCCCCCGGTCTGATCGACCCACCAGAGGTCGATTTGGCAATCAAAGCACCCGCCGAGGCGCAAGAGCGGGCCACAGCCATGGGTGGGATCAGCCTTTCGTCTGGCCACGTCCGTTTGCCACGCGGGACGCCGATTGAACGCCTGCCGGGCTTCGACGACGGGGCGTGGTGGGTTCAGGATCTGGCAGCACAAATTGCGCCCCGATTGTTAGGGCAAGGTGACGGACGACGCGCTCTCGACCTTTGCGCCGCGCCGGGTGGAAAAACCCTAGCTCTGGCTGCGGCGGGGTGGCGGGTGACAGCGCTTGATATCAGTGAGAAGCGGTTGGAATTGCTTCGAGAGAATTTGAAGCGCACCAATTTAGAGGCGGACATCGTAAAGGCTGATGCGCTTGAATACGCGCCTGAAAAGCCGTTCGATGCCATATTGTTGGACGCGCCGTGCACCGCCACCGGGACAGCGCGCCGCCATCCCGATGTTTTGCACCGGGTTGGGCCTCGTCAGATTGGTGAACTGATCGAAACGCAACAATCGTTGATTTATCAAGCCATAGAATGGCTGCCCAAGGGTGCGACTTTCCTTTACGCAGTGTGTTCATTGGAAGTCGAAGAGGGAGAGGATCAGGCGGCTTGGATTGATGAGACCTTTGATCTCACGCCTTCGCCGATTACCAATGATGAGTTGCCTGCTGGATTGCAGCCCACCAAGGAAGGCTGGCTGCGGACGCACCCCGGAATGTTGCCAGATCAAGGCGGGTTGGACGGGTTCTTTATGGCGCGATGGGTTAAGCCCTAGGCCTAAACGCTCAATTCCAATTCAGCGTGATCTTCGCGCAGTCTTTGCCCAATTGTCGCAACACGAATTGCGTGGTGTCGCGCGACGGACGTTCGCAACGAAGGTCGAACGGAGTACCGAGTTCGACATAGCGATTAAGCTCCATTTCTCCGCCCACCACGTCAATTTTTGGATTGCCTTGGGTCAAGCAAAGCGCCTGCCGTGCGACTTCGATCATATGAACCGAATTCACATGATCGCCCGATCCACCAAGCATTGGGTTTGCCGGCGGCAGACCATTTTCACGACTTACCAACGCATTGATTGTGTTGGGATCGTCAGCAGATATGGGCGCTACCAGTGCGTGTTCGCTGGGGCCAATGCCGAGAGCTTCTGGCGCGGCAAAGAGAAACGGTGCTGTCGTCGTTTCTCCGCGTGCAGCGTGACCATTCAGTTTGGCTTTTTGCTTGGCCTGTTCGCGCCATTCTTCGAAATTGCGGTTCTTAAAAACGACGCCGCGTCCCCGCATCGTCGCAATCTCACGATCGACTTCATCAAACAGGGTTAGGCGGAAGAAATCGTTATTGCCCTGAGATTCGCGTGAATAGACGCCGTGTGCGGCGATCTCTGCATCGGGGTCGCCGCATTGCCATTCGGTCCAAGTTAAGGCCGACCATTGTCCCTCTTCCATACCGCCCAGCGCCATGATTGAGCCGATACTGGCCCAGAAATTTTGGGCCTGAATGACGATAGGATGGCGGGGAGCAAGTGCAAGCCAAGGCCATTCTGCCACACTGCGCGAGCAAATGAACTGCACCGACCCATCTGAATTGATGACATGGTCACTGGTGTAGGACTGCGTAAATTGTCGAGCCATTTTCCCCTCGCGTCCGTGCGTCTTAGCTCTTCACATATTTCTGAAAGCTCTTGCGCAGCTTCATGATCTTAGGTGGAATGACGGCGACGCAGTAGGGGTTTCGTTGACCTTCGCCATCCCAGTATTCTTGGTGATAGTCCTCTGCTGGGTACCAAGCGGAGGTTTGTTCGTCGCCTGCCAAGCCCTCGACGGTGGTCACCGCCGTCTTGCCATTCTCTTCATTCCAGCGGGCGATTGCAGCCTCGGCCTCTACATTCTGTTCTGCGGAGAGGGGAAAGATGGCGCTGCGGTATTGGGTGCCGATATCGCCGCCCTGACGGTTCAACTGGGTAGGATCATGCGTGCCCAAGAACACGTCATAGATCTCCGGCAATGAAATAGTATCGGGATCAAAGGTCACCCGTATACCCTCGGCATGGCCGGTTTGCCCGGTGCAGACCTCTTTGTAGGTGGGATCGATCTTGGTGCCTCCAATATATCCGCTTTCCACCTCGGTTACGCCGATGACATCGCGGAACACGGCCTCTGTGCACCAAAAACATCCGCCTGCAATAATCGCCTGTTGCATCCGAGAATTCTCCTTTGTCGGCACAAATCGTTATAGGCGACATAGGGAGGCGGCGCGCGATTGCCAGAGGCGTCGGTTCGGCGGTGTTCCTCTTGTCATTGCGGCGTCACGGCGTAAGGACATAGGCTATGTTCTTTAGAAGAGAGGATTGATCCCTATGAAACGTACCCTTCTCGCTCCTGTTGCCGCGCTCGCCGTTAGCACCGCCATGCTCACATTTACAGTTCCTGCTGCTGCTGATGGGCATGTTGAGGCGACCGCTCCATCGCTTGATGACGTGTTGGCGCATGAACGCCGCGATGGCGACCGTGCCCGCGATCAACACCGTCGCCCAGTCGAAACGCTCGACTTTTTTGGCGTGGAACCCACGATGACGGTTGCAGAATACGGCCCCGGTGGAGGCTGGTACACCCGCGTCTTGGCCCCGTATTTGATGCCCGCAGGTCAATACATTGCTTTCAACGCAGACAGCGATGCGCGCACTTATCGCAATCGGGCGCAAGAGGCGCGTTCGAAGGGCTGGACAGAACGGTTCACCTCTGGCCTGGCCGAAGCGATGGGCGTCGATGCCGACAGCGTGATGGCATTTGAAACCGACGAAATGCCAGAAGGCGCCGCGGGCAGTGTTGATCGTGTGTTGATTTTCCGTTCGATGCACGGCTTGAACATCGGCAACAACGCCGACGAAGTGCTTGGCGCGGCGCGGATGATGTTGAAAGACGATGGTATGGTCGGTGTGGTCCAACACCGCGCCCCAGAAGGCGCAAGTTACGACGATTACGGCGCTCGCCAGCGTGGTTACATGCGCAAACAAGACGTGGTCGCTATTTTCGAAGCCAACGGTTTCGAACTGGCTGCAGAAAGCGAAATCAACGCGAATCCAGCTGATCCCGCAGATTGGGAAATCGGTGTTTGGACGTTGCCCCCCGTCTTGGCCACAGGCGAAGATGACGAACGGCGCAGCGAATATCTGGAAATCGGTGAAAGCGATCGGATGACGCTGCTGTTCCGCAAAGCGGATTAAGCCACACCAGTACGAAGCTTGAACGGGCGGCGGCAAGGATATGACCAAACTCACTGTTGCCGCCCTTCAGCTTGCGCTTGGCCACGCGGATGAAATGGCCAATATTGCTGCCGTATCCGCCCTAGTCGAAGAGGCCGCAGCACGCGGCGCGAAGATTGTCCTGCCGCCGGAATTGTTCTCTGGGCCGTATTTTTGTCGGGAAGAGGACGAGGCGCTGTTCGCGTTGGCGCGGCCGACGTTTGAACACCCCAGCGTTATTGCGATGCAGGCCTTGGCCGAACGGTTGAAGATTACGATCCCAACCAGCTTTTTCGAACGTGATGGCCATCACTATTATAACACACTCGCGATGATCGGTCCTGATGGTTCCTTGATGGGTACCTATCGCAAAAGCCACATTCCCGACGGGCCGGGCTACGAAGAAAAATTCTATTTCCGGCCCGGCAATGATGGATTCAAGGTCTGGGATGTTCCGAACGATGACGGCGCCAATGTCCGCATTGGAGTCGGGATTTGTTGGGATCAATGGTATCCTGAATGCGCGAGGGTCATGGCGTTGCATGGTGCAGAAGTGTTGTTGTATCCCACGGCAATTGGATCCGAACCCTATGACATAAACCTTGATACAAGCCGCATGTGGCGCCGTGCGATGATCGGTCACGCTGTGTCCAATTGCATGCCTGTAGTTGCGGCAAACCGGATCGGCATCGAAGGCGGAGCGGGGCCGGATGAGAGCGGCGCTCAGAGTTTCTATGGCCATTCGTTCATCGCTAATGAATGGGGCGATTTGCTGGATAGCTTTGGCGCCAAGGAAGAAGGGGTAGTTGCCGCGACACTCGATCTGGCGCAGGCAGCGGCGCATCGCGCAGGAATGGGATTTTTCCGCGATAGACGCCCGCAATTGTACGGTCGCATCGCCGACGACGTATAACATATATGAGTAGCACCTTCCTTATCGCGCTAGGGTCCAACCGGCGGCACGTTTTGTATGGCGACCCCCGCGCTGTTGTCGCCGCAGCGATGGAGGAATGCGCTGCCCTAGGCACAGTATCGGCGCGCTCTCCCATTATGGCTTCTGAGCCGATGGGGGCCGCGCAACGGCGCTTTGCCAATGCGGCATGTTTGATTGAAAGCGAATACGACCCGGCGGCTCTTCTCGCGGGTTTAAAGCGGCTAGAGAAAGAATTCGGGCGGCGGCGGGGTCAACGTTGGGGCGACCGAGTGTTAGACTTGGATATCATATTGTGGAGTGAGGGCCGTTACACGTCTGGCGCGCTGACCGTGCCTCATCGTGAATTTCGCAACCGCGATTTCGTTCTTAAGCCTGCAAACGCGATCGCAGGTTGGTGGCGTGATCCGATCACGGGGCTGTGCATTCGGCACTTGCTGGCCCGACTAGGATAGACATTGCGGTCACCCGTCGAAGTCCTTCAAATCGCTGCTAGCCCCTGATTGGCCTCCAAAACGGGAAAACGCCCCACCGGATGACCGATGGGGCGTTTTTGAAGTACCAGAGGACCAGTTCTGAGACTTAGGCTGCGGTGGCTTTCCGACGGCGACGGCCAAGGCCGAGAGCCACAAGAGCCAGACCGAACAGGCCAAGCATGCCAGGAGCAGGAACGTCTACTACGCGGTAGTCGCCAACGCTGCGAACATAGTCGCCTGCAACCACGGGATCGCCCCACCATGACCAAAGGTTGATGCGACCGTTATTGGTCGTTTTCATCATCCATGGGTGGAAGCGGCTGCCGTTTTGACGGGTCGGCGTGTAATCGGTGCCGTTGATGTTACGGATGCCGGTCATGTCGCTGAGCGTGAACATGAAGCTTGGGTTGGCGCCGCCTTCGAAATTGGCGAATTCTGCGCTTTCGAACGACACGTCGATGTTGTCGCCTGTCCATGTGCCGGTTTGCGTGTCTGTGTTGATGGTCAGAACGTCGCCGTTCGTCATGTCATACTCAAAGATCGCTGCCGAAGCTGGCGTAGCTGCGACCATGCTGGTTGCGGCGAGTGCGATTGCAGCCTGTTTTGTGAATTTACGCATTACTTACCCCCGAGAGTGGTTTTTGATGAGACGACCAGTTTTCGGCGTGTCTCAATTGACTTCGAAATTAGTAAACTCACCTAAGCAAATGCTGTGCCACTTTGATCAGAACGCGGAATTTCTGAGGGTTGTAGTGGTTAACGTGATCGGGGGCGGATCCAGGTTTGTAAGAATATCCGACGCTCAGAAGGCAAAAGCAGCGACGAAAACCGACCGTTAATTATCTCAGGCTAAACCGCAGGCCATGTTGAACAACAAATCCCTATGGCGTTCGCGCGCTACATTCGCTCTTTTCCTTGCGCCTGTTATGGTTGGCGGACTTGCCGCATGCGACAGCGGGCCAAGTGATCCATTCGCAGCGGCTCAAATAGCGTTCGAGAATAGCGAGCCGCGCACCGCGCTTGATTTGATCGGTCAAGCGATAGAGGCTGAGCCAGAAAATCCAGCTATTCGTATGATGGCGGGCGACATCGCAATGGCATTGGGCAATTCCGATAGGGCCATCGCTGAATTTGACCGAGTGCCAGAAACGGCGCCCCAGTATTCGTTGGCGCGCGCCAAACTGGCCGAAGCACAAGTGATGGGCAACTTCCTCCAAGCCGCTGCTGAGACGGTGGACACGTTGTTGATGGACAACGCGATGGCCTACACCGCTTCTATTGGTCTAAAATTCTCGCAAGGCGAAACCGATGCAGGTTTCGAACTGCTTGATCGGGGGCTGACCATTTTCCCAGATGATCCACGTCTCGTGACCATCGATGCCGAACGCCTTTGGGCGCAAGGAAAGGCGGAAGAGACGTTCGCTCGCCTGCAACCGGTATTGGAAGTACGCCCCGCCGTGTCACAAGCGCATTTGTTCGCCGGCCAATTGCGGTTGGGTACACGTGACGCCGTCCAAGCACAGGCACATTTCCAGAATGTACTGACGGTGCAGCCGAACCATCAAACTGCAATGCTCGCGATGGCTGCCATCTCGAGAGATCGCGGTGACACGCAAGAGGCCGCCAATTGGATCAATAAAGCCAATGAGGCAGGAAAACCGCACCCTATCGGACTGCTCTTTGCGGCCCAGATGGCGTATGATGCGGGCGAAATCACGCGCGCTTTTGAATTGATTGAGCAAGCCCCGCCGGTTTTCTCTAGCGAGCCGGAATTTGCCCGATTGCGCGGGTTTATTGATGCCGGGCGCGATCAACACGCCATGGCGGCCATGGCGCTGGGTGATTATGTGAAAGACACCGGTGGTGATCCCTTGGCTCGCCAAGTTTTGGCAGATAGCCTCGCTCAGCAAGGGGACTTTGAGGGGGCATGGAATGCAATCGAGCCGGTTGTTGACCACCCACAAATGGATGGCGCCGGGCTGTTGCTGGCGTTGCGACTTTCAGAGGAAACCGGTCGGGGCGATTCGGGCCAAATCCGATCGTTAATTCAAAAACGCGATGGGGCCCCCTCAATCGCTGCGCAAATGCGCGAAGCCGGCGCAGCGATTCGCTCGGGCGATTGGGCCGAAGCCGACGGAATTTACGCCCCCCTGATCGATGGCGCCGGTCGAACTGACCCCGCATTGTTGAACAATGCAGCGGCTGTGAAAACAAAATTGAATCAACACGACGCGGCCATTGCACTAGCGCGCAGAGCGCTGGTGGAGGCGCCCAACAGCCCAGAAATAATGGACACTCTTGCGTGGGCATTATGGGAAAAAGGCGGCGCAATCACGGAGGCGCGCGAGTATTCTGATCAAGCGCGGCAGGGCGCTCCGTCCAATCGCGAAATCCTTGAACATTGGGCGATCATTCACGCCGATTGATCACGCATGGTCATGCGTTCGTGCAGATGTATTTTGCAAGGTAATGCAACTCATCTCAATGAGCGTCTTGACCCAGCGCCGCACCCTGACTAGGTGGGCGCTCCGATGCGGTCCGCGTCACGCGCGATCCGCACCCTTTGGGGGCCCTTAGCTCAGTCGGTAGAGCAACTGACTTTTAATCAGTAGGTCGCTGGTTCGAACCCAGCAGGGCTCACCACCTATATCTTCCCAAATTGGACGCATTCCTGAACTGGCTAGAAAAGTCATGTCCGCCTGATGTCCGTTTGACCTAAGGAATTTGCACTTCGTCTGTCTCGGCCTTCACACATAGTGTGTTCCAAAGCGTCGCGAACTCACTGCATGCAACTTCGCTTTCCAGAAATGCCGTCTCCGGTCCCATGGCGACGAACCGCTCGAAGCCATCGAAACCACCAAAGCTGCTTTTCGCATTCACTTCGCCGCCTCAACGAACATCGCTCGCCAGTCTCGCGCCGGTGCCATACCAATGGATGGCAGACTTCAAAAAATGATAGTGTCTTTAAGACCGCATTTTAGGGAAGGGATGTGATCTTTCGACAGAAGGCGCGCGCAATTTTTTCGCCAATGCGAGAATCAGCCCTACTATAAAGGCTCTAAAAACATGTCTGCACACCCCAAATATCCGCATCTGTTTTCACCTTTGAAAATTGGCGGTGCGACGATCAAGAACCGTATTTTGATGGGGTCGATGCACACCGGGCTTGAAGATGTCGAGAACGCTGGAGAGCGAATGGCAGCTTATTTTGCTGAACGCGCCGCGGCCGGGGTTGGAATGATCATCACTGGCGGTATTTCCCCCCACCCCAGCGCTGGAAGAGGTGCTACGATGATCAATGCAGAGGACGTGGCCACGCACACTACGGTCACCAAAGCTGTGCATTCGGCGAATCCTGATGTGAAAATTTGTATGCAAATCCTACACAGCGGCCCACTTGCTGGCACGCAGGATTGCGTGGCTCCCTCGCCGGTTCGATCGCGCATAGCGCGCTTTGTGCCGAATGAGCTTGATGAACAGGGTATTGAAGAACAGATTGAGGCGTTCGGCAATTGCGCCAAGCTGGCCGAAGAAGCCGGATATGATGGTGTCGAAATCATTGGTTCGGCTGGCTATTTGATTTCCACCTTCCTGGTTCAGAAAACCAATCAACGCGATGATCGCTGGGGCGGCAGCTGGGAAAATCGGATGCGTTTCCCAACCGAAGTCGTTCGGCGGGTGCGTGAGAAAGTGTCTTCGGACTTTGTGCTAATCTTCCGCATCGCGGCAATGGATATGCTCCAAGACGGAATGGCATGGGAAGAAATCGTAAGCCTCGCAAAAACATTGCAAGCCGAAAAAGTCGATGTGATCTCAACCCACTTCTGCTGGCACGAAAGCCTTGTTCCGACCATCGCTACTATGGTGCCGCGCGCCGCATTCACTCAAGTTACAGGACGGCTCCGCAAAGAACTCGACATACCGTTGATCACAAGCAACCGGATTAACATGCCGGATGTTGCAGAAGACGTTCTTGTAGCTGGCGATGCGGACATCGTCTCAATGGCCCGACCGATGTTGGCCGATGCGCAGTTTGCGAGCAAAGCGCGCGACGGACGCGAAGACGAAATCAACACCTGCATTGCTTGCAATCAGGCATGCCTCGATCACACATTCGGAGGGAAGCTAACCAGTTGTTTGGTCAACCCTCGCGCCTGTCGCGAAACCGAATTGGTGATGAAGGCCGCTGATGCGAAAAAGCGAATTGCGGTTGTCGGCGCTGGCCCTGCGGGGCTGGCCTTTGCCTGCACCGCAGCGGAACGCGGGCACGACGTTACATTGTATGATGCTGCGTCGGAAATTGGGGGGCAATTCAATCTTGCCAAACAGGTCCCTGGCAAAGAGGAATTCTATGAAACCCTGCGCTATTATTCCAAGATGATTGAGGTGCATGGCATCACACTGCGTCTAGGCAACCGAGTCGATGCAGAGGCGTTAAAAAACGAGGGCTTTGACGAGGTGGCGATTGCGACCGGAATCAAACCGCGCGTTCCCGAAATTCCGGGGATCGGCCATGCAAAAGCGGTTTCTTATATCGATGTTATCCGCGGCAATTGCGAAGTGGGCAAGAAGGTTGCGATCATGGGTGCAGGCGGGATCGGTTTTGATGTCGCCGAATTGATCACGCATGAAGGGGAAAGCGGCGCGCTCAATATCGATGTTTTTGCCAAGGAATGGGGTATCGATTTTCAAAACCATCCACGTGGCGGAGTAACGGGAATTGAGCCCGTGGTTGCGAAAAATGATCGCAAAGTCACCCTGCTTCAGAGGAAGACTACCGGCGTCGGCAAAGGTCTGGGCAAGACTACGGGTTGGACCCATCGGCTCACATTGCAGCGCCGCGGCGTGCAAATGGTCCCGGGAGTGGAATATCTAAAGATTGATGATGATGGTCTGCATGTATCGATCAATGATGAGCCGCAACTGCTCGACGTTGATACGGTTGTGATTTGCGCCGGGCAGGAGCCGCTGCGGACATTGTATGACGATTTGCAGGATTGCGACATGACGTCACACTTGATCGGTGGTGCTTATGAAGCGGCCGAATTGGATGCGAAAACTGCGATCAAACAGGCGACAGAGATCGCGCTCGTTGTGTAACGCCTTTGGCGCTGATCATCTCGAACTCGATCATGATCCATTGCTGGTTTCGCCGTGCGAATTGGCGGCCGCAGAAGGCCGGACCTTCTATGGTTCCGAGACTGGCGCGGCATCGGACAAGAGATCGGCATGAATTCGATTTTTCCGGCCCAGCCACGTAAGGCTGGGCCGGAACATTGAACCAACTAACGCACGATTTTTGAGCGCTTCTTTTTAGCCTTTGCCATGCGGGGCAGAAGGAAGAGATAGATTCCGGTGCCCCACATAATGATCAACAATATGCCCACCGGCAAAAATAGGTAGAGTTTGATGGCATCGGAGAAAAACGACCCGTCATGAATCGTCTCAATTAGGTCTGAACGGCGATAGGCCACGCTCAGGACCTCAGCGGTTTTGGTGTCGACCTGCACTTCCCATCCCGAATTGGCGCGAACTTTCGCGATGCCCCGATCGACCCTAAGGTCGATACGATCAATATCCGACCATTCCGAAATTCCAGCTTGCGGGTGCTCTCTTATTGCGACCAACATTTCGTCGAAGGATGCCTTTGGCATTTGTGCCTCCACAACTCCGCGCGCGGAAGGTGGTTGAATCCAATCGACCTCTTTCTTGAGCATCAAAAAGACACCGGCGGCGAACATGATGCCTGCGGGCACGAACACCGCAAGCGACAGCCAATAATGGACCTGTCGGAATAGCCGTTTCCAATTCATATCACAGGCCGTGCCGTTCTAATCGCGCCGAAACAGATGCGATCAAGGTATCGCGCTTCCCGGCACCCAAGGAGCGCCGGCGGCCTGCAATTCCGCTTCGAATGCGGGGATCGTTTGATCGATCAAAACTGTGAGCCGCGAACGAATTTGAGTGAAATCAGCGCGGGCGTAATCAAACTGGTCGCGGTGCGTTTGCGTCGGACCGTATGTCGATGCGAACAACCCCGTCATGATCACGCCGAGCCGGCTCCGCACGGTTGGCAAAGTGCGTTCGGCCAGAGCGTTGCGGGCCTGATTGCCATTCAGCAATTCTGCAATCGCCTGCGCCTCGGCGCGGATGGACTGCAAGCGGTTGTCGAGCGTCGTCGGATCGCCGCCCTGAACCCGCTGTGTTGCGATGGCCAACAACCCGATTCTTTCTTCTGCTCCGGAAAGGGTTCCTGCGGCTGCGGTAACCGAGCGGTCGAACAGTGAAATTTCGGCCCAGAACTCCGACGCATCGGCTTGTGCAGGAAGTGCACCTGCCCGCAGTGGTGTAACGTTGAACGTTTGCGGCGCGACAAGGCGGGTTGTCACACCGCGAACACGCTTTGTCATGGTGACCGTGTATTGACCCGGAGCGACCAAGAACCCTGTGGGCTCGTCCTCACCCGGAGTAGCAGGGCGAGCGACGCTCATATCGGGGAAACGAAGGTCCCAATTGACGCGGTGAAAGCCCTTTTTGGCGGGCCCTTTAATCCGACGCACAACATTTCCATCGCCATCTCTAACGGTCAGCCAGATTGCTGGATCCGTCTCCTGCAATTCTTGCGTCATTGCGGGGAAGCCGGGGAACGGAGTGTCGTCACCCGCTTCGTTGAGAGGGCCTTCGCGCTCTTGGCGTTGATCTTCGAGCGATTGAATGTCGTCGGCCAAATAATAAGTGAAGTTTGCGCCAAATGGCGGGTTTGGCGCTCGGAAATAACCGTGCCCCTGTGAACCCCCTTCGGAAAAGGCCAGCGGATGCTGTTCAATGTACCAAAGCGCATCCCGCCCTCCGAAAAGCATCGCCTCTTGCTCGAGGCTGGCTTCGGTAAGGGAACGGAGCGGCGAAATGTCATCTACAATGAAGAAACCACGACCAAAGCTTGCCGCGACCAAATCATCTTCGCGACGTTGGATCGTCACGTCGCGGAATGCGATTGTTGGGGCATCCCCGGTCATTTTGACCCATTTCTCGCCACCATCGAGAGAGAAGAATAGGGCGAATTCTGTGGCGGTGAACAACAGGTTTGGGTTCACGTGGTCTTGAACGATACGCCATACAAGGTGGCGATCGGGAATGTTGCCGGTGATGCTGGACCAACTGCGTCCGCGGTCCGTGCTCTTGAGCAAATACGGCGTGAAGTCGCCGTATTTGTGATTGTCGAGAGCGATGTAAACGGTGTTCACATCGTGAAGGTCGGCGCGGATGTCGTTGACGAACGCCGTGTCGGGCACGCCCGGCAAGGAACCGGCTTCAACCCGTCGCCAATCCGATCCACCATTTTCCGAAATCTGGATTAGGCCGTCATCCGTCCCGACATACAGTAAGTCATCATCAAGAGGAGATTCTCCAACTGAGCTGATCGTGTTGTATTGAGACATTGCGAGCAAGTCCCAACCAGCATCCCAGCTCCAAAGACGACCTTGAACCGGCAGCCTCATCCGGTCTTGATCTCGAGTAAGATCGGGTGAAATTGCAGTCCAACTGTCGCCGCGATCGTTCGACCGCCAAAGCCGCTGAGACGCGAAATAGAGGCGGGTGGGTTGGTGTTGGCTGACCAAAATTGGCGCATCCCAATTCCACCGCTCAATGGGATCACCCGGTGCCGGTTGCGGTTGGATATGGACAATCTCACCGGTGATACGGTCAACCCGGGCAAGGTTACCTTGTTGCCATTCGGCATACATGATGTTGGGGTTGCCCGGTTCGGTCGCGGATTGGTGGCCATCGGCAAACAGGGTGATGAACCAATCGTCGTTGCGAATGCCATGGCGATTGTCGGTGCGCGATGGCCCACCTTGCGAATTGTTGTCCTGTGTTCCGCCGTAAACAAAATAGAACGGTTCGGCATCGTCCACAGCAACCTTGTAGAATTGCGTGATCGGCAAGTTGTTTATGAAACGCCATGTTTCGGTGTGGTCGTAGCTCTCATACAGACCGCCATCCGACCCAAACAAAATGTAGTTCGAATTGTCGGGTCGAAACGCGATGGCATGGTCATCGACATGTTTCAGATCGTTGTTGATCCCAACCCAAGTCTTGCCACCGTCGCTGGAGATTTGGCTGGTGTTGGAGACCAAGTAAATGCGATCGAAAAAGTGGGGACTTGCGTATAATTCCATGTAGTAATGTGGCCCGGTTCCCCCGCTGACCTGATCCGACATCTTGGTCCAGCTTGATCCACGATCGGTCGATCGCCAGACGCCACCGGTGCGCCGGTCTTGTTCAATCGCGGCATAGACAACATCCGGCTGCATTGGAGAGATCGCGAGTCCAATTTTCCCCATGTTGCCGGATGGCAAACCGGTTTTCATTTCCATCCAAGTGTCGCCGCCATCTTCGGATTTCCAAAGGCCGCTATCGGGTCCGCCGCCGACATAGGCGGCAACGGTCCGGTGATGCTGCCACAAAGCGGCATAGAGCCGATCGGGGTTGCGCGGGTCGATAATGAGGTCGGTCGCGCCCGTGTATTCACTTGACGATAGAACTTCTTCCCATGTCTCTCCGCCGTCGGTGGTTTTGTAGACGCCGCGTTCACCGCCGGCCGACCATAGCGGGCCCTGTGCCGCGACCCATACTGTGTTCGAATCTTCAGGGTGAACGATGATCTTCGAAATGTGCTCAGACGCCTCCAAGCCCTTTTTCGCCCAAGTTTGACCGCCATCTGTCGACAGATAGATCCCGTCGCCAAAGCCGTTGTGCCTTCCGCCATGGTTTTCGCCGGTGCCGACCCAAATGCGGCTTGGATCGTTAGGGTCTAGGCCAAGAGAACCAATGGAATAGGAACCCTGACCATCGAACAGTGAGGTCCAAGTGGTGCCTGCGTTCTCTGTCTTCCAAACGCCGCCAGAACCCACCGCGACATACCACGTGGCGGGATCCTCCTGAACAATCGCGATGTCGGCAATCCTGCCTGACATGAATGCTGGCCCAATGCCCCGCAGATTAAACGCATCAAAGGTGCCGCTCGATAGGGCCGATTGGTCTTCGCTTTCATCAGATTGCGCGACCGCCGCAGTGCAAAGGCCAAAAAACGCAACGAAACCAATCAATAATTTTGAGATAGTCATGGTAATACCCCGCCCCAGATTTAAAGTTGGTATCCGATAAAACCAGTTGAAACGCAATCCATCGCAAGCCATCCTCTCTCGCAGCGGGTGATTGATCCGTTATCGCCAAATGAAACCATGTCGGATCGGCTGTGTTGATCGACACCTTTGAAAGGGATTACCATGCGGATCGCTGTAACAACCGCCGTTGCCTTCCTATCGCTTGCCGCCACGCCGATCGCTGCTCAGGAAGAGCGCCCTGTCGAAGAGCAAATAGGTGCAGGAGGACGTCCGGTTGGGGCCAATTGGTCGCGCAGTCCGGTCTATGGTCAAAGCGGTATGGCGGCGACGGCGCATCCATTGGCGACGCAGATTGCGCTTGATATTTTGAAGGCCGGCGGAAGTGCAGTCGATGCGGCAATTGCGGCCAATGCAGCGCTTGGCTTGATGGAGCCAACAGGCAATGGAATTGGCGGCGACTTGTTTGCGATTGTCTATGACCCACGCACCGATCAACTCTATGGCATCAACGGTTCGGGGCGGTCGCCACGAGGGCAAACACTAAACCAACTTCGCGCGCGGTTAGGCGATCGACAATCAATCCCCCCGGTTGGCCCCTTACCGGTGACTGTTCCGGGAACTGTGGACGCTTGGTTTGCTTTGCATGGCCGGTTTGGCGAATTGTCGATGACCGACATTCTGGCGCCTACGATTTCATATGCCGAAGAAGGGCATCCGGTTGCCCCAGTGATTGCGATGTATTTAGACCGCTCATTGCGCGCCTATACGTCGCGGCTTGAGGAATTTGATTTCGACTTCTCCAATGCTCGATCGACTTACTTCGCTGATGGCACAGCACCAGAAACGGGCGAAATCTTCCGCAATCCCGATCTCGCGCGGACGTTAACAGCCATTGCCCGCGATGGGCGCGATGCCTTTTACGAAGGGGATCTAGCTGAAACGATGGTCACCTATCTTCAACGTCAGGGATCGGCTTTTACGGTTGCCGATTTTGCCGCACACACAAGCGAATGGGTCGACCCTGCCTGTGCTGAGTATCGCAACGGATATGAGCTTTGCGAACTGCCGCCAAATAGCCAAGGCTTTGCGGCGCTTCAAATGGTCAATATTCTTCGCAATGTTGATTTGTCGCAGTGGGAAAGGGGCAGCCCCGAAGTGCTCCATTACATCACAGAGGCAAAGCGGCTAGCCTATGCCGATGTAGCGCGTTTTTACGCGGATCCCCATTTTTCAGAATTTCCAACTGAATTGCTGACGACGGAATATGGGGCCGAGCGATTTGGATTGATCGATCCCGATCGCGCCACGCCAGAATTCGGCCCGGGCGAACCTAAGTTGGAGGGAGAAGGGGACACCACCTATCTCACGGTGACGGACAAAAACGGGATGATGGTTAGCCTTATCCAATCGAATTATCGCGGCATGGGCGGCGGCCTCGTTCCCGATGGATTGGGTTTTATGTTCCAAGATCGAGGGGAGCTTTTCAGCCTCGATCCGGCGCACCCCAACGCTTACGAACCGGGCAAACGTCCGTTTCAGACGATCATTCCCGCTTTTGTGAAAAAGGACGGCGAACCGTTTATGACATTGGGTTTGATGGGGGGCGGGATGCAACCACAAGGTCACGTTCAAGTCCTCATCAATATGGCCGATTTTGGCATGAATATCCAAGAAGCCGGCGATGCGGCACGGATGAATCACGATGGAGGGCGCCAACCAACGGAGCCTCTTGAAGGGCCCGCCGCAGACCCTCTGGGTACGCTGAATGTTGAACCCGGCATTCCGCTTGAGACAATTGAACGCTTGCGTGAAATGGGTCACCGGGTCCGCGTGGTGTCGAACGGCATTATGTTTGGCGGGTATCAGGCGATTGCGCGTGATCCCGAAACCGGGGTCTATGCCGGCGCAACTGAGATGCGCAAAGATGGGCAAGCCAGCGGATACTAAATCCCATAGCCCGCCTTGATACTGTTGGCTTGAAGCCGGGTTTATCGGCTTAGGTTGTTTCCCGAGAGTCCAACCATTGCGCCGCCTTCACGCCAAACGTGATGAGGAATGGGACGAGCACGATGCTCAAGGTGACTTTGGCTAGGACCTGCCCGATCAACAGGTTCGTAATGTCAAATTCGCCATAGAATGCGAGCGTCACAAAAATGATTGAATCCAGCGCTTGGCTTAGCGCCGAAGCGATTGCACCTCTGACCATCAAGCCAAACGTGGTTGCTTCGCCGCTGCCTCTTAGACGTTGAAAGATCCAAACATTCAACAACAGCGACGTGATATAGGCAGCAGGACCAGCCATCAAAATGCGTGGCGTTTGCCCCAATACTCGTTCAAACGCGGCCAAATCGCCGGCGCGAAATTCCAGCATTTCGGGCGAAGCAGGCAGCGATAAGACCAGATAGATCAGCGCCGCCGATAGCGCGAGAGGAAGGAATCCAATCCAAATCAACTTGTTCGCGAGCTTTTGGCCATAGAGTTGCGCGATTGTGCTGGTAATGACAACGAGCAGCAGGAATGGGAAAATCCCGGCCTCCACCGCCAGATCGCTGGGCCACAATTGCACTTGCTTGAACGCCACGACGCCAGCCAAAACGGTCATCCCCCCATACAGGATGATGTAAACGAACAGCCCCATAGGCGCCGCCATTGCGCGCTCTGAAATTGGGTTGCTGGTTTCTGCGGTGTGTTCGGTGTCGCTCATGAAAACTGGGGTAAGCGAGGGGGTCGCAAAAAGAAAGCGGCTCCATCCTGCTTTCCCCGCCCACTAACGGGTGGACAATTGATGCTGGTCGGTTTGCAAGCATTCAATGTTGCGTTGAGTGGCGCAAAATGCGAACTCTGCGCCGAACGCCAAAGCCAAGCTTTGTGCACTAGGATCATTTCAGGGCATTAGCCTATCAGGGGCACCGCCAGTCGGTGAGCGAGATTATCACCTCCATTTTATTCAGCCTTCTCGGTATCGCCGCCATTCTTGGCATCGCCTTTCTACTGTCTTCGGGCAAATCGCATATCAACCTGCGGGTCGTTGGCGCAGCCTTTGGTTTGCAAGCCTTTATGGCCTTGCTCGTCTTGCGCACCGATTTTGGCGTCGGCATGATTGGCTTCTTGTCAGACGGCGTGATTGCTTTGCTCGATTTTTCGAAGGTCGGCATCACTTCGGTGTTCGGTCCGATGGAAAGCAATCCGTTTGCCAACACATTCGTGATCGCCGCGTTGCCAGTGATCGTGTTCTTCGCGGCGATTGTGTCAATCCTCTATCACCTCGGGATTATGCAACGTCTGGTCCGTTGGGTTGGCGGGGCGATTGGCTGGATCACAGGGATCAGCAAAGTCGAAGCGCTGGGCAGCGCGGCCAACATCTTTGTCGGTCAATCGGAAAGCCCACTGGTGGTGCGTCCCTATCTGGCGGCGCTTCCACCGGCTCAATTGTTTACATTGATGACGGTCGGTATGGCTGGCGTCGCCGGGACTATCCTGGCCGCTTACGCAAGTTTCATCGGTTCGGACGCCGTTCCATTTCTGTTGGCGGCCGCGTTTATGTCGGCACCCGGCGGTATTTTGATGGCGAAAATCATTATGCCTGATGGGGCCGAAGCACAAGGTGTCGAAGGACCAGATGTCGAATTGCCGCAAGCGCGGATCAGCGCGGTAGGCCCAGGCTCATTGGTCGAGGGTGGTAAGGCCGAAGAGGTCGAAATGGCCGAAACTTTTGAAGAAGGGCAACGCCCCGCAAATATCATTGAAGCCGCCGCTCAGGGTACGCAAACCGGGGTAAAGCTCGCGGTGGCCGTTGGTGCGATGGTCATGGTTTTTGTCGCGCTGGTGGCATTGGCCAATGGATTGCTCGCCGGTCTGGGATCGGGAATGGTCGCGGGTGCCGCTGCGATTGGGATGCCTTTTGGTGCGGAAACCGCCGCATGGTTGAGCAATGTCAGCTTTCAACAATTGCTAGGCTATCTATTTGCGCCGGTCATGTTCCTCATTGGCATTTCCGATTGGGAACAGGCTCAAATTGCCGGTGGGCTCTTTGGGACCAAAATTGTCCTCAATGAATTTGTCGCCTTTATCGATTTGGGCGCGATGACAGCGGGTGAATTGACCCAGCGAAGCCGTGCGATCGTCACCTTTGCTTTGTGCGGGTTTGCCAACTTCTCCTCGATTGCCATTCAAATGGCAGTGACCGGAGGGCTTGCCCCGAATCAGCGCCCCGTTATCGCCCGGCTTGGACTGAAAGCGCTTGCCGCTGGCAGTCTCGCCAATTTGATGAGCGCGGCCTTGGCGAGTATTTTCCTACCGTTCTAACGCAATAGGGCGTGCGTCGATTGGGCTAGCGTGCCCGCGCGCGCCATATTATGGTGTTTCTATGACTGATGTGAACATTGCCTCTGTATCGTTGGCCAGCCCGCTTAACGAGATCGCCGATGAATTGGGTCGCAGCTTTGCCGAATATGGTTTTGCCGTTGTGCGAGACCATGGCATTGCGCAGGATCTGATCGACCGCGCTGAGGCGAGTTCAAAGCAATTCTTCGATTTGCCTGACGATGTGAAGCGCGCCTATCATAAGCCGGGCATTGGCGGCGCCCGTGGATACACGCCTTTCGGAACGGAAAAGGCCAAAGATGCAGATGTCTTTGACCTCAAAGAGTTTTGGCATGTGGGGCGTTCACTCCCGGAAAATCACGCTTTGAGCGAATATATGGGCCCCAATATGTGGCCGGCCGAAATCGACGCATTTGAACCCACTTTTAGTGAACTGTACGCCGCATTCGATGCAGCTGGATTGCGTGTCTTAGAGGCGATCGCTTTGCATTTGGGGCTGGAGCAGGCTTTCTTCGCTCCCACGGTCGAAGATGGCAATTCGGTTATGCGACTGCTCCATTACCCACCATTGGGCCCCGATGCTCCCGAAGGCGCAATCCGTGCAGCGGCGCATGGTGACATTAACGCGATCACTTTGCTGTTGGGCGCCGAAGAAGCCGGATTGGAATTGTTGACCAAAGCGGGTGAATGGCACGCGGTGGACGTGCCCGAAGGCGCGTTGGTCATCAATGTTGGCGATATGTTGGAGCGGTTGACGAACGGGACCTTGCGTTCGACGACTCATCGCGTGGTCAATCCCCGCGGCGCAGGTGCGCATCGGTCGCGCTATTCGATGCCATTTTTCCTGCATTTCCGACCCGATTATGTGATCGAACCGTTGGAAAGCTGTATCGAAGAGGGAGCAGACAACGTCCCTGAGGCGATTAGCTCTCACGATTTCTTGATGCAGCGCCTTCGCGAAATAAACTTGGCCTGAGGCCGCTCTTTCAACCAATTCGGGTGACGGCGGCTTTTCTTTGAACGCAGCGACTCGGGGCGGGCTTGGCATCACGAATCGAGCGCAATTTCGCCCCACCCTGCGATGACAACGCTCGATCGCAGTTCGCGTAAGCTTGGCTCAAAAATCCCATCTTCGTTGCAGCTGTGCAACACCGAGCATTTGGGGCGCAGAATTCTGCGGATTCGGCGTCAATTTAGCCTGTGGACAGTTTTCTCAGGCTCCTGCGCGGGCCTTCGTTTCACAAAAGTGTCACAAAACGGTCGTTTTTGTGCAGCGCAGCGCGCATAGGGCGGCGCGTGTTACAACTCCTCAACCGTGATCAGGGGCATCCTCTCATGAAAATCAAATATCTCTTGGCAGCCAGCGTCGTAAGTCTGTCGGCTGCTGCGACTATCGCAACACCGGCTGCTGCGCAGCAGATTACTTCGGGCATCGAAGGTCAGGTTACTGACGCTGATGGCAACCCTCTTCAAGGTGCGATGGCAACCATCACCGATACGCGCACCGGTCAAACGCGGACGACTACCGTCGGTGCAGACGGCAACTTCCGTATTCAATCGCTTCAACCAGGCGGCCCATACACTGTCACCGTCGAAGCTGATGGCTTTGAAGGTCAGACAGTCGAAGAAGTCTTCACCAACATTTCGGGCAACACCGGTTTCACCTTCGCGCTGACACCAGTCGCCGCTGGTTCAACCGGCAACACGATCGTCGTTACCGGCGCTCGCGCACGTGTAACGCAGGTTGCTGTTGGCCCGGGTACGGCTTTCGGTACAGAAACACTCGAAGGTCTGCCTTCGATCACACGTGACGTTCGCGACATCATCCGCGTCGACCCACGTGTTAGCCTTGAATCGAACAACGATGTTGATCGCATCTCTTGCCTCGGCGGCAACGACCGTTCGAACACATTCACCGTTGACGGCATCGTTCAAGCGGACGTCTTCGGTCTGAACGGTACACCGTTCGCTGCTCGCAACTCGCTCCCACTTCCATTCGACGTGGTTGATCAAGTTTCGGTCGAGTTCGCGCCGTTCGACGTTGAATATTCTGAATTCACCGGCTGTCTTGTCAACGTTGTGACCAAATCGGGCGGCAACCGTTTCGGCGGTTCGGCGTTCATCACGTATTTCGATGAGAGCTTGTTCGCAGACAACATTGACGGTCGTAACCTCAATGCTGGCCGTGAAAAGCGCTGGGGCGCTACTCTTGATGGTCCAATCATCCCTGATCGTTTGTTCTTCTCGGTCGGTTACGAAGAGACAGATCTTGGTGACGGCAACAACTTCGGCCCATTGGGTTCAGGCTTTACCAACGAAGCCGACTTCGTAAGCCAAGCTCAATTCGACCGGTTCGCACAAATCGCGCGCGACGTTTACGGCCAAGACATTGGCGGTTATCCAACTCAGCTCGCTGAGAGCGCTGTGCGTTACTTTGGTCGTCTGGATGCCATCATCAACGATGATCATCGCCTCGAAGCCACTTATCAGCGTCTCGAAGAGACCAACATCGAACCAGATTTCGGCGGCCAGGAATTGGGCGGCCTGAACTCATTCGAAGACGAAGGCACGATCTCGGATTACTATTCGGTTCGTCTCTACTCCAACTGGAGCGACACGATCTCAACCGAATTGCGCGTCAGCCGCGCCGAAGTTGGCGACGTTCAAGGCCCGCTTGGTTTTGGTGAAGCGCAAGCCGCCAACCCAACACCACGTTTGAGCGTCGGTGTTACACCAGACGGCAGCGGAACGACCGAAAACGGCCGTCTCGCAACCGGCCCTGGTATCTTCCGTTCGGCTAACCAGCTCGACACGAAGATCGACCAAGCTCGCTTCCAAGTTAATGTGGACGCTGGCAGCGGTCACTTCTTGAAGTTTGGCGCTGAGATCAACGACCTCGAAGTGTTCAACCTGTTCGCCATCAACGCGACCGGCACGATCTTCTTCCAAAACCTCGATGATTTCGAGAACGGTTTGGTTGCACCAGGCTTCTTCTCAACGGTTTTTGCTGATGCAGACGATCTTGTTGGTGGCGCCAATGGTGGCGCGACAATCGCTTCCGCTGCTGGTGGTGACATCAACAACGCAGCTGCGCGTTTCAGCCGTCAGATCTATTCGGTCTACGCACAGGACGAATGGCAGGCCACCGATCAACTTTCGATCAACGCTGGTGTTCGCGTTCAACTCTATGATGGCGACGCGCCGCGGTTCAACCCGCAGTTCACCGACCGTTATGGTTTCAGCAACGCCAACTCATTCGCTCGGATTGATACGGTTATCTTGCCGCGTTTCTCTGCGACGTATGAGTTCGACAACGAAGGCTTCTTCTCGAACAGCCGCGTAACCGGTGGTGTGGGCATCTTCTCGGGTGGTGATCCGATTGTCTACTTCTCCAACGCGTTCTCGAACAACGGCTTCTCCAGCGCGAATGGCGACACATTTGATGCGCCATGCCCAGCCGGTCTGACAACCGACGTGGCCACTGGTCAAATCGACGTCACACCGGGCGGAACCTTCACCGGTTTCCCACAATGTGCCGTTGATGCCGGTGTTGCTGTTGCTGAACAGGGTGGTGCCGATATTCAATCGACCAACCCTGATCTCGACGTTCCGACTGCGGTTCGTGCGAACCTCGGTTTCTCGTCAACTTTCGGCACGGAAACAGGCTTCTTCAGCAACTGGAACCTGAACCTCGATTACATCTACACGCGTTTCAACGACACGATTAACTTTGTTGATCTGTCGCAAGCGGTGAACCCAGATTTGGGCGTCAACGGCTTCACCGTCGACGGTCGTCCAATCTACCGGGCCATCGATTCAACGCAGGCTGGTTGTAACGCAACTTTGGATGGCAACGGCGGAACTGGCCTGACCTATTCCAACGTCACATCGGATTGTTTCGGTACACGCCGCGACGACAACATCCAGTTGACCAATGGTCGCAGCTCAGATTCGCACAGCTTCTCTGTGATCCTCGCTAAGAACTTCGACGGCGGGATCTTCACATCGGGCGGCAGCACACGAGTGAACTTCGGTTATGCGTTCACGGACTCCAACAACGCTCGTAACAACCAGTCATCGACAGCGACTTCGTCGTTTGACGTGACCGCTGCTTTCGATCGTCAGGATCCAGCTGTTTCGACTGCAACCACCGAAACCCGTCACAACTTCACCGCATCGATGTTCTTCGTTGAAGAATTCATCGAGGGTTACGATACGGGCCTCGGTATCTTCTTCCGTGCACGCGAAGGCCGTCCTTACAGCCTGACATTTGATGGCGGCGGCGTCTTCAATGACAGCGCTTCTGGTTCGGACAACGCCCTCCTTTACGTTCCATCGGGCGTAAACGATGCAGCTGTGTCGCCGCTTTCGGATCCAGCAGCGGTTCAAAGCGTCATCGACTATGTCGCGGCGTCGGGTTGTTCGTTTGAAGGTGGTCAATCAATCAAGCGGAACACATGCCGCAATGATTGGTCCTTTGATATGGACCTGCGCATCAGCCAGGAAATCCCATTCATTGGCAGCCTGACCGGCATCACCGAAGATCGCATCGAAGTGTTCGCTGACTTCTCGAACTTCCTCAACCTGCTCGACAGCAGCTGGAATGTTCTGCGTTCACGCGGCGGATTCAACGGTCTTGTCGATGTTGCAGATGGCGGCGTGGATGACGAAGGTCGTTACATCATCTCTGGCTTCAACCCAGATGATGACAACGACATCGCGATCAACGCTTCGGCATGGCGCATTCAAATCGGTGCTCGTTACGAATTCTAATTCGTCGATACTGACTTAAGAAATACGAGCGGCGGGGCCTTTGGGTCCCGCCGTTTGCATTTGGGCTCCGTTGATTTTCCTGCGCTGACCGTTGCTCTTGATTATTGGGCTAGCCGAGGCCTGAAGCCGCGGCGTCTGTGGAATGATCCGCCACACTCAAAAGCTCAAAAGCGAGTGCCTCCCTCACCTCGCTGGATAAATCTTGTCGGAGGGCGCGTTCAAATGCTGCCGCTTGATCGCCCAAGTCCGGCTCACCAAAAATTGCTGCCGTCCCGGCAAGCTTGTGAACCACCCGCGCAAGTTCATCCAAGTCGTTTGGTGGATTATCGCCTTCGGCAAGAAAACCATTCTCTAACGCGGCTCGAACCGCCTCAACCGCCTCAGAGCGCCGATGGTTCCAACGTTTGATGAGAGATGGCGAAAGGTTTTGGGGCAGCCCTCCCATGCTAGGGATGGTCGAGGCGCGATAAGTCTTCACGAACCTGGCAACCGATCCCGCTGCGGGTGCCGAACTCACTCGTTCATCGTCTGAATCATTGCCGGAATGGGAGAATGTGGAATCCGGTTCGTCACGATCCAACTCTACGCCCTTGGACGAGTCAGTAGGCCGGTCGGAGTCAAGCAGATCGTTCGCATCTCCCGCCTCATCCTCGACAATGCGAGTGGGCAACCATCGTTGAAGCGATCGAGCCAGATCCGCGAAAACCAATGGCTTTGCCAGATGCGCCTGCATGCCGGCTTCGCGCGCTTCGGCAATGTCATCAGGAAATGCGTTCGCGGTAAGGGCAATGATCGGCATCACGTTCGGGCCAATGCCTTCCGCGCGTATGGCGCGCGTCGCGGTATACCCGTCACAACCGGGCATCTGGATGTCCATGAACACCAGATCAAAGGGCCGGCCTCTCATTACGCTGTCTATCACCATTGCGATGGCTTCGTTACCGTCCTGCGCGATCGCGACTGTTTGGCCGCATCGTTCCAACATTTCTGTACCGACCATTCGGTTCACGTCGTGATCTTCGACCAAAAGGATTCGCGCAGATTGTGGCAGGTCAGCGGGCTTGATCACTTCTGGCTTAACCGCCGGGGCGGATTCTGGCTCGACAAGAGTGACCGGCAGGGTCACGCAGAATGTTGAACCGACGCCTGGTTCACTTTGAACGCTAATCTCGCCGCCCAGCAATTCGGCAAGTTTCCGGCTGATGGTTAATCCAAGACCGGTCCCCCCGAACCGCCGAGAAGTGTCGCTTTCGCCCTGTGTGAACGGCGCGAAAATAGTCTCAATGCGTGCTGGGCTGATGCCGATACCTGTGTCGGAAACCTCGACGGATAGAGTGTTGCCGGTGATGTCGTACGATATGTCGACATGTCCTGTTTCGGTGAATTTCACTGCGTTGGCGATCAGGTTTAGGATGATCTGACGCAGCCGCAAAGCATCGGTTTCGACCCATGGATGGGCCAAGGCACAGTCGCATGATTTGCCCGCTTTTGCGCAATCACCGGCGCAAAAGATGGGCGAATGAAAGTTCAGTATCAGCCCCTTTTGCTCTGCCATTGGGCGATGCAAAATCGCACATTCATCGATTGTTGCGCCGATATCCAGCGGGGCATTATCGATTGCGATCTGACCCGCTTCGATCTTTGATAGATCAAGAATATCATTCAGCAACAACATCATAGAGCGACCGGATTGGACGATCATTTCCGTGTGACGTTGATGTTCTTCGTCCAAATCGCTTTGAAGCATTAGTTCCGCAAAACCCAAAACACCGTTCATGGGCGTACGGATTTCATGGCTCATATTGGCGAGAAATTCTGATTTGGCCCGTGCGGCATGTTCGGCCTGACGACGCGACCGGGTCAACAACAACTCAAGCTCGATCCGCTCAGTGACATCCCGCGCAGAAACAATAACACCGCTTCGTTCGCCAGATTCTGGACAGAAAGCGACGGCGCAGTCTGCCTCGATAAAAACAGGGGTGCCGTCACCCGCGTCGGGTAAACGGCGATAGGTTACGCGATCTTTGTCACAATCTCCATTCAACAGCCGTTCCAGCACTGACGCTATCCGGTCAGAGGCGTCCGTTTGACTGCGCTCTGTTATCAGGTGACCGACGAAATCGCTTGGCTCGCGACCCAAAACATCGCGCACCGACGGTGAAGCATAGGTGCAGACACCTTGTCGATCGATGCTCAAGACCGCGTCCGTGACGTTCTCTGCGAGCAATGCGAGTTCCGCGCGGCCGTGGAGCAATTGTTCCGTCATCCGCGCCCGTCCGGCCAATATGGCGGCAATCGGTAGACCGGCGAGGAAGTTTGCCGCGATGAACGCTTGGATAAGGTACATCTTGCTGATGTCGGAGCTTGAATTTTCAAGGACGGGGCCAAAGCCCATATAGGTCATCCAACTCGCCATCACTGCGATGCCAGGCACGTACAACGCCGTTCCAAGACCGCCAAGGCGAAAGGTCATTAGCAAAGTGATCGGTGGAATTAGAAACAGGAGCGGATAAGCATCTTGTTTGAAAACGACATAGACGGCCATCAATCCGCCTGTGATTAGCGCACACCCCTCCGCAAGCTCTGCATGGCTCAAGACAACGCGTTCTCGCAATGCGTCCGCAATCAGCATCACCGTGGGCACCGTGAGGATCAAACCCATACTGTCCGCCAAGAACCACGACGAGGCACCGGCGAAGATCGCGCGTGTATCCGTCCCCATAGCGAGCGAAGCGATTGCACTGGAAGCAAGCGGCGCAACAAGGCCGCCGTAAATCAAGAACCTTCCAAGATGCGAAAGGTCCGCCATATCCAGTTGGCGGTGGCACGACCGCCTTAGCAACCATGTCACAACGCCGATCTCGACGATGTTGGCCAAGGTGAAGATCACAGCCGGGCCGGGAGCCGTCCCGGAAATGCTGTTTGCGCATAGGCTCGCGATAACAAGGCCAACAAACAAAGGAATTTCGTTCCGCAATCTTGCGATCAACAAGATGGTAACCGCGCTGGCATTGGGCAGCCAGACGCTCGCCAAGGCGGCATCAAAGCGTGACAATGAGAGGCAGAACACGCCCAAAGCAAAGAAGAGGGCCGATCCGACAATCGCGAAAATCACACTGCGTTGATCCAGACCTCGCATCGCGAAACCGTTCGAAAGCGCGCCGTTTTGAGTTGCCTCGCCGTCCTCGGCTGGACTGGGCGCGGAATCATCCGGTGATCCCGGACGTATCATCACGTTTTCGGTCATCGGCTCCGTCGCTTTTGTTCGCTGACTGGTCTACATTCATTCAGCTTAATCGAGATATGAACCGGGCAAGGTCGATTTGTCCGGAAGGCTCCAATCGCACCGTGGCACAGGATAGATGATCAAGAACCAACGCGGCTATCAGGGAAAACCGAAAGGCACTCGCTGGCCTTTGCTAACGGCCATTGCGCTGTTTCACATCGTTGCGCTGTATGGATTATCGCGCTTGTTGGCTCCGCAATTGACCGCTTCGGTGGAGCGAGAGGTTATTGATGCCTTTACCGTGGTCATCACCGCTCCAGATGAACCCGATACGCCGCCCGAACCGGATGAAGGGGCCGCTGGTGCGCAGGGCGAAGAGGCCGTGCCTCAACCGGTCACCGCGCCGACATCCCCAATTGAACGCAACCCCGAACCACGCCCGCAAGCGTCTTCGACAGGCGCTGCGCAAACGTCCGGCGCGCGTGAGGCGGGTGATAGCACCGGATCGGAAGGCGAAGGCCAAGGCACCGGCAGCGGCAATCAGGGCGGCGGCCAAGGCAACGGCGTCGCCATCCGGCCAAGTGTTGCGTCTGGTGCCCTCGACCCGCGCCGAGATTTTCCTATACCCGAAGGCGGGCGCGAGGCGCGATTTGGAACATCGGTCACGGTCTTTTTTATGGTCACCACAGATGGCCGCGCGCGCGATTGCAGCGTGACCCGCAGCACCGCCGATGCGCAAAGCACCGGATTGGTTTGCGGATTGGTGATGGAGAAGATCCGGTTTAACCCGGCCCGCAATCGAGCCGGTGATCCGGTAGAGGCGCGGTACGGTTACCGCGTTGATTTCCGCCAGAGATAGGGCAGAGATTGTCTCAAAGACGCGGTAAAGATGCGTTTTCTCGTGTTGTTTCTGCGTTGGCGTTCACTGGCTTTAAACCTCGGCAATGATAGTGTGCTCCTATGGTTAAAGATCACCCTATCCATCCAGTCATTCTTTGTGGGGGCAGCGGCACCCGGCTGTGGCCGGTGAGTCGCAAGACTCTGCCGAAGCCATTTTTGCCCTTGATTGGTGATACGACGTTGTTTGAACAGGCCATTGGCCGCATCTCTGGCGATGCGTCCGATGGCGGGTTCGCCGCGCCGATTGTAGTTGCTGGCCCGCAATATGGATCGGTGATTGAACGACAATTGGATGGAAAAGAGCATCGCTTAATCGTTGAGCCAGCCGCAAAAAACACCGCGCCGGCCATCGCTCTGGCGGCAGCATGTCTTGATCCGGATGATATAATGTTGGTGTGTCCAAGCGATCATCATATCGCCGATGAAACAGCGTTTCGAAACGCCGCACTATCGGCCGCGCATTTGGCGGCACAAGATTACTTGGTGTCGTTTGGCATAACGCCTGAAAGCCCAGAGACCGGCTATGGCTATTTGCGTCGGGGTGAGGAATTGCCCGGCGGCCATAAGATTGCCCGGTTCGTTGAAAAGCCGGATTTCGCGCGCGCGCAAACATATTTGGAAAGCGGAGAGTACAGTTGGAACGGCGGTATTTTTGCGTTTCGCGCCGGCCAATTGATTGATGAATTGACCGCGCATCGCCCCGAAATGGCCGAGGCCGTTCTCGCCTCTGTTCGACAGGGGCGCTCAGAGGGGTCGCGTTTTTACCCTTCAGCGGAGGTTTTCGCGGGGATACAGGGCGATTCGATCGATTACGCGGTTATGGAAAACACCGCACGCGCCGCGATGGTACCGGCCGATATGGGATGGTCCGACATCGGCAATTGGGCAGCGTTGCAGGATGCGCTGACCGCCGCCCCGGTTGGGTCCGATTGCGACACCAATGTCCGCAAAGGGTCGGTTGATCTCATCGATTGCAGTCATGTGTTGGCGTCGACCGATGGGCCTCGAATCTCGGCCGTGGGCGTTGCAGATATTTGCATCGTTGTTTCGGGTGGTGAGGTTTTGGTCACGACCAGAGACGGCGCGCAGTTGGTTGGCAAATTGCCCGGAGCCGCCGAACAGTGACGATGCGCGTGCGCAAAATTCAGACCCGGATGGTGGAGAAAGTTTGGGGGCGGACAAAGCTGCCCGCGCCATTTTCCGCGACTGATGGTGCGCGCATTGGAGAAATTTGGTTCGAACCGCCGCCTGAATTGCCGCAATTGTTGGTCAAATATCTCTTCACCAGCGAGAAATTGTCGGTTCAGGTCCATCCATCCAACGCCGACGCATTGCCGGGTGAGGATGGCAAAGAGGAATGCTGGCTGGTCCTTGATGCGGAACCGGGCGCGCAATTGGCGATTGGCTTTGATGAAGAGATCAGCGCAGATCGAATGGCCAAGGCCGCGCAAGACGGTTCGATTGAGTCGCTTCTCACATGGCACGATGCGCGTCCCGGCGACGTCTATTTCTTGCCGGCTGGCACGGTGCACGCGATCGGCCCCGGTCTTTCCTTGGTCGAAGTTCAACAGAACAGCGACACAACCTTTCGTCTTTACGATTATGGACGGCCGCGCGATCTGCATCTTGATCGCGCTCTCGCCGTCGCGCAACGACGGCCATACGATCCTCACCACAAGAGCACAGCAACATGCGGAGCGAGCCGTTGCGATGGCCCGCTGGTGTCGAGCACACATTTCCAATTGGACCGTGTCGAAGGATCGCCAGACGCCGGGATAACCGATCGGTATCCGAATGGGCTTTTGGTTCTACCTCTCGAAGGGGAAGTGCGGGCCGTGGAAGAGGATCAGGTCTCCGCAAAAGCCGGCGAGTGTCTTTTTGCTGCCGATATTGGCGCGCTCGATTTTTCTGATGCGAAAGTGACGTTGCTCACTCGCCCTGCGTAGCCAGAATGAGCGGGCAGATCTGCCTAACGCTCAATCTTTCTCGAGCATTTTTGAAGCGTTTTTGCGGACTGCATTTTCCAATGTGCCGCGCAGAAAACCGAGCATTCTTGGAAGGTCGAGCTCAATCACGACTGTGTCGTCGGTGACGTCGATACCGCCTTCAATTTTTTGACCCGCCGCAGTGATGAACAGATCCATCCGATCTTCATTCGGCCAACTTGTTTCGATCTCCGCCATTCCGGCCGGAAAATAGTCCGCGATCTCATGCGCGTGGGCATGCATCCGGCGTCGGACCTCTTCGGCGCCCAGAGTGTGGGGGAGCGATACACGCATCGGTTCAGCGGGGCTGCTTTACGGTGTCGTTGATATTGGAAAGATCAGGCAAGGGCACGCCGGAACCTTGGTCGTCGTTGGTCATTTCAGCGAGCAGATCATCCCCGCCATACCGATAATCCAAATACCGCGATTTCACGGCCAAATCATCCAAAGCACCCTCTGCGAGGCGCCGCGTGACGCGATCCACTTCGCTGGAAAGTTTGGTCAAACTTGTGATCAAGCGCGCGTCTGCGGTTCCGCCAGCATGTTCTTCTTGGCGAAGATGCTGCGGTATCTTGCGGTAATTGTCGATCGTCTCTGGGATGTATTCTCCGACGAGTTCGCGCACCTCGTTCATCGCCGGATGTTCATCATCGATGGCGTCCAATTGGACGCCCAATGCATCAAGCTGTTCGCCCAGCCGTTCAACAATTCTGGCGGCGGCTTCGGGCAAATGCGGGCGTTGCGCCTCAAGCCACAATTCCGTGCGGGCGACCATTTGTTGCGGATTGCCTAGTTTCAATTCAGCGCGCTTGGGCGTTTTGACCTTTGGGAAGTTGGCAAAAACGAAAGCGGCCGCAACCACGGCAAGCGCCACCATCATGACACCAACGGTTCCAATTCCGTCGAGCAATATGCCCGCAGCGGCCATTGTGACAAAGATCGTCGCAATGGCCCCGGCGAAATACTTCGCGCGATTGATCAAATTCTTGCGCTTGGCTGCGGCCGACCCTTGGCCGATGCTGTCGCCCGGACGGTGGGTGCCGCCTTCTTGTTGTGTTAACAAGGATTGGCGGGCTGCGCCCAATATCTGATCAGATTGCTGTGTGCTGTCGGTCATCGTCGATTAGGTGTCCAGCGCAAGCAAGGATGGATCCGCAGCGACTTTCGCTTGTGCCTGTGCCTGACCTTCTGCGCGAGCGATGTAGCCTTTTGATTTTTCCACTTCGTCGGTCAAAACGTTGACCGTTTGCTTCATGGAATCGAGCGCACGGATCTTGAAATCGTCCACTTCGTCCATTGTGTCGTAGATGTTTTGGAACGCGCGTTGCAACGTTTCCAACGGAATGGTCGAAGACGCGGCTTGTTCATGGATTTGCGATGTCTGTTCGCGCAGCAATGTACTGGTCGAATCGATGATGTCAGTCGTCGTCTGGTTGAGCGAAGTGATTTGTTGCAGGACCAATTTTTGGTTGGTCATCGCCTGAGCGACGGTCACGGCGGTGCGCAATGCGCCGACCGTCGTGGTGCTAGCGCGATCGACGCCCTTGACCAATTCAACATTGTTTTTCTTGACCAGATCAAGCGCGAGATACCCCTGAACGCTCACAGCCATTTGAGTCAGCAAATCTTGGGTGCGCTGACGGACATAGAACAAAGCGCTCTCACGCAACGCCTTCGCCTTTTCAGGATCGCTTGCATCGAGCTCAAGCGCTTTTGCCTCAAGCCGTCCGTCCAATGTTTTGGCGATATGGATCATTTGCTCCAATTCGCCCATTGCTTCCCAAAGCTTTTGACGCTCGGTGTCGATCGCCGCGTTGTCGAGATACAGCTCTTTTTTGCCCCCTTCGAGGCGCTCAAGGATCGCTTGAATATGACCCTGAGCCGAGGTGTAGCTGTCAAAGTAGTTCTTTAGCTTGCTGCCGAACGGAATGATCCCGAACAGTTTGCGCGGTGCCAGCAGAGAATTTTTCCGGCCCGGATCGAGGTCCTCGACCGTGCGGCGCAGTTGGGCCAGATCGTTGCCCACGCTGCTGTCTGCGTCCATCGCGCGGACCGGACGATCCAAGAAACGATTGGAATGCGCGGCGGCGGCACGGATCTGTTCTTGACCCATGCGTGTGATTTGATCGACTTTTTCACCAAAAGCCGGCGAATTGGCATCGACCGAAATGAGATCGGCAACAAACGCGTCCACCTTCGTATCGAGTTTCGACCGTTGTTCGTCGGCAACTGGGACAAGACCTGCCGCTTTTTCGGCGGCAACCGCAGGCACCGGATCGGGTGGGGTCAATTCAAAATCGCCCACGGTCTTTGTGGCCGTTTTGGTGGTTGGTGTGGTCGATTGCTCGGTTTCGGTGGTCATGCCGCGTATTTGCTCCCTGATCCGCCGGTTATGGGAACGGGTTGCCGGCGGCTTCTTTGATTACTGTATTAGTGATCTAAAACACGTCTTTCAAGAGGCCAAAGGTAGCGGGTTTGATCCGCACAATCTATCTTTCATCTCACCCGCTTGGCCAATCCGCTTCCACTGGGTCGAAAATACCCTTAAAGATGGGGTGAGCAAAAAGGGCTGAGATACAGTTGGATAAAGAGACCACACCGCCGGATCAAAAACCGTTGGCCCCATCAAGCTCAGGTTACACGCCGTTGCCTCCGAAAGACGGCGCGGCGGTTGTCGGCGAAGGCATGTCTGTGTCGCGCGTCTTGTTCAGCGTGCGCCGTTGGTGGCGCGAAGACGTGGTCGGAACGGTTGTTCAATCCGCCGTGATTGAGAAACGCCGGGCCGAATGTGCTTTATCTGAACGCTATTTGTTTATGACGGCCATGAGCGCGGGCATTGCTGTCTTGGGCTTGCTTCTATCGTCACCTGCGGTTGTGATCGGGGCGATGTTGCTGTCGCCTTTGATGGATCCGATCATGGGGCTTGGCTTTGCTTTGGCGATTGGGGATTACCAATGGCTCAAACAATCGGCGCGCAGCTTAGCGTGGGGCACGGTGATCGCCATCGCTTTGACGGCGGGTCTCGTTTATTTGTCGCCTATCCAAACGATCACGCCAGAGATCGCTGCGCGCACTCAGCCCAATTTGTTTGATTTGTTTGTGGCGCTTTTTTCGGCGCTTGCCGGTGCCTATGCGATGATCCGAGGGCGAGAGGGCACAATTGTTGGCGTGGCCATCGCGACCGCCTTGATGCCTCCTTTGGCCACGGTCGGTTTTGGTTTGGCGACATGGAATTGGACGGTATTTTCCGGTGCGCTGCACCTTTATGTCACCAACTTGATCACCATCGCATTGACCGCTCTGGTCATGGCGCGGATGTACGGTTTCAAGACCGCGCTAAGCTCACGCAATAGCCTGTTTCAGAATATCGCCGTTGTGGTGGTCTTTGTCGCGTTGGCGATCCCACTGGCACTGTCGCTTCAACAGATTGCTTGGCAGGCGAACGCGCAACGGATCGTGCGGGCAGAAATCGAAGAGACGTTCGACACGAACACGATCATCGATGAGCTTGAGATTGAATTCGGCGGTGAGCCGGTGACTATCAATGCAAAAGTCCTTACGTCTTCGCTGCGTTCTGATGCCGAAACCGATATTGAACGGGCCTTGGCCGGGCGCTTGTCTCAATCGGTTGAATTGTCTTTGACCCAATTGAAAGTCGATACCAGCGCAAGCGCGGCAGAACGCGCCCAATTGTCCGAAGCGCGCGCAAACGAAGAGGAAGCGGCGCTGGAGCGTGCAGAGGCTCTGGCCACACGCTTGGCTTTGGTCGCGGGCGTGACCAACGACGATGTTACGATTGATCGGACGCGCCGCCGGGCAACTGTGCGAGCCAAACAATTGGTTGGGGCGACTTTGGCCTCTTACCGCGCGCTAGAGATGCGCATCGCCGCAACGGAGCCGGGTTGGACGATTGAATTGCTCCCTCCGATCGGTGATCTGCCTCAGGAGATTGCGTTTGACGAAGAGGGCCCAACCCCAGCGGGTGCACAAGCGTTGGCCGTGGTTGAATGGGCCGCGCAGAGGGTGGATTTGCCGATCATGTTGGTTGGCAACCCGGTTGAAACGACCCAAGCCGCCGAGATTTTGGCGCGCCGTGGGGTGAGTGTAACAGTCGAAGACGGCTTCGGGCCGCTGCGCGCCGAATGGGGCGGACGTTAAATCACGCCGCCAGGTCGAGCGGAACGATCTCACCAGACAGGTACAATTTCTTGGCCTTGGCCCGACTTAGTTTGCCCGAACTCGTCCGCGGCAAGGTGCGCGGCGGCACCAATTCGATCACGCAGCTCATGCCAGTGACAGAGCGCACTTTATCCGCAATCTGCTCGCGCAATTTGATGCGTTCTTCGGGGTCTGCAACACGGCAGTGAACCAACACAGCCGGCGCTTCTTCGCCGCCCTCTGTTTCCACCGCAAAGGCGGCGATATCGCCGTGGTTGAACCCGGGGAGCTGTTCGACAGCCCATTCGATATCTTGTGGCCAATGGTTTTTGCCATTGATGATGATCATGTCTTTGGCGCGGCCAACGATGAACAAATAGCCATCGGCGAGATAGCCCATATCCCCGGTGTCGAGCCAGCCATCGACCAAGCAATCCTCGGTCGAATCGGGATCGCGGAAATAGGAATGCATGACGCTGGGGCCGCGGCACCACACCTTGCCGATTTGGTGGTCGCCACGCCGTTCGCCGTTTTCGCCTGATATGTAAACGTCCATATCTGGCAATGGCTTTCCGCAATTGACGATAGCGCGATACCGGGCCGGGCGGCTTATGTCGCGCGGTGTGCCCGAAAGGCGCTCTTCTTCGACCAATTCAACGCGAATGCCTTCGCCCGGTGGCATCACCGTGACCGCCAGCACCGCTTCGGCCAATCCATAGGACGGCGTGAATGCCGAGGCTTTGAAACCTGCTTCGGCAAATGCATTCACGAAATTCTGCATCACATCCGGGCGGATCATATCCGCGCCATTCCCCGCAATCCGCCATCGCGACAGGTCAAAGCGTTCGGCCACATTGGTTTGACTGGAAATGCGCCGTGCGCAGATGTCGTATCCAAAAGTTGGCGAATACGAGCACGTATTGCCAGGATTGCGGCTGATCATGTCCAACCATGCAAGCGGTCGGCGTGCAAAGGCATCAGGTTTCAAAAAGTCGACAGAGAATTGGTTCGCCACCAAAGACAGGAAACAACCGACGAGGCCCATGTCATGGTAAAGCGGGAGCCAGCTTACGCAGCGATCATTCTCGCCCAATTCCATGGACACTGCATGGCCGTACAAATTGTGCAGCAATGCCTTGTGTGTCACCGCTACACCGGTGGGGAAGCGGGTTGAGCCCGACGAATATTGCAAATAGCAAATATCATCAGGAGACGCAGCGGGTAGGTCCACGGGTGGGGCGGGCTGTTCTTCAAAATCTTGCCAGCTGATTCCGGCACAACCTTGTTTCTTGGCGGCTGCTCCGGCCATTTCGCCAATTTCGGCGGGGTAAATCAGGACGGTGGGATCAGAGCTCTGCAATTGCACCGCAAGTTGATCGATATAGCTGTCTTTGCCGCCAAAGGTGGTTGGCAATGGCAATGGCACGGGCCACGCCCCAGCATAGACACAGGCACAGAAGAGTGCGGTGAAATCAGGACCGGTTTCTGCGATCAGGGCGACACGGTCTTTGGGTTTGATGCCAGCCTCAATCAAGCGATAAGCCATCACGATCGCATCATCACGCATTTCGGAATACGGATACACTCTTTCGAGTTGTCCCCGCATATCGTGAAAATTCATGCCCTTTTTGCTGCGAGCGGCATAATCTATCGCATCATTGAAGGTGTCGAATTGCGCGCGGATCCGCGGAAGTTCGCAATCATTCGGCGTCGGCGTCAAGGCGGCGTCGGTCATTTTACTAGCGATACCCGTCATTTGCGGCGCGCACACACGCGCTCTATCATGTCCCCACAGTCACAACCGCTACGCGTCTTGAGACTATACATACTTTCCCATTTGATAAGGACTGTGGCACGAATAAGGCAATATGGTTTCACGAATGAGCAAAACGTCATCACCCGGTAGCGAAATAGGAGGTGGGGAGACCCCATCGACCGGTGGTGATGAATCGCGGGTGAAGCGCAAGCGCAAGGGGGCGGATCGTGATCGAAAGCCAAAGAAATCCCGCCCATTGGACCAAACAATGCTGCGCGATTTGGCGCTTTCGTACGCTGCACGCTTTGCGACCACTGGTGCCAAACTTGAACAGTATTTGGCCCGAAAAATTCAAACGCGGGGCGTTGCAGAGGACGCGGATGGCAGAACGCGGGATCTTGATGTGACCGATTTGGTCACTCAGATGATCGAACTGGGTTATGTAAACGACGATGCCTATGCCCGATCTCGCAGCCGAGACTTGACCGCCCGTGGATACGGCGCGCGACGCGTTGAGCAGGCATTGTGGGCGGCGGGAGTTGACGAAGAGGTGCGCGAAAACAACGCGCCGGGCGAGGCGGAGAGCAAGCGGGCGGCAGTGCTTCTTGCCAAAAAACGGCGATTTGGACCCTTTGCCCGACCGGATGCAGTCGAACACATCGACGAAGATGAAAATGGCGACCCGCTGGCGCGAAGAAAGCAACGCGAAAAACAGGTTGCCGCGATGCTGCGCGCAGGGCACCAGTATGACCATGTGCGGTTCATCATCGATGCAGCCACAATGGAAGAAGTAGACGAATGGTTGGCCGAAGCGGAAGACGCCGAGGAACCACGGGAGAGCGGATCATGGTAAGAATTGGTGCAATCATCGCGGGATTGGCTTTGGCCTCATGTTCGCCCGTCGGCGCCGCCCAAGACGCACCACCCGCGCCGAGCGCGGTCGATACGCCGGCGGTCGATCCCGATTCAGGCCTCACCTTGATCGATGTCACCGTGGTTAGTGGTTCAAGCCGCCATTCCTTTATCACCGAATTGGCCGATACGAATGAGGCTCAAGCGCGCGGAATGATGTTTCGCACCGAAATGGGCGATGACGAAGGGATGTTGTTTCCATCCTATGCTGCTCAAGCGCGCAGTTTTTGGATGAAGAACACGCCGCTCCCGCTGGATATCATTTTTATCGGCCCAGACAGCCGGATCACGAATATTGAAGCCGGCGTCCCATATTCGACCGACAGCGTTTCATCGATCGGCCCGGCGCTCGCGGTTTTTGAGATTCGCGGCGGATTGTCCGAAGAACTGGGCATCGCGGCTGGTGATATGGTTGAATTTCAGCTGCCCTAAAGGTCGTTTGAGTGATCATTGCATATTGGCGTGAACAACCAATTGGGCTAACGGCTGCTCCATGGGAATCTTGGGAAAAATCTTCACGTGGTGGGATGGCGCGACCATCGGCACGCATTGGTGGTCTAAACGCGTGGGCGGCGAACATGTCGGCACCGATGCGCAAGGCAACAAATATTTCCGCGCAAAAGCGAAAGATACGGGCCAATCCAACGGTTCTTATACGCAACGCGAACGCCGCTGGGTCATCTATGATGGCCACAACGATGCAAGCCGAGTGCCTAGCGAATGGCACGGTTGGTTGCATGGGGCGTTTGATGATGTTCCCGAGAGCTTTCTGCCCCCAGCCAAAGTTTGGGAAGCGGATTACACGCCGAACGCCACCGGCACAGCGCAGGCCTATCGCCCTCAGGGCGCGCTAGAACGCGGCGGAAAGCGTGCCGCAGCAGATGGCGATTATGAAGCATGGAACCCCGAAGCGAGCGCGGAGGGCTAAGCCTGCCCGGCTGATCGTCGCTTGATATGCGGATCCAACCAGTATTTCTTTCGGCAATAGCCGCCCTAACAATCGCCGGATGCAGCGACGCTGAACCCGTTTCGGAGCCGCAGGATACGGCGGAAGCGGGCGTTGATGTATCCGAACAAGACGAAGCTGCCGAACCGGAATTGTCTCCCGTAGAGGTGGGCGATTCGACGCCAATGGCGGAACGGGTGGCGACCATTGGCCTGCTGAACAAGCGCAACAATGTAAGCCAGGATTTCGAAATGCGTCCTGGTGAAGTCGTCGAAGAGGGGGCGGTGATTTTAAGACTACAGGCCTGCGAGCGGACTGCACCCTATGAATTTCCGCAAGAAACCGGCGCTTTCGTTCAGGTCGACGTGTTGGAGCGGGGCCAAAGCGAGCATGCCCGCGTATTTTCCGGTTGGCTTTTCAAAGAAAATCCCAGCCTGAATATCGTAGAGCACCCAGTTTACGATGTCTGGATCAAAGACTGCGCAATGAGTTTCCCGGGCGACGAATGAACTAGCGGGTTGGATGATTTGGGGTTCTCACTGTTCGACAGGACCTCTTCATACGCTGCCGCAATCGTCATGTCCGCCGGTCCGCGCGCGGCCTCTACCAATTTCAAATACTCGTTCTGGGGCAATTCCACCGCGCCTAAAGAGGCGAGGTGATCCGTCATGAATTGGCAATCGAGCAATTGCACGCCGGCCCGGTTGAGCAAGGCCACCAACCAACACAGCGCCACTTTGCTGGCATTGTCGGCGCGGCTGAACATGCTTTCTCCGCAAAATACACGGTCGAACGAAACACCATAGAGACCTCCGACCATGGTCTCTTTGCCGTCCGACATTTCCCAACATTCAATGGAATGGGCGTGACCCGCGCGATGCAGCGCAGCGTAGCTGGCGACAATGCGTTCGCTGATCCAGCTTTCGGGATGGTCGGGGCGGGGAGCTGCGCAGGACCGAACGACCACTTCGAATGCGGTGTTTATCGTGACGCGGTAGCGATCCGCGCGAAGCACTTTGCGCAGGGATTTCGAAATGTGCAGGCCATGCAAAGGAATGATCGCGCGATCACGCGGTTCGACCCAAAAAATCTCGAGGTCTTCGCGCGCATCGGCCATAGGGAAAATACCGCTTCGATAGGCGAGCAGTAAAGTTTCAACCGGGATCGGGGCGCGCAAGGGCGAATGCATGATGTGTGTTCTCTATCATGGTGATGATCGCGCGCTAGTAAGGATGCGACCAGAGGTTGCTCCGTGCAGATGCATAGGAAACAATAGCGTTTTAAAGTCTGCAAAGACCGGTTGCCTATCGTGCAAAGCTTCGATAGAGGGCGCAGCCTGTGTAGGGGCGTAGCTCAGCTGGTAGAGCGTCGGTCTCCAAAACCGAAGGTCCAGAGTTCGAGTCTCTGTGCCCCTGCCACTTTCTCAAAATATTGAATGCCATGCGCCGCGATTCTGCGGTCTGCTCATTGCGCGCATAGAAAAAAGGCCCGATCGATAGACCGGGCCTTTTTCGTTCGGATCAGGGCGCGTCGCCGCCCCTTTTCTCGGTTTAGTATTCTTCTGGTTCTTCCGGTGTGTCTGCGGTGTGCGTGGGGCCAGCATCCTTCTCACCACGGGCGAGCTTGAAGACCACGCCAGACAGTAGCAAGAGCGCCAAAAGGTTGGGCAGGGTCATCGCCGCATTGGAAATGTCGCCCAATCGCCAAACCAACTGCGATGGCTGAGTCGCGCCGACAAAGATCGCAACGCACCAAATAACGCGCCAGATAATGTGCAGGACTTTTTCGCCACCGCGGGTCGATCCCGGAATGCGGTCATAAAGGAATGTGATCGCACGCTCACCATAATAGCTCCACGTCAAAAGCGTGGTGAACACGAACAAGATCAAAGCGACGCTGACGACCAATGTCCCCAATGGCACTCCCGCGATCAACGTCGGGAACGCTGCGGCGTAGGCGGCGATGGTTGTTGCAACACCAGCGGTTTCCACCGTGCTCAGATCAGATTGCCACACATGGGATACGGATTGACCGGCCCCCGTGAAGTCGCCTTGAACGGTCAAAATCACCAACGCTGTCATCGTGCAGATAACGATCGTATCGATGAACGTGCCAAGCATTGCCATCCGGCCCTGTTGCTCTGGATCATCCGTTTGCGCGACCGCGTGAGCGATTGGGGTTGAACCTTGACCCGCCTCGTTTGAGAACAGGCCGCGGGCAACACCTGCACGGATCGCGATGATGATCAATGCGCCGACAAAGCCACCTTCTGCCGCTTGGTTGTTGAACGCCCCGCTAAAGATCAAACCAAATGTTTCTGGCAGGTCACTCGCGTTGAGAGCGAGAGCGATGATAGCAAGGACAATGTAAGCCGCCGCCATGAACGGGACGACGCTTTCGGCGACTCTACCGATGGATTTGATACCGCCAATAATCACAACGAACACGGCCAAAGCCACGATCAATCCGCCGATCCACCGTTCGATTCCAAAAAGTTCGTTCAGACCGGTGGCCACTTCGTTGGCTTGAATCGAATTGCCGGTGACCAAAGCAGAGAACAATGTCCCGAGACAGAAGATGATGGCGAGCCAAGTGTATTTCGGACCAAGCCCCATCATGATGTAGGTCATCGGCCCGCCACGATACGCGCCATCGGACGTTTTCTCACGATACCGGATTGCAAGAGACCCTTCGGCAAAGGCGAGAGCCATGCCAATTAAAGCGGTAACCCACATCCAGAAAACCGCACCGGGTCCGCCCCATGCAATGGCAAAGGCCACACCAGCAAGGTTACCCGTGCCGACTTGGCCCGACAACGCCGTTGAAAGCGCAGCAAAGGGTGAAATTTCGCCTCCGCCTTTGCCCTTACGGCTCGAAAACAGGCCTTTCACAGCAGAACCGAATTTCACAATTGGGTAAAACCGAAGGCCCACCATGATATAGAGCCCGACGCCCAAAAGGACGACAACCATTGGCGGCACGGCGACCTCGCCGATGCTGAGCCATGAAACAGGCTCGCCGTTCCATTCGCCACCCCAGATAAAGTCTGAGACGTTGACGATGTGATCCAGCAGCGACTTGGACTGCTCTACGTTTGCTGACATTGCGCGATTTTCCCCGAATAGCTTTTTTCCAAGGCTGCACTGGCCTCGAATTAAGAGACGCACGCTATAGAGGCGAGAAGGGATTGACTAGTCCCGAAGCCACTCTTCCTCTTGCTTTACGACCTCGCTCGCCATAATAGCGAACTCGTTCCTGAAATCGGTAAGAATCAAAAGCCCATTCGTGACCTTGTCCCGAACGGCGACGAACCCTACCTGAAAGCCGGATCAAACATTCATTACGCGAAGGCGAGAGGCTCCATGGCCGAAGAGAAAAAGCGCAAGACATCTGTTGCTGAATTTGTGAACCAAGTTCGCACGGAAACCAGCAAGGTCGTTTGGCCAACCCGCGAAGAGACCATTCGCACAGCTATCTTTGTGTTCATTTTTATGGTGATCTTGTCGCTGTTCTTTTTTGGCATCGACAGTCTTTTCAACTTCGTTGTCAACTTTCTGCTGACGCTTGCCTGATGATTTCACACCCATTTGCGGGTGGCTAGAAATCAGTTTCACGACCTCATTTGCTAAGGACTTATCATGTCTCGCTGGTACATCATTCACGCTTACTCTGGCTTTGAAAACAAAGTGAAAGAGGCGATCATCTCTGAGGCGGAGCGGCTTGGCCTTACCGAGGGCGTCGAGGAAATCGAAGTTCCGACCGAGACGATCACCGAAGTGAAGCGGGGCAAGAAAGTTCAAGTCGAACGCAAATTTATGCCGGGCTATGTTTTGGCGAAATTGCGGATGAATGACGATATTTATCACCTCGTCAAAAACACTCCGAAAGTGACAGGCTTTCTCGGCAACAACAACAAGCCTCAGGCGATCAGCGAAAAAGAAGCTGCGCGTTATTTCGGCGGTGTCGAAGAAGCGAAATCCGCACCGAAACAACAAGTCACTGTCGATTACGAGATTGGCGATTCGGTCAAAGTGCTCGATGGACCCTTTGCCAGCTTCAATGGCGTCGTCGAAGAGCTCGACTTTGATAAAGCGAAAGTCAAAGTCAGCGTGTCGATCTTCGGTCGGGCTACCCCGGTTGAGTTGGACTTTGAACAGGTTGAATTGGTCAAGTAAGCGGCATTTTCTGAGCGCAAAAGGAACCGTCGGTTTGCCGGCGGTAGGGTTGCATATTGTCCGCTTGATTTACCAGCTGACGGATATCGGACGTAGCCACGCTCTTGCTAAGGCGCCTGAGCAGTGAAGACGCGGCTGGGCATTTGCACCAAGAAAAAGCGCTACGCATCGCTTGAGATGGCCGAAAGCGCTGCTGCTGCTGCTCCGTTTAAGCTGCGCGCCTATCGTTGCGAGCTATGTCGCCAATACCACCTGACAAGCAGGACAAAGGGGATGAAGACGCCTAGGCATGAGTTGCGCGGTTAGCGCAAGGCTTGGTCTCGCCTCGCGCGATCCTAGCCTCACACCGGCCAGAATGGCTGACCGTTTAGAGCTTGAACGAACAACGCCGTCGCGATCGCCAATTGCACCACAGTCACGCCGGCCACGACTGCCACTGCGTTCCATCCGTACCGATCTGCTAACCATCCAGCGAACGGGACCGTTTGCATCAAATGAAGGCTTACAAAGTGGGCAGGTCTTAGGTCGCCATATTCGCGGGACCATCCAAAAAAGGGCACTGTCGCGCCGCCGCCTTCGAGCGATCCGCCGACGTAACGACCACTGTTGGACATCGTGAAGCCAAAATACAGCGTTGAGAGGAAAGCGAGCGTTAATCCGACAATCGCTCCGAGCCAGAGCCCCTTTCGCGCCCGATCACCCTTGCGCCAAATCTGAACCGCCAACGCCATGGCAATCGTCATAAGGAAGAACGCACCCAATCCCATCAGCGCGTACATCAAACTTTCAAAATCACTGTCGAAATTGAAATGTGACCGCTTTGCCTGCGCAGCTTGGATAGCCACCCAAATGTATTCGAACACCAAGCCGCCAGCGGCAAGGTAAGAGAACATCAGCAGGGTCGGGCCAACTCTAACATTTCGAGGGACCAATTGGAGCAAAACGCCGATCGTGGCGAAATGCAAACCGAGCGAGATGTTGAATTTTTGTGGTTTGGTCCAAACCGCCGCGCTGTCTAGGACCCGGGTGTCCATCAACCAAGCGGGTATGAACACAACAAAGCTGGCGAGCATAAACACCGCCAGCGTCATGTTAAGCCGCGTCGTGTGATCGTCGTCTAGCCAAGGGATTAGCGCGACCCAGCCGCCGGGTTTTGAGGGGGATGTGGCAGGGTTGCTCATGCTGGCACCTCAGACTGCGAATTGGAGGATGAAGTTTCGGCGGTCGGATCGTCACGATCAGCGCGGATCTTCCGAAAATAAACCGCTCTCATGATCAAAAACGTCGCCAATCCCACCGGGCCAAACATGAAAGTGGCAAGCAGGACGGGTGCCTGAATAAGGCGGTTCATCCCAATCTTATCCGCCTGAACCGCGATCCAGCCGCCGATAAAGAGGTCGAATGAAAGATAATGGACCCATCCCGCGAGCAACATTTCGCGCGTGCCCAATAGGGCGGCGACTTCATCTAGAGAGCCGTAACCGCCCCCTTCAACCGAAAAGAAGTGGGTCATGGCGAGACCGGCATACAATAAAGACAGGCTAAGCGGGATGACGAAGCGAGGAATCGCGGTCAGCAACGACCATCTGCGCGGGAGGAATATCAGAATGAGCCAGCCCAGCATGGCTGCTTGCCCAGCGTAACCGAACCATTGATCAGGTGTGAGCACTGCGGCCTCCCTCGTTGCATTCAAACTGTATTGCTATGGCAATACACTATCCGGGTCAAGCGATGCGACTTTGTTGTGCCTCGGCTATTTCCCAGACTTCTTCGCAGCCGCCTTCATCGCCTTGAGTTCGGCATCAATGAGGCTGTCTTGCGAAAGCGCGTGAATTTCTGCGTCAACGGACGAACGGTTTTGCTGCACGCCAATGTTTCGTTCGGTGCGAAATCCGACCCTCCGCTCCAAATCATCGATCCGGTCCAATCGGCGGTCAATGTCATCGCGCGGTGAGCGTCCCGCAGCACCATGTTGAGTGGTGTGGGTCTCAACTGCAGGCCGATCTGCGCTCCTGATTTCGACCAGAATATCGCTGCGCTTGGCCTCTAGCTGCGCGATTGCCGTTTCCAATTCACCCACGGAATTGGCCAACTGAGCGGCCTCATCCTTGCTGAGAGCCGCGTGAGCGTGGCCATCCTTGCGCGCTTGAAGTGCCGCGCGGGCCAAATCCTCGCGTCCATGATTCATGGCAATTTGCGCCTTGTCGGTCCATTCATCGGCTTCTGCAAAGAGTTTTTGGGAGCGGGCAAGCGCGCGATCATGTTGCCGCTTTGTCATGGTCAACTCGCTGTGAAGGCTGATCAAAGTTTCCTCGACCTCGGCGCGCAACAAATTGAGCGCTTTGGCAGGGTCAGTTGCTTTGCCTACGATCGCATCGAGATTGCTGGAAACCAGCTCTCGCACTCGAACAGCGACATGGATCATTGTAAGCCCTTTGGTGAAACCTGTTGGATGCCTAGACCCGTGGATCGACCAAGAAAAGCACGATGTTTTGAAGGCGGCAAAGGCCGACGGTCAAGAATTGGAATTCGACGTCTTTCGCCTTGGCGGGAGCGTTGTTCAATCTTGGCTTGCCATTCTTGGCAAAATCGCTATTCCGCGCGCTCTCGTCAAACCGGCGAGAATCCGTGCGGGAGCTTTTGGGTAACAAGGGCGCTGGACCGCTTAACATGAACCGCCTGTCGCAAGACATGACCGAAAGGTGGGCGGTGAAAGTGCGAAAGGAGGCCCCTCGTGGCCAAGAAAATCGAAGGTTATATTAAGTTGCAAGTGCCCGCCGGCACTGCAAACCCATCACCGCCAATCGGCCCTGCTTTGGGTCAACGCGGTGTGAACATCATGGAATTCTGTAAGGCGTTTAACGCCGCAACACAGGACCTTGAGAAGAACGCACCTATTCCAACCACGATCACGGTTTATGCCGACCGTTCGTTCACCTTCACGACCAAAACCCCACCAGCAAGCTTTCTGATCAAGAAAGCCGCAAAGCTGAAGTCGGGTTCGAGCGAGCCGGGCAAGTCGGTCGCGGGTTCTGTGACACAGGCTCAAGTGAAGGAAATCGCTGAGGCGAAAATGAAAGACCTCAACGCGAACGACATCGATCAGGCAATGAAGATCATCGAAGGCTCCGTGCGTTCGATGGGTCTCGAAGTGAAGGGCTGACATCATGGTGAAAATGACAAAAAAGCAAAAGGCCGTCGCTGAGCTGGATTCTGAAAAGTTCTACAATTTCGACGAAGCCATCACCGCATTGCGCGCCCACAAAGCGAAATTCGATGAAACCGTTGAAGTCGCCATGAACTTGGGCGTTGATCCACGTCATGCCGACCAAATGGTTCGCGGCATGGTTTCACTGCCATCGGGTACGGGTAAAGCTGTGAAAGTTGCTGTGTTCGCACGCGGCGACAACGCTGACAAAGCCACTGCGGCTGGCGCAGACAAAGTTGGCGCTGAAGACCTCATGGAAGAGATGCAAAACGGCGATCTCGATTATGACCGCGTCATCGCGACACCGGACATGATGGGCGTTGTTGGCCGTTTGGGTAAAGTTCTTGGACCTAAAGGTCTGATGCCAAACCCTAAACTCGGCACCGTTACTCCAAATGTGGAACAAGCCGTGAAGGACGCCAAAGGCGGCCAGGTTGAATTCCGCGTTGAGAAAATGGGCATCATCCACTCAGGTATCGGCAAATTGTCGTTCTCTGATGCGGATTTGAAAGCGAACTTTGAAGCGATCACCGGCGCTATCGTGAAAGCGAAACCGTCGGGCGCGAAGGGCAAATACGTCAAGAAAATCTCGCTCACGTCGACAATGGGCCCCGGCCTGAAAATCGATACTGCGGATATCGAAGGCGCCTAACGCCCTTCTCACAGTAAGTGCGAAACATTAGGGGGCCGACAGCAAACGCTGTCGGCCCCCTTTGTCTTTTTGCGCAGGAGAATAGAGTGGCAATGGCTCAAACCAATGAGCGCTGGCCGATTTCTTGGGCTTAGATGCCGCCAGGTGTGAAATCGTGCCCGCTGGTTGCTAGGCCATCGGTGAGGCTGTCGACACAGCTCGCCAAGTCCTCTTTTTGTGTGGAGCGGATGACGAAATTGGCACCAACGCGTCCGTCGCGGAAAAACGGGTAAGAACCGATCTGACAGTTCTCGTGGGCTTCTTCGACTTCGCGCAACATCGCGGCGACTTCGCTTTCGGCGACCCAACATCCCACGGTTTCGGACAAGAGCGGCGCGCCACCTTCAAGCTTTCCGGTCAACGCGTCCAACATACCGGCGGTAATGTGCGGCACGCCGGCCATCAGAATAACGTTCCCGCGTCGAATACCAGGTGCGCCGGACATGCGATTGGGGATCAATTCTGCGCCTTCGGGCACGCGCGCCATGCGCAATCGCCCTTCGTTTAAGCCACCTTTGTCGGCGTAATACCGTTCCAACAGCGCGCGTGCATCTTCGTGGATGACCACGGGAACACCCAACGCCTCTGAAACCGCATCAACCGTGATGTCGTCATGGGTCGGGCCAATTCCGCCCGTTGTGAACAGGTAGTCATTGGCGGCTCGTAAAGCGTTCACCGCTTCGATGATCTTTTCTTGCACATCCGGCACCACACGCACTTCGGCAAGACGGATGCCTTGCACTTGCAGCCATGCCGCCACTTGGCCGATGTTTTTATCGTGGGTGCGACCGGAAAGGATCTCATCACCGATGATGACAAGACCCGCGGTCCAGATTTTTTCAGGGGAACTCATAGATGTCGACCTAGGACACTAAAGCGGCGAATTCCAGCGTCATCAGCGGGGCATTATTAGAGATGCCACGAAATCAGGTCACTCCGCCGCTTCGAGCTGTTCCTCAGACCCTTGAGCATTCGCACCAGCGCGCGAAAATTTCAACAATCCATCATCGACTGGGCTCTTGGCCATTTGCTTGCGATCCACGACGTATTCCTGGTTGAGGCGCCATGGGTAATGGAGGCCGTTCTTAGGTTGAAGATGCTTCGAGCGTTGGATGTAGCCGCTGGAAAAATCGTAAATGTCGTCTTCTTCGATCGCGGCTTCTGCTTCGGGCGAAAGAATTGGATTGACCGTATCTACGTTTCTCGTGCGCATTTCGTTCAGGACGCGGCACACGTAATCGGAATTGATATCGGCCCGCAAAGTCCAGCTCGCGTTGAGATATCCAAACACCACCGCAAGGTTGGGTAGGTTGGAGAACATGCAGCCTTTGTAATAAAACCGTTCTGCGAAATCGACGATCTCGCCATTGACGCTCACATCGATTTTGCCTGCAACCGCCATTTTCAATCCGGTCGCGGTGATAATGATGTCTGCCTCGATAAGTTCGCCTGAATCCAACCGAATGCCGTTGGCTTCGAATCCTGCGATCTTACCAGTGACGATGGTCGCTTTGCCGGATTTCATTGCTTCGAACATATCGCCATCGGGGACCAAGCACAGGCGTTGATCCCATGGATCGTATGGCGGCGTGAATGTTGCGCGGTCGAAATCTGGGCCCAGTGCCTTTTCAATCGCACTGTGAAGGTTCTTTTTGACTTTCTCTGGTTTGTTGCGGGCGATCTTAAACGTGAAATCCTGCATCCAAATGTTTTTGAATCGCGTGATTTTGTAGGCCCACTGCTCCGGCAACACCTTGCGGATTGCGTTGGCCAGGCCGTCTTTTGCTGGGCGCATCGCCATCCAAGTTGGCGTGCGTTGAAGCATGGTAACATGGTCCGCTTTGTCGGCCATAGAAGGCACGATTGTGACCGCCGTTGCTCCTGATCCGATGACCACAACTTTCTTGCCAGAATAATCGAGGTCTTCGGGCCAAAATTGTGGGTGTAGAACCTGTCCCTTAAACTCGCCCAGTTTGAAACCCGGATCGTAGGGCTCGTCGTAATCGTAATAGCCTGAACCGAGATAGAGAAAATTCGCTGTCATTTGCGAGCGGGTGCCATCCGCCTGTTCAAGCTCAATATACCAACGCGCTTCATTCTCGCGGAAATCGGCCGCAATCACTTTCTGGCCGAACTGAATTTTCTCACGAATGCCGCGCTCATCCACAATCCGGTTTAGGTATTCGAGGATAGATGGCGCGTCAGCGATGCTCTTTTCATGACGCCACGGTTCAAAATCAAAACCCAACGTGTGCATGTCGCTGTCGGATCGGATGCCCGGATACCGAAAAAGATCCCAAGTCCCGCCTAGGTTTTCGCGCCGTTCGACAATCGCGAAAGAATGGTCGGGCGTTTTCATCCGCATATGCGCGGCCATGCCGATCCCGGAAATACCAGCGCCTACGATGAGAACATCATAATCGGGCGCGGTCGAATTCAATGGTGTGGCAGGCATCGGCTTCTCTCTTCTCTTGTTACAGAGGTTGTAAACACACAGGCGCAGGAAAAGCGAGTCTTGATAGCAAAATGAAACTGACTTGTGTTGGCGGACAGGCTAGCGGCTTCCTTATGAAAAATATATTCCGTCTCTCCGTCTGCGCTATCGCTTTGACAGCATGCGCTCCTTTGCTCGCTCAAGATGAGGCGTATGAAGAAGCGCAAGTGGACGGCTATGAACCCGAAATTGTTGTAACCGGGCAAGGGTTGGAGCAGGCCCTTTCCAACATTGTGTATTCGACGGTCACGTTAGAGCGTGAAGCAATTGTTTCGACCGGGTCCGGTCGTATCGAAGACGCCTTGTCCAACGTTGCAGGCTTTCAGCAATTTCGGCGATCCGATAGCAGATCTTCCAACCCAAGTGCCCAGGGCGTTACACTAAGGGCGCTAGGCGGAAATGCGACCAGCAGGGCGTTGGTGTTGTTGGATGGCGTCCCGATCAGCGATCCATTCTTTGGCTACATCCCCTTAACATCAATCGCGCCCGAAACCCTCAATTCTATCCGAGTAACGCGGGGCGGTGGTTCGGGGCCCTTTGGGTCAGGCGCGCTGGCCGGGACGATTGAATTGGAAAGCGCGGGACCGGACACGCTTGGACCATTTGCTGGCAGTGTGTTGATCAATGACCGCGCGGAAACCGAAGCCAGCGCCGCAGTCGCCCAAGAATTGGGTGCCGGATTCGCGGTGGTCAGCGGGCGTTGGGATCGGGGGCAAGGGTTCTTCACAACGCCAGATAATCAACGCGTGCCCGCCTCTGCGCGCGCGGCGTTCGACAGTTGGCAGGTTGGCTTGCGCGCGGTTGCTCCGCTTTCGGACACGATTGAATTGCAGGCGCGGACAAGCATCTTTGATGATCAGCGCACTTTGCGATTTGATGGTGCCAATTCGACCAGCGAAGGGCAGGATGCGAGCCTGCGGATCGTGGGTCGCGGCGATTGGCAATTCGACGCATTGGCCTATGTGCAGGCGCGCAACTTTTCCAATGTGGTGATCAGCTCGACACGGTTCGTGCGCGTTCTGGATCAACGCAACACACCGTCAACGGGGCTGGGCGGAAAGATTGAAGTGCGACCGCCCGTTGCGGAGGGGCATGATGTTCGAATTGGCGCGGATTACCGGCGTTCGGACGGCGAATTGCAGGAAGAAGCCTACAGCGCGTTCACGGGCGCGTTGCGGGAACGGCGCCGCGCCGGTGGAACCAACAGCAATCTGGGCCTGTTCATCGAAGACGATTGGAGCATCGGTCCCATTGTTGTGACCGGCGGATTGCGCGCGGATCATACACGCATCCAAGACGGCTTCTTTCGGGCGGTTGACGCAAACGCCGTCTTAGTCAGTGAAACGGTGGCCCCTGATCGGTCGGATTGGGCTTTAAGTTGGCGGGCAGGCGCGTCGTATTATGCGACACGCCGTTTGGACCTAAGGGCTGCCGCCTACACCGGATCGCGGTTGCCAACGTTGAATGAATTGTATCGTCCTTTTGTGGTGTTCCCCGTTGTAACTCAGGCGAACGCCGCGCTTGAAAATGAGCGGCTTACGGGGTTTGAGATTGGCCTCAATTGGCAGCCGGTTAATCAGGTGGTTCTGTCGCTTACCGCGTTCGACAATGAAGTCGAAAACGCGATTGCGAATGTGACCATCGCGCCCAATTTGCGGCAGAGGCAAAACCTTCCCGCGATTGACGCGCAAGGGATCGAAGGTGCGATCGCTATTCGTTCAGGGCAGATGAGTTTTGATGCGTCGCTGGCATTCACCGATGCAAAGGTCGCAGGGGAGGGCGCATCGCTCTTGCTGGATGGCAACCGGCCGCCGCAAACGCCAAAGTTCGCCGGGTCTGCAACCGTGGCTTGGCAACCTTCGGATGGATGGCGCGTCGCGGGGACATTGCGACACGTGGGTGCGCAATTTGAAGATGACCAGGAAACCGATCGTTTGGCTCCGGCGACAACGATTGATCTCTTTGTTGAAGCTCCTTTGACAGGGCGTTTCTCGCTCATCGCCAGAGCCGAGAACGTTTTTGACGACGACATTATCACGCGAAATTCTGGCGGAGCGATCGATTTGGGGCGGCCACGGACCGTCTGGTTTGGGATAAGAATTGGGATGTGATCGTTTGCGGGGCAGGGCGAGCAGAAGGCAACGGTTCTTGCGCGTTTTGCAACAAAATTAGCCAGTGAGTTTCGAATGCGCACCTATGCTGCGTTGCAACGTATTATGTTGCATTTTTGCTACTACCTCCAATCAAGTGGTATGACACTCTTGGCATGGGAAAAACCCCTGATAGTCTTACCAGTTGGGAAAGAGCACCGGCCACAATTCCGGGCGCCCTGTGGAGAGGACAATTTATGACACGGAAGTTTGCAGCTTATGCTGCTGGTCTAATGGCCTGCAGTTCATTCACGGCACCAGCATTCGCACAATCAAACGAAACGGTTGCCGCGCCGGATGAAGATGAAGGCGTCATCATCGTTACGGCGACCCGTCGTGCGCAAGATATTCAAGACGTTCCAATCGCTGTGACCGCCGTTGGCCAGGAACAACTGGACAAGCAAGGCGTCGTCAACGTTCAAAACATCACGCAAGTTTCACCAAGCTTCTCAACCTCGAACGCTCAGATCGCGTCGGGTTCGGTTGTTTTGCGTATTCGCGGTGTGGGTACGACATCAAACAATATCGGCTTTGAAAGTGCGGTCGGTATCTTCGTCGACGGCGCGTATCAATCTCGCCCGGGCGTTGCCCTTTCGGAGTTCGTCGACATTGAACGTGTTGAAGTTCTTCGTGGCCCACAAGGTACACTGTTCGGTCGCAACACCTCTGCTGGCGCATTGAACATCACCACAAACAAACCGGACGTGACGGCATTTGGCGGATTTGCCAATGCGACCTACGGTAATTTTGACCTCATCAACGTTCAAGGCGCGATCAACGCTCCCTTGGTCGAAGACACTTTGGCCGTTCGTTTGACCGGTGCGTACCGTCAACGCGATGGGATCGTCGATATTGTCGACGCAAATGGCGCCAATGTTGGTCAGTCGGGTACTGTAGATCAGTTTCTTATCCGCGGTCAGTTGGGCTACGAAAGCGAAGGCGGCGCGACAGCGCGTTTGATCTTTGATTATTCCGAAAGTGAGAACCAATGCTGTGCAGCGGTCGAACTCTTGGCGGATTCTGGCCTAGAAGGCGCGATCGTTGGCTTGGGGGGGCCATCTCGCGCGGGCATGGCTGCGCCTACAGTGGCAACAACGCCGTTCGATACGTCAACGGCTCAAGATGTCTTGGACAACCGTGTTGCAACAGCAAACCGCGCTCCTTTGGCTAATGTTGAACAATACGGCATCACGGCTCAGTTCGACTTCCCCATCGGGGACACAGTTGATCTGGTTCTGATCGGTTCGTATCGCGACTTCTCCGCTAGCGAGAATTACGATTCTGACTTCTCTGGACTGGATGTGTTCGATGTCGACCGGCTCGATACTGAAATTCAGACATTCACGGCAGAGGCGCGCGTGCAAGGCGAATCCTTGGGCGGCCGACTGAACTGGATGGTCGGGGGTTTCTATTCCGATGAAACTATTGATGCAGAGATCGATTTCGCGCTGGGTGCGGATTACGATTTGCTCGTTGGAGGGATTTTCGGAGGTGCGGTCGGTCCCGCTCCTTTGGCTCTGCTCACCGGTTCTAGCCCATCGCTGACTACGGCGACGAACCAATATTTCCAGAGCGCAGAGAGCTATTCGTTCTTCACGCACAACTCGCTTGAACTCACCGATGGCCTGATCGCAACAATCGGTCTGCGTTATTCGGACGAGAGCAAGAATGGCGGATTCAATCAGCTGGCCAGCAACAATCCAGCGTGCGACGGCGCATTTGCAGCCGTCGGTGCCGGCGCGGTTCCAGGTGCTTTGGTCGGCGGTACATTGGCGTTGAGCTGTTTCGCGTTTGTCGCTCCTGCGAATGGCGCGGATGGTGAGTTCTTCCCACTGCCGCGTGAATTCGACGTACCGTTCAGCGATAGTGAGCTGATCTACACTGGTAAGTTGAGCTATGAGTTCGATGCTCCGGTAACGGCCTATCTTAGCTTCACACACGGCTATAAAGCGGGCGGTATCAACCTAGATATCACTGCAAACACCGGTGGTGCTGATCCGACCTTCTTGTCGGAAGAAGTTGATGCCTATGAGTTCGGTGTGAAAGCCCAGCTTTTTGACCGCGCTGTGACTGCAAACCTTGCTGTGTTCCACGAAGAATTCAGCGACTTCCAAGTCCTCGAATTCACCGGTGCTCAGTTCACGACGTTCAACGTGGCAAGCGCGAAATCGACCGGTTTCGAACTTGAAACAGTGATCCGTCCTGACGACAATCTGACGGTCAATGCAGCTCTCACATACACAGACGCCCGTTACCCGAGCGACTGTGACGGTGGTCAGGTGTCTTTGAACGTCACGACGCTTTGCGGTAACTCGCTGACAAATGCTCCGAAAGTTGTCGCCATTATGGGCTTCAACTACGATCGTGACATCGGCAACAGCCTGCGTGGCTTCCTTTCCGGGCAAGCGCGTATGGAAAGCGATCGTCGCACATCGACACAGGCATTGTTCCTGGGGACCACCAATCCGGTTCCGTTCGATGTTCAAGATGGCAACACGAAGGTAAACCTTCGCGCTGGTATCGGCTCGATTGATGAAACTTGGACCCTTGAGGTTTGGGGCAACAACATCACCGACGTCGTGACCCGCGGTGTTACATTTAACACGGTGCTTCGCGGTTCGTCGCGTTCGGCCTTTATCCAAGAGCCGGCGACTTATGGCGTAACGCTCCGGACACAGTTCTAAACGAACAAACGTCTCTGGGAGGGGACAAAGAAAGGGCGGCTCGGAGAAATCCGAGCCGCCCTTTTGTTTGCCTGCGAGAATGAAGCGCGTTGGTGTTACATACCGCGCGCAATGAGCATTTTCATGACTTCATTCGACCCACCGAAAATCCGCGTGATGCGGCCATCGCGGAACATTTTAGCGATCGGGTAGTCATTGATGTAACCTGCGCCGCCATGCAGTTGAAGACATTTGTCAACGACTTCGCTCTGCAATTCGGTGACCAGATATTTGGCCATGCTAGCAGTGCCGACATCGAGTTCACCCTTGAGCAATTTGGCGATGCAATCATTTACAAACACGCGGGCTGCTGTGCCGCGCGCTTTAAGGTCAGCCAAGACGAATTGGGTGTTTTGGAAATCCCAAATCGTTTGACCAAAAGCCTTGCGATCTTTGACGTATTCGACCGTCACATCCATGGCTTTTTCGATCGCACTCATGGATTGCATTGCAATGACCAAGCGTTCCTGAGGCAATTCGCCCATCAACTGGTAGAAGCCTTTGCCCTCTACTCCGCCAAGGACGTTTTCAGCAGGCACAAACACATCATCAAAGAACAGTTCCGAGGTATCCGCCGCGTCTTGCCCGATCTTATCGAGCTTTTTGCCGCGTTCGAAACCCTCTGCCCCTTCAGTTTCAAGCAACATAAGCGAGATGCCCTTGGCGCGCTCATTGGGGTCAGTCTTGGCGACGACAACGATGAAATCGGCTGTTTGTCCGCTAGAGATATAGGTTTTGGCCCCATTGATCCGGTAGCCATTCCCGTCTTTCAGCGCGGTCGTGGTGATCGACTGCAAGTCCGAGCCAACGCCTGGCTCTGTCATTGCAATTGCACTGACCAAATCCCCAGTTACAAGCTTGGGAAGGTATTTCTTCTTTTGCTCTTCGGTGCCGTGGCGAACAATATATGGCAGGATGATCGTATTGTGCAGGGAAGCGGCAAATCCATCCACTTCATTTTTGAACTGTTGGTCGAGCACAACCATGTCATGGCGGAAGTCGCCTCCATGGCCGCCATATTCTTCCGGAACAGACACGCCGAGCAGACCTGCTTGGCCTGCTTCATTCCAAAATTCACGTTCAACCTGCCCGTCTTCACGCCATTTTTGAACGCGTTTTTGTGGAGCATGTTGTTGGTAAAACTTCCCGACCGCATCCGCGAAGATCGAAATCTCTTCGTCTTCCATAAATGCTGGCTGAGGCACGTCGATGACGGGCATACAAATTTCCTCTCTTAGATTGACACCAAGAATACGGGACGCCTCTCAATAAAGAGGCATCCCTTCATCCCAATTCTTACTTGCCCTTCCAATTGGGCGCGCGTTTCTCCGCGAATGCAGCGGCCCCTTCGCGGGCGTCTTCGGATACGAAAACCGGAGCGATAAGCTTGGCTTGATTGTCGTAGCGGTCTGCCATTGCCCAGGCGCGCGATTCTTTCATCACTTGCTTGGAAACACGAACCGCGAGCGGGCCATTGGCCGCAATCTTCGCGGCCAACGCCATAGCGCCTTCCAAAGCGGACCCATCGGTCACCGTGTTGATGAGACCCAATTCATAGGCGCGTCCAGCGTCGATGAAATCACCTGTCAGGGCGAGTTCCATTGCGATCCGCTCTGGGATTTGATCTGGAAGCATCATCACCCCGCCGGCCGCAGCGACAAGGCCACGCTTCGCTTCGGGGATGCCGAATTTCGCGGCAGAATTTGCAACGACCAAATCGCAAGCAATCATCAATTCGAGACCGCCGGCCAATGCGTACCCTTCGACCGCGGCGATCAAAGGTTTGGCCGGTGGCGCTTGAACCACGCCGCCAAAGCCGCGACCTGGAACGCTTGGGCTTTCACCGCGCAAGAAGCCTTTCAAATCCATGCCTGAACAGAATGTTCCACCGGCACCGGTTAGAATGCCAACCCGCAAATCGTCTTCGGCATCAAGCCGATCCATTGCTGCGGCAATCGCTTCTGACGCTGCTTTGGTCATCGCGTTTTTGGCTTCGGGACGGTTGATCGTTACGATCAAAACACCGTCTTCCACTTGGGTCAGGACTTCTTCGCTCACGGGTCTCTCCGATTCTTGATTAGCATTTTAATTAGAAACTCAAATCTTGTGTAAGAGGTGCAGGGGGCTTACCAATACGTCAACCGCATTTTCGATAGATTGAGAGGACTTACCCATGAGCGAAGCATACATAGTTGACGCCGTTCGCACCCCGCGAGGGATCGGCAAAGTTGGCAAGGGCGCTCTGGCGCACATGCATCCCCAACACTTGGCGGCAACGTGTCTTAAAGCGATTGCGACGCGCAACGCACTGGACACTTCCACCGTGGGTGATGTCGTCTGGTCTGTCTCAAGCCAAGATGGCAAACAAGGCGGCGATATGGGCCGTATGGCGGCGCTTGACGCTGGTTATGACGTCCAATCCAGCGGCATGACGCTCGACCGGTTTTGTGGCGGAGGCATCACATCGGTGAACGTCGCCGCAGCTCTCATCATGAGCGGCATGGAAGATTGTGTTGTCGCAGGCGGTACAGAGATGATGAGCCTTACGTCTGAGATGGCCAAAGCGAAGATGCAGGCGGGCATCATGCCGCCAATCATGGGCGCCGGTAACGAACGCCTTTCCAAGAAGCATCCGCAATCACAGCAAGGCATTTGCGGCGACGCAATCGCAACAATCGAAGGTTTTACTCGCGAAGATCTCGACATGGTCGCGTTCAAGAGTCAGCAAAACGCTGCCAAAGCGATTGAGGAAGGCCGGTTTGATAAATCGGTCGTTCCGGTTGTTGACGATGACGGCAATGTCGTCCTCGATAAGGAAGAATTCCCCAAGCCAGGCACGACCATGGAAATTCTGGGCGGCCTTCCCGCTTCGTTTGAGAAAATGGCCGAACTCTCGATGGCTCCGGGTCAGCCGACTTTCCGCGAGATGGTCAATCAGAAATACCCTGATGTTGATATCAAGCACTTCCACGGGCCAGGCAATTCTTCCGGCGTGGTGGATGGCGCTGCGGCGGTATTGGTGTGTTCGAAAGAGTATTGCGAAGCGAACGACCTCAAACCGCGCGCCCGTATCGTTGCCACCGCCAACATGGGCGATTGCCCAACTTTGATGCTCAACGCTCCGGTTCCGGCCGCAAAGAAGGTTCTTGAGAAAGCCGGCCTTACGCTGGACGATATCGACCTTTTCGAGATCAACGAAGCCTTTGCCGTTGTAACCGCCAAGTTCATGAAAGATCTCGATCTGGATTGGGATCGCGTCAACGTGAATGGCGGATCGATTGCGTTGGGGCACCCAATCGGTGCCACCGGTTCCATCCTGATCGGCACAATCGTCGATGAGCTTGAGCGCCGCGAAGGGCGTTACGGCTTGGTCACAATGTGTGCGGCGGGCGGTATGGCTCCAGCTATCATTGTTGAACGTGTCGATGGCTTCGTCGACTAAGGATTGTTGAGTGATAGATAACAACACGCCCGTCATTATCGGGGTTGGGCAATATTCGGAACGGGTCGGAGAACCGGGATACGAAGCCCTTTCCTATATGGATCTTGGCGGGCGTGCTTTGTCTGCTGCTGTTGAGAACTGCGGCGCCGATGGATCGGTTGCGGGTGCGATTGATACGCTCGCCGCGATCCGTGCGTTTGAGATGTCTCGTCCGGATCGGGCGCCGCCCTTTGGTGGTTCTGATAACATCCCGCGCAGTTTCGCAAAACGTGTGGGCGCCGATCCAAAACGCGCGATCCTGTCCACCACAGGCGGGCAATACAATCAAAAGCTGGTTGGTGAATTCGCCGCCGATATCGCCAGCGGTAAAAGCCAGTGCGCGGCCATTGTGGGATCCGAAGCGATCTCAACCGTCTTGGCGCTGTCTGCCAAGGGTGAAAAGCCGGATTGGTCTGAAGCGGTCGGCGGTGAATGCGAAGATCGCGGCTTTGGCCTTGATGGGATGCTCGAACCCGCTTTGTTTGCGCATGGTGCGACGGGGGCCATTCCGCTTTACGCTATTGCCGAAAATGCTCGACGCGCGAAATCAGGCAAGAGCTTGGACGAATATCGCGCCGATATTGGCGCATTGTTTGAACCATTCACCAAAGTGGCCGCCGCCAATCCGCATTCTGCGGCCCCTAAGGAGCGCAGCGCGGAAGAGTTGGCGACCGTTACAGATCGCAATCGGATTGTGGCCGAACCCTATGCGCGGATGACCGTAGCGCGCGATCAAGTGAACCAAGCCGCGGCAATCATCCTTTGCAGTGCGGGTTTGGCGCGCGAATTGGGTGTTCCTGAGGATCGGTGGGTCCATATTCATGCGGTGACTTCGGCCACCGAATTGGAATTGTCTGAGCGTCCCGACCTCGCGGCCAATCCGGCGTCAATCGCCAGCGTTGAGACTGCGTTTGCCATCGCCGACAAGGGCATGTCTGACATGGCCTATATCGATTTCTATTCGTGCTTTGCGATTCCCGTTTTCAACCAATGCGATCATTTTGGCTTGTCGGCTGATGATCCGCGTGGGCTGACCTTGACCGGTGGATTGCCGTTCTTTGGTGGGGCGGGGAACAACTATTCCGCTCACGCGATTTGCGAAGCAGTAGAACGAGTGCGCTCCGATCGCGGCAGTTACGCTCTGGTCGGGGCAAATGGCGGCTGGATGAGCAAATATGCGACCGGGATCTATTCGACCGAACCGGCCGATTGGACGGGCAATGATCGCGTTTCCGAGGTGCCGAAAGCCACCGACGCAGTCGTTCGCAGCAACGATCCCTTTGATAGCGCATCGGTTGAAAGCTACACGATCAATCACAGCAAATCAGGCAGCGATGCGGTCTTTATAGGTCGCAACGCAGACAGAGCTCGCGTGGTCGGCAACGCCGATCTTGATGATCCTGCGACACGTGATTTGTTCGAAGGCGGTCAACCCTTTGGTGCCTCACTGACCGTCACGCGCGACGATCGCGGCCGCAACGTGGGGCGCATCGCTTAACCGCTTTGTCGGTCAGTCGTCTTTGCGCGACCCGCCCAAGACATCCAACGCGTCGAACCCTTCGGGTGCGGCCACTTCGGTTATCGGATCATCTCGGTCGTCAAATTCCGTCCTTAGCGCGCGGCTCATCACCGCATGCATCATATACATGGTCGTTGTGTAAGTGAGCTCTAGGATCTCTTCGTCGGAGAACGTGGCTTTAATCGCGTCGAACAAAGTATCGGGAACCCGTCCCGCGTGCGTGACCAATCGATCCGCATAGGCCAGCACCAAACGTTCCTTGGCATCAAAACAGGTGGCAGTTTGCCAAGTGGGGATCGCCTCGATCTTTTCCTCACTCACGGCTAGCCCACGCAGGCTCTTACAGTGCTGTGAGAACACGAATTGGCTGCCGGTTGCCCATCCTGCCCATGTCTGGCCAAACTCCCGCAAAACAGGATCAAGCTTGCGGTTCTCACTGCGGTAATAGGCAAAGCCTTGCGCTGCATGTTTGAGCGTTTCGGGCGAGTTGGCGAAGACCGACCACCAATCGCCGGATGTGCCCGTTGCCGTGCCCGGTTCTGTTACGGGATCGCGGTCACCGAACACCATCGCGTACATCTGCAACACGGCCTGGTCTTCGACTTCGCTCTTAGGAATCTCTCTTAAACGCGGCATGTCAGATTACCCTTCGGCTGTGTTACAGGTTGCGGGTTCATGGGCGATGTCTTCTGGGCCGAATGCTCGGGTTGTTGCAGCAAATTCGAGCATGATGCCGTTGGGATCGGTGAAATACACCGACCGCACAAATACCCCATCATGCATTGCTGGTGCGACGCCTTGGGGGCTGTCATCGTGGTTCAAAACCGCAGGGGTCAGTGGGACATTTGCGTCTTGAAGTCGGACGATCGCCGCTTCCAATTCATCCTCTGCCATATCGAAGGCGAGATGGTTCATGGATCCAACGGCGGTCTTTGCATCGAATGGGAATTCCTTGACCGATGCAATGCCTGGGGCGGCCGGCGGCGCATCGTCCCACCAAAAGAACGCGACGGAATTGCCATTGCCGCAATCAAAGAAGAAATGCTGGCCACCATCCGGCAATTGGACGGTTTTGAACAAGGGCATGTTCAATATCTCGGTGTAGAAATGGACCGTCTCTTTCATATCGCGACAAACCAGCGCGATGTGGTTGATGCCCGTTGTTTTGATCGCCATCCGATGTCTCCCTACGGTAATGTGTGCCTGTGATAGAAAGGCGTTGCAATCGCATCGGTGCCAATTGTCACTCCGCTTTTGACAAATCATGGCATTCACGTTATTTAGTTTCATTCGTAACTATATTGAAACATTCGAAAGCGCCTTGCCATGACAAAGCATACCCCACTTCACACAAGTGATTTGTTTGAAAACCCCGCTGGTCTGGACGGGTTCGAATTTGTCGAATTTTGCGCGCCAGAGAAAGGCGTTCTTGAACCTGTTTTTGAAGCAATGGGCTTCACACAAGTGGCAAAGCATCGCGGCAAAGACGTGTATCTTTGGCGTCAAGGCGGCATCAACCTTATCGCCAATTACGAACCGCGCAGCGCGGCATGGTACTTCGCCCGCGAACACGGCCCGTCCGCATGCGGCATGGCGTTCCGTGTGCGCGATGCAAAGGCGGCGTACGATCACCTTATCGCGCAAGGCGCGGAACCGGTCGCGAACGAACCCGGCCCGATGGAGCTTCGCATTCCTGCGATACGCGGTATTGGCGGGGCGATCCTTTATCTGGTGGATCGTTATGCCGGAGCGGAGGACAAAAGCCTCACCATCTATGACATCGATTTTGAGTATCTGCCCGGTGTTGATCCGTATCCCGAAGGCGCAGGGTTCCACACCATCGATCACCTCACGCACAATGTTTACACCGGCCGGATGAAATATTGGGCGGACTATTATGAGAGCCTGTTCAACTTCAAAGAGATTAGGTTCTTTGATATTAAGGGCGAATACACCGGCCTGACGTCAAAAGCGCTAACCGCGCCTGATGGAAAAATTCGCATTCCTCTCAACGAAGAAGGCGAAGGCGGCAAAGGCCAGATTGAAGAATTTCTGCGCGAATTTAACGGCGAAGGCATTCAGCACATTGCCTTGATCTGCGAAGATCTTGTGGCGTGTTGGGACCGGCTCAAAGAGTTCGGCGTTCCGTTCATGACCGCACCGCCCGAAACCTATTACCAAATGCTCGACGAACGTTTGCCGGGACACGGTGAAAATGCCGAGGAATTGAAGATGCGCGGCATCCTTTTGGATGGGACCACCGAAGGCGGTGAACCGCGCCTCCTCCTCCAAATTTTTGCCGAGGCGCAAGTTGGCCCGGTCTTCTTCGAATTCATTCAGCGCAAAGGCGATGATGGTTTCGGCGAAGGCAATTTCAAAGCTCTGTTCGAGAGCATTGAACGCGATCAGGTCGCGCGCGGTGTGTTGAATGTGGCGCCAGAGCCCGCTCAATGAGTGGTTCTGGAACGTCGTCGGCGCATCCCGTGAAACTGGGCGGGGTTCATCACGTTGCCTATCGCTGCAAAGACGCGAAAGAGACGGTCGAATGGTATGGCCGGGTTCTCGGCATGGAATACACCACTGCCTTTGCCGAGGATCACGTGCCGTCAACCGGCGAATATGACCCTTACATGCACGTCTTTCTGGATGCCGGAAATGGCAACATCTTGGCGTTCTTTGAATTGCCAAACCAACCCGACATGGGGCGTGACGAGAACACGCCAGCCTGGGTGCAACACTTGGCGTTTCGCGCACCGGACGAAGCAGCGTTGTTGCAGGCGAAGGCTCATATTGAGGCGCAGGGCATCGATGTGCTGGGGCCGACGCATCATGGTATTTTCAAATCAATCTATTTCTTTGACCCTAATGGGCATCGGGTCGAATTGGCCGCCGATATCGGCACCGACGAACAGTATATTGAATTGAAACGGGTTGCGCCCATGATGCTTGACGAATGGAGCGAGACAAAGACCGCGCCGCGTCACGCGGATTGGTTGCATCAACTGGCCCGAGAGGAACACGGCCAAAGTTAAGCGCGATCGAAAGCGTAAAAAAAGGGGCGCGAAGTTTAGCACTTCGCGCCCCTTTTGCGTTCATTTGAAATTGGCGCTTACATTGTGAGTGTTGCACCAAGGAAGAACAGTGTGCCGACCGGGCTAACCGGGAAGGCTTGTTCTGTAACAAATGGATCACGGCCAAACACGTTGTTCACACCGCCGTAGATATCAATATTCTGCGTCGCTTCGAAGCTGAACGAGATGTTGTGGATCATAACATCGCTCGACAGGCCATTGGCCGTAGAAAACGTATCCGCTCCGGTGTTGCCTACCGATTCGATCTCAACAGAGCGAAGGCCCTGACTATCGAGATAGGTGGTCGACCATGTCAGGCTGAACGCTTCATATGCGGCCGTAAGCGAGGCGTTGCCCGCCCATTCTGGACGCTGCAATTCACCCAGCTCAGGGTCAACCAGAGTTGGATCGCTTGGATCGAAGAAGTTGTTGAGCTTATCGACCCATGTTCCGCTTGCGTTGAACGTGAAGTCTACCGGTCCGAGATCGAAACGATATTGCAACGCTGCTTCGACACCCGCTGTTTCCTGACGAGCAAAGTTCAACGAACTTTGACGCAGGAAGGTGAAGCCGCCGGTTGCACCGCTGCGTTCAAACAGACCACAGAAATCGTTGGTGATGCTTGCGCTGTCCACGCAGTTATCGACGATATCCTGTGCGCTCACTGCGTTGATCGCATCCTCGATTTCGATGTTGTAATAATCGACGCTGAGGATGAGGCCGGGCAGGAAGCTAGGGGTGATCTGCGCACCCACTGTCCATGTTGTCGCGCTTTCTTCTTCGAGATTCGGGTTGCCGCTGATCGAGCCAGAGAAACGCGCCGTCAACGGATCGACATAGGCATAGGCCCCGGTGCCGAGTGTTGGATCAAACCCGATATTGTTGAAGAACGCTGTGCAGTTTGCTTCGCGAAGGCCGGGATCATCCGCCGTGACGAGGTTACCTGCATCACACGGATCAACCGGGCGGAAGAACGCGCCTTGAGCCGGGTTGAACAATTCGTTGATGTTCGGTGCACGAACAGCCTCAGAATATGTACCGCGGAACAAGATGTCTTCGCTAGGAGCCCACAAGGCGCTGACGTTCCAAGTGAACGTATCACCGACCGTGGAATAGCTTGAGAAGCGCGCCGCGCCGCTCAATTCCAGTGTTTCAGCGAAAGCCACACCCGAAAGGATCGGCAAGCGAACTTCAGCGAACAAGTCGTAGACGTTGAAATCGCCGCCGGCATTGTTGATCGTCGACGCAGGGTCAAAGACCAAGGAGTTTTGAACGCCGCCAGTCACTGTGCCGACAAAGTCGCCCGCACCAGCATTTGGCGTGGTCACCGGAACGATGCCGCGAACCAGCGGATCAAAGATCGATTCCGAACGCTCTTCGCGATATTCCGCGCCGAATGCGAAACCAACTGCGCCACCCGGCAATTCGAGGAACGCACCAGTGTCGCCGGTGAAGATCGCACTAAAGACAAGCTGTTCAAGTTGGAACTCATTCACGACCGTGGTGGTGATGAAATCGATCGCTTCCTGACTGATCGCTCCGGCACCGCCAAGGATATTGGCAGGGGCACAAGAACCGTCACCCGGATTGAAGGTGAAGAAGCCAGGATCGCCGGCTGGGATGCCAAACGGTGTTGTCGCCGGTGCTGTTGGATCAATATCGGACCGACAGATCGGCGCGCCCGTTGTCGGATCGGCGATGACGTCGATCGCGGCAAAGAACCGGTCAGTGATCACGCGGTTCGCATCGTTTGTGTCTTGCGTAAAGCGCCCGTAATTGGCCGACACTTCGTATGAGAAGTGATCCGAGGTGTCGCCTCGTACACCACCGACAAAACGGTATGACTCAAATTCGTTGCGATTGCGGTTCGGACCGAGATCGGTCGGGTCACGCGTGATGTAGAACCCTTCGTCTGTGCCGTTGCCAAAGAACAATGGCGCGACAAATTGTGCCTGATCGGCGCTGATGAATGGGTTGTCGGCGCGGACGGTCAACAAATCATAGAACGTGTTTGGCTGAGCCTGAAACTCGGCCGAGTTGGACACGTATTTACCTTCGAAGAACGCGGTTGCGGAAGGCGAGATCTCATAAGTGAGGTTGGCGTTTACCGACCAACGCTCAGTCTCTGGGATCAACGAGTTCACGTCGAAGTTGTTGGCAATGCCGTCACCGCCAAATTGGTTGAACAAACCGGTGATCGCCCCGTCTTGATAGACGCTAAGCGAGCCATCGTCGTTCACAACCGCGCAACCACCGGCCAAGCCAAAGGCGCCGGCATTGAATGTGCTGTTGAAACCAACCGCAGATTCAAGGCAATCGGGTGTGCCGTTGCCGTTGATGTCCGGACCATCGCTAAGACCGATATCACCCGGCGCAATGATGCCGCCCGGTGACGAAAGCGAAAAGCGCGGATCGCCAGCGATCAAACGCCGCGGTGCGTTTATCGAACGATTGATCAATGCCTGTTCCGCCGCAGTCGGTGTGAAACCGGTGGTGTCGGTTGGGATCAACCCGCCCAACACCGCGCCATTGGCTACGAAGTTTGGCGTATCGGCACCCAGTTCGCCGGTTTGAAGACGCAGAGCAGGGTTTGCTTGGTCGTCAAAAATGCCGTTGTTGCGTGAAAATGCACGATCACCGAATTGCAGTTCGTCACCACGCGCATATTCGCCCGAGATTACAAAATTACCGCGTCCATCGGCGAAGTTTACGCCCCATGTAAGGTCGGCGTTGATGCGGAAGCTGTCGCCCTGTGACGAAATACCCGATTGGACATTCGCTTGAATGCCTTCGAAATCATCTTTGAGGACAAAGTTTACAACGCCTGTCACAGCGTCAGCACCATACAAGGATGATGCGCCACCCGTCAGCGTTTCGACTCGTTCGATTAGCGCGGTAGGGATGGAGTTGATGTCCACCGCCTGTTCGCCTGCAACACCAGAAACGTGGCGGCGGCCGTTGACCAGAACCAAGGTACGGTTCGCGCCCAAGCCGCGCAGGTTGAGAATGGATTGACCAACCGATTCAGAGAAGATGCCGTCAATAGAACCTTCCGCTGTGGTTGATGTGGAAAGAGCGGGAATGTCGCGCAACACTTCAACAACGTCTGGCGTACCAGCTTGTGTCAATGCTTCGGCGTCAACGGAGAGGATAGGAGCCGGTGAGCCGATGTTTGGATCACGTGCAATGCGTGAGCCGGTAACAACGATCCGGTTCTCTTCTTGTGCTTCTTCTGCATCGCTATCTGGAGCCGATTGAGCGTGTGCCGCAAATGGCATGGCGCTAACCGCGGCGAGCAGGAGGGCCTGACCGGAGATTTTAAGAGGTTTCATGGCGTTCCCTTTTTTGGAGTGTTGGCATCTTATGGCCAGTTTATGCGCATGGTGCGATGCAGCAAAGATCATCGAGTTGTAACATCTGTCAAGCCAACCTCCGCGAAATGTAAACGATGAATCGAGCTGCGTGATAATTTTGTTACGCATTTGGGTGCTGCCTTGGACTTTCCGACCATTGATGGCCTGTTCTACCGCTTCTGAGCTTCTTGAAGCCATCCGGTTTTCGCATTGATCGCGCTTGACCGCCGCGTGGGATTGTTCGAACACTTAACCCAATCCCTCCTTCTCAAAAATCGGGAAATCCGCGATGAAGCTTGAATCCGTGTATCGATCCACTTTCGCAGCGATCGGCGCTTCTTTGGTGTTCTGCGGGGCGGTCATCGCATCCGTTGCCCCGGCGCATGCTCAGTCATTCTTGTCGGCGGAATTTGATCCATCGATACCAACATTGACGCAGACAGTGGGCCATGCCCCTGGCGATCGGATCACGTCCACCGATGAAGCAGATCGATACGCGCGGGCTTTGGTGGATGCCGCACCGGACCGCATCAGAATGGTCAAGTACGCGGAAAGCTGGGAAGGGCGGCCGCTTCACTATTTGATCCTGACGTCGCCAGACAACATGGCGCGGATTGACGCGATTCAAGCTGATCTTGCAAATATCTCTGCCGGACGGGCCAGCAACGGTGATGCTTTGCCGGTGACATGGTTGGCATATGGCGTGCACGGCAATGAAATTGCATCCACCGATGCGGCGTTGATGATGGCCTATCATCTTATCGCGGCGCGTGACGATGCACGGGTGGATCAAATGATGCGAGAAAGCATCGTTGTGCTCGACCCGATGCAAAACCCCGATGGACGGGCGCGTTTCGTAAACCATTTTCGCGGCGCGGTCGGGATTGAGCCTGTCGGTGATCGGCAAGCGGCAGAACACGATGAAACGTGGCCTAGTGGGCGAGTGAACCACTATATGTTCGACTTGAACCGCGATTGGTTCACTTTGAGCCAGCCCGAAACCCGCGGTAAAGTCGCCGCAATCCGCCAATGGAGCCCAGTCGTCGTGGTTGATGTCCACGAAATGGGCGGGGATGAGACGTATTTTTTCTCTCCTGCGGCGCAACCGATCAACCCGAACATCACTGCCGCGCAACAACGCTCCTATGAGATCATTGGCCGCAACAACGCCGCCTATTTTGATCAAATGGGAGAGCCCTATTTTACACGCGAAGTCTATGACCTGTTTTACCCGGGCTACGGTGACACCTGGAACACACATCAAGGCGCCATTGGCAGCACATACGAGCAAGGATCGGCGCGCGGGCTGGTCTTTGATCGGCGCAACGGAACGCAGCTGACCTACGCGGATGGCGTGCGCAATCACTTCATCGCGAGCTTTTCGACCGCTGAAGCAGTCGCGCAGAACGCGGACCGTTTCCTATCTGACTATGCGACCTATCGCGCCAACAACGCCAATGGAGCAGCGGGAAGGGGCGCATACATTATAGATTTAGGCGACCGCCGGTGGAACGCCGAAAGCTTGGGCCGGAGGCTGGTCGCTCAAGGTATTGAGGTGCGTCGGCGGTCAGGTTCAGCCAATGCATGCGGCCGGTCCTATCCAAATGGCTTTCTTTCCGTTCCTCAGGCTCAGCCTGCTGCTCGGTTGGTCCGCAGCTTATTGGATCGCGACACCGCTTTGCCCGCCGATTTTGTTACCGAGCAAGAACGTCGCCGTTCCGATGACCTCCCGCATGAACTGTATGATGTGACTGCATGGTCTGTTGGCTTGATGTCCGGATTGGACGTTGTGGCGTGCGCGACTGCTCCGTCGGGGGACTTGCTTTCGGCGACCGCCCCAATCGCTCCGGTCGAAGGCGGATCAGGTGATTTTGGCGTTGCCGTGCCTTGGTCCGATAGCGGTCAAGCGCGCCTTATCACTTTGGCCCTTCGCGAAGGGATTGAAATGAGCGGCACCGACGAAGCCTTTACCAAAGATGGCCGAACTTATCCACGAGGAACGGTAATTGCGCCAACGCGCGCCAATTCACCTGAAAGCATGGCCCGTTTGCGCGAATTGGCTCGCGAAATCGGCGCGGAAACCGTCGCGCTCGATTCCAGTTGGGTTGAAGATGGCCCAAATCTGGGCAGCGAAGCCTTTGCCCGTCTCACATTGCCCAAAGTGGCGATGGCATGGGACGATGGTATCTCACAATTGAGCGCGGGTGCGATGCGTTTCGTCCTTGAGCGTCGTTTGGGTCTGCCGGTTGTGCCTATCCGCACCAATCGGTTTAGGGGCGCGGATTTGTCCGATTACGATGTGGTTGTTGTCCCCGCAGGTTCGCCGCGCGGCAATTTGGGCGATGGCGGGATTGCGACGTTGCGCGCATTTGTTGAACGGGGCGGTGTTCTCGTGACCATCGGCAGCAGCATTACAACGTTCACCGGGGGAGATGACCCCTTGCTTTCTGTTCAACGCGAAGCGGCATTGGGTCGCGAACCGGTTTCAGATGATGAGGAAGCAGGATCATTGAGTGAGGCAAGCGAATTCGCCAACGAGGCCGATTATCGCGACGCGATTGCTGATCAGAATGCCTTGCCTGACACGTTGCCCGGGGCTTTATTGAACACGATCGCCGATCAAGAGCATTTCCTGTCTTCTGGATATGATGGCGGCGCGGTTGTGTTGGCAACCGGATCGCAGATCTTCACCCCGCTTGATCGGGCTAACGGCTCCAACGTGTTGTATTTCGAAAGCACGGATAACCTGATCGCGAGCGGATATGTGTGGGACGAAAATCGTCGCCAACTGGCGTTCAAACCGTACCTTATGGCTCAACCAACCGGCGATGGTTTGACGATTGCCTTTGCGCATGATCCGGCGACCCGCGCCTATCTGGATGGGCTGGACTTGTTGTTGGCCAATGCGATCTTGATCGCACCTTCGCGGGTGCGGTAGCGGGCAACTACGTCGCGCCTAGGGCTTCCAGCTCTTCGCTAAGCGATAGCCATTCCGCTTCCGCTTCGTCGATCTTATCGGTCAATTGCGCCCGTTCTGATAGCAAATCGCTCATGCTCTTATCGGAGTATGGCGAACCCGCTTTGCCCGGTTCAAACATGGCTTTGTCGATGGCGCTGCATTTCGATTGCAGTGTCGCCATGATTTTGTCGATCCGCCTGATTTCGGATTGGAGGAATTTGGCCTTTGCACGATCTTTGGCAGACTGACCTTTTTTGGCATTCGCCGATTTAGCTGGGCGATCTTTTTTAGGTTGGTTCACACCCAAAACAAAATCGATGTAATCATCCATACTGCCTGCATATTCTTTAGCCGTACCATCATCGACCAAAACCAATCGATCCGCCGCCAATTCAACCATGTGGCGATCGTGGCTGATTAAGATGACGGCGCCAGAATAATCATTCAATGCTTGAACCAACGCTTCGCGAGCGTCGACATCCAAGTGGTTTGTCGGTTCATCAAGGATCAGCAAATGCGGAGCGTCGCGCGTGATCAGGGCGAGCGCAAGGCGCGCGCGTTCCCCACCGGACAGTTTAGCGACATTGGTTGTTGCGCGGCTGCCGGAGAAACCGAACCGGCCCAACTGTGCGCGAACCGCGCCGGGAGTGTGGCCTTCCATAGCGCGCGTCATGTGTTCGACCGGTGTTGCGTCGCCCGCCAATTCTTCAACCTGATATTGGGTGAAATACCCAACCGTCATTTTGCCGGGTGCGTTCACTTCGCCTTCCATCAAGGGCAGTTGTGCAGCCAGTAATCGAGCTAATGTCGTCTTGCCGTTGCCATTGCGACCCAACAGCGCGATCCTATCATCGGGATCAATCCTAAGGCTAACGCGCCGCAGCACGGGATTGTCCTCGGTATAGCCCACCGCAGCCATGTCCATTTTGATCATGGGGGGCTTCATCTCGGTTGGGTTGGGGAACTCAAAGCTTAACGATGGGTCTTCCATCAACGCGGCAATGGGTTGCATCTTGGCCAGCATTTTAGCGCGTGATTGGGCCTGTTTCGCGGTTGAGGCGCGGGCGCTGTTTCGCGCGACGTAGTCTTCCAAACGGGCGCGTTGGGCGTCTTGCGATGCTTTGGCCGATGCAAGCTGCGCAGCACGTTCGGCGCGCTGTTTTTCAAAACTGTCATAGCCGCCGGGATACAGCGACAATCGACCGCCTTGCAGATGCAAGATATGGTCGACCACTTTGTTCAATAGGTCGCGTTCGTGGCTGATGACCAAAAGCGTCGCGGGATAGCTTTTGAGGAAATTCTCCAGCCACAAAGTCGCTTCGAGATCAAGGTGGTTCGATGGCTCATCAAGCAGCAAAACATCCGGTGCAGAAAACAACAATGCACCCAACGCAACTCGCATTTTCCAACCGCCAGAAAAACTGTCGAGCGGACGGGATTGCATGTCCTCGTCAAAACCAAGACCCGTCAAAATCCGTGCGGCTCTTGATGGCGCGCTGTAGGCGTCGATCGCGATCAAGCGTTCATGCACTTCGCCCAATCGATCGGGGTCGGTGCATGTTTCAGATTCTTCCAAGAGCTGGGCGCGCTCTGTGTCCGCCGCCAATACTGCTTGTTCGGGTGTGATTGATCCGCTTGGCGCGTCCTGAGCGATATAGCCGATGCGGATCTTAGATGGTTTGGTTATTTCGCCATCATCCGGTTCGATTTCCCCAATCAGGGTTTTCATCAGTGTCGATTTCCCAGCACCGTTTCGACCGATCAGGCCAACGCGCGCACCATGCGGGATTGCGGCGCTGGCTTGCTCAAGGATAGGGCGCCCTCCAAGGCGCACGGTAAGGGAGTTGATCGTCAACATGAGCGCGCCCCTAGCAACACTAAGCGTCGCGTCCAATTTACTTTCATCCAAATTCGCGATCCTTGAACGATCATTCGATCCATTCGTCTTTGCTTGATGGCTGCGAACGGCTACCGCGACATCATGGATATGGACAATATGCTGCTTCGCTATTTCGGGACGCCTGATCTTGCTCAGGTGAAAGTTGATGCGATCCCGGCCGCAGTCGATCGAATGCAGGTCGATCTTGGTCTGGAGAAAGATCGCAATAAGCGGTTTGCCCTTTGGAGCTTGCTTCATATGCTGGATGCCGCACCCGATCTTGATGTGGCGTTCGAAGATAAGGCGGATCGCGAAGCGGCGCGCAATTTTATGGATCTGATGGCTTCAGCAGGGCCGCAATGAGCGCCACTGGAATGCAATTGACCGGCTTTGATCCGGACGAATTTCTGCGGGATTATTGGCAGAAGAAACCATTGCTGATCCGCAACGCATTTGCGCAATGGAGCAACCCTCTTGAGCCTGATGAGCTGGCCGGTTTGTCGTTAGAAGCCCATGTGGAATCGCGACTAATTTTCGGCGAAAGCCACGCATTGGTGATGGAAAATGGTCCTCTAGCTGCGGACCGATTTGACGCTTTGGGTCGTGATCCATGGACTTTGTTGGTGCAGGCGGTCGATCACCATGTTCCTGCAGTGGCGGATTTGCTCGCCCCGTTTCGCTTCATCCCGAACTGGCGTGTCGACGATGTAATGGTCAGTTTTGCCACAACCGGCGGCGGGGTTGGGCCGCATTTCGACAATTATGACGTGTTTCTTGTTCAGGGGTTGGGGACGCGTCGTTGGCAATTGGGGCAATGGTGCGATGATGATACCGCGCTGCGCCCTCACGATGGATTGAAGTTGTTGGCGGAGTTCAACTCGGAACAGAACTGGCTGCTCGAGCCCGGAGACATCTTGTATGTGCCACCCGGATTGGCGCATGATGGCACCGCGCAAAGCGATGACTGTATGACCTATTCCATTGGATTTCGCGCGCCCTCACGCGGCGAATTGATCGATGGCTTTGCCTCTCGATTGGCGGACGGACAGCGCGAAGATGATCGGTTCGGCGATCCCGATCTGCAACGTCAGATCAATCCCGGTGAGATCGCCCCGGCTGCGCTTGATCGCCTGCACGCAATGTTGACCGAACAATTGCAAGACCGCACGGCGTTTGCGCGCTGGTTCGCCGAATATGCGACAGAACGAAAACACGCCCATATCGATTGGCGCCCAGAGCACGCGTTGAGCATGGATCGAATTGCAGAATTGCTGCAGTCGGGCTGTGATGTCATCCGAAATCCTGCCAGCCGTTTCGCGTTCGTAATGGAATCCCCTGGAACGATTCTCTTGGCTGTGGATGGACGTACCGTTTCGGTTGCGAGTGCATTGCACGATTTCGTTCAAGACCTGTGCGCATCCGATCACGTCATGATCTCCGCCAGCAACGATGTGTCGCCGGAATTGTGCGCATTGATTGAAACGTTGCACAACGATGGCGCGATCGGAGTCGGCCAACACGGCGACTTTGGCTAGGAACCGCGCGCTTCGGTGTATTGACCTTGAGCCAGTCCATCGACGGTCCAATCACCGACGGCCCATCGAACAAGCCGCAATGTCGGGTGCCCAACAGCGGCGGTCATACGGCGAACTTGGCGGTTCTTGCCTTCGCGAATGGTGATCTTGATCCAACAGTCTGAGACTGTTTTTCTCACGCGGATTGGTGGATCGCGCGGCCAAAGGTCGGGCGCCTCAATCCGCTCGACCAATGCTGGCCGCGTAACGCCATCTTTCAATCGAACACCGTCGCGCAGCCCGGCGATCGCCGCAGGATCCGGTTCTCCTTCGACTTGAACCAGATATGTTTTGGGTAACTTAAATTTTGGGTCTGCAATTCGTGCCTGCATTCGACCATCATCGCACAGGATCAAGAGCCCTTCGCTATCCCGGTCCAACCGGCCAGCCGGATAAACATCTGGGACGTCGATAAAATCGGACAAGGTTTGGCGTTGTGTCGGGCTGTTCTTGTCGGTGAATTGCGACAACACTCCGAAAGGCTTGTTGAACAGAATGAGGCGCGTCATTCGCCGCTTTCGTCTGTTTCAGGTTCCCAGCCTTCCGAATACCGATTAAACCAAGCAAGGATTGCTGACGCCTTCGCTGCGCTTTGCGAGGGGCGCGCGGCGAAACCGCCGTGGCTTGCACCGGGCACCCGGATCAGTGTGGTGGGAACGCCGGCCAATTGCAGCGCCGAATAATACTGCACCGCCTCACTTACCGGTGTGCGATAGTCTTCGGCCCCCACAACGACCAAAGTCGGTGTCTGAACCTGACCAATCAATGACAGAGGCGAATGAGCCCAGAATGTTTCCGGATTTTCCCAAGGCCGTGCACCCAACCAATATTGACCGAAATACCCCGTACCATCGGCTGTAAGGGCTTGAGTGGTCCAATTGATCACTGGTTTTTGCGTCGCTGCCGCGCGGAATCGATTGGTTTTGCCAACAATCCATGATGTTAAAACACCGCCACCCGATCCGCCCGTCACGAACAAGCGATCGGCATCGGCAATTCCCAGTGTGACGGTATGATCCACGATGCTCATCAAATCGTGATAATCGTTTCCGGGGTAATCCTTGTCGATCTCCTGAGCGAAAGCCTCACCATAGCTGGTCGATCCACGCGGGTTTGCAGACAACACCGCGTATCCAGCGGCAGCATAAAGTTGATTGTCAGTCGAGAAATGCGGGCCGTAGGCGGCAAAGGGGCCGCCATGGATTTCCAAAATCAAAGGCACTCGCGTCCCTTCGACATAGCCCGGAGGCAATGTCAGCCAACCTTGCACCATTTGGCCATCAAAGCTGGATGCGACAGAGATCTCGCGCACTTCGCCCATCGTTTTGGTGACGGGGCTATCGCTGGGCATCAATTGCGGATTCAAATTGGTTAGAACACGGGAGCGACCATTGCGAGATATGCGAACGTCGGCTGGTTGCGTTGCAGTCCCACCGGTGAAAGCGATGGTGTCGTTCGCCGAAACGGAGAACGAGCCGCCAGTATAAGGACGATCAAATCCGCCTCCCCCGAGACCCTCGACGATGGTCTGTGCCTGACCATTTAGGTCGATCCGAGCGACCTTGGTCTCTCCGTGATCGTCATATTGAACATAGACGCCGCGGGAATCCTCGTCCCACGCAATCGCATCAACTCCGAAGTCCCATTGCGATGTCAGCGATCTTGGGTTGTCGCCATCGGCGTCCATGATGTGCAGCTCATTGTTTTCATAAGCGCGACCAACATCGTCAAACCCGGTATACGCTATGAAACGGCCATCGGGTGACATAATCGCCCCCACATCCGGTCCATCGCGATCGGTTAATTGCGCCAATTCCAACGTATCGACATTGACGGTCCAAATATCGGCCTCAACCGGGTCGGTTTGCCAATTGTCGTTGCGATTGGCGGTGAAAATGATCGTGTTGCCATCGGGAGTCCAGCTTAGAGGGCCGCCGTCGTGATTGGGACCATAGGTAATCTGGCGCGCCGTTCCGCCCGTCGCAGAAATGATGAAGATCTTGCTGAAACCGGGTGCGATCTCACCGGTTCCATCGGCTCTAAAGTTGACGAGATCGGTTATGCTAAGCGGCGCCGCCCATTCCGCGCCTTCTGGCCGGTTTGCGGGCGCTGAGCCGAGTTTCGGCGCGGCATCATCGACCAACATGGTGTAAGCTATCGATCGTCCGTCGGGTGACCAAGTGATGCTAGATGGGCTGTTGGGCAGTCGGGTTAGTCGGACGATGTCGCCGCTGTTGATCCATTTCACCCACAATTGCGCATTGCCGCTTTCCACAGAAACATAGGCGAGCCGCGTCCCATCTGGCGACCAACGCGGAGCGAATGCCCCCCCTTCGCTGCCAGCGACCGGCGTTTCTTCGCCAGTCGACGTGTCGATCATCCAGATTGCGCTTTGGGCGCGGTCGGTCATGATGTCATTTTGGCGACGCACGTAGGCAATCTGATTGCCGTCCGGACTGATCTGGGGGTCCGACGCTACGGCCAGATCGAACAGGTCTTCGCCGGTGAATATGCGCGTAGGCTCGGTGCGTTCTGAGCCATGTTTGATCGGATCGGCCGATTCTGGTGATTGAGCGGCAACCGGTGTCGCCAATGCGACGGGAATTGCAATTAGGCTAGCCGCGAATTGTGCGGCGACAAATGATCTGGGCATGGCATTTCCTGTGAGACCAACACCGAAACGAACGGTGAATTCAATCCAACCGGTTTGAACCGCTTGCCAGTCTCGGTCAATCGCCGGCGTTGTCGGATATGTGCCGAGGGGCAAGCCGCTGTGCAATGAAGTTCTTTGATCGGATATGCACCATCGCCAATGCCGGAATAACAAGGATCAACAAAACCGTTCCCACCAACACGCCAAACCCAAGGCTCGCAGACATTGGGATCAGGAACTGCGCCTGAATACTGGTTTCGAAGGTGATTGGAGCGACGCCTAGGAACGTTGTTACGGCCGTCAGCATGATCGGGCGGAACCGTGATTTCGCCGCGTCCACGATTGCGTCATCTACCTCCATGCCGGATGCAAGGTTTTCGTTGAAGAAGTCGACCAGCACCAACGATCCGTTGATGATCACCCCTGACAGCGCAACAATGCCGAACATCGACAAGATGCCGAGTGGGATGCCGAGAACCAAGTGGCCGAGCAGCGCGCCAACCAATCCAAACGGTATGGCTGCCATAATCACCAACGGCTGAGTGTAGGATTTGAACGGTATGGCGAGCAGCGCGTAGATCACAATCAATGCTAGGCCAAAAGCCGTGCCGAGATCGCCAAAGCTTTCCGCTTGTTCTTCTTGTTGCCCGCCGAAACTGTAACGCAAGCCCGGATAGTCGGCCATGATCGACGGCATGATGTCTTGCGAAAGCAAGGTGCTCACTTCGTCACCAGTGACCACTTGGTCGTCTACGTCTGCAGAAATGGAGATGACTCGGCGCCCAGCTTCTCGGTTTATCTGGGAAGGGCTTTCGGTGAAGGAGGCATCGGCAATCGCGCCGAGTGACGTGAAGCCGTCGGCAACTCGCACTCTAAATCCTTCAATATCGGCGATGGAATTGCGTTCATCCTCTGGCAGGCGAACATAGACGCGGACATCCTCGCTGCCGCGTTGCACCCGCACGGATTCGGCACCGAAGAACGCAGCGCGCGTTTGCGCCGCCACATCCTGCAACGTTACCCCTAATGTCCGTGCCGATGGCTTTAGCCGCAATTCAATTTCACGCATGCCGGCGTCTTGATCGCTTTCAACGTCGAAGACGCCGCTGATTTGAGACAGATCGGACATGACCCGGGACTTTGCGGTTTCTAGAATTTCCTCGTTAGGATGCGAAATGCGCAGATTGACCGCCTCGCCCAGCGACAAGAGCGATGAGGAAATGGATATTGATCGCGCCTCGGGAACCGCGCCCAATTCATCGCGCCACGCCTCTTCGAATGCCAAAGCAGAAACTGTGCGCTCTTCGTTTGAGGTCAGCGCGAACTGGACGCTTGATATTCCGGGACTGAAATTGTCGACGTCGCCGTCTGGGCCGCCGCCCACTTGTTGCAGTCCGACCGTGGTGTAGGTCGACATTACCAAAGACGACCGATCGGCACCTTCACCCAACAATCGCTCCACCGCTCGCTCGCCCGCAGCTTCGATCCGTTCGGTCACTTCTTGAGTGCGGTTGATCGTGGTTCCCGCAGGCATTTCGAGAGATGCACCCACAGTGTCGGCTTCGATGTCAGGGAAAAACGAGAATTTGATGATGCCCGCTGGCAGCATCGTCACGAAAAGGATCAGACACGCTACCGCCGCTGCCAGGATGATGGCTGGCGCGCGCACAGTGAATTTCAACGCGCGGTCCAGAGGGCCTTCGACGAAAGCGATCAATCGGGCATCAACGGCCTTTTGCACGCGTTCAAAAAAGCGGGTGATGGCGTTTGACGCGCGCGTTCCGGCGGGGGGAAGGTGCGACAGGTGATAGGGAAGAACCAAAAGCGCTTCGACCAGCGACAGCGCCAGAACGGCAAGAACAACAAGCGGTACGTCTGCGACAATTTTCCCGATCGTCCCGCCAACAGACAACAATGGAGAAAAAGCAGTGATCGTGGTCAGAACTGCAAAGATCACCGCAATGGTAACCCGTTGTGTACCCGCAATCGCTGCGCCCGTGCCGCTTCGCCCGCGTTCGCGCTCTGCGTAGATGTTTTCACCCACAACGACCGCGTCATCCACCACAAGCCCCAATGCGAGGATAAACCCGAACAAGGAGAACATATTGATGCTGGACCCGGCATATTCGAGCAGGAAGATCGCACCGGTAAAGGTCGCACCGATGCCCACCGCTGTCCAAAACGCCAATCTAAGATCGAGGAACAAAGTGAGCGCGATCAAGACAAGCAGAAGGCCAATGGCCGCGTTTTTGAGCAGCAAGCTTAATCGGTCATCGAGCAGGACGCTGTCGTCGTCCCAAATCGCGTATTCGACCCCCGGCGGCAAATCGAAACCGTCATCGAGCAAGCCCTTGGCTGCGGCTGCAACATCCAAAACCCGTTCATCGCTGGTGCGGTAGACATCGACAAACGCCACCGGTTTATCATCGAACCGAGCGATCAAATCGGTGTCTTCAAACCCATCATCGATGGTGGCGACGTCGCCAAGCTTTAGGATCGCGCCTTCACCGGTTGTAAGCAGGACGATGTCTTCAAAATCCTGTTGTGTGTAGTTTTGGCCAACGGTCCGCACGCGGACTTCTTCGTTAGCGGTGTCAACAGAACCGGCGGGGCTGTCCAAGCTGCTTTGTGCGACGATGTTGGATACATCGGTCAAAGAGAGGTTGAGTGCGCGCAATTCATCTTGAGAGATGTCTGCGTAAATCCGATAATCGCGCACCGCGCTGGTTTGAACGTAACTGACATCGGGCAGGCCCGATATTGCGTCTTCCAACGCGTAAGCGGTTTCCTTCAATGTCCGCTCTGGCACATCCCCGAATAGAGCGATTTTCATAACCGCTTGGCGGGTGACCAATTCTCGGACGTCGGCTTCTTCGGCATCGATGGGAAATGTATCGATCTGATCTATTTCGGATTTCACTTCATCCAATGCGCGCGCGATGTCTGTGCCGGCTTCCAATTCGACATTGACGGCCCCAGATCCCTCGGACGCAGTGCTCGTGATCTTTTTGACGCCTTCGACGCTTTCAACCGCCTCTTCGACCCGTTGAACAATCGATTCCTCAACCTCTTGCGGGGTGGCACCGGGATAGGCGACCGACACTCTCACGGTGTCGAGACTGGTTTCTGAAAACACCTCTTGGCTGATGCTGGAAAAGGAGAACAAACCGGCGGCGATCATGAACAACATGATCATGTTCGCGGCGACACCGTTGCGAGCCATAAAGGCGATGACGCCTTTTCTGTCCCGCGCGCGTTCGGCGGCGTGACCAAACCGATCTAACGGCTCGCCTTCTTGAATGTCCGCGGTGTCGCTCGATTGATTATTCATTGGGCGGTGTCATCCGCCATGCGGACGGGCAAGTTGTCGGTTGGAGAGGGGAGGCTGCTGATGACCAATTCGCCACCTTGCGAAAGCGTCGCGGCGGCGACATAGGCGAAATCATCGCTGCGTTGGATCACGCGGACCGGTATGATCCGCAAATTCCCATCGCGCACAACCCAAATGGTGTTGCCCGGACGCAATGCAGATGGTGGGATGGCGGCAAACCCTTCCGTGCTGTCTCCAGCGATGCGCGCTTCGACGAACGCCCCAAGCAACAATGGCGGGGCTTCATTGGCGGAGCTGCCTTCATTGCCATCAACAATCAAACCGCCTCGCAAGGGATTGGGAACACGCAAGAACACTTCGACGTTTCGCGTGGTTGGGTCCAAGCTGGCATCAGCGCGATCGACAACGGCAGGCCAACGGTAGGTGAGGCCGCCATATTCGTAGAACACATCCGCGGAAATCGTACCGTTGGACCCCCTCAACAAACCGGGGATCAGTGCGGCTTCGTCTTCGGTTAGGAACAAGCGAACTTCATACACGCTTGTCGAGGCGACTGATCCCAGCGACTGTCCCACTTGGACCAAGGTCCCGACCGCGGCGCTTTCTTCGCGCACCAATCCGGAAAAAGGGACCGAGATTTGCGTGCGATTCAACGCCGTTTGCGCGTCTGCCAAAGAAGCCGCAGCGCGTTCACGCGCAGCCTCGGCAGAGCGCAATTGTGGCTCGCGAGTTGCCAATCCCGCGTCTGTTTCTGAGGCGGGATTTGTTTCCTCATCGCTGGTTTGACCCGATGGCGATAGTGTTTCCGGTGGCAGGAAGCGCGCGGCGTATCCCGCTTCGTCGATAGATGATGCCAGACGTTCGACTTCGTTCTCTCGCGCTTGGAATTTAGCCAAATCATCTCGAGCAATGGTCACTTCTTCGCGGGCTTCTAAAACGGCAACATCTTGGGCCGCTACATCGGCCTGCGCCATGCGGACTTGGTTGCGGTAATCGGTTGGATCGATCCTCAAAAGGATGCTGTTGGCGGTGACGAATTGACCTTCACGAAAGGCCGGGTTGACGTAAGTGAGGCGACCGGAAACTTGCGCCCCGATCACGATTTCGTCGCGCGGTTGAACCGTGCCGGATACGGAAACAGGGATTGCTTCTGTCGATAATTCCAGCGGAATGGTTTCCACCAAGGGTGATTGAACCTCTTTGGTTTCTTGAGCAGGCTCTGGCCGCGCCATGATCATAACCGTCGCCAACGCGCAGGCGACAATGAGAATACCAAAGGCCCATTTGAACTGATTATTCATCCGGTGTCTCCGGTGTAGGAATAGACTGGGTTGATGGCGTGTCTTCGTTTGCGATCCAATCGCCGGCAAGGGCGCGATGAACCGTTAACCGGGCCAGAGCGGTTGCCTGAGCCGATGATGAAAGATCGGATCGCACTTGGTACACGGTGGTCAGCCCGTCGAGATAAGCGGTGTATGTCCCGACACCCGACGCATAACGTCGCCGTTGCAGATCAAGCGACAATTCCGCCTCACGCAACTGTGCTGTGACAAGGAGATAGCGTCGCCGTTGCTCTTCGTAATCGGCAAAGGCGCTGTCTACTTCGCGAAACGCCTGAAGGACCGTAGCGGAATAGGCGGCGGCGTTCTCGTCATATTGCGCGCGCGCCACCCGAATATTGGCCGAAATCCGACCGGCGTTGAAAATAGGCGCCACGATGCTGGCTGCCAAAGATCGCGTCCAGTTGTCCGCAAAATCAAACCCGCTGGAAAGCGTATCCCCTTGTGCGCCGTATGACCCGCTTAAGCTAATCTGCGGAAATCGTTCCGCGCGGCGCGCCCCAATTCGCAATCGAGCCGCATCCAGCCGCGCCCATGATGCGGCGATGTCTGGACGGCGTTCGAGCAATTGGGCAGGCAATCCAGCCGGAACCGGTTCGAAAACCAATCGCGGCGTCAATGGGCGGGCCAGGGTCTCGTCTAGATCACCGGGATAGACGCCCAGCAAAACGCCCAATCTGTTTTCGGCATCGGCGAGCGCGCTTTCCAACTGTGGCAAAGATGCCTGCGTCGCGCGCAGTTGTTGACGGATTTGATAAAGCTCAAAACTCTCGGTCAATCCGCGACGAAATTCTTCCTCTGCGCTTTCCACCCGGTCGTTCAGAACGCTGGCGGATTGCACAGTGAGTTCGATCTGACGGCGTGTGTTCACAATCTCAAAATAAGTGGAGATTGTGTCAGCGGCCGTTGCCAATCGTACGGCCTGTAGATCGTGTTCCGAAGCGACAGCATCCAATCGCGCCGCACCCGCATCGTTGCGGTTGCGGCTGAACAGATCGAGTTCATATGCCGCCGAAACACTGGGCGCGACGGTTTGGTTTTCGATCCGGGTGATCGCTCCGCCACCCAAATCGCCAAACGCGCTTCCCGCCAATGGATTGCTCGCCTCGCTTGCTGTGATCGTTGCATCGACACTCGGGAAGAGGGCCGACCTTGAAATCTGAGCTTGTGCGCGAACCTGTTCCAATCGCGCGATCGATTGGGCGATGTCGAAATTCTTAGAAAGCGCGGAATCGATCAATTCATTGAGAACGGGATCCTGAAATCTGACCCACCACGCCTCTGGTTTGTATTCATTGCCTTGCGTTTCGTAGGCAAATCGTTCGGGCATTTCTGCCACGATATCGGGAGACTGCTGTTCCGGCGCCAGAGAAACACAAGCGGGCAACGATAAAGCAATCGCACACAGCGATAGGAATCGCAGATTAGGCCGGTATTTGGCGCAAAAATTGGTCAACAAAAGACGCCTCTATATTGGCGTTTGAGAGGTGGGCGCCGGGTACCATCCGTTGGGCGATGCGGAAAGCAAATTCTGGATTTCGCGAACGATTGTAACCTTCCGGCGATCCCCTGCGTAATCGCTTGTGGGAGTATTGGTCCATGAACCTTCGTGATCTTGAATATGTCGCAGCAATCGACCGCTATCGCAATTTCGGACGCGCGGCGGATGCCTGTCATGTCAGTCAGCCGTCGCTTTCGGCTCAGGTGAAGAAGCTTGAGGAACGATTGGGCGTTGAGCTGTTTGCACGCACCAGTTCCGGCGTTTTTACAACCGATGCGGGCGCGCGCATTGTTGCAACGGCGAAAGATATGTTGCGCTCTGCTCAGCGCATTTCAGACACGGCCGCAGAATATCACGATCCTCTTTCGGCCCCTCTTCGAATCGGTATGATCCCAACGCTGGCGCCGTTTGCTTTGCCGTATTTGTCGAAGTCCATTCGGGCCGTCGCAGAAGATCTAAACGTTATCTATCGCGAACAACCGACGCATGTCTTGTTGACCGAACTTGAAGAAAGAGTCGTCGATGTCGCCATGATGAGCGGCCCGATCGAAAGAACAGGTTATCGTTTCACCCCTGTGTTTAAAGAGCCCTTGGTCTTGATGGTGTCGGCATCACATCGCCTTGCCAACATCGACAACATCAGCCCATGCGACATTCCGGTCGAAGAACTGCTTCTTTTGACGAAAGAGCATTGTTTGCGGGCGGATACGATTTCACTGTGTGACGACAAGAATATTGGGGTCGATGTACCCGAACAGATTCTCGCGACCAACTTCCTAACGATGACGCACTATCTAGCCGAAGGGGTTGGATGCACTCTCGTACCGATGATGGCGCGCCCCATTCTGGAATGCGTAAACTCTGAAATGCGTTTCATCACAATTGATGATTCATCCTATGGTCGCGACATTGGTTTTGTGTCCCGCAAGGGGTGTCCGCGCGAACATATTTTGATGGCACTTTGCGCCGAAATTCGATCTCGCCCGCCGATGAATGTGGCGCCGCTTTCATAGGTCCAATCAACAGATTTCCTGACCGCTGAAATTGCTCCACAAAGCGGTCTGCTTCAAGCGGGCTGCTTTTCTATGTTTGCGATAAAGAATCTCCTAAAAACAATATGTTGAATGATAGTCTCCGCCTATCGGATCCATTGATAGCATGTATTATACAACGTGAATTTATGGCCATATTTGCTTGTCTCGGAAGGCGGGTGACCCCCCTAAACCCCACACTCGTCTTCCATCATCTTCTTGGAGAGAAAAGGCAGCACAATGATACATTCAATTGCACGCAAAGCGGCCCTGAATACGGGCCGGTTCTTAGTCACTTCGTCTACCGTTGCATTGCTCGCAACCGGAGCAGCGAACGCACAACAAGTCATCAACGATGGCGACACGATGACGGTCACGTCAAATGCCGACGGCGATACGATTACCGCCGGTGTCGACGTTACCAGTGTTGTGGACGGCGCACCTGTGGTGGTTGTCGCCAACAATGATGTTACGGTCGACAATGCCGGAACGCTTGCGACAACCGGCGTCACACAAACTGTTCAAGTCAATCAGGGCGTCACAGGTGCAACGATCAACAACGCCGAAACAGGCCGCCTCGAAGGCGCGTCGCGGGTTGTGAACTTTGATGGAACTGACGCCGTTTTGAACAATGCTGGCGTCATTCTTGGTACGGCAAGTCAGCGCAATGGCGCCGTCTATGCCAATCGAACATCAAACACGATCACGATCAACAATGCGGCCACAGGATCGATTGATGCGGGCGTCGAAGGGGCCGGTATCGCGATCGAAGTCGGCGGCGGCGGTATGGCGCGCGATGGTGCGATCACCAATGCGGGCACAATTCAAGGGCGCGGTCAGGCGTCTGCGGCGGGCGGCACGGCGGGCGATGGCATCCGTTTCTTCGGTCCCGGTCTTGCCCCAGAATACATCTACTCTGGTGACATTACGAATTCGGGCGTGATCAATTCGGAAAGCGCGCAAGGAACCGTGGCTGGCATTCGTTTTGCCAATCGCATTGGCTTTCAAGGCACGCTGACCAATGAAGCGGACGGAACCATCTCCGGCGCTCAAAATGGTCTGTATTTTGGCAATGACGCCGATCACACGGGCGGCGTCGTCAACAATCTTGGCACGATCGCTTCGGATAGCCGGGCGCTGAACATCGATGGCCTTGGCCTGGTCGTGAACAATTCGGGATCGATCATTGGTACGGGCAACCAACGCAACGGCACAGTCTATGCGGATTCGACCGCACAAAGCTTTGAATTGAACAACCTTGAAGGTGGTTTGATCGACGCAGGTATGGGCAATGAAGGCGCGGGTTTCTCGGTCGAACTGAGCGAGGCTGGCAACGACTTTTCCATCACCAATGCCGGAACAATTCAAGGACGCGGACAGGCTGGGGCTGGCGATCCAACCGCGGGAGACGGTCTTCGATTTGAACGCACGCGCGTTGGCGGCCTTCTCGAAGGGTCCACCACGGGCTTGTTTACTGGGTCTATCGACAATTCTGGCCTGATCGCTTCGGAAGCAGTCGCAGGAACAACCGGCGGCATTCGCTTTGTGAACGGCGTTAGTTTCCAAGGCGTGTTGAACAATTCTGGCACCATTTCTGGCGTCAATAACGGCCTGTATTTTGGCAATCCTGTTCCCGCAGGTGGCGCCGATCACACGGGCGGCGTCGTTAACAATCTTGCCGATGGCGTAATTTCATCGGACAGCCGAGCTTTGAACATTGATGGAACTGGGTTGGTTGTGAACAACGCGGGCACCATCCTTGGTACGGGGAATCAACGCAATGGCACGGTGTATTCCGACATCACGGCGCAAGGTTTCGCATTGAACAACGATGGTGTGATTGACGCAGGCATGGGCAATGAAGGCGCAGGTTTCTCTGCACAATTGGCCTCCGCTGCAACCGGTGGAAGCGCGTTCACTCTTACCAACACCGGCACGATCCAAGGCCGAGGAAACGCATTGGCTGGTGCGGCGACAGCCGGCGATGGTCTCCGGTTTGAGCGCACTCGCAACGCTGGCGTCCTAGATGCCACATCGGACGGCCTGTTTGTTGGCACCATCACCAATAGCGGCGTGATCGCGTCGGAATCAGCGAACGGCACAGCCGGCGGCATTCGCTTTGTGAACGGTGTCAGTTTCCAAGGCGTTCTCGACAATTCGGGCACGATCTCTGGCGTTCAAAATGGCCTGTATTTTGGCAATCCAACACCAGCAGGCGGCGGGGACTTTAGCCAAGCTATCGTCAACAATTCGGGCACGATTTCATCGGGCAGCCGGGCGTTGAACATTGATGGCAACGGATTGACCGTCAACAACACAGGTTCGATCCTCGGTACCGGCGCTCAACGCAATGGCACTGTCTACGCCGATGGAACGGCCAACAACTTTGTGCTGAACAACGCCGGCATCATTGATGCGGGTGTGGCTGGTTCGGGTGTTTCGCTCCAGCTGGGCGTGAATGACGGCGATTTACGTGCGTTCACCTTGGTCAACGACGGTACGATCGCAGGTCGCGGCGAAGCGCAAGCTTCGGGCGCGTCGGCAGGTCTGCGCCTGTTCAATGGCGCGGGCGAAGGAACCACGGTGACTGTGGCGGATGACATTGTGAACAATGGCACGATCTCGTCAGAAACCGCCGCAGCGGTCCTGATTGAAAACGTTGCTTTTACCGGAACGTTTACGAACAACGGCACGCTTAGCGGTGTGAACGCGGTTGATGCGTCAACGGCGCTTGCCGGGTTGAACTTTGTCCAAAATGGTGGAGCGTTGAACGGTGCATTTGTCGGTTCGGCATTTGCCGACACGCTGACTTTTGCGAGCGGGAATTCAACATTGTCGGACGGTGTGTCCGGCGGGGTAGATGTGACGATTGCTGATATGGCGACGCTGACCGTGTCGGGGGCTCAAACCATTGATGGTTCGTTGAATGCCAACGGCACCCTCAACTTTGATCTTGGTGTCGATAGCCTAGCGGTTGTTGGCGACACGGCGCTTGGCATGAGCAGCGTGATCAACGTAGCCACGACCCAGATAGGTCAGGCTGACATTGGTTCCACAATCGACGTGCTGACGGAAACGGGCGCTTTTACCGACAATGGAGTGACTGTTAACGTCATCGAAGATGACTTCCTTGTCGACTACACGGTCAATCTCGGCTCTGTTTCGGTGGCTGTTTCCGCAACCGATTTGAGCAACGTGTCGAGCGATAGCAACATCAACAGCTTTGGTTCTGCGATTGCATCGGCAGCGGCCAACAATCGCCTTTCCGATGATGTCTTTGCCGCGCTGAATGGTGTGACATCGGCAACTGGATTCGAAGCCAACGCGCTGACGCTTTTGCCTGCGATCAACGATGGTGTGACCCGCGAGATCTATGAAAGCCAACGATTGGCCAGTGCGCAAGTGCAGGATCGTCTCAGCGGTGATGGTGTTGGCCTTTGGGGCGCGGCATTTGCCCGCACCGCCGATGCGGACCCGACCAGTGTTAGCGGTTTGGGCTACGATGCTGATGCCACCGGCTTCACTCTTGGCCTCGATGGCAAAGTTGGAGAGGCGGCCACAGTCGGTATCTTGTTCAACTACTCCGACATCGAAGTTGAAGCGAACGTGGCGGCGGCAGCGGAAAGCAACATCGATGCTATCCAAATCGGCGGCTATGCTGGGTTCGATTTGGGTCAAGCCTATGTCAACGCAGAACTGGGTTACTCAAGCAGCTCCGTTGACAACAGCCGTGTCGCATTGAACGCTCCTGTTTCCGGAGAAAGCGATGTGGATGGCGTCTATGCCAGCTTGAATGCTGGATATGACATCGATGCCGGCGGTGTGGTGATCACGCCAAATGGTGGCCTGCGCTATGCAGAGCTTTCCCGTGACACTTTCACTGAAACGGGTGGTCTTGGCCTAACACTGGACAGCGACAGCGCCGAGTTCCTTGAAGCCCGTATCGGTCTAAGGGTTGCTGGAGGCAACGATAGCGGCCTGATCCCGTATGCGAGTGTTGATTACGCCTATGATTTGAGCAGCGATCCCCTTGCGATTGCCGGCTCGTTCAATGGCGGCGCCGACACTTTCACAGTGGTCGCGGATGAAGCGTCTGAATCGCGCTTTGATGTCGGTGCAGGCATCGACTTCGTCAACGAAGGCGGATTGTCGATCGGCGCGGAATATCGCGGTCGTTTCGCTTCGGAATACCAATCCCATTCGGGCGGCCTTCGCGTCCGCTTTGCCTTCTAAGCGGTTCCAACTTGGGCTGCCTAGGCCAAGGGAAGCCAGCTGGTGCTTTATCGCACCGGCTGGCTTTTTCTTTTCGGTAAGAATGCTTCAACGCCCGCGTGTTGTAGGGCCCAGCAAGCGCAGATGGGCATTCCTTTGCTAAACAGGCATCGCAACGTCGCTTGCCGAAGCGGTTGATTGTGCAGCCAACCGTACCTCCTTGCTCAGCAGCAGCGACATTGAGCCAGCGACAACCACCAACACAGCGCTCGCTCCATACATCGCTTGATACCCTCCGAACGTCTCCAGCGCAGGAAGGACGGCGGCCCCAATAACGTAACCCATCGTTCCAACAGACAAAAGGGCGGACAGCGACGTGGCTGCAGTTGCGGTTGGCGTGACGCGCATCGCGAGCACCAAATTGGCAAGATAAAACAAGAAAAGCGGCACGTTTTTTGCGAAGTACCAGACGATATACAGCTCGTCCGATTGCCACAGCGCCTCGTCCACAATGTACCCCGCCATGATGGCCAAGGCCGCCGCGCCTGACCAGAGCGCTATGGGCCCCGGACCAAAGCGATCCACGAACCAGCCCCCGACTGTGAGGCAAAAGATGCCCATCACGATGTTTGATGCGGCAAGCAACGAGCCAAATTGCGACTGGGACCAACCCATTTGCCGGATCGCAAACAGGCTGTTTGTGGTGTCATTAAGATTCTGATGAATGCCGTAGGTCAGCAATATGAGCCCGACTAAGAGCGTTTCGCGCCGAAACAGGCTTTTGAATGCGGACGCCAAAATGGACAACCAATCCTCAGGCAAATTGCCTGCCTTAGTGCCCGTTCCCTGCGTCCAAGGAAGGAGTTTTTCACCCTTGCGCTCCCGAATGAGCACCACCGAAAGCGCAGGCACCGCAAAGAACGCGATCATTCCCAGCATTGCATTGGAGAAACCGTAATGCTCCAACAAATAGCTCGTTATCGCTGTCCCCCCGGCGATGCCGAACGCTTTTCCGCCGAACATAAAGCCATTCATCCGGCCCATTTCCGCTTCTGGTGTGAGATCAACGACCAACGCATCGAGGGAAACATCCTGCACCGCCGTCAGTATCGACAAGGTCAGGACAAAACCGATCACAATGGCCGTGTCGCTTGGCGAAGGAGCAATCAATGCAGCGATGATTAAAGTGGCTACGATTGCTGATTGCGAGCCCATCAGCCAGGGCCGCCGCCGCCCCATGGCGCGCCACGTGTAGCGATCAATGAATAGGCCAGCGAGGAATTTCATGCTCCACGGCAGGGCACTGGCTGCGGCCGCAGAAGCGACGACAGCAGTGGATGCTCCATTTGCCGCAAGCCATGTGGGGATTGCTGCGTAGAAAATCCCCTGCGGGAATCCTTGCGCCAAATAGAGCAGAGTTCCGAGCAGTAACCTTAGTGTCGGGTGATCTGAGAAGGCGGGTAGGCTGCCGGTTTCGCGCCACTCCGCGGCGATGCTCGTCATTGGTCACAATCCTTTGTGCGGGGGAATAAGATTCAGATTTCGAGCAAACGGCGACCGCGCTTTGGTCGCGCGATCAATCTTCATGGTTGGTGACTAATTGTTCATCCCCAACGCGGGCGAACAGGCACAACAGCAACCCGATCACGGAGGTCATGCTCATGAAAAGATAGGTCGCAGAATAGCCGCCCATTTCGATCAGAAAGCCGGAATTGGCGGAATAGATGGAGCGGGCAAAATTGGCGCTCGCCATAAACAATGCGAATTGCGTTGCGGCGACCGCCGGATTGCAAATGCGCATCGCCCATGTGATCAAAGTGATCATGCTGGAAAGCGATAGGGCGTAGATCGCCCCTTCGTAGACCATAAACGCGGTGTCGCCCTGCCAATTCGGCAAAGTCAGGCCGGCTGCAGCGGACAAAAATGCTACGGCGACCAATTGTGCGATCAGCGCTCTGGAAAGGCCAAGCCACAGCACAAGCGGGACGGGCAGCATTAGAGCCACACCAGCGGCGATCAGGTTGAGGAGGCCTCGAAAATTGGAATAGACGTCGCTGTCCCAACCCAGTTGTTGCACAGCCAAAGTTGGGGAGACGGAATCAGCGAACGCAAAGGGCGCTTGGGTGAACGCCAAACCTGCAAGGAACAGCAGGACATAACGATTGGCTAGCGACCGGCCGACCCGGCTAATGATGGGCCAGAACGCATCCTGTTGACGCTCTAGGCATTCCGACGACGCGGTGCCCGCGGACCACGGTAACAAGCGTTCGCTTGGCCGTTCGCGAAAGACGCCAACAAAAACACTCGCCACAGCGACTAGAACGGCCAAGACCAATGCGGTTGTCGTGATATCGCCCGACATAAGCAGGCTGCCGGCGATTACACTGCTTATCGCGATGCCGGCCGATTGGCTCGCAAACATGACGCTGTTGATGGCGGTGCGTTCGTCATTGGGGACGATGTCCACCGCCAACCCGTCTACCGCCACATCATTGAACGCGGCACACAAATTTAAAACAAAGCACAAGCCCGACAGCAACGCGATATCGCTGGCCGAGGGGGCCAGCGCGGCCATGGCCAACAAAGTAGCCATCATCAAACCCTGTGCGGCGAGGATCCAGCTCCGCCTTCGTCCCATCGGCTTGAAGGTGAAGCGATCCATCAGCAACCCGTTGAAGAGCTTTGCGGACCAAGGGAGCAGCGCGAACGCAACAAAGGCCCCAATTTCGACCGGTGTGCTCCCTTGCGCTGCGAGCCAAGCGGTCAGAGCGACTGTCGTTAAACCAACGGGCACGCCCTGAAGGAAATAGAGCACCATGATCGTCGCAAAGCGCGCCGGTTTGCTGGTGGTGAGCGCGGGAATACCATGCGCGCGCGAAGGCATAGCCGGCGTGGCCAATGAACGGGTCATATGATTTCTCGATTGTTGCTAAAAACCCGGCGGATGCTCGGGACTAGTAAGCATCCGCCGGGCCTTAAGACGCTTAGACTTTAGCGTGGTTTGTATTCCTGAAGCAGCATCGAGCTAACGATCGTGCGGTATTCTGCGCGATCGCCGGATTCTGAAATCAATTGTTGGACGCTTCGTCCGGCAAATTCATTCATCTGCGCGTTACGACGTTCCTGTTCGGCTGCGTCGGCAAACGCAGCAAACGTTGTCGTTAGATAGATGTGCGGTTCGCCTTCACGCGGATTCACGTTGATCAGAATTTCATAGTCCGTGATCCAACCTTGCATCTTTGCATGTTCTTGAAGGCGCGCCCAATTGTCCGCCAGATGCTGTGCATACTGGAATTCGGCTCCGTCATTCACAAAGATACCGCTGACTTCCATATATTCACCCGCGACCAGCGGAAATTCCTGCGCTGCTGCGGGCGCGGCAAAAGGAAGTGTAACTGCCAAAGCGGCAGCGGTCATAAGAGTTTTGAAGGTTTTCATTGGATTCCCTATTCGTCGTTTCGCAATCGGCGCAGGTAAAAATGCCAGTCGCCAATCAGGTGTGGTGCGACCCACGTGAGGAGCAGGCAAAGCGCCGCCAATGCCCGGTGAACATGCGTTCACAAGGTCCTCAAAAAACGGCTATTTTTGTAATTCCCCGTTGCGACGAGAATGCATTGGCACAGCCCCGATCGTCAACGGGCCGGAGCGTCAAAAAAACGTCAATTCTTTGGTGTTCGGGTCACTTGTGAGCGCATCCGCCCAATCGAGAGCAGTTCAAGACAACCGCGGATCCGTTGGGATAAGATCAGGCCAGCCAAATCGGTTCCATGCCTCGACCATGCCAGTCTTCTCGGCAAACGCCATAAAGTCCGGATGTCGGATCGTTCGATTGATTGGATCAATATCAATCCAAAGGGTCATCAAACCGAACATATTGGCTGGGTGGATGCACTCTGAATATATCTTCATCGTCAAATCAGTATGCCCCATCCAGATCGCGGGAAAGACGACCGAGGAATCGTATGGGTCTTGCATTGTGGCATGAAGACCGTGGATCAATTGACTGTAGGCGGCGTAATCGGCTTCTTCGCCGCTGTAGATCCCTCGCGATGCCAGTCTAAAATAGCCATCGCGGGCTGATTCATCCATCGCCGCAACGCCCGGCGGGCGCATAAAGATCGTGTCGAGATAAAAGCGGCTGTCATAATGGCTTTTTATCGCGGCTTCGCGGTCGCCCAACGCCAACTGTGCAATCGCAAGGAATATGCCCGGCGCGCCCATGTCGATCGTCCTTTGACCAACTTTGCGTGCCTTTTCCCACTCACCCAAACCAAGGTAGGCGGCCGTGAGCATCACCAGATTGCGCCAATAAATCGGGTCCCGGTCCACAGCCTCTTCGACATAGGGCAATGCCTCTTTGGTCTTGCCGAGGTAAAGCAGGCAGGAACCAAGCCGCGAGGCAACATCCGAATTGTTGGGATCGCGGGCATAGGCCTCCAGCGCCAATTCAAGTCCGCGCGCGGGGTTGAATTGGGTCCACGCATGCACACCCATCACCGAGAAAGCGTGGCCTTGGCCCGGGTCCAGAGCAATGGCTCTTTCGGCGCAAGCTGCGCCTTCGGCTGATTGCTCGATCCGCCGAAGACTGGGCGTAATTGCGGCGGTCATGATGTGCGCATCGGCCAATGAGGTCCAGCATTCGGCGAATTCCGGATCAATCTCGAGCGCCTTTTCCAGCAGCTCGATCCCGCGCGCCAATGCTCCGTCGATCCCGATCTTTTGCCGAAGAGAGCTTCCCTGCAAGTAGAGTGCATAGGCTTCACGGTCGGCGGTCATCCTGCGCGTGGGCGCCGATGTAAATGACTGTCCCAAAGCCTTGCCGATCGAAGCGATTACATTTGAACCGATAACTCTTCGTCCCTCGAAGAATTCTGAGACCGAACCGGTGACCACATCCGACCACAATTCTGTGCCCGATGTCCCTTCAATCAAAGCGACCCGCACTTCCAATTTGTCGGCTCTTCGCCTGACGCTCCCTTCCACAAGATGAGAGGCGCCCAGTGCAGCCGCCATTTGGGGCACCGTCCCGCCCTCTTCTGTGACTTTTGCGATCGAAGTGCGACCAACCAAAGCTATTCCCGCGACGCCGCCAAGACGAGAGGATAATTCATCGATCACGCCGTCAGCTAGGTACAGGCCATCTACGAGGTCCTCACTTTCGCGGAATGGGAGAACAGCGATGACCGTTCTGCCTTGTTCCGGCGCGATCCCCCTGAGCGTCGGAAAGCGCGCCTTTGATGCTTCCCATAGACGTCGTTGTGCTTCATCGTCTGCGGTCTCGATCGCGTCTGCCAAGGCCAATTTGATCCGCGCGTCGATGTGTTCACGGCGGGCCACAAGCCACCCGTCAAACGCCGGGTTGAGCGACACGCCTTCCAGCAATGGTAGATTGCCAATCGCGAGGAGGTGTTCGATCGCGCGATCCCAGTCACTATCGTTCAAAGCGACCTCAAGATCGGTAAGGTCGCTGTGCAACGCCTGGGTCCTCAGTGTGACGCTGTTTCGGGCGACCGTTAGGGCATCAATCTCAAGGCTATCTAGATATTTGCGCAGGTCCGATAAGCATTGCCGCAAACTGGCTTTAGCCTGTGCAGGAAAGCGATCATGCCACAGAAGTTTGACGAGCGCTTCACGTTCAATTGATTGATCAGGCTGCAAGAACAAGATTGCGAGCACCAATGCCGCGCGACGGTTTTTGAGATCGATTGAATCGCCCGAACGGGTCTCAAGGTTGAATTCGCCAAACAACGACGCCGACAGCGCAGCGTCTGCCGAAACCCTCATTCCAGTTTGCCCCAAAACACTAATCCCCCCGAACTAGGGCTTACCCGTCAGGGCTGCCTTTGCAAATGGGTAGATAGAATGAATGGGCCTCGCGCGTAAGTGGGCAGCGGATTATGAAACAGCTCGCAGCGATCGGCATAGTCATTGCAACCCCCAATCAGGGGCCAAACGAGCGCCGCTTTTGTATCTCTGCAGCGGACGCAGCGATCATGGTTGAGATCAACATGGCGCAAACGGAATGGGTCAACGATCTCGCTAAAGGCGTGGGCGAAGGGGCTATCTTCGTCGCTTTCAGATTCTCGGAAACCATGCGAGAACGTTTGGACACTTTAAGTGGCTAGGACGGAAGCACTATGGTAGAGTTTAAAGAACTCAATAACATAGCTCCCTAACCCAGAAATCGCCATCGGATCTCCGTTCCTCTTTAAGATCGGACATTGCGTCGCTTAGGCCGGCGGTAGGACGCTTATGTGATGTCTCCGAAAATCATGCGATCAAGATGCGTCTTGGTGCATTCAATTCGCGCCGCAATGACGGCCCACCCAGTCTCGCATCTTTCTTGGGTCCGGCAACGAAATACGGCCGTAGCCCGTTTCAATTAGGCCTAGATCGGAAAGCTGCTTCAACGCTTTGCTCAACGACATCCGGGACAGGCCCAGTGTAAAGGCAAGATCAGACTGGCGGCATTCAAAAACGTTTTCGCTACCGGCTGTTTGCATCATCGTAACAAGGACTTTCGCAGTGCGTTCCCGCACAGGTAGGCGGCGCATCGCATCCATCATTTCTAGCAGGATGTGCGTTCGTACTAGGGAAGTTGAGAGCAATGCCCGAGAGATCTCAGCTTCCCGTTCATACAAGGCAATGAAACGAGGGGCGGAAAGCTGGAAAATTTCTGTCCGGCTTGCCGCCGTCATATCGTGGGTCCGTGGCAGGCCGGCGAATAGGGTGAATTCGCCGAATGTCTGGCCCGGACCAAGTGTGGATGTCATAACGAATGACCCATTGGCACCGTAAATTCCGGCATGTACGCCTCCGGTCTTTACGATGGAAATCCCAGGCTTCTCGTCACCGCGGCTATGGATCAACTGGCCGGTGTTATAAGCAATTAGGCTCGCCGCTTTGCGGAATTCATCCGCGAGATGAGGCGGAAGCGAATCCATAAAATTGGGTGAGCGGGTCGAGACAAGATCCAACATAATTCATCAAATGTAAAATATTGGACATTCATTCACAAGGGTGAGTGCTAGCTCGATGGGCAAAGGCGGGATTCGACCCTGCGTTTGGAGAGCAACAATGAAACCTGAACTTCTTGCCGTCTTCGCCATTCTTGTGGTGTTCGTCCTGCTTGAGATCGCTTTCACAAACTTCTTCAACAAGAAGGGTCAGAAGGGTTCAGATGGGATCGTAGAAATCGTCAGCACTCTAACCCTGTCGCTCTTCACACAGCCTCTCGTACTGGCGGGGGGATTTGCCGTTGCTGCATTCATCGCACCTGGTTCGGCGGACATGTTGAAGGATTGGTCATTCTTGGCGGTCTTCGGCCTATTCCTAATCTTTGACGACCTGACGCAGTATGGTTGGCACCGTCTGTCGCACACGGTTCCTTGGCTCTACAATTTGCACAGGCCGCATCACAACGCTGAGTACCTTTCGATCCGCGTGGTGTATCGCAACAACCTGTTTTACTACCTCTTGATGCCTGGTCTTTGGCTTTCGGGAGCGCTGATCTATCTTGGTGGCGGATGGGTTTATGCCGTTTATATCGTTATCAAGATGACAGTCATTTACGGCGCCCATTCGGATGTTCGTTGGGATGAGCCGCTGTATAAAATCAAATGGCTTTCGCCGGTAATGTGGGTGCTAGAACGGACGATTTCGACGCCCGCAACGCATAGCGCGCATCATGGCAAGCACGCCGCCGACGGTGTTACAAATTACAAAGGCAATTTCGGCAATCTGCTTTTCTTTTGGGACGTTTTGTTTGGCACTGCAAAAATCACCCGCCGCTATCCCGAAGAGATGGGCGTTGAAAATTTGCCTGAGACGAGCATCGCCGAACAATTGATTTGGCCGTTGGTTGGAGCACCAAAACAGAAGCAAAGCGCACCAGAATGATGACGGCAATTCAGCGCATCTATGCAGATAGCTAAACTCCTGCTCAACCAAATAGCAGGGTGGAGAATTGGGATGGAGAAGCAGCAATGACGTTCAAAAACGTGAAGCACGCAATCGGAATTGCCATTGCCGTTTGCGCCGGGAGTTTGTCCGCCTCTGAACCGATTAGGCTGGAACCGCCGCAGCCAAATGCGAATGAGCGGCTCCTAACCCACCAAGAACGCTTTGCTGAGCCGGAAATCATAACCGTAAGAGAGAACATCCACGTCGCCCATGGTTTTGACATGTGCAACATGATCTTTGTTGAAGGTCCGGACGGTTTGATCGTTATGGATACCGGGCTTCGAGAAGAGAAGGCCGCGCTTGCAATCGCTGCTATTCGTGAAATCACCGACAAACCTATTGTGGCGGTGTTCTACTCGCATGGTCATGGCGACCATGTCGGTGGATCGGGTGCATTTCGCAATGAGGCCCCCAATGCCGATTTCTATGCCTTCGAAAACTGGCAACGCAACATCAACCACATTGCTAGCGCCGTCCGGCCAGCTTTCACATTGCGAGCTGTCTCTCAACTTGGCCTTCTTCTGCCCGAAGGTATGGCCGGCACGGTTGGATCTGGCGGTGGCCCCGTGCTGCGCATTGGCGGGACGTTGTCCTATGTTGTGCCGACAAAAACAGTCAGCGATGGAGAGTGGTTGGAAATTGCCGGGCTTCGTTTCCAAGCGATCCACACTCCCGGCGATCTCGACGATGGGCTCTCGCTTTGGTTCCCCGAATTTGAAGCGATCTTGACCGGAGATGCGATCACCGAGAGTTTTGTCCATGTCATTTTGGCGACGCCCAGACATGAACCGGGCCGTGATGCCCAAGGATACGTCGAAAGCCTGACCCGGATCGGATCATTTGATGCGGATGTCTTGATTGGTGGGCACGGTGATGTCGTTGATGGCCGCGACGCTGTTCGGTCCCTTGTCCGAAGCGATCGGCGGTCGGCGCAATTTATCATTGATGAAGTGATGCGCAGAATTCGCCAGAACCAAACAGCCGATCAAGTTCAGGCCGAATTGGCTTATCCCGATTGGTTTTCACAAGGCGCCGAGCGCGGCGACTATTATCACAAATTGAGCTGGATCGCGCGGGGCGTCTATAATCAGCATATGGGCTCATTTACCGGCGATGCGGCTACGCTTTCTCCGGTGTCTCCGGCTGTGCGTGCGGATCGGATCGTTGCTGGATTCGATGGAGTCGACGGCTCGGTTATTGCGATTGAAGAGGCCTATGGGGCGGGCGATTTTCATTGGGCTGTTGAGCTTTCCAGCTATGTCATCGCGGTTGCACCCGATAATGACAGAGCACGCGAACTCAAATCTTGGTCGCTCAGAAGCATCGCCTATGCCAGCGAGAGCGCCAATGAGCGAAACTATCTGCTGACGCAGGCGCAGATTCTAGACGGTGCCATTCCACTGGCCTTTCTTCAAAGCGCAAGCGCCCGAAGGGGTCTGCCGGAATATTATCGAGCAGCGGATGCGAATGTGTTCCTTCACACCCTTGGTGCTCGATTGAATGTCGAAGCCGCGCGCGAAAGTGACATTGCATTCAAAGTCGAAGTTGTTGACCGCGACGAAGCGTATTCTGTGGAGATTGACCACGGTGTTTTGCTGACTTCACCCTACGATCTGCAGTCCACCGACTTCACAATTCGACTTGAGCATCAAGAGCTGGCCAATTTGAGTGAAGGACTATCGAATTGGGACGAGCAATTGGCCAAAGGCGCGATCTCCGTTGCCGGCGATCAAGCGAAGTTTGCGGAGTTCGCTGCGCTTTTTTGAGGCGCCTTAGAAGACTTGGCTATCCGGTTATCGGACCGCGGCGGACGGGCTGTTGCCCCGGGCCATCGGGGCGTTTGCGCGCCGACATTTGGCGCGGCGTAATGTCATTGCGACATTCGGGGCATGCCAAAACGGGCTGAATATCGTGGCCGCATTCCACATGCTTGCGCAGGATGGGCGGCCCTGCCTCATCGGAATAATAAGTGTCCCCCCAAGTCACGATTGTCGAAAGCACGGGGTATAGCGCTACCCCCTTTGGGGTCAGCCGATATTCGTGCCGATCCGGCCCCTCTTGATAGAGACGGCGTTCAAGCACGCCGTGATCTTCCAGCCGTTGAAGCCGGGTCGAAAGGGTGGTCCGCGGGATATCGAGCCGCTCTTTGAAGTGTTCGAACCGACGCACGCCAAGGAAACATTCGCTAAGAATAACAAGGGTCCATCGGTCGCCCAGAACCGCTGAGACCCTTGCGACTGAACATTGCTCACTGCTGACTTCGTTCCATTTCATGGGAGCTATCTAACACGCGACTAGGCAAAGTCCAATTTTTAGACTAATGTCTTTTCTCGTCTAGGAGAATGCCATGCCAGCTGCACCGCCAATCGATCCGCAAGCCATTGCCTCCGCAAAGTATACCGAACGTCCGGTGCGTGAAGGTGTCACGACAAAACGCGTGATCTGTGCTTCTTGTGACATTGCGTGCAATGTTGTGGCGGAGGTTCAGAAAGAGCGCGTCACGCGGATCCGTTCTTCCGACAATCCGATCTTTCGAGACAATATTTGCATGAAAGGGATTATCGCGCCCAAAGGCTTCGCGAACCCAACTCGATTGATGAAGCCTCTAAAACGCGTGGGCGAACGAGGGTCTGGGGAATGGGAAGAAGTTAGCTGGGATGATGCGATTGCCGATATCGGTGACCGTCTCAAGGCGATCATAGCCAAGCACGGTCCGGAGGCTTGGGCGGTTTCGACCAGTCAATGGAACACCGGCACCGATCATGGTTTGGGCCGTCGAATCATGAACCATATCGGCACCCCAAATTACATCAGCGGTGTGGCACTGTGCGCTGGTAATACGGCCGCCGTTAGCCGCTACACCTATGGCTGGTTTCCAATGGGGGATTTTGCCAACACCAAATGCATCGTGTTGATGGGCCACAATCCGCGCCGCCACAGTTGGACGCCGATGTACAATTTCATCCGATCGGCCCAAGCGAAAGGCGCCAAACTGATCGTGATGGACCCGCGCAAAAGCTCAAGCGCGGAGAGAGCGGATATTTGGCTGCCGCTGAAAGTTGGCAGCGATGTGGCCATGATGTTCGGTTGGCTCAAGGTCATCATCGATGAAGAACTCTATGACAAAGACTTCGTTGCCAATTGGACCATCGGTTTCGAAGAATTGAAGGAGCGCGTCGATGAGTTCCCACTTGATCGCGTCGCCAAGCTGACGGGCTGCGACCCGGATATGATCGCCAAGGCGGCGCGCATGTACGCCACCGAAGGCCCTTCGATCATTCCTTGGACGCCAATCACCGACATGCAACGCAACAGCACGTCGGGCATTCGCTTGCAGGGCATTCTGCGTTCAATCTGTGGCTACGTTGATGCGCCAGGCGGCGAGCGCCTCGAAGGGTTCAACCCCGATATCATCAACGAGAGCGTCATCGAGATGCACGAAGCCATCAGCGAAGAACAGAAAGCGAAACAGCTTGGCTCTGAAAATCATCCCGCCTTCACCTATCGAGGACAAGACATGTTCCGCGAACCGACAAAGCGGGTGTACGGACAGGAATACGCCAACCTTGTGATGGGCTGTCACATGGCGACGCCTTCTGCCACGTTTCGCGCGATGGCGGGTGAGGGCCCCTATCCCGTCAAAGCGTTCTTCTTCCTCGGCAACAATCCGATGATGAGCTACGCCAATATGAACCTGATTATCAAAGCGATGATGAATCAGGATCTGATCGTGGCGCATGAACAGTTTATGACACCATCGGCTCAACTGGCAGATTATATTTTACCCGCCGACAGTTGGCTTGAACGGCCTTGGATGATGGACACTTTTGGTTGGACATCGACAGTGCGCTTTTCCGAAAAAAGCATGGAACCGCCGGGGGAATGCAAGAGCACGTTCGAATTTTGGAAGCTTATTGCGGGCGCGCTTGATCGACCTGAATTGGTGCCTTGGGATACGATTGACGATCTGTACGATTGGCGGCTTGCGTCGACGGGCAAGAGCTTTGCGCAAATGTGCGCTGAGACCGAAATTCACTTCAAGCCAGCCGAATATTACCGTTACAAAAAGGTCGGGTTTGCGACGCCAACAGGCAAGGTTGAACTCAAATCGACCGGGCTCGAAGTGCTTGGCTTCGATCCGCTCCCTTATTTCCGCGAAGATCCGCCCGTTGACCCCCAATATCCGCTGATGTTGTTCACGGGCGTGCGCGAAGATGGCTTTTTCCAAACTGGCCATCGTCACATCCCCGAAATGCGCAAACGCCATCCGGATCCATTGGTTTTTGTCAGCCCCGGTACGGCAAAGGCGCAGGGTTTAGCGGAAGGCGAATGGGTGGAGGTATCGAACCAGCTTGCCAAGATTTCGATCAAGATTGCGATCAAAGAAGCGATGCCGGATGGCCTTGTGAGGGTCCCTCACGGCTGGTGGAAACCAGAAATGGAGCAAGGCGCAGGCCGTCTTTCCGGAGCGCTCAAATACGCTGATGCGCAGTTGTGCCGCGATGATCCGGACTATCTTGATCGCGAACAAGGCATACCGCACCTCAAAGGCGTACCTTGTCGGATCGACAAGGTGGCCGGCTCAACATTGGAACCGGGCGTGGAAGAGGCATCAATCGGAGCGCCGCTCCAAGCGAAGGAACCTGCAGAATGAGCGGCCCTTCTGCCTTCAGGGCATCCTTTTTGTTGAAAATGGTGGCAAAGTCATCTCGTAACCAATCATTGCTCGATAAATTGTGCCGTTGGTTGATCAATCGCGAAGTCGAACGATCTCCTGAAGAAGATTTCATGCGCGATGAGATCGTCGACAATGACTTGGGCTTCGATCCAGATGAGCTTTCTGCGTATCAATCGGGCAGATTGGAATCCTAGCTTGATGCTGCTTCAGAGTTCGGTGTCAGATCGTTTCTGGGCTGTCTCACGCAGGGCGCGCGCGGTGAACTTGGCCCGTCGCTCTTTCTTACCTTAAAGAATTTTGACCGGCGACCCTTGGCGGTTCATAGCTTTGAACAACACGGGGAAATGAGGGGCTAGCACAATGATCGATCTGTATTTCGCGCCAACGCCCAATGGCTGGAAAATCTCGGTCATGCTCGAAGAGAGCGGCCTTCCTTACACCACCAAGATGGTCAATATCGGGGCGGGTGAGCAGTTCACTCCCGAATTCCTCGCGATCAGCCCGAACAACCGGATCCCGGCCATAGTAGATCACGCGCCTGATGGAGGAGGCGAGCCGCTCTCAGTGTTCGAAAGCGGGGCGATCTTGCTTTACCTCGCCGAAAAATCAGGAACCTTGCTACCAAAGGATAGTGCGGGACGAACAGCGGCGCTGGAGTGGCTTTTCTGGCAAATGGGCGGGCTCGGACCAATGATGGGTCAGCACGGGCACTTCAAACTCTACGCCCCTGAACGGATTGCCTACGCGACGGAGCGTTATAGCCGCGAAGTGGAGCGCTTGTTCGGGGTGCTGGACCGGCGGCTCACCGAGCACTCCTATCTTGCTGGCGGCGAATTCAGCATAGCCGATATTGCTGTCTTCCCATGGATCCAAACCTATCGGGCGCAGGAAATCGATCTCGCAAGCTATGCGCATGTCTCGCGCTGGTATGAAGAACTCAAGCAACGCCCCGGGTTGCGCCGCGGCATGTCGGTGGGGCGGAGCGCGCTGAGGCGCAGCCCGCAAGACGACCCGCAAGCAAACAAGATCCTCTTTGGCAACGAGACCAAGTCATGACCGCAAGCCTCGAATTCTTTTACGACCTTTCTTCGCCATGGACTCGAATGGCCTTTCGAAACATTGGGCCAATCATCGAAGAAACAGGGACAAGCATCGAATGGCGCCCCTTTCTCGTTGGCGGCGTATTCAATGCGGTGAACGAAGAGGTTTATCAAAGCCGCGCGAACCCCGATGCACCTAAGTATCGTCACAGTCTTACTTGGCTCAAAGAATGGTCCCAGCTCGCTGGGGTTGCGATGAATTTTCCTTCTGAGCATCATCCAGTTCGCTCAGTCATCGCCATGCGCGCATGTTGCGCTCTCGAAGAGAACGAAGATCAGCTTTTGCGATTCTCAGAGGCTGCGTTTGACGGGTATTTCCGCGATCAACGCAATCTCGACGATCCGGCTGTGATCGCTGCTATCGCCAATGAGTGCGGATTGGATGGTGAGGCGCTGCTGGCCAAAGCCACTGAGCAGGCCACAAAGGACCGGCTGCGACAAAGCACCGAAGAAGCGATTGCCAGAGGTGCCTTTGGCTCACCGACAATCTTTGTGAACCGGACCAAGCTGTACTTTGGAAACGACCAATTGCCACTTGTAAGGCAAGCGATTGAAGCTGGTTAGAACCTGAAGTTTAGACACCATGGAGGCCATTCATCACAATGAGTATTTGCATTGCCGCTTCGATAGAACGGTTGTGCTCATTGTTTCTCGTGCCAGAATGGGCACAAGCACGACACGCGGCCAGATAGCTTAGAGATTTCAGAGAGGCTCCAATGCAACCCTACCAACACCTCAGCCGCTCAATCGCGGGTCACGTCGCAATCGTCACAGGGGCCGCCAGTGGAATGGGCCGGGCGACGGCTCATCTTTTCGCTTCCGAAGGCGCGCATGTGGCAGTGACAGACCTTGAACAAGCCAAATGCGATGCGGTGGCGGCAGAGATTGCAAAGGCTGGTTATTCGGGTTCTGCTCTACCTCTGGCGCTCAACGTGATGGATGAGGCCGCGATTGAGAGCGGTGTTGCTAAGGTCGTGGAGCATTTTGGCGGGCTCGACATTGTCATCAACAATGCGGGCTTTTCGCTCCACGCCAAGATTGAGGATGACCAATACCCCGATTATTGGGACAAGAGCATCAACGGCCTGCTTACCGCGCATCAACGCATGATCCGCGCTGCGATGCCGCATTTGCGCACAAGCGAATGCCCAAGGATCGTCAATATTGCCTCTACCGAAGGAATTGGCGCAACGCCCACAAACTCACCCTATGTCGCAGCCAAGCACGGTGTGATTGGACTAACGCGCGGGATGGCGGTCGATCTTGGCCGCGATGGGATTACCGTCAATTGCATCTGCCCCGGCCCAATTCGCACCGGCATCACCGATGGCATCCCCGAAGAGCACAAAGAAATCTTCGCGAAACGCCGCGTGCCTCTGCGTCGATACGGCAACCCAGAGGAAGTCGCGCACATAACCCTATCGCTGGTCCTACCCGCCGCGAGCTACCTCAACGGAGCCGTGATTCCGGTCGATGGAGGGATGACGATAAAGAATGCGTGAGCAAATCTGTTGTGGGGATTTGAGAGAAGGGAGAGTCAGATCCCGATTCAATAGGAGGAGTTGCCGGTCTTCTTGCATAACGCCAGCATATTCATTCAGTCCGACTTCCCGTAAGTGAACTCGGCGTACGATAGCCTGGCACTCATTCGATCTACGAGCTCAGGCTGCATCGCGAGGTGGTTAAACATCGCTATCAGCAATCCATCGGTGCACCTCTTAGGACAGCCGCATAAAAATCTGTCAGAAAACTCCGCATTTAAGGGAGTATGTGGCGGTGGAGGCAGTCTGGTGCGAACTGGTCTCCAGTCGTGAGACACGTTTTCTTAGCTGAGCACTTCTATGCCGCGTTCGACACACCACATGGCTGAAAGAGCGCCCAATACGTAGATTGGAAGAGGCGCGAACCGGTCGACATTTAAGTCTGTTATTCGCCCGATCACCCTCCATGCCGCCAAGAGCGCTGCGACGAATATTACCTGGCCAACTTCAATGCCAACGTTGAACGAGAGCAACGCAAGCGGAATGTTGTCTTGTGGCAAGCCAATCTCGGTCAAGGCTCCGGCAAAGCCCATTCCATGCAGCAAACCAAACCCGCCCGCCAACCACCAAGGATGACGCCTGATCAGACCCCGCGTGCCGTCCTCTCTTTCATCTGCATTCTGTCCAATCGTTCTTGAGAGTTCCAATGCCACGACGAAAATGCTGAGTGCGATAATGAACTCGATCAGCGAAACGGGATATTCGATTGCCCCCAAAGTAACCGCGATCAATGTGATTGAGTGACCGACGGTAAATGCCGTGATGGTCCAAAGAAGACGCATGCCGCCTCCCACCAGGAGCAGCAGCCCGGTGACGAATAGCAAGTGATCGAGACCACCCCAGATGTGTTCCATACCTAACCACGAATAGTCGACCAAGACTGCGCCAATGCTAGGTGAATGAGGCACAAGATAATCAGGCTCTTCGACGGTCAGCGTGCTTTGGTAATGACGCCCGTCTTGAAGGCTCAGCATAACCATCGCAGTGGTCTGGTTTTCAGCCAATCCGCTCACACCTATTGACTGACCGACCAGACCCGTCGTCCCCAGCGCCTCGCAGTTGAGCGTCAAGGTCGAAACGAGGCCCGTGCCCTCCTGAACAGTGAGCGCTTCGCCATCCAGTTCGCAAGCATCCGGAAAAACCGGCTGCAAGGGCGTGGCACTCGTCGCTTGTGAAGGCGTCTTCCAGACAATCCTATAGGTTTGCGGTGTGATCTCTTCTGCTTCGAGAAGCGAGGGGGCAAAGCGATGGGCACTAGCCGGATCGACCACAAACAGCATCACAAGCAGACCGACAAGAAGGTGCAGAGTAAGCTTCATGGGCAACTCTCCCCCGAACCCCTGTTCAATTCTGTCGCAGCCAATCCGCGCACGTCATAATCTTTACGCAATGCGAGCACCGCACAGTGGAGCGCCTCAGCACGCGCTGCGTATTGAAGGTCGGTTATGAGCCTGCTTTGCACTTCCACCAAACTGGCTTCGCGACCGGGCTCGACTGCATTTATCCAGATGTAGTGTGTGCCATAAATTGACTGGACAGGACCCACCCAATGCTCTGCCTGAGGGTCGGATTGAATCAGAGCTTGGGCAAAATCTCTACCGAAGTTTCGCGCCAGTTGATTGGGGTCTTGGAGCGTAAATGACTGGCCAAGCAGGAACGGAAAGCCCAACCTACGGGCGGCGTCAATTCCGAGATCTTGTGCTCCTATCCTGGCAATTGCGGCTCTGGCCGCGCCCGGCTGACCTTCCGGGAAGAAGACGTGCTCAAAACTATAGCGTGGAGGGTGACGGAGCTCGTCTGATCTCTGCTCAAACGCCGTCTCAATCTCCGCAGTGGTAGGTTCGGGCGGCAGGCTTTGTGCCAAAAGCTGTTCCTCAACCCTTTGGATCAACCTGCGCTTGATGACTTCGTCTCCCAGGTGAAGGCGCAGGTCGATAGCCCGTTCGAACAATTCTGTTTCTGATTGCCCGTCGGCCAGCCCCAGAAAGTTCATATTGCGGATCAGCCTCTGAAAGACGATTCCGTCTTCGAGATGGAGGTCCATTTCAAGCGCATGCTGGAAAAGCATGTCTCTATCGAGTTCCGCCGCGATCAGGCCGGCCCTCTGGTCCGACATCATTTGTTGGCCATTTTCGACGTTCCATTGCGCCATTAACGCAGCGATACGGGCTTCGCTCAACGGCCCAACCACCGATTTAGGCTCGGGAAACAATGCGACACGAAATAGAAAGAGGGCCGCCCCCAGCACAAGGAAGTGGAACCACGGCTTATTGAACTTCGTCATCGGTCAGCCTTAGTAAGCTCACGCTGGATAGCCTGCGCGATAAGCCAAAGCCGATCCTGTCCCCAAAGAGCCATGATCTGCTTACCCTCGGCATCGAGCAAACTAAAGCTCGGCACGCCCCAAAGCCCAGCTGCGTGCTTCGCCAATAGGTTTTCCTGAAGAGCGACTTGCGATCCGGGATTGCCCAATTTCTCTCGCACCCCCACGGCTGCCCACTCCGTCTTTTCGGGCATTCCAGAGACTCGCGGATTGTGTGGGCGCGGAAACCCGACGAGCAGATTACAGCCGAAGGCCGCGAGGCCGACAAAAAACGCAATCACGATCGACACTATAGGTCGTGACTTTACGAAGCCAATCATGTCCACCGAGTCCTCACATCCCCTTAGCAAAATGGAGTAGCGAACAAAGTGACAAGACCAGGGATCATTTGCGGCCAAGGCGGGGTTTGGCCACACCCTGCCGCGCAGGGCGTAGAGACGATTTGACCGAAAATGACCTCTTGGGTGTGGCCGAATATGATATCCTGCATATCGCAGGAGGCTTCATCATGAATTCGTTCAATCCAATTGATCCGGTCGGAGGAGTGCGAGAAAACAGAGTAAATCGGGATGTCTTTCTGCAATTGCTGGAACTAATGGAGCGAGTTCGCGTCACCCCCGAGCAGCTGCTGAGATATGCTCGTACCAAGGGTCTCTCTGCGCAAGGGCCGACGACTCCAAGAGACTCGGTAATTCTACTGGAGAGTGCGGTCGAGCTGTCCGGAGACCCTCACCTTGCGCTGAAACTGGGGCAAAGAGTCGGAATTGAGAGTTATGGAACTCTTGGATTCGCATTGATGACCTGTGCGAACCTACGCGAGTCAATTGACCTAACTCTGAGGTATGGAAAAGTCTTCTTTGAGCCCAGGTGGAAGGTTCAAGACAATGATGGGGACTTGGTGCTTTGGCTAGAACTGATGGTCAATAGTCCCGAACGGCAGCGCATCGCGACCGAGATTTTCTTTTCACAATTCAGTACCATCGGGAGCACTTTGCACCGCGGCAAGCTCGACGGAGCCCAGGTCCAGTTTGCATTTCCAGCACCGGCAAATGTCGGAATATTCGAGAGCACCTTCGACGCCGATCTGGTGTTCGATGCTGAGAGAAGCCAGATCGTTTTGCCTACGAAAGTTCTCGACACACCTGTCAGGACTGCAAACGTATCAGAGCATCTTGTCTTCAATCGACAATGCGAAGAGATGCTTAGTGGTCTTCACGCTGCAGAGAAGACCACCGCTGACGTGAGATGTCTTCTCATGCAATCCGCGGGGCAATTTTCGGACGTTGGCAAAATTGCGTATCAACTCAACATGAGCGAACGGACGCTCCGACGACGGCTCACAACCGAAAACACTAGCTTCCGCCTCATTCTTGACGAGATCCGAAATCTGCTCGCCAAAGAGTACTTGGCCAGAACCGAACTTATAGTCGCCGAAATCGCGTTTCTACTCGATTACGAAGAGACAGCGAGTTTCCGCAGAGCTTTCATTCGCTGGAACGGGATCACGCCGAGCGAGTATCGCCTTCACGCTAGCGGGAATCTCGCTGCCTGATGTCTACAAAAGAACCTGCAAACAGACCTCGCTCACGGTCTAGAGCGCAGATCATTCTCGCACTTATCGCTCTGCTCGTGGTCTTTGGCCTTGCAACCTTGCTCGCGAGACCCACAGATCCATTTTCAAGCGCAGACCTGCAGGATCGAACCCGGAAGAGCGATCTTTCCCGACCTGGAGTTGACCAGAACGGGGAACTGCTCTCGGCATTCTACGGATTGGACGATAGCCGCCGCATCAGATGGGTTGGATTTCGATTGTGCAATAGATTGGCTGGGGCAGACGGAATGCCTCTGGTGTTTTCCAAACAGCTTGATGTCACGACAATCGAGGCTGGAGATATCACCGTTTGGCTCCGGTCGGGAGATTTGGGCCGGGTTGATTGCGTCACATTGCGTCCTGCAAGCGAGCCCGGCGAGCTTCGAACTTTGCTTCTGATTGGCGATTTCGGCTCAGCTTCAGAAGATCCGCCGGCGCGGGTCGAGGTTACTGGCAACCTCCACGCGCTGGATGAGAGTGCCAATTTTCGTGGCGCATCGGTCGCCGTAACACCTCTTGCGGCAGGACCATCGCTGAAGTTTGCTCAAGTAGTCCCCAAAGAAAACTGGCAGGTGGATCAAGCGGCAAATACAGATTGGCAGAGGCAGGAAAACTGTCCGCAGAATGGGCTTCAACAGATCATCCGCGTGACCTGGAACGGTGGCATCGTGCCCACCTCTGATGTTGCTGACACGCCCAATCATGCGCAGCTCTATCAGGTGACATTACAGACGCCGGACGGCACCGTTCGGACAGTGCAGCCATTCGCGATTGGCGACCTTGCGGACAATGACAACAATCATGATCTTTGTCTGGACGTCGAGGGGGAAGTCCAGTCAGTCTTTTTTCCCGGCGGTCATGTGGTGGACCCCAATCAGGACGCAAACGCTGATAGTGTTGTCACGCTGACAGCACCAATCCCTCTGCCCTGAGCATCCCTTTCGGAACATCAAGTCAACGAGAGATACGAGAATGAAGAGAATTGCTATCACCGGAGCTGCAAGCGGATTGGGACAAGCGCTAGCTCGCAAATATGCCTCTGAGGGCTGGTCTGTGTGTGTTGCAGACATTCAGCAAGAAGCTGGCGAACAGGTCGCCGCTGAATTGCGACAGCGGCACGGGACGGATTGTTTCTTCCAGCAACTCGATGTCACAAGCGAAGATCAATGGCGCGAACTTGTTGATGTCCTTCAAAGCCGATGGTTGGGGCTTGATGCGCTCGTCAACAATGCCGGTGTGGGGGTGAGCGGATCAATCGACAGTTTACTGCCTATGGACTTTCAGTGGGCAGTCGACATCAATCTGATGGGAGTCGTCAAAGGCTGCCATTTCTGTGTTCCCCTGCTGAAACAGTCCAAAGGCAACCTGATCAATATCGCTTCATTGGCCGGGCTCATTCATTTGGGCAATTCGTCCGCCTACAACGTCGCCAAGGCCGGTGTCGTTGCCTTGTCGGAAACGCTATCGCACGAACTGTACCCCGATGGTGTGTCAGTTTCTGTCGTTTGCCCTTCATCTTTCCCAAGTAAGCTGGTCAATTCGATGCGTTCCAGCAACGATGAAGCAGGGGAAACCGCGCAAAGGATGATGGACCAAGCACCAATCTCTGCTGAGGACGTTGCACAGATGACCTACGATCAGGTCATCAAGGGTACGCATGTGATCATCTTAGGTTCTCGCGACAAAGCAATCTGGCGGATGAAGCGCTACCTGCCCGGTATCTACTCGAACTTCATGAAGAAGACCGTTCACAAGTTGATCGCTAAATAGGCACCAAGAAGCGAGCTAATATGCGCGATCGACTACGAGCGTCTTTTGAAGCTCGCGCCTTACAATTTTTCCATTCGCGTTACGCGGTAACGGGGTATCCATGACCCAGATATAGCGCGGCACCTTATACGCGGCGATTTTGGTGCTCAGAAAACTCCGCAATTCGTCAACGTCTGCTTCGGCTTTTGACCCTAAGAATATAGCCGCGCCGACTTCTTCACCTAGCCGCTCATCGGGGACCGAAAAAACGCTGCACTCTAACACATCGGGGAATCTGTAGATTGCCGCCTCAACTTCTGAGCAATAGACGTTTTCGCCACCGCGCAAAACCATGTCTTTGGCTCTATCGACCAGATGGACATAATTGTCAGCATCAATGAACCCTATGTCGCCAGTTCGCAACCAGCCGTCGACAATAGTCTCCTCTGTCGCGTCAGGACGGTTTAGATAGCCCTTGAATACTTGTGCCCCGAAAATACAGATTTCCCCAACTTCGCCGGTCGGCAGATCGGCCCCCGTATTGTCAATCGTTTTCATCTCGCAAACAGGAAGCGCAATCCCTGTTGACGTGGGTTTGGCGACCAAGAAAGGCCCAGACCCAGCTGCTACGACCCCGCTGCTCTCGGTAAGGCCATAGCCTGTCGACGGCGCGATCGTCGTTGTAGCGTGCTCGACGTTATCGATTTTCTCGATCAGATCCGGTGGCACAGCCGCGCCACCACCACCAATGCCCGAGAGCGACGATAAGTCGCAACGCGAGAAATCGGGATGCTGGACCAGCTCCCTGGCCATAGTCGGCACGCCGCTGAAGCTGGTCACTCTCTCTTGCTCGATTAAGCGCAGAGCTTCGCCTGCATCCCATTTGAACATGTGAAGCAATTTGCCACCATTCGCGGTAAGCGAGTGTGCCAGACCATTATTGGCAGTTACGTGGAACAAAGGCGTAGCGAGTATTGCGCAAGGCTGTGGCACATTCGCATCGGATGGGTCAGGAGGCTCAACTCCATTCAATATCGCAGCTGCCCGGCTCTGACTCGCGAAGACAAACTGGTAAGTGAGCAGATGGTTTGCGCAGCCTCTGTGAGTCAGCCGCGCTCCTTTTGGAAAGCCGGTCGTCCCCGAGGTGTAGAAGATGCAGACATCATCGTCAGCGTCGATAGTAACGACTGGCATCTCCGGATCGACCTTGAGCAGATCATTCCAGTCGGTGGCCCAGTCAAAATTGTCTTCAGTCCGGACCTTAACGACAAGGAGGTCGGGTAAGCGCTCGCGGATTGCACTCAGGCGATCCAGCCGCTCCGCATCGCCAATGAGCAATTTGGCGTCGCAGTCTTTCAATCCATATTCCAGCTCTTCAGCGACCCACCAGGCGTTGATCCCGACCGCCACTGCACCGATTGACGCAATTGCCCAGTAGCTAAGCATCCATTCTGGATAATTTCGCATAGCAATGGCAACCCGGTCATGTTGGCCGATACCTTTGGAGACAAGCCAATTGGCGATACGTGCGACCTGGTCGTGCGCCTGGGCATAGGTCCAGCGTTCTTCCCCAAAGACGAGATAGTCACGCTCAGCGAAGTGCTGTGTATCCAGCCAGATATCACGCAGCGAGTTTGCTGCATTAGCCCAGGTCTTCATCTTGCGGCCACGGACTTCTGCACGGGCCAGTTCAAACGGCTGTCCCGGTTCGGTGAGTTCGGATACGACCTCGTTGAGCACGTCTTGCAGTTTCATCAGGGTCAGTCCCTCTTACTTGACCACCAGCATGGCCTCGACGCCGGTGCCATCCAGCAGGGTGTCAACGCTGGCCCGAGCTGCGTGGTCGAGAGAGTGATAGTGTTCGATTGTCCAGCGCAGGCACTTCGCTTGATAGGGGAAGGTCCGCTGCGACCAGGTTGCGCCGTCGATCTGTGCTTCCCAATGCTCGTTTCCGGCCTCAACAGCGCGCGCATTGGCCAATTGGGCCGGTGCATACATCCGGCCGATCTCGTTCAATATGCCACGCAGGCTTTCCGGTTGCTGGTCCAGCCCGATCCAGTCCTCTTCGGAAGGTTCAAGTCCGCTTTGATCGCGCAAGAGTTCGACCCAGGCCACCGCGCGTGGAGAGAGAGTATGCGCGATGGCCCGGGGAGTGGGATCAAAACCCACTAACTGGCTGAGCTGTCCGAAAAGTCCGAAGTCCCCTGCACCTGGACGGCCGCCCAACATGAATTTCTGGTTCGCAAGATGAAGATCCATGGCACCGAGGAAGCGCCGGTAGCTGGCGTCTATCAAGGGCGCGGTGGTGTCGTTAGATCCGACAACATGAAGTCGGCTCACCTGCCGGTCTTTGACCCAGGCTGCCCTCGGCTTGAGCACGTCGTCGGCAAGGCTGACGTCCAGCATAAGTGGAAGCAACAGACCCGCATTGTCCGCGTCCGCTTCAAAGTGCCAACGATAGTGGAACATGTATTTGGTGCACCACTCGTCGGCAAAGTCTTCGATCAAATAGTCAATGAAGGCGAGCGCTGGATCGCTGGGCAGAATGAAGCGCTGAGGATAGAGCGCTTCGAGCTTGCGAATGATAGGTGTGGAATCGCACATCGCCTTTTTTTCGCCGTGCTCGTCAAAAAAGAAGGTCGGCTCGAAAATTGGCTTGGGCTTATCGATGCCTAGCGCATCACAATGCTCAGCGGGGATAGCGCGGGTCACGGCGTAGGGAATTCGCCGATAGCGCAGCACTGCCACCATTTTCTGCGTGTAAGGTGACCCGGCTGCACCTACCAGGCGGATGGGTTCAGCGCTTGTCATTTTCCTCTCCTAGATGGGAGTGGTCCTTACGGAGCCAAGGGAAAAATAAAGGCATCATTTCCGGCCAGAGGCCGATCAACAAATGGCGCGGATCGTTTCCGGCTGTTCCAGCGTGATGAAATGATTGGTGCCTGTTGTCTCGACGATCGAAAGGCCCTCATTGTCTGCCTGGCCGTGCTGCGCGCTGGCAAGCATGCTCTCACGGTCCAAGGTATCGTCTCGCTCGCCAACAACCACCGTCAGCTTGCGATAATTGCTGAAAACTTCGATGCCAATGCTCCGCTGCCATGCGACGATAGAGCGGTAGTTGGTGATGCATGTCGCATAGTTCCGGGCGGTGGAAAAAACTGAACGACAAAGCCGGGTCTTGAGCGGCGTGGTCGGTTTCATCATTGGCATCTCGAGCAACTGCCCGGTCTTGATGTTTCGCATCCGGCCAAATGCAATCGGCATGAAATACGAGTAGATTTGATGGTGCGGTGGGTATGAACCTTTTCCAGCCACACGCGCCTGAGGCAGGACAGGCGCTTCGAGCAGCGCGCTAAAACAGCGATGCTTGGAGCGAACCAGTTCAGGATACTGTCGACCTGCCTCCAACACGACAGCCCCGCCGCGCGAGTGTCCGTGCACCACAACGTCACGGCCGGTTGCAATCCGCTCCAGAACCAATCCGAGATAGAACCCGTCATATTCGATCGTACCAACCCGGAATGGGTTCGTCGGCCAGTTTAGCTCTTCCACAAAATCCATCGGAAATGGGCAATGATAGTTGGCGTTATTGACCAGAATCAACTCGGCATCGTCATTCTCGTAGAGCGCCTGGAAATAGCGCATGTCTTCAAGGAAGCCAGGAAAGCAGACTATCGTGCGTTCGCTTCCATTGAATGCGGGCCGCCAGCCAATATAGGTGTGGCCCACCCTCAACAGATCGCCGCAAAACTCGCCGATATGGATTTGGGGCAAGGAACGCAGACGCCAGTATTCGCGATAAGCATGGAGCGCCAATGCAACGCTCAGGAGAAAGAGGACCCACATCCAAAACACCGCGTCTAAGTCGCCTGTAGCAATTCAACCTGTGTGACCTGCTGGCGCGCGATCGCTCGCCCGCAGAGCCAAAGGTGTACCGACCCCCAAAAGCCGATTAGCGAGAAGTATGCAAGCGCTACGCTAAGAGCGTCACTACCGTATTGCGGCTCTAACAAATCGCTAAGAATTCCAACGAGTAGCGGTCCGAGTCCCATCCCGACAAGGTTGAGAAACAACATCTTTATCGCGGCTGAAACGGCCCGCATATTCACAGGCGATAGCGTCTGCACCATCGCCAAGGTTGGTCCGAAGGCATAATTTCCAGCCAATCCGGGTATGATGAAAAGCAACATTGCGGTCGTCAGATCGTCGGCCAACAAGCCCATGACGAAGAATGGGATCGTTATGAAAGGAACGACCGCAAGCATCCACAGTCCATATTGGAATCCGCGAACAGAAAGGCGATCGAACGCCTTGCCCGCTACCAACGCACCAATTGCTCCCAAGATGCCAAACACTCCGGCCATCACCATGCCGGTTTGCGACTGACTGAGACCGTGCGTTCTGATGAAGAAGGTGGGGAGCCACTGCGTTAAACCGTAGGACATCAGACCCGCAATGACCGAGCCGGCTACGATATGCCGCATGGCCGGATTGGCCCACATGACCTTGGCGGTTGTGAATACTGGCGGCGGGGGCTCCGCCTTTTGGGTTTCAAAGGTGCCTCGCCCCGGTTCTTTGAGAAATTTGGCCATGACCAGGGCGAGCAACACTCCAGGCAAGCCAACCGAAATTAGTGCGATGCGCCAACCGTAATTTTCGGCGATGAGGCCACCTCCGACGAAGCCAAGCATCATTCCAAAGCTTCCGCCCAACATCAGTGTGGCCATCGCGAACCCGCGGCGTCTGGGCGGGAAATAGTCTGCGATTATCGACTGACTAGCAGGGCCGACACCTGCTTCACCCACACCCACACCGATCCGGAAGATCAGCAGGCTAACAAAACCCGCAGCCAACCCGCCAAGCGCCGTCATGATCGAAAAGATCACGATGCTGATGATGATAATCCATTTGCGGTTGAACTGATCGGAAAGCCTCGCGATCGGGATTCCCAAGACAGCGTAGAACAAGGCAAAGGAAATCCCGCCAAGCAAGCCCAATTGTGCATCGCTGATCCCAAATTCCGCTTTGATGTCGGGAAACAGGATCGACAGGATCATTCTGTCGCTGATCGACAAGGTGAAAGCGAGTACCAGAAGGAGCAGCGTCACATTGTGGCCAGCCAGCGGCTTGCTCGCTGTCAAGTCACGAGGCTTCCTTGCCATTGCCACGCTTGAACTCTCGGTGGCGCTCATTCTTGGAATTCCAGCTCGTCATCCTGCAGACCTGCGAGGCGCAATCCAATGAAATCACGGATGTAGTTCTGGTAGTTTTTCCAAGGCAGCCGGTCGCCCTGTTTTGGGAATGTATCGCGAGCACGCAGTACGTAACCTGCATCGAAATCCATCAGGGGAATCTCGCTCACCTCGCCTTTGAGTTTGGGTGTAACGGTTCCATAGCCGTGCTGATCCATTTCTTTCAGCAGGCGGCAAACATAGTTCCCGGTCAGATCTGCTTTCAGCGTCCAGGATGAATTGGTGTATCCGACTGTTACGGCCATGTTTGGGACACCGGTGAACATCATTCCGCGGAAGACGAAGCGCTCCGCGAAATTGATCTCTTCTCCATCAAGATGATATTTGATGCCTCCGGCGAACATTAGATTGAGGCCCGTCGCCAACACCACGATATCGGCATCAAGCTGCTTACCCGATTTGAGCAGGATGCCCGACTCATTGAATCGATCTATATGATCGGTCACCACTTCGGCGCGGCCCTTACGAATTGCTTCAAAAAGATCGCCATCAGGGCTAGCGCAAAGCCGCTGGTCCCAAGGATCGTATTTCGGCGTGAAATGGGTGGCAATGTCGAAGTCTTCCCCCAACTCATCGCGCACGCGTCCGAGCAAAAACTTCCGCAGACCCTCAGGATTCCGGCGCGAAATCTGGTAGAGATAAATCTGGAAAAATACCTGTTTCCAGCGGGTAAGGCGAAAGGCCCAACTTTCTGGGATGAACTTGCGCAGCTTTTTGGCGATAGGCTGCGATCCGGGCACGTTGGCGATGTAGGTGGGTGACCGCTGAAGCATAACCATGCTTGCCGTCTCTTCAGACATTGAAGGCACCAAGGTAACGGCCGTTGCACCGCTTCCGACAACAACGACGCGCTTGCCTTTGTATTCGAGGTTCTCGGGCCAGTGCTGCGCGTGAAAGACCTTGCCGCCAAAGCCCTCAAGGCCATCGAATTCAGGCGTATACGCGTTCTCGTAGTCGTAATAGCCGGTGCAATTGAACACGAACTTACAGGCAAAGCTCACGCTTTCGCCAGTATCGCTCCGCTCCGCCACAACATGCCAGCGCTTCTCAGCCGAAGACCAGTCAGCCGAGATTACCTTGTGATTGTAGCGGATATGCTGATCGACCCCATATTGCGCAGAGGTTTCGCGAATATAATTCAGGATCTTGTGGCCATCGGCGATGGAAGAATCGTCCGTCCACGGTTTGAACCCATAGGCGAAAGTGTACATATCGCTATCAGAACGTATTCCCGGATAACGGAATAGGTCCCAAGTGCCGCCACTGGCACTACGCGTCTCTAGGATCGTGAAGCTTTTGCCGGGGCATTTCATCCGCAGCTGGCAGGCGCCGCCGATGCCCGAAAGCCCCGCTCCGATGATAAGAACATCGGTGTATTCCGGCTTAGTGTTCACAAGCGGCTCAGCGTGCAAAAGTATTGGATGCGTTCGAGGAACTGTACCAGATCGGCGAAGACCAGGCGCGTTCCTGAATGGTCGTTGGAAGATCCTGCCGAGGCGCATAACCGGCTCGCAGCGCATCCCAAGTCGACCAGCGGCAAACCGGGTTCTCGAGAACGCGAACGTAGTAGAAGGCTTCCTGTCCTGCGACAAAGTTCGGGTCGCGCCAGACGGTCTTCAGTTCGCTCGCTCCGACACCCGCGGTTATCGAGCAGTCTTCGAGATTGACGCGCGCTCCATTGTCAGGGCAACGATGAGTTTCTGGATCAACGCTAAGCCCGTCGGAGCACGCGACGTCGTACACCTGCTCGCGGTGCTCACCATTCTCGAGCCACCCCTTGATCACCTGAACACGCTGAAGGCGGGCAGTGTTGGGATCGGCCATTGCCCAAGTGAGGAATGCAGGCGCACGATCGCCGCTTGGCCTCAGGCTCCCGCCCATAGTGACCCCGTTTTCATAAAGGCTGCGCACCAATTCAGGCTGGTCAAGCTGGTCTTCACTCAGATCATAGCTGGCAAAGAAGCGCACTTTGATACGTGTCCCGCTGGTCGCAAAAGTTTCCTTGCGCCGGAGTGCATCATAGATCGCTTCGCGCGTATTCTCTTCGGCCCAAACGCCAGCAATTCCTGAAGCACCCCAATAGTGGTAGCCCGCGAAATCCAGGTAGGAATTGCCCTCGACATCAACGACCATATCATCTGCCGCCATGCTAACCATGGTTCCGTAGAGCCAACTGGCGGGAATCGAGCCTCGCTTCTCGGCGCTATCGTCCATCGCGCCGATCTTACCGAAATAGTTGTCCTCTTGAAGAGAAGCCGCACCCGTGTGCGTATCGCTCGAGCCAATCACCCCAAACTTGTAGGGGTTTCCTCCGCCACGCTCCTGGAGCGCTAGCCCGCGCTGCCAGGCATCACGGACATAGCTGCCAGGGGGATCGCTATCTATCGTCGTGGCGGTCCGATACGGAAAGATCTCAAAACCTGCCCATTCATCGTTCTTTGAAAGCATCGGATGCGTCTCAGACGTCCCTTTCGCTTGCGTGATTTCCACTAGCGGCTCATTGCGCAAGCGTAGGTCTGCATACTCCTGATCGATGGGGGTCCCAGACCAATCCGTAAACATGAACATGGCACCGTTGGAGCCATTGCTGTTGTGTGGAATGGCGAGGCTCTCAACACCTCGGTCCCGCATCATGTCCATCCAGCCCCAAAGTCCCTCGGGATTCATGCTGTTGAGTTTGGTAAACGGCAGAGCGGGCAGTCGCTCGGTGCCCCGGAAGATTACGTTGCGATGAAGTGCTTCACGTTCTGCTGTGGACGAGGTGAACTCATATCCAGCAAATGTGGTAAAGGAACCCGGTCGATAGGCTTCATCAGCAGCCGCAATCGTTTCTTGCCAAGCTGAACTGGTAATATCGTTAAGCTCGTCCTCTCCAACAGTGCCATCTAGCAATGCGCGAACAACGTCAGCAATGAAGTTGCTGAAAACATTGTTTCTGCTGCCAAGATCCAGCAGGCCGCCATCCACCTCCTCGTTGATGTCGTGATAAGGTTGTGAAAGCTCGTATTGCGAAAACTTAGTGCTGGTATCCGCTGCCTCACTGATAAGGCCAAGAAACATGCCGTGGTCAGTAACGGCATAGAAATCGAGCGGTTGGGCGAGCTGAACTTCGAACCCGCCGGGATGCTGGATTGCCTCACCCTGGGCATAGCGATATGCATCTCCGGGCGAGGCCGTTGTTCCAAAAGCGACAGCATCAAACGATTGAGCTGTGTGAACATGTAGATCGCCAAAATAGGCATTGCGATTAGGATTGGGTGCCGGACGGTCTTCGGTGCTGGCTGCGGGTCCCGAAAGGTCGAGTATCTCATCATCAGCCTCGATGAGTGTATTTGTTGATCGGTAGTAATCACGCGCTTCGTCACGCTTCTCGTCAAGTTCAGAACTGCCTGAACAAGCTGCTGTAAGAGCAAGAATTGCAATGAGCGTAACGCGAGAAATCATCAAATCCCTTCCTTCGTTCTTTGCCTGATCCCATCGCCTGAGCAACGCAAATTACCGCAGGTAAATCGCGCTTAGGGACAATATGGCAAACTCTTGTAGGACGATTTGGTCATGACGAAGGATCATTAACGGCCAAGTTCAGTTTCAGAGTGCGCCTATCTATGACCGGCAAGACTAAGATGATGTACCGAAACGCTGCCCAACCTGACCCGCTAGAGGCGCACATGGTGGGCTCGCTGGCGATGTTCTACACCAGCATTGGAAGCGGAAAAGAAGGGGGTGGCCTCGTTCCTCGAAAAACGTCCAGCGGATCACACCGACACCGTCAAGAATGACATGCCTGACGTTTACCATTGGTGGGAGCAATCAAACAGTCGGATCTAGCCAGATGGGGCTTGTCCATGCGCGTTCACGGATCGTAGCCGGCACGCGAGGATCGGGATCGCGGCCAAGCCGGATCGCATCATAACTCGACCAGCGACAAGTGGGATTCATGATGACACGCACATAGTAGAATGCGTTTTGTTCCGGATCATAGTCAGGGTCACGCCAGATCGTTTTTAGCTCATTGGCACCAGAATGCGTGCTGTATTTGCAGGTCTCAAGATCAACGGTAGCTCCATTATCGGGGCAGCGGGACGTTGCAGGGTCGACCTGCAATCCGTCGGCACAGGCAATATCAACCACCTTTTCATGCGTCTCACCATCCTCGTCGATCCAGCCCTTCACCATTTGAACGCGCTGCAATGGCGCATCCATCGGATCGCGCGTCGCCCAAACAAAGAAACCGGGTGACGTTGTGCGCGATGCGTCCGGGTTGAGCACCCCGCCCATTGGCACCCCGCGAGCGCGCAAAGTCCGCTCGGGATTGAGGCCATCCATAATGCCATCACCAACACCCCAGCTTGCAAAGAAGCGCACGGCCATTCGCGGACCAGATGTCGCATAAGTCTCGCGCCGCGCAAGCGCGTCAAAGATAGCTTCGCGGGTGTTTTCAGGTGCCCAAACTGCAGCCAATCCGCCCGGTGTATTGAAACGGACTGAGGACTTGAATGCCGGGACCTCCCCGCGATCTTCTCTCAATCTCCGATATGCAGAGGAGTTAATCGCCCCCGCTGATCCGGGGAAATCCCACTCCTCTACATCGCCCGGGTTCGAATTGTGGCTGTCCGTCGCGGCGACAAAGCCGGATTGGAGCGGGTTGAAGCCAAATTCACGGTCGAGTTCCAGCCCGACCTTTAAGCCCTGACGCACAAATCCCGTCTGAAATGCGCACCCCGTTAGTTCGCCCGGATCGCACGGGTCAAACACCTGTTCAAACGCGCATTCTTCATCGGTCGCGCCCACACCCAGCGCGCATTCCTGCGCACCTTTGATCTGAAAAATCTCGGCCAAGGGCTCGCGCCGCTGGCGTATCCGCCAATCGTCCTTTGTGTATTCTTTCCCGTCCCAGGTGAAACGCGAATACATGAGACCCCAAGACTTGTTGGGATTGTGAGGGATCGTCAGAAAATCACAACCTTCTCCGCACCCTGCTTCGAGCCCTCTCCAAAGCTCAATGGCATTCGGGACATCAAGGCTCGAAAGCGCTCTCTCGGGAACGACGTTGGAACGAAATATGACATTGCGGTGGTGCTTACCCTGATCGGGGAGAGGCGGTGAATATTCGTATGCTATTAGCGTGGTTAGGCGACCCGGTTCGTAATATCTGTCGGCCAATTCGGCAAAGCGCGCCCAGTCGCTGAGGGCATTTTCCGCGCAGCGTTCCGACGCGTCGTCGGCAAAGCGGCAAGTCGGAAAAGCGCCGGGCTCGAGCGGTTCTCTGGTCTCGTTTTGGTAGACGCCAGCTGGCTTTGAAGTGTCTCCCAGTTCCGGCTCAGGGCGAGGCACCAAGAGCTGGAAAATCCCCGGATTAGGCTCATTAGCAATCGCGCAGGCCAAACTCTCGCGCCAAGATAAATCGTCATCTGAACAATGGGTTCGCGTGCCAAAACCTTCAGCGTGATCTGTGATCGCTACAAAATCGAGCGGTCGACTGAGCTGCATGACCTCGCCACTTGGGCTTTGTAAAGGCTCACCCTTGGCAAAGCGATAGGCGTCTTCAACGCCCAGCGTGGTGCCAAAAAGGGTCGCATCGAAGCTCTCAGCGGTGTGAACGTGCAGCTCACCCCAGTATAGGTTACCATCGGGATTTGCCGGCTGCGGGTCACCCGCAGGCTGCGGATTTGGCAAATCGAGCCTGCTATTGTCCTGCAATGCATAATCGCGTGGAGCAGTATCAGGCCCGACTCGATCGGCTATCGCTTGGAGAGGGAGGACGAACCTGAATACCACAAAACCGATTGCGACGAGCAACAGCAGCGAAATGCCCAATCCAATCTTTTTCAGCATTCGTCCTTCTCCCCTTCTTTTTAAGGCCTACTAGGTTCTGCAGTTCCTAGAAATCGAAGCGCACAGTCGCGCCGTACGTCCGGGGAGGTGCGAGGAAGAACGCGCGTGAACCTCCAAACGGCTGGATCGGCGATATGAAGGTAGCGTATTCGTCATCGGTCAGATTCTTGGCCCAAACAGAAACGTTGAAAGTACCATTGCGCCAACCCAACCGGGCGTTGACGACATTGCGATCCTGGACCGTAATAGCGGGATCAGAACCATTGCTCGAGGCGGCATCGTGATCGCTCATATACTGATAGTCAGCGCGCAAATAGACATCGCCATCACCCAATGGGGCCGTCAGTGTCCCGCCGAGGTTTACTGTCCATTCGGCAGTTGAGGTCAGTTGGGTGCCTGCCCGTGGCCCCTCAACCACATCAAACTCGTTCATAAACAGAACACCGGCATCGAGCACCAGATTGTCGATTGGCGCAAACTGAGCCTGCACATCCACGCCCGAAACTTCGACTTTACCGTCATTGCTTACGAACGTGCCGCCTTGCGGGAGCCCAAGCTGGAACTGATAATCGGTAATCTCCGAATAGAAGATCGCAGCATTGAGCCGCGCCCGATTGTCGAGAAATGTTGACTTTGCCCCCACTTCGTAACTGGTGGTGTGCTCATCATCGAACTCGCGCTGGTCGGGCGTGCCATTCACCCCGTTGAAGTTGCCTGACTTGGTTCCAGTGGTGACGCTACCATAAACGATCGTGTCTGGCGCAACGTCAAAAACCACTTTCGCAAGCCAGTCGACATTGGTCGTCGAGCGCGAGAGCTGCGCGTCAATAGCTTGAGCGAAGCGATCTATAAACGGGGTCGCGCCAAATTGCACTACAGCTGGAGCAGTGGAGATACTCTGAGCGAACAGATCGGCGTCGCGGTCTTCAACAGTAAGGCGCAGCCCGCCCGTTAGATGCACATTGTCACCGATGTGCCACGTCAGCTGACCAAAACCGGCAAAAGTATCACTATCCCAGATTCCTCGACCAATCAGAGCGTCACCCGGGCGAGCGATCGCGCCGACCTGTGGTCCGAGCAACTGTGTGGCGATTGGCAGGAAGTCCGCCCCAAGCTGGAAACCTGGAAGCGAAGCATCCCCGCTTTGAACTCTCTGATTGTAGTAGAACAAGCCAGCCAGAAGATCGAAGTTGTCGCCCAGGTTCACATCGAAGCGGAGTTCCTGCGAGAAACTGTCACCCGAATTGAACTCGGGCGCCTGACGGAAAATGTCGAGCTGGCTACGGTCTTGGTCAATGGTCTGCCTATACTCATACTCGTTATAGGCAGTAATGGAGGTGATCGAGCCCCAATCCGTCTCAAGCTCTATATGTATTGTCGCCGAGTCAGAGCTAAGCTGGAAAACACCCTCTCTGTCGGTCGCAACAGTGAAGTCATACGGATCATTCGGGATAGTCGCCCCAACCGCGCCGCGTTGCGCAAGGAGTGCCAGTGCTGCCGGACCCTGCGTCGCGTCGGGAACACAGCAATTGGTGTCGCGCTCGACATGGGTGTAGCCGAAAAGGAAACTGAGCCGGTCCGTCGGCTGCCAAAGCAGCTTTGCCTGAACATTCCAGTCATCAGCGGTATTGCCATCAGCACCACTGAAATTTTCGATATATCCGTCGCGCTTGTTAATGTTCCCCGAAACACGGACAGCCAAGGTGTCGCCGATGGGGGTCGATGCAGAAAGCGTCACATTACGCAGATCGTAATTGCCAATCGTGCCCTCAACATAGCCCTCGGCTTCGGTAAGGCTGGGACGCTTGGTAATGACACTGACCGCACCTGCGTTGGTGTTCTTACCGTAAAGCGTTCCCTGCGGTCCTTGAAGCACTTCGATGCGTTGGATGTCGGTAAGATCAGAGGTCGCCAATCCGGTGCGCCCGATGAACACGCCGTCGACGAATACGCCTACAGAGGCCTCCAGCGCCGGGTCACTCTGCGCGGTGCCTATGCCGCGGATAGAAAGCCTGGTTTCGAATGGGCTACTGATTTGCAGTTGGCCAAGGCTGGGCGTCAGAACCGCGATATCGGCGGTATCCTTAATGCCTGTTTCCTGAATCAGTTCTTCGGAAAATGCAGTGACAGCAACCGGCACCGATTGAAGGTTTTCCTCGCGTTTGGTCGCAGTGACCACGATCACGTCCAGACCGCCAGTCTGACTTTCATCGCCTTCGGTATCCTGCGCGTAAGCCGCTGAACTCATCCCGCCAATTGCCAAGGCCAACACCGAAGCGGTAGACGCAACTCTCCCTACAAACATCCGAAATCTCCCTATCCCAGTTATTGGTTTTGCAAGAACTGTAAGCCCACGAAAACCAAATCAGGGGATCATTTGCGGACAATTTGATTGGCCAGAAACCTAGATTGTCGAGCCAGCAACTGCTCATCAAGCCAGTGTCATACTGATACAGTATTCAAGACGTGTCCGGCTATAAGGCCACAATGGGAAAGGGCACCGGCCATGTAAACCAATGCCCCAACAGCAACCAGAAACTCGAACCCGTGTGTCACGGCAATCACAAATTCTTCTCGGTGTGAATAAAATATCACGTCATATTCATTGTCCGCCGCCTTCTGCTTCAAATGCCCATCTCGCGGGCTAATTGTCTGCAAGCCTCCTCGAAAGCCCGCCCAATTGCGTCGGACAATCCCTGCCCCTTCTCGATGCACTTGCCTTTTTCATGATTGAGCGATCCGGCAGAGTGTTGCCGCACTTCATTCTTCATGGGAGCCTTCTCCACGATACCAGATGCAGGTTAGTTGTTGCCTTCGGACTGTGCCCAATCGAATCATGATTAGAGCCCGTCGCTCGATTGAGTGATTTCGTCGGAATTCGCGGGAGCGAGAATGCAACACCATCGCGGCCGATGGTGAGATCTGGGAAAATCTCGTCCGCTCGGCGAACGACGACAGAATGCTGTCGCGCTGACTCCAGGTGACAGTCGACCCAACGGCCAAAAGCCCAAGTAAGACAAGTAAAGTTCTTTTCATGATCCTTCCGCGGGCAAGAGGATAGGGCATCAACGACGGGTTGTTCGGATCATTTACGGTCAATTTTTCTTTTTATTTTTCTGATGTTTATAGGGCATTTTGGGTTACAATCGTTCAACTGAAATTCAGGATTCCTCGTTCATCTCGGCCCAAGCAACTTAGGATTTTAACTATGCGAATCTCGACGTTCATTCCCATTTCCATGACAGCAATAATCTTGGCAGCCACTGCGAATGCGCAGGACAATCGCAGCCTCGTTCGTGAGAACTTCCAACAGGCCGACGCCAACGATGATGACAAACTCTCCAGGTCGGAGTTTCGTGTGTTCATCAATGAGAATGCGAAGGATGAAATCGGACGCGCCTCAACCGTCAAGCGGTTCGGAGCCTATGACAGGGCATTCGCCAGACTGGATGCAAACGAAGACGGTTTTGTTACCACAGCGGAAATGCGCAGTGCACGTAGTAATAGGTGACTAGCCCGCTTGTCTCTTCCCTCAAGCTGATATCGTACAGACCGACATACCGGATGTGCGCGGTTGACACAGATCATCCCGTACTATTGCGTCAGTCGAACATCTCGCAGGCGGAATTCAGAGTTGTAACCGAGCCAGGCAAGTCTTCCGCAGCCAATCCCGCGCTACTTTGCGCCAGCAAATCGCCCAGCACCTGAGCATTGGCAGGTGTCATGTCGCCATCGCTAACTGCTGTCTCGATGGCGTCTGCGGCTTGCGAGATCAGGAAGTTGATCTGGCGTATATCAGTGCTGATGGCCGCGCTGTGGGTTGCCTGGTCCAAGTTGCGGGCATTGGCAGCACGCGCTTCGGCTGCACAGATCGCGTCGCGTGCCAAAAGGTCAAGGCGGATTGGCTTGAAGCGCGCAATGCCACCGGTAACGTCTTCAGTCAGCTCGGGATAGAAGGCTTTGCCGACAGCTCGCCTAAGCGGAGAATGGCCAACATAGATACTGCCGTCAGCGGCCACCACACTCATAGCCAGCGAATCCTCCCGCCCCGGAGCAAAATAGCGCAGCTTGCCGGTCTGACGATCCAACAGCCCCATTCCGACATGCAACATTATCGGAGAACCAAAGATCGATTTCCCGCCGCCTATCATGACCACCACGCCATTTGCGGTCGCGGTGGCGGTCAAGCCATTGATCTGCACGTCGACATTGGCCCAGCCATCAAAGCCATTGAGCTCAGCAGTCCAGTTTAGGGTTCCGTGATCGCCGTGATCGATCAGCTGGAATACGTCACCAGCTGTGATGGCGTAGATCTCATTGTTGTCCGGAGCGACGGTAATTGAGCCTACAAGGGGCTCACCCACATTAACCCGCCAGATTTCGTTTAGCTGATGATCTAGCGCGATAACATTTCCGTCATTGTCAGCCTCATAGACTCGTGCGCCATCAGCACTGAGTGCCGGAGTTGCACCAGTGCCTCCTTGAAAGGTCTTACGGTTCAATACGTTGAATTCAAAACCGCCATTGCCCTCATCAACCAGATTCAACGCATAGAGGGCGCCTATCTCTGATCGACCATCTTCGGTTCCATCTTCTGCGTCGGGTGCTGTGGCCGCAATATAGATGCGACTGGAATCCGGATCGATGCTGAAATAGTTGGTGACGACCCCGCCCCCTCCATAGAGGTGATTCACCGCAGCAGAGAACAAGCCACGCCCATCTGCCGTCTTACCAAAGGCCTCATCCATCAGCGGATCGACTCTGTCTACCACTAAGCTCGGCACGCGGGTGCCCCTGCTGCTTATCGCCGGTGCCCCCGGAATTTGGCCAGTAGCTATCAAGTCACCGGTCTTGCGGCTAAAAGCATAAAGCCCTCCCGCTTTAGTAACGGTAATGAGCGAATCCGTTGCAGGGTGATAATTGAAGTTCTGAAATTTGGTTGTGTCTGGATCCTCAGCCTCCGCAATTTGAAGACCTGTGGCTTTGTTCCAGATGACTGTACCGTCCTGTCGCACTGCCATGACGCGTTCGGGACCCGCAAGATAGATGATTTGTGCCCCGGGATTGTCTGGATCATTGAGAATAATCGGGCCGCCGACCGACATTTCGCCGGTCTCCGGTATTGCCCACCGCCGTTCGCCGGTCTTGGCATCAATCGCGACCAGATCCACGCGTTCGCCGTGATAGAAATTTGGACTGAAATAGAGATTGCCCTGATTATCCAGCAAAGGACCGCTTCCTACGAAGTATGCGGGCTCCGCCACCCAATCGAGCTCGTACATTGGAGCAGCAACGCCCCAAATGCTGTCTCCATTGCCAACATCGACGTGGATTGCGTGCCAGGTCGTGGGTTCGGGAATGATATCATAACCGTATTGCCCCGCTGAACGTGCCCCCACAGGCTCCCATTGGGTCTTTGCAGGCGGACCAAACACTTTCGGATCGTGTGGACGGGCCGGGCCAAAAAACATCCAAAGCGCGGCGAGACCTGCCAAACCCAAAACTATCAGGACGATCGCCCTTTTGCTCTTCAACTTGCTCAAAATCATTTGATTCCAGTCCTGACTTGATCGAACACACGCCGGCCTTTCGCGGAGCGAGGGAACTTACACAGCAACGTCACGACGAAAGCCTGATCGTCTTAAGCTGCAACGCGCCATAGAGCATTGTCAGCGCGTAATCCTTAGGCCCGCGCATCCTCTCTCGGAGCACGGTGATCTCGACAACGTGGGAAATCACAAGAAATGCGCCAAGCCACTCAAAAGCCTGAGCGAACGGAATTTGGGACGGCTCCACCACTGCGATCGCAATGAGCACCCAAACGATAGACACGATGACCTTTCCGACTTTCAGGTGCATCATCGGTTCCATCGCAGGCCCCTTCCCCAATTCGATTTTCGCTATCGCTCGACTATCACCATCCCTCGACACTGCATGGAAACATTTTCGGTCAATCTCGGTCTGTCAGTGGGAGAACCGGGCGATTGGCCGAATATGTCCCCATAGATTGGGCCAACATATGGGTAATTTGATCACGCGCCAATGAATGCGGCTGTGCAAAGTTGAGCGGAGTTCACTCGGGAAGAAGGGCGGGTTTGAGAAGCGTTTTATGGATACAGATCATGATCTTAGATTAGTTGGCGTAGGGGCTTCACCCTATACCCGAAAACTGCGCGCTGCGCTCCGGTATCGCCGACTGCCCTTTCGGTTCGTCGTCGCGGGGAGCAAGGAAGCGGCCGCCTTACCTGATCGCCCTTTGCCTCTCGTGCCTTATCTCGTCGCGCCGGACGAAAAAGGACAGCTTTCCCGCGCAATGTCTGACACCACTCCCATTCTAAGTGAACTGGACACGTTGTATCCAGACCGTCCATTGCGACCTCGAGACCCGGCACTGCGCTTTCTGGATCTGCTTATCGAAGATTATGGTGATGAATGGCTCAGCAAGTGTATGTTTCACTATCGCTGGTCCAGATCGCTCGATACCGAACGCGCAAGCGCCTATATCCCTTATACTCGACTGACGCAGATGCAGCGGAGTCAAGCGGAAGTGGCGGCCCAAGCGTTTGCTGAGCGGCAAATTTCGCGCATCGGCGTGGTCGGCTCGAACGAAACAACCGCGCCAGTGATCGAAGCCAGCTGGCGACGGTTTCTAGAAGTCTTCGAGGAGCACATCCAAACGTCACCGTACTTTCTTGGAAATAGGCCCGGCGCTGGCGATCTCGCCTGTTACGGACAAATGACCATGTTGGTGATCACTGATCAAACGCCAGCTGAAGTCGCTTTTGAGGTGTCTCCTAGGGCGTACGCCTGGACTGAGAAGTGCGAGGATTTGAGCGGTCTGGATGTCGCCGAATCCGACTGGGTCGATTTGGACGCATTGTCCGAAACCCTATCGGCTCTGTTTTCGGAGATTGGTCGGGTTCATGTGCCGTTCTTGATTGCGAATGCGGCAGCTATTGAACAGGGCTCGTCAACAGTGTCTTGCGAAGTCGATGGTCAGCTCTGGACGCAGGACTCGTTCGTTTACCAGGCAAAGTGTCTGCGATGGTTGAGGCAAGAATTTGATATCCTCTCCACCAACGACAAAGCACGCGTCGCCAAATGCCTTCGGGGGACCGGCTGCGAAGCTATTTTTGAATAACCTCCCTGGGATTGGACCGAATTCGAACCCGTGGTCAGATTTCCCATATCGGGGACCTGTCGAATGTCTGAGCACTCGGTCCGTAACCTGCATTTGCTCGCCGCTGACAGTTTCCGAGTGCGCGCCATACGCAATTTGAACAGGCGGATTTTCAAACAAGGATATCTGGGGTCAGTTTCGATATCTTCAGGTAGACATAGTGATGAGTGCACAGAGCAATTGCGGCTGCCAATGCCCAATTAATCACGACCGCGAGCTGGATGATATCGGGCGAAGTTTTGAAATAGTGAAGCGGATTCTGGAGCATAAACCGAGCTCAGAGCAGGACGGTTAAGACTCACTTTCCGCTGACTATCCCCCCTGGCCGGAGAAGACCCCCGGAATTCTGGCGGTGCGGCTTAAGCAATAATCCCGGGTGACATAAAACATGCCCATGCAGGCAATCGTTAGCGAACGACTCATAGGAGCGAACTAAGATGATGAAAATCCTGAAATATGGCGCAATCGGCTTGGTTCTTTTGCTAGTGATTGGCGGCTTTGGTCTGCCACACTTGCTCACCGGTTTGGGATTGCACCCGCATTATGACGTGCCAGAAATGGATCTGTCAGGAAAGCGTGCGTTGATCGTCACGACCAGCCAGGCCACCATGGGCGACGGTGGCGAGGCGACCGGCGTGGCCGCTTCAGAAATGACGGCACCTTACTATGCGTTTCTAGACTCCGGCATGGACGTCGATCTCGCGAGCATCCAGGGCGGGCAAATTCCGATAGATCCGTCGACCCTGAGATGGCCGGTCACCTCCGCATCCGACAAAAGATACTTGGAGGACGCACTGTTTCAATCGAAGGTGTCGCGGTCCTATCAGATCGATCAAGTCGATACGACGCAATATGACATTGTCTTCCTCGCCGGTGGCTGGGGCGCTGCTTATGATTTTGGACAGTCGGCCGAACTTGGGGAAAAGGTTGCGATGGCCTACGCGAACGATGCGATCGTTGGCGGCGTTTGTCACGGCCCTTTGGGGTTTTTGCAAGCCTATGGCGAAGATGGAAAGCCGATCGTCGAAGGACGTCGCATTTCCGCGGTGACGGACAAACAGCTTGCCGAACTTGGTATCACCTTCACACCGATGCACCCAGAACGCGATTTGCGGGCGGCAGGTGTGATCTTTGAGGCGGAGTCAAGATTCCGAGACGTATTCGCCAACGCTGTTGTTGTTGATGGACGCATCGTCACTGGACAGAATCAGAATAGCGGCACCGAAACGGCCGTGAAGATGATGCAAGTCCTGGCCGGCGATCTGGTTGCGCGGGATTGAAGAAATTCAAGCTGAACTCCGACCCTACCACGCAAGATCAAAAAAGAGATCCGATCATGCTGAAACTTCACTTTGCCCCAAATTCCCGCGCCGGACGCATTGTCTGGCTCCTCGAAGAGCTCGGGTTGCCCTATGAGATCAATAAGATGTCCTTCCATCCGAAGGATCTGAAATCCGATGAACATCGCGAACGCCACCCGCTCGGGCGGGTACCTGTCTTGGAAGACGGAGATATTTCGATTTTCGAATCTGGCGCAATTGTCGAGTACGTCCTGGAACGCCACAAGAATGGCGGCCTGAAGCCCGCCATCGATGATCCTAGGTTTCCAGAATACCTTCAATGGTTTCACTATTGCGAAGGCATGGTCATGCCGCCCGTGAACACGGTGGTTGTCCATACACTGCTTCTGCCTGAGGATCGCCGCGATGCAAGTGTGCTCGGGCAAGCGCAAAGATTACTCAGCAAAGCGCTAGCGCCGGTCAACGAAGCCCTTGAGGGACGCGATTATTTGATCGGCGACTTCTCCGGAGCTGACATCATGCTTGGTCACGCCTGTTTCATGTCTAATCGGATTGGCTCTGTGAGCGACGAGATGACAAACCTAAAGGCATACGTTGAGCGCATAGCCATGCGTCCCGCTTTTCAAAAAGCCATCACCATGAGCTAGTCCAGCTTTCACGCTTTTTCGGCCGCAACAGGAGAGCAGCATTGATCAACAATACACTCAAAGTCTTGGTACTCCTGCCCGCGCTTCTCTTTACTTTTAACGGTGTGCGCTGGCTGGTAGCACCGAGCGATGTGGCCGCCACTCTTGGTCTTGGCTTGAGTGATGGCCTTGGCCGCTCTTCGCTGATCGGAGATATGTCGGGTTTCTTCCTGACCCTTGGGAGCTGTATGCTTATCGCGCTGATAACGCAAAAGCGCGTCTGGTATTATCCGGCCATAATGCTGCTCGGCATTACCGCCCTGGGCCGCATTGTTGCTTGGCTCGTCCATGATGCTGCCTTGGCCGGTCCACAGATCATGGTTGAACTGGTCGTTGGGTGTATCTTACTGGCCGCCTCGCGCCGCCTGCCTCAGGAGCAGTGAGCCAAGGATGCGCTCTGTCTTTCATCGAGTATTTGGCGTCGGAGTGCTGTGTCTAGGCATTGCAGCCGCTGCGGCATTTGGAGGATCATTCCGAGCGGATGCTGAAGAAGCACCGCCACAGCAGCTTTTGGCAAAGGCGTCTCGTCCCAATATCGTCTTCATTCTCGCTGACGATCTGGGCTATTCAGATCTCGCTCCTTACGGCAGCGAGATCAGCACACCCAATTTGAGTGCGCTTGCGGATGAGGGTGTGATTTTCACCAATTACCACACCGGTCCCAATTGCGCGCCTTCCAGAGCGATGCTCCTTACAGGCGTCGATAGTCATCTGGCAGGTGTCCCGAACATTCCCGAAATGATTGCCCCTGAACAGCGTGCTCAGCCCAACTATGAAGGTGTCCTCGGCGATGATGTGGTCACCGTGGCGACCCTGCTCGAGGATGCTGGCTACAACACCTTCATGGCAGGGAAGTGGCACTTGGGCATGGAGCCGGACAAACTCCCCAGCCGCCGCGGTTTTCAGCGAACCGTCGCCATGATGGATTCAGGGGCCGACAATTGGGAACAGCGCCCATACCTTACCATCTACGATCAAGCCAACTGGTTCGCAGATGGGGAGCGATACACGCTGCCCGAAGATTTCTATTCCTCGCGTTTCCTTGTCGATAGCATGATCGACTTCATCGATAGCGGATCGCAGGATGGTGAGCCTTTCTTTGCTTATCTGCCCTTTATGGCCGTGCACACGCCAGTGCAGGCTCCGCAGGAATTCATCGACCGATACATGGGTGTCTACGACACTGGCTGGGACGCTCTGCGCGAACAGCGTCTGGAGCGAGCGGCTGCCTTGGGTATCTTGCCAGCGGACACGCCAATGGTGCGTATGGAAACAACCGACGACTGGGACGCCCTGAGCGAAGAGGACAGGCGCTACCAAGCAAAACGCATGGCGGTTTATGCCGGTATGATCGAGGCGATGGATTTCCACATCGGCCGCCTGATAGATCACCTCAAGCTGACCGGGCAGTACGACAACACGATTTTCATTGTAACTTCGGACAATGGCAGTGAGGCAAGCGGGCCTGCTGACCCTCGGGGATTCCCGCAAAGACTGGGCCCGGCAAATCTCGACTATAATCTGGATTATGAAACTCTGGGCCTGAAAGGCAGCTTCAGCACAATCGGCCCCAGCTTCGCCAGCGCGTCTGCAAGCCCCTTGGCCTATTACAAGTTTTACGCCGGTGAAGGTGGAATGCGCGTCCCTCTGATCATTGGAGGGGCACCTATCGAACTTGAGCAGCGACTGACCAAGGCATTCGCATGGGCGACTGATATCACCCCGACCATCCTATCGCTTACCGGAGTATCACAGCCCTCTGAGCGCTATGCTGGGCGCCCGGTTCAATCGATCACCGGACGTGACCTGACGCCGGTGATCTCGGGACAGACTGAACGCGCCTATGGGCCTGACGATTGGGTAGGTTATGAACTGACCGACCACGGTGTGCTTTTCCAGGGCGACTACAAACTGGTCGTAAACCAGCCCCCCGTGGGAGATGGCCAATGGCGCCTGTTCAACATCGTGACGGACCCCGGCGAGACCGTGGACCTGGCTGCATCAGAGCCGCAGCGCTTCCAGCGAATGCTGGCCAACTATGAACAATACCGCCGCGACAACAAGGTGGTGCCCGTGCCCGAAGGCTACAGTCAGATGCGGCAAATAGTGCTCAACGCGCTGTTACAGAGCCGGGAGAATATCATAGCCGTCTTGCTGACACTCTTAGCCCTGGTGCCATTCTTTGTCGCCTACAAGATGACTAGGGCGAATAGTGCATTGCCAGTCTCTCGACGCTGATAGCCGCCATTATGTAAAGTTGGCCTACAGGCCATTATCCGCTCGACTTCCCAACCATTCCAAGCATTGCTGTCTCCGACGCTGATGCGCTGGCGCCCCTGCGCAACTCGGCTAAGCCTGACCTTGGTGTGTCCTTTTGTCGGGCTCTGGATGGTGGGAGCGGCAAAGTGCTGCTCCGAATGAAGGAGCACCACTATGGCAAACCAACAAACCAAGGCAGCAAAACCACAAACCACTCCAAAGACCACCAACATCGCGAAGGTCATCGCCCTCCTGCAGCGGAAGGGAGGCGCAGCACTTGACGAGATTGTCGCGGCAACAGGCTGGCAACCGCACTCTGCGCGCGCTGCCCTGACCGGCCTCAAGAAAAAGGGGCATGTGATCGAGAAGACGAAGCGCGGTGATGTGACCTGTTACCGCATCACCAAGGCCGTGTGATGCGAGCCGCAGACCTCGAGCCAGAACTGGCTGCGCTAGCGACAATGTCGCTGGCGCAGCTGCGTGAGAAGTGGCCGACAGTCACTGACAAGCCAGTGCCTAAAGTGAGTGCAACTCTCCAGCGGCTTGCGCTTGCCTGGGAACTGCAGGCTGCCGCGCATGGTAAGCATTCGCGAGGGACCCTGCAAAAGCTCGATCAGATTGCGCGAGGCAAAACCCGCACACGGCCCCTCCGGCCCGGAATGCGGCTGACCCGCGAGTGGAATGGATCTCTTCACACTGTGGTGATTGATGAGGACGGAACCATCTGCTGGAACAACGCTGAGTGGTGGTCGCTGAGCGCGGTTGCCCGCGCGATCACCGGCACGCGCTGGTCGGGCCCGGCCTTCTTCGGCCTTAAGACGAAAGCGGCAGCATGAAGACCGTCCGCTGTGCGATCTACACCCGCAAGTCGAGCGAGGAAGGTCTGGAGCAAGACTTCAACTCGCTCGATGCGCAGCGCGAGGCTTGCGCTGCCTATGTGCTCAGCCAGGCGAGCGAAGGCTGGAAACTTCTGCCCGATCAATATGACGATGGAGGGCTCTCGGGTGGATCGCTTGAGCGCCCCGCGCTTCAACGGTTGCTCGGCGATGTAAGGGACGGCCGCGTGGACATCATCGTAGTCTACAAAGTCGACCGTTTGACCCGTTCGCTGCTCGACTTTGCCAAGCTGGTCGAAGCCTTCGACGCAGCGCAGGTGAGCTTTGTCTCGGTTACCCAGTCATTCAACACAACGACGAGCATGGGACGCCTTACGCTCAACATGCTCTTATCCTTTGCCCAGTTCGAGCGCGAGGTGACCGCAGAACGGATACGCGACAAGATAGCAGCATCGAAGGCCAAGGGGATGTGGATGGGCGGCGTCCCGCCGCTCGGGTATGAGCCGGACGGGCGCAGCCTCAAGGTTGTGCCCAAGCATGCCGATGTGGTCCGAAAAATCTACCGGCTCTATCGCGCTGAGAAGAACGTACGCCGGGTTTCAGAACGCCTGATTGAGCGTGGCGTCTCCTCTCCGGTTCGGAGGGCGGCGACTGGCAAGACCTATGGGGGTGGCAGAATCTCGCAAGGTCAGCTCTACACCATCCTCAAGAACCCGGTCTATGCCGGCAATATCGGCCACAAGGACAAGGTTTATCCGGGCAACCACAGTGCCATCATCGACCAGGACGAGTGGGACGCTGTCCAGAAGCAACTCGCCGCCAACACCCAGGGTATAAGGCGTCAACGAGAGAGCAGCCGTGCACTTCTCGCTGGGCTCCTGTTTGATCAGGATGGTCGACCACTTAAGCCTGTCCACGCGACCAAGGGGGTAAAGCGCTATCGATACTACATTGGCGAGAGCCAGAAATGCAGCGATGGCGAAAGCCGCTCATCGACGCTCCGGATCCCCGCCCTCGAAATCGAGAGGCTCGTGCACACGGAAGTTGAGACACTGATTGCCGATCCACTTTCGCTGGCAACTATAGCCCGGATCACGGTTCGTCCATCGAGCTTGGCCATGTTGCAAGCCAATAATCTTGAGACCAGAACAAAGCGAGCAACCGTCGAACGCTTCGTAGACAGGGTTACTGTCCATACCGATCGTATCGTTCTAGCGCTGTCCACTTCGGCCATCACGGAACTGCTTGAAGCGGCCAATGGCGCAACCGCGAAGACGGCTGCCGAACACACCATTCCCGTTAGCCTTAAACGCAGCGGCTTGGCTGTCAGGCTCATCAGTTCCGATGGGTCGCATGCGAACGATGTCGGGCCTGATGCCTCACTGGTGCGCCTCATAGCCCAAGCAAACATTTGGTGGTCAGCTCTCGCCGGTGGTCAGACAGATGTGGCGTCGCTAGCGAGAGAAAAGGGCATCACACCCTCATGGATGACCAGAGTGATCAGGCTGGCGTTTCTCGCGCCTGAAGTTGTCGAAGCGATCCTAGAAGGAAAGATCAAGGCAACGACATCTAGGAGAAGGCTTCTGGCTGCGGATGGCGTCTCCGCAAGTTGGAGAGAGTAAGCTGAGAGAATGGTCGTGAACTGATGGCCGGGTTTGGGCCGAAAGGCGACTGTCCGGTTTCAGCCGCCCAGAATTTAAATGCAGACATTCGGCTCCCGACCCAGTTTCAGACGCGTGCAATGCGAGAAAGCTGATTGGTCTGAACGGTCGTTCAACGGGTGGGATCAGGACCTCTGAGGTCTTCGATGGTCGGAAGATCGCTCAGGCCGTTTGCGTTGGATCGCGTGATCTGCGTACAGTCGCGACAAGGGCCCTTGCGATCACCGATGCTGATTTCGGCAAGACGACGGTGGCCAGGCTCGTCATTCGCTGCGCCAGCTTGTTGCAGACCGCTTGCAAGCCCGAACACGGCAAACAGCATCGTCAGGATTCGGCGCAGCGAAGATCCAGCATCCGAGTGGTCGCTAGCACTCGGTGGGGGTACATAGCCGCCTGCCAGCTCTTCAGGGGCTGGCAACGGGATGATTGTCCAGTTCATGCTTCGATCTCCAAAGTTTCGCTGCCAGCTGCCGGGACGGCAGAGCACAGCAGGATCTCGTCCTTCTCAGTCTCGAAGGAAACGCCATCGGGGTAAGTGATTGCTCCCTTGAGCAGCTTGACCGCGCAGCTTCCGCATGAGCCGCCGCGGCAGCTGAATTCGGGTGTAAGACCGCGTTTCTCGGCAAGGTCGAGCAGCGTGCCGCTTTCTGGCTCCCAGCGCGCTTCCTTGGACGATGCAGCGAAGAGGACGGGGACGCTGTCAGCGGATGCGGGGATCACCGGCTTGACATTGCCGACATCGGCTTCGCGCTTGAGAGAGGAAGGCCCAAAGGCCTCAGAATGCACACGCGCATCGACGACCCCCATGGCGCGCAGGCCATCGTAGGTCGACTGCATGAAGCCGCCTGGGCCGCACAAGTAGAAGTCGTAATCGCCAAACGGCAGGAAACGCGCAAAGTCGGCGGCGCTGAAACGCCCAGTGTAGCTGTAGTCGATCCCCTCCTGCTCACGCGATCCGGGCTGCGAATGCACGACGATGTAGCGCACTGCGCCTTCGGCCTCGCGAACCAATTCGCCAATCTCTTCATGGAAGGCGCGCGACTGGCGTGACCGGTCGACATGGATGATCCAGGTCGGGCGAGTACCGCGGCGGCGTTTGCCCTCGAACACGATCTGGCGAAGCATGGAGAGCATTGGGGTGACGCCCACTCCTGCCGCAATCAGGACGGCGGCGCGATCTTCGGTTCCGGTGATGTGGAAAGCGCCTTGGGGCCCACGCGCTTCCAGCGTGTCGCCAACGGCGCGGGCGTAGAGCCAAGCCGAAAACGCGCCCTGCTTCTTGACACTGATGCGATAGAAGCCGTCCGAAGGCGCTGCAGAGAGCGTGTAGATGCGGCTCTCAGGTCGATCACCCTCGTTGAGCGCCGCGCGCACCGGCAGGTGCTGTCCCGCTTCGAAGTTCGGGATCCCCTTGCCGTCGGTGGGCTCCAGATAGAAGGAGCGGATCTCTGCGGTTTCCTCGACAATCCGGGCGATCCGGAACGCACGCCAGGTCTTGGCAATCGTTTCGGCCTCGATCTTGGCCGCAGTGTCTTCCCACGAACCCGTCATCAGCGAGTTTGGCGAGAATGCATCGCCTTTCTGCAGCTTCCAGCGGATCGGGAGCGCCGCCTTGCGGCGAACGACACGGGTCGGAGTGAAGTGCCACAGCCGCTCAGCGCCTCGGAAATGCGCGATCTCGGGGCTGTCATAGTCGATCTCGGTTGTGCCGGTGATCTGCAGCACATCGCCGGTCTCAAAGTCGGTGAAGATCAGGCCAGCCCGCGGGTTCACTGTCAAATTGCCGAGCGTGTTGTAATGCAGATTGCCTGCAAAATCGGGGATGGTCATGCGACCCTTGGCATCGACGCGGACGAAGCCCGGCTTGCCGCCGCGATGCGAGACATCGACCTGGCGCTCGACCGTGCTGTCGGGACCAGCGGCATCGACATAGGATGCAACGAAGAAGGTGTCGGCGCCTGCGATCATGGCGCGCGCAGCGTCGTCGAGCTCGGCGAGCTCTTCAACATGGTGATCGAAAGGGGCATTCGCATCACGCACGAATTCAAAGTCGCGCAGCTGGATATATTGCGGGCAATTTCCAAAGCTGTGACCGACGCTGACCGAGAATGCTTCCTCGCCTGCATCATGCACAAAGCCGTTCATCCGGTTGCGGCGGCGGGTTGAAAGTTCAATCCCCAGCATGCCGATCGCATCACCATTGCGGAGCCCGACAGCCGCAGGATCGGTGGCGTCGGGAATGAAGTCGATATCCAGCTCTGTGGGACTGGGAGAATTCATGAAGCCCGGCTTGCCGGTCACCATAGAGGCCCAGACGTCGCCCGCCGGATCGACCGAACCGATCATCATGAAGGGGATAGAGCCGTAAAAATCGCGGTGCTGATTGGGCATGTAATCACGCACAACCCGGCTGCCATTCTTGGCCATGCGCTCTGCAACACCAAGGCGCTGCTGCACTTCGACCTCGCCCGAATGCCAGGGGAAAGAGGCGTCGATCTGCGCGTGGGCTGTCTGGGCTCGCATGATGGGATCCTTGGATGGGTTTGTGGGAAAGGGGGAGCCGGGGGGACCCGAGGAGATGGGAGGGAGTGTGAGGCCCACCCCGGCTCACGGTGTCAGGCAGCCTTGGCCAGCCCAACTTCGGTTTGCTGGAAGGAGACAAAGCCGCTCAGCGCTTCGATCTGTTCAAGCCAGGCGTTGACGCGCGGGTAGGCGGACAGATCGACGTTCCCTTCGGGAGCGCGCGCGATGTAGCTGTACAGCGCAACGTCAGCGATGGTCGGCTGACCGCCGCCGATGATCCAGTTCTTGCCGTCCAGCTCCTCTTCGATGACCGCTAGGACAGCGTGAGCGCGGGCGATCACTTCCTCGGCGTTATAGCCGGCACCGAACACCGTGATGAGGCGTGCTGCGGCTGGGCCGAAGGCGATCTGGCCTGCTGCGACCGAGAGCCAGCGCTGCACCGCGGCGGCAGCGGCGGGGGCTTCGGGAAGCCAGTCATTGCGGCCGAATTTCTTGGCGACATAGGTCAGGATGGCGTTGCTGTCGGCGATCACGGTGTCGCCATCGACGAGCACAGGAAGCTGGCCGAAGCGGTTCAAGGCGAGGAATTCCTCGCTCTTATGCTCACCAGCGGCGAGGTCGACGTTAACAATGTCAGCATCGACGCCGACCAGTGCCAGGAACAGCGCGGCGCGGTGCGAGTGACCGGAGAGGGGGTGGGTATAAAGTTTCATCGGATTGGCCTTTCGTGAGGGAAAGTGGAGAGAGTGTTATGAGTGCCGGTCGCTGCCGACGGATTGGGAAATAGGCGATTGCGCTGGGCGGGAGAATGCGCCAAATACTCAAATCAGTATTTCGAAAAATGGAATAATCCCAAGATGGACAAGCTTCAGGCCATGCGCACCTTTCTTGAAGTTGCCCGTGGGCAGAGCTTTGCCGCCGCCGGACGCGCGCTGAATGCCAGTCCTGCCACCATCACCCGCACCATCGCCGCGCTTGAGGAGAGCATTGGCGCGGACCTTTTCATCCGCACCACCCGCACCGTGCGCCTGACCGAAGCCGGAGAGCGCTATGCCCCCGAATGCGAGCGGTTGTTGGGCGAGATTGACGCTGCCGAGGCGCTTGCGGCAGGCCACCAGGCTGAGCCCGTGGGCACGCTGTCGATCACCGCGCCCGTGCTGTTCGGACGGCTCTATATCGCGCCGATCGTGACCGAGTTTTGCTCGCAATACCCCGATGTCGATGTTCAACTGGTGCTGCTCGACCGAGTCACCAACATGGTCGATGAAGGCTTCGATATTGCCCTGCGCATTGGCCGCATGCCCGATTCTTCGCTCAAGGCAGTGACGGTCGGATCGGTGCGCCGCGTGGTCGCTGGCTCGCCCGATTATCTGCGCGAACATGGAGTGCCAAGGACGCCGGAGGATCTGAAAAGCCACCGCATCGTGGCGGTGACCTCGGCTTTCTCAAGCGTCGATTGGCGCTTTGGCAAGAAAGACAAGACCACGATCCGCGTGCATCCACGAGTTCGCTGCAACAACAACGCAACGGCCATCGCCATCGCGGCCTCTGGCTGGGCACTGACGCGGGTGCTGTCTTATCAGGTCGGGATCGAGGTCAACGAAGGCCGCTTGCGCATGGTGCTGGAGGATTATGAGGAAGAACCGCTGCAGGTTCATCTCGTCCACGGCGGGACGAGGATCACGGCTAGCAAAGTGCGCGCTTTCATTGACTTTGCCAGCAAGCGCCTGCGCGCCAATCCGGTCTTTGGGTAGCATGTTGTCGAGTTTGTTGCGGGATGGTCCGCTTTCACCCCCAAAATCGGACGTTAAAGAGCAAGGTTGGGGTGACTGCTTTCGGACATCGCGATTGGTCACTCCAATGTCCGAAATTGGGGCGCAATTCTGACAGAACGATCTTCGCAGCAACTTCTGCAATTGAGTCGAGGAAGTCTCTAGCCGCCCATCACATCGTCCAAGCGGTTTTCTCTCATGTATTCGATTTTGAGCGCCCGTGAGGGGCGACGTGCGCAATTGCGCGTAATCATGCACAACATACGCCCGAGCGCGTCACGAGCGCCTGACGGGCGGCACAACAAGGAATTTTCGATGGACGTCAAATCATCACAGGCGACAGGCAATGCGGCCATGCATTTTGCGGCATGGCAGCTCTCACGGCGGGGCTGGAATGTCATGCCCACAGCACGCAACGCGAAAGGCTCGGACCTGTTCTGCGCGAACGATGATGAGTCGATAATGTTCGGGGTGCAGAGCAAGGGGCTGTCAAAACGTTATGACGTTAGTCTAGGCAAGCGATCCAGCAAGAAGCCGGACGTTCTCGATTCGCTGCGTTCGAAGTGGTGGATCATCACCGTGTTCGCCAATGACGATGAGCCGCGCTGCTTCATCCTCAACCTTGACGAGGTGCAAGCCCTCGCGGTCGAAAACTCAGACGGCTCGCATTGGTTGCCCTCGCGCGACTTCATGGTCGACAAATTTGAGGACGCTTGGCACCGTCTCGAAAGCGAGTGAGTCATGGCCAAGAAGTATACCGCTGACAAACTGCTTGCGGCTTTGCGTCCATTCGCCAAGGCGAGGAACGACGCGCTGGCCGCAGGCTTCACCGATAATGGGGGCGCTATCCACTCGGTCGAACGTATCGTTGAGATCCTCTGCCGTGCCGTGTGCTTCCCTGAGGTGAGTCATCCGTCAAACCTTCGAAAGTCACCCCGCGTCGAGATATCGAAGGCTGCTCACATTGAACGCGAGAAGGGCAATTGGGATGATCTGTGGCTCGAACATGTGATGCCGCAGAGGGCCTACGCTCGCGACCTTTGCGAATGCATCGAGACGATGACCGACGAAGATGTGATTGCCCATATTAAGGCGACATACCGCGTCTGCATCATCACCCGCGCGGAGCAGAAACATATCGACAAGATCAATCGTTCACGAATGACACCTGACCGGATTGCAGAGGCAGGCATCGAGCTGCATTCGCTCTAATTTCCAACAACCCCCTTTTTGCGTCAATCGTAGAACTGGGGAACGCCGTAAGTTTGACCGCGCGGTGCGGGGGCAAAACGTTGTTTTTGTTGAAGTTGATGGCGGAGACGGAGGGATTCGAACCCTCGATACCCGTAGTAGGTATGGTTCCTTAGCAGGGAACTGGTTTCAGCCACTCACCCACGTCTCCGCGTGCGCTGCGCTTATCGGCTGCGAGGCGGGCGCTATAGGCGGGCTTGCTTTCACCGGCAAGGGGGGAATAGCGAACAATTGAAGTCAGAGTGCATTTTTGGTGAGCCTTGCCCGTAATACGCAGCGGTTGTGCCGAATACATGCCGTAGCGGGATCCCCCTTTGTCCAGCGCAGCTTAATCCTGGCCGCCTTATGCGGATCATCGCTGCGAACGCCTCATCGTGTTTTCGATTCGGTTCGCCGCGTGGTGATTGTCGAACAGACTGCGAAGGAGTCTGCTCCTTGCTGCAGGGGTGCGGCTAAGACGTGTGAAACGCGGATGCGAAAGGTGTGAAAATGCGCAAGACCAGACCTCAAACCGACGGCAATCCTAACGAAGGGAATGTGCCCGCTATCGTGCGCCGTGTGTCCAGCTGGTCGCGCAACGGGGCGGCGATTGTTGCCGCCGCGATGTTGGCGTTTGCCCCGGCGGGTGCGCAGGACGTGGGCAGTTTCGATCCGAACGAGGCGTTCGACACAGCCTCTGAAACGGCGAATTCCGCCCAGAGCGCGGCGCAGGAACAAGCAAGCGGGGCGATCGATGCCGATCTTGTTAATCCCGCACTTCGGACGGCACCGCCTTTGCCCGACCCCAATGTCGATACTCCATCCGTTGATAGCGGATCGATCGCCGATCCGACTGCCATCGCCGGTCAAGCTGGATTTGATGATGAATTCTCGCAGTATGCTGATCCTGGGTCACAGGTTGGGCAAACGGCGGCGGACGACGCCGCATCGGCGGAGGAGGTAGCCTCCGTCAATCCGGATACATACGGCGAAGATGATTTGATCGGAGCAGCCGAAGGTGTCTTTGGTAAAGGCGCTCAAGGCCTCGCCGGGATGATCGAAAACCTATTGCGGGAACAGGGCGAGCCCAACGGATACATCGTCGGCCGCGAAGCCGGCGGCGCGTTCATTTTTGGCGCGCGCTACGGTTCGGGAACCTTGCACCACAAAATCGAAGGGCAACGCAAAGTCTATTGGACTGGCCCATCTTTGGGAATTGATGCCGGCGCCAATGCGGGCAACACCTTTGTTCTTGTCTACAATCTTTACGACAGCGAAGATATTTTCCGCCGCTATCCAGCGGGCGAGGGACAGGCATATTTCGTCGGCGGTTTGCACGCCAGTTATATGCGGCGCGGTGACGTGGTCCTGATCCCAATTCGGGTTGGCGCTGGACTTCGGCTTGGTGTGAACGCTGGCTATATGAGATTTTCTAAGAAGCACCGCTGGTTGCCCTTCTAAGGTTGCGCATAATCGCCCCCTAACCTGCAGAAGCATGGAACGGGGCAACGCAGGGAAATGTTGCGGTCCGACGGCTGCTAAATTTTTGCTGCCCGGTCGGATCGCCTAAATCATGTGTGTCGTAGGGGCATTTGCTCGAAAGATGGTTGCAGGTCGCGCGCTCTCACGGCAGAGGATGCGGCATGCTTAACCGACTCGACCCCCAATCGCCCGATGCGCTTCTTGCGCTGATCAAGCTCCATGCAGCCGACGATCGTCCCGATACGATCGATCTTGGCGTCGGTGTGTATCGCACTGGCCAAGGCGCGACCCCGGTTTTCGGCGCAATCAAAGCGGCCGAACAACGTTTGGTCGATACGCAAGAAAGCAAAAGCTATCTTGGCCCCGAAGGCGACATGGGGTTCGTCAACGCTTTGATGCCTTATATCTTCGGCAGCGACGCCACGATGGGCGGCCGGATTGCTGGCATGCAAACGCCCGGCGGAACAGGGGCGGTTCGCCTCGCAGTTGCATTGGCGCAAAAAGCAGGCGTCACCCGGTTGCACATGGGCACGCCAAGTTGGCCGAACCATGCACAGATATTGGGCGACACCGGTTTGGAATGGGCGCCATTCGACCACGCAAACCCCGATGGAACTGCCAATCTTGATGCGGTTTTGGCTGCGATCAACGGTGCAGGGCCCAATGAAGCGGTTTTGCTGCATGGGTGCTGTCACAACCCTACTGGCATTGATTATTCCATCGATGATTGGGCGGCCATCGGTGACGCTGTGGCGCAAACCGGCATCTTTCCAATCATCGACACCGCTTATCAAGGGTTGGGCGACGGACTGGAAGAGGACGCCGCTGGATTTCGCAGTCTACTGGCCAAGGTTCCAGAGGCTTTCGTTGCGTATTCCTGCGACAAGAATTTTGGCATGTATCGCGACCGTGTGGGCGCGTTTTATATTCTTGCCGATGACGGCCCATCTGGCGGTGAAACGCTGGAGAAAGCCTTTTCAAACGCAAACGCACTGGCCCGTGCCAGTTGGTCGATGCCGCCCGATCATGGCGCTGCGGCGATCCGATTGATCCTTCGCGATGGGGATCTTACCGCGATGTGGCTTGATGAATTGGATCAAATGCGCACCCGTATGCGCCAAGTCCGCGCCCGGCTGGGCGAAGCTGGCATGGTCGGTGGTGTCGATTTCGCTCCGCTGGGTAAGCAAAATGGCCTATTCTCTGTTCTGCCAGTTTCGAAAGAGCAGGTCGTGCAATTGCGCAAAGATCACGGAATTTATATGGCTGGCTCTGGTCGGATCAACGTCGCGGGCCTCACGATGGACAACATCGATAAATTCATCGCTGCGGTTGCTGACGTTACCGGTTGATTTGGGTTTGGTGTGACCGTGGGAACCGGCCCAACCTGACCTGAGGCTTGAACGGTGCGCATCGGTTGCCGGCTTCGCGGCTGCGATCTGCGGTTCTATGCGGTGCGCGCACGATTGAATTGTCAAGTGATGCGCAGGGTGATGAACTGTGCGCCCCAGTTTCTCCGGTTCAATTGCAGAGAATTTCTCCGTTCATCGCATGTCCCGCTCTTGCCAACCGTTCAATGTGGCCTGTCCTCTTGATTGTTCATTTGCGCGCAAGGAAGGGGCGAACATCGCTTTCATTCACGACTGAATGCACCCGAGAGGATAGGCGATTAACCTAAGTTCAAAGGGGGTTATGCAAGCTATATCTGCGACAGGCGGCTAGGGGATACGCCTCCTAGAGCCACGATTGTGGCACAAATATGCAGATATGGCGGATAACTGTCGAAGGAGTACCACTATGAAATTCACAGCCAACACATCCATGATGACTGCCACAATGTCATCAAGAGCGCTGATTTGTGCGGCATTGCTGGCCGTGCCGGCGGCGGCTGTTTCGGCGCAGCCTGTTCCTGTGCCTGCCCAAGGCGCAACAGAAGCCGAAGTTTTGACCACCGTATACGCGCCTCAACCACCTGCATTGGAAGGCCTTGCAGAAGGACCAGAGCTTGATGGATTTATCTCCGCACGCAATGGCAACCGGGTTCAGGTCACCACAGCCGACGGCACCAACACGATCGTCACGATCACCGACGAAACTAGCATCCGCGCACGCGGCGGCTTTCTGGGCCTTGGTCGGGACACATTGGGCGCTGACGCGCTATTGAATGGTTTGCCTGTTCAGGTGCGCACGCGCCAATGGGATGGTGGCCTTGTTGCCAGCCGTGTCCGTTTCTCTGACGAAAATCTTGAAACGGCCACCATGATCCGCAGCGGTACGTCGCAACGTTTTGCCGAAAATGAGATGGCCATCGATGAAAACGCGCAAGCAACCCAAGCGTTGCGCGGTCGCTTTGGCGATATCGATCAATACAATATCCGTGGCACAACCAATGTCTATTTTGACAGCGGGCGGTCCAATCTCTCGCCTAGCGCACGCAATCAATTGTGCCGCGCCGCAGCGCAAGCAGAGCGAACCGACAACGCGTTGTTGCTGGTCGTGGGATACACCGATTCGACGGGCAGTCAGGAAGTGAACCAGCGGTTGAGCGAAGCCCGCGCATCCAGCGTGGTAAACTACCTGCAACAACAATGCGGTTGGGCCCCATATCGCATGTTGACCCCAACCGGCATGGCGGCATCGGACCCTGCGGCGGACAACACAACCGAATACGGTAAATCGCAAAATCGCCGTGTCGCTGTGAATGTCTTGGTCAGCAAGAGCGTCGATGGATTGTAAGGCGCGATCCACATGACACAGCAAAAAGGGCGGGCCGCGTGGCTCGCCCTTTTTCGTATCAGGTCATGACCCTGGTGCTCAATTGGCGGCGGCTAGGCTCTGCATTCGCTTAAGATAGCGGGCCAGAACATCAATCTCGAGATTGACGTTCGCGCCTTCGGTCAATCGACCCAAAGTGGTCACTTCGCCGGTATGGGGAATGATGTTCAGCAAGAAGTCGCACGCGCCATCGGGCCTGTCTCGCACGTCATTGACCGTCAAGGATACGCCATCGACCGTGATGGATCCTTTCTCCGCGATGAAGGGCGCCATTTCGGCCCGCGCACGAATAGCGACTTTCCAACTGTCCCCGCTTCGTTCGGAAAGAACCACTTCGCCAATGGAATCCACGTGGCCTGTCACAATGTGGCCGCCCAATTCGTCGCCCATCCGCAATGACGGTTCAATATTCAGTCGCTCGCCTTGAGCCCACATGTCTGGGCGGGTTCGGCTAACGCTTTCCGCCGAAACATCGACATCAAACCAAGCTTCGCCTTCGGCTGTCCCTTTGTCGACGACAGTTAAACAGACCCCTGAACACGCAATGGATGCGCCAATATCGATGCGCGCCGCATCCAAGGGTGCAGCAATGCGCAGCCGCAAATCGCCGCGCTGATCGCTGTGTTTGATTGTGCCGATGGCGGTTACGATCCCGGTGAACATGCAGGTACCTTTTCTTGGGGTCTATTTTCTATCGCGCAGATAGGCGTTGAAGTCATCGCTGCCAAGTTGGCGTCTTTCGGTTTGTATCCAGCGGCCATGCGCGCCTTCCAATTCGGATAGCCCAATATCCCCTAGGCTGCGCATCCCATCACCGATCACGATCGGTGCGCGGTACAAGTGGATCTCGTCGATCAAATCCTCTTTCAAAAAGCTCGCTGCGGCACCGGCACCACCCTCTACATACAAGGTCAGAACGCCATCAAGATCCGCGATTTGAGCGGGCCGATTGATAACACGAACCCCATCGGGCGGCACGCCGCGTGACAACAAGATCCGGCTAGGACTGCGATCCTCCAACCCCGGGAGACGAACAGTTAATCTGGGCTTGTCGCTGCGCCATGTCGCACCGCCGACAAGGATCGCGTCGTGACGTGCACGTTGGGCATGGACATGGGCGCGGGCGACTTCGCCTGTGATCCATTCGCTGGTGCCATCGGCCAAGGCGATACACCCATCCAAGCTCGTCGCCAGTTTCAGCGTGACGCGCGGCCGGCCAAAATTGGCGCGGGAGAAATATCCACCCAAACTTTCGCGCGCGCTTTCGTCATTCAAAACAGCGACCGAAATGCCCGCTTTCTTTAACCCATGGACGCCTTTGCCCGCCGTGCGTGGATCGGGATCGAGCTGTCCTATCACAACGCGCGATGGTCTTATGGAGGCAACCAAATCGGTGCAGGCCTGGCCACGGTCGGATTGATGAGCGCACGGCTCCAACGTCACATAAAGAGTGGCACCGTTGGCTTGTTCAGAGGTAATTCCTGCCAAAGCCATTGCCTCGGCATGAGGTCGCCCCCCTGTCTGGGTCCAACCGCGCCCAAGAACGCGCCCATCCTTTACCAACATCGCGGCAACACCGGGGTTGGGGCGGGACAAGGGGTGTGCACGCGCGGATAGGCGGATGGTAGCCGCCATCCAATCTGCGTCACCGGGCAGATGGGCAGTTATTGAGAGGGGCCTTCGCTTGGGGGTGGTTGCACAGGCTGTGCAGGGTCAGCGTTTGCTTCTGCAGCACCACCTTCGCCCTCACCTTCGCCAACGCCTTCGCTTCCAAAGATTTCATTGCGGCGTTCCAATGCGGCGGCTTCTTCTGCGGCGCGTTCTGCGTCGGCGCGCCGTTCAATTTCCTCGACATCCATGCCTGCGGCCGCGCCCAGTGCTTTGTATAAGTCCCGTTTGCGCTGAGCGAGTTCGGCATCGCGTTCTTCGCGAAGGTCTTTCACTTCCTGATTTTCAATGTTCGATGCGATGATCTCTTCGTCGGTGCGATCGGGATCAAATGTCGTAATGTAATCGATTTGGGGACGCGCGGGGTCGACATAAAATGTCTCCCATCCCAGCGCGTAAAAAATCAACGCAAAAGGCGCCGCCGACGCAATCAGGATCGGAAGGCGATAGGGGTTTGGCTTTCGGAATTCATTCCAAAAATCCATAATGCCCGGTGCGGGATTGAAGCGCGAATTTGCAAGCATGTTTTGGGATATAAGGGGTGCGCGCCCGCAACACCAGAGGGCGCTTTGGCCAAAATCAATTTGCTTGGTTTAGGGGTATTCCACGCTGATCGGCACGCGGCCACGCAAATTCCCACTCGCATGGGTTTCAGCATCGATCACCAAAGTGCCCGAGAAGTTAAACTCAAGCTGGCCATTGGAATCGAGCGTTGGGAACCCTTCCAAATCGCTGACAAAGTCTCGGATGCGGGCGTTGCCACCGGTTGGATCGCGCATTGCAACCTCATTGGGAAGATCGACTACGATTTGTTCAAACGGTGCGCCGGTGATCATTGCGCGACCTGTGATGGGCATTCCACCCAAATCATCAACGTCACCAACAAGGTATTTTTGCCCGCTGTCGAGATCGAGAATAATGCGCGCCTCGCCATCTCCCAGCAGGACCACGCGCCCAAAGTCTATGTCGCTTTCGATGGTGATTTCGAGCCGTTGGCAGTTGCGGTTTTGATTTCCGTTTCCGTTGCCGTTGCCGTTTCCGTTACCATTCCCGTTGCCACGGCATCCCGGGGGTAAATCGCAATTCGGGCAATTGCCTTGCGCGCGCAGCTCTGCACCCACCCCGGTAAGAGCGGGAATCATGAAGGCTAACGCCATCAGAGCAAGAGGGATCGCCCGAAACATGACCGCAAGTTAACCGGATAGGGTTAATGAAAGCCTACGCGTTGTTTGGTTGCCACTGTTTGCCGCGCGCAGGCTTCAACCGAAACTGGTGTAAAGGGTCCGCCCTTTTTCTTTCAGCCAACGGTCGGCAGTCTTCAAATCGTCTTCGTAAATGGCACCCAACAACGCATAAAAGGCCGGGCTGTGATCGAAATGGATCAAATGCGCGACTTCGTGAGCGACGACCGACCGCCGGACGAAATCAGGCGCCTGAACCAATCGCCAATTCAGCCGAATGCGGCTTTTTTCTGAACAGGAACCCCATCGTTTCTGCGCTCGCGATAGGGCGACCGGCACAGGGGATAAGGACGCGTTGGCCGTGTAGTCGACCATGTCGATCTCAAACAAAGCGAGCGCCTCACGCTCCATCCAACGTTTTAGTCGGGTTTCAAGCCCGGCCAGCGCGCCGCCCAATCGTATGGTGTTGCCGGCTAAGACCGGCTGACGCGGCGCGGCCTCTTCCCAATCGACCCGCCGAGTTTCGCCGCGATAGAAAATCTCGCTGTCCGGGCCCAAGATTTGGCGTTGGGGAATTTTGGCGTGTTGGGTGGTCAACCATTCGTGCCGAGCATTGGCAAAAGCAACGGCTTCATCAGTGCGGGCCCATCGCGGTAAAGTGATGCGGACTTCACTGCCATCGGGGGCTAAGCGCAAAGTCATGCGTTTTGCGGTCGCATGTCGGCGCAAAACAATCGAAGTGGGCACCCCGTTCAGTTCTATCTGGGGATCGGCGTCTTTTTCAAAAGTGGATCGTTTGAGCCAGTCGATCACTCACCGGCCTCCTCGTCCACGGCAAAACCAACAGGGGCATTCGCAGCGACGTTGGGTGAGGCCCATTCGATGATGTGATGTTCTAATGGTCCTGCATCCACTTCGCTGATGACACGCCCCGCAACCGAAACTCCGGCGCGCTTAACCGCTTCACGATCGCCGCTGATCAAATAATGCCAACTGGGCAGGGATCGTCCTTCGGCTCTACGCCGATAGGCGCAAGTGGTCGGTAACCAAGGCACGTCCTCCACGATCGCCAGCGTCAACCGAAGGCAATCGGGCACGAACGCCTTGCGGTTGCGATAATCGGAACATTGCGCCGTTTCACAATCCAGCAATTTGCACGCCACATTGGTGTCGGCGATGGCGCCGGTGTCGGCGTCTTCGATTTTGTGCAGGCAACATCGGCCACACCCATCGCACAACCCCTCCCATTCAGCGCGGGTGAGCGAGGCGAGGGGCATCTCCCAAAACTGATCCCGCAATTCGCTCACATCAACGGACCCAAAGGTCGAGTTCCGCGGCGACTGCATCGGCACCCTGATCGGTGGGCAGCGTCGCAAGCGGTTTCCCTTCTGGATCGAAGAGGTAGACGATGGTGGAGTGGTTCATCAGATACCCGCCTCCCGGCGTGTCTTCACCGCGGGAATAGGCAACCGCGAATGTTTTGGCAGCGGCTTCGGTTTGCTCCTTAGTTCCGCGCAGGCCAATGATGCGATCCGAAAATGCGCTGGTGAATTGTTCTAGAACTTCGCCTGTATCGCGTTCAGGATCGATGGTGATGAAGATCGGTTGGATCTTGGCTGCCAATTCTGGCTCACTTTCTGCGAAAGTGTTCAATCCTTGCGCCATGCGTTGCATGTCTGTGGGGCAAATGTCGGGGCAATAGGCAAACCCGAAATAGACAATTCGATATTGCCCATCAAAGTCGGCCCAGCGGACAGGTTCGCCCGCGCTGTTCGACAATTCAAATTCACCGCCGATTGTAGCCCCTTCAAGCGGCGGTTCGACGGGATAGTCGTTTCCGGTGCCGCAACCCGACGCCAACATCGCGGCAGGAAGAGCAAAAAGGGTGAGGAAAGGCTTTGGAATGGCGCGGATGTTCATGGTCTGCTAATTGCGTCCTTGCAAAGGGGACCCTATCTAATGGGGGCCGCGATTGTATGTGGCAGGAAATCCGAAAGGTTCAAAGCGTGGCGTTAAATCTCATCCGCAAATTAGGGGCGAATTCTGGCGTTACCAGTGCGGTCTTTGCGTCGCTGTTTGCATTTGCTGCGATCTCTCCCGCTGCGGCACAATTGTATTCCGAAGGCTACGAATTCCTCGAAGCGATTAAAGACCGCGATGGCGACGTCGCGACCGAGATGTTGAATGTGCCCGGCACACAGATCGTCAACACGCGCGACATCACGACCGGCGACACCGGTTTGCATGTTGTAACCGCGCGGCGCGATACATTGTGGGTTCGGTTCCTGCTGCAACGCGGTGCCAATCCAAACATCCGCAACAACGAGGGCGTTACGCCGCTCCAACTGGCAACCCGGATGGGTTTCATCGAAGGGGTCGAAGAGCTTTTGAAAAAGGGCGCGATGGTCAATGTGGCCGATAGTCAGGGCGAAACGCCTTTGATTGCGGCGGTCCATCAACGCAATGTTGCATTGATCCGGCAATTGTTGAGCGAGGGGGCCGACCCTGATCGCAACGACAATTCGGGCCGGTCGGCGCGCGACTATCTCGGATTGATGAGCGGCAATTCATTGATGGTGCGCGAATTCGAAGAAGCCGACGCCGCGCGCCAAGGTTCTGGAACGCAAGAGCAATACGGGCCCTCTTTCTAATATGACCGACACAACCCCAGATTTCGCTGATATGACATTGGATGAGCTGCGCATTGCGTTGGCTCCTGATATTGCGGCATCGGCAATTTTTGACGGTTGGAATGAAACCGCGTTGATCGCGGCGGCCGAAATGGCAGGCGCGGATCCAGACATTGCGAAACTTGCCTTTCCCGATGGCGGGTTGGGGGCCAGCCGCGCCATGGATATGATTGAAGCGTGGATCACATCGGTCGACATGGCGATGGAAGCGGAATGGCCGCAAGAACGCCTCGCTGAACTAAAGATTCGTGAACGAATTCGCGTGCTGGTTGCGTTCCGGTTGGATGCTGTGGAACACATTGATGAAGCGGTGCGCCGTGCAATGGCGATTATGGCTATGCCGCAAAACGCCTCACGTTCCATGCATCTTGGTTGGCGCTCGGCAGATATTATGTGGCGGTTGGCCGGCGACACGGCGACCGATTACAATCATTATACCAAACGCGCGATTTTGGCTGGGATCTATTCCGCAACGCTCGCGGTTTTCGTCAATGATGACAGCGAAGGGAAGGCAAAGAGCCACGAATTCCTTGGCCGGCGTATTGATGGTGTGATGAAGTTTGAGAAATTCAAACATCAGTTGACCAGCGGAGAGCGGGAAATGCCCAGCCTGACGCGGTTCCTTGGGCGTTTGCGCTACCCCTCGCGGTAATTACCCCCAATTCAAAGGTGTAAAAAGCCACAGGGCTTCTCGCTCTGCGCTTCGCGCTGTCCTATCACCGGGTTCAACAGATTCGCGCGGGCATGGCGCTGCGCATTTTTTACCGGAAGGAATGGTTCATGGCGGGCTCGCTTAATAAGGTCATGTTGATCGGCAATCTTGGGGCGGATCCTGAAATCCGCTCGTTCCAAAATGGTGGCCGCGTTGCCAATCTGCGCATCGCGACCAGCGAAAATTGGAAAGATAAGAACACCGGTGAACGCCGCGAGAAAACCGAATGGCACACGGTTGCGATTTTCTCTGATGGGCTCGTCAATGTTGTCGAACGCTACCTAAAAAAGGGCAGCAAAGTCTTTGTCGAAGGCAAACTGCAGACCCGCAAATGGCAAGATCAAAGCGGCAATGATCGCTACTCCACCGAAGTGGTAATCCAAGGTCTCGGTGGGACGCTTACTATGCTCGACGGTCGCGGCGAAGGCGGCGGTGGCGGCGGCTCCGGTGGTTATGGCGGCGGCAATCAAGGCGGCGGCCAAGGCGGGGGTGGCGGCGGCTGGAACCAAGGCGGCGGCGGCTCAGGCAGCGGTAATGGTGGCGGTTCGGGCGGCGGATTTGGTGGCGGCGGTCACGATGATTTGGATGACGACATCCCGTTTTGATCAGACACGGTTGACCAAGAAATCAAATCGGCCTCGCAGGGAAACTTGCGGGGCCGAATTGTTTGAAGGGTGCTCTTGGCGCTCGTGGGATTGCTCCCCAAGGTTATTCACGTCGTCAGATAAAGGGTTTCGGCGACGCGTTGCCATTCTTGTGTTGGCCCAACAAGCATCCGGATCGCCGTTCCGCCAAACCCCACCACAACCGCCAAAATGCTAGCCCAATGAAGTCGGCCGAGTGAGCGCCAATCATAGATCAGGAAGATTATTGGGAAGGCAATGGCGACAACGCCCGCCAAGGGTTCAATGCCAATGGTAAGGCCCAATCGGGCCGAGGCCGGAGCAAGCATCATCACGCCTGCTAAGACTACGAGGCGCTTATGCGCCGACGCATTCTTGCGGTTTGCGAGCGCCAGAATGTAGAAAAGCGCAAAACCGATCAAATCCATTGTCGGGAAAATCGTCGACCCAGCTGGGGAAAGACCCGCGATCGACGATGCAGGATTGACGATCATCCCCTTTGTCACAAAATAGCCGGTGATGAGCATGAACAAGGTCAAAGCGACGCTCGATGCTCCCAGCTGTTTGTGGAGCTTGAACCGTGAGCCGCGGATCAAGCGGGCTTGGTATGCCGTTAGACCGTACCATCCCAGCATGATCACCCCATGGGCAATTAGCATGGGGCTTGGGGGATAGATGAATTGATCCAGGAACATTGCGGCCGAGCCGAAGCCGGCAAAGATCAGCGCTATCATCAACAGCGTAATGTAGAAGAAAAAGCTCTCCGAGCGCGCGTTAATCGTCATTGTACCCCACCCCAATTGACTCGCCCATCAAACTGACAGGGCGATGGCATGAGTGCAAGGTGGGGCCGGATGTCAGCTTTTAGTTAGCCCCTTGAGCATTTCAGCCATCGGACCGTCTTGTTCGCCTTCGCCGACAATCCCGGCCTTTTTGCGCGCGGCGTCGGCTTCTGGACCTTCGGCAAAGGGATCGATGGCTAGGCCCAATGTCTGAGCAACCGCTTCTCCCAAATCAAAGGCGTCGCCGGAATAATCGATTTCGTCGCAATCCTCTGCGTCCAACTCAACCTCGATCTCTCCATCCTCGGTATGGGCGGGATCCACGGCACCTTCCTCAATAAAGCGGAGGTCCAGCGCTTCATTGACGGTCACTGGGAAATCCTCGCCCGAAATGGCGCAGGTTTGAAGAACCGCGGCGCGCAATGTCCCGGTTGCGCGAATAGAAGAGCCACGCTGTTCCAGGGCAACTTCTGCGCGCAATTGATCAACGCTGGGCAGGGCAAAACGCGCGGCCAAGGCGGCACGCTCATCTGCATCCGCTTCGACGACGACTGTGTCGCCGGGAAGCCCTTTGACTTTAATTCGTCTGGATAATTCCGGCGAAAATTCGGGGGAGAGGCTTGGTTCGCTCACCATATCTCGTTCGCTTTCAAAACTTTTTCGTCATCAAAACCGGCGAGACGTTCAGACAAGGCGAGCAATTTATCTGCAACCTTTGGCGCTGCGATTGCATCATCGGTGCCTTCGCTGAAAGTGACATTGCGCGATACCGCTGCGATCAATTTGTCGCGATCTTTGTCGACCAATGCTCCCCGATACGCGCCGAGCCGGCCGCCCAAAACGCTCATCAATTTGCCGATACGTTTGCCCACGACAACATCGTTGACGCCGAATTCGCGCAATTGTCCGTCCATGTCTTCAACAAACAGTTCCGCCAATAGCGCGCTTTGAGCCCGTTTTTCACTGGCTTCGACCCGCACCATCACCGTGCACAACACCGCCGTGATCAAATCAAACCGCCCACCAACGGTGTCCGATACGTTGCAATCGGCGTAAAATGACGGTTCACGCGCCAATTCGACGACACGGTGCCAAAGCGGTCGCACCGCTTCGCGTGGGTCAGGGGCGGTGCCTAAGAGGCGGGAGAGAAACGACATAAAGGGCTTTCTGAAAGAACATTTTTGGCGACCACGCCGCATTCATCGACAATTCACAGGATTAATCGCAGTTCCCAATACACCGCTTTGGGTTACGCGTGGAAGGACCGGCGTTGCAAGGCCCTGCGACACGCCGTAAGGCGGTTGAGATATAAGCTGCGCAGCGCGCGCGACAAGACATACAATGTAACGGGAATTGGTCGACAAAATGGGATTGAACGGTTTGGCAAATAGCGGTGTATCTCGCAAATACGTCAGAGCGGCGGTGCTTGGATGCGTTGTAATCGCATTGGGTGCGTGTTCTTCGATCCGCGAATCGCGCGGATTTATCAACGATCCCGTTTTGACGCGCTCGGTCCAACCGGGGATCGACAATATCCGTTCGGTCGAAGGTACATTGGGACGGCCAACATTTGCCAGCCAATACGGCAATCCCACTTGGTATTACATTTCCAGCACTACGGGCCGTCGTCCGTTTGTGCGCCCGCGTATTGATTCGCACTCCGTTTTGGCGGTTCGTTTTGATGCTGCGGGCAATGTCGCATCGGTTGATCGCTCCGGTATCGATGAAGTAACGTATCTTCAGCCCGATGGCGACATGACGCCGACTTTGGGCCGTGAGCGTAGCTTCCTCGAAGATCTGTTCGGCAATATCGGTCAGGTCGGAGCAGGCGGACCGGGCGCAGGGCCGGGCGGTCCATAAAGGCGGACTTAGTCTTAGGGCGGTTGGATAAACTTGATCCCTTTGATTGAACGCCCATATCGCAGGGCATGACAGACGCACATTCCACCTCCCATTCGAGCCACGGTCTAATCCAGTGGCACGGCACCACAATTATTGGCGTGAAGCGCGGCGATCAGACGGTGATCGCGGGCGATGGTCAGGTGTCGATGGGCAACACCGTGATGAAACCCAATGCCCGTAAGGTACGCCGGATCGGCGATGGCGGCAAAGTCATCGCAGGTTTCGCAGGCGCGACCGCCGATGCGTTCACATTGTTTGAGCGTTTGGAGCGGAAGTTGGAGCAATATTCCGGACAATTGCTGCGTGCATCGGTGGAATTGGCCAAGGATTGGCGCACGGATAAATATCTACGCAATCTCGAAGCTTTGATGATCGTGGCCGACGATGAATGTTTGTTGGTCCTTACCGGAAATGGCGATGTCCTTGAGCCGGAAGGCGGCATTGCCGCGATCGGATCGGGCGGGAATTACGCGCTCGCCGCAGCACGAGCATTGTCCGATTACGAAGAAGACGCAGAGCAGATTGCGCGCAAGGCTATGGCCGTTGCTGCCGACATCTGTGTCTTCACCAACGGCAATCTGACCGTTGAAACCGTTTGAATATTTCGAAAGACACCATGACTGATACCTCCACTCCCAATGCGCTGACGCCGAAGCAAATCGTCGCGGCTCTTGATGATCACATTATCGGCCAAAAGGATGCAAAACGCGCGGTCGCCGTCGCCTTGCGCAATCGGTGGCGGCGTCAACGCCTCGGCGCGGATTTGCGCGATGAGGTGACGCCAAAGAACATCTTGATGATTGGCCCTACCGGTTGCGGCAAGACAGAGATTAGTCGCCGTCTTGCGAAATTGGCCGAGGCACCGTTTGTCAAAATCGAAGCGACCAAATTCACAGAAGTGGGATATGTTGGCCGCGACGTAGAACAAATCGCGCGTGACCTCGTCGAAGAGGCGATCCGGTTGGAAAAAGAGCGTCGGCGTGAGGCAGTCCGCGAAACCGCGTCCGAGGCGGCGATGGAGCGTCTGCTCAACGCATTGTGTGGTGACAGCGCATCCGAAGCGACCCGCGCCAGTTTCCGCGAACGGATCGTGCAAAACGCGATGAATGAAGTTGAAGTCGAAATCGAGGTTTCGGATTCGCCCAATGTGCCATTTGATATGGGTAACATGGGCGGCAATATGCAGATGATCGACTTGTCTGACATGATGGGCAAGGCATTCGGCAAAGCGAAAAGCAAAAAACAAAAACTGCGCGTGCCCGAAGCGTGGGATAAATTGGTCGATGAAGAGGCGGACAAACGTCTCGACGACGAAGACGTAGCACGCGTCGCTCTTTCGAATGCGGAAACTAACGGCATCGTTTTCCTTGATGAAATTGATAAGATCGCTGTTTCCGATGTGCGCGGCGGCAGTGTTAGCCGCGAAGGCGTTCAGCGCGACCTGCTCCCCTTGATCGAAGGGACCACGGTTTCGACCAAATACGGCCCCATGAAAACAGACCATGTCCTGTTCATTGGATCGGGTGCGTTTCACCTTTCCAAACCGTCTGATATGCTCCCCGAATTGCAGGGGCGTTTGCCAATTCGCGTGGAATTGCGTGCGTTGACGCAGGAGGATTTCGTGCGGATTCTCTCCGAAACACGCGCCAATCTGGTTGAACAATATCGCGCTCTAATTGCGACAGAGAACGTGACGCTCGACATCAAAGACGACGCGGTAGAGGAAGTGGCAAGCATTGCTGCGCGCGTGAATGAAGGTGTTGAAAATATCGGCGCCCGACGGCTTCAGACTGTGATGGAAAAGCTGCTCGAAGAAATCAGCTTCGAAGCCGAGGATCATGGCGGCGAAACGATCACGATTGATGCCGTTTATGTGCGCGATCGGTTGGGTGATTTGGCGGGCAACACCGATCTGTCGAAGTACATCCTCTAAATGAAGTCTGGCTCCGTCAGCGATCTAAAAGCCATGTTGTTAGGCATGGACCCCGTCCTGTCCGATAGGGTTTGGGCTTTTCATGCGATTTCGGACCCGGCATTTATTCCCGACACCGCGTTCGCCGTTATCCGAGAGGCGGAGGGTGTAAGCTGCATTTTACCTGCCCAAGCCGCTCCGACGGATGCGCCCCAATTCGCACAGATCACTTTGCAAGTGCATTCCGATCTCGAAGGGGTTGGGTTGACTGCGGCGGTGTCGACCACGCTCGCCACGTCGGGAATCGCATGCAATGTGATCGCTGGATTGCACCACGATCATTTGTTTGTTCCATGGGATAGGCGCGAAGACGCGTTGGAGCTCCTTAAACGCCTTAGCCTCGACGCGCGTCGATAATTTTCGATCGTTCAGCAGATAGGATGGGCCATAGGATGGAATTGCCGGTTGAAACGTGCGCGGCGGCGCGCTTTAAAGCTCCATTCGTTTTATAAAATGGGGCCCTCTACATGATCCGCACATTCTTGCTCGCCAGCGCCGCTGCAACCGGCCTGGCATTGGCGGCGCCGGCATTCGCCGAAGCGCATTCCGAAGCAACCGATGCAGCGCCTTTGAGCGTGCCCGAAATCGAATACACGATGTGGACACTCGACAACGGGTTGCGGGTGATCGCGATTCAAGACGACACGACCAGCACCGTCACGACATCGCTTTGGTATGACATTGGATCGAAGCTGGATCCTGAAGGGCGCAGCGGTTTTGCGCATTTGTTCGAACATATCCTGAGCCGCAAAACCGAAAACATGCCCTACAATATGATCTATGGGCTTACGGCGGATATCGGGGGCACGCGCAACGCATCGAATTGGGTCGATCGGACCAACTATTTCGAACAGGTCCCCGCCGCTTATCTCGAAACGATGTTGTGGACCCATCGCGAACGGATGGCCAACGTGGTCGTTGATGATGAAGTGTTCGAGACCGAGCGCAATGTCGTCAAGGAAGAGCTGCGCCAGCGGGTGCTTGCACCGCCATATGGCAGGCTACAACGATTTGTTTTGCCAGAAAATGCATATGACGTGATGCCGCATCGTCGGCCGGGCATTGGATCAATCGAAGATCTCGACAATGCGACGTTGGATGATGCACGCGCATTTTACGAAGCGTATTATGGGCCGGACACCGCATCCTTGATCGTCGCGGGCAATTTCGACATGGCCAATTTGCGCGCGTTGGTGGATCAATATTTTGGCGATATTCCGCGCCGGGCAAATCCAATTGATTTGACCATCGAAACCCGTGAACCCGAAGTGACCGGACCGCGCACTGTCAACGCGACCGCGCCCAGCGTGCCATTGCCTGTGGTTGGCGGCGTGTGGAAAGGCGTACCGGCGACACATCCCGATGCCGCCGCGTTGCAGGTGCTCGATTCCATTTTGGATCGGGGTGACAACAGCCGATTGAACAACGCCCTGGTCCGTACAGGGCAAGCGGTGGAAGTCGCATCAGGCGTTTCCAGCTTTCGCGAAGCGGGGGCATTTCAGGTCTACGCCATTGTTCGTGGACCGGGCCAGATGGACACCGCTTCCGCCACATTGGACGCGGAGTTGGAGCGAATCCGCTCCGAATTCGTAACCGCTGCGGAATTGGCAGAGGCCAAGAACGAAATCATAGCCAGCACCCTTCGTCGTCGGGAAACCGCGCGTGGGCGCGCATTCGAATTGGGCGAGGCATTGGTGTCCACCGGCAACCCTGACGCCGCCGATATGCGGTTGGCCGCCATCAACGCGGTGACCGCCGATGACGTCTTGCGCGTGGCAGCGTTTTATCTGGACCCACAAAAACGTGTGACCGTCACCTACACTGCGGGAGAGGATGACGCGGCGACTTATGCCAATCCCACTCCAATGCCGGAATTTCGGACATTGCCACCAGCGGTTGGTGTTATTCGTGAAGTCCGACCCGAAGGGCAGCGCATGGCGCCCCCTCCACCTGGTGAGAGCCCAGCGGTGATGGCGCCTCAGATTGTTGAGGCGACTTTGTCCAACGGAATCGAAGTGGTGGCGGTGCAGACCGGGGACGTTCCTATTGCGACGATTTCGATGCTGATGCCCGGGGGCAGTAAAACCGACCCGCGTGAATTGGCCGGTGTCGCGCAAATGGCTGCGAGCTTGGCTGATCGCGGCATTCATGGAATGGATGCAAGCGAGATTGCTGCAGGTTTTGAAAGCTTGGGAGCGAGCTTTGGCGGCGGCGCGGGGAGCGACGGTACAAGCTTTAGCCTGACCGCGCCGGTTGCAAACCTTGCGGAAGCCGGAGCATTGGCGGCGGAAATCGTCAAAGGCGCAATTTATCCAACCGAGGAATTTGAGTTGGAACGCGCACGCGCTTTGGATGGGTTGCGCGTGCAAATGCAGGAACCCGGCGGTCTGTCACGCTATGTCGCGCGGGTCGCGATGTACGGCGATGCGCCCTACGGCACACAGCCAAACGGCACGGATGAAAGCCTGTCGGTGATCACCCGCAACCATCTGCTCGAACATCGTCAGCGATATTTCCATCCTGATCGGATGAAGATTGTTATCAGCGGTGGCATTGCCCCAGACGTAGCGATCGCCCGAGCCGAAGCGATGTTTGGCGATTGGAGCACTCTTCTCCGGGCTGGCCCTCTTCCCGAGGAAGCGGCGGGTGCGCCGCAACCGGTGCGCACCATCGTTGTCGATTTGCCTGATGCGGGACAGGCTGCGGTTGTCGCGGCCGTTCGCGCGCCATCGCGGACCGATGCAGACTTTTTCCCTTTAGAATTGGCCAACAGCGTTTTGGGTGGCGGATCCAGCGGGCGTTTGTTCGAAGAAATCCGGACCAAGCGGTCTTTGTCCTACGGTGCCTATTCCGGTTTTGCCGATCGCCGAGACACCTCGATCCTAACCGCCAGCGCGCAGACCAAGAACGACACAGCGGATGAAGTGGCGCAGATATTCCTTGATGAGTTTGACCGACTTGGATCGGAAGAATTGAGCGAAGATCTCCTACAGCGCCGCAGGCTCTATCTCAGCGGTGCCCATGCCCGGGCGTTGGAGACGAGCGGTGGTTTCAACCGGATCGTAGCGACCTTGCTGCAACAAGGATTGCCGGCTGAGGAAGCCGCGCGATTTGCAGCGCGATTGGCTGCGGTCGATGCCCAAGCGGCAACCGCAGCGGCCCGCGAATATGTTGATCCCGATGCGGCCACGATTGTCATTGTCGGCGATGCTTCACAGTTTCTCGACGATCTTTCGGCGGTGCGTGACAACATTGAAGTGATCTCCGGCGATCAATTGGATCTGACCTCAGCTACCCTTAGAAAACCGGAAGAGCCAAGCGCGGTTGAGGAATGATGCGGAGAAGGGGCGGCGGCTATTCCGCTGCCTCTTCCACGTTCTCGTTCGCCTGTTGCGACCACATTTCGGCATAGAGGCCACGCGCTTCCAACAGGCTGGCATGGGTACCGCTTTCTGCGAGTTTCCCACCATCCAACACAATGATCCGATCAGCATCCGCGATCGTCGAAAGCCTGTGTGCGATGGCAATTGTTGTCCGCCCTTTGGCCAATCGTTTGAGCGTGCCTAGGATCTCTTGCTCGGTCCGGGTGTCCAACGCGCTGGTCGCTTCGTCCAACAACAAAATCGGCGGGTTCTTAACCAGCGTCCGTGCAATGGCGACGCGTTGTTTCTCTCCGCCTGATAGTTTCAATCCACGTTCTCCGACGGTGGTGTCGAACCGGTCCGGTAGACGATCGATCAACGGCATTAGGGCGGCATCGCGCGCGGCCTGCTCAACCACAGATTGATCGGTGCCTTCTGCGCCATAGGCAATGTTGTATGCGAGCGTGTCGTTGAACAAGACGCTGTCTTGCGGGACAATGCCGATTGCCGCGCGCACGCTGTCTTGTTGTGTGGCGGCAATATCCTGACCATCGATCAAGATCCTGCCGCCTTGCGGATCGTAAAACCGGAATAGCAACCGGCCTATCGTGCTTTTGCCAGCGCCGGAGGGGCCAACAATCGCCAGTGTGGATCCGGCCGGAACTTCAAAGCTTAGGCCGTTTAAGATTGTGCGTTCGTCTTCATAGCCGAACGTCACATTGTCAAAACGCAGGGATGGTTCCTGCACGGCCAATGCGGGGGCGCCCGGCGCGTCTTCCACTTCGACTGCGGTGTCCATCAATCGGAACATTTCGGCCATGTCGACCAATCCTTGGCGGATGGTCCGGTAAACCCAGCCCAATAGATCGAGAGGCCGGAAGAGTTGCATGAGGTACGTGTTCACGAAAACCAGATCGCCAACCGTAAGCTCCCCTTTGCTCCATCCCCAAACCGAATAGGCCATTGCGCCCGCCATCAAGGCGTTGGTAATTCCGGCTTGAACCACATTGAGCAAGGCGAGCGAGTTTTCCGATTTCACCGCCGCTTGGGCATAGGCACGTGCGGCGCCGGCATAGCGATCTTCTTCGCGTTGCTCCGCGCCGAAATATTTGACCGTCTCAAAGTTCAAAAGGGAATCCACGGCACGGTGCAGAGCCTGGCCGTCGAGATCGTTCATTTCCCGGCGCAATTTAGTGCGCCATTCGGTTATCCAGCGGGTGATCGCGATATAGGCAACAACCGTCACCGAAGTCGCGGCGACCAGCTCCCACCCAAAATTCAGGTAGAAGATGACCGCTACAGCAATCAATTCGATCGCCGTCGGCGCGATGTTGAACAGCAGAAAATAGAGCATGGAATCGATGCTCTTTGTCCCGCGTTCGATAATCTTCGTAACTTCGCCTGTGCGACGATTGAGGTGAAAGCGCAGGGATAGACGGTGCAGTCGATGGAAGACGTCTTGGGCCAATGACAACGTGGCCATTTGCCCGACCCGTTCAAATGCGACATTGCGCAAATTGTCGAACATCAAAGATGTGAACCGGCCCAACACATATGCAGCGACAAGTGCCATTGCGACCTGGGCACCCGCCGCGATTTCTGCCGCGGCGCCGCTGCCCTCCATCGCGTTGACCGCACCCTTATACGCAAAAGGTAATGCCAATGTGACACCCTTTGCGCACAGCACCAATGTCATTGCGATGGCGATGCGCACCCGCAATTCGACATTATCGCTTGGCCATAGATAGGGCAGGAAACGCCGCAGCGTTTTCCAGCTTTCCCCTTCGGGTGCGGAGGGGCGATCGGAAGAGGCGGTATCGGGCGGCATTGCGACGCCCATGTGGGCCTCCCATTGCCTTACGACAAGGTGAGGACCCCGGTTCGTCTAATCTTTGATACGTTTAAAGCAGGGATCAGTTGATCGGCGCTTGAATACCTCGGATCCGGTTGCGACGCATTTCGCGCGCAACATTGCGAGGCACGTCAAACAAGATCCGGTTGCGCGAAAAATCGATCGCGACCCGATCAAACATCTTCAAATGTTGCATACCAAGAGCCAGAACCGGTCGGTCGCTCAATCCCAACGCTTCGAATGCCGGTGCATCGGCGAACGCCAATGGCACATTGGTCAGTTGAAGCCCTTCGATAGTGAGCGAGCGAACAAACGACATTTCGCCCACAATAGAAACGCCGTTCACATCGGTCGTCGTGACCTCTTGTGCGCGTTGTGTGCGGATGCGGTTTTGCAAGGCGAGATTGCCGAGACTGCCTTGCGCCCCAGTATCGATGATAACGGTCGCACGAACCCCTTCGACCATAGCATCTGTGATCAACAACTGGCCCAATTCCTGTCGTGCGCGCACGATGATTTCGAAGCCTCTTCGGTAATTGCGGATGTCGGAAACTTCTTGCAGGGCGATTGTGTCGTCGCGAAAATCAATAAGGACGCGGAAATCTTGAAGGCTATCCAATCCCAAGATGCCATCCGCACCCACATGCTGGCGATCCAACACGGGCGAGATTAGGTCGCGGACCGTGTGGCTGCCGAAAGTCATCGTGTCGACTTCGACCACATCGACCGCGCGGCGGCTGGCCATGCCGACCAAAGTGGCGGTTCCGAATGGGGTCAATTGAAGACCTTCATTGATCTGGTGCGTAACCGCGGTCGCTTGGCTGCCGGTGTCGATCATGAAATCGAACGGCCCGGCACCTTCAATCATTACGGGGACGGTGAACCGATTGTTGCGGTCGCTGTCGAGGTCGAGGATCTCGGTTGTTGGATCGGTCAGACTAGGCGCAATCGCTTCGGTGATCGCTTCGGTGGCGGGTGATTGGGGAACGGCGGGCGGTTCAACAGCGGTGGTTGCCGCGCTGGATCCAATCAGGCTGGCTGTGATTGCGGGCAACGCCCATAGATATGTCATAGTCTCATCCCATCACAATTTCGCAGATAGGGGTTCTGCGTTTGTATGGGGAAGGTATCAGAGAAGCGGGGGTTCTCCAAAAACACGCTCGCCTACTGGCACAGCTCTTACGGTGCAGCGTCTTAACGATGATGTTATGCGGCGACGCTTGTCGTATCTTTGTTTCGGAGCATCGCCCAAGTCTCCCGAACGATACTGCGATATCCGAACCAGAACGTGGCTCCGTATACCGAGGCGCCAATGGCCGCATAGGATAGAAGAGCGAAGAGGGGGCTTTCCAATTCTAACAAGCGTTGCGCCAACGTAACCGCCGCGGCCATTGCTGCACAGGCCAACGCGATTGGGATAACGGCACCAATCAATGCGATTGGTGAAACGCCAATGCGCGGCAATGTAACCGCCAACGTGACGGCGCACAAAGCGGGCGCGGCAATCCACCACGCATAAACCAAGCCCATTGGGCCTGCGGTTACTCCCCAAAGGAAGACGCATGGAAAAATGATTGCGCCGCTAATCGCGGTAAAGAGATAGACTTTTGTTCTGCCCATGGCGTTGGTCACCGGAGAACAGATCAATTGCAGCGCAAAAGCGGGCATCACTATAGCAAGGCCGGACAGGATCGGGATTAACCCGGTCCACTTCTCTCCCATCAAGACAAGGATCGCCGGTTCGCTGGTCAGCGCGAGGCCTATATATGCAGGCGCGCTAACCATCATGACCAATCGGACCGTTTTTAGGAAGTAGGGCCCCAACGGTTTCTTCGCTCTGTGCAATTCGGAATACGCCGCGAGCGCGACTTCGTTGATGGGCGGGATAAACCGACCAGTCACTATCAGTGCGAGGAACAGCGCCTGAGTATAGAGACCCAGATCGTAAGTCGTCATCAAGCGACCGGCGATCACAACGTCGGCTTGGCTTTGGATGATCCAGAACAACTGGCACAAAGTCAGGGTCCCGCCATACGTAAATAGGTCCCATGCGCCGGCGGGGTTAAAGATGGGGCGTATCCAAAGCCGTGCGGCGATCATCAATCCGATGGCGCGCGTGACAAAAATCGACAGGCCGGAATAGATCAAGGCCCATACACCCCAACCGAGCCATGCCAGCACCAGCGCCGTCATTGCCCCGACGAGCGCGCTGAACATGTTGACCTTGCCTTGCTTGCGGAACTCCAATTGGCGCGCCAACCATTCCGATGGCATCGCGATGAATGGGATCGTCAAAAAGATCGCTGCCTGGACGCGCAACATATCGGCGACGATGGGTTCTTCGAAATATGCGGCTGCATAGGGAGCAAAGGCGAATTGGATGCAGGCCAAGATACCATTGGCCAAGAGCAGCATTCCGAAAACCTGACCGACGCGCCGATCATCCAAATGATCGGTCTGCACTATAGAGGTGGCGAAACTCTGACCATTAAGGAAGGCGAGGGCGGTGACGACCACCTGGCTCATCGCAAACAAGCCGTAGTCAGACGGGTCCAGCAAACGCACCACTAGAAAGGTGGAGGTCCATGTGATGATCTGGGCCGCCACTTGTGCGCCCCACCGCCACGCGACTGCCGAACGCACGCGTGTCGCAAAGTTCGAATCATCGTGCGCCTCTGCCCCGTCTTTATGCGGTGCAAAGGCCGAATCTGATTCGGATGAGGTGGCGGCTTGGTCCATAAAGAGGCCGATAGACGTCAAAAGTGAAGAAATGGCCCAATTGATTCACCGATTCAGACGTGAATCAGAGGCCAAACCGCGACCCAAACCAGCCTTATCGCTTGAAAATCACCGCACAGACCCCATTTCAACAGGATACCGGGGCTCTGAAACCCGCGGAATTCTGGGAAAAATGCGCTTTTTTGAAATATTATTGCAAAAAGGCGTTGACCGAATCTCAGACCCCGCCTAGATGAGCTCCACCGACGCGGCGCAGACGGCTTCTACCGCCTTCGCAACGATCGGTCGCCAACATAAACGGATAGCCGGTCCCCCGGTGTAAATCGGGGAAACCATTGCTGTCCGCCATTTGTGTCTGGTAGGCTCTTTGACATTGTTAGTTTTTGATGAAGGGACATGTGGGCGACGGCGTCCGGTCTGGGGATATTAAGGCTCCAGATACCGGTTAAATTCAAGCCGATGCCACATCCTTATCACCTCCACAGGTGGTATGTGATGATACATGTTCATTCGTATCCATTACGTTTGACAGTGCAGGTATCGGCTCCTTGATATTCTGGCTTGTTAAGATGGCAGGGCTTGACCCTGTGCTTGATAGGTTAGTTTCACAAACTTGAGAGTTTGATCCTGGCTCAGAACGAACGCTGGCGGCATGCCTAACACATGCAAGTCGAACGAACCCCTCGGGGTGAGTGGCGCACGGGTGCGTAACGCGTGGGAACCTGCCTTTAGGTTCGGAATAACTCAGAGAAATTTGAGCTAATACCGGATAATGTCTTCGGACCAAAGATTTATCGCCTTTAGATGGGCCCGCGTTAGATTAGATAGTTGGTGGGGTAATGGCCTACCAAGTCGACGATCTATAGCTGGTCTGAGAGGATGATCAGCCACACTGGGACTGAGACACGGCCCAGACTCCTACGGGAGGCAGCAGTGGGGAATATTGGACAATGGGCGAAAGCCTGATCCAGCAATGCCGCGTGAGTGATGAAGGCCTTAGGGTTGTAAAGCTCTTTTACTAGGGATGATAATGACAGTACCTAGAGAATAAGCTCCGGCTAACTCCGTGCCAGCAGCCGCGGTAATACGGAGGGAGCTAGCGTTGTTCGGAATTACTGGGCGTAAAGAGAACGTAGGCGGCTATCCAAGTCAGGGGTGAAATCCCGGGGCTCAACCCCGGAACTGCCCTTGAAACTAGGTAGCTAGAATTCTGGAGAGGTTAGTGGAATTCCGAGTGTAGAGGTGAAATTCGTAGATATTCGGAAGAACACCAGTGGCGAAGGCGACTGACTGGACAGATATTGACGCTGAGGTTCGAAAGCGTGGGGAGCAAACAGGATTAGATACCCTGGTAGTCCACGCCGTAAACGATGATAACTAGCTGTCCGGGCTCATAGAGCTTGGGTGGCGCAGCTAACGCATTAAGTTATCCGCCTGGGGAGTACGGTCGCAAGATTAAAACTCAAAGGAATTGACGGGGGCCTGCACAAGCGGTGGAGCATGTGGTTTAATTCGAAGCAACGCGCAGAACCTTACCAGCCTTTGACATCCTAGGACGATTTCTGGAGACAGATCTCTTCCCTTCGGGGACCTAGTGACAGGTGCTGCATGGCTGTCGTCAGCTCGTGTCGTGAGATGTTGGGTTAAGTCCCGCAACGAGCGCAACCCTCATCCTTAGTTGCCATCATTTAGTTGGGCACTTTAAGGAAACTGCCGGTGATAAGCCGGAGGAAGGTGGGGATGACGTCAAGTCCTCATGGCCCTTACAGGCTGGGCTACACACGTGCTACAATGGTATCTACAGTGAGCAGCGATCCCGCGAGGGTTAGCTAATCTCCAAAAGATATCTCAGTTCGGATTGTTCTCTGCAACTCGAGAGCATGAAGGCGGAATCGCTAGTAATCGCGGATCAGCATGCCGCGGTGAATACGTTCCCAGGCCTTGTACACACCGCCCGTCACACCATGGGAGTTGGTTTCACCCGAAGATAGTGCGCTAACCTTTTAGGAGGCAGCTAGCCACGGTGGGATCAGCGACTGGGGTGAAGTCGTAACAAGGTAGCCGTAGGGGAACCTGCGGCTGGATCACCTCCTTTCTAAGGATAATCATGAAAGCGCCGATGCTAGCCATCGGAAGTGCTTCATGGCTTCCAAAGAACATTGCCGTCGTCCTCATGTCCTTTCATCAATCAGATACAGCGTTACGCTGGCTGCAAAGCTGTGTGTTTCGTTGTTTGCCTGAGCCGGCTCACGCCCGTTGCGGCAGCCTCTTATTTAAGGGGCGGTCGGAATTGGTAGATGTGGGCCTGTAGCTCAGTTGGTTAGAGCGCACCCCTGATAAGGGTGAGGTCAGAAGTTCAAATCTTCTCAGGCCCACCACGCCTAGCCATTAGGGGCCTTAGCTCAGCTGGGAGAGCACCTGCTTTGCAAGCAGGGGGTCATCGGTTCGATCCCGATAGGCTCCACCAGGCATTTTAATCTGATAGATGAAAAGAAAGCAGATCCGGCTACGGCCGGTCAGGCGACATTGGTCGCCGAACATTTGACATTGTGAATGGGTTTTTAAATCGATGCCGTGGCGGTATCGTCGCAAAGGATCAAGCCTTCGGGTTTGAGTTCTTAACGCGATCGATATCATCACAATATCAATCAAAATTGATTATCTGGCTGAGATAATTCTTCTATATCATCGTTAAGACGCACAGTCCTTATGCAAGGCTGTCGTTGATGGTGTAGATTCTCAAGCGTGAGGTAAGAGCATTTGGTGGATGCCTTGGCATGTACAGGCGAAGAAGGACGTGGCACGCTGCGATAAGCGTCGGGGAGATGTGAGCAATCTTTGATCCGGCGATTTCCGAATGGGGAAACCCACCTTCACCATTTCTTTCTGATTACTTTCGAGTGATCAGAGCGAGGTGGATAAGGTATCACCTTAGTGAATATATAGCTTTGGTGAAGCAAACCCGGGGAACTGAAACATCTCAGTACCCGGAGGAAAAGACATCAACCGAGATTCCGTTAGTAGTGGCGAGCGAACGCGGACCAGGCCAGTGCCTTTTCATAAATTAGCAGAACTCTCTGGAAAGTGAGACCGTAGTGGGTGACAGTCCCGTATGCAAAAATGATTGAAAAGGACTTGAGTAGGGCGGGACACGTGAAATCCTGTCTGAACATGGGGGGACCACCCTCCAAGCCTAAATACTCGTACATGACCGATAGCGAACAAGTACCGTGAGGGAAAGGTGAAAAGCACCCCGATTAGGGGAGTGAAACAGTACCTGAAACCGAATGCTTACAAGCAGTTGGAGCCCCTTTGGGGGGTGACAGCGTACCTCTTGCATAATGGGTCAGTGACTTAATCTAGCATGCGAGCTTAAGCCGTTAGGTGTAGGCGAAGCGAAAGCGAGTCTGAATAGGGCGACTGAGTATGTTGGATTAGACCCGAACCCCGGCGATCTAGGCATGACCAGGTTGAAGGTGCAGTAACATGCACTGGAGGACCGAACCGTTTAATGTTGAAAAATTATCGGATGAGTTGTGTTTAGGGGTGAAAGGCCAATCAAGCCGGGAAATAGCTGGTTCTCCGCGAAATCTATTGAGGTAGAGCGTCAGATGTATGCCGATGGGGGTAGAGCACTGGATGGGCTAGGGCTGCGCGAGCGGTACCAAACCTAACCAAACTCCGAATACCATCGAGTCTTGTCTGGCAGACAGACGGCGGGTGCTAAGGTCCGTCGTCAAAAGGGAAACAGCCCTAACCTACAGCTAAGGTCCCCAAGTCATTACTAAGTGGGAAAGCATGTGGGAATCCCAAAACAACCAGGAGGTTGGCTTAGAAGCAGCCATCCTTTAAAGAAAGCGTAACAGCTCACTGGTCTAAATAAGGGTTCCTGCGGCGAAGATGTAACGGGGCTAAAGTAATGCACCGAAGCTTAGGGTTCATAGTTTACTATGAGCGGTAGCGGAGCGTTCCGTAAGTGGTTGAAGCCAAAGGGTAACCGATGGTGGACATATCGGAAGTGCGAATGCTGACATGAGTAGCGATAAAGAGGGTTAGATGCCCTCTCGCCGAAAGACCAAGGGTTCCTGTTCAATGCTAATCAGAGCAGGGTAAGCCGGCCCCTAAGACGAGCCCGAAGGGGGTAGTCGATGGGAACCACGTTAATATTCGTGGGCTTGGAGATGTGTGACGGATGGTGGAAGTTGTGTGGCCTTATTGGATTGGTCATGCAGCCAAGCTGTTCCAGGAAATAGCCTCTCCGTATAAACCGTACCCGAAACCGACACAGGTGGTCAGGTAGAGTATACCAAGGCGCTTGAGAGAAGTATCCTGAAGGAACTCGGCAAATTGCCTCCGTACCTTCGGAAGAAGGAGGCCCTCTCACTGGGCAACCAGTGTGGAGGGGGCACAGGCCAGGGGGTAGCGACTGTTTATCAAAAACACAGGACTCTGCTAAGTCGGCTTCAAGACGACGTATAGGGTCTGACGCCTGCCCGGTGCTTGAAGGTTAAGAGGAGGAGTGCAAGCTCCGAATTGAAGCCCAAGTAAACGGCGGCCGTAACTATAACGGTCCTAAGGTAGCGAAATTCCTTGTCGGGTAAGTTCCGACCTGCACGAATGGCGTAACGACTTCCCCACTGTCTCCAGGATATGCTCAGCGAAATTGAATTCTCCGTGAAGATGCGGAGTACCCGCGGTTAGACGGAAAGACCCCGTGCACCTTTACTGCAACTTCAGAGTGGCATTAGGAAAGAGCTGTGTAGCATAGGTGGGAGGCTTTGAAACTTGGGCGCCAGTCCGAGTGGAGCCATAGGTGAAATACCACCCTGCTGTTTTCTGATGTCTAACCAACTACCGTTATCCGGTAGTGGGACCCTCTGTGGTGGGTAGTTTGACTGGGGCGGTCGCCTCCTAAAGAGTAACGGAGGCGCGCGATGGTAGGCTCAGGCCGGTTGGAAACCGGCTGCGAGAGTGCAATGGCATAAGCCTGCCTGACTGCGAGACCGACAGGTCGAGCAGAGACGAAAGTCGGTCATAGTGATCCGGTGGTCCCTCGTGGAAGGGCCATCGCTCAACGGATAAAAGGTACGCCGGGGATAACAGGCTGATGATTCCCAAGAGCTCATATCGACGGAATCGTTTGGCACCTCGATGTCGGCTCATCACATCCTGGGGCTGGAGCAGGTCCCAAGGGTTTGGCTGTTCGCCAATTAAAGTGGTACGTGAGCTGGGTTCAGAACGTCGCGAGACAGTTTGGTCCCTATCTGCCGTGGGCGTCGATACTTGAAAGGAGTTGCCCCTAGTACGAGAGGACCGGGGTGAACATACCTCTGGTGTACCAGTCATGCCGCCAGGCGTGCCGCTGGGTAGCTATGTATGGACGGGATAACCGCTGAAAGCATCTAAGCGGGAAGCCTCCCTTGAGATTAGGTATCTTCGAACCGTCGTAGACCACGACGTTGATAGGCTGGGTGTGGAAGCGCAGTAATGCGTGTAGCTAACCAGTCCTAATAGTTCTGATCGCGCTTGAGAGTCTGCACTGTCAACGACAGCTTTGCTGTCTTTGGTAGGAAGATTTTCCAGCCAGATACGCCCAAGTAACACTTCGCACGGTGAAGATTGTCCCGTGCGACATCGATTTAACCCAAACTTTCGCTGGCCCCATTGCTTGGTGGTCATAGCGTCTGTGACCCACCCGATCCCATCTCGAACTCGGCCGTGAAACCAGATAGCGCCGATGGTACTATGTCTTAAGGCATGGAAGAGTAGGTCGCCGCCAGGCATTGAAGCCAGCGATAGCGCGGGAATAAACCCATTCACTAGTCAAAGGGCTGACCTTCACGGGCAGCCCTTTTGGCGTCTTTAGAATCCGCTCATGATGTTCGGTTTTGGAGACTCCAAAGCTCGGTAGCGCGGGATGGAGCAGTCCGGTAGCTCGTCAGGCTCATAACCTGAAGGTCGTTGGTTCAAATCCAACTCCCGCAACCAGCATCATATTGAATTCATTCAGCAAAAAAGGCCTCGCCGTTACCGGCGAGGCCTTTTTTGCGTTTGAACTGTAAGCATATAGGAAGCAATATCCTTTAAATTTGACCACGCGCCTGCAAGCGGGATGCTCAACGGCATGCTAACGACAAGAGCACTGACGCGATCGGCCTTACATACTTTGACCCGCCTCCTGGCCTCGAGCGGTATATTTTGGCCTTGTTTGATGTCCAGTTTCATTCTGACGTTGTCGAAGGTGTTCACCCCGCTTCTTTAGGGCAGTTGTTCTTGACGGTTCGCGGCAGTGTGAGTGGCAACTTCGGTGGAGGGGAGGACATTGCTGACGATTGTGCCGTTCTGTTCAATGCCTTTGATGTAGCCCCCCTATCGGGCCGCAGGTCCATTTTGGTGTCGCTGTCTCCGTATGGCCGGGCCGCACTCACCCAAGCCTCCCTTGAGGAATATGGGAACAGAGTAGTCCCTGCGGATAAGCTGCTTGGAAACGAGGTTAGTCGTTTGAATGACGATATCTCCCATCGGCGTCTCTCCCATGAATCCGCCGCCGAACAATGTTGCATCGAGGTTGCGGGCTGGATTAGCCAGCGATTGTCACCCATTCCGGCCGCGCATGAAGAGATCATTGACCAAACGCTTGCGTGGGTTGGCTGATCTCTCAACGCATCGGTTGAAGAACTGTTCAAAGATACCGAGTGCTCGCGCCGGCAGGTCGAAAGGCTGGTGCAACGATATTATGGCTTCGCACCCAGAGGACTGGCTCGAAAATTCCGTGCAATCCGCGCGGCCAACCTTCTGGCCCAACCCAATCTTACAGACGAGGGCGAAGCAGAAATCGCATGCGCCTTTGTCGATCAACCGCATATGATCCGCGAGATACGCAGATTTTGTGGTTACACGCTCTCTCGTCTTGGCGGTAGCGGCGACCCTATGTTCATGCGCCAAACGGATATGCAAAACCTCGATAGGTTCAGACCATACCGGCCGATTGGAAAGGGGGAACGGGCCGAAGGATCGCCACTTTGAAGCAATGCCAATTGGGGTAGACCAAACCGTCGTTTCTAACGTTTCAAACGCTTCAAACTATGGCCAAAGATCCTGCATCTCATCGTAAGAACTAACACCCGTTTTAGCTGATGCTGCGGGCGGCTTACGATCGGTTGCTTCTGCTTCGAACCCACATCGATCACGGGGCGCTATGGTTCCCTCGTATACGTCTGACGCCACGCCAAGCCATCCACGCTGTTAGGAATAGGGCACCAACAATCCCAACCAAAACCAGATAGAGCCAAGGGTAGTTTTCCAGCATCCGTGCGGTAGTGTTCGATCTGATCTGGCTTACAGTGTCGTACCCCTCAGGCATTTCAATAACACCTGCCTCCTTAGTGTAGGCTTCGTATTCGTTGAGAAGGTCGTCCAACACAGCCGGCTTTGTTTCGGAAAGATCGGTCGTCTCTCCCGGGTCTAAGCTGAGATTGAACAATCGCCAGTTGCCATCGCCGACCGGCGGCATGCTCCGCGTGATTTTGTAATCGCCTTTGAAGATCGCCGAGTTTCCGGAAACCTCAATCGCGCGGATGTCTCCATCATCATACGCGCTTTCTGCCTCTCCCCTCAGGACCGCCAAAAGGCTGCGCCCGCTCATCGGGGTTGCGTCCTCTGGGGCGCCACGTGCACCAACCCAGTCGAGAAGTGTTGGCGCGATGTCTGTCACCATCGCAGGGCTGTCAATCCGCGCAGCCTCCAACCCTGGACCTGCCACGATAAGCGGCACTCGAATTCCGCCTTCTGTGGCGTAGAACTTGTACCACGCGCCCGGGGTGGCTGCGGCGGAAGCCCATTCTGGACCGATGAAGCCCCAGCTGCCTTGGCCGCCCAAATTCTCTAGACCGGTGTTATAGCCCGTGAGCTGAAGATAGATCGCAAGCGCCGCATTGTTGTCTCCGCGCGATGGCTCTGGCCCGTTGTCGGAAGTCACCACAAAAATAGTGTCTTCATACTGGCCGGTTGCCTTCAGATGATCGATAAATCGGCCGATATAATGATCCATCGCGTCAAGCATCGCCGCGTTGACCGCCATCCTCGCGGCATACAGCGCGCGTTCTTGTTCGCTCAGATCATCCCATTGTCTTAGATCCGGCGGGAGATCGGCTAGGGCCGATCCTCGTGGGATCAGACCCAATTCGATGGCCTTGCCGTGGCGCTCTTCGCGCAGTGCGTGCCAACCCGAATTATACCGGCTGTCATACTTGGAAATGAACTCCGGCGGGGCTTGGACAGGAATATGGATCGCTTGAAACGGCAGATAGGCAAGGAATGGCTTTTGGCTATCGGTTGTCTCAAGGTAATCGATCATGCGATCAACGATGAATTCTGACGAGTAAAAATCATCTGGCAAAACCGCTTCTACCCCGTCCTCGAACCACGGCGCCTCTGCGTAAAACGGGATGTATGACTTGTCCTCCCAATTGTCCGCACCAGAAGCGGCCAAAGCGAAGCTCCGATCAAAGCCATGAGCCTGCGGCATTTCGGTTGGCTTCTTCCCCATGTGCCATTTGCCGACCATGAGAGTCCGATATCCCTCCACCCGCAGCCGATCAGCGATGGTCAAAACGCCGGGTTCAAGAGCCATTGAATAGCCAGGCTGTCCCGCTTGCTCATCGGGCAATACTTCGGGAATGGTTGCGACGCCCGTCCGATGATTGTCGACCCCAGTGAGCAACATTGCTCGCGATGGAGAGCACAATGGCGAGGACCGATATTGGGTGAACATGGCCCCCCGACGCGCCAAAGCATCGATGTTTGGGGTGCTGGCCTCCCCGCCATAAACCCCAAAATCCATCAGAGCCGCGTCATCGACTAGGATGATTACGATGTTGGGTTTTGTGCTAGGCTGCGCCTGTGCGATGCCAACAGTGGCGGTGATCGCGATAAAGAAGAGGCTCAGAGCGGCAATGGCTGGCAGGCTCGAGCGTGCAAATAGCATGATCAGGGTCTCCACTGTTTTGCCCGGTTTCTAAGGCAGTTGCTCCGACGCAAACATGGTGGCATTAATAGTGTCATAATATGGGGGAGGTCAATCCTTGATCCCGTCATTGGTCCACTCGCGAAGAGGAATAACATGGCAAATCCGTTGAAAGCAGTCTGGCGCGACGCAAAATTTGGTCTACGTTTGCTGCGTGTGTTGCGTCTGTTTGGCGACCTTAAACCGGACGATACCAGAACGATTGCCGATGATTTCGAAGAAGTAATCGATGCCCACCCCAACAAAGTGGCGTTCGTCTTTGAGGGAGAGAGCACGACCTATCGCCAGTTTGAAGAGCGCGCCAACCGCGTCGCGGCTTGGACGATGTCGCAGGATCTCAAGCCCGGTGATGTCGTCGCGCTGGACTTGGAAAACTGCCCCGATTTTGCAGCGATCTGGTTTGGCCTGTCCAAAGTCGGCGTCGCCAGCGCGCTCATCAACACCAATCTCGAAGGTGAGGGATTGTCGCATTGCATCGGGATCGTAGATGCAAAGGCGGTGATTGCTGGCGGCGTGCAGGCGGCGCGGGTGAAGGCATGCCTTCCTAATCTGGAGAGCAAGCCCAACCTTTGGGACCTTGATGGTGAACACGGACAAAATCTGTCACTGGCGGTCAAAGGGCAAAGAGCGACCAGACCCGATCGAGCTGTGAGACAGCATTTGCAGGGTAAAGACACTGCTCTGTTTATCTACACATCTGGCACCACTGGCCTGCCGAAAGCGGCCAAGATCACGCATCTCAAGATCAGAGGGACCGCAAGGACCTCTAAGGCGCTCGTCCGGATAGAGGCCACTGATCGTCTCTACATCACGCTGCCTCTCTATCACATCACTGGTGGAGGATTGGGACTGGTCGGGGCTCTAAGCGTTGGCGCGACGATCATTTTGAGGCGCAAATTCTCAGCGTCTGAGTTTTGGGATGACGTAGCGGATAACAATGCCTCTTTGTTCGTCTATATCGGCGAATTGTGCCGCTATCTTCTGGGCGCTCCGGATCATCCCAAACAGAACAGCCACGTGCTGCGCGCGGGATTTGGCAACGGTCTTCGCGGTGAAGTCTGGAGCCCGTTTGTCGAACGGTTTGGGGTTCCGACAATGCGGGAACTTTATGGATCGACCGAGGGCAACGTATCCTTCCTGAACCTTGATGGCACGATTGGTGCAATTGGCCAGATGCCGGCCTGGATGGGTGCGAAGATTGGGATGGAGCTGGTAAAGTTCGATGTTGTCGAGGAACAGCCCATTCGTGGGCCGGATGGGTTTTGCATTAGGGCAGATGTGGATGAACCCGGCGAAGTCTTGGGCAAGATCACCGATGTCGGGAGGCAGTCGTTCAGCGGATATCACGATAAGAAGGCAACCGAATCCAAGATCCTGACAGACGTCTTCGAGCGGGGCGACAAGTGGTTCCGAACTGGTGATCTGATCCGCCGTGATGCCAACAATTATCTCTATTTTGTCGATCGGATAGGCGACACTTTTCGTTGGAAGGGTGAGAATGTCGCCACCAATGAAGTGGCAGATGTCATGTCCAAATACCCCGGCGTTGAATTGGCGAATGTCTATGGCGTTGAGGTGCCGGGCTTTGAGGGAAGGGCGGGGATGGCAGCGCTGACGGTTGCGGATGATTTCTCCATGCCCGGCCTTGCGCAGCACTTGCGTGCAGGCTTGCCAGTCTATGCCGTGCCCCTCTTCCTTCGCATTCAGCCAGAGGCTGAAACGACCGGAACCTTCAAATTCCGCAAGGTGGAGTTGGTAAACGAAGGCTTTGATCCAGCGCGAACTGAAGACCCGATTTGGTTCCTGAAGCCCGATGAGAGCGAATTCAGCCCTCTTGATCAAAGGATCCATGAAGGGATCACAGGCGGAGCATTGCGCCTTTAAGTCCCGGCTTCCATTGTTGACACTTAAATCAGCACTAGTTATGCCAAAAGAATATGGCACGTTAGATGCTGATATATGGGAGAGAGATGATGGCGCTTACTCGATTGAGTGGTTTTGCACGCGGTGGTTCGAAGGTTGCACTGGCTGCGGTCCTAGGTTTGGGAGCAGTAGCGAGCCCCGCAATGGCGCAAGAGGCCAATGCTGAGGGTGAAGAGGCGCTTGAGGCTGACGAATCGGTCATCATCGTTACCGCGACACGCCGTGCACAGGACGTGCAAGATATTCCGATTGCCGTGACCGCGGTTGGTCCAGCTCAGCTTGAGGCGCAGGCGGTTGACGATGTCACCGACCTTGGCAGCGTCGCCCCTAGCTTTAACGTGTCGCGAGCGGCAGCCGCTTCCAACGGCGTCACGCTGCGAATTCGCGGTGTTGGCACAACGTCCAACAATATCGGTTTTGAAAGCGCCGTGGGCGTCTTTATCGACGGGGCTTACCAATCGCGTCCAAGTGTCGCTCTTTCGGAATTTGTCGATGTTGAGCGGGTCGAAGTGCTTCGCGGGCCGCAGGGAACGCTGTTCGGTCGCAACACCTCGGCAGGCGCGCTTAACGTGATAAATCGCCGCCCTGATCTGGGTGAATTTGGCGGCTTTGTGAATGCAAGTTACGGCAATTTTGACCAGTTCAGCCTTCAGGGCGCGATCAATGTTCCGGTGGTTGAAGGCGCTGTGGCGCTGCGCCTTACTGGTGCTTACCGCGAGCGCGAAGGATTTATCACCGTCGTTGATGCAAGCGGTGCCGAGATCGGCAAGACCAATGATGTCGACCGGTATCTTGTGCGCGGTCAGATTGGTTTTGCGACAGATGGCGGGATCGAAGGCCGATTGATCGCTGATTTTTCGAAAGACACCAGTTCGTGCTGCGGAGGGATTGAACTTTTGCAATCTCCGATTGAAACCGCTGGGCTGTTCAATCTGGTGGGCCTTGGCCCGCGTGGAGGCATGGCGTCACCTGCGGTCGCGACCAACGCTTTTGATAACACGACAGCGCGCCAAGCTCTCGATAATCGCACCGTGACATTGAGCCGAACCCCGAGCGCGGATGTTGAAAACTGGGGCATCACTGGCGAGATCGAGGTGCCGATCAGCGGCAATGTCGATCTGATTTATGTCGGGTCGTACCGCGAATATGAGGCGAACGAGGCGTTCGATTCCGACTTTTCGGCGCTCGATGTGTTCAATGTCGTCAGGAACACGACGACGATTGACACCATGACGCATGAACTGCGTTTGCAGGGTGATGCCTTCAATGGCCGTGTCGATTGGCTGGTCGGTGCGTTTTATTCTGACGAAGATATTCTGGGAGACGGCATCTTGTCCCTAGGGCAGGACTACGATGCGTTGGTCGGGGCCACTTTGTTCGGGCCGACCGGCGGTATGTTCGGTGCCAACCCCTTGCGCATTTTGTCCGGGGGTTTTGATCCGGCTGCTACGATTTCGAACAATCAGTTTGGACAGTCGGCGGAGAGTTTCTCGGTCTTCACTCATAATGTGTTTTCGGTGACGGACAGGCTCGATCTGACCCTTGGTCTGCGATATTCCGATGAGAGCAAAGATGGCTTCTACGCGCAGCCATCCAACACAAATCCCGTCTGCACCTCGCTTGCGGTACGGGCTGCAGCTGGCGCTCTTCCGCCGGCTTTGGTCGGGCCGGTAATCGGGCTTGGCTGTTTCCCACTGACGGCGCCAGCGAACTTGCCGCAATCCGTGGCGTTGCCATTGCCGCAGACCTTCGCTGCCAATTTTGAAGATGATGAGCTGATCTACACCGCCAAGCTTGGTTATGAGTTTGACGCCGTAAATGTCTATGCCAGCTACACGCATGGCTACAAATCGGGCGGTATCAACCTGGATGCAACAGCAGGCGTGAATGCGTCTGATCCGACTTTCGCTTCGGAAGAAGTGGACGCGTATGAAGTGGGTTTGAAGGGACGCTTTCTTGACGGTGACATCACCGCAAATCTTGCCGTCTTCTACGAGGATTTCAGCAATTTTCAGGTGCTTGAATTCACGGGAACTCAGTTTCAGAGTTTCAATGTGCCCAAGGCCAAAAGCACAGGTTTTGAGCTAGAGGCGGTGCTGCGCCCGACCGATGGCCTAACCATCAACACCTCGCTGGCTTACACCGATGCGCGCTACCCTTCCGATTGTGCGACGGCGGCCGATGCGCTCTCGGTTCAAAACCTGTGCGGGTTCAGCCTGACGAACGCGCCTGATATCGTCGCGATTGTGGGGGCAAATTACGAAGTCGCGGTGTCAGATTTGCTCGATTTCTTCGTGAATGCCCAAGCACGCACAGTGAGCGATAGCCGAACTTCTACGCAAGGGCGCGCGACGCCGCCAAGCGCTGCTGCGCTTGGCCAAACGCCGCTTCTGCCGTTTGATGTGCAGGATGGACTGACGACGGTGAACCTGCGTTTTGGGATCAAGCAGGCCGAAAGCGGCTGGGCGATTGAGGCTTGGGCGACCAACCTTACCGACCAAACCGCGCGCGGGGTTACATTCAACACGGCTTTGCGCAGCGGTTCCAGGTCCGCTTTCATTGCGCAAGAACCGCGCATGTATGGAGTTACCCTCAGGGGTGAATTTTGACGTTCTCTCCACTTTGGTCAAAATGGAAGGGGCGGCCGCATGGGGCTGTCCCTTCTTCGTTTTTGCAAAATTGAGGTCAATCGATGAAGAAATGGCAGAAAATTGTTGGCGTTGTTCTGGTCTTGGCCGTGGTTGCGGCAGCGCTCGCCTACACGTTTAGGACAGACCTTATCCTGTGGGGCGTAAAGAACCGCGACCTGCCCGCAATCGCAGCTGAGACACCTGAGATAAATTGGGAGCAAGGCCCAGAAGAAGCCGTTCAGCCAGCTGGAGAGCGGCCTCCCAACGTCATTCTAATCCTCGCAGATGATCTTGGAATCAACGATATATCAACTTTTGGTGGTGGGGTTGCGGGTGGTCTTGTCCCTACGCCAAACATTGATCGTTTAGCCGCCGAGGGTGTGAATTTCACCAACGGTTATGCGGGCAATGCAACTTGCTCGCCTTCGCGCGCGATGCTCATGACGGGGCGCTATGCGACCAGCACAGGGTTCGAGTTTACCCCCACGCCGGCCAGCATGGGGCGCGTCGTCAGCTCGGTTTCTGGAGACATCAGACCTGACCTCCCCTCTGGCGTGTTCAATTCCGAAGCCGCTGACCTGCGCCCGCCCTACGAGGATCAGGGGCTGCCATCTGAGGAAGTCACTGTCGCTGAGATGCTCGCGGGGAAGGGCTACCACAATATTCATATTGGTAAGTGGCATCTCGGGGTCAGCGAAGAGATGGACGCGCTGGGCCAAGGATTCGACGAAAGCCTCAATATGAGCGAAGGGCTCTATCTGCCCGAGGACAGCCCCGATGTCGTGAATGCGAAGGTCGAGTTTGATCCCATTGATCGGTTCCTATGGGCGTCTCAGCGTTTTGCCGGATCATTCAATCGGTCAGAACTGTTTGCGCCCGGCGGATACCTTACCGACTGGTGGACCGACGAGGCTGTTGAGGCGATTGAGGCAAACAAGAACCGCCCATTCTTCATGTATGTAGGCCATTGGGCCCCGCACACGCCCTTACAAGCAACGCGCGAAGACTATGAAGCGGTTGGCGACATCAAACCGCACCGTCTGCGGGTTTACGCAGCGATGATTCGGGCGCTTGATCGCAGCGTTGGTCAGATCCTCGATAAACTCGAGGAAGAAGGCCTCGCGGACAACACCGTTGTGATCTTCTCAAGCGACAATGGCGGGGCGGGATATATCGGTCTGCCCGAGGTCAATGCGCCCTATCGCGGCTGGAAACTCACCCTATTCGAAGGCGGCGTCCGGGTGCCTTATATGATGCGTTGGCCTGCTGGTATTCCCGCTGGTCAAACAATTGAGCAGCCGGTCACGCATATCGACATTTTCCGCACGATTGCCTCGATGACCGGGGCCCAATTGCCTGACCGTAAGATCGACGGTGTTGATCTTTTGCCTGTTGCCTCTGGCAGAGGCCCGATCGAGCGCGCCGATGACGCGATTTACTGGCAGAGCGGCACCTATTGGGCCGTACGCGCGGGCGATTGGAAGTTCCAGATTGATCAGCATCAGAACAAGAGCTGGCTATTCAACCTTGCTGACGATCCGACCGAGCAGGTCAATCTGGTCGAGCGGGAGCCTGAGATGGCTGCCCGCCTCTTGGGCCTTTTGAACGAACACCACAAAGATCGTGAACTGCTCTACCCTTCCACGACCTTGATGCCGGCAATGATCGATAAAACGCTCGCCGATCAATATGAAGAGGGTGATGAGCTGATTTATTGGCCAAACTAGGGGGGGAGCAGGAAATGAACCGTGCGAAATGGATTTGGCTCGTTTGCCTTGGACTAGTCTATGCCAGTTTTTGGGTCTGGTATGGCGGCAATGGCGATCCGATTTCTGAGGAAGAGGGATTGGAGATGCTCGCCAAGGTTGAGCAGGTTCACTCTATCAAACTGGAAGATACGCCCGAGGGCAGCATGAGCCGCAATTTGCGCGACATGCTTCCCAATGATGACGGCAAGGAGTTCTACGCCGTCAACTTGGAAACGCGCGCGGATGGCCCGGCAGCGCTGGAGGCAGAGGCGAAGTATGGCGCAATCGTTTTTCCGCTTCTGCTGGAGCGGGGCGGGCACCCTGTCTTTGTGAGTGAGCGCGTAGGACTGATGCTCGGCAAATATGGCGAGGGCGTCGATCGGGTGGCTGTGGTGCGCTATCGGTCTCTACGTGATCTCATTGACATGATTGCGGACGAAAGGATGGTCGAGGGCAATGCGTTCAAGAACGCCTCTCTCGCGCATACCGAGGTTTTCATTACCCGCCCAACAATCACCTTCGTGCAGGTCAGGTTGATGGTTGGGATGTTTCTTGGTCTCTTTGCATTTCTAGGGTTGGTTGTGATTGGGCGTATCCAGAGAGGGCGCGGGGATGCCACTGCAACCTGAACCGAGGAACAACCCGAACGGGCGGATGATGACTGATCCGCCAGCCTTGTTGCGCCATCTTATGCGGCGAATGTTCGACCGCGTAACCAAGCTCGATCAGCGCAACAAAGCGCGCGCCAAAGCGGAAAGGGCGCGGGTAAAGGCCGCTGAGCCGCACAGGGTTGAATACTTCCACCAGCATGACGATCCCTATTCGCGTCTTGCTGAGCAAGTTCTTGGCCTTCTTGCTGAACGCTATGACGTGCAGCTCGTGCGCCATGAAATCCGGGCGAGCGGGGGCGAGAATCAGCCTGAACTTGAAAAGCTTGATACATGGGCGCGCCGCGATGCGGAGTTGATTGCGCCGCATTATGGGCTGCTAAGACCATCTGAACTGGCTGAATGCGAGCACACGCTCGCTTCACAAGAGGCCCTCGATGCAGGAAGCAAACGCCTCGCTGAGCTCGGACACTATTCCGGTGCGATGTTTTATTGCGGCGGTGAATGGTATTGGAGTGTTGACCGGTTGTTCCACCTTGAACAGCGGCTGCGCGATCTTGGCGCGTGTCTTGATCCGTCGAGTCCCTTCATTTGCCCCAGGCCCGACATCGATGTGTGCGGGATCGACGCAAGCATGCTCACGCTCGATTTCTACCCCTCGCTCAATTCGCCCTACACCTCGATCATCTATGACAAGACCATTGCGATGGCGCGTGAATGCGGCATTCAGTTAAATCACAAGCCCGTCTTGCCTATGATTATGCGCGGTGTTCCGGCGACCCGCGAGAAGGGTATGTATATCATGTTCGACACAGCCCGAGAGGGCGAGCATTTGGGCGTTGGCTTTGGCCCGGTGATGACACCGATTGGAGAGCCCACGCGGCAAATCTATTCGCTGCTCCCTTGGGCGCGTGAGCAAGGACGAGATACGCATCTGCTATCGGCAGCTCTGGATCTGGCGTTCCGCAAAGGCATTGCGCTTCATCGCAAATCTGGGGTCAAGCAGGCGGTTGAACAAGCAGGTCTCGATTGGACAGAAGCCAAGCAGCATCTTGGAAGCGAAGGCTGGAAGGATGAAACAGCGCGCCACCAGATTGAGATGAGCGAAGAGCTCGGCCTTTGGGGTGTGCCGAGCTATCGCTTGCAGGGCGGCGTCGGCGAAGAAGATTTGTGCGTCTGGGGTCAAGATCGCTTGTGGCTCATCGCCGCCGAGATACGAAGACGCGGCAAAAGCGCTGGAATTGTGGCACAATGAGTGCCACTGAGTGGCCCGAAAAGATAGGGGAAGGCATGAGCCAGGCCAATATTGCAATAGTTGATGCGCTGAAAGCCGAAGCGCCGTCGAGCGACGGTCGCCGAGCCCGCAGTCAGGCGAGCCGGTCCAAGATTATTCGCGCGATGATGGACCTGATCGAGGGCGGCGACCCAGATCCCAGTACTGCCACTGTTGCGAAGACGGCAGGTGTAGGACTTCGCTCCCTCTTTCGTCACTTTGAGGACAAGGACGCCATCTATCGCGAAATAGATGCGGCCCTGATGAAGGGCTATCGGCCGATCCTTGAAGCGCCCTACAAGTCTGATGATTGGCGCGAGCGCCTGATGGAACTCATCGAACGCCGCTGCGAAATCGATGGCGCGACTGCTCCTTATCGAATCTCTACCACGGCTATGCGCCAGCGTTCGAAGTTTCTGAAAGAGAACTTTCAGAGGGTGCACGATACCGAAAAAGCGCGATTGAACTCGATCCTGCCTAGCCAGCTGCACACAGACACCGCGTTGGGCCGTTCGATCTTAGTCGCGATGAGCTTTGATACTTGGCGAATGCTTCGCGAAGATGAGCATTTGTCCGCGGGCGAAACGGTCAAGGCGGTGAAACAGATGGTCGGAGATGTTATCGCGCGCTTGGATGACTGATGGTGCGGCGTTCGGCATTCTTTCTGCTCCTGCTTTTGGCTGGATGTTCTGTAGGTGAGGAGCAAGAGGGCGCTCTTGCGAGCGGTGCACTATGTGACGGAATTGCAGAGGCTCAGATGATCTGGGTCGAAGGCGGCAGTTTCGTAATGGGCGAGGATCCACTCTACCGCGAAGAAGGCCCGCCTCGCACGGTAAGTGTCGATGGATTCTGGATAGCCCAAACGGAAGTGACCAATGCGCAGTTTGCGCAGTTCGTCTCCGCAACAGGATATGTGACAGCGGCGGAACGAGGGCCTCCTCAAATTGAAGGCGCACCGTCTGAAATGCTCCTACCTGGCTCTGCCACGTTCCGCGTGCCGACACAGGATAATCGGAGTTGGTGGGCTTGGACTGTCGGCGCACAGTGGCGTAGGCCCAATGGCCCGGCCTCGTCTATCGAAGGGCGCGACAATGATCCCGTGGTCCAGGTCTCCTATGACGATGCGCTAGCCTATGCGAGCTGGGCACGCATGAGCCTGCCAAGCGAAGAGCAATGGGAATATGCTGCCAGAGCCGGTGCGGGCAGTCTGCCGGAGCCTATAGATGCTTCTGGCAAACCCCAAGCAAACTATTACCAAGGCGTCTTTCCAGCAAAAGACGTAGGCGATGATGGCTACACCTCGCGTGCGCCGGTAGGGTGCTTCGAACCGAACGCGTTTGGGCTCTACGATATGATCGGTAATGTCTGGGAATGGACCACAAGTAGTGCGGGGAGGGCCGACGCACCCGGCCCAGTCCCAACGCCTGTAAACGTGATCAAGGGTGGATCTTTCCTGTGCGCGGCCAATTATTGCGCGCGATATCGGCCCGCTGCGCGCCAGTTCCAAGAGCGTGATCTTGGCACCGACCACATCGGCTTCCGATTGGTCGATACGCGGCGCCCCCCTCCTTCAACTAGTTCACCTTCAAACTAGACAAGCCCGCCCCTTCAATATATTGACACTAATAGTGCTACAATATGGAGTGGGTTGATGCAGGTCGTAAACCAGACGGTTCCATCGCCGGAACAAATGAAGGAATTTTTCGGCTCTGGAGAAGACGGCCCGTTCGTGATGGTCAACCTGCTGAAGTTCAAACAGCGGGCCGAATATGCAGATGGCCGTGATAACGATCTCACTGGTGCGCAGGCTTATGCAATCTACGGTGCAGCGGTTGGGCAATGCATCGCAGATGTCGGGGGAACACCGGGCTTCGCGGGCGAAGTTACGGGGCTGCTGCTCGGCGAAGTCGAGGAAAACTGGGATACCGTTGCACTCGTCGAATATCCGTCGCTCGAGGCATTTCGCTCCATGATGATGTCGCCCGAATATCAGACAATCGCTGTGCACCGTTCGGCTGGCCTTGAAGGCCAACTCAACATCCGCGCCAAAGCGCGTCCGCTCGGCTAATCGGAGAACTTTGAAATGAAGAAGCTTGCTCTTTTTGCTGGCATCCCACTGCTTTTGATCGCTGGCTTCGCATTGGCTTTGCCATCCATTCTCAATGCTGCCGGACTGCATCCTCATTACGAGGGAGCGGAGGTAAATCTCAGCGAAAAGCGCGCGCTGATCATTACGACCAGCCATGCAACGCTAAATGCTCCGGGTGAAACCTCTGGCGACCCGACAGGCGTGTTCGGCTCCGAGATGACGGAGCCGTATTACGAGTTTCTTGCTGGGGGCATGGAAGTCGATATTGCCAGCATCAATGGGGGTGAGGTCCCGATCGACCCGCAGAGCTTTCTCTATATGATAAAGACCGACGCCGATGAACGCTTCCTCGAAGATGAGGAGTTTCAAGCTAAGGTCGGAAACTCAATCCCTGTCAGCCAAGTTGACGTGTCGCAATACGACGTAATCTTTCTCGCTGGCGGCTGGGGCCCTGCCTATGACTTTCCTGAGTCAGAGGCGCTGGCAAGCTTGGTCAGCGAAGCTTACTACGCCGACCATACGCCAATCCTCGCCGGGGTCTGCCACGGTCCCCTAGGCTTCGTGCGTGCGCTTGATAACGAGGGCAATCTCCTGGTCGCGGGACGCCGCATGACGGGTGTTACGGATAAGCAGGTCAAGGAATTGGGGATCGAGATCACGCCTTATCATCCCGAAACCGAACTCCGCAAAGCGGGTGTGTCGTTTGAGTCCTCGACCGCATTCAGAGACATGTTCGCCAATCACGTCACGACTGACGACGAAAGGCGCTTCGTAACCGGGCAGAACCAGAATGCCGGCGCTGAAGTCGCTAACACCGCCATGGTCCTGGTTAGTCAGTCAGGTTCCTAGTCGGCCCTTTTCTCGGGCCACAACGCCAAGACCAGCATGACCGCTGCGACAATCGGTAATACCGTCGCAGCGGTTGCGCCGGGGGCCGTCCCCACGGTTTCAAGCGGCTTATAAATACCGACAAGCTTTCGTCCGGCATATTCGAGGAAGATAAGCAGCCACAAAAGCGGTACCATCGACTTGTAGCGGACAGCTGCAAGCAACATCACCAGTCCCATGGCAAGCTGCGCCAAACCCCACAAGGCAAAGATCGTGATGATGCCTTGTGCGCCGCCCTGTGTGTAGGTGTCCAGCGGAATAGTGGCGATACTTTGTGCCCCGCCATCGGGCGCAGTAATGTGGTGCTGGCTGCGCCATAAGGTCACGGCGGTCAGCGGGTAGAAAAGCCACAGCGCGATCTTGTTGCCGCGATAGACATTGTCAAACTGCTTAGGAAACAGGCGGTTCAAAATTGCATTGGACATCGGCGGCTCTCCTTCACTGCGCGAAACTTGAACGACCCTTGATACCCCAGCGACCGTCTTCAAAAGTCACGATATAGAGCGATTCATAGGACTGAATTTTCGATCCATCTTTGCGAAAGCGCACGAAGGTGGTGGCTACATGAACCTTTGTGTCATCTGCCTGCACAATATCGCGCTTGGTCCACGCACTATGGTCCCAGTCGGGCCCAAGATATTGCAGCAGATTTTGCCGCCGTTGTTCCTTTGACGTGTTGAGGAGCGGCATGAAATCTTCGGCGTTTTCGGCGATCGTGATTGTCCCGCTGGCATAGCGGAAATGCGGGAAGTGATAAGCCGTGAAATGCTTGTCCAAATCGAGCTCGTTCAGCCCGTCCATAAAGACGTCGAGCACGCGCATGATTTCTGCATCACGCGCCTCGTCGGACGCTTGATGTGCCTTCGCGGTACTCATCGTGCCTAAAGAAGCGACTACCAATGCCAGGCATGCCCAAAACATCTTGAGCGGTTGATCAAAATGGCGGCGCGTCATTGCAAGAACTCGAAGCAGTTACTGTCACTCAAGATCGGATCAACCTTCGCCCGCGTATCGGCGTCGAGTTTGCCGTAACGATGCCGCAATTCGCGCAGGCATTTCAGCTGATATTTGAAGGTGCCTTGCGAATAGGGGAGGCCGGCAACTTCGATACTGAACGTGTCTTCGCCTGCCTCGGCGGCAGCTTCATTGGCGAGAAGGAAGGGCACATAGACACGGCCCACTTCGGCCAGGAGGCTCTCCACCACTGGCTTTAGCGGGGCACCGTCTTCGTCCCATTCACCCTCGATGCCTGATGCGTCATCCACGTGAAGAAGCCACCGAAAAGCATAAGGGAAATCGGCGCGCATCATGGCCTGTGCAGTGGGATCCACGCCGAGCTGTGAAAGCTGCCCATAAAGGCTGAATTCAGCGAGCGAAGGACGCGTGCCGAAGAGCCAATGTTCGTCCGCCACATGATCCTCAAACGCTTGCAATATTCGCCTGGTCGAAGCCTCGATCAACGGGAAATTCTCGGCGGTGCAGCCCACCATTGCCATGCGTCCAACCTGCCGCTCGCGGAACACTTTTGCCATGCCTTGGTTTGCGTCTAACCCGCCGCCTTTGAGCGCGTCAAAGGACAGCCAGCGGCTCATCTGCAACTGATCGATCTCTTCCAGCCAGCGATAGCCAAACATCGCCTTTGTCACCCATTCATCGGCGAAGTCTTCGAGGATATGGGCGATGAACGCTTTTGCCGGATCAGTTGGCACAATGCTCCGCTCATGGTGGCGCGTTTCCAGATCGTAGAGCACCGGGGTGGAGTCATTGCGAAAAGTCCCGTCGGGATATTCGATCACGGGAATAACCGGGGGAAGCGATTTTTCCGTCGCCAATTGCTGAACATATGCGCCCGATGACCAGAGGTGAGTGATCCGGCGATACCGCATCAGGCTGCGCATTTTCATCGAATAGGGCGAGCCCAGCGCGCCATGGATCGTGTAGGTCATATGCGCTCTCACAATTGGTTTGATTGAGTGATTTCGTCGTTGCCTGCAGGCATGGAAAAAAGCATTCCGTCTTCCCCGACCACTATTGAACCGTCAAAGCGGTTTTCCGCATCGCCCAAGAATGCCGGATAGAGAAACTCGGACGGTAACGGCGGGACAAGGTGGGACAATACGAGCATCTTTGCGCCTGCCGATTGCGCGCTTTGCGCAGCGTCTTCTGGCGATGCATGATAGTCTTGGATATCGAGCATAATTCTAGCGGCAAATGGATTGTCTAGCTCCAACATCCGCTGCCGCATCTCTTCGACCATCACGGGCTGAAGCGCGTCGTGGACAATGATGTCAACGCCTTCGCACACGGCTTCAAGGTTGGATGATTTAGAGGTGTCGCCGCTGATGCAAACCGATCGGCCCTTGTAGTCGAACCGGTATCCTACTGCCGGGTCAATCGGCGCATGGTCGACCGTGAATGCGGTGATGGTGAGGCCACCTTGCTCGAGAATGACGCGGCGCTGACCGTCCATCTCAAAAGGAAGGGCAAGCGCGCCGCCTCCAGAAGGTGGCACCACTTCCTCGCCGTGGTGTGCAATGCGATAGGTGTCGTCGGTCGCGTAGGCCGCGTTAAAACCATCGACGATCACTTCCACACCGCTTGGCCCGTGGATGGAGATAGGAGCCGTCGATGCTCCTCGAGTCCAGTGGAACAACATAAGCGGTCCCAGCCCATCGATATGATCCGAATGGAAATGGGTCAGCAACACGCCGTCCAAGGCGGCAGGGTTGATCCCCATGAGGTTGAGAACCCTGTTCCCGCCTTCGCCAATATCGACAAGGAACATCTGGTCGCCAGCGACAATGACATTGCACGGTCCAGCCCGCTCAGGATTGGGCATAGGAGAGCCCGTTCCACACAGGCCAACATGCAAGCCGTCATCGAGCCCTGCGAGGGTATCGCGGCTTGCATTTGCCTCAACACCGCGCTGGAATAGCCAACCGCCAATCGGCTTTTGCAATAACAGTACTGCAACGACCCCGACGATAACGAGAGCGCCCGTTGCGATGACGATTTTTCTGGCCACACTTCCTCCCCCGTTCGGCTAAAACTGACACTTCGCATGTCGAAAGGCAATTGCCAAATCGACCCCCATCATGCAAAGTGGCATGAATAGTGTCAATAGGGGGTCCTCTTTGGAGGTGGATTTGGAGATGGGCATAGAGGCAATGCAGCTTCGAATGACGGATTACCCGGGGCAAGCAGCGCCGCGCGATTTTTGGGCTCTGACCTGCGATCCGTTGCGCGAATGCGGCGATGGCGAAGTGGTCGCCGCGATTGATACGGTCTCCATTGACCCGGGCATGAGCGGCTGGATCACCAACAAGCGCAGCTACATGCCGCCGGTTAAACCCGGCGGCGTCATGCGCGCTTTTGGCGTGGGCGAATTGGTTGAGAGCAAGTCCGATAAGTTTGCAGTCGGCGACTGGGTGACTGGTCTTACTGGCGTTCAGACCCACGGCGTTTTCCGCGAAGGACATCTGAGGAAGATCGACGCCTCGCTAGCACCGCCTCAAAAATTCCTAAGCGGGCTTGGCATGACCGGATTCACCGGTTTTTTCGGCATGAGCGATATCGGCCAGCCCAAGCAAGGTGAAACCGTCGTGGTATCGGCTGCATCGGGCGCGGTCGGCTCCATCGCCGCACAGATCGCCAAAGCGGCAGGCGCGCGGGTGATCGGTATTGCTGGCGGACCAGACAAGTGCGCTTATTTGCAAGGTGAACTCGGTCTCGATCACGCGATTGACTACAAGAACTGCAATGTGGGCGAAGCTCTGGCGCAGGCGTGTCCTGACGAAATCGACCTCTATTTTGACAATGTCGGCGGAGAGACGCTTGAGGCCGTACTGGGCCTGATGAAGTACCAAGGCCGCATCGTCGTATGCGGTGCAATCTCGCAATATGATGACTTTGCAGGTGCACAAGGCCCGGCGAACTTCATGTCAGTCGTAACCCACAGTCTTAGCCTGCGCGGCTTTACCATGGCCGACTACATGCATCGTGTGCCCGAAGCGCTCGATTGGCTTGTTCCGGCATGGAAAGAGGGGCGTCTAAAAATGCGCGAACATGTGGTTGAAGGGATTGAGCATTTTCCTGATGCCTTTGACATGATCTTTCGCGGTGAGAACCATGGCAAATTGCTTTTGAAAGTGAACGGATAACAATGGACTATTTGCGCACCCCAGACGAGTGTTTTGAAAACCTTGCTGACTATCCTTTCGCTGCGAATTATGCCGATGTCTCCGATCAAGAAGGCGGCACGTTGCGGATGGCCTACGTTGATGAAGGCCCGCGCAATGGACAGCCTGTGGTGATGATCCACGGCAATCCAACGTGGAGCTATATGTGGCGAAAGCTCATCCCGGTTTTGGCTGATGCAGGCTACCGCGCGATCGCCATTGATCTGATCGGGATGGGGCGTTCCGACAAACCCACCAAGATGCACGACTACACCATTGCGCGCCATGTCGAATGGGTGCGTGAGGCATTGTTCGAAAAACTCGACCTTTCTAATGCGAATATGATCTTGCACGATTGGGGCGGGATCATTGGTCTTCGCGCACTTGCCGATCATCAGAACCGCGTGGCCAGCATTATCATGTCGAACACCGGCATCCCAGTACGCGATCCCAGTGAGCCGATCACGCATATGGCGCGTAGCGGCACCAAAATGCTGCGTCGTTTCCAGCTGTATATTCGGTTTCGCAAGAACTGGAAGCACTGGAAACTGCTTCGTAGAATTGTCTTTGCAGATATGCCTGACGGTGATGTCGCTGGTTTTGCTGCGCCCTATCCGCACAAGCGATACCTGATCGGAAATCGCCAGTTTACGCAAATGTTGCCAACCCGGAACGACAACCCGATCCTGGAAGAGAACTGGCATGCAATGCAGAAATTGAAGGGCTTTGAGAGACCATTCCTCAATCTGTTTTCTGACAAAGATCAGGTGATGCCAAAAGGCTACGAAACTGTTCGACCAGCCATTCCCGGGACTCGCGATTACGAACCCGTGATCCTAAAAGGCGGGTCGCACTTCCTGCTTGAGGATATCCCTGAAGACTACGCAGAGGCGGCTCTCGCGTTTCTAAATTCGATCAAAGGTAGCTGACATGGGCGGACGAACAGAACTGTGGGTGAATCGCAAAAACCTCCGTGAAACCAAAACGGCCCGGTTGGATCAGCGGCCTCTCGAAGAGGGTCAAATCCGTGTGAGCATCGACAAGATGGGCCTGACAGCCAATAATATCAGCTATGCCTTGTCGGGCGATATGATCGGGTATTGGAAATACTTCCCCGCTGAAGGTGAGTGGGGGAATGTGCCGGGCTGGGCCATGGGCGGTGTCGTGGAATCGCGCAGCGCTGCTATTGCAGTTGGTGAACGCCTCTATGGCTTTTTCCCAATGGCGAGCGAAGTTGTGCTTGAGCCAGGCAAGGTTGCCGATGACCTGTTTGTGGACGCCGCGCCCCACCGCGCCGAACTGCCCACGCTCTACAACCAATATTCTCGCACCGGGGGCGAGCCGGACTATCTGAAATCACTCGAAGACGAACGGTGCCTTCTCTTCCCGCTCTTTGTCACAAGCTTCGTCTTGTATGACTATCTGATCGACAATGCGTTCTTTGGAGCGCAGCAGATTGTCATTGGATCGGTTTCCTCAAAGACGGGCTTTGGACTTGCACATCTGCTCAAGAATGACCCCAATGTTGGACAGCAGGTCATCGGCATCACATCACGGGGCAATGTGGACTTTGTTCAAAGCCTCAATTGCTGCGATCAGATTGTGACCTACGGCGATGAAAGCGCGATTGACGCGAACCTTACCGCTGCATGGGTTGATATGTCGGGCAATGGCCCGCTTACCAGCAGGCTGCACCACTTGCTGGGTGAGAATATGGTCGAGAGCTGCATTGTAGGGGCAACCCATTGGGACGCCGAGCGAGGGCGGGAAAATGATCTGCCGGGCGCAAAACCCAGTTTCTTCTTTGCTCCCGGTCATATCGCCAAACGCGATGCGGAATGGGGGCAAGGTGAGATCTGGCGGCGCGGGTCGGTCGCTGGTGCTGAAATTGCGAAATCGGTTTCCGATCACATTGCGGTTGAAGCCATCTCGGGTTCAGGCGGCGTCGCTAAAATCTGGCGCGATATGCTGGATAACAAGGTTTCACCCAAGCGCGGAGTAATGATCTCTATTTGATCTTTTGCCTATTCAGGAGAGTGTCCAATGAAAACATCTATACCAATTGCCGTTTCAGCCCTTCTTGTGGCGACACCCTTGCTAGCGAACGAAGTGGCTGACGATCAGGCAAAGGCACGGGAGAATTTCCAGCAGGCGGACGCAGATAATGACGGAGAGCTGACCCCAGCCGAATTTCGAGAATTCATTAATGCGAATGCTGATGATGGGTTGGGTCGGGCAGGGATGGTGCGCCGCTTTGGCGCGTATGACACTGCATTTGGGAGGATAGACAAGAATGAGGATGGTTTGGTGACACCAGCTGAGCTGTCTGCGGCAAGGAGAAATTGAGCCATGGCTTTGAAACTTCATTTTGCGCCCAATAGCCGCGCCAGTCGGATTAGCTGGTTGTTGGAAGAATTGGGACTGCCTTACGAACTTAACATGATGTCTTTTCACCCCAAGGACTTGAAGTCGGATGAGCATCGCGCGCGTCACCCGCTTGGCAGAGTGCCCGTATTGGAGGACGGTGACATCACCATCTTCGAATCCGGCGCAATCGTTGAGTACATTTTGGAGAGGCACAAAAACGGCGGGCTCAAGCCCGATGTAAACGACGCCGCATTCCCACAATACCTCCAATGGTTTCACTATTGCGAAGGCATGGTGATGCCGCCGGTCAACACAATCGTGGTGCACACGTTGTTGTTGCCTCCTGAACGACGCGATGAAACGGTGTTGATGCAAGCGCGCAAGCTGCTGACGCGTGCGTGGCAACCTGTCGAAGAATCGCTGGAAGGTGATGACTACCTTATCGGTGATTTTTCCGGCGCCGACATTATGCTGGGCCATGCCGCCTTTATGAGCAATCGGCTTGGGTGCATCACCGACGATATGCCAAATCTAAAGGGGTATGTTCAAAGGATTACCGAGCGGCCTGCATTTGCAAAAGCGATTGCGATGGGAGCGTAATTTAGCGGCCGCGAAAATCGGGAGGACGATTCCCTAGAAGACTGCTGACCCCTTCGCGAAAATCTTTGGTCTTGTCGGCGATGTTTTGCTCGTGATCCGAGGCTGCGAAAGCATCGTCGTAGCAATCGTCGATTGCTGTCCAAATTTGCGCCTTCATCGCGGCGAGTGAGCGTGGCGCAGAATTGCGGGCCAGATTGCGCGCATATTCGTTTGCGTGATTCATCAATGCATTGTCATCAAGCACGGCGTTGACCACGCCCAGACGCTCGGCTTCCTCTCCGTCAAATCGGCGGGCAGTATAGAGGAGGTCGGCTGCTCTCGCTGATCCGATAAGGCGCGTCAAAAGCCAGGCGGAATTCTTCTCACCCGGTACGCCTAGCCGGGCAAAGGTCGCGTTGAACAATGCCGATCGTGCGGCAAATCGAATGTCGCAATGGAGAGAGAGGATAAAGCCCCAGCCAAATGCAGGTCCATTCACGGCTGCAATCGTTGGCTTGCGGCTGGTGATCAGTCCGTTCCAACCGCCGCTGAAAAAGCGCTTCATGGCCGGGCCGACTGTGTCGTCCCAACGCGGATTTGTCGGTGGGTTGGTCTCTACGCGGCCGCTTTGGCCGGTGCCAATGACATCCAGATCAAGCCCGGCAGAAAAGCCACGGCCGGAGCCGGTGACAAGGATAACCCGCACGGCATCGTCTTCGGAAGCCGTCGCCACGAGTTTGAAGAAACCGTTCAGCATCGCCGGCGTTAATGCATTCAATTTTTGGGGGCGATTGAACGTGATGGTCGCCACACCTTTTTCGACCGCATAAAGAATGTGGTCGTCAGTCATGGTTGGATGTCTCCCCAGACTTCCTGATTATCCTGACGTTCCATCCTGCGATTGGTGCGAAGGGTGAAGAGGGTTTCGAGTCCGGTGCTTTCGAAGATTGCTCGGATCGCAGTTTGCCCCTCTTGTGGTTGGCGGTCAAAGGCGTCTTGAAGCCTTTGCAGCAGGTAAAACCGGTAGGGTATGACCACGGTATTGATAGCCGCCCCTCTCCACTCAAAAGGCGCCAACCCCAATCCGCTTTTCATCGATTTGTTGTTTGTCTGGGCACCGGTCTCGACTTCTGGGTTCGCTTCCAGCCAACTGTTGGCGCGATCCACATGGGCGGTGATTTCCGGCACGTAATCGTCCGAGATGAAGCGCATGATGTGCAGAAGACTATCAGGCAGAGCGTCACTCTCGAATAGATCACCGCCGGAACGATCCATGGAGTCGTCAACAAAGACCTCCGCCATGTTCATCCGCTCGACCCAGCGGAATACATTGGGGGCGCTGATCTGCATCAAGCGCAATGGGGCGGGGTCGCGACCCAAATGCGCATACATAGCGCCGATCAATCCGTAATCGGCGATCGTCGCGTGGCCACCAAGGATGAACGGATGTTCCTGTAGATGCCGTTCCATGAGTAAAAGGAACTGGGCGTAGCTTTCTTCGACAAGCTTGTAGGTGTCAGGATTGACCCCGAACACCTCCGCCGCTTTGCGCATACGGCCGCTGGCATGCAGAAAGGCTGCGTCTTCCGCTTCTTTCGGTAGACCTGATGGGAGGACATCGCGGAATGTCTCTCTTAGGAACGGCAGGTTCACCTCATCAAAGTTCCAACGATAATGCATCGCCGGGCGTAAAAGGCCGTGTGAACCGAACAATTCGAACAGATGCGCAATAAGCAGCAGCTTGGGGTCGGTTGGATAGATCGGATTCTTGCTAAAACCAGCGCCGTCGAGATGGTCGATAATTTCTGCGCCATCCTGAATGATTGCATCGTCGGGTGTTTTGATCACCGGAATGATCCACCGTCCGATTTGCGGAACGACTTTGCCAACAAACTCCTCACTTCCAGCCTTCACTTCGGAGAATGGGACAGAATGTGTCCGCATGTAAGAGCGTGCGCGAGCCGTGTAGAGAGATCCGGCCATTCCATAGAGTGTGTAGGTCAAAGTTCAGCCTTTTCTGGCATTTGCCAAATACGATGAATATGGCACTATTAGTGCAAATACATTATATCCGTCAATGCGCCACGCGACTAGACTCAATAGTGAGCCTTAGGAACCGCCGACATAAAGCGGCCCCAAAAACGAGCGCCTGGCCATTATTGCAAATTCGTCGCAGAAGCATTAGTATTGTTATTGACTCTTATTCGCAATAAGATCAAAAGTGCTCCCAGCTAATCATCATTCCTGGCGTTCAAGGGGCCCTATCAGTGATTTCCAAACTTCATTCCTCATCCGTTTTTGCGCTTTCCGCTTCCGCATTGGTCGTAGCTGCACTGCCCAATATGGCCCAGGCACAATCCGCGCCCGGCCCAGATTATGAGAACAACGATGGCTCCGAGCCGGGTCAAATCACTGTCACCGCCACGCGTACGCCCGTGGCACTGGAAGAAGCTCCGGCCACGATATCGGTCATCACTGACGACGAGATCGCCGATCAATTGGCGACGGACACCCGAGATTTGGTGCGGTTCGAACCGGGCGTCACGGTCCGGCGCGCGCCCGCTCGATTTGGAGCCGCGCTGGGTTCAACCGGACGTGCGCGCAATGAAGATTTCGTCGTTCGCGGTATCGGCGGCAACCGTGTGTTGATTCAAGTTGATGGTATCCGGTCGCCGCAAGGTTTCAGCTTTGGAGCTCAAGATGTTGGTCGGGGTGGATCGACCGATGTCAGTTTAATCAAACAGGTTGAGATTCTGCGCGGTCCCGCCTCGGCGCTTTACGGCAGTGACGGTCTTGCCGGTGCGATCAGTTTTACCACGGCCGATCCAGGAGACTTGTTGGGCGCTGACAGCTTTGGCGGCTTTGCTCGTGCGCAATATTCCAGCGAGGATGATGAGTACGCCAACACCATCACCTTGGCGGCGCAAAGTGGGAACCTCTCCGGCTACATCGGGTACACTCGTCGGGATTTTAGCGAGCTGGAAAACCAAGGGGAAACCGGCGGCACAGGATCAACTCGCACTTTGCCAAATCCGACCGACGGCCACTCAAACGCCGTCTTGGGCAAACTGGTTTGGAGTGATGGAGAGCACCGACTGCGCCTTACCGGCGAACGGCTCGAAACCGAAATCGACACAAATGTCCTTTCAGGAATTGGCCCGGTGTTTCTGTTTGGCCCTTCACCCACATGGACGGTGGATCGATTGGAGGCGAGCGACACCACAAGTCGCGCGCGTGTTTCCGCCGATTGGACGTTCACAGGAGAGGCCGGCGATGCCATCGAATACGCATTTCTCACAGCCTATTACCAGCAAGGTGAAGATGAGCAGTTCACCGAAGAAGACCGCACGCAATTAAGCTTTATCCCTGCGCCCAATCGAACCCGCCTCAACACGTTCGACAACGAAGTATATGGCCTCAGCGCCGAGGCGCGCAGTGCATTTTCGTTCGGTTCCATCGCCAACACGATTGCCGTGGGCGGCGATGTAAGTTGGACCCGTCAAGAAGGGCTACGCGATGGGACAATCCCCCCGACCGGGGAGGTATTCCCCACGCGCGCCTTCCCGGTCACCGACTTTACGTTGGGTGGTGTTTTCATCGCGAATGAGATTGCGCTCTTTGATGGGGTTTTGACCTTGTTCCCGGCGTTGAGGTTTGATTTCTATGACCTCAACCCAACGAATGATCCCTTGCTGCCAACATTTGAAGCCAGTGACCAAAACGACAATCGCGTGTCGCCCAAGCTGGGCGCCGCCCTACGATTGGCAGATGATTTCCTCATTTTCGGAAACTACGCCCAAGGCTTCCTCGCGCCCACGCCCAGTCAGGTGAACAACTTCTTTGAAAATCTGGCTTTTGGATACACGTCGTTACCCAATGCCGACCTAGGGCCGGAAACAAGCGAAAGTTGGGAATTGGGCGCGCGCTATGTGGGCGACATTTTCTCTTTGCAAGTCGTTGGGTTTCAAGGAGACTATGACGATTTTATCAGCCAGCAGGTCGTGGGCGGTTCGTTCACACCGCAAGACCCTGCGGTGTTTCAGTTCGTCAATTTCAATCAAGTTGAGATCGATGGGTTCGAAGTCAAAGGGTCAATGAAGCTCGACAGCGGCTTCACCGCTCGATTGGCCATCGCATACGCCAATGGCGATGTGATCAACTCCGATGGAAGCCGCACGCCGTTGGACACGGTTGATCCATTTAGCGTTGTCGTGGGTTTGGGCTACCGTGATCCACAGGGTCGCTATGGCGCCAATCTCATCGCCACCCACACTGCGCGCAAAGACGCCGATAATGTTGAGCGTGCGCCGGATGGTTTGGATCTTTTTGTGCGGCCTGATCAATCGACCATCTTTGATCTTACTGCATTCTATTCGGTGACCGATAATCTGAAACTGCGTGCGGGCATCTTTAATGTGTTCGATGACAACTATGCCCTTTGGTCCGATGTGCGCGGCCTAGGCGTTGACGACGCTGCCATCGCCAGTGCCTTCACGCGCCCCGGACGCAATGCAAGCGTTTCAGCAACGTTCCAATTTTGAATTATTCCATGTTCTACCAAGGAAGGATTTCGACGATGCTCACTCTCAAAAAAACGATGCTTATGGGCGGCTTTGCCCTGACCGCTTTGATCACAATTCCGGCACCAGCTCTCGCCGATGATCCAATCGAGCGGAGTGGGGATGCAGCGCAGGCGGCATTCCAGGAAGACCGGGCTACCATTCTGGCCATGGCGGGGGATTTTCGTGTCCGGTTCGACATGCAGGAATCCACTGCTTGGATGGATGGGTATGAACCGATCGAGCCCAAAGTATCCGGGGGTCATGAAAGTGTGCGCGTGATCGAAGACACCGGAACGCGCATCGTATTGCAACATCTCCTTGTGGTTGGGTCCGACGAAGCGCCGTATATCGTCAAACACTGGCGTCAGGATTGGGAATTCGAACCGCAACAGATCCTTGCCTATGAAGGTGGTGACGGTTGGGCGATGAAGCCCGTACCCGAAGCGCTCAGGGCAGGACGTTGGTCGCAAACGGTTTATCAAGTTGACGACAGCCCGCGATATGCGGGGTGGGGCGAATGGCAGGTAACCAATGGCGTGCGGCGCTGGCGTTCAAATTGGACAACGCGGCCGCTGGCGCGACGTGATGCCACTCGATCTCCGATTTACGATCGCTATATCGGTATCAACCGTCATCAGATGACACCCAATGGATGGATCCATTGGCAAGACAACACAAAGATGATGCCGTCCGAAGACGGCCGCGAAGATTTAGTCCCGGTCGTGCAGGAATATGTTCTCAACACCTATGAACGGTTTGACGGATATAACGTAGCCGCAGCCGATGCATATTGGACCAACACATCCGAGTTTTGGGCGGCCGTGCGTGGAAAGTGGGATGAAGTGGCCGAGGCGCAGGGCGGCATTCGGATCGCACAGGAGGCCAATTACGGCACCGATATTGCCGCGGAATTGCTGCGATTGGCCGATGCAATCAACAAAGGTGAAACGCCATCCGCCGACGCGACACGCGCCGCGCTTGCTTTGATCGAAGAAGGGACAGCACAAAACGGCGGGTAGTTCAGTGTTGCAGAGTCGAGGGGGAGCCAAGCGTTATCGCGATGAACACACGGCTTCCCCCAATCCAGCGAAGGGTCGCTCCACCCAACTTCGACTGCTTATTTCCTCCGCTTGAAACTGCGCCCCTCATACGTTCGGACCGCGTTGCCCCGCTCAACCGATTTGTTTTCAGACCACATCGCCGCGTCCGATTGTTGCGCCTGCGCGGCTTCGCGTTCTTCCAACATCAATGCAATTCTGAGTTGGGCGGTCTTCTTGTTTGCTAACTGCGATCGTTGATCTTGGCAAACACATGAAAGGCCGGTTGGCGTGTATTTCGCGTCATTGAACAAAATGGGAAAAGACTTCGCCGCTTATAGGGTGTTTGCTGTGATCAGCGACTAACCCTCTCTTACCCGGTTCAAGAATGCTGTGACTTGAGCGTTGAGGGTGGATGCCTGATGTTCCAATTCGTTGGCACTGGCCAAGACTTGGTTGGCGGCGGTCCCGGTTGAAAGCGACAATTGGCGAACGCGATCGACATGGCCGTTCACTTTGTCGGTCCCCCGCGCGGCGAGATCGATGTTTCTGGCCAGATCTTGGCCCGCGACCGATTGTTGATTGACAGCGCTAGCAATGGCCATTGTTGTGCTGTCCAGGTCTCTTACTTGGTTCGCAATGGCACGCAGAGCGGCGACGCTTTCGCCGGTCTTGTCCTGCATGGCGCAAATTTGGTCTGCAACCTCCCGCGTTGCCCGACTGGTCTGCATGGCCAGTTCTTTCACCTCGCTGGCGACCACGGCGAAACCACGTCCCGCTTCGCCGCCGCGCGCCGCCTCTATCGAAGCGTTGAGTGCAAGCAGATTGGTGCGTTGGGCGATGGTCTGAATCAATTCGACGACTTGGCCAATTTGATCGGCAGAATCGGACAGTGCTGAGATCGTCGTATCGGCCTCTTCGGTTGCGTCATGCGCGAGCCTTGCCATTGCGCTCGAGGAAGTGGCTTGTTGGCTAATCTCTGAAATCGAAAGGGCGAATTGGTCGCTGGCTGCGGCGGCGGCGGTTGCTCCAATGCTGGCCTCTTCCATGTGCCGGGCAAGGTCAGATGTCCGCTCGCTTGCTTCATCGGCGGTTGAGGCCATTTTGGACGCTGTAGTGCCAAGCTGACCTGATGCGGTTGCCACTGTGCTCACCACATCGCCAACCGTCCGTTCAAATTCCAGTGCGACATCATGAAGCAATGCCGTTTTGCGGGCCTCTTGATTTTTCCGTTCTGTTTCACGTTCTTGTTGCAAACGCATTTCTTGATCGGCCCGCTCGCTGCGTTCGTGGGCCCACAATTCAAGCTGTTTGTTGGCGCGTTTGAACATTGCCAACGCGCGCAGCATTTCCCCGAACTCGTCCTTGCGATCGTGTCCCTTGATGGTGAAATCTCGCTCGCCTCGGGCGAGCGCTGTCATGCCTTTGGAGATTTCGAGAATCTTCTGCGATACGTTCTTGGAGAAATAGCGCAGGCCGACGCCCAAAATCATCGCGGCTGCTGCGCCCAATGTTACAAGGACCGCGATCATATAGGCGAAATATGTAAGGCCTGCCGCTTGGCTCCGTTCGCGTTGGTCGATGAATCCGTCGGCAAGCTTTCGGGTTGCCTCCACCAATTGCTCGCCACTATCTGTCAGTCGTTGACCCAACAGCGATAGCCGTTCGGGGTTGGCCCCTTGCTGTTGGGCGGTTGTAACGATGATGAAAGCTCCGTTGTAGCGATCCAAGTTCGACTGCATCCGCGCAATCTGAGGGCGCAGCGATGGCATCGTGTCGCCAGTGACTTGATCTATTGCATTGATGCGCGCCTTGGCGTTCTCATAGGCGTTGCGTTGCTGTTCCAGCATGGTTTGCTCGCCGGTTAAGACGAAGCGCGCAGAGGCGTAGCGAAGGTCACCGGCAAGACTGCGCAGTTCAACAGCTTCGTAGAGCGCATCGTTTGCTTTTTCCGACGCGGAGTAACGCAGCCGCAATTCCCCCAAGCCCAGTGCAAGGATCAATGCCATCGCAAATGATATGAAGAAAAAGACGCCGAAAATGGCGTGAACTTTCCCTCGAATACTAAGGTGTCGAAACCATGCAATGCGTTCCAAAGCCGCGCGTTTTGGGCGCTGTATCAGACGGGAACTAGGAGAGGCAGAATCACCGGCGCCGGTTCGGCTGGATTCCTCCACCCGCGTCATCATGTTCATGAAATGCACCCCAATCCCGACTGTCGCATGCAGGCGACGGACCGAGGGCTTTGGTGAAGGAAAGTCCTTTACAATGCTGGGATCTGCACCCCAGTCATTGCACTTAGACGGGGTTGGTCACAACGCTTAGCCTTCGCGGACTTTGGCAAGGAAAGTGTCGACCTGACTGCGCAGTGTCGACGCCTGTTGTTCCAATGCGGTTGAGCTCGACAAGACTTGGCTCGCGGCTGACCCGGTTGAGATCGACAATTCGTGCACTTCCTTGATGTGGCTTGCCACTTGCTCCGTGCCACGCGCTGCAAGATCGATTGAATGGGCAAGATCTTGCCCAGCAACCGATTGCTGGTCGACGGCGCTCGCAATAGAAACGGCCGTCGTTTCCAATTGCTGCACTTCGTTGGAGATGGATTTCAACGCTTTCACGCTTGCACCGGTCGTATCCTGCATTGAGCAAATTTGTTCAGCGATTTGCTCGGTCGCACGGCTGGTTTGCATCGCCAATTCTTTCACCTCGCTGGCAACAACGGCGAAACCACGTCCGGCCTCGCCGCCACGCGCCGCTTCGATTGATGCGTTCAAGGCGAGCAAGTTGGTGCGTTGAGCGATGGTCTGGATCAACTCAACAATCTGACCAACCTGCTGTGCAGATTGAGACAGTTCAGCGATTGTAGCATCGGCTTCGTTGGCGGAATTCGTGGCCTTGCGAGCCAGTTGCGCGGAAGATGCGGCTTGGCGACTGATTTCACCGATGGACATGGCAAATTCATCGCTTGCTGCGGCCGCCGCGGTGGCGCCGGAATTGGCTTCCTCCATGGAAACCGCGACATCGCTTGTGCGGGTGCTCGATTGCTCCGCCGTTGCGGCCATCATGGTGGAGGTGGATTGAAGCTGGCTCGATGCGCTTGCCACGCCGCTCACCACATCGCCAACGGTCCGTTCAAACTGGTCCGCGATGTTGCGCAGCGTTTCTTCACGCTCTTGGCGCGCCGCATCTTCTTTATTCTGCTGACGCGTTTTCTCTTCCAATTCCTCACGCGCTTTCTCTTCGCGCTCTTTGCCCAATCTCTCCAAGTGCTTACTTGCACGCAGGAAAACCGACATGGCGCGCGCCATGTCACCGATTTCGTCGGTGCGGTCTTTGCCTTCGATTTCGATTGCTTTTTCACCAGCCGCCAAATCGCCCATTTGATCGGACATTGTACGAAGCGGAAGTCCGACATTGCGATCAAAATACCGCTGAGCCACGACGGTCAGAAGGGTGAGCAAGCAGGCGAGGGCGATCCAACCCAAGAGCAGGTTTGAAGCCAATTGCGATCCGGTTTCGGACATTTCGTGCGCACCGGTTTCCAGCGCGGTGGCCATGCCGCTCGCCGCTTCGAATGCCGCTTCCCCGCTCGAAGCGATGATGGCTTGCGTTGATGCAGGAATTCCATTGCCATTTGTTGCGCTGGCGATTGCATCGCGCATACGCTCCACCGGAACTCGCACAGAATTTATGACTTCAGCGCTCGGCCCGGTTGCCTCTGGTGCGACTTCGCGCAGTTGGGCCAGTTTGGCGGATGCTTGATCCAACCGTGCGGTCGCCTGAGCGGCACGTTCAGTGTCACCGTTGGCAATGAATGTTTCGGCGTGCCGTTGCGCTTGCGAGAGATCGACTACGATGCGTTCCGAGACGACGGCTTGGTCATGAGCTTCGCCCATGCCGCTCGCGCTTGAACTCACTTCGACAAAGCCAGCAATCATCATCAAGCCAGCGAACAAGGCGAAAGCCAGATTGACGCCAAAGAACCATGTGATCTTGCGCCCAATGGGCAAGCTAGAGAACCAGCCCAAAAGCCCGGTTTTGGACTGTTCCAATTCCACGCCTGCGGCCGCTTCTTCGACTCGCTTTGCTTCCAAGTCGACTGCGATGTCTTGTATAGCGCTCATGAAAAATTCCCACCCGTCCCTGTTGCTGCGGATGCAGACGCGGCGGTCTGCTCTGCACCCACATTTGGTTGATTGGCCGTATTCTGCGGCATGATTAGTCTGTCGATTTCGTTTGCAGGCATGGCTTTGTAATACAGCCACCCTTGGATCTGATCGCACCCTGCAAGGCGAACCATATCAGCCTGTTCTTGTGTCTCGACGCCTTCTGCAGTGACATCCATGTGCAATGCGCGCGCAACCGCGATGCTCGACAACATCATTGCGCGGCTGCCGTCGTCTTCTCCGGCCTGCACCACCAAGCTGCGATCCAGCTTGAGTTTCTCAAATCGGAATTGACGCAAAAATCCGATCGAAGCGTAACCGGTTCCAAAGTCATCAAGCGAAATTCGAACACCAAATTTGCGGATCACATCGAGGCTGCGTTCGGCGACGACGGGATCAAGCACAAGACAGGTTTCGGTCACTTCTAGTTCGAGGAGGTGGGCCGGGAAGCCTGTTTCTTCCAAGATTTCGCCCAATTTGATGGGGAACTCTGGATTGCGCAATTGCGCGGCCGAAATGTTGACCGAAAGCGTGATGTTGTCCCAACGAAGCGCATTCTTGACTGCTTCGCGCAAGACCCAAAGGCCAATTGGGTTGATGATCCCAGATTCCTCTGCGACCGGGATAAAGACATTCGGACCGATCTTACGATTGTCCTGGCGGTTCCAACGCAAAAGCGCCTCAACCGCAACAATCTTACCCTTTTCAGCGTCGACAAGCGGTTGATAAGCCAACTCAAACTCGTCATTTGCGAGGCCAGTGCGCAGATCGTCTTCGAGCTCACGTACAGCTTCGCGGCGTTGGTCAAACGTTTCGTTGAACCATGTGCAGCGCATTTTGCCACCGCGCTTTGACATATACATCGCTACGTCCGAACGACGCAGCATTTCGGTCGATGGGAGGCGGCTTGCGGCTGTGCTGCGGGCCAATCCGATGCTGGCACCAACAGTGATGGAGCGGCTACCGACCTGAATTGGTTTTTGCAGTTTTTCTAGGACTGTTCGGCAAATCCCTTCTAGGATCGTGCCGGCGACCCGACCGTTCATGACTGCTGCGAATTCATCCCCACCCAAACGGTAACATTTCGCCTCTTCGCCGCATGTCTCTTGAAGCAGCTTCGCGCATTCTTGGATCAATTGATCGCCAAGCGAATGGCCGTAGTGATCGTTGACCTGCTTAAAACTGTCGAGATCGATGAGAGCGATTGCGACTTCTTCGTCGCCCCGCGAATACCGTTCAACATCGGCATGCAATGCGCGGCGATTGGGGAGTTTGCTCAATGTGTCCGTGTTGCCCAGCGTTTCCAGTTCGCGAACATTGGCGATGCCGGTCCGACTCAACAGAAAAATCGTCGCAGCGTAGATCAACGCCCCGGCGATCAATAAAGCTTGTGGTGATGCAAAGGCCAATACGTCGCTGGCGATGACGACCATCGCTATCAATGCAAAGACGAATGAAATCGTGGCGAGCGGAACCATGACCAGCCCGATTGGGGTCAAGCGCATTGGTTTTCTTGGTTTTGGCACCACAGTTCCTTTGCTCACGCCGATCGGCGCAGTTGCGTCGACGGGTTTTCTAAAGAGCAATGGCTAATTTATGGTAAAATACTTAGCGCGCCGGTCATCAAATCTGGCCCGCGATGTTAACCTCAACCCGCCAGCGGGACGGGATTGAGCACCGAATTGTCCTGCAATTCGTAGAGGCTGGCCCGTTGGGCCGACGGTTTGAAAGCGCGGGTTTGACCGACCACGGTTTCCCCCGCTCCCAACATCAAAAATCCGTCGCTGGCCAGCGCATTGGAAAGGCGATGGAACGCCAGTTCGCGGGTCTCTCTCTCAAAATAAAGCAAGACATTGCGGCACAATATGAGGTCAAATCGCTGCCGGGCAGGGGGTTCGGTCAATACATTGTGTTGTTGAAACCGGGTGATGGTGCGCACGTGGTCGCGAATTTGCCAACCATCGGGCGTCTCATCAAAATGGCGGAGCATTTGCGCAACGCCCAGTCCGCGCTGAACCTCAAATTGGCTGTACAGACCTGTCCGCGCGGTGCGCACAACCGTGTGCGACACATCCGTGCCCAAAATGTCGATTGTCCAACCGCGCCATTTTTCCTTTTGGTCTTCGAACAACATGGCGAGGGAGTGAACCTCTTGTCCGGTGGAACATCCGGCGCACCAGATCGAAATCCGTTTTGTGTGCTCACGTCGGCGGGCGATTTCAGGAAGAAGTTCGTCCGGAATCTGATCAAAGGTCGGCTTGTCACGAAAGAAATAGGTTTCGTTGTTCAACAGCGCTTCGACCACTTCCGAAGCCAGGTCATGATCCGTGGCTCTACGTCGCGGTACATCGAGCAAACAAACAAGTTGATCGACATTGCTGATATTGTGTTCGCGAAACACTCCGGCGAGAGCGGTGGCAACGCGCCAGCGGCGGCTTTCGGTCAAATGTTGTCCGGTCCGCTCGGCCAGAAGGTCGGCGATGATTTGATAAGAGGCTTGGCTGACTTCCATACCGGTCAGCGTGCTGCGCCTTGTGTCTCAGGTTGTTGGGCGACGGCCCCAGTTAAGGAGAATTGATCCATTATCGCTGCCCCCAATTCTTCGGGAGACGCAACGAGGCTGGTTAAGCCAGCCTTTGCAACGGATCCGGGCATGCCCCAAACGGCGCTGGTTTCGGCATCTTGTGCCCACACTGTGCCGCCTGCAGCGGTCAAAAGTTCGGCCCCTTCCAGCCCATCACGTCCCATTCCAGACAAGATGATGGCGAGGACGCGGCCTTCGCAGATCTCTGTTAAGCTCGACAGCATGGGATCAACCGATGGCATGCAGCCATTTTCTACCGCTTCGACTTTGATCCGGGTGACAAGACGATCGCCAATGCGGCGCGCAACCATGTGTCCATGACCCGTGGCGATCGCAATCTCGCCTCTGCGAATTTCGGTGCCATCTTCCGCGATATGCGTTGGCCGTCCGCTGGCGACTTCGATCTGACGGGCGAAGACAGGGATGAATGAACTTGGAAGGTGCTGTGTGATCAAGATCGGCAGATCAAAATCAGGGGTGAGTTTCCGCATCAAGACGTTGAGCGCGTGGATGCCACCTGTTGACGCGCCAATTGCCAGAACATCGGGCCGTTTTGTCCGTCTTTTCTGACGGTCGGTTTGCTTGCGCGTATCGTCGGGTGTGGCCGACCCGGCGCCTGATTTGGCGGGATCGTTGGCTCCGCCCAGCGCGCGGATCTTGGATAAAAGTTGGCTGCGATATTCTTCGTTGAATCCACCAGGTCGGGGCTTCAACATGGTGTCCGCTGCGCCAGTTGAGAGCGCCTGAACGGTGGCCTCGGCCCCGTCTTCGGTAAGCGATGACACCACCATGACTTGCGCCTCGGGTGCGACCTTCAATATCATCGGCAACGCTTCGAGACCGCCCATTCCGGGCATTTCAAGGTCGAGCAGAATGACATCGATGTCTGCGTCTTTAAGTTGAGCAATCCCGCGTTCAGCGCTGCTCGCGGTTTGAGACACGACCATCCCTGCGTCGCTTTCGACCATGCGTTTGAACACTGTGCGGACGGTCAAAGAATCGTCGATCAACATCACACGGATTGCGTCGGCCGGTCGGTTCGCCACAGGCGCAGCACCCGCCTGACCAGTTGAAGTTTCATCCAACGGATTGGCTTTGCGCAGCAAACGCGAGGGGGAGGAAGTCGGTGCGTTCACGCGAAACCCACCAATTGCAGTTTGATCTGAAGAGTTTCGTGATCAAAAGGTTTCATTACATATTCGTCCGCGCCGGCGCTGATCGCTTCGCGGATATGGGCGACATCATTTTCCGTGGTGCAAAACACGACTTTCGGTTTGTCCCCGCCCGGTCGCTGGCGCAGTTGCGTGATGAATTCGATCCCGGTCATGACCGGCATGTTCCAATCCAAAAGGACAACGTCAGGCATCGCAACAAGGCACGCATCCAGACCCATTTGACCGTTTTCGGCTTCGTCCACGGTGAAACCGAGGGTTTCGAGGATATGTCTCGAAACTTTGCGGATTACTCTGGAATCATCGACGATTAGGCATGTTTTCATGGCGCATCCTTCGATCTTGGTCGCCGGTGGGGCGATCTTACTGATCGGAACGTTTGAGTATTAGGCTAAGAAAGTAAGCATAGAATTAAGCCGCCCCTGCGAAGGGTTCGGGACCAGCGATCATTTGAGGCAGATCGATCAACAAGACGGGGCCGTCATGGGTTTCGATCATTCCCGTTGCAGCGCGCGCCCATTCTCTGCCAAACCCACCGGGAACCTGTTCCGGTTCACTCGCAGCGGTGGTGATGTCTTCGATGGAATCCACGCGCAGAGCGTAAGAATAATTTTCGACGGCCACGACAATCGCACGATGATCAAGCGACCACCTATTGGCATCAAAACCCAATGCACGTCGGCAATCAATCACCGTCAATGCCTGACTGCGCATGGCAGTGATCCCCGAAATAAAGTCGGGCGAGCGCGGCACGGGAGTGACCGAACCGACTTCGATGACCGAGCTCACGTCATGCGCGTTGAATGCGCAACGACGCCCAGCGATTTGAGCCAAAACAAGCAAGTTGTTCATCACCGTTCCCCTCCGACAGCGCGCGCTTTGCGCAAGGCATCGATGACCGCTTCGCGATCGTAACGATAGATCGTTGACGCGCCCTCAGTGGCTTCGGGCAGATCACGAAGGCGAATAACCGGAGAGTTGAACGTCACATCCAACGCCAGAGCGGCTTCGTATTCATCATCAAACCAAATCGCCACATCCTGATCCGGTTCATCAGATTTCGCGATGTTATAGCCAGCAGACGTCACCAGTGGGCCTAGGATTGTCCGGGCCCAATCAGAGTCCGGTAACCGGCATTTTGGTTTCTCGGCGTCTTGCGGTGCCTCACCATGACGGGCGAACAATTCGTGGCCATCGATCAAGGCGATGGTTTGGCCGTTCACCAACGTCACAGCCTCTATCAAGGCGTCATCGGTTTCGGGTTTTAGAACGTCGTCCAATTGTGTGGCATCATCAATTTCACGCACTGCATAGAGCAATTCACATGCACCATCGGTTAGTCGCAATAGACGTACTTTTTCCGATGATATTGGCCCGTCGGGCAATCCAATCAGTGGAAGTATTGCGCCATCAATGACCGCGCGCGGTGATGCACCAGAAAGATCAATTGCTGATACGGGAGCGGTTTCGATCCGTTGCACCAGTTCCAACCGAACGGCACAGCGGCGCCCGTTGTAATCGGTAAACACCATGGCCCGGCATGCATCTTGTTCGTCGTCTGCCGATTGGTCGTCGAACGATTGAAGTACCCGGTTGCGAGCGTCTGAGACAAGGCCGTATTCACCCGCAATGTTGGTCACATCGAGAAGCAAAACAGGTTGGCCATCATCAAGCAGCGTGGACCCCGCGTAATACCCGCTGCGCATCACTGCAGGGGCTAAAGGTTTGACCACAACATCGCCGTGAGAATGAATTCGGTCCACCGCCAAGGCAAACAAGTCGCCGCTGGCCAAACGCAACATCACCATTGTGTGTTCGCCTTGGACCAAATCTCCGGCCGGTAGATCCAATACTTCGGTCAGCATCAGGCATGGAACCCGGTTGCCCCGGAATGTGACCAAGGCCGTTTCACCCATTTGCGTGTAATCGAGAGCCTTGGATGATGCGTGGATGATCTCTTCGACATAACTTTGCGGAATGGCAAATCGTTGATCGCCAATCTCGACGGTCAATCCGGCAATGATGCTAAGGGTGAGGGGCACTTGCAGAGTGAACATAGTGCCCACCCCAAGAGTGCTGGTGACTTTAATGCTGCCACCGACCCGTTCCAAATTCTGACGAACGACATCAAGGCCCACACCTCGTCCGGATACGCTGCTGACTTCTTCGGCTGTCGAAAAACCAGGCTCAAAAATCAATTGCAGGATGTCTTCGCGGCTCAATTCGGTGCGCTGACTTTCCGAAATTAGGCCGGTCGCAATGCCTTTTGCCAAGATACGCTCAGAATCAATACCCGCGCCATCATCGCTAACGACGATAGAAATTGTGTTTCCGGATTGGCGCGCAGAAATAGACATGATGCCCACCTCGCGTTTGCCATTGGACAAGCGGGTGGTTGGGCTTTCCATCCCATGGTCAATTGCGTTTCGTATGATGTGAGTGATCGGATCTCGGATCGTCTCAATCATCTCACGATCCAATTCCACGTCACCGCCTTCGAGGTCGACCATGACTTGTTTGCCGAGTTCAGCAGAAAGGTCGCGGACAAGCCTGGGCAGGGCAGCGAATAATGTCTCAATCCGCTGCATCCTCATGCGGGTGATGGCATCACGTACATCGGCAAGTATGGTGGTCAGCCGCTCAAACGGACCGTCGATAGTTGGTTGGGTGCCCGCTTGGCGCAGTCGATGCGCAAGATCATTGCGTGCTAAAACCATGTCGGAAACGCCGCTCATGACACGGTCGAGCAAATCAACCGGCAATCGGATTGAGCGTTGAGGTGTGGGAACGTTTTCGGATTTCTTGCCAACGGGGTCGTCGCCGGGCGCAGGGACGGCGTCGTTCAATAGATCGCTCGCAGGCGCATGCGGGAAGACCGGAATGTCAGCTGTCTGTGCGCCGGGTGCCAAGGCTGCGATTAATTCCTCATCGCCGCCCTCTGTAAATTCTTCACCTGCTTCGATGGCGTCGACCATGAGCGCGATCCGGTCGATAATCGCTAGAACCGCCGTGACCAGCGCGCCGTCGGCTGTGCGTCGTTCGGATCGGCAATCTGCCAATGCATCTTCGGCGGCGTGCGACAATTCGGCAAGGCGCGGAAAATCGAAGAAGCCGCAATTGCCTTTGACTGTGTGCACAAACCGGAAAATTGTATCGAGGCGCGCGCGGTCGGCCGGATCGGCTTCCCAAGCAACGATCTCCCCTTCGCTGGCCTCCAGCATTTCCCTGGTCTCTGCGACGAAGTCCGTCAGCAGGTCATCCATGACACATTTGCCCCTTTACGACGCGCGGTATTCGCGCACGGAGCACTTATGAAGCGGGATGGTTAACGAAAGCCTATCGCCGGCTTGGGCGTCATCGGACAGGTGCGCGACGGACCAACACCCAATAAATCAACGCGACGCCGGTAACGCCGCCAAACAGGTTCGCTGCCAATTCGGCTGTGTAGATCGCTTCGCTTCCCCAAGTTGCGACTAAAAGCCACGCAACCGGCAGCATAACCAGAAAGACACGAACCGCAGATTGGGCGAGTGCAAAGGACGCTTTGTCGACCGCGTTCAAAATGCCGTTGGCAACAATCAACAGACCAAATCCCGCATAACCCCACGCCGCAATGTTGAGGTACAATGCGAACTCTTCGACCACTCTTGCATCCTCCGTAAAGAGATATGCGAGGAATTCTCCGCCAGACACCATCGCGATGGCAATTCCAAGGCCCCAAATGATGCAGAACGCGAAGGCATAAAGAGCCGCTTGGCGAGACCGATCAAACTCGCTTGCGCCCCAATTTTGACCAACGATGGCCCCAATGGACCCAGACAGCGCGAGCAAAGGCACAGTTGCGAAACTTTGCAACCTTCCGGCGGCGCCAAATCCGGCGACCGCGGCTTCCCCTTCGAGCGCGACAAGAGCGGTAAGGATGGAAAGACCAATCGGGTTGATCGAATTTGAGAACGCCGCCGGACCGGCGACACGCATGATCGAAGCCGCTGGATCGACCAAACTGGTGTTGCGCAACAATCCAAAATCAAGCGGGATGGCCGATTTTCGGGTCAAGACGACCGCCACGGTAAGGCCGATCACCCAACCGATAATCGTCGCATAGGCTGCCCCTGCCATGCCGAAACCTTCAACACCAAATGCGCCGGTGATTAGGAACGGGTCCAAAACCCAGTTTGCAGCCGCGTATGAAATGGAAATAGTGCTGGTCTTTCGCGCTTCCCCTTGACCGCGAAGCACACCGTTGAAACCCATGATCGCCAGGATCAACGGAAAACCGAGAGCAAATGGCTCCATGTAAATACGTATCAAGCCCAAGAGATGATCGGGTGCGTTCATCAGCGCAAAGAGCGGATCCAGCAATGCAAACAGGATCAATCCTATCATCACGCCTGCGCCCGCCGCGAACACAATACCAAAATTTGCCCGCTTTGCCGCGCGGGCATCATCGCCTTCACCCAGCGCGCGCGCGATGACGGAATTGATCCCGACCATCACCCCAACACCTAAAGATGAGAGCGCAACCGAGATAGGGAATATGAAAGAGATGGCGGCGAGTTCTTCGCTGCCCAATTGGCCGATGAAATACGCATCCACCAGCGAAATAGACATGATCGCAGCGACGCCAACAATCGCGGGCATCGTTTGATCGATGAGGTGTCCGATGATGCTGCCGCTGGCCAGTTTGGCATTAATCGGCCGATTTACCGGAGTTTGGGCCGAGCTGGTTTCATCATCTTTCATGCAATGATGCGCCTAGCTGCATGGAGCACAGGTGGCAATTCAATGCGACCAAATGACGCAAAGGAATTGCGGGATTGTTTGAAATGCGACCGGTTGATAGCCGTCTCCTGCAGGCCAATATCGCGGCAATGCGCGAAAACCTTTTGCAGCCGATGCCCACCATGCGATAAGGTCGGGCAAAATATCAGACCGAAGGGATCATTCCATGGCAACACAGCTAAAGCCAGACGCAAGCCTTGAAGGCAAAGTCAGCAAAGAAGAATGGCAAGCGCGCCTAGATTTGGCCGCGTGTTACCGCATTTTTGACCACCTCGGCTGGTCCGAATCGATCTACAACCACATTTCATTGAAAGTGCCGGGGGAAGAGAACACTTTCCTGATCAACCCGTTTGGCTTGCTTTATGATGAAGTGACGGCTTCGAACTTGGTCAAGATCGATGTCGATGGAAACAATGTTGGCGGATCACCCTATATGGTGAACAAGGCCGGCTTCACCCAGCACGCCTATTTCCACAAACATTTGGGTAGTCGCGCAGATGCGATTTGCCACGTCCACACCACCGCAACAATGGCAGTGTGCAGCCACAAAGATGGCCTGGTCCCAACAAACTTTTATGCCTGCAATTTTCAGGATCAAATCGGCTACCATGATTTTGAAGGCGTGACGGTTCGTGCCGAAGAAGGCGAACGATTGGTCCAAAACCTCGGCAATCACACGATCTTGATGCTGCGCAATCATGGCCCCGTTGTCATGGATAGCGGCATCCAAGGGATGTTTGTGAAGATGTGGGCATTGCAGCGGGCTTGCGAAATTCAAGTCGCGACACTTTCACAAGGCGAAGCAAACATCGTCCCGCAAGAAGTCGTTGATGTGCACCAACGCGATCTTCACGTCATGCAATCACAAGGCGGAGCGGGCATGTTCGACTTCGAAGCGTGGAAACGCCGCGTCGATAAGATTGATGACAGCTGGCGCGCCTAATTCCAACGTTTTGACATAAGGTGCGCATATGCCGCGCATGACCATCAATGACCGTCCGGTGGAGTTCGATCTCGATCCGGACATGCCGTTGCTTTACGCGCTGCGTGAGGCCGCGAACCTAACCGGCACGAAAAGCTGTGGTGGGGGCGATTGCGTTGGCGCCTGTATGGTATTGGTCGATGGTACTGCGCTTAGATCATGCCGCATCACTTTGGCTGAAGCAGAAGGCCGCCTGATCACCACAATCGAAGGTTTATCTCGCGATCGTTCGCATCCGATGCAGCAAGCGATGGTCGCCGAACAAGCGATCCAGTGCGGATACTGCACGCCCGGGATAGTCATCGCGGGCGCGGCTTTGTTGCAACGCAATTCCGCACCTACGAAGGCGGAAATCGAAGACGCTATTCCCAACCTTTGTCGCTGCGGGGTGTATCCGCGGTTGATGCGCGCGGTTGAGCGGGCTGGCCGGGTGGTCCAACGACGTGAAAGCATAAGCGCCGCACCGGCGCCGGGTATAGAGGCGGCCGATGCGGCGCAGAATGTTCCGGCTCTCAGAGTGCCCTCGGACGCTTCCAATCCCGAAGCATCCGAGGATTGATCCCGCTTAGAATCGCCCAGTGATGGCGAACCGGGCGTTCAATGGCGCGCCCACTGTCGCCTGATGGGTCGAATGGCTGTTCGGGAAGTAGAGCGTATCTGTGAGATTTTCGACGTTCACTTGCACCCGGAAATTGTCCGACAAATCGTAATATGCCGACGCATCAATCCGCGTATAGGCCGGCAACACAGCCGAATTCCCGTTGTTGATGAAGCTCTCATCCTGATGCGTCAGGCCAAGTCCGATGCCGAAGCGATCAGTGACTTCCACTTGGTTCCAGATTGAGAACATGTTTTCCGGCAACTCGCGTGGACGCAAACCAGTTGGGCCAGCCTGAGTAACCTGTTCACCATCAAGGAAGCTGTATCCGGCAGAGACGGACCAGCCCGGCATAATTTGACCTTGCACCTGAAGTTCGACCCCCTGGACGGTGGAATCGACGACCACGAAAGCAGATGCATCGTTGTCATCGACCTGCGGAGAGCTTTGTTCGATTTCGAACACGGCGGCGGTCAGGCTGAGGCCGGAAACGAAGTCCCATTTCACGCCGGCTTCGAGGTTGGTGAACGTGTTGGGGGCCAATACATTGTTGTCGCCGTTGATGTTGGCAAATTGCTCACCAGAGCGCGGCTGAAAGCTCTCCGAATAGCTGGCATAGATGGAGATGTTGTCCATCGGTTTGATGATCAGACCGCCGCGTGGAGAGAATTCCTCGTCCTTGCGCGTGCGCAGATCCGCAGCGGGTACATTCAACACTTCGATGTCGAAGCTGTCGAAACGTCCGCCAATTACGATATTCAGCCAATCGGTGAGCGCGATCTCATCCTGGATGTAGAGAGAGATTACATCCACTTCGACTTGCGTGAAATCGTTAAGGTCGCTGAAGCTGTTGGTTGTCGTGCGCCCGTCGGCCAAAACGCCCACATTGCCGCGCAGGTTCAACGGCCGCGTTGCGTCGAATACGGCGCGGTCCGTTCGTGGTGAACCAAAGAATGGGAACGGGTTGGTTGTTTCATCAACTGCAAAATTGGCGACATCGGTCACCGATGTGTCGAACCGTGTGTTCAACCGATTCTGATCGGATGATGTGCTGATGAATTCGCCGCCCACCAACAATGTGTGGCCAAGGCTTCCCGTTTCAAATTCGCCGATCAGATTGCCCGATAGGATGAAATTCTGACGTTCCGTGGTGTCAATGTATCCATCCAGTTCGACTTGGTTTGTGGCTGGATCGTAATCGTTGGCAAAGAAGTTGGAATAGACCTTTTCATAGTCGCCATAAAAAGCTGTGATGACGCCTTTCCAATTGTCGGAGAAATTGTGTTGGAGGTTGGCGCGCAACAAATGCGCTTCGAGGTCGAGGAAGTTGTTGTCCTCATCGCCAAAAACGACGTCTTGCAACGCTTCGACAGGGCGTCCGTCGTCACCAGTGACGATGCCGCGATCAATGAACCTGTCGTGGTTTGCATATTCATAGGACAGGTCGAGGATCGTGTTCTCGCCCAAGGCCAAGCGCGCGGTCGGATTAAAGCCAATCCGTTCACCATCGTAAAAATCACGATGGTTGTTGAGGCTCTCATACGAAGCATTCAAACGAAATGCGGCGTTCTCGCTCGAGGAAAGGTTGATGTCGCCCTGGATGCTGAATTCGCCAAACGTGTCGATGGCGATTTGTCCGCCGCTGAAGGTTTCGCCCAAGACACCCTTTTTCGTGACTCGGTTCAAAACGCCGCCCGTGCCACCCCGACCGAACAGCAAAGCGTTGGGACCACGCAGGATTTCGACCTGTTCCAGATTGTATAGGCCGCGATAGTATTGAACGTCGTCGCGAACGCCATCGATGAAGAAGTCGGCTGTTGACCGAACGCCCCGGAAGACAATTGCGTCGCGGTGGCCCTCGCCTTGCGATGTGTTTACGCCCGGCGTGTAGTCGACAATCTGACCCAGACTGGTGATGCCGCGTTCAAGGATTTCTTCATCCGAGGTGATCGTTAGGCTTTGCGGAATGTCGATGATTGGGGTCGGGGTCTTGACCGAATTGATCTGGCTCGACTGCAAGACTTCACCCGTCACGATAATATCAGAGCGATCTCCATCGTTGCTGTTTTCCGCTGTGTTTTCGTTGGCTTGCGCGGTCACAGGGAATGCAGCCGCCGCGCATGATAGCAGCAAAACTGCGCGGGAAATCGATCGAGTCATTAAGTTTCCTTCCGAATATGCGGCTGTCGCTATTGCAACCTACTCGCAAGTGCAAGGAATCTTTTGAGAATAGTTATCAAAAACACCCAATCGGAGATTTTGCTTCAGATTGTGTGGCCAATTTGCTTCAAATCTATTAGTCGGAGGGCAATCTAAATCGCACCATCACAAGGATCGGCTAACTATGAAAGCGACACTCTGGCACAATCCGAAATGTGGGACATCGCGCAAAGTGATGGCCATTTTGGAAGAGCGTGACGGCGTCGAATTGACCGTTGTGGAATACCTCAAAAACCCGCCAACCGCTGCAAAGCTTGAACAGCTTTACAAGGATGCGGGTATCACACCGGCAAAGGGGCTGCGATTGCGCGGGACCGACGCTGAAGAACGCGGCCTACCTGATGCGGATGCGCAAACGGTCATCGATGCAATGGTGGCCGATCCCATTCTGATCAATCGCCCATTGGTCGAAACGGATAAGGGTGTCGCGATTTGTCGCCCGCAAGATGAAGTGCTCAAATTGCTATAGATCTCATTCGAATGTCTCGCGTTCGGCGGTGAGCGATGAGTCACTCGCCAATCCGCGCCACCCTAAGACGAACACGGCAAAGCATAAGGCGATGATCAAGCCAAAGCCGAGCCAATCATTGATGTTGTAGAGCCAGACGCCAAGGGCGGGAGCGTAGATAAAGCTCGCTCCGGCGACGCTGGCGACGACGCCCGATGCTTGCCCTTGTTCTGCCCGTGTCACTGCCAGCGATGTGCCGGCGGTGGTTCCAGGACGAAACAGACCAAAGCCGAGAGAGGCAATTGCATAGCCCAATGCGATCGTATGCAGATTGCCCGCCAATCCCAACATGGCCACGCCAAATGCAGCGACTAGAATGCCCGACAACGTGGCAGCACGGGGGCCAAGGTTGAACCGTGGGATCAATCCCCATTGGGCCAACAAAGTCGCAATTGCGCCCGACATTAGGACAAGACCGACCGGGCCAGCCCCCTCGGCGGGACTGTCGCGTAGTCCAAGACGGTCCAAAACTAAGAAGCCCGAGATGCCCAAGACCATCGCTTGAGCGTGGCCGCCAACCAGACCGCTAATCACCCAAGCGCGCAAACGCGGCTCAAACCATTTTAGCCGTCTTGGTTCGGCGTCTTGATTGGCGTCGTTCTCGTCGTCGTCATCGCCGCTGCCGTGTTCTTGCAATGTTGGGGCGCCCGGCCCGCTGGAATACGCTGCAGTGCGCCCTCTGGCGGCAAACTGCGGTTGGTCATTGGGCAACCGAAACCGGAGGATGATCAGAGCCACTAAGCCAATCGCGGCGAAGCAAATAAACGGTCCAGTAAGGCCCAATCCTAAGAACGGTAGAACCATCAATGGGGCAAGGGCTGGGCCGATAACCGTGCCAAGTCCAAAACTTGACGCGATCAAGGATAGAGCATTGGTACGTTCCGCCCGCGGCGTGCGCGAGGCGACATAGGCTTGAACAGCAGGAGGGGCTGCGCTGCCAAACCCGCCATACAAACTGCGCGCAGCAGCAAAGGCGATCAAAGCCCAAAACGCAGTCATCCAACCTGAAAGTCCGGCCCAAAGCGCGGCACCGCAAAGAGCCATGGATACGACAAAACCGACCAGACCCAAGGCCATCATCGCTTTGCGCCCGCGTCTATCGGATCGCCGCGCCCAAATTGGTGCGCACACAACCCATAGCAAAGCGGACCAACTGTACGCCAAACTGATCCAAACGTCGTTTACCTTCAACGCGGTGCCAATAGATGGCATCACGGATTGCATCGCGGTGTTGCCCGCCGCGGTGACGAGCATGACCACAAATAGCAACGCCATCCGGCCGCTTGAAATTGGGTTGGTTGTTGATTTTTCCGAAGTGGGTGAGGACATCAATGCGCGCTTATTCGAATGTCTCGGCATCTACGTCGCCGGTTGATGATGAAAGTTGGCGATGGATTGCGGCAACCACAATCAAGAAAATGCCGCCCGTAGTTGCATCAATCAAGCTTGAGAAAAAGCTTGTTCCGATCTGACCAGCAGTGCCGCCGACAATTGAGAAAATGGTCCCGAACACCATGCTGGAGATCACGGCGATTAGCCCAACAGTGATGAGCAGCACCAAAAAGAACACAAACAAAAGAATCGAGTTCCCTTTGGTCAAAACCCATGAGCGCTTCATCGCTGCGATTGGATTGAGAACTCCTTCCATGCCGATGATCGCTGGGACCAAAGTCAATTTGATGGCGATGTAGACGAAGCCAACGACCATCAACAAAATGACAGGAATGCCCAAAAGCGGTGAAATGGCTATGGCAAGACCGCCGATCAGACTGATCAGAGCAACGACCCCGATCATTACGATCACTTGGCTAGCAAGATAAGAGGGTGTGCCCTGAATTCCGGTTTTGATCGCCTCGCCAACGGTTGGCGCGCCGCGGTCAGAGAACAGCGCCAGCGTGGCAATGGCGCCAGCAAACTGCGCCAACAATCCAATAATCAAAAACGGCCAAGCGCCCGCATAGGCATCTCCGATATACCCTGAAAAGATCTCAATCGCCGCCTCGGGCGATGCGCCGGGTGGTATCTCAGGCGGAGTAGGGTTCGAAATTTCAGGAAAAAGCAGCGCAATCGTGAAAGCCGGCAAGAAATAGAATATGCCCAATACGGTCGCGATTAGGCCCAAATTGCCCATCAACAGCGCAACTGCATCGTCCCACGCTTTGCCCATGTCGAGTTTCAACGCACTTCCCCTATCTACGCTTTTGGCCTTTGCATTTCGGTCCCGCCCATTGTGACATGCGCGGCCTCAATTACAGCCGAGTTGATTGGCCGGGCACAATTCGCCCTTGATCTAAGGGTTCAATGCCCCCACCCAAGAACTATGGCAAGCACAGCTCCTCATTTGACCCCATTGACCAGCGCGTTAAGCGTCGAATGGCGACGTGAGAGTGGCCTTGTGCCTTATGCTAATGCACTCAACCAAATGGACGAACGCAATGCGGCCATTGCCGCGGGCAAGGGGCAGGAGCAGGTGTGGTTGCTGGATCACCCACCGGTCTACACTGCCGGAACCAGCGCGGATAAGGCAGAGTTAATCAACCCTCAGTTCGACGTGATTGAAGCCGGTCGGGGCGGCCGGTACACGTATCACGGACCGGGCCAACGCGTCGGCTATTTGATGCTCGATCTTGGCAAGCGGGGTAAGGATGTTCGCTGTTTTGTCCATTCAATTGAGGGATGGGTGATCGATACACTTTCCGATTTCGGTGTCGATGCATGGCGATCTCAGGGGCGCGTCGGCATTTGGACCCGTGACATAGATGGCAAAGAAGCAAAGATTGGCGCGATCGGCGTGCGCGTGCGCCGTTGGGTCACGATGCATGGGTTCTCTGTGAATTTGGACCCGGACCTTTCGCATTTCGGCGGGATTGTGCCGTGCGGGATTGAGGAATTTGGCGTCACAAGTTTGGCTAAGCTTGGCAAAACCGTGACCAATGATGAATGGGATTCGGCTTTATATGCGCGCGCAGAAGGCTTCTTCGGCGCGTTGGAAGCGGCCCGGCAAAAGGCGTGTAAGACATAATGAGAAGTCTATTAAAACTGAGTGCGATCGTCGCGCTGCCGATGGTTGTATTGACCGGTTGCGAAGAGGAAGCTGCGCCCGAAGAGGCAGTGGTCACCGAAACGGGCGGCACTGTCAGCGGCGAAGTGTTGGGCGGCACCATCAGCGACGACATGATTCCGCTCGAAGAGCTCTCTTCGACCTCTCCACCCGCAGAGCGCTCTGTGGTTACGACGCAGCAACGCCGAACCGATGGCGGTCAAACGACCGTTGAAACCACCATCGAAACGACGGTTGAACCGGCGGATGGCACGCAAAGCGCCGATCAACCGGAGCCGCCAGAAACACCAGCGACCCCGGAATAAACGGCGAGTTACGCGGCGTCTGCGGCCCTTTCTTCGGCCAACGTCGGGTAATCAATATACCCTTGTGGGATGGGGAAGTACCAGCTTTTAGGGACGTCCTTGTTCGGGTTGAACTCCGCGCCTGCTGCGATCCGTTTTTCCAGATCAGGGTTGGAGATATATGGGCGACCAAAGCTGATCGCATCGCATTTGCCGCTTGTTACATCGTCATCGGCCTCTTGCGCTCCATAATCGGAATTGAGGATAAGCGGTCCCGAAAAAATGCCGCGGATCATCGGACTTTGCTTGGGCACGTCGGTCTGTCCAAAGGTTCCGTCAGGGCCGGGTTCGCGCAGTTCGAGGAAGGCGAGGCCAAGTTCTTCGATTACCCGTGTTGCGGCGCCAAATGTAGCTTCGGGATTGCTGTCATCGGTTCCTTGTGAGTCGCCATTGGGAGATAGGCGAATACCGACCCGATCCGCGCCCCAAACATCGATAATCGCTTCGAGCACTTCGCGCATGAAACGGGTGCGGTTTTCGGGGGAACCACCGTATTCATCCGTGCGCAGATTGGTTTTGTCGCGCAGGAATTGGTCAACCAGATATCCGTTGGCGCCGTGCAATTGCACGCCGTCAAAGCCGGCCTTTTTGGCATTTTCTGCCGCACGCCTGTAATCTGCAATGGTCCGATCAATGTCGGCCTTGGTCATTTCACGGGCGGTCGCATATTCGCTTTTGCCTTCGGGAGTATGTGCTTCGCCGGGGGCCTTAGTGGCGCTGGCAGAAACGGGCGGCTCGCCGCCCAAGAAATAGGGATGCACGATCCGACCCATATGCCAAAGCTGCAGCACGATCATTCCGCCCGCATCGTGAACGCGATTTACAATCGGTTTCCACGCCTCGGTTTGTTCATCGCTCCAAATTCCAGGTGCAGAAGGCCAGCCCAAACCTTCGACACTGATCCCGGTTGCTTCGGTCAAGATCATACCGGCGCCTGCACGCTGTTCGTAATAGGTGCCCATCATTTCATTGGGTGTGAACATCGGATCCGCCGCGCGACCGCGCGTGAGTGGGGCCATGAAAATGCGGTTCTTAGCTTCAAGCGCACCCATCTTGAGCGGCTGTAAAAGAGCGTCATGCATTGAAGATATCCTCTGATCTTTGACGTGTAACTTCTAACTTTCCTATTCACTTGGCGACAGGCGAGCTACGGCGCAAGTATGGAAATGAAGAGGCTATCAAAAGCAAATCTTGGCAAAGGGCACGCCTTGCTCTTGGGACTGGCTTTGTTGGGTGGTAATATCGCGCTCGCATTGGGGCCCTGGCTTGTGCGATTGACCGATACGGGACCGGTAAGTGCGGCGTTCTGGCGCTTGTTTCTCGCGCTGCCTTTTCTGATCGTTTTCGCCAAGGTTGCCGGACAAAAACTGACCGGAATGCCAAAGCGGACGATGGTGTTGGTGGCGATTGGGGCACTGGCATTCGCCAGTGATCTTGCCAGTTGGCACATCGGGATCGGCATGACGCGATTGGGCAATGCGACCCTTTTTGGCAATGCCGGGTCGATCATCCTGCTGTTTTGGGGGTTTGTTGTCGCGCGGATGTTGCCGCGCGGGCTGGAGTGGCTGGCGATTGTTTTTGCGTTGTCGGGTGCGGGCATCTTGCTGGGCCGCAGCCTTGAGATTTCGACAGAGACATTTGTCGGCGATCTATTTTGTGTCATCGCTGGTCTGCTTTACGCAGTGTATTTGCTGACCCTGCAGGGAGAACGCTCGCGCTTTGGTGCGTGGAGCCTGTTGGTCTGGGTAAGTGTGTTTGCATGCCCCGCATTGTTAGGACTCGCGGTGTTTTTGGGAGAACCGATTTGGCCATCTGATTGGACGCCGGTGGTGGCGTTGTTCATCACTAGTCAGCTGATTGGGCAGGGGCTGCTGGTCTATTCTCTCGGCCATTTCCCACCGCTCATCATCGGCCTCGCATTGCTAACCCAACCCGCCATCGCAGCGGTGATAGGGTATTTGGTGTTTGGCGAAGTACTGACGCCTCTGGATATGGTGGGCATGGTGCTATTGGGGAGCGCGCTGGTGGCGGCGCGGGCTACTCAGAAGAAAGCAGTGGAGGGCAAATCACCAAGCCCAGCCTAACCTAGCCGCCTAAAGCTATGCCTTCTTCGGCCAATTGCGGCGCTATTTGATCTCGTATTAAGGATGCTATTTCGGATAGTGTAATTGTGAAGACGCCCCCGTTCGCCTCCTCCCAGTTTTGCTTACCCTCCATATAATCAGGGAATTCAATGTCTCGGTTCGCTTCGGCAGTAACCGACGCATCGAGAGCTTCGCGAGAAACTGGAATATGGCTGATCTCAATTGGATCACTTTGCCCCGGTATTGCGATGCCAATCATTGAAATGTGATAGACAGTCATCGGTTCATCTTTGGGGCCAATTTGACCGACTTCTTGAATTTTGATCAAGGCCCCTTCGTCAATTCCTCTGTCACTAAATGCCCAGACTTGCCCAGCCTCATAGCGCTCATTCTGGGCGTATGCCGATGCGCTCATCGCGAATGCGGCGATTAAGGCTAGCAAGGCTGCCCAGAGGTTAGGGCGCACTAAACGGCACCTTGCCCAAATCGCCCAGCCCGACAGTTCCGCTGGCCATGCCAAGCATCCGGTCGAGGCTTTCTTTTGCCTTTAAGCGCATGCCTTCTTCGATCTCAATCTTCGGTTCCAGATCCCGCAGAGCGGTGTACATTTTCTCCATCGTGTTGAGCGCCATGTACGGGCAGATATTGCATGAGCAGTTTCCGTCCGCACCTGGTGCGCCGATAAAGGTTTTTTCCGGCAGCGCCTTTTCCATCTGGTGCATGATGTGCGGCTCTGTTGCGACGATCAAAGTGTCCCCTTCGAACGCTTGCGCGAACTTCAAAATACCGCTGGTGGAACCGACATAATCGGCGTGATCGACGATCGTGGGTGGGCATTCTGGGTGAGCGGCAATCGGCGCGCCGGGGTGCTTCTCTTTCAGCTTCAGCAGTTCTGTTTCACTGAACGCTTCGTGGACGATGCAGACGCCGGGCCACAGCAACATTTCTCGGTCAAACTTGCGGCTCAACCATCCGCCTAGGTGGCGGTCGGGACCGAAAATGATCTTCTGATCGGCCGGAATTTGCTCAAGGATAGTCTCCGCACTGGAGGAGGTGACGATGATGTCTGACAACGCCTTCACCTCGGTTGAGCAATTGATGTAAGTCAGCGCGATGTGATCGGGATGCGCCTCGCGGAAGGCCTTGAATTTCTCCGGCGGACAGCTGTCCTCGAGCGAACAGCCGGCATCCATGTCAGGCAGAATAACGGTCTTTTCAGGCGACAGAATTTTCGCTGTGTCAGCCATGAATTTGACGCCGCAAAATAGGATGACGTCTGCGTCGGTTTCGGCAGCCTTGCGCGACAATTCGAGGCTGTCGCCCACGAAATCGGCAATATCTTGAATATCGGGCGTCTGATAATAATGCGCGAGGATCACTGCGTTGCGTTCTTTGCGCAGGCGGTTGATTTCAGCGTGCAGATCATCGCCGCTAGGAACTTTGGTTTCGATGCTCATCGTGTGATCCTCAATAACAATCTTACGTGCAATGTAGTGATTAATGCGTCGATTTGCGAGCGATTTACGCTGTTAATGTGCTAGCCTCTTCTCAGGGAGAATCTTGAATGTACGCACTCAATCTGACGGAAGCCTATTGCCCGGCACAGGCGGACACCGAATATTGTGAGCGCACCATCGAACAGGTGCTGCGCGAAAAGGTTGCGGTGCAAGGCGAAGCAAAGGCTTTGCGCGAATTGTTGGCCGATGGAACGCTCGGGCGTGAGTGGACATACGCACAACTTCTCCAAGATGCCGAACGATGCGGTCGTGCGCTGGCGGCGCGGCATCAGGCGGGCACGCGGATCGCAATCATGGGCGGCAATTGCCCGGAATGGGTGCTGGTCCAATTGGGTGCGGCAATGGCGGGCCTTGTTTTGGTGACAGTCAATCCCTCTTTCACCGTACGCGAAGTGAGATATGTGTTGGAACAATCGGGCGCGGGTGCGGTCTATTACCAACCCAATGTGCGCGGAAGTGCGCTGCGTCCCGTCGTAGACGAAGCGGCCGTTGGCACCACGGCGTCAGATTTCGTCATCGACATCGAAGATCACGCCGAATTGTTTTCAGGAGAAAGCGATGGAGAGCTGCGCGCGACGAAGCCGCATGACGTTTGCATGATCCAATACACGTCCGGAACCACGGGCTTTCCCAAAGGGGTCCTGTTGCACCAACACGGCTTGGTCCAAAGCAATTACGATGTGTTCGCGCGGTGGGATTTGGCGGCGAGCAAAACTGTTATGTGCCCATTCCCCCTATTCCACACAGCGGGCAGCGCAGTCTGTGTTTTGGGCGTATTGACGCACGGCGCGACATTGCTGTTGGTGTCCGTGTTTGATCCCGTTGCCGTTGCCAAAGCGATTGAACGCGAGAAACCCGAAGTTTTGGGCGGTGTTTCGACCATGATTTTTGCCGTTATCGAAGCGGCCAGGGCGACCGGAACCGACGTATCTGCGATCCAACAAGTGATCAGCGGCGGCGCAATGGTGCAACCGGAATTGAACCGCGCGGCGCAAGAGGTTTTCGGCGTACCGATCCTGATTGTTTACGGTCAGACAGAGACATCCCCCACGATCACGGCGGCATGGCCCAACGATACTGGCGCGGATTTGACCGAAACAATTGGGCAGGCGGGCTCGCATATGGAGGTGGCCATCCGCTCGCCGTCGGACAATTCGGTTTGCGCGGTGGATGAACAGGGTGAGATTTGCATGCGCGGGTTCAACATGATGGTCGGCTACAACGACAATCCGGCGGCGACTGCTGAGACGATCGACAAAGACGGTTGGTTGCACACTGGCGATCTGGGCACGATGTGCGCTCGCGGATACGTGCGGATCACAGGCCGAGTGAAAGAGATGATTATTCGCGGCGGCGAAAACCTGTTTCCGGCGGAGATTGAGGCTGCGATGTTGGAGCATCCCGCCATCGCCGAAGTCGCCTGCGCCGGTGTACCGGATGACAAATGGGGCGAGATTGTCGCGTGTTTTATGCGGATGGCGGACGGGGCAGAGCGTCCGGATGACGATGCGTTAAAAGCCTTTATCCGCGAGCGACTGTCACCGCAAAAGACCCCTGCGCATTGGGTGTGGCTCAAAGAGTTCCCGCTAACAGGTTCAGGCAAGATCCAGAAATTCGCGCTGGCAGAGGCGTTTGCTAAGGGGGAGTTCGGCTAGGTCCGCGTCCAATCCCAATTTCAGCCGTCTGAATAATACTAACCCAGCCTGCCTAAATCACGCGCCAAATTTCCCCTTCTTCTGATCCATCCATCACCGCCAAACCGCGTCTTTCCAAGTCAATCAAATGCGCCGTCACGCTCATTTCCGCCGCACCGATCAGGCGCTCATCCAGACCTTTGTACATGTCAGGAATGAAATCTGATACAGGCCGCGCGCGTTCGGTCATTAACCGTACAATCTGGTTCTCACGCTGGCGGCGATGGCCGATCATGCCGCGCACCAATTGACGTGGCTTTTCAATCGCGGCCCCATGGGCGGAGTGATAACGGACGTCTTCGCGGGCCTGCAGTTTATCCAAGCTCGCCATATAATCGCCCATATCGCCATCAGGCGGGATCACCACGCTGGTGGACCACCCCATGACGTGATCGCCGGTGAATAGCGCGCCGCTTTCTTCCAAAGCAAAGCACAAATGGTTTGATGTATGACCCGGCGTTGCGACGGCGGTTAACGTCCATCCGGTCCCGCGCATCTGCTCGCCGTCTTCCATCACGCGGTCGGGTTCATACGTGGTGTCAAAAGCCTCGTCAGAGCGTGGTCCATCCACTTTTAGCACCAACGGTGCGCAGCCCACGATGGGCGCGCCTGTTTGCTGAGTCAGTGGCGCGGCTGCGGGTGAATGGTCGCGGTGGGTGTGGGTACACATGATCGCGGTAACTTTGCGCGGCCCAATGGCGGCTTGGATGGCCTCGATATGCTCTGGATCGTTCGGCCCCGGATCAATCACCGCGCAATCGGGCCCGTCTTGTGGTCCGACCACATAAGTCTGTGTCCCGGTGTAAGTGTAAGGAGAAGCGTTGGGCGCCAGAACGCGCAGCACCAAAGGTTCGACTTGATCCGCCAGCCCGGTCGGCCACGGTTTAGGGGGAATGCCTGCCATGGGGTTGTATATGAAGCGGAGAATGGCAGAAGTCGATTGCGAGTTTTGTTTGAGTGTCGCGGGTCGCCCGGCATTTCTGGAGAATTGAATGTCTGACTACATCCTTGTCCTAGACGAAGGCACCACCTCCACCCGTGCAATGTTGTTTGCAAGCGACGGTGTCTTGGTCGCAAGCGCGCAAGAAGAATTGACGCAGAATTATCCGCAGTCCGGCTGGGTCGAACATGACGCGGCGGAGATATGGGACAAGACGTTGAAATGCGCGAACGCTGTCATCCCCAAATCTGGCGGTGCGGCGATGATCGCAGGGATCGGCATCACCAATCAACGTGAAACGGTTGTTGCTTGGGACACCGCGACGGGCGAACCGTTGACCAATGCGATCGTTTGGCAGGATCGCCGCACTGAACCGCTCTGTGTAGAATTGCGAGCAGCCGGCCATGAAACCGACGTGCAACGCCGCACTGGCCTATTGTTGGACCCCTATTTCTCCGGCACAAAAATGCGCTGGATGTTGGACAATGTTCCGGAGGTTCGTGCCGCGGCTGATGCGAACACGCTGGCATTTGGTACCATAGAGAGCTGGTTGGTCTACAAACTCACCGGGGGTGCTGCTCACATCACCGACGCCAGCAACGCCAGCCGAACCTTGCTGATGGAACTGGCCGGAGAGGGATTCGATGCGGGGCTATGCGATTTGATTGGGGTGCCGATGTCCGCATTGCCAAAAGTGACCGATATGTCCGGAGACCTTACTCAGACCGATGTCGGCTTGTTCGGCAGCGCCATCCCGATCACGGGTTTGGTTGGCGACCAACAGGCAGCGACAATCGGGCAAGCATGTCTTTCGCCCGGAGAGACGAAGGCAACTTATGGCACCGGAGCATTCGTTCTAACCAATCAAGGCGAAACCATTCCGCATTCGACAAACCGGTTGTTGGGCACGGTTTTGACCCAAATCGATGGCAAACGGACCTATGCCATTGAAGGATCGGTGTTTGTCGCTGGCAGCTTGGTGCAATGGCTACGGGATTCAATTGGGATCGTGCAAACGGCTAAGGAAACCGAGGCGTTGGCGCGATCGATTGAAACAAGCGCAGGGGTCACCATAGTCCCAGCCTTGTCGGGGCTGGGTGCGCCGCACTGGAATGCCGAAGCGCGCGGGGTGATCACGGGATTGAGCTTCGCTAGCGGCAAGGCCGAGATCGCAAGGGCCGCGTTGGAGGCGATGGCGCATCAAACGCACGATTTGGCGAGAGCCTTTGCTGCCGATGGCACGGCATGGGGCACTTTGCGGATCGACGGCGGCATGGCCGCGAACGACTGGATGGCTCAGGATTTGGCCGATGTTTTGGGTGTCCCGGTAGAGCGGCCAGACTTTGTCGAAACGACAGCTTTGGGTGCTGCAATGTTGGCCGCGACAGGGGCGGGGCTGTACCCTGATCTTGAAAGTGCCAGCGATGCGATGCGCGGAAAGCTCACCACGTTTACGCCGAATATGTCGAATGCGACACGCAGTGAGCGGCTTGCCCAATGGGAAAAAGCGTTGTCGGCCGTTTAGCCGAGGTCGGAAAGCCGGCGTTCCAAACGCGAATGGATGGCACGAGCGGGTGATGCCATTTCGAACCCACTGCGCCACGCTTCATCAAGCCTGGCGATCCTTTGGTGCAGACGTTCAGTTTCCGCGATCAACTCGCAGGTCTCTGGCTCAAGACAGCTCAACGCCTTTGGGTCTGTTTCGCGATCAGACGGAAGGGTTCCGTTACGACGCACTTGGTTTTCGCTGAGTTCGCCGGAAAAGAACGCCCGTTGATTCAACAACCAGGCGAGGATGTGCATCATCCGGGTCGTTGTCTTCAGTCCTTCGGTGGACAGAGCTAAACGTACCGTCGCGTCTTCGCCTATCTCTGGCTCACGAACGCCCAATGCGAACACGGCACGAACATCATCAGCAAGGACCAAGGCCTCGCTGTACAAAGCCTCGATGATCGGGCGTGAAAGGTTCGTTGTGCGTGTCATATGTCGGTTTCGATATGCTCCAACGGTGCGCAAAGCCAGCCGACTATGGTTACTATCCTGATAGGATTTTTCTGCGTCCCGGAACGGAACATTATGTGCCGTATATTAACGATAATTTGAATTTCGACGCGGGTGTAAGTAATAATTCGATGTGCGCAATCAAATTCTATGACATAGATATAATTAAGTGATCCTGGAAGTATTAGGCAATTATGTCTGGAAGCAAAGTGTCTTCGATTATTGATATTTGATCTTTTAGTCTCAACTTACGCTTTTTCAGCCGCGCAATCTGAAGCTGATCGGACGATCCAGCAAGAGTCAAAGCCTCCACCGCCGCGTCCAGGTCGCGATGCTCAGATTTGAGCAGTTCCAACCGGTGCTGCAATTCTTGCTCGTTCATTGCTGTCAAAACTCGCCTGATCAATCAAAGGGGCGCGCGCGATATGCGGTATTTTCAATGAAACCGCTACGCTCTTTTGCGCATTAGCGGTTTGGTGCCACCGTCGTTGGATAGGTGGTGACCCTATGTGGAGTCCCGTGTGAGCGTTCAGAAAACCAGCAGTTCGTCGCAAAAACACGCACAGGCGGCGATTCATCTTTAATCAGCCCTTTGCAAGTTAGCTTGAGTGTGATCAATTCGTGATCAGCGGCCCGGCCGCTTTGTGCCGAGTCGCTCCCCCGGAGTTGGCCCACACACATGGTGTGATGGTCGATCCAGTGAAATAGGAGACACGCAAATGGCATCAACCGCAGCATCATCTCACATGAACGCTCTCCAATCGAAGCACGCAGGGCTCGAAGCGCAGCTCCGCGATGAACAAACCCGCCCGGTGCCAGACGCGGTAATGATCCAGGAAATTAAGAAGCAGAAATTGCGACTTAAGGAAGAGATTGCTCGCTGTTAGCGGCGCGTTCTCATTCAATATTGATTGGTCGCAGCGGTCACGGTCCCGGTTTGGGCGTTCGCTCGTCGTGTAGGCCCATTGCAGAGAGGGGCTCTGGCCTCTAACCCGTATCCACCATGACCGCCGCTGCTTCCAACTCTGCCCGTCAAATCCTCACTCGTCTGCACGAAGTGATGGCATCGCGGATGCATGCCCAAGGCAAACTTGATCAGGTCGTAGAGACGATTGGTGAATGCCTTACGTCCGAGGTGTGCTCAATATATCTTCTGCGCGAAGGGATGTTGGAATTGTTCGCGACGCGCGGCCTTAATCAAGAGGCTGTGCACGTTACGCGCATGGCGATCGGGGAAGGGTTGACCGGTGTTATCGCGGATAATGTCGAAACCCTTAATCTGGCTGAGGCTAAGGCGCATCCTGATTTTCAATATCGGCCAGAGACAGGAGAGGAGAAATTCCACTCCTTTGCTGGCGTACCGATTGTCTATCGCGAACGCGCCGTGGGCGTGTTGTGTGTGCAGCATCTTGACCCGCGCCGGTACGAAGAGATCGAGATTGAGGCGTTGCAGACCACGGCGATGGTCTTATCCGAATTGATTGCCAACGCCGAATTGGTAGACGAAGAAGAAGCGCTCGGTCTGTCTCCAACTCAATCCGGTCAACAGACAATATCCGGTCTTACCTTGGTGAAGGGTTTAGGCGCCGGGATCGCCGCCTATCACCAACCGCGCGTTCAAATCACTCAGGTGATGGCGGACGATATCGAGGCGGAGCGGGAGCGGGTTTATCGCGCGTTTGATAAAATGCGCGAACAGATCGACACTCTCGCCGGCCAAGCTGAATTTGGCATCGGCGGCGAACATGAAGAGGTCTTAGAGACCTACAAAATGTTTGCTTATGATGAAGGTTGGTCGCGTCGCATCAATGAATCGATCGATAGCGGTCTAACCGCAGAAGCGGCGATTGAGCGGGTGCAACAGCACACCCGGATGCGCATGCGAGAAATTGACGATCCGTTGTTGGCGGATCGCATGCATGATCTGGAAGATTTGGCCAATCGCCTGCTTCGCATTGTCGCTGGGCAGATTGGGACCGCCGCCCAGCAAGGATTGCGCAAGGACACGATCCTTATCGCGCGAAATTTGGGACCGGCGGAATTGCTCGAATATGACAAGCGTCGTTTGAAAGGCGTCATCCTCGAAGAAGGCTCGCTCACGGCGCATGTTGTCATTGTCGCGCGGGCGATGAATGTCCCGGTTTTGGGTCGGGCGAAAAGCCTTCGCGGGATCGTGCGTGAGGGCGATGAAATCCTATTGGACGCGACGGCCGCCACCGCAACTGTGCGGCCTCAATCTCAAGTCGCTGAGGTTTTTGCTCAGCGCTTTGCCAAGTCACGCGAGAAACAGGCCACCTATGCGACTTTACGCGATGTCGAACCGTTCACGCGTTGCGGGACGCGCATTCAGGTGATGATGAATGCCGGTTTGCGCGACGACATCAGCTCGCTTGCGCTGACGGGTGCCGATGGCGTCGGCTTGTTTCGGACCGAATTCCAATTTCTAGTCTCGGCAACTTTGCCGCAACGGGAACGACAATTGCGATTGTACCGTGATGTGTTGGACGCGGCGGGTGACAAACCAGTTATCTTCCGCACGGTTGATATTGGCGGCGACAAGGCTGTTCCTTACCTCAATTCAGACATAGCAGCGAATGATGAAAATCCTGCGATGGGGTGGCGGGCTCTAAGGCTGGCGCTTAACCGCGAAGGGTTGATGAAAGCGCAGGCGCGTGCGTTGCTAGAGGCGGCGGCCGGACGCTCATTGTATGTCATGTTCCCGATGGTGTCGGAGCCATGGGAATTTGATGATGCAAAGGCGGTATTCGAAGATCAATTGAAATTCTTGAGATCAAAGAAGAAGCGTGTGCCGGAGCATGTCCGATATGGTGCGATGCTCGAAGTGCCCGCCTTGGCTGAGGTGCTCGATCTGCTGCTGCCCAAATTGTCATTTTTGTCGATCGGGACCAATGATCTGACCCAATTCCTATTCGCTGCGGATCGCGGCAATCCGGCATTGGCGGAGCGGTACGATTGGCTCAGCATGCCGATTTTACGGTTCTTGCGGCGGGTCATCCGATCGAATGTCGGCAGCGATGTTGAGATCGGTGTTTGTGGTGAGATGGGCGGGCGCCGATTGGAGGCGTTGGCGCTGCTTGGGATTGGATATCGTCGATTGTCGATTACTCCGGCTGCGGTTGGGCCAATCAAAGAACTGGTCCGAAAGGTTGATCTGAACGAAATCAGCGCCGCAATGGAAACATGGCTCGCCAATCCCGAGACCAACCTGCGCACAGAGTTGACCGCATGGGCCGCTGAAAGAGACATCGAAGTCGATTGATCAGGATTTGAAGCCGCGTTCGAACCGGACCTGCAAAAGCGTCATTTTCCGCGTTTTGGCCATCGAAAAGCTCTAATTGGCTCTGTTCTCGGTCACTTCGGCGGCCAATACATGATTTTACGCAGTGAATCCTTGACAGCTGGTAAGTCTGGCAGCTTCAACGGGTTTACAACGAATCCAAAAACCACGGTTAAGTGGATGGGGTCATGGATAGCGAACTGGACAGCAACACCGAAGAGCTAGGCGAGCCTGTTGAAACAGTGCCCGCTGGACCTGGCGATCGCCTGCGTTCAGCGCGCGAAGAGAAGCGATTGGAGTTGTCGCATATTGCGGCAGAGACACGCATCCCCGTGCGTCATCTGCAATCCATCGAATCCGGTGATTTCGACAATTTGCCTTCGCGGACTTACGCGATTGGATTTGCCAAAACCTACGCTCGTTCGGTTGATTTGGATCCCGAAGAAATCGCCCAGGCTGTGCGCGAAGAATTGGCCGATGGTCATGCACAACATTCCGCAATGGCGGGAGGGATGGAGCCCGGCGATCCCGCGAAACTGCCTTCGCGAGGCCTTGCGTGGTTTGGTGGCTTTGCGGCCTTTGCTTTGGCGGTTGGCGTCATCGCTTTCGCCAGCACCTATTTTGGCGCAGGGGCCAATCCAGCCTCTCTTATTGCAAATACCGAAGAAGCAACCGACGAAGAGGCATTGGCCGATGCATCCAACCCCACGCAGGGCGAAGGTTCCAACGCGCCAGCGATTTCGGGTGGACAGGTGATTTTTACCGCGCTCGAAGATCTCCAATGGGTCCGTTTTTACGACGATGGCGGGGAAGTGTTGTTCGAGGCGGGCATGGCAACTGGCGATACATTCGAAGTGCCAGAAGCCGCTGTCGATCCGCGTATCAACACCGGCCGGCCTGATTTGTTTTCGATAACGATCGGCGGACAATCGGTGCCCAAATTGGCAGAAGAGCCGATCACGTTGGGTGATGCACCAATTTCCGCCGATGCGCTTTTGGCGCGTTCTGATTTGGCCGGCGCTGCGCAGTCTGTGAACTAAGCAGCCGATTGGGCAATATTGGCGGTGCGTTGATAGTGCACCGCTGCTCTTTCTCTTTCACCCAAGGCTCTGGCTCGTTTTGACCTGATTGCCGCGCATTCCCCCGATAAGTCGCTTTGCGGGGTCGACTTGAGGCCGACGGTTGGGCACAGATTCCACCTGTGTTCATGCGCGCAATTCTACGCCGACGATGACTTATGTCCTTCGCGTAATCGCGCCAAAGCAAGTTTTGGGAGCCTAACCCGCCATGACCTCTTTTAAGATGCCGCCATTGAAGATCACTGCATTGAGCGCCGCCCCAGCGATTGGCGCACTTGTTTGCGCAGCTCTTGTCGCGACCACGCCTGTTCCGGCGATGGCGCAAGACGATACAGAATCCCGCCTTCGCCGCGCCGAAGCGGAAATCCGCGCTCTACAACGCACGGTTTTCCCTGGTGGTGATGGCCGCTTTTTTGAGCCGCAAATTTCGTCCGATGGATCAGGGAGCACGAATGGAGCACGCTCAAACGCGCCATCGACGACGGCAGTGACCGATATTCTTGCGCGGTTGGATGCATTGGAAATTCAATTGCAACGCTTAACCGCTCTCACAGAAGAAAATGCCAACGCGGTTGGTGGTTTGGACGTTCGTGTAACTGCGCTTGAAGACCGGGCCGTGGCTGCGCCAGCAACCGGCACGACAACGTCAGACGGTGCGATCGCTGATTCCGCAAGCACCTCGCTACAATCATCCGACCAAAACAGCGCGTCCACCGCAGGGGCCGACAGTAGCGATGTCGCAACGGGACCATCGCCAGAACGGATCGCAGCGGTTCAGGAAATCACCAAGCCACAGTCCGAAGATGCAGGCGATGATGAATATTCATACGGTTTCCGACTTTGGAATGCAGGCTTTTATCCTGAAGCTCGCCAACAACTCGCGTCTTATGTCGAAGGGTATCCCGACCATTTCCGTCTAACCTATGGCCGAAATCTACTGGGCCGGGCGTTCCTTGATGATAATATGCCCGAAGAGGCGGCGCGATGGTTCCTGCGCAATTATCAAGCGGATCGCACCGCCCGACGGGCGCCTGACAGCTTGCTGTATTTGGCTGAGTCGATGATTGCGATGGAAGACACACGGCGTGCCTGTATCGCTTTGGCCGAATTTGGCGACACGTATCCGGCGGTAGCTTCTGGCCGTTTGGCAGATCAGTATGAGAGCAATTTGCGCCGAGTAACCTGCGAATAACGCTTATGCTTGGCCTGGTTAGGGGGCGCTGATTGATACGTCCATTGACATTGCTCGTCTGAAACAACGTCATACGGATGTTGTTGCGCGCTTTCGTGACGCAGTCGACGAACTGTGGCCGCAGGAGGATCGCGATCCATCGGATGTAGGTGCGGCGGGCCCATTGGGGCTGGCCGTATCTGGCGGGCCGGATAGCCTCGCTTTGTTGTTGCTGGCTCATGCGGCAATGCCCGGCAATATTGCCGTTCTCAGCATCGATCACGGACTTCGGCTTGAGGCGAACAACGAAGTTGCCTTGGTCGAAGGGATCTGCTTGCAATTGGGCGTGCCGTTCACTGGCGTTCGCGTTGATGTCGGGCCCGGCAATGTCCAAGCAAAAGCCCGAGATGCGCGCTACGCCGCATTGGCACGATGGGCACAAGAAGATGGCGTTGGCGCCATTGCCACCGCGCATCATGCCGATGATCAGGCCGAAACACTGTTGATGCGTTTGGCTCGCGGCAGCGGAATGGCAGGGTTGGCCGGAGTGCGGTCGTGGTCGTCACTACCCAATTCAGATATCCCGTTGATCCGGCCGCTCTTATGGGCGCGCAAGGGTGAATTGGAGGCCTTGGTGGGTGACGCTGGGATACTTGCCGTCAACGATCCTTCAAACTCCAACCGTGCTTTTGACAGGGTCCGAGTGCGCGATCATTTGGCAAAGCACGATTGGTTGGATGCAGAAGCCTTAGCGAGCAGCGCGGGTCATTTGGCGGAAGGATGGCGAGCGCTTGAATGGTACGCCGAACTGGATTGGGCCGAAATGGTCGCCCCTGATCCCGATGCCGCCGTTCAGCCCGCATTGCAGTATTGCGTGAACGTTCCGCGGACCATTCAAATTGAAACGGTTTGCCGGATCATCGCTGAACTGGGTGGCCGCGTGACGCGCAGTGAAGCGGGGCGTGCAGCGGATCGATTGTGGCGCGGTAACAACGCATCGATTGGCGGCGTTCTTGCCATGGCAGGCGTTGAAAAAGTCGCAAAGGTGGGCGTTGAAATGCGCGTCTGGCGGTTCTCACCCGAACCGCCTCGCAACGCGCATTAGGACATAATTTTGTCGCCAATGCCGATCATTTGACCGCGTGTGATCACAACACGATCACCGCGCTTAGCAATTTCGAACAGTTTTTCGGCAAACGGATCAGGCACGCCAATGCAACCATGCGACGCATAGCCGTTTTGGACCGGCGAACCGTGGATGGCGATGCCATCCCAAGTCAGACGTAGAGTCCATGGCATTGGCGCGTTGTTGTATTTCTCCGAAACGTTGTCGCGTTCTTTGGTCAAAATCGGGAAGGTGCCGAGCGGGGTCGGATGCGATGTGGTGCCCAGCAGCGCAACCGCTGTTCCAATTTCGTGACCATCGCGGAAAACGCTAATGACGCGGGCATCGAGGTCCACGGTCATCACCAATTCACCTGTCGCAGGGGCACGGGATTCGTCCCAATACCATTCTCCGTATCGGATAGTGCCTTCGATCGGAAGGATGCTTTTGACCACAAATGGATCATCGCTGACTGCGATCCGCGGGGCAGAAGGTGTGGGGGCAGGGGTGGCCTGCACTTGCGGATTTGAAATCATGCGGGCGGCTGGACCTCGAGGCGCCTCTTCCACTGCGATTGTTGGCTCAGGCAGAATAGGGGCGGCAACAGGTGCCGGCAAAGACGCTGTGACCGGTGCAGGCGGAAGTTCTGGTAGATCTTCGACGTCGGTCGCTTGCACGTCGTAGGGTTGAGGCAAGCTAGGATCAACAACAAGTGAGGCACCGCCGGTCGTGGGGTCAATCGCGCGAATGGCACTTTCTGCGTCGGCAGCAACTTCGACAGCGGCGTCTGCGGCATCATCGACAGAGCTCTGTGCAGCGACAAGTGTAGCCCCGCCAAGAAGCGCAGCGGCAGCAGCAAAGGCGGTCAATCGGAGGGTTGTAAAAGCCATCATGCCAAAATCCTAAATGCGAATCCTTAAAGGAACGCTCTTTGTAACTGGCCCACGTTATGCCGCTTTCGGCGGTGAACGGCCAGTGACTAACGGGCGCAAACGGCCCGCCGTCCCTTCGGGGGACGGGGGCAGAGCAAAGGTTAATATGTAAAAATTCGTAAGAGAGCCGCGATGGATCGGATCCCTAGCGCTTTATCCGTGCGCTCCAAATTGATTGGCGATTGCCACAGACAGCCGCAACATCAACGCGTAGGCTCGCTCAATCGGATCGATGTAGTCGCGCGTGATTTGCGCATACCCCTCGACGGACGCATCCGGATAATCGGCGGGAGCATCCATCGCAAAATCGCTGGTCGATGGGAAATGCGTCGGGAAAGCGCGCCGCATTTGGGCCAATGCATCGTCAATTCGCAAACTGAACACCATTTCCAAAACATCTTCGCGGCTGATGTCGTTCGCGCGGCTAAACACCGGAACGGACACGGCCTTCAAGAAAATATGCTGCATCAAAGCGAGTCTTAGAGCCTGCGCCGCACCAATCATGCGACGGGTGTTCTCTGTTGTCGGTTCGGGTTCTTCTGGCGGAAGGTGGTCCAACAACCGATGGAATTTGAGCGCGTCGACGCGCAATCGTGAGGCAAGCCGCCGGAACACGCCGGTGCGATCATCCTTGGTCAGATATTCCGCCAACACTTCGCAAGCGCGCGACAAATGCGGCTCTGTCCCTCGATAGGGGCGGGTCGCCCAGTAGGCGGAATTGAACAATTCGCCGTGGGCCGCGACGGTCTTAACGCTGGCCAATGCGTTGGACGTCCGCGCAAGCCGCAGCAATTGCTGACCCCGCTCGCTTTCGGTCAACAGCGCGGCGACCTCTTCGTAATTTCCGTCAGCCGCAGAGCCTATCCCAGCGATGACATTCACTGGATAACCCAATTGTTGAAGGATTGAATTGTGCGGGATTGCGCGGATCTGCCGTAGGTTCATGTCGCGATCCGCCGAAAGGTCGGATTGGCGGCGGGAAACTCGGCTTCCGGTGGAATTGAGAAGGCCCAATCCGAACGCGGTTACGGCGCGAGAATAGGTTGCGCTGCGCAAATGAGCGCGTTGATGCGCGCGTATCGCACGATAGAAATCGAGGCTGATGTCCGTGCGCGTGTACAATGGGTCGGTGTTTTCCCGGGTTGAGTCGGGGCTTTGCGTGATGATCCGGGTCAACGTGGCGCGGGCCAGCTCGGGCCCTCTGAAATACATATACCCGTCGCCGCCCTGGAAGCTGACTTCGGGCTCCAGCTCAATGTCCGACCCGGCAAACTGACTGCGTGCCCAAGGGCTCATCGGCCAAGTCAATCGGTCGGCAAAGCCGGATGGATGTGCCCCGCGTCCCATGCTTTCGCCATGGGTGTTGAAGATCAATGCGGAGACATCGGCCAAATTGTTGCGTGCCATGGCCTGCGCCATGCGCCCATGCAGCCGCTCAATCGCAAGGCTGGCTGGGATTTGACCCACAAACCGGCCAGCGTCCGAAAAGCCGGTTTGGATACACACACGGCCGCGCAGTCGTGCGTAGGATTGGTATTGCTCTTCGGCGCACAAAGCCTCGAGGAAGCGGCCGCCATGCTCAAGCGCGCTTTCAGTCTCAAACAAAGGAGAGACATCGACCCGATCATCAATTCCAAACAGTTTCGACAGATACAACGCAGCCAACACAGTGGATGGTTGTTCGCATTCCGCAATCAACATCCGAATGGGCGTGTCGGCGTCGATGTGTCCGAGTATTTGCGCTATGGCCAAGAATTGCCGCGTCGCCGTTGAGCTTTCGATGGCGAGGCTGGCGAAATTGGTGCGTTTGGGTTCAACATCCGCGAGCATTCGCCGCAAAGTTCCCATCGCCCCCTTGCTGGCCAGATCGAGTTCGGGTGTGTCGCTCAAATGGCTGCGGATTGCGTTGTGCAATTGTTTCGCGTTCACGCGGAAATGGACATGCGCCATACCAAGGCCATCAGACCGCATCGTGGCGGCCAGTGTTTTTAATGCAACGGCTGTGCTCGTATCGGAGGCGCCCCGAGAGTCTGCTTCTAGCGTGGCAATAATATCGCCCAATGAAGTCAATTTGTCCGGACTGTCGGCGGTCAATTGGTTCGCTGCGCGTGACAAATCCGCCGGATCGGTAAGGTCATCGGCAAACGCAGTCGCACACATATTGGTGTGGTCTTCGGCCGCGCGCAGTTTGGCTACAATGGGGTGGGCAGCATCAATAGCCTCTAGCGCCTTCGCATAACGCGCCAAACGCATCGCTTTTTCCTGAAGTCGGAACAGGATCGATGTGTACCATTTGATGTCGGTGCGACCGTCCATGTCATAGCCGACCCATGTCGCGAAACGAAACGGCAATGGGGTCACATCATGCCAATCATCCGGCCACGTCGCGGCGGCATGATTTAGTGTTTCAGAGACGATATCGGCGCGCGCATCTTGCGCATCAGCGATCGCCGCCATCGCCTGTTCGTGTTCATACTGAAGGGTGACCGCCGGGCGTTCTTCGCCCGATGCGCAGGTTTCCCGATTGATCGTCGTGCCTTTTGTCGCTTTGTCCGCAACGGCCCCGGTTTGGGCAGGGGTCAACAGAAAGGTCGGATGCGCGGTGAAAACCGCGTGGAGACGCGGCGTTTCCCAGCGTGCTTTGAACGCATCAAATGACCCGTCGCGTTCAAAAACCGATGCGAGATCGGCGCGATTGTCCGTCTCGCCAACCGGAGCAAGCAAGCGTTCAAGGCGCTTTGCTCGCGATTTTAAACTGCCGCATTCCAATTCTGCGACCAAACTTTCGAGTGCATCAAGGTCTGTTCCCCCGCCTTCGAGATCGCGCGACAAGTCCAATCCCAATTGGAAAACAGGATTGAACAAAGGGGTTTCGCGCGTTCGGGCGTGCAATTCCTTCAACCGTTCACCAAGATCGGCGACAGAATTCAGGGGGAGCGTCATGGTCATAGGTCCTCAAAATACTTTTGGCTGAACGCCGCCGCCGCCCCGAAAAGGCCGGGTTGCGGATGGCTTATAAGTTTAACGGGCATGGTCGCCATGAGGGATGCGAACCGCCCTTTCGCCTTAAATCGTTCGGCAAAGCCGGATGATAGCAAAGTGTCGCGGATCCGGTAACCGAGCCCGCCCGCGATCACTACGCCATTCGCGCCTTGGGTCAACGCGATATCGCCCGCAACGGAGCCCAACGCCAAACAAAACCGGTCCACCGCGGCAGATGCTAGGCTGTCTCTGCCATTTTCGCCGCCGGATACCCCCGCGCTCCACACGGCAACGTCGTCCAATTCATGGACAGCGCGCCCCTCAAGCGCGGCAAGCGCGTGGTAGATATCGACAATCGCCGGGCCCGACACCACGCGTTCGTTGGACACACGGGTTAATTGTTTGCGCAGCCGCGCTAAAATCGCGTCTTCAATCGCATCAAGCGGCGCGAAATCGCCATGCCCGCCTTCTGTCGCTTGAACGCGATAGTCGTCGCCCGCTTTGCGCCAGAAATACGCAACCCCCAACCCAGTGCCTGGGCCAACAACCGAGATTGTGCCGGTATCGGGTAAGTCTTGATCGGGTCCGGTTAGGTGGACAAATTCATCCGATGATGCGCGCGCGGCGGCATGCGCGACCGCCTCGAAATCATTGACGATAAGATGGCGATTGCAACCCAGTTTTTCTTCGATCAAGGGCGGTCGAATGATCCATGGATTGTTGGTAAACCGGATGATGTCGGGGTTCACTCTCCCGGCAACGGCCATTGCAACGTCGCGAGGTAGATCTCCACCCATCTGCGCGCGAAAGGCGCCCCAAGCTGTTTCAAAACTGGCGAACGCTTCGGTTTTCAATGTGACCGGTTCACTTAGCCCAACGGTTCCGTCGTTCTTGATGGAGGCAATTGCGAACCTTGCATGGGTGCCGCCAATATCAACCGCGACGATGTCTCGCGTTGTAATCTCTGGGCCAACCATCCTATTACAGTCCCGCGCTGGCCAGCATGGCCGATGCGCCTTGTTCCGCTCCATCGGCGTGCACTTGGAACATCCGGAAAAGTTCGCGCCCAACGCCATGCTCTGCAATAGGCTCTTTGGCGGGAATGCGATCGGTCAGATCTGCCGAGGTTGAGAGCGCGCCGGTTGCGGCACAAACCCGAACAATATCCCCATCGCGCAGCAAGCTGAGCGGTCCGGCCTTCCCATCCTTGGCCTTTGCTTCGGGTGTTATGTGAATGGCAGCAGGCACTTTGCCGCTAGCGCCAGACATGCGGCCATCCGTAACCAATGCAACCTTGTGCCCGCGATCTTGAAGCACAGCGAGAGACGGCGTCAAAGCGTGCAATTCTGGCATTCCGTTGGCTCTTGGCCCTTGGAAACGGACCACGACGACGACATCGCGATCCAGTTCACCGGCCTTAAATGCATCGGTCACCGCGCTTTGTGTTTCGAAAACGCGGCACGGCGCCTTTATGGTCCAACGATCTTTGGAGACCGCCGACGATTTGAAACAGGCGCGGCCCAGATTGCCGGTCAAAAGCTTCATCCCGCCGTCAGTCTGGAATGGGTCACTCGCCGGACGAAGCATCGTTTCATCGCGAGATGCTTCGACCTTCTGCCATGCCAGCTCATCATCCTGCCAAACCGGCTCTGATGCGTAGGCCGACAATCCGTCGTCCCAAACTGTAAGGATATCTCCATGGGCGAGGCCTGCATTCACCAGTTCATCGATGACATAAGCCATGCCGCCCGCGCTGTGAAAATGGTTCACATCGCCCGCGCCGTTGGGATACACTCGGGCAAGCAAGGGAACGACGCTCGACAGCTCGGCCATGTCGCTCCAATCAATGTGAATCCCTGCTGCACGTGCCATTGCGGGAATATGGATCGCGTGATTGGTGGATCCGCCAGTCGCAAGCAGGCCAATGACGGCGTTGATGATCGCTTTTTCATCGATCACTTGCGCCAATGTTCTTTCGGTTGTGCCGGCCAATTGAGCCAATCTGTGAACGGCCGCTCGGTCTAAGGCTTGTCGTAATTTGGTGCCCGGCTGGACAAAGGCCGCGCCTGGCACATGGAGCCCCATCATCTCCATCATCATCTGATTGGAATTGGCGGTGCCGAAAAAAGTGCAAGTGCCCGGCGAGTGATAAGAGCCGAGCTCGCTTTCCAGCAATGTGTCGCGACCGACTTCGCCGGCTGCGTATTTTTGACGGGTTTCTTGTTTTTGCTTGTTTGAAATGCCGCTTGGCATGGGGCCGGATGGAACAAAGATCGCCGGCAAATGGCCAAACCGCAACGCGCCGATAATCAACCCCGGCACAATCTTGTCGCAGATGCCCAACGCCGCCACGCCATCATACATTTGATGCGACAAGGCGACGCCCGTTGCCATGGCGATGTTGTCGCGGCTGAAAAGCGATAGCTCCATTCCGTCTTCGCCTTGCGTTACGCCGTCGCACATGGCCGGGGTGCCACCAGCAACCTGCGCGGTTGCGCCGACTTCACGGGCAAAGATTTTCAAGCGATCAGGATACCGACCATAGGGTTGGTGTGCTGAAAGCATGTCGTTGTAGGCTGTAACAATACCGATATTGGGCCCGCGACCCGACTTCATCGCGTCTTGATCCTCCAACGCGCCGGCGAAGGCATGGGCAAGGTTGGAACAGGCGACATCTTTATGTTCGGGGCGACGATCCGCTTCGCGCCGCATCAATTCAAGATAATCAGCGCGCCCTTTGCGAGAATTCTCGATCACACGCGATGTCACGCGGTGCAGGGTGTCATGCAGCTTACTCATGCCAGCTTACTCCGTCGCGTTCCGTCAAAGCTATGGCGGCGCTTGGCCCCCAATTGCCTGCATTGTACGGTTTGGGCGTTACGCCATGCGCCTCCCATTCGGACCTTATCGCATCGACCCATTCCCATTGAGCTTCGACTTCGTCGCGGCGTACAAACAAAGTCTGATCGCCTTTGATCAGGTCGAGCAGAAGGCGTTCATAGGCAATTCGTCGATGTTGTCCGACAAAGGCGTCTGGCATCTTAATTTGCAACGGCACTTCGCGCAGGCGCACGCCGTTTTCATCAAGACCTGGAACTTTTGCCATCAACGATAAGGTGATGTCTTCATCGGGCTGGATGCCAATAAGCAAGCTGTTGGGTTGCAAGCCAGTGCCAGCCGATGTGCCGGATGCTGTGCCGCCTTTGCCACCGGCAAAGATGGAGTGTGGGACGCATCGAAACTGCACCAAGATTTCCGTCACGCGTTCGGGCAGACGCTTGCCTGTGCGCAAGTAAAACGGAACACCTTTCCAGCGCCAATTGTCCACATGCGCTTTGATCGCAGTGAACGTCTCTGTGTTCGAATCTTTGCCCAATTCTTCATCGTAACCGGGCACTGCCTTTCGATCGATTGCGCCGGCGCGATATTGTCCGGTGACTGTTTCATTGGCCTGTGGCGGGCGCAGGGCGCGCAGCACTTTGACCTTTTCATCGCGAACGGCCGTTGCATCAAAACTGGTCGGTGGCTCCATCGCCACCAATGCCAACAATTGCAGCATATGGTTTTGAACCATGTCCCGTAGCGCGCCTGCATCATCGTAGAATGCTACGCGTCCTTCGAGGCCGACAGTCTCTGCGACGGTGATCTGAACGTGCTCGATCACATTCGAATTCCAGATCGGCTCAAACAGGATGTTGGCAAAGCGCAAGGCCAACAGATTTTGAACCGTCTCCTTGCCCAAATAGTGGTCGATGCGGAAAATGCGATCTTCGCTGAACGCGGAGGCGACCGCGTCGTTGATCTCTGCCGAAGAGCCAAGGTCTGTGCCAAGCGGTTTTTCCAAACACATCCGCACGCGTTCGCCGGTCAAACCGGCATGTTCAAGCCCTGCGATGGTGGGGCCGAAAAGGCTGGGCGCGGTTGATAGGAAAATCGCCAATCCGCCGGAGGTGCCAGCCTCTTCTTCATCACCTTTAGCTGCGCCTGCCTGTGCGACTTTCTCTGCAAGCGTTTCGAACCCTTCGATCGAACTGGCGTCCAACTGTTGGTAGCTTAGTCGATTGAGAAACGTGGCCATTCCGCCGCGGCGTTCAGCCGGCAGGAATTCCTCCAAAGAGGCGCGCGCCATTTCACGGAATGTCGCGTCATCCATGTCGCTGCGCGCTGTGCCGATAATGGCGAGATTTTCGGGAAGAAGCCCATCAGCATCCAAAGCGCAAAGGCTTGGCAACAATTTGCGGCGTGACAAATCGCCAGTCGCTCCGAACAAGAGCAGTTTATCGGCGGCAAATGCGGTCATCAAAATCCCCTTAAACCCCATCGGGTATCAGGCCCAAAAAGGGCGCACAATTGTTAGCGTTAACAATACAGCATTTCAATCGCTTATGGGCGAAAATATCAGTCTCAAAATGCGCCCATCATTGATGGTTTCTCACCTTACGCAATTTTCCCGTTTCGCACAGGGGCTTACGCGGTGACTTGGCTTTTAACATCGACCGCGCTGCTCAAAAATTCAACCGGGCCAAATGTGGTGAGAAAGCTAACATCGGCGGCATCGCGGCCAACGCCGATGATCGCGGCATTGGAAAGGTCGGCCATTCCTGTGGCGTCGACCAATTGCCAATAGCCGTCGCAACCGCCGGCTTGGTTATCGGTTTGCGGGTTGGTTTTGCTGCTTACAAAGACCTGAGCAACTGCGTGAAAATCCTGTGGTGTGACACCCGGTGCGTAACACGCCACGTACCGTGCAGGAATGGACGACGCGCGCGCCAATGTGACGAAGACGTGCGCGTAATCACGGCAAATGCCTTGTCGTTTGATAAAGCTTGCGGTTGCATTGGTGGACGCATCGGATGAGCCGGGGACGTATTCGAAATTATCGAAAATCCATCGACGAATGGCCTCAATTCTCGCTCCGCCGTGCGTGCCCGCAAATTCTGATGCAACCAGCCCTTGAAAGTCATCGGCGCGGCAATATCGCGAATCGAGCAGATATTTGACCGCATCCCCGGGAAGGTCATGCGGTTCTATCGCGCGGCAATCGGTCAATTCTAGATGCTGGCGTTTGGGGGAAACTTGGGCGGAATATTGCACCTCGATCCGCCCAGCACCGCGGAGCCAGATCCGTTCGCCAACGCCATCATCGGCCGCCACACGGGAGAATTTCTCTGTGTCGGTGATCCGTGTTTCGCTTTGTATGTCGCTTTGATCGGGTGTTTGGGCCACCTCAAATTGCAACAATGCCGATGTTGGCCGCTCGAATGAGAAAGCAAATTGAGAAGAGATCTGGATGGTCATGCTGATCTCTCATCTACCCAATGTTCGCAAAATTTGCGCTTTCAAAATTTCCGATGCCAATCCGATTGCCTACCGCAACGGCTACCCACCCTATTTGGTGATTAAGCGTCGGAAATGGGATCGCCCGCAATCGCTCCAAAAAGGTCATGGGCATCGGCATCTTCGATCGCAACTTGGACTATGTCACCGGCTTTGAGCGTGGTGGGAACTTCGCGAAGATAGACCGCTCCGTCGATCTCTGGTGCGTCGGCTTGGCTCCGTCCCGTTGCACCGATGTCGCCGTCTTCGTCAGCTTCGCCAACTTCGTCGATAATAACCGGCAAAGTGCGGCCCACTTTATCGGCCAACTTGGCGGCGGAAATGCGCTCTGTGACTTCCATCAAGCGAGCGTAGCGTTCTTCCTTGACGGGTTCGGGAACTGGGTCGGGCAGGTCGTTGGCTTTGGCCCCTTCGACGGGTTCAAAGCGGAACGCGCCCACCCGGTCGAGCTGTGCTTCTTCGAGCCAATCGATGAGGTATTTGAAATCATCCTCGGTCTCGCCGGGGAACCCAACCACGAAACTGGATCGAATGGCGATGTCTGGACAGATGTCGCGCCAGCTCTTTAGGCGTTCCAGCACCTTGGCTTCGTTCGCCGGACGACGCATGCGTTTCAAGACCGATGGCGCAGCGTGTTGGAAGGGAATGTCGAGATAGGGGGTAAGAAGGCCCTCAGCCATCAGTGGGATGACCTTGTCAACATGGGGGTAGGGATAGACATAATGCAGGCGCACCCAAGGGGCGATTCCATCCGCTGTGCGCAATCCGCCAAGTTCGCGCGCCATATCGGTCATGTGAGCGCGCACGGGGGAGCCCTTCCAATCGCGTTCCTCATGCCGCGTGTCGACACCATATGCCGATGTGTCTTGGCTTATAACCAGCAGCTCTTTGGTTCCTGCTGCGACCAATTTTTCCGCCTCGCGCAGCACCGCATCAATCCGGCGGCTCGTCAATTTGCCGCGCAAATCAGGGATGATGCAGAATGAACAGGAGTGATTGCAGCCTTCGGAAATCTTGAGATAGCTGTAATGGCGCGGGGTCAATTTGATGTCGGGCTGTGGGATCAGGTCGACATAGGGACCCTGCGATGGAGGCGCGTGTTCATGCACCGCGTCTACGACTTGTTCGTATTGATGCGCGCCGGTTACTGCCAACACTTGGGGATGAGCGGCGCGGATCGCGTCGGCTTCTTCGCCCATGCACCCGGTGACTATAACCCTGCCATTTTCATTAATGGCTTCGCCAATCGCGGCCAGGCTTTCTTCCTTTGCGCTGTCTAAGAAGCCGCAAGTGTTCACCAACACCACATCGGCGCCGGCGTAATCCGGGCTCATCGCGTAGCCATCCGCGCGCAGACGCGTAAGAATACGTTCGCTGTCGACCAAAGCTTTTGGGCAGCCGAGGGAAACCATGCCGACACGCTTTTGTGGGGCAACGCGTTGAGCATCGGGGAGGGGGGGTGTGGTGTTCATAAGCGCAGCGCCCCTACACTGCTTTGTTTCGAGGTGCCAGCTTTCCTGCGCACCCGTATCGCGTTAAAGATAGGCGCAGTTAGGGAGGGATGGATCAATGAATGATTTTGCATTGTGGCCTGTGCTGGCCGGAGCGGCTGCGTTTTTCGCGGTGGGTGCCCTTTGGTATGGGGTGTTGTTTGGCAAAGCGTGGCAGGACGCGGCCGGATTGTCGGATGAGGATGTTCAGAGCGGCAACATGGCTCTAATCTTCGGCCTTACATTCCTGTTTGAAGTGTTGATCGCCATGGTGTTGTGGCATTTGATCGCGCGCACAGGTGCAGCGCCACATGTTGTGATGATGATGTCCGTTGGCTTCGCGCTTGGCATTATGGTCCCAGCTATTGGGATCAATTACTTGTACCAACGCAAATCGGGCAAATTGTTCGCGATCGATGCGGGACACTTTACCCTTGGCATGGCCGCGATGGGCGGGGTCTTCCTGCTGTTCCTATAGAGGATTATTCGCCGTTACCGTTGCCATTGGTGGACGGGACAATTTCAACAATCACGTCGCCGGGCTGGAGGTTGTCACATTCCTCTTCCCAAAAACCGATCGCGCGGCCATTGCGGTAAATTCGCAGGCCGCGCCCGCCGCTGGTTAGGTCTGTGATCGAAGAGCCGCATTCTTCTTCTTTCACCACGCGTTCTACCAATTGGACGCGGCCAGAAACCGAGGCAAGATCGGCTAAATAGTCGGCGATATGCGCGCCTTTAGCGCTTCCGGCGAGCAACAATCCGGTAAAACGGACCGGGTTGATGACGTTGTTCGCCCCGGCTTGGCGGGCCAGCAATTCGTTGTCATCTGCGCGCACAACGACGCTGATCGGCACTTTTGGAGCAAGATGACGAACGGTCAGCACGATAAGGATCGACGTGTCATCGCGACCTGCCGAAACTAGAACGGATTGCGCCTCTTGAATGCGGACCGCCTTCAATGTTTCATCCCGCGTGGCGTCAGCGGCGATAACATTCACGCCCAGTTTTTCTGCCGCAGCGAGGCGATCTTCGCTCGGATCAACAACCACGATGTCGTTTGCGTCCGTGCCGCGTTGAATAAGCTCCTCGACGCTTTGTGAACCAGAAATGCCATAGCCAAGCACGACGACATGACCGGAAAGCTTGTCTTGAATACGGGCCATACGCCACTTCTCCCAGCTGCGTTTGATGATGAAATTGTAGGCGGTGCCAACGAAAATAAAGAACACGGCGAACCGGATCGGCGTAACGATGACCGCTTCGACCAATCTGGCTTTATCCGTAACCGGTGCGATGTCGCCAAACCCGGTCGTGGTGATCGAAATCATCGTGAAATAGACGATATCCAAAAAGCTGACATGGCCATCGACGTTGTCGACCAATCCATCGCGATCGAACCAGTGGATCAAAACCACAATCGAGATCAGGAAAAAGGCTGCGCCCAATCGGATGCTGAGGTCGCCCCAAACCGGGATTTTAACCGCGCGCCTCAAAGGTTTGAACTTGCGCGCAGCCACCGTCTTGTCCGGCTTTGCCTTGAAAATCTGATCGGTTTCGCTTTTTGCCATGTCCCGCCGTCTTATTCTGCAAACCTGCTCGCAAGCGTATCAAGGCTCGCATAATGGGTCAGGTCGAGCTGCAACGGTGTCACCGCAACATAGCCATCGTCAATGGCTTCTAAATCGGTGCCATGATCAAGCGTGTGTTCAATAGCATGCAGGCCGAACCAAAAATACCTTTGCCCGCGGGGGTCTTTTCCTTCGACAATGGAGCCGCGCGCGTAATCGTGGAAACCTTGGCGAACTATTCGAACACCTTTGACCGCATCGGATGAACATGGGGGGAAATTCACATTAATCAAAGTGCGCGATGGGAACTGAGCATCCAACAGCGGCTTGATAACCTTCGGACCCCAGTTCCGAGCGGCAGCGAATTCTGCATCGGTCCCGGCTGTTTCGTGGCTGTACACCTGACTAAAGGCGATAGAACGGACGCCGGCCAACGCCCCTTCGATCGCTGCCGAAACGGTGCCCGAATAGGTGATGTCATCCCCTAAATTGGCCCCGCGATTGACGCCGGATAAGATGAGGTCAGGCGCATCGCCCATCACTTCGCGCAATGCCATCATCACGCTATCGGTGGGTGTGCCGGTTACAGCAAATCGACGTTCGCCAAACTTCTGCAAACGCACCGGACGATTTAGCGTGAGCGAATGACCCGCACCCGATTGTTCTTCGGAAGGAGCGCAAACCCAGATATCATCGGAAAATTCGCGGGCTATTTCCTCCAACACGGTGAGGCCCGGTGCGTGGATTCCATCGTCATTGGTGATGAGAATGCGCACTACGAAATCGGTTCCAACTTGGTCACGCCGCCCATGTATGGGGCAAGAACTTCGGGTACAATGACGCTGCCATCTGCCTGTTGGTAATTTTCAATCACCGCGACCAAAGTGCGCCCCACCGCGAGGCCTGATCCATTGAGAAGGTGGAAGTATTCGCTCTTTTTCGATCCTTCGGGGCGATATCGCGCGTTCATCCGGCGCGGTTGATAGGTTCCGCCATCAGAACATGAACTGATCTCACGATAAGCACTTTGACCCGGCAACCAGACTTCGATGTCGTAGGTTTTCATCATGGTGGCGCCCATGTCGCCAGAGCACAACGCCATTACCCGATAATGCAGGCCGAGATTTTGCAGCAATCCTTCTGCGACGGCCGTGATCCGTTCATGCTCTGCTGCTGCGTCTTGGGGCAGGGAGGCACAGATCATTTCCACCTTTTCAAACTGATGCTGTCGAATGAAACCGCGCGTGTCGCGCCCTGCCGCGCCAGCCTCGGATCGAAAGCACGGGGTCAAGGCCGTTAAACGCATTGGAAAATCGCTTTCCGCAAACAATTGTTCGCGGAAAGAATTGCCCAGCACCATTTCGGATGTCGAAATGAGCAAGCGGTCATCGGTTGTGCGGAATAGATCTTCGGCAAATTTGGGCAATTGCCCGGTGCCATAGCCGGCCTCTTCGTTGATCAAGAGCGGCGGATTGCATTCCGTAAATCCGTGCTCACGCGTGTTAGTGTCAATCATATATTGACCCAATGCCCGATGAAGTCGGGCCATATCACCGCGTAAGAATGTGAAGCGCGCGCCCGAAATTTTCGCACCCGTCTCGAAATCCATGCCCAAGGCTGGCGCAATATCGGCGTGCTCTTTCGCGTCGAAATCAAAGCTCGGTTTTTCACCCCACTCTCGAAGATATACGTTGTCATCTTCGCTTTCGCCGTCGGGAACGGACGGGTCGAGCATGTTGGGCAGCACTATCAAAGCGTCTTTCAACGCCTTTCCAGAATCGCGCTCACGTTCTTCAATGTCGGACATGGATTGCTTCAATTGAGAAACCTCGGCTTTTAACGCTTCGGCGGTTTCTTTGTCGCCTTGGCCCATGGCTTTGCCAATGGCTTTCGATGCCTCATTGCGGCGACTTTGCGCCTCCTGCAGTTGGGTCGATAGCGAGCGCCGCTCTTCGTCCAAAGCAAGAATGCTCTTGGCAACGGGTGCAATTCCACGCCGTGCCAACCCTGCGTCAAACCCATCTGGGTCGTCTCTTATCAAACGTATATCATGCATAAGCGCAGCCTATGCCCGCTTCGTTAGGTGAATAAAAGAGCGGATCCGTCGCGCACTGCCTGCCCAGCTTTATGGAAGGTCCAGCATCACGCGCGATGCAAGGGCAGAAACTTGCCCAGGATCCGTTGGCGTATCGGGCGCAATCGGTGCGTTATCCGGCCAACGGTCAAGCATAGTGTCCAAAGTTTCACGAACGGCAACTGCTTTGGGTGCGTCCAATGTTTCGGCAATGTCGCGCGCGACTTTAACAAAGCCCCACGCGTCTTGATATTCCGCCGCATCGGTGACGACACCTTCGGTGACCGAAATCGTGTATTCTGCGACGGCGGTTTCCATCAAGAAACGGATTTGGGCGGAGGGGTCGGCCTGCGAAGCGTCGCGCATCGCGGCAAGGTTCGCCTCAGCCGCGTTTAACAATGGTTCGATTTCATCGGCGCTTTGCCCAGCTTCCAAAGCGGCGGAAACGCCTTCAAATGGGGCGGGGTCAAACCCAAGCGCATCGAGCCCGGCGCGTTCATCGGCGTGGGTTTCGGATACGGGGTGCATCAAATGGGGGGCGGCCATCGCGCTTTCCCCGGCTCTATACAGCGCAAGACCAGCTTCGACATGACCAGCCATAAAGACCAACCGTTGATCTATAGGGAGCGCGCCTGGTCCTCCGCTTTCGCCGTTTTCTCCAGCCTCGCCTGCTTCACCGATCTCCCCGGCCTCGCCTAGTTCGCCAGACTGCGCCGCCTGTGCGCTTTCGCCCGCTTCGCCGCTTTCACCGGCTTCGCCCGAACATCCGGCCAAACCGGCCCCTGCGAGCGCCGTTGCCAAACCCAAACCGGCCCATGTTTTCAACTCGACTTTCATTTCCGTCGCTCCGCAGATACTGTTTCGGCCCTCAACTTTAACCACCTGAGGACACTATGCAAACCTTGATGCCAGTCACGCGGAAGCACGGGTTATGATACTCAAAATCGCCGCAGTTCAGGATCGTGACCTGCTGATGAAAATGCGCGATGGATTATCGACGTTGAATTGGCGCGACGGTCGCGAAACTGCTGGCGCGGTGGCGCGTGGGGTTAAGCGAAATGAACAAGCGGTGATGAATGATACTGCAGGCGCACAAATGCGCGATGCGATTGTTCCCATCATCTCTGAAAATCCGGTCGTAAAGGCGGCCGCGCGGCCGCGTCGAATTTCCGCCCCGATGATCGCCAGAACAGGGCCACGAGGATATTATGGCGCGCATGTCGACAACGCATTGATGGGCACTGGCGATGCGCGACTGCGCAGCGATATTTCCTTCACCTTGTTCCTTTCCGAACCCGATGAATATGACGGTGGAGAACTGGTTGTGCACACGGCGGGCATGACGCAGTCGATCAAGGGCGAGGCGGGGGAACTGGTTTTGTATCCTTCGACAAGCATCCACGAAGTGCGCCCCGTCACCAGAGGCTCTCGGGTCGTGTGCGTCGGTTGGATCGAAAGCCTGATACGCGATCCATCCCAGCGAGAAATGTTGTTCGATCTTGAGAATTTGCGCGCGACATTGCGGGCCAATCTGCAAACAGACGCTGCCGAATTGATCACCTTGGACAAGACGATCGCCAATCTGCTGCGAATGTGGGCGCAGGCTTAAACTAAGCGACCTCTGAATCAGAATTGTATTCTGAGAGTGGATACAAAAAGCCCACCCGAGCGGGGCTGTTCGCCGCCACTCGGATGGGCCAATTTCATTGCGCTTCTTAGCTGCTCGGCAGTGCCTTTTGCGTTGGGGGAGCGGAAAGCTCGGCCAGAATATCATCGGCCGAACTGCTTTGCCCGCCAATTCCGGCTTCGAGCAATTGTTGGTCGAGGTCTGCGCCCGATTCCAGCGCCGCCAATTCTTCACCAGCTTCAAGGCGCGCGGAGACGGTCGCTTGCTTGTCGCGAATACGCTCCAATGAACCCATCGCGCTGCCCAATTTGGAATTCACACCGGAATGCGACGATGCAATCGCGGATTGTGCGCGTTGCAGGGAGTCTGTGGCTTTGACGCTTTCGACTTCGCGTTTCATCGCGGAAATCCGGGTTTCGGTTTCCTTGACGGTGCGCATCATCGCTTGTTGTTGGGCCTGCATATTCGCAAGGTCGCCTTCGTCGCGCGCCAAATCTGCGCGGGTTTCGGCCACACGCTCTGCCAATCCACGCGCCAAGTCTTCCCGACCAGCATCCATCGCAGATCGGGCATTTGCGATGTCGCGTTGCTCTTTATCGCGCAGGTCGTTGGTGCGTTTTTCCAATTTCTTGGCGTTGGCCATCAACCCGGCCAGATCGCTGCGCGCCTGACGCAGAGAATTGTCGGCATCGCGCAATTCCTGATCCAGGATACGCATGGCTTGGCTGTCGGCTACGCCTTCAGCGGCTTCGTTGACTCCGCCACGCACCGCGGTGAACAATTTACCCCAAACGCTCATGCCTGCTCTCCCAATTTTTCAGCGTCGCCGCCGCTTTCGATCCATTCGCCGATCCATTCCGCCGCATCCACGGCGTTTGCGCTCAGCACGCTGACTTCTTCCACCATGGCAGTGGCATCCGACCATGCGGACAACGCGCCAAACAATTCGTACCAATCCGCGCCATCAACGCGCGTGATACCAAATGTTGAAAGGGGGATCAGTTTGTGAACGGCCAACAATGTCCGTTCGAATGCTTCGCGATTGGGAACGTCGCTGGCTGGAATTAACATCACGCTTGCCAAGACCTGCTCTCCGCTGGCCGCGACTAGCACATCGAGATCACCGCGTTCTTTCAAAGTCACGCGCAAAACATCGCTGCCCGGTGCCACGTCAACATCCACATCGCCCAATGCTTCGGGGTCCGAAGCAAAAAGCTCGGTCAAAGTGGACAAACTCCACCCACTTTCGGGAACAGGCCAGTTTTCCAGCATTTCAAAATCCTTTGCTTTGGTATTGTGCTCCTATTAGAAGAAGCGCGATTACCGATCAATTACATGTCATTCAGATGGGCGTTAATCAATCCAATGCCAAGGGCTTAATGGCAAGGATTTGCTGCCTAGAAATTGGTGGCGTAGATTTGACGTCATAGGCACGGATAGGGCAATCAACTTGAAAGACCGTGAACGGGGGTGGGCGAAATGCCAGTGATCAAAAACGTCTGGCAACGCGTCTATATCGCAGTGGCGACGCTTTCGTGGTTCGTATTGATCGCCGCCTTCATTGTGCATGCGTTGATTTCTTACGGTGTCTTTGTCCATGCGGGCGAAGAGGGCCTTACTGATAGTTTTCTGACATTTGCGTATTATTATGTCACAACTGCAACGACGGTGGGTTACGGCGACCTGTCACCGTCAAGCGGCGAAGGGCGGCTGATCGCGCTTTTGTTCGTGTTGCCAGGCTCAATCGCGCTTTTTACAGCATTTTTGGGTAAGGCGGTCGCCGATATCGGTGGATTTTGGAGACGACGATTGAACGGCTTGGGTGATTACCGATTGAGGGCTAACCACACCATTATTGTCGGCTGGCAGGGCGGGCGTTCGCGCCACTTATTGACCATGATGATGGATGATTGCCCAGACGCAGAACGAATGGTGCTGATCGCGCCGGATCTCGAAGAAAACCCCCTGCCAGAACAATTGGATTTTGTTCGCGCAGAAAGCCTTTCGTCGGTAGCGACCTATGAACGCGCCGGCAGCGCCGGAGCGCGCGCCGTCGTCGTGCGCGGCGACAGCGATGACGACACATTGGCGGCAACATTGGCCGCTAAGGCGGCGGCGCCCAACGCGCATGTGGTTGCGTATTTTGATGACGAACGTTCCGCCGAATTGATCACGCGACACGACAGCAGCGTTGAGGCGATCTCTTCCATTGCGATTGAGTTGATGGTTCGCGCGTCTCGCGATCCAGGGGCATCGCGCCTCGCCAATCTGATGTTCTCTTCGCACACTCAGGATACTGCGTTTTCAATGCAGATCCCGAATGATGCGCCGACATTGCCGTACATGACATTGTTGCAGGGGCTAAAGCGTTCGCATGATTTGATGCTCTTGGGAGTGTGTGACACCAAGACTGGTGATGTCGATCTCAACTGCGATCTCGAAACGCTTTTGGCCGGCGGACAAACTATATTCTACCTTGCGGATAAGCGGGCCGACCCGTCTGATATCAACTGGGGCGCATTTGAAGGCGTTGTAGCGGCATGATCCGCAAATTTTTCGGTAAGAAGGACGAACCAGAAACACCGCGCGAATGGGGCCCCTTGGCGGTCGCGATTGGCGGCGCTTTGGACGTGGACATGTTGGGGGTCGAGGCGGCGATTGTTGCTGGTGAGCCGGGCATGCCGGTTCCTTCAGGTGGACCGTTCATTGTTGCTGCGGTGGGCACCGCGCAATTCGACGCCGATGTTTTTCTGACGCGGTATTATGACGAAGATAACCGCATATTGCAGGTGCTGGCTCCGAAAGGTGCGTCAGCCGAACGCATTGCCGATATCAGCATCTACCAACCATGGGACAGTGTGAGCCCGGCAAGCGAAGCCGATTGGAGGACATGGACTGGCCCCAACGGATATGTCGGCGCACGGGTGTATGACGCAGACGGTTTGCTGTTTGATCGATATTGGGGCGATGGCGATGGGCAAGCAGAGCTTGTCGAATTTGTCGAAAGCGTCAATGATGGCGATACGACAACGCGTATCCACCAAAGATGCATGTTGTACGCGCGCCCAGTCGGCAATGGAGAAGAGATGCTCCTTTTAAATATTGAGCGCGATTTGGATGATGATGCGACCGAGCAAGGGGCATCGATTGAGTTTCTTTTGGGATACGGCCTGGGCGCGGCTGATGTGCGCCGAGTTTGATTTTGATAGGCAATCGGGGAGAGTTTAGATGAATGGATATGTTAGCGGATTGCCCGCTTTTTTGGCGTATTTCGGAACAGGCGTTGCGCTGTTGGTGGTGTTTGCGACGATCTATTCGTTGATCACCCCGCACAAAGAATTGAAGCTCATCCGCGACGGCAACAGCGCAGCGGCAACGGCCTATATGGGTGCATTGCTTGGCTTTAGCATGCCGCTCGCATCCGCAGCAGCCAACTCGGTTTCCTTGGTTGATTTTGCGATTTGGGCATTGATTGGTGCGGTCATCCAATTGATCGCGTTCTTCATCGCATCGCTTTCGCAAAAGGGTCTGTCTGATCGGATTACTGGCGGCGAAATGGGCGCAGGCGTTTGGGCGGGCGGCATCGCGCTGATCACCGGGATGCTAAATGCCGCTTGCATGACATATTGAGGAGGACGGCATGACCGCAATTGCATCAGCAAAAAAACGCCGCCGCTTCGCTTCTGGCACTCGCAAAACGCTCGCTTTAGGCGGTATTGCGGCGGCAGGCTTAGCCGTATCGGGATGTTCGGACGACGTGCCCGCAGAGTATCAATTCTCTAGCGTTCAGCAATGCACCACAGCCGGGTTCGATCAGGCCGTGTGCGAAGAGGAATTCAAGCAAGCGCAGGCGTTGCACACAGAGAATGCCCCCAAATTCGACAATGAAGCAGCATGCGAAGAGCAATGGGGCGAAAATCAGTGTCGACCGGCCTATTATCAATCGCAACGCAGCAGCTATTTTTCGCCTTTCTTGACCGGATATTTGGTCTCATCGGCGTTGCGCGATGTGCGCGGGTACAATGGGTACTACGATTATCGTGCGCGAAATCCGGGCTATGCGCCCACCACATTGTACAAAGGGCGAACCGGCGGCGACGTCACCATTTCCCCTCGCAGCAAGACGGTTACACCGGTGAACGTCAACACTCGTACGGCGGCGCGCGGTGGATTTGGCGGGCGTAGTTCTGGACGCAGCAGTTTTGGCGGATAGATAGGTATTTGTGGAGCGCGTAGCCCTTCCCGAACGCCCTAATTGGCGCGAAAAAGCAGCAGAAGCCGGTTTCGGATTTCACGAAATGTACGGCGAGCCATATTGGCTCGACGATGCGGCGTATGTGTTCTCGCTTGATGAGATTGAGCGGGATATTGAGACACCAGCAGAAACTCTGCACGCAATGTGTTTGGACATCATGCCGGACATTGTCGCGAGCGAAGAGATGCTGACAAAGCTGGCCATACCGGCCGAGCACCACGATTGTGTTCGAGACAGCTGGAACGATGGCGACCGGCATATCTATGGCCGGTTTGACTTCGCCTACACCGGCGATGGCCATAGTGGAGACGGCGGCGTTGCTAAATTGCTGGAATACAATGCCGACACGCCAACCTCAATTTTCGAAGGTGCCTGGTTTCAACACAATTGGATGATCGATCAAATCGAAGCTGGCGTCCTGCCGGAAGATGTCGACCAATTCAATTTGTTGCAGGAATCCTTGATCGATGCATTCGCAACCTTCGCGCCGGATCGGATTTTTCACTTTGCTTGTTGGATGTCGAACGAAGAGGATCGCGGCACCACCACTTATTTGATGGATTGTGCGGTTCAGGCCGGGCACCAAACCGAGATGATCGACATCCAAGACATTGGAGTGGATGATGAAGGGCGGTTCACAGACATGTCTGATCGAACCATCGATCGGTGTTTCAAACTGTATCCATGGGAAGACATGTTTACAGAGCCGTTCGCTGAACATTTGCGGCCCGGCGTGTTTGTCGAACCCGCTTGGAAAGCGGTGCTCTCTAACAAAGCGATCTTGCCCTTGCTGTGGGATCGTCACCCCGGCCACCCCAATTTGTTGCCAAGCTATTTCTCGGATGACCCACGGGTTGCCGATCTGGGCGAATATGTGACGAAACCCTATTTCTCACGCGAGGGTCAGAATGTCGACCTGATTCAAGGCGGTAAAACGACTGAGGCAGCGCAGGGCGCATACGGCGGATCGCCGCGTGTGGCTCAAGCCTATTCTCCGTTGTTTGAAACTGAAGGGCGGCACGCGGTCTTGGGCGTTTGGATGGTTGGTGACCGCGCCGCCGGTCTGGGAATGCGAGAGGACAGTTCACGCATAACCAAGGATATGTCGCGCTTTGTCCCGCATATTATCCAAGACTAGCAATCGGTAGCCCACACGCATTCACAGATGAGGCGCGCTGAATGGCGCTATATGCTTTCGGAAACTGTGTGCCCGGAATGGTGGGCGCGGCAAGGATTGAACTTGCGACCCCACCCGTGTGAAGGGTGTGCTCTACCACTGAGCTACGCGCCCGTCCTTTGCAGAGCGGCGTAAGCGCACACTCTGGACAGGCGCGGGCATCTACTGCGCCACAATGGGTAATGCAAGGTCAGAACCGGGCATTCGGCATGCCTCAATCATTGCCGAAACGGACACACAGGGTGCGCGCCATGTTTATCGCGCGAGCCATGCCCCAATCAGATCCATCAGCCCGTGCGTTTCGCGAGAAGAGACCGGACGCATTTGTGTAGGGCATTCAAGGCAATAGGCCTGAATACCTTGTGACCCTGAAAGCCGTTGGGCATCGCGGGTCAATTGGCCCAAGAGATTGCCACGTCGGCGCGCTGCCATAGCGAAAAGATCGCCGCCCCGCATAGTCGCATCGGGAACGGCGACAACCATCGGCGCGATGGCATTTGTCGCCAATTGGCGGATCAGTGAATCGTAATTGGCCGGCGACGAACCGAGGAAACGCGCGCTCCAATCATCGCTTTCGAGACCGGCCTCACCGGCCACCCAATTCAATGCCTCTTCCATTCCTCCGAATTGATCGATCAGGCGATTTTGATTGGCGGTGCCGCCATCCCAAACGCGACCTTGCGCGATTTGGTCGACCGCTTCGACTGTCATGCCACGTGCTTCCGCGACGAGGGAGAGGAAGTCGGAATAGGTGTCGTTCACACCTGCTTGCAAAATCGCGTCCACTTCGGGGCTAAGCCCCGCGACCAAATCGGGCTGACCCGACAAGGGTGTGGTTCTATAACCATCGGCCGACACACCGATTTCGGCGGCAGCATCCTCGAACGTTGGCAACACTGCAAATACGCCGATAGACCCGGTGATGGTTTCTGGTTGTGCAAAGATACGATCGCCCGCAGTCGCGACCCAATATCCGCCGCTTGCCGCGACGTTGGCAAAGGAAATAGCAACAGGAATATCTTTGCTGCGATAGCGTTCGACGGCGCGGCGAATCTCTTCGGATGCGAGGACCGAGCCGCCCGGTGAATCCACGCGCACGACAAGCCCTTTTAGACCATCGTCATCCAGAGCTTCATCGAGCAACCCCGCAATGCGATCGCCGCCTGCACTGCCTGGGCCGGTGTCACCATCAACGATGATGCCAGCCACGGTTACAACCGCAATTTGATTGCTCGAACTGCCGGTTCCAGGGCCTACATCAGCCAAAAATGGTGACAGGTCGCTCGCTGCAAAGGATCCGGGTGCGTCGCTCCAACTGTCTTCGCCCGCAATTTCCGCAACGCGGGTACCAAACTCAACTCTGTCGCCAAGCGCATCAACCAATCCGGCATCCAGCGCCGCCTTTGCCAGATCGCCAGACGATGCCTCAATCCATGCAACTGGATCGCTGGTCACTCGGTCGAGCTCCAATTCAGGGCGAGCTTTGCTGACATTTGCCCGCCACTCTTCCCACAAAGCGCCATAGAGACCAGCCCGGTTTTCTCGCGCGGCGTCGGAAGGACCATCGAGAATATAGGGCTCCACCGCGGATTTGAATTCGCCCACCCGATAAACGCGTGTGTTGATGTTCAACCGATCGAGCAGTTCAGCGTAATATAGATTGCTACCACCGGGGCCCGCGATCAACGCGCCGCCTAAGGGATCGGCCCAAACTTCACTGGCATGGGCCGCGAGATGCATGTGATCGTCGCCATAGCCAATGGCGTAGGTCAAAACAGGCTTTTCGGTTTGACGCACGCGGTCCATCGCCTCGCCAATGGCTTGCAAATGGACCTGACCGCCGCCGGCAAACGCGCTCATATCAATTACGACCGCTTTAATGCGCTCATCACCCGCCGCTGCATCCAATGCACGCACGAGATCACGGGCCTGATGTTCAACCGGCGGGGCAGTTCCCGAAAGCAATGTAGATAGCGGATCAACTTCGGAGCGCTCTTCCACGACGAATCCTGAAAGGTCGATATACAGCGCGCCATCGCGGACCTGACCGGGATTGGGCGAAGCGGACAGAATGCTGAATAAAGCCAAGAAGAACAGCAGCATGAATATTAGGACAAGTGCATCTTTGATCCCAACGATGACTTTCCATGCTTTGCCAATGAAGCTCATGCGTATTTGTGTCCTTGTCGTAGCCTTATCATCCGTCTGCGCGCGGATGGTGACGATGTTGGTGCCATATAGCCACGCAAATTCCAAACTTCCATGGCGCTGAGTCGTTGAATGGGTTGAGCGTTGCACGCACCTCGACTAGAGGCTTGGCTTTAATGGACACGACGACTTCTTCTGACGCGCTTCAGCGGTTTCCCGCTGGACGGCTCGCCTTTCCGCATCGGGACCTTACCGGCATTGGTAAGCTTGAACGGCATGAGATCCTCTATTTGCTGGCTCAGGCGGAGCAATGGGTCGATTTAAACAGACAGAGCGACAAGCATGCAGGGCTGTTGTCTGGCCTCACCATCATCAACGCCTTTTTCGAAAACTCGACACGCACCCTGCTGTCGTTTGAGATTGCCGGAAAAAGGTTGGGTGCGGATGTTGTGAACATGCACGCGGCGCAATCAAGCGTGAAGAAGGGGGAGACGCTGATCGACACGGCAATCACCCTTAACGCGATGCGGGCCGACGCGATTGTCATTCGGCATGCCTCAAGCGGCGCGACGCAATTGATTGCGGACAAGGTTGATTGCCCAGTCTTGAACGCCGGTGATGGTAGTCACGAACACCCGACGCAGGCGCTGTTGGACGCGTTGGCGTTGCGTTATGCGTTTGCGCGTCGCGGCGAAGAAGCGGAAGATTTCACCGGGCGGACAATAACGATCTGCGGTGACATCCTTCACAGTCGCGTGGCCCGATCCAACATTTTGTGTTTGCAAGCGATGGGCGCAAATGTCCGGCTGTGCTCCCCGCCAGCATTGATGCCCGACGGGGTCGAGGCGATGGGCGCGCAGCCGTTTCACGATTTTGACGCAGCTTTGGATGGGACCGATGTAGTCATGATGCTGCGCCTTCAATCCGAACGGATGGCTGGTCAATTCATACCTTCCGCTCGCGAATATCATCATCTCTATGGTCTCACTCAGACCCGTTTGGACAAGGCTGCGCCCAATGCTTTGGTCATGCATCCCGGACCGATGAATAGGGGTGTTGAGATCGACAGTGATGTCGCCGACATGCTGGATCGATCGATTATCACGCAACAAGTTGAAATGGGCGTCGCTATTCGCATGGCCTGCCTTGATGTTTTGACCCGGTCCGCCCGCGGTGTGGAGGGATGGTCATGAAACAAGCGTCTCCCCTTACGATTACAAATGGCCAAGTGATTACGCCCGCTGGCATTGTGGTCGGCGCGGTTCGATTGATCGATGGGGTCATTGATGCGGTCGGCGCTGATGTCGCTGCGCACGATGGTGACACTGTGTTGAACGCCCAGGGAAAATTGATTGCACCTGGATTGGTCGATTTGGGCGTGTTTGCGGTGGACAAACCGGCGTTTCATTTTGGCGGGATTACACGGGCAGCATTGATGCCCGATCAATCTCCGCCGCTCGATTATCCCAGCCGAGTTGCTTATGTCGCCAAAAGCGGAAAACCCGATCTTTGGGTGCATCCGTTGGCTGCGGCAACACGCGGGTTGGAGGGCGCCGAATTGGCTGAGATCGCCCTGATGCGCGAGGCCGGCGCTCGTGGAGTAGCAACCGGGCGCGGCTGGATTTCAGACAGCGGCGTGATGCTGCGACTGTGCCAATATGCTGCGATGCTCGACCTAACCGTTGTCGCCCATGCAGAGGATGGCGATCTTGTCGGGGACGCTGCTGCGACATCCGGTGAAATTGCGACCAGATTAGGATTGCCAAGCGCACCTGCACAAGCCGAAGCACTTGCTTTGGCTCGTGATATCACATTGGCCGAGATGAGCGGTGCGCGCGTGCACTTCCGTCAGGTAACAACAGAGGCCGGTTTTGACCTAATCCGCGCGGCCAAGGCGCGGGGCGTTCGCGTCACTTGCGGCATCACGCCTGCGCATTTCATGCTGTCCGATTTGGCCAGCGCAGATTTCCGCACATTCACGCGCCTTTCTCCGCCATTGCGCAGCGAAGCCGATCGCCTCGCGGCGCGCGCGGCTATTGCCGAGGGGGTGATCGATGTCATTTCCAGCGGGCATGATCCGCGCGGTGCAGAAGATAAACGCTTGCCCTTCGCGGATGCAGAACCGGGCATGGCGGGGGCAGAGACACTGCTAGCCATGGTGTTAAGCTTGGTCCGCGACGATGTGATCGATCTGGCCCGTGCGTTCGCGATGCTCGCCGAAGCGCCAGCCTCGCTCTTGGGAGTGAAAGCAGGGGCGATTGTTCCCGGGTACGAAGCCGACATCGCTATCATCGATCCTGATGCACCTTGGGTGATTGATCGCCGGAAGATGGAGGCGACGGGCGACAACACCCCGTTTGACCGTTCGGGCGCGCAAGGCCGCGTGAAAGCCTTGATCAAGGGTGGCGTTTCAATTCCGATCTAGAGGTCGATCCCTTCGCTCCAACCTTTGTGATGGCCGATCCTCATTGGATGGCGTTGTCATGGGTGGACCGGTGCTAGGAATCTCATGCACAAAAAAGCCCCCGATCGCATTCGCTATCGGGGGCAGTTTTTGCTGAATCTCTCAGTGATGAGAGGGGATTGGTTTACCGCGTGCGAGCCGCGATCCGAACGCCGCGATCCACGGCGCCAGCTGGTGGGTTGGCCGCGGCATAGGCGAAGCAACCGCCGCCCGATGACTTAACCGAATTGCACATGTTGCGCGCCGAGCGTTGGCCGAAACCAGCGGCGGCTACGCGGAAATAGGTGCGGTCGTTCACTTGCGCTTCGGTGATTACAACGTCGTGATCGGCCAATTGTGGCCAACGGCTCTTCATTTCGCGCCACTTGCCTTCGGCCAATGCGCGACTGCTAAAGCTGCCCAATTGGACAAGGTGCGTGGCCGAAGATCCGGTTGCAACTGCCATACGCCGTTGTGGGGTAGGGGTTGCAACGCGGGTTGGAGCGCGACGCGGAGCAGAAGCGCGTTCTGGAACGGCTTGCACAACAGCGTTTGATACAAAGCGTGGTCCAACGCGGGCTGGGGCTGCGGCCACTGCTGGCATAGACAGCGACGCGGCGGTGCTGGACGGATTGGTCACAGGCGTAGGAGCAGCAGCAACACGAACAGGAGCAGGTGTTGGATCAAATGTTCCGACTGGCTCTGGGTTGTTCGATGCAGGAGCTGCCGCCGGTACGGTGTCGATGCCGAACGCCATCGCTTCGCTTTGACGTGGGCTTACAGGAACAGAGCTCTCTACGTCAGCGGCGGCCAATTCTGGCGCTACGTCGGCATTGATTTCGTCGGCGCGCGTTTGTTGCGCTTCGGCCACCAACATGGGCTGGCTCGGGAAGTTCGCCAAAGCCAAATGTTGTGGTTGACCGGCGTCGCTTACTGGATTGATGCCCAGCAATCCCGCAACGCGGACTTGGTAATCTTCGGGACGCGCGGTGGCGGCCCAATCGGCGAGACGCGCATCGATTTGATCGGCGGGCACATCTTCGGCTGCCATTACGCGCGCTGCGGGCCAATTGCCGGCCAATGCATAGGCATAAGCGAGGTTTTGACGCGCCTTGGAGGTGTTGTTTCCGTTGCGGATGGTGTTCACGAGGTGGTGAACGCCCTGCTCAGGCTGTCCCGCCAAGGCGAACGCCAGGCCGAGGTCAGCGGAAGGAATGGCAGTTTCGAAATCGCGCAGCATAGACACGGCCGCGTCGTTTTCTCCGAGGGCAACTTTCGTCAAAGCAAAGCTAAGAACCGTGCGCGGATCTTCGTCGCCCAGATCAATTGCCTCACCAAAAGCCGTTGATGCGGACGCGAAACGACCCGATTCCAAATAGGCAGCGCCCAACATTGCCCGGTAACCGGCATTGCGTGGCTCTGCCAATACGGCCGCCTCAGCGTGTGTGACGGCGCGATCGACTTTGCCATCTTCAAGCGCGGTTTGAGCTTTGGCAAACGAGACTTCACCAGCGGGGGCCGATGCGGCACAACCAGCCAAGGCCATGCTCGCCAAAGCGGTGCTGATGAAAAGGGCCATGTTTGGACCACTTGAGTGTTTGCCGGAAAGGCTCTGATTGCGGCTGGAGTTGCGGCGGGCCATTTGCGTTTCCTCTAAATTAACCATGATAAATTGCGGTTTGGTGTTCGTAGAAAAATGAATGTCAGGTGCGTTTCATGCGGCTTGTAAGAAGATCGAGGTCATCGATTTCGGCGAAGGTCGCATCGAGAGCTTGGGTGACCAATGCTTGGGCGCTGATCCCTTGCATCGTTGCTGCGAGACGCAGTTTGAGATGGCGATCAGTGTCGAGCCGCAACGTGAATGCTGCGCGACGCGCATGCCTTTCGGTGATTGGCTTTGCCTTGGCTTTGGTCTTAGATTTCTTAGCGTCTTTCTTCGCCAATCCGCGCTTTTTGGTAACGGGCTTCGATTTGATCAAAGCCTGTTCGGCATCTTCCACACCGGCTTCGTTTGCGGCCTCATTGAGGACGACGTTTTTGGCGGAGTGATTGATGGAAACGATTTGAGCGCTTTCACCATCCTCTGCACCCATATCGTTCCAGCCCAAATCTTCGAGCTGTTCCTCTGCCACCATTTCAGGCAGCGGTGCGAGTTGAGGACGCATGGCGGGTTTTGCACCGCCCTTTCGAGCGAGCAAAGTCGGTCCTAGCGAGGCGAAGCTGGCTTCGGACATAGCGCTGCGACCCCTTACTGAGCCACTCGGCGGCCAAAGCCACCGCCGGGACGATTAACCCCGTTTGATTGCGCATGCGCATGACCGGTTCCCGGTGCTGCGAACACGGTGCGCCGGAAATTCTTTTCCAGTCGATCCGAAATATACTTCCACAATGCGGTCATTTCCGCAGCAGAGCGACCTTCAGGGTCGACCTCCATCACGGTGCGACCATCGATCATCGATGCGGCGAAATCCGTGCGATGATGCAGAGTGATAGGAGCCACGGTGCCATGTTGTGACAATGCAACGGCGGCTTCGGAGGTGATCTTCGCCTTCGGTGTCGCAGCGTTGACCACGAACACCAACGGTTTGCCTGCGCGTTCGCACAGATCCACCGTAGCACCCACAGCACGCAAATCATGCGGACTGGGGCGGGTTGGAACCACGATCAACTCAGCCACACCGATCACCGATTGGATCGCCATCGTAATGGCGGGCGGTGTATCGATCACAGCGAGTTTGAAACCTTGTTGACGCAACACCGCAAGATCATTGGCCAGCCGAGCAACGGTGGTTTGTGCAAAAGCGGGATATTCCGCTTCGCGTTCATTCCACCAATCGGCAAGCGATCCTTGCGGGTCGATATCGATCAGAACGACCGGGCCTGCGCCTGCGCGCTGAGCCTGAACGGCCAGATGTCCGGATAGGGTCGTTTTCCCCGATCCGCCTTTCTGCGATGCCAAAGCGAGTACACGCAACGCTTGGGTCCCCCTGATAATAGACCTGTAAACCGCCTGATTGCGGTTGGATGAGATAGTGGATCGCAGACTACCCCTAATTTTGAGTTAACAAGCGATGCCGGGGATTGCGGTTTGATCGGTGTCGTGTGCTGGCTTTTGATCGTTTGCGCGGTCCGATCCTGCGCCATTGGCCGAACTCTATCGGCGCGCATTAACTAAGGAGTGCGCGCATCGTTGCCGCCTCCATTGACCAATGCATGGGGCGCGAGAAACGAAATGCTAACCATTCCTTCACTATGATCGTTGGCAATCAATGCGAATTTCGCGGCCCAAAAAGTTGGGACCATCACAAGGAGTGCAGATCAAATGGCATATCGCACAAAACGTTCATCGCTTGGCTGTTGTTTGACATCAGTGGCAGCAGCGCTTGCGTTGCTTTCTTCGCCTGCTTTGGCGGATGTGAAGACAGGCGTCGATGCATGGAGCGCGGGCGACTATGTCACGGCTGTGAATGAGTGGCGCGGTCCAGCGCAAAATGGCGATGCCGATGCTCTGTTTAATCTGGCGCAAGCGTACCGTCTTGGACGCGGCGTGGAAGCGAACATAACGCGCGCCCGTGAATTGTATGCCGAAGCAGCAAATCGCGGCCATGTTAAGGCGGCCGATAACTACGGATTGTTGTTGTTCCAACAAGGTGAACAGTCCACGGCCATGCCATTGATCGAAGCGGCCGCGGGTCGCGGGGATCCGCGCGCGCAATACGTTTTGGGCTTGGCGCATTTCAACGCAGATTACGCGGCCAAAGATTGGGTGCGCGCTTATGCCTTGATGACATTGGCGAACAGCGCTGGCCTGCCACAAGCAGGCACAGCTCTGGCACAAATGGACAATTATGTTCCGTTGACACAACGTCAGCAGGCCCAATCGCTCGCGCGTCAATTGGAAGCGCAAGCGGCACAGCGACGTGCAGCAGAATTGGCTGCAATTGATCTAGGCACAGGACCTGCAGGTGGCTCACCTGTCCCCGCTGACATTTCCAACACACGGCCAGCTGCTAGCGCTCCGACGCGAACCGCAGCAATTACGCGACCTGCTCCGTCGCCGAGGCAGTCAGAGCCGGCTCTTGCACCGGCCCCCGTTTCAGCGCGTGCTGCAGACCCTGTGACGCAGAGCCCATCGGCTGTGATGAACGGATCTTGGCGTGTTCAACTCGGTGCGTTTGGCGTTTCTGGCAATGCAGAGCGTCTCTGGTCGAGATTGTCGACCAATCCCGCGCTTTCGGGCACCCGCAGAAGTCTCGTCTCCAGCGGCAGAATAACCCGATTGCAAGCGGTTGGCTTCACCAGCAGGGCGCAGGCACAAAGCGCATGCGACACCTTGAAACGCCAAGGTCAGGCTTGCATGGTGGCTGGCAACTAGTCTCACATTGTTACGCTCATCGATTGATATGCGCGCGCGGTCACTAAATTCCTTTCCCTCATCGAGCTGAATGCTACGATGGCGGCCTTCGTTCCAAACAGCGGAGTTGAGGGGGAATTCATCATGAGCGATCCGGTAACCGCCGATCAAACGCAACCGGCAATCAACGCTGATGAAACAGGTGGCGCTGTTTCGGCGCCTGTTGGTGTTGCCGACCGGATCGAGAGTCTCGATTTCATTCGCGGCATTGCTGTCATGGGCATCTTGGTGGCGAACATCGTCGCGTTTGGCCAACCGTTCAGCGCGTATATGTACCCCGAAGCTTTCCTAACCGAACACGGCGAAGTCTCAGAATGGCTCGCCGTGGCGCAATATGTTTTGATCGACACCAAGATGCGCGGCCTGTTCACATTGTTGTTCGGCGCGGGGCTGTATTTGTTTATGGAGCGTGCCTGGGCACGTGGGCAAACGCGCTGGTTACAGGTTTGGCGATTGGCGGTTTTGTTGCTGTTCGGGGCTATCCATTTCTACCTGATCTGGATTGGCGACATCCTCATGTATTACGCTTTGATTGGGTTCGCCGTGGTCCCCATGCTGCGATTGTCGGCAAAGACCCAAATGGGGATTGGTTTGACCGGATATTTGGCAGGAGCCATTTTCTTTGGTGCGGCCATGACGGTCCCATATCTTGTTGCAGAAACGGACCTAGGTGAAAATACTGCTTTTGCCGAAGCCGCGACATCGATGGAGACCGCCAAAACGATGGCGTTTGCCAATGATCGGATAGAAACGCAGTTGATTCAGTCCGGCGATTGGGTCGGCTTGGTTTCGCATCGGGTTGTCCAAAATGGGTTAGATCCGATTGGGAACGTCCTATTTTTTGGCTTCGAAACGTTGCCGTTCATGCTGATTGGTATTGCCCTCTATCGAACCGGCTTCTTTAGCGGGGCGATTGAACGATCCACCTTGCTCAAATGGGGTTGGATTGGTGTTTCGGTCGGCGGTGCGATGAGCCTTGCGATCGGGGTATGGCTGAAATCCGAAGGGTTTAGCTATTACGGCACGCTGGCAGCGTTCATGGGGTGGAGCCCGATCCCGCAATTCTTCATGGTGTTAGGCATTGCAGCTTTGTTGGTCGCGTATTCTCCGGGGTGGACAGGTTGGCTGGCGGACCGTGTGCGTGCGGCTGGGCGCGCAGCTTTCACCAACTACTTGGGGACATCTCTCGTGATGATCTTTGTGTTTCAGGGATGGGGTCTGGGATTGTTCGGTGAATTGAACCGACCTCAATTGTACGGGGTGACCTTTTTGACCTGCGCTTTGATGCTCACATGGTCAAAGCCTTGGCTGGATCGTTTCCGCTACGGGCCTTTGGAGTGGTTGTGGCGGTGCTTAACCTATCGGAAGATGTTCCCTCTCAAACGCTAAGATCGCGATTTTGGGCCTTGTGCATCGTTAGGTGAGCCCGCGTTGCGCGCCTATTCCGGCGACAACATATAGGCGGCCATTTCTGGCTCTTGTTCGTCGGGGAGGGCAGACAGCCCTGCATAGACAGCCACGCCGACTTCGCATTGCTCTTGCGGTGACAACGCCGCCATGGCCGCATCCGATGCGAGTGCAGCCTGCAATTCGGGGGCAATTCCGGTCGCCGCGATCGAATCGCCCAATCTGTTGAAATCGGCTTCGGTTGGCTCGGCATAGGTCTGCGGATTGTCACGCCCTGCTGCGGATGCGCGGACAAGCGCCTCGTTGCGGCGAGCTATCGCGGCGGTTGCCAGGGCATTTCCGTCATCGATCAGGACCCATTCCCCCATGGTCATCGCGCCGCATTGTTCGACTGCGCTGCGTTGAAGCGTTTGGTATAATTCGCTTTCTGCGGCGCTCCAACGGATCAATTCTTCTGCCGGTGCTTTGATCGAATCCAACCCAATCCGCGCAAAAAACTCTTGCGACCAAACTGCGCCAACCTGTTTGCTCAATTCATCATAATTGCTGGCGCTAAGATCCAATTCGAGAGCTCGACCCACGAGTTGGTTAAAATCATCGGGATATTCTTCTTTGATAGTGGCCCATAGGTTTTCCGCGCCGGGAGTGGACAGGATGCCCTCTTCGATGGCGGCGGCTTTCTCTTCGGGAGACAGTGCGCATGCCGATAATGACGCACACATCACACCCGCGATCATGAGCTTTGCGAATTGTGTGCGTTTGATCATTCTGTGAGCCCCGGATTGATTGGTTTTGACGGCGACGGCCATCATGAATCGCATCCAGTCTACGGTCCGAATTGCGCGGAGCAACAGGAAATGGTGGTGAAAGCCGCTGTGAGTTATCGGATAATCGCGCCATCGCATGGCGAAATTCGCTTGCTATTGAGATTAATTCGCATAAATAGGTTGTGCAAACGATTCGCAGGAGTGATTAGCGCCCCATGTATACTTGCATTTGCAATGCAATTCGCGAAACCGACCTGCGCGCTGCCGCGCTGAAGTCGGGCGGCAACGCTGAATCGGTGTATGCAGCTCTTGGAAAACGGCCCAATTGTGGGCAATGCCTTGGGAAGGCAGGAGAAATTATCGATCAAGAGCGGGCCGGTTGTGCGGCCATGTTTTCTTGCGAAAAAGTCGCAATATAGACTCGCTACCCGCAACTGCGAACGTGTCGCAACGCGTTGATTTTTAAAGAAAAATTTTGACACCCCCCTTGCAATAGTGTGGTTGTAACTCCTATTTATAGGCTCACAGCCGCGCGGATATCCCTCTGGCGCGGACCACCGAAATTAGGGGACACCGTCATGAAGGGCGATCCAAAAGTAATCGAATTTTTGAACAAGGCTCTCACCAATGAGCTGACTGCGATCAATCAATATTGGCTGCATTACCGTGTGCTTGATGATTGGGGTGTGACCAAGCTTGCCGATTATGAGCGCAAAGAATCCATCGAAGAGATGGAGCATGCCGACAAATTGGCCGAGCGTGTGCTGTTCCTTAATGGATTGCCCAATTTTCAAGCGATCCACAATTTGCGCGTAGGCGAAACGGTCCTTGAAATTCTAAAGGCTGATATGGCGTTGGAAGAAGACGCTATCCCGCTTTTGCGCGATGCGGTCGCTTATTGTGAAAGCGTACGCGACTATGTCAGCCGCGATCTGTTCAACGGCATCCTCACCAACGAGGAGGAACACGTCGATTTCCTCGAAACGCAATTCGACATGATTGAGAGAATGGGTTTAGAAAACTACGTTCAGCTTCAATCCAAATCGGTCGCTGAGTAATAAGCAACCGGGAATTTGCGTAACGGTTTTACGGGGCGGGGCATGTCTGCTCCGCCCTTTTTCGTGTTCGACGTCGCGGTCTTACGGTTCCATCTTGGCCGACCCATCGGCCGCCAATAAAGTTTCGCGAAGGAAATAAATCAAACCTGTGATCAACAGGCCGATCGTAGCCACCCACAATATCGCCACCAAAGAACCGATCGGTGTTTCAATGTAGGCGGACAAAAACAGCACCGCGATCACGATGCTAATGACAACGCCAGCACCGGTCGAAAACTTGATCGCCATCCGGGCAAACTTCCGTCGCATTCGTAACCATGCGAGCTCCTTGGCATGGCTCACTTCGCACGCGCCGTTCACCGGATCGGCCAACCGCTCTATCCGGCCGGCTAGCCAGATCAAACGCGACATCATTACATTCATGATGCTGCCAATACCCACCAATAAAAATGCCGGCGCCAGACTAAGCTCTACCGCTTGCTGCACACGAGCCGTGGAGGCGGTGCGTTCCAATAGGTCGGTCGCGATTCCGGCGCTTAGAATGTCGACGATCATGTCTTGTTCGATCCGCTGGAATAATTCCCGCCTCCGCCTTTGTTGGCGTTGTAGGGGTTCTTGGGCGATTTCAACGTGACCCGAACAGGCACTGCATCAAAGCCAAGTTTGGCTCGGATACCGTTCACCAAATAGCGTTCATAGCTCGTCGGCAAGTCATCGAGCCGGCTGCCAAAAACCACAAAACGCGGCGGGCGCGTTCCGACTTGGGTGATATAACGCAGTTTGATCCGTCGGCCGCCAGGCGCAGGCGGGGGGTTGGCGTCGAGCGCATCGTCAAACCAGCGGTTCAGCGCGGCGGTCGGTACACGCTTTGACCAACTTTGGCGCAATTCAAATGCGGCGCTGAGCATGGTGTCGAGCCCTTTGCCGGTTTTTGCAGAGACCGCGAACAACGGAACGCCGCGTACCTGCGCAAGACCATCGTGCAACGCGCCCTTGATCCCGTTGAAAAGGCCGCTGGGCGTGTCATTGCCGCCTTGGCCTGCAATGTCCCACTTGTTGATCGCCACCATCAAGGCGCGCCCTTCTTCAAGCGCGTGGGCGGCGATTTTGAGATCTTGGTGCTCCAGTCCCTGAGTCGCATCGAGCAACAGGATCACAACCTCCGCGAAATCCACTGCGCGCCGGGCATCCGCAACCGAAAGCTTTTCAAGCTTCTCGGTGACATTGCGTTTCTTGCGCATGCCCGCTGTGTCGATCAGCCTAATTTCTCGTTCGCTGTTTACATTGCCGTTTTCGTCGGCTGCGGCCTTGGGATCGTGCCAGATCCAATCGATCGCAATCGAATCGCGCGTGATCCCTGCTTCGGGACCGGTCAACAATCGGTCTTCGCCCAAGAGTCGATTGATCAATGTCGATTTACCGGCGTTCGGGCGGCCAACGATGGCGAGCTTTAAGGGGCCTGCGGGTCTCTCTTCCTCTTCGTCGTCTCCGAACTCATCGGCATATTGCGCGGCCTCTTCGGCGGCGTCGGCCTTTTCGCCAATAATTGGCCACAAGCCTTGGAATAGGTCTGCAATACCTTCTCCATGCTCTGCGGATATGGCAACCGGCTCTCCAAAGCCCAACGAATAGGATTCGAAAACGCCGCTTTCTCCGGCTGCGCCTTCTGCTTTGTTGGCGACCAGAACGATCGGGACGTCGTTTTCGCGCAAGTACCGCGCAATTTCATTGTCGAGAGGGGTCAGACCCGCCCGCGCATCAATCACGAACATCGCCGCGTCCGCGCCCTCTAAGCTGGCCTCTGTTTGTTTGCGCATCCGGCCGGGCAGAGTGAGTTCATCTTCGTCTTCCCAGCCTGCGGTGTCGACGACGGTGAATTGAAGACCGGCAATTTCGGCATCGCCGAGACGCCGATCTCGCGTTACGCCCGGTTGATCATCAACAAGCGCAAGTTTCTTACCCACCAGCCGATTAAACAGGGTGGATTTGCCCACGTTGGGACGACCGATGATGATGACCTGAGGTTTCATAACTTGCACGAAAAGTGGCGCTTCACTCGCCACATGGCAAGCGAGCAGCCCCTTTAGTCCTTTTTGGCAATAGGGGGATTGTCGCCCAAGTCTTCGAACCAGGCTTCAACCGGGCCGGTCAACTTGATGGTCAGCGGCTGACCTTTGCGATCGAGAGTTTTGCCCGCTTGGACACGGACCCAGCCTTCGGTGATAGAATATTCTTCGATATCGTTCCGCACGCGGTCCTTAAAACGGATGCCGATTCCACGCTGCAACGTTTCCGCATCGAAATGCGGGCTGCGTGGATTAACCGAAAGGTGATCGGGCGGGGTGTCGTTTTTTGTTTCTTCGCTCATATCCGGCCCTTTAATCGTGTGATGCACGCGAAACAAGCGCGTTCCACTTGCCCTTTCATCCAAGCGGCGATACAGGCCCGCTACGTTATACGCGCGGGTTGGGCTTTTAGGCTCTCCCGCGCGGCTTCGTTCGGGGCTGCGGGCGTGGCGGAATTGGTAGACGCGCTGGTTTTAGGTACCAGTATCGTAAGATGTGGGGGTTCGAGTCCCTTCGCCCGCACCAATTCGCCCCGGCGGCGGTGTATATTCGGACTATGTGATACCTTGCTCAAGAAGGCTTTAGTGTAAATCCTATGCAAACCAAGCAGACCACAAACGAAGGGCTCAAGCGCGCCTATTCGATCACCATCACGGCTGGCGAAATTGCCGCTAAAGTTGACGCAGAAATCAAGAAGGTTGCACCGCAAGTGCAGATGCCTGGTTTCCGGGCGGGCAAGGTTCCTGCGAATCTCGTCAAGAAAATGCACGGCGAACAGCTGCACGCACAAACATTGAACGATACGATTCGCGAATCGGTCGACGGTTTGCTGAAAGACGAAGATCTTCGTCCCGCAATGCAGCCTGCGATTTCGCTGAACGAAGATTACGAAGAAGGCAAAGACGCAGAAATTTCGGTTGAGCTCGAAGTGCTCCCGACTGTTGAAGCGCCAAGCACGGACGATCTGAAGCTTGAAAAGCTGGTCGTTCCAGTGACCGACGCTCAAATCGACGAAGCGATCGAAGGCATCGCCGGTCAAAACAAGAGCTACAAAGACGCGGCCAAAACCAAGAAGGCTGCCGACGGCAACCAATTGATCATCGACTTCCTTGGTAAACTTGACGGGGAGCCATTTGAAGGCGGCGCCGCCGAAGACGCAGCTTTGGTCATCGGTTCGGGTACATTTATCCCAGGCTTTGAAGAACAATTGGTCGGCGCGAAGACCGGTGATGAAAAAACCATCACTGTGACATTCCCTGAGGAGTATCAGGCAGAACACCTCGCCGGTAAGGAAGCGACTTTCGACGTAACCGTGAAAGCGGTGAAGGTAGAAACCGACACCAAGATCGACGATGAATTCGCCAAGAACCTTGGCCTCGACAGCATCGACAAGCTGCGTGAGATCATGTCAGGTCAATTGGAACAGCAAACCGCTGGTCTCACTCGCACGCAAATGAAGCGTTCGTTGTTGGATCAATTGGCTGCTGGCCACGACTTCGAAGTTCCTGCGACCATGGTTGATGCGGAATTTGAACAAATCTGGGCTCAGCTTCAGCAAGAAGCGACGAAGGAAGAAGATCCCGAAGCGGCTTTGAAGCAGATCGAGGAAGAAAAAGACGATTACCGCGGCATTGCCGAACGCCGCGTGCGTTTGGGCTTGCTCTTGTCGGAAATCGGACAAGCGAACAGCGTCGAAGTCACTCAGCAAGAGATGTCGATGTTGGTCCAACAGGCATCGCAGCAATATCGCGAAGAAGATCGCGAACGGTTCATGCAGTATATTCAGCAAGATCCGATGGCTGCGGCACAATTGCGCGCGCCATTGTACGAAGACAAGGTCGTCGACTTTCTCTTTGACAAAGCGGACGTGACCGAACGCGAAGTGACTGTCGAAGAATTGCAGGCGGCTATCGAAGCGGACGAAGAAGCCGAGGTCGAGAAAGTCAAAGCTGCTCCAAAGAAGAAAGCGGCTGCGAAGAAGGCACCGGCCAAGAAACCAGCAGCGAAAAAAGCACCGGCCAAGAAAGCCGACGCGGACGCAAAACCTGCGGCTAAGAAAGCGCCTGCGAAGAAGGCTCCAGCTAAGAAAGCACCGGCCAAGGCTGCCGCCAAGCCTGCTGCCAAAAAAGCCCCAGCCAAAAAGGCTCCTGCAAAGAAGCCAGCGGCAAAAAAGGCACCGGCAAAGAAAGCTGACTAATTCGGCAGATCTGCCCTATCGGGCCGGTCTCCAACGACGAAATGAGGGCTCGGGCAGCGTTGCTGTCCGGGCCCTTTCATATGCGGCGCCGGCTTTCAAAACATCGTGATCGGCCCATTGTGCGCCGAAAAAGCTGATGCCGACAGGCAGGTTTTCGACCGACCCCATCGGCACAGTTAGGTGCGGATACCCAGCAATGGCGGCGGGTGATCCGAAACCAATCGACCCGTTGAAATGATCGCCCAGCACTAGATCACTCATCCAAGCGGGGCCTCGTGTTGGCGCGACCAAGAACTGCACGTCGTTGTCCGATAGAAGCACGTCGAGTGTTTCTTCGCCTGCAATGCGAATGGCATTGGCGCGGGCCGTTTCGTAGGTCTCTTGGTCTGTGGTTGCCTGTGCGGTTTGAAAGATACCTTGATCGAACCATCGCATTTCGGTCGCTGCATTGGCGTCGTTAAATGCGATGATATCTGCGAGCGAACGGGGAGTTTCCCCTTCGTCAAATTCTGGGATCGAAGCCAGATATTTGCCCATCTCTTCGCGCAATTCATATAGGAGCACGGTGAAGCTGTCGGAATACATTTGTGGATTCGGTTCAAAGCTGATGTCGACCAAAATCGCACCCGCCTCTTCCAAATCGGAGAGCGCGGCGTTGAAAACGGCTTCTACCGATTCATTGCTGCCCACTTGGTCGCGCATCACGCCAATCCGCACACCCTCCAACGAAAATTCGCGCAAGCCAGCGGTGTAGTCTGTGATCCGCTGTGCACCGATCGTGGCGCTGTCTGCGCTGTCTTCACCGGACATAGCCGACAACAACAGAGCCGCGTCATAGACATTTTTTGTCATCGGACCGGCGGTGTCTTGGGTGGAGGAAATGGGAACAATATGGGTTCTGCTGACCAAGCCAACACTGGGTTTAAACCCGACAACCCCGTTGATAGAGGCTGGGCAAGTGATGGACCCGTTTGTCTCGGTCCCAATCGCTGCCCATGCGAAACCGGCGGCAATCGCTGCCCCGCTGCCTGATGATGATCCGCATGTGTTGCGATCAACGGCGTGGGGGTTGCGTGTTAATCCCTCGACCGCGCTCCACCCGCTTGTTGAATTGTTGCTGCGAATATTCGCCCATTCGGAAAGGTTCGTCTTACCCAGAATGACTCCGCCCGCTGCGCGAATATTGGCGATCAGTGGCGCATCGCGCGCCGTCATGTTTTGCGCCAAGGCCAAACTTCCGGCTGTTGTGGCGAATTCGCTCGTCTCAATATTGTCTTTCACCAGAATGCTGCGCCCACGCAGGATGCCGGTTGATGCGAGACGGCGTGCCTCGACAGGGGCTTCGACATTGTAATCAATCACTGCGTTCAACATCGGGCCGTTATCGTCGAGCGCCTGAATACGCAGAATGTATTCGGTCACCGCCATCGTTTCACCGAAAGAAGTGTGCATCTGCGATTGTTCGACCGCTTCGGCTGCGTCACCTTCTGATTGTGGATTGTCCTGAGCGTTCGCGAAGCTGGGCATTGCGCCAGTCACTAGGGCGGTTGAAGCGAGCAATGCGCCAGCGAAGAGAGGCGTGATCAATGATTGTTTGTCCATGTCAGCATCCTGCGACAAATGCTGCCATCATGGCAAGTGGCGGATCAACAGGCGCGGATATGTGAGCTGAGCCTCGTGATCGGTAAAGCGGCTGGTAACGGTTTTGCACTATGGCTCTGCGAAATTAGACACCGCGACATTGCCCCTTTTGGAGCCACCTTCCGATGACGACCCCTGAAACGATCGGTGCACCGCGCAAACACTATCACGATATTGATGGTGCGCGTTCGGTTCTGATGTTCCTATCCGTCGCATTGCATGCAGGCACGGTCTACGCACCTGCGCGGCCATGGATCACTGCAAATACGGCCCGCGCAGATTTCTTCGATTGGTTGATTTTTGGATTTCACCTTTTCGTGACGCCGACCTTTTTCTTTGTTGGTGGGTTCTTTGCTGTCTTGCTGCTGTCGCGGCGCAGCGCAGGGGACTTTCTTTGGAACCGGTTCTTGCGAACCGCGGTGCCTTTGATCGGCGTGGCGCTGACATTCAACATGGTCGAACACTACCTACGCTGGGTTGATGCATCTGGATCCAACGGAGGCGGCGCAACTGGTGTTCTGGATTGGGTCGGATCCCCCGCCTTTGTCGACATGTGGGTCGGGGGCACTTGGCAATTGCACCTGTGGTTCCTTGTCAGTTTGATCCCAATGTTCGTGTTGGCGATGGCGGTTCAAACCATTGTCCCGACGAATTCAAGGGCGCGTGGATTCGCTGTTTCTGTGGCGGATTGGTTTGGGGGATTGATTGCGGGCACTGTGCCTTTTGCATTCGGCTTGATCGTCCTCGCGGCGGCCAACACGGCGAATTACGCCTCTGCCAGTATGGTGCCTGGAGCATACGATCTGATCGTGCCGGGCTTTCAAAGCTGGTACAAATTGACAGGCGAATTTCCGTTCTTTGTCATCGGTGTGATGGCCGCTTTGTCGCCGCGATTGCTCAACGCGTTGGTTCAATGGCGGTGGTGGATGCCGCTTGCCGCTGCCGCGGCGCTCTATTTCCAACCCTATGCAAACCCGGATCAAACTCTTGTGGTCGGCTTGACCATGCTGTTCCTCAATCAGCTATCGATCTGGACCTTGGTTCTGTTCATCCTACAATTCTTCCACCGCTTCTTTAACGAAGGTGGTCCGCGCACCACGTGGCTCGCCGATTGTGCGCTGTCGATGTACCTGTTCCACCATTGTTTCGTGTATATTTACGGGCGGATGTTGGTCGATGTGGATTGGCCGATTGGGATTGAATTTGCGATACTCACCATTGTGGCCGCCGCCACTGTCATTGCCATTCACGAAGGGGTCGTGCGACGGTTCGGCCTCATCCGATTGCTGTTCAACGGCAAGACAGATGTGGTTCAAGTGCGCAAACAACCGGGCCTTTTGGGCGCGTTCTTTCCCGAACGGACCAATCTGGTGGCAAAAAGCGCGACAAAATCGGGACAATCGGCAAAGCTTTCCCCAAAGGTATAGCTGCGCCCCCTTGAAACTGTGGCGGGCGCGTCCGACATGTTTCATTCGGAATTAAAAGGACTGCATTCATGATCAACTTGTTCGGCAATGATGGCGAAACTCACGGCACACAGGGTCAGTTTACGACCGATCCATTGACCGGCGCATTGGTGCCGATGGTGGTTGAACAGACCAGCCGCGGTGAACGCAGCTTCGACATTTTCTCGCGGCTCTTGCGCGAACGCATCGTGTTTGTGACCGGCCAAGTCGAAGACGGCATGGCGTCGCTGATCACGGCACAATTGTTGTTCCTTGAAAGCGAAAATCCATCCAAACCCATTTCGATGTACATCAATTCGCCCGGTGGCGTGGTCACCGCCGGCATGGCGATCCATGATACGATGCAATACATCAAACCACGCGTTTCGACGGTGTGCATGGGACAAGCGGCGTCGATGGGCAGCTTTCTTTTGGCGGCCGGTGAGCCTGGCATGCGCGTAGCATTGCCCAATTCACGGATCATGATCCACCAACCTTCAGGCGGTGCGCGCGGCATGGCGTCGGATATCGAAATTCAGGCGCGCGAAATTCTGCGCATCAAATCCCGGATGAACGATCTGTATGTGAAATACACGGGCAAGACGTTGAAGGTTATCGAAGATGCGATGGACCGCGACACGTTCCTTGAGGCGGAAGAGGCCAAGGAATTCGGTCTGGTTGACAAAGTGTTTGAAACACGACCGGAATCAGAAGAATCCGAAGATGAAAAAGGTTCGGGCGGCGCTCCTGAGTGATTGTGCTTGGGGTGGCGGGCTTGATCGTTGATCGGCGCGCTAACGCCTTCTGAAAAACCGGCCCAACTCGGGACGTCCTTACCAATCCTTCAGGCATCATGCGCTATTCAGGCAATAATGGTGCATGAAAAGCACTTAACTGGACCCAAAACCCTCAGCCATATGTTGATTCATCTGGCAGTGAGGATACACTTGCCGAATCCGCGCGCGCCCATCTTCGCATGCGTTGGCCGGATTTGAGGACAATAGGAATGACCAAATTGAGCGGATCTGACAGCAAAAGCACCCTATATTGCAGCTTCTGCGGCAAGTCTCAGCACGAAGTGCGCAAATTGATCGCAGGGCCTACGGTCTTCATCTGTGATGAATGCGTTGAGCTGTGCAATGACATCATCCGCGAAGAGACAAAAGCAGGGATCGCCGGCAAGAAAGAGGGCGAAGTCCCTACGCCGTCGGAGATTTTTGCGACACTCAATGATTATGTCATCGGTCAGAACTCTGCGAAGCGGAACCTGTCCGTGGCGGTTCACAACCATTACAAGCGCCTGAAACATTCGGGTAAATCGGGCGAAGTCGAACTGGCGAAATCCAACATCCTGTTGGTTGGCCCAACCGGTACGGGTAAGACTTTGCTGGCCCAAACATTGGCGCGCACTTTTGATGTGCCGTTCACAATGGCCGATGCGACGACCCTAACCGAGGCGGGTTATGTCGGTGAAGATGTTGAAAACATCATTCTTAAACTGCTGCAATCCTCCGACTACAACGTCGAGAAGGCACAGCATGGCATCGTCTACATCGATGAAATTGATAAGATCACGCGTAAGGCAGAAAATCCATCCATCACGCGCGATGTTTCGGGTGAAGGTGTGCAGCAGGCATTGCTGAAGCTTATGGAAGGCACGACCGCGTCGGTGCCGCCACAAGGTGGCCGCAAGCATCCTCAGCAGGAATTTTTGCAAGTGGACACGACCAACATCTTGTTCATTTGCGGCGGCGCGTTTGCGGGTCTTGATAAGATCATCGCGGACCGTCTGCAAAAACGCTCCATCGGTTTCGGCGCGCATGTTGCCGACCCGGACAAGCGCAATATTGGTGAACTGCTTGAGCAGAGCGAACCAGAAGATCTGCTGAAATTTGGCCTGATCCCTGAATTCGTTGGCCGTTTGCCGGTCATCGCAACGCTGCATGATCTTGATGTCGATGCTCTGGTTACGATCTTGAGGGAGCCGAAAAACGCTTTGGCAAAACAATATGCCAAGCTGTTTGAGCTTGAGGATGTTGAGCTGACCTTTACCGAAGAGGCGCTCAAAGCAATCGCGGAAAAGGCAATCTTGCGCAAAACAGGCGCTCGCGGACTTCGCTCCATTGTTGAGGCGATCTTGCTCGATACGATGTTCGACTTGCCCGACATGGATGGTGTAACAGAGATCGTGATCGACGAAGACGTGGTTGCGGGCAAAAAAGAACCCATCCAAGTTCACGGCGGCGAGGCTAAGGAAGAGGCGGCTTAACCCCCTCACTGGAGCCTGTTGGTAGAACGCAATTACTTGTTTGTATGCAGCCAGAACCGGCTGCGTACCCCGACGGCTGAGCAATCTTTGCTGATCTGCCAGGTATCTGCACGATGTCTGCGGGCACAAACAGAGACGCCGAAACGCCATTGTCCGACGAATTGATCGAATGGGCGGACTATATCTTTGTGATGGAGCGTCCTCACCGCAAGAAGTTGCAAGACAAGCATCGCGCTGCGTTGAAGGACAAGCGGCTGGTTGTTCTTGATATTCCCGATGGTTTTGAGCTCATGGATCCAAATCTGATCCATATGCTCAACGTGAAGATGAGTCGCTGGATTCCCACGAATTGAACCCATGAAAGTTAAAACCCCGCCCGATACTTGGAGGAGCATCGGACGGGGTCGGGATGTAGCGCCACCCCTTGTAATTGGGAGGGGAACGGCAGAGCGGCGCTATCTAAGCAAAGCTACGGTTCAGCCCGGCAGAAAGACGCCATCAGTCACGTGAATAATTCCATTTGATGTGTTCACGTCGGCTGTGGTCACTGCGGTGGCCCGGCCTGCGGCATCAGTGATAACAATCGTATCACCCGAAAGCCGTGCCGTAAGCTCAACGCCAGCCAGCGTTTCGATGGTGGCTTCGCCGCCGTGGCGGTTGATCAGGTTGACCAAATCCGATGACGTCACCGAACCGGAAACTGCATGATAAACCAACACGTTAGTTAGCTGACCTTTGTTCTCTGGACGCAGCAATGTTGCGACGGTGCCATCAGGTAATTTAGCAAAAGCGGTGTCTGTCGGCGCGAACACGGTGAAGGGGCCGGGGTTTGATAATGTGCCCGCCAGATCGGCGGCAACAACTGCTGCGACCAATGTTTCATGGACGCCGGTGCTTTGTGCGGTTTGCACAATGTTCGGCGATTGGTTCGCCGAGTTGTGGTGATGCGCGGATACCGGCGTGGTGGCAATCGCCGCCAAACCAGTTGTCGCAGCCACAGCAGCGAGAAGGGCGGTCTTAAGTGGCTTTGTAGGGATAGGCATTGGGATCTCCTTAGTTAAGGCAAGCCCTCCCGATCTTGCGCAGAAGCTACGCTTTGTGTCGCAAAGCGGATGCGGAGATGTGCAAATTTATTTTAAAATTGCGATTTTGCGTCTTTGGTCGACGGACCCTCACAGTGATCCGTACGCCAGAATGACGTTGATTACACCTGAGAGAACGCCCCTTCGGCAACAACCGGACCGGCCGCATCACCTTCCGGTTTTCCGCCAATTGGTTCGCGTGTCAGGACAATCGAAACCCCGTCGCCCATATTGCCAACAATCTCTTCTGAAAGCTGGGTCGCGATGACTTCGCCGGGTGAGACCAGGCCTAGCGATTGCAATTCGCTGCCATCCGCTGGGACCAACCACAATTCGTGATCGTGAACACCATCTGCCGTTAGGCCGATGGCCCCAACCAACATTTGTTCACTTTCGGGCATATAGGTCACATCCAACCGCAATCCGGTGTCGCCGATTGGCACCTGAGCCACCAAGGGGTCGGCAGCGGCGAGAACGGGATCATTAGGAGCTGTTTGATTGCCGGGCACTGTCAATATCACGGCAAGCATCAAAGCAGCCGCCGCCGATGTGATGGCGGCGGTCCAACGCCACCGTGTCAGACGCGATTGCAAAACGACGATTTCGGCGCCGTCGGGCGTGTTAATCTGAGCGTTCACTTCCGCATCAATGCGCGCCCAGACATCGGAACTGGGTTCCATGGCCGTGACGTCGTCCGTTAGTGGAACGAACCAATTGTCCCACCAATCTTTGCGCCAGGCGAAGTCCTTATCCGTTGCGACTTTCCCGCGCGCTGCCATCAATTCTTCGCCCTCAAGAAGGCCGAGCGAGTATTCCGCCGCGATCATCGGATCGTCGCGTGTGATATCGGCGGCGCCATCTTGTGGGGTGTTGGTAGGATCCTGGCTCATGATGCCACCTCACTCGCTTCGAGGCAGGCACGCAGTTTTTGTAAGCCGCGTCGGATCCAGCTCTTCATTGTACCCAAAGGCACATCGGCGTGCTCGGCCAATTCGGCATAGGTGTAGCCATCAAAAAACGCGCTGCGGATGTGGTTTTGTGTGTTTTCGTCCAGTCCGCCCAAACAGGTGTGAATTTGTGCCGTTTTCTCCGCATCCACCAACAACATATCGGCCAAGGGTGCGGAATCGGGAAGCGGGTTCGCTTCTTCAACCGGGACCGCTCCGCCACGGACTTTGCCAGTCCGCAGTCGGTCCACTGCGCGGTTGCGTGCAAAAGTAGCCAGCCACGAAATCGGGCTCGCCCGTGTTGGGTCGTACCGGTCGGCGCGCTGCCACAAATTCACATAGACGTCTTGCAAAGCGTCCTCGGCTTCCTTTCTATCCCCCAAGATACGGAAGCAAATTCCAAAGAGTTTCACTCGGGTAGCGGCATATATTTCTTCAAGTGCCGCGCTGTCGCCATCGGCAAGGCGTACCATCGCCGCGCGCAATTGTTCGCGTGCCGCCGATGCGGCGTCTGCGGCGTTGTTTTTTGACGTGTCGGACATCAGCATCCTATCCCGCAATTTTTTGGGTCGCGCGCGATTTGGATCGTGACATGACCAATGCCAAACCGTTCTTGCAGAGTATCGGTAACGTCGTGCAAAAACGAATCTGCGTTTGCTTGACCTGCGCCGTCTTGCAACGATCCGCCTGCGGTTGCGTTCGGCATCACGAGATGCGCGGTTAGCGCGGTCTCTGTTGTCGACATTGGCCAGATATGCAGATCGTGCACGGCGTCCACCCCTTCTAGCGATGCCAAATGCGCCCGGACTTCGCCGACGTCAATACTTGCGGGAACTGCAAGCAAGCCCATTGTTATGCTGTCTTTAGCGAGCCCCCACGTTGCCCACGCGATCACTGCAACAATTGCAAAACTTACAAGCGGATCAATCCACCAAAAACCGGATAGAATGATGGCCAATCCCGCGATGACAACTCCGGCCGAAACCAGTGCATCGGTCGCCATGTGGAGATAGGCACCACGAATGTTGAGGTCGTTTTGTCCGCGCATAAACAGCCAAGCGGTCACGGCGTTGATCAAGATGCCGACGCTGGCAACCACAACCATAACCATGCCTTGGGGCTCACTGGGTTCGAAAAGACGGCGGATGGATTCGAACAGGATCGCCCCGACCGCGACCGCCAACAACAAGGCGTTTGCCAAGGCGGCGAGTATCGTCGAGCTCTTAAATCCGTAGGTGAACCGACCCGATGGTGCTTGTTTTGCCGCGACGCTTGCACCCCAAGCCAGCATTAGCGCGAGCACATCGGACAGATTGTGACCTGCATCCGCGACCAATGCCATTGAACCATAGGAAAACCCGAATGCGGCTTCGACGACGACAAACCCAGCGTTAAGCACAATCCCTATCGCAAAGGCACGACCAAAATCCGCGGGTGCATGGCTATGTCCGTGGGCGTGCCCATGTCCATGTCCGTGATCATGATGACCCATATGCCCGTGAGAGTGTCCCATAGCGTTCAATCGTAGACGCAGGAATCCAGTCCGTCACGTTGAACGATCGCAATCCGGCGTTCGATTGAGTTTCCATGGCGCGCGAGCCAGCCGCTGGGATTGATCACCGCGCGCTTTTTGGGTTGGGGCAATGCAGCGGCCATACGGCTAGCTTCATCAGGGCTAAGCCGGGCGGCGGAATGGCCGAAATAACGCTGCGCCCCGGCTTCGGCGCCGTAGGTGCCTATCCCGGTTTCTGCGACATTGAGATAGACCTCTATTATGCGCTCTTTGCCCCAGACTTTCTCGATCCAAAACGTAAACCAAGCTTCCAACGCTTTGCGGAGATAGCCGCCGCCCTGCCACAAGAACACGTTTTTGGCGGTTTGTTGGCTGATGGTGGAGCCGCCGCGAATGCGCCCCCCTTTGGCGTTGTCACGTGCGGCTTGTTCGATGGCCTCGGTGTCGAATCCCCAATGGTCGCAAAATTTGGAATCCTCCGACGCGATCACCGCCGCGACCAAATTGGGATCAATGTTGGCAAGGTTTTCCCAATCTTTGGTGATGCTGTTTTCATCCATCACCATGGTCGCGGTCACCGGCACAGGTATCCACTTGAACGCGATCACAAGAATAAGGCTCAATCCGACGAACCATAAAATGGCCTGGGCAAGGAGGCGGGCGACGCGCCGTATGATGTTCGATGCCATAGAACTGAAAATAGGCACCCGTTTCGACCTTCGCAATCGCGGAAATTGGTCGCCAGCTATCCTTGCAGCATTGGGGCCTAGTTATCCGGATGTGCATGCGCCCAAACAACGTAGCGCAGTGGGCCAGCTTCATCGCTATCAAACGGATAGCAGGTGGTCAGCGCGATCATGCCTGTTACGCCTTGAACCCGACCGTCGGTCGGATGGGAGAATTCATCCCAACGCACAATCTCAACGCGCGCGACGCGGAAATTGGCGGTGCTTCCATCGATCCGTTCCAACCAAACGTCATCCCCGATCAACAAATGCTGCACGAATTCAAAATGCGTGTCGCGATGTGCGGCAAGGACCGTCATCCCCTTTGATCTGTCGTCAATCAAAGCGGTGGGACCGAAGGCCATTGCTTCGCCTGATCCGCCCGAAAGCACGATCTCACTTTCTCGCAATCTGGGCGCGCTCACCCGAGCAATTGGCGCGGTATCGGCCCAGTTCCACGGTTTGACCGGCGTTCTCGTGGCGAGCCCTTCGTCAAAAGCCTCCGCCAATAGAACCTGAGCGACTTGTGCCTTGACCGGGATGTACAATGATTGAGCGATCAATACCCCACCGGCGACAATGGCGGCGATGAAAACCCACCGACTAAGGGCGCGCCGGACTACTCCTTCCTTTGCGACGCGCCCATATGCGGTGGGGGTGGGTAGAGCGGCATCCATCAGCCGGCCGCCCGCAGAAGGCGATGCGAAACCAGCCGCCTCAGGATCCGTTCACGGCCGGCCCCGACCAATCCCAGCAGCAGGATCATTAGGCCCAGCATTAGGGTGAGCCTGTACCCAGTGGAGGTGTTGGGAAGTTCGAGTCGTTGGCGCTGTTTCTCGCTTTCGATCGGCATATCGCGCGATCCCATCGCGGCATGGGTGCCAAACAGATGATCGAAATCCCAACCCGCCGGCAACAGCAACGGCAATTCCTCGCGGGTCAACTGAGCCCCGTCCGGGCGGCTTGGCGTGTCATCCACCGCGATCAAGCTGGTCCGGGATGTGACTAGGTGAAAATCCATTCCCAACTCCTCGATCGCAGTATCAGCAAGGGCATGCGACATTTGTCCCGACCAACGTTCGGCTTCCACTTCGGCAATTCTGCGGTTGGCCCAAAGTTTGGCGACCACGTCGCTAGGCGTTGCTTCGCCTAGGTCGAGGCTGTGGCTCCACCTTTCGCCTTCGATAGTACCGCTGACCGTCAAAGTGCCCCGCAAATGACGGGTTCGACCCAGAAGGACTACCGGCTCCCCGGCATAGAGATCTGGAAGTTGGCGTGGGGCAAAATCAATGTTGCCGCCTTCGACCCGCGCAGTCAGGTCGGTGACAACGGGCTGGGCCAAGCGGCTGAGGAGACGTTGCATTTGATGCTCGGCCTCTTCGCCCATGCCGACATGGGTGAACGTGCCGCGCCCAGCTTCTGCCATACGTCGCATCAGAAAGGAGTTTGGCGCAGAACCAATGCCGACCATGAAAACTCTGCTTCGACCGCGATTCTGATTGATTTCCTCCATCATTGCAGCCTCATTCGACAGCGAACCGTCGGTGAGAAAGACGATCTGGCGCACTGATGTCGTTTCTGCGCCGTCTCGGCGGGGACCAAATTGATCGTCCAGCGCAGCGCGGAGAGCAGGGAGCATCTGGGTCCCGCCATTGGCGTTTAGCGCGTGAGTGAATGTCTTTGCCCGCGCTAGATTGCGATCATTGGCAGTCACAGACGCGCCGAAGAGATTGGTGATCGTATCGTCAAACCGGATGATGTTGAAACTGTCCTGCGGGCGCAGTGTTTCCAAGGCGTAGAGCAAGCTGCGCCGTGCGGCGGGCATGGATTCGCCAGCCATCGAGCCAGAATTGTCGATCACAAACACCATCTCGCGCGGCGGTGCTTCGCGCGCTGTTTGCGCAGAGGGCGGGGTGATTGTCGCCATCACATAATCCAATTCAGAATGCGTTTGCCGAAACAGGCCCAGTTCCGGTGCGCCTCCACTTGCGCTCCATCGCAATTCGAAGTCGCGATTTGCTGGGATCGATCCGTCGGCCAAAGAGACGGTGCGAGTTGGTCCTTCCCCGGCAATATTGATGGCGTGATAGGGGCTTGAGATTGCCCCTGCTGTGAAACCGGGGTCAAGATTGACGGTGATCGACACCGGGTTCAATCCTCCACCGGCGCGGGCAACCATATCGGGATCCGCCGTTGGTGCGGTTAGGTCAGCGGCCCCGACAAGAAGTGCCGCATTGTAAAGCGATCCTGTGGTTGTGTCTGACCCGCCGTTGTCGTTGCCCGCCAAATAGCGTGGCCCAACGACCAATGGCATGCGTAGGGAATAATCCCCGGCAACCTGAGCGATGGGGGCCTGAAACTCGATCTGGACCAGAACCGTTTCACCGGGACCGACATTGGCGATGGAATTGCGGAACATGTTGGGCCGATGTTGTTCGACAAGAGCTGCCTTTTGGCCGTTCTCCTTGGCTTCCTCATACATCTCCTGCGCGATCTCCTTTGGTTTGATCACGCCGTCAAAGATGCGGCTGCCGACCACCATTTTGAGCGTGTCGACCGCTCCATTGTCGGGCAGGGGGTAGAGATAGGTCGCCTCCATCCATTGATCGGATGTGTTGCGAAACGCCTGTGTTACGATGACGCGCGCGGTTTGGCCCGACACGTTAGCCACAATGTCGGTGCCCAGCCGAACAGCCGGAATTTGGGTAGCAACATTGCCGGTCCCGCGAAGGATTAGACCGCCTTGCGATGACGCCGGTATAGGGCTTCTTTGGGCTGGCTCATCGGGTGTTCCGGTGCGCGCGGTCACATTGCCGATGGGGTTGGCCGTTGCCCTAGAAGATAGAGTTGAAATGGTCACCGCGAACAGCGCAGCCACCCCCAAAATAAGCATAACCACCAGCCCATCTCTATCAGGAAATCCTGCAATTCGTCGCATGTAAGCCTCCATTCATCGTCTACATCTATCCCCTTATCGGCGACGAGTGGCGGCGCGCCATGGCCAAGAAAGGCCGATTTCCGCCACTTATGCGGACAGGTCGGTAGCGATTTGAGGAATTGTGCGGATGTGTGCGGTTTTGTGCGGATTGAAACAAGACAGGGGATGAACGATGGGGTATGCGAGTTTCATGAGTGACTTTGACAATGCGCAGGTGGCGTTTCGCCTAAAGGAAGAAATTGCGCGTCGGCGCCTTTCGCGCGCCGGTTTGGCAGAAACGGCGCGTTTGAGCATTTCGACGTTAGAAAAAGCGATGTCGGGCCGGCGGCCATTCACATTGGCCACTATTGTCCGGTTGGAAGAGGCGTTGGGTTCATCGCTTCGGGGCGAAGCGGAGGTGGAACCGGCTGGGCCGGCGCTAGCCCCGCCTGAAATGGGATCATATGTCCGGCAAGCGGTTGAATGGATCGAAGGGGAATACCTCACCCTGCGCGCCAGCTTCGGTGAGGAGAACGCCGTCTATGCCTATCGCACTCAAATCCGCTGGAGCAGCGCGAAGGGGCATCTGGTCTTCGCCGAAAGCGATCGGGTGGACGCAACCTTTGAACAGGCTGGGTTTGTCTCCATGCCGCATTTATCGGGCCACACTTATTTGATGACAAGCGAGGCAGGTCAGTACCGTATGATCATGTTGGGACGCGCCACGCGGGAAAGGCGGATGTTCGGCCTGTTATCGACATTGCAAGTTGGGCAGGGGTCGCAATTGGTGCCGGTGTCGTGCCCTGTCGCATTTGTTCCGATGGCGCAGATGGACAACCCGGATTTCGGATTGGTGCGCGATGGCGATGCGCGTTGCACCGAATATCGCGGGCTATTGGACACCGCGCTTGATGGCGATTTTTGCCGGCTAAGGCGGTGAGGCGTTTGAGCCATGATCATTGTAGCAGAAGGGATCAGCGCAGCCGGTAAAACCACCTTTGCGCGCCAATTCGGCGAAGGCCGGTGGCTGCCAGAAATCGAGGCCAAAGGGGAAAGGCCGGGACCGGATGATCCGCTAAAGGATCACGCGCGTTTTTGGGCGGATCACAACGCATTCCGGTTTCAACTCTCGCAAGAAATTGAAGCGAAGCATGGCTTTGCAATTTGCGATACCGACCCGATGAAGGTGCATTATTCATGGTGTATGGAGAGGGCCGGTTTTCATTGGCCGGACAAATTCGAAATTGCGGTGCCGTTTGTGCGTGATGCGATATCGGAACGCCGGCTGGGTTTTGCCGACTTGTACTTCGTCAAACGCATTGAGCCAGAAATCGCGCGCGCCCAGAAAGAAGGCGATGCAACGCGACGGCGTGGCAATTTTGACCAACATCTTGCGCTTCAACCGCATTTGATCGACTGGTTTTCTGCAATGTCAGGTGCATTGCCCGGTTGCGTTCGGTGGGGCTTTCCGGAAACGGATGCTCTTATTGGCGAAGTGAAAACAAAAACGCCGGAGGATAACCCCCGGCGTTTTGATGTTTCGGTGTTCGACGATCTGATCCGCCGATTGCCGGATTGACCTTACGCCATTCCAGGCAAAAGCTTCTCACCTGCGATACGCTGCATTGCCTTTTGAAGTTTCTCAAAGGCGCGCACTTCGATTTGACGGATGCGTTCGCGTGACACGTCGTAAACTTGCGACAGTTCTTCGAGTGTCTGCGGTTTTTCCGTCAATCGGCGTTCGGTCAAAATGTGCTGTTCCCGCTCATTGAGCGAGTCCATTGCCTCAACCAACATACCGTGCCGCACATCGGCTTCTTCTGCGTCGGCAACCGTTTCATCCTGCAAAGGACGATCATCGGTCAACCAATCTTGCCATTCGCCTGCGCCTTCTTCGCCGTTGCGCATCGGTGTGTTGAGCGATCCATCGCCCCCCATCATCATGCGGCGGTTCATGTTGACGACTTCTTGTTCTGGAACGCCTAAATCGGTCGCGATTTTCGTCACGTCATCGGGGTGAAGATCGGAATCTTCATACGCCTCAAGCTGCTTCTTCATCCGGCGAAGGTTGAAGAACAACTTTTTCTGAGCCGCGGTGGTGCCCATTTTTACAAGGCTCCACGAACGCAAGATGTATTCTTGGATCGACGCTTTGATCCACCACATCGCATAGGTTGCGAGGCGGAAGCCGCGATCGGGTTCAAATTTCTTGACGCCCTGCATCAACCCGACATTCCCTTCGGAAATGAGGTCGGATACGGGCAGGCCATAGCCGCGATACCCCATCGCGATTTTCGCAACGAGACGAAGGTGGCTCGACACAAGCTGAGATGCTGCCTGTGGGTCCTCATGTTCGGCGTATGCTTTCGCGAGCATATATTCCTGCTCTGCGGTCAGCACGGGGTACTTTTTGATCTCCGACAAATAACGGTTGAGGCTTTGCTCTCCGCTGAGTGACGGGACGGTGGACTTTGCTTTGCTCACTTTTTCCCAAACCTTTCTAGTGTCGACCTCTGATGCCGGACCCCTGATGGGCATCCGGTCTTTTGGGCCACATGGTTACATATACAGTGCGTATGTCTGTATTACGAGAGTTTGACGCAAAATGTTGCGCCATTCATCGATTAAAACGCGCCAGTTCGTCGATTAGTTCCTGCATATCGTCGGGTAAATCCGCGCGAAACCTAAGGTTTTCTCCGAGAATCGGGTGTAAAAACCCCAGTTCCGCCGCATGAAGTGCCTGACGCGCGAAACTCAATTCAGACAGGATCGGCTTCAACGCCTTGGGTGTTTTGCCATACAATTGATCTCCTAGTAGCGCATGGCCGATTGATGCGCAGTGAACACGCACCTGATGCGTCCGACCAGTTTCGAGGCGACATTCAATGAGTGCGCTCGTTTCCAACCGTTGAAGAGCTTTGTAATGGGTAACGGCATGTTTTCCGCGTGAGGAATTCTTTTCAAGCACAGCCATTTTCTTGCGGTCGCGATCGCTGCGGCCCAGTCTTTCGTCGATCGTGCCCTCAGCGGGGGTCGGATATCCGCCGCAAACGGCCAAATACCGCCGATGCACGCTGTGTTCCGCGAATTGCGCAGCCAGCCCTTCGTGCGCTGCATCGGATTTGGCGACCACCAACAGGCCCGATGTGTCTTTGTCGATCCGGTGAACAATGCCGGGCCTTGCGACCCCTCCAATACCGGATAACTGCCCGCCAGATTGAGTTGCGCAATGGTAAAGCAAGGCGTTGACCAATGTTCCATCGGGATTGCCCGCCGCCGGATGTACAACCATCCCAGCGGGCTTGTTCACCACAATAAGGTGTTCGTCCTCAAAGGTTATCGAAAGGGGGATGTCTTGTGGCATCGCGGTGGCAGAAACGGGCGCGGGCACTATGATGCGGAATTCGGCTCCGGCTTTGACCTTAGCCGAAGGCGACATCACTGGCGCACTGTTCAATTCAACCATTCCGTCGGCGATCAGCGATTGGACCCGCGCACGCGACAGATCCGTCGCATCGGCAAGCGCTTTATCAAGCCGAGCCGGGGCGACGATGACACCAATGATGATTTCCGCATCGGACATGCGTAAAGCCATGCGCGATGGACATTCATGTGACAAGCCAAACGCTAAACGCGATGATTGCCGCCGCGCATGAGGCGCATCCAAACGAGGCCTGTGGAATCTTACTTGGGCGGTTCACCGGCCACGCAAAGAGCGACAGTGTGACCATTGCAGCCTTCATCCCGGCCAAAAATGTTCATCAGAGCCCGCAAACTCACTTTGAAATCGATCCCCAGACGCTCATTGATGCGCATCGCAATGCCCGCCATGGGGGCGCGCAAGTGATTGGGTGTTTTCATTCACACCCAAAAGGCGTGGCCAAGCCATCCCAAACCGACCTCGACTTGGCCGCCAATGACGGAGCAATTTGGGCGATCTTCGGCGCAGTTGAAGGAGCAGACGGCGACCCAAAAGCGATCCGTTTCTTTCGTGCACCGGTTGAGCCGGTGGATGGTTTTGGGGAACGGAGTTTTGCGGAGCTTTTCATCGTCCCGAACGAAAGCTAGAACACGTCTATGACATCACAAACTGAACTCGCCGCGCTTATGTGTTCGCGGCTATGCCACGACATGCTTTCACCTGTTGGTGCCTTGTCGAATGGCCTCGAATTGCTTGCCGATGAGCAAGATCCCGAAATGCGCGCGCGTTGCATCGAATTGCTCGAACAAAGCGCCAAAATTAGCACCGACAAGCTCAAATTCTTTCGCCTCGCCTTTGGCGCGGCCGGTGGGTTTGGCGAAGCCGTGCCGGTTGAAGAAGCGCAGGAGGTGATCGCTGCGTTGGCCAGCGATGCGAAGCGGGTCGAACTCAATTGGGCCATTTCGGAGAGCTCTTTGCCCAAACCGGCTGTGAAGGTGCTGTTGAACTTGTCCCAGATCGCTTTGGACGCTTTGGTGCGTGGCGGTACTCTGGACATCGGGGCAGAACGGCGCGGCGGCAATGTTGAGATTGTCGCACGGGCAACGGCAGAACGGATCGCCTTCGACGAAGCGATCGGCAACACTTTGCAAGGCGAAGTCGGCGCGGACGACATTTCCAGCCGGAATGCAGCGGCGCATATGATTGCGCTTTTGGCCGAGGAAATGGGCGGCGGTCTGCAATACCAGATTACCGACGGTGCTTTGGTATTGGGGGCGGTCTTGCCCGAACCCGAAGGCATGATCGGGTGAACGGCGAATTGGGAGAATTGCCGGAATGGCGTGACATGGAAACCAGCGAGCTGGTCCATGCAGTCGCTCCCTCTCCCAATTGCAATGATCGCAAACTGCCCATCACAATGTTGGTGGTGCATTACACCGAAATGAAACCGATTGAGACCGCATTGGCGCGGTTGACCGATCCCGATGCGGGTGTCTCGGCGCATTATTTGATCAGCGAAGAAGGCATTGTCACCCAGTTGGTATCGGAGGCAAAGCGTGCTTGGCATGCCGGAGCATCCTATTGGCGAGGCACAAAAGACGTTAACTCCGCGAGCATTGGAATTGAATTGGATCACCCCGGTCACGCCGGCGGCTATCGAGATTTCACAGATGTTCAGTTTCAGGCGCTGGTTCCACTAATCGCTCGCATTGTGAAACAATACGATATCCCAAGAGCGAACGTCGTGGGCCATTCCGACGTTGCTCCGCTGCGTAAGATCGATCCGGGCGAGTTATTCCCTTGGGATCGTTTGGCGGAATATGGGTTGTGTTTGAAACGCCCAGAGAGATTGGAACAGATTGATCCGTTTCACAACGAAGGGGCTTTTATCCTCGCGCTGGAACGGTTTGGCTACGACATTACCGAAGGCCGCAAAGCGATAGAGGCGTTTGAACGCCGGTGGCGGCCCGAAAAGATTGAAGGAAAGCCAGACGCGCAATTGGGCGCGATATTATGGCATTTGCTATTGGAACGTGACCGCGGGACGGCACGATAAATGCGAGATTGCCGAGCGCGCCGAAACACGAAGTTTACAAATCGGTACAGCGCGCTTCGGCAAAATCTGCTCTGATCGGAGCAACGATAATCATCAATGGGAGGGAACATGCGATGATGAAGAAACTTGCAGCCGAATTTATCGGCACATTTTGGTTGGTTTTTGGGGGCTGTGGCTCGGCTGTATTGGCCGCTGCATTTCCAGAATTAGGCATTGGTTTTGTGGGCGTTTCGCTCGCCTTCGGCCTGACCGTTTTGACGATGGCCTATGCAGTTGGCGGTATCTCCGGTGGTCACTTTAATCCAGCCGTCTCGTTGGGTCTCGCTATCGGTAAGCGTTTCAGTTGGGGTGATTTGATCCCCTATTGGGTCGCACAAGTTCTCGGTTCCTTCGTTGCAGCAGGCGTGTTGTTTGTCGTCGCCAGCGGTGTTTCCGATTTCCAAGCGGGCGGTTTTGCATCCAATGGATACGGCGAATTGTCACCGGGTGGATTTTCCATGACTGCCGCCTTGGTGATCGAGATCGTTTTGACCGCAGGGTTCCTGATTGTGATTCTGGGTGCAACATCTTCCAAGGCTCCGGCTGGCTTTGCGCCGATTGCGATCGGTTTGGCACTGACTCTGATCCACTTGATCTCGATCCCGGTAACCAACACATCGGTCAATCCGGCACGCTCGACCAGCGTGGCGTTCTACGCAGACACTGCCGCTGTGCCTCAACTTTGGCTGTTCTGGGTTGCTCCGTTGATCGGCGCTGCGATTGGCGCGCTAATCTGGAGCTTCCTGCTTTCGCCTGACGAAGCCGAGTGATGGCCGCGCAGATAGAATGAAGACATTGGAAGGGCCGGCTTTGCTAAAGTCGGCCCTTCCTCTATGGAGCTACCCATCAGGGGGCTGAGGCAGCCGCGTGGATCCGTTTGGGTTCGCGAGGAAAGTCCGGGCTCCACGAAACAAGGGTGGCGGGTAACGCCCGCCGAGCGCCCGCAAAACGGGCGTTTAGGGAAAGTGCCACAGAGAGCAAACCGCCGATGGGCCACGCTGTTCACACAGAAGGCCACAGGTAAGGGTGAAAGGGTGCGGTAAAAGCGCACCGGGGCGTTGGTGACATCGCTCGCATGGTAAACCCCACCCGGAGCAAGGCCAAATAGGGGTCTCGCGCCTGTTTTCAGGCAGGAGTGGTTCGCTCTGAGAGATCCGGGTTGGCTGCTTGAGCCGTTCAGCGATGGACGGCCCAGATGAATGGTTGCCACCGCGCGTCAGGTCCTTTCGGAAACCGCCCGCGGATACAGAACCCGGCTTATGATGCCCCCTGATACATATTCTGAGATGTTGGAACGGCTCGGCGATGCAGTCGTTGGCACACCATGACACATCAAACGGATATCCGACGCAGCCTGATGCAACGCATCGCTGTTCTTATCGCAGTCTTTGTCCAAATTGGCGCAACCTTTTTGCCGCAGCTTGGGTTTGGCGAGCCAATCGGCGATCGATCGGATTCAGTCCGCACCTTGATTACTCCTTCGGGATGGGCATTCGCCATTTGGGGGCCGCTCTTCCTTGGCTCGGCTGTGTTTGCAATTTGGCAGGCCCTGCCAGGGCAGAGCCGAAACGGATTGCTCAATACAATCGCGTGGCCTGCGGCCGTCGCCCTATCGGCGCAAGGCGTCTGGGCGACCTACACGCAGTTTGCCAATCTAACCGCGATTTCGGCGATCATCATTCTGGTGTCGCTAGGCGGGTTGTTGATGTGTCTTCGCGCATTCGTCTCTGCGCAGAGCATGTCCAATGGTGAACGTTGGTTCGCGGCGCTTGTGTTGAGCGCATTGGCCGCGTGGCTCACGGCGGCTAGCATCGTGAATATTTCGGCCACGCTCGCTTTTTATGGGATTGGCGGCGGGTTTGCGTATCCGTTGGCTGCGGCGACAATGATTGTCATTGGCGGTGTGATCGCTTCGGTTGCGGTTGCGCGGTCTCGCGGCAACCCTTGGTACGCCCTTGTCTTTGGCTGGGCATTGCTTGCGATCTATTTTCGCGGCGGACAAGAATCGAGCAGCATCGCAATCGCATGCGCCGCATCGGGCGTATCGGTGATGGTCGCTATGGCGGTGACCATCGCAAAGCCATCCAATCGTCGTCACTGGATTGGCATATAGAAAAGGGGCCTCACCATATTGGCAAGGCCCCTTGTTCTGCGTTGTAGGTTCGACCCGGCGCTAGAAGCGCCAGCTTAGCGAAAGTCGCCCTTGGTCGTTGGAAAGCGCACCACGCCCCATATCCGACGTCACCGAAAGCGATGCCGTTAGATTGTCACCAACGCTCATCTCTGCGCCAGCATTGACCGAAACCCATTGTGGGTCCAGCGCATTGGCGATTGTGAATGGTGTGTCCGCCGCACCAAAGAAGCGCGCCGTGACCACATCCGACGTATCGGCCAATTCGCGCGCATAGGCGACAGAACCGAAGGCCCGGATCGCGCTCTTCTCACTCGTCGCAATGTCGAACGATGTCATCGCACCGATCTTTGCCCCCATCGATGTAAAGGTCCGGTCGGCCACCGATAGGCCAAATGAACCCGCGCCGACCTCGTCGTATCCGCCGATGGAATTGCGAACATAATCCATGCTCACAACAGGGCCGACTTCAAAGCCTTGGGCCAAATCAAACGCATACCCGAACCGGACGCCGCCAAAGGTTTGTTCCCCATCGGATTGACCGACCGCATTTGTGTATGCGTTTATGAAATCACCTTGGGCTGCTCTGTCGCTGCCGAATTGTTGTTCTGCGGTCCCAGCATAGCCATCGGCGAACAATCCGCCATCGGACCAAGATGCATAGATCGCCACCGACTGGCTTTGATCTTGTTGCGCCCGAAGCGTGCCGGTGGACTGGCCAGAATTGCGGATGTTGGACACCGCAACGCCAAAACTGAACCCTTCGGTGACCTGCAAATCGGCGCCGATGGTGATTTCGCCCGCTTGGGCTAGAGACGCTTGTTCAAGGGCATTGGCTCCGATCACGCTGCCGTGACCGGCATGACCCGTAACCGCGCCGTTGGTCCCGAAAGAACCAAATCCGGCGGCGCCATTCCCAAGAACGCCCGAATGCTGTCCGCCGTTTAGGTAGACACCCGAGGCGCTGCCAAAGACTCCAAGTCTGCCTGTCTCAATCGGCGTGTTCCCAGCAAGAGCAAAGCTTGCATTGCCCGCAGCCGAGAAACCACCGGCCGCACGCGATCCACCGCGCAGCGCGAGATTGCGTTGCGCAAGTTGACCGGTGAAGCGTTGGGAGAAGCTGTTCGCGGTAAAGGTCTGGTTGAACGCGTTGACCGGTGTCAACGACGTCAATGTCGCCCCCAAAGTATCGACCGTCGCGCCATCCAAGACGGCAAACATATCGGAAAATTCCGTGAAATTGGATGCCCGCAATGTGTCGAGAGCGGAACCCAATGACCTAAGCGAGCTGTTGCGGCCTAGAATGTCTCGGATGCTGCGCGCGCCGACTTCGACGATCACACTGTTGTCCTCAATCCGATGTTCCGCGATCAACAAGGCAGAATTGCTGAGGAAGGTGACATTCGCAAAATCGCCGTCGATTTGATCCGCGGTTAGCAAAGTGAATTCTGTGCCAAAACGGACCCGGCGGTCTGTGTTGGACAAGATCAATTCGCCATCAAGGATCGCAGCGCCTGTCACTGTGTAGCTATCGGCGCTTACTACGCTGCGTCGGCCCACCGAAAAATCGCCCCACAACGCGCCGCCGCTGGTTTGGATGTAGTCACCATCGATGGTGAGCGATCCAAAACCCTCTGCTCCGCCTGCGCTCAACATCCCTTCGAGGTTGAACAAAGCGTTGGTGTTGATCGTGCCGCCGTCGCCTCGCAATTCACCACCAGCAAGGGTATAAATCGCGGTATTCAATGTGCCGTCGATCTCAGCAAATCCATCAAATTGTTCAACACCGATGATACTGGTGAATTCCCATTCATTGGGGAGCACGAAACCGGCCCGCCGGTGATCAACAACAAGTTTATCGATTTCAACGTCAAGATCGACCGTGGTTATGCCGCGCCGTGTTAGATGCACTTCAAAATACTGAGCCGGATTTTCGAATGCTGTGCCGATTTCACCGTCGGTGTTTTGTGGAACAAATCCCGTTGATCCAGGGCCAACCAACACAGAGCTCGAAGGAGTATTTCCACCGAAATTCGGCGTTCCTTCCGCTGGCAAACTGACCGAATTGATGTCGGGATATTCCGACACATCATTGCCAAGTATCAATCCAATGCTCGGCCCGGTTTCAAAGACACCGGGTTCATCGCCCGTTGGCAGTCCGTTGACCAAAGTGCCGGTTCCATCATCAATGAGGAAACCGGGGTCAAGATCCTGGGTCCAATGATCGGGGTCCGACCAATTGCCGTTTCCGCGTTTCGCCGAGACATATTTGTACGCGGTGTTTTCGCTTAGGAATTCGAAGAACGGATAGAGCGGGTTGTAAAAGCTGATATCGCCAAATGTATTACCAACCCCAAAGAAGTCGTACCCGCCGCTCAAAACGGCTGTGATAACAGGCGGGCCGCCCAATTGGTCTGCGATTAGGGGCGATCCGCTATCGCCTCCGGCGGTGGCAACCTCATTCGGCAGGGCATCGCCATCAAACCAATCGATGGAAAGTACCGCATCGAGGGTCTCGCAACTGATTCTGCCATCGCCAAAAAAGACACAGCGATCTTCGCCAGGGCCGATGCGATCCGGGTTGTCAAAATCGGTAAAATAGAAATTTTGAGTGACTTCGCCGAAATTCGCTGTCGGGGCAAAATCAGGGGCAATCGTGTCAATCAAGTCGGCGGGTGACGCGATCGCGCCCAACATGTTCTCGCCGACCCGGCGCAGAAAGCCGATCGGGAGATCGCCGAACAATGCGCTATCCGCGGTCCCGAAACTGCCATAGCCGACCTGCACAACATGCGTCAGCTCTGTCAGCGGAGTCAGAAGAATGGGCAATGATGGTACGTCAGTGATCGGCGTGTCGACCGCGATCAATGCGATATCGGCCCAAGGAAATCCAAGTCCGCCATTGTCCAGATTGGACGACGCATGAATGACCACATCGGTGCTGCGCGCGACGCCGCCTTCGGTGTAGTTCGCGCCAGTGCCTAGATATTCAAAGAACCGAGTTGATGAATTGACCCCGGTCGAGATCAATTGCGTGCGTGCCGCGCCGTTTTCGGCCAGGCCATACGCTTCGGAAGAGTTCGAATTGACGCAGTGCGCGGCGGTCAAAATCGTGCGTGGGTTGATGACGCTCCCGGTGCAATTGAAAAAGATCTGACCCGATCCATTCACCTGGCTAAAGATTTGGACAACGCTGGGTTGCGTGTTGTCGAAATCAATCGCGCCGTCCAATCCGACATCATCCCGCGAAACGATGCGCGGTTCTGCGGGAACATCCAATGCAGAGATGTCGCCGGTGAAACGCGGCAAGGCCAAAGTAACGGGCTGATCAAACGTTGAACTGATTGGGCCGCTGTTCAAACCTGCAAATGTGTCGATCGGTGATTTGTCCGGCACGCGAGGATCGTAAACTTCCCGGCTTTCCGGGGCGTATTCCCGGCCAGTCGTCAGGTCAAAACTCGACTGAAGCTGATCCTTGGTGGATCCAATATCGGAAGAATCCGCTGTGTCTTCGTCAAGAAATTCAAAGCTCAGATTGGCATCGCTCGCCGCGTTGTCATCGCCAGATGCGTATGCTGGCGTTGCTGCAAGCGCACCCGAAAGCGCGACCATGCCTACGCCTGAAAGAAATCTACGTTTGATCATAAAAGCCCCCATGGATTGAATTACCCCTACCCGAGCAGGAGGCTACAATAAAAAGGGCGAAATTCCCAATTGGCAGAGCAATTTTTTCGCTGAACCAGAGGCTTGGTGGGACAGGCGATGCACCTCTGCCCATAACGAAAAGCGCCGGTTTGCGTTTCTGTCGCAAACCGACGCTTTTCATTGTCAGATCGTGTTTTGGATCGCGAGAGGTTAGCTACGGCCGATGCTTGTATATTCGAATCCAGCGGCGCGCATGTCGTCCGGATTGTAGATATTGCGCAGATCAACCAAGGTTGGCGACGACACCAGATCTTTGACTCGGTCCAGATCAAGCGCGCGGAACACATCCCATTCGGTCACGATCGCAACAACATCGGCGTCTTTGATCGCAGCATAGGGTTCATCGCACATTGCGACTTGCGGCATGAGCGGTTTGGCGATTTCCATCCCTTCGGGATCGAACGCGGATACGATGACACCGGCATCGGTGAGTGTCTGAGCGACTGCGATCGCGGGCGAATCGCGCATATCATCTGTGTTGGGTTTGAACGTCAGGCCCAAAAGCGCCGCGCGTTTGCCGCGGGCATTGTCGGCACCACCAAGCGCATCGAGCACTTTGCGGCCCATTGCGCGTTTGCGGCTCTCGTTCGTTTTGACAACCGCCTCAACAATCCGAGTAGGGCTATCATAATCTTCTGCGGTCTTGAGCAATGCCAGCGTATCTTTGGGGAAGCATGATCCGCCATACCCCGGCCCAGCATGCAGGAATTTGGACCCGATGCGGTTGTCCATTCCGATACCGCGGCTCACATCTTGAACATTCGCGCCGACTTTTTCGCACAGATCGGCCATTTCATTGATGAAAGTGATCTTTGTCGCGAGGAACGCGTTGGCGGCGTATTTGATCAGCTCGCTCGTCCGGCGTTCGGTAAACAATATGGGCGATTCATTGAGGAAAAGCGGGCGATAGACTTCGCGCATCACGTCGCGACCGAAATCGTCTTCGGCACCGATGACAATGCGATCGGGACGTTTGAAATCGCCAATCGCCGCGCCTTCGCGCAGAAATTCTGGATTGGACACAACGGAGAATTGATGGGCCGTCCCGCTGTCTTTCAGAATGCGCTCCACTTCGTCGCCTGTTCCAACGGGGACGGTCGATTTGGTGACGACCACGGCGGGGTTTGCCATGCTGTCGCCAACTTCTTTGGCAACGGCGTACACAAATGACAGGTCGGCATGGCCATCGCCGCGACGGCTGGGTGTGCCAACAGCGATGAAGATGGCCGCCGCATCTTTGATCCCTTCGGCAAGGGACGTTGTGAAAGACAGACGTCCGGCTTTCACGTTGTTTTCGACCAATGAGTCCAATCCCGGCTCATAAATCGGCATGACGCCTTCGTGCAGTCGATCAATCTTGCTTTGATCTTTATCAATGCAGACAACGTCGTGGCCAAAATCGGCGAAACAAGCGCCCGAAACCAGGCCAACATAGCCCGAACCCACCATTGCAATCTTCATGGCGTTATGCCCCTAGTATTTCTCAAATGCTTCTGCGCGCGCCTTTAGCGAAGGGGCACAAAAATATGGTAAAGACGCAGGTGATACCAACGCCCTTGGTTTGGTTTTATGCCCGTTCGCCCTGAAAGACTTCGATCGGGCCGCCGTCAATCTGGCTGGCCTGAAGGACGCGTCTTTGATCGTCTTCGAGCACGAGGGCCGTAAGCACACCTGAACGAAAAGCGCCAGTGTCAATCCCGATCCGGTTGCCGCAATCCATGACCTTGTCAAAGATCGTGTGACCATGGACTACAACCTTATCCAAGGCCCCTTCGTGATCGAGGAAACGGTCACGGATCCAAAGCATATCGGCGCGTTTTTGCTGATCAAGCGGCACGGCTGGATCAATGCCAGCGTGTACGAAGAGATAGTCACCGGCGATGATCATCTCTTCGAAATCTTTCATGTAGTCGATGTCGGCTTGGGGGATCAGTTGCGGCATAAGAGCAAACAATTCGTCCAAGTTCATCGCGTTGAATTGCTTGCGCGACAAACCATAGGACAGCACGGTTTCGCGTCCGCCATGTTTCAAGAAATGGCGAAGAATCTCGGGCTTCTTAAACGAGTTGAGGAACATTTCCTCATGATTGCCGGCCAATACGCGCACCGATCGTTCGGCTTGCCATGCTTTTGTGCGGGCAATAACGCCGGCACTTTCCGGTCCGCGGTCCACCAAATCTCCCAACAGGATTACATGGCTTTCGGATTCGGGACGGGACGCGTCATCGACATCGATTGCTTCGATTAGAGCGGCGTATAGATCAAGCCGACCATGGATATCGCCAATCACATAGTAGCGCGTGCCGGCGGGCACCGCAGGAAGCGGAGCGCTGGGCCGGGGACGGAACATTTTGCGGATGGCGTTGAACATAGTTGATCTAAATTTGAGCCTTTAACCGGACATTTCTTCGCGTTGATCCAAAGTCATGCGGTTTACAAATAAGGCCGCCGGATGGGACCGCATACGCGGGTAAAAAGGGAAGGTGTCGTGAGGTTGCCGCTTTAATAGGATGCAAGCTGAACGGCAACTGAGCTGTTGTATGTTGTTGTGTGCGCGACGGAATTGCGTCCGAATGAACCGATGCGGTGGTGCAAAATTTCAACAGTTGGCCGGACTTCTTTCGCGAAGTTGTGCGCAGCGTCGCAATTTCTCTTGTGCTGTGCAGCATTTGTGTGCACGATTGTTTCACATTCGGATGAGATTGCTCATAAAAATACGCAGCCTCCGAGTGTGCAGGTGGGACGAAGCAACAACATTAAGTTTAAGGAAGTTGTAATGCTCACGTCCATCCGCGGCCTTTCGGCCGCAACCCTCTCCGCTGGTCTGCTCTTTACCGCAGCTCCTGCATTCGCTTCGGAAACAACCGAGGCTCCTGTTGCTGATGATACTATCAGCCCAGAATTGATCGCAGCATCCGCCGCGCTCGATAGCAAATCCGCCGATTCGTCCGATGTGGCTCTGTCCACAAGCACAGAGCGCGCTGTTGAAACGATTGATGTCGATTCAACCAGCTCCTTTGGCGGTGAAAGCGGTCTGACATTCTCCGGAAATGTCGCGTTCACTACCGAATACCGTTTCCGCGGTGTTGATCTGTCTGGTGGTGAATTTGCCGTACAAGGCGGGTTTGACATTGGTCACTCGTCCGGATTCTACGTCGGCACTTGGGCATCAAACCTTGATGAACAAACCGTTGGCTATGGCTCGACTGAGCTTGATCTGTATGGCGGTTGGAGCGGTGATCTGACCGATGGCGTTTCCGCCGACGTCGGCGTCATTGCCTATCTGTATCCGGACGCTGGTCCCGGTGATTTTGACTACGTCGAATTCTACGGCTCACTGAGTGTTGGAATTGGCCCTGCATCGCTTACAGGCGGTCTTGCCTATGCTCCTGATCAAGATTCATTGGGCAGCACCGACAACCTGTATCTCTACACCGATCTGGGCATCGGCATCCCTGACACACCGATCACAATCAACGGCCATATCGGTTACACCGATGGGTTCTTGACGTTTACTGGCGACAGCAAAGCGTTCGATTGGTCAATTGGTGCCGATTTCGCGACCGGTCCGGTCACTTTCAGCGCAGCTTATGTTGGCGTTGAAGGCGATGCATTGATCGATGCGGGCAAAGTCTTCACCGATGACGCATTCGTGCTCACGGTTGCTGCGAGCTTCTAAGGAATGCTTTAGCACACGGACAATAACCTGCAGTTTAAGCAGGAGGAACGGGGCGCGGGACTGTAATGGTCTCGCGCCTTTTTCTGTTGTGACGGCACTGTATTCATTGGGTTGCTGATGCGCTTCCCCGGCGTGCCCGCTGCTGGTGATCCACCGATCCCCTTGCGGGGCATTGCGCCGCGCCCTAGCTGTATCGGCGAAAGGACATCCCCAAATGACTCAGTTTCTTCATTCCATGATCCGCATCACTGATCCCGATGCTACGGTCGATTTCTTCAAACTCATCGGCCTTGAAGAGGTGCGCCGTTTCGATGTTGAGGCAGGGCGCTTCACGCTCATTTTCCTTGCTGCGCCGGGCGAAGAAGGCGTCGCAGAAGTGGAATTGACCTACAATTGGCCACCCGAAGACGGCAGCACGCCGGAAACTTACGATGGCGGGCGCAATTTCGGACACCTCGCTTATCGGGTCGAGAATATCTACGAAACGTGCCAGCGGATTGCGGATGCTGGCCACATCATTCATCGCCCACCGCGCGATGGTCATATGGCGTTTGTTAAATCACCCGATGGAATTTCGGTTGAATTGCTTCAGAAAGGCAATTTGGAACCGCAAGAACCATGGGCCAGTATGGAAAACACCGGCACTTGGTGAAGCAATAGGAAGCGGGCCCAGCGCGCATTACGCTGCGCTGGGCGCTTCTCCTTGATCGTCGCATTCGTCCTCGGGATGCGTCGTCGTTAGGCGCAAGACCACAAAGCCAAGAACCGCCGAAATCGCCGATCCGGTCAGAATGCCAATTTTGGCTTCTTCGATAAACATTGGCTGATTCGGGAATGCGAGGCCGCCGATAAACAGGCTCATCGTGAATCCGATTCCGCAAAGGATCGATATGCCCCAAATTTCGGGCCAACTGGCGTTCTCAGGACGGGGCGCAAAACCTGTCTTGTCCGCGATGAACACTGTCGTGAAAATGCCAACTTGCTTGCCCACGACCAAACCAGCGGCAATCGCGATGGGCAGCGGATCCAACAACGCCTCTGGCCCCATGCCTGCGAACGACACGCCCGCATTGGCAAAGCCAAAGACCGGAACAACCAAATACGCGCTCCACGGAGCAAGGCCGTGTTCCAATTTTTCCAACATGGAATTGCCGTCACGCCGATGCAGCGGGATGGTCAACGCGGCCAAGACGCCAGCGATTGTCGCGTGGACACCCGTGTTCAGGACGCAATACCAAAGGACCACCGACATCAAAATGTAGGGCCAAAACACGCTAACCTTCATACGGTTTAGCCCGACCATGATGCCCAAAACGACCACAGCGGCGACCAACCAGGCCATTTTGATCGTCGGCGTGTAAAACACCGCAATAACCATGACCGCGCCTATATCATCAACAATCGCAACGGTGAGAAGGAAGAGGCGCAAAGATGCAGGCACTCGGTTGCCGAGCAAGCCGAGCACACCCATCGCAAACGCGATGTCTGTTGCCGCAGGGATTGCCCAACCGCTTGTGTATTCACCGCCACCGGACACTGCCATGTAAACCAGAGCAGGCGCCGCCATCCCCGCCAGCGCCGCAACCATAGGCAGGCGTCGCGCAGCGGGATCAGACAACGATCCTGAGATCAGTTCACGTTTCACTTCCAGCCCGACGACAAAGAAGAAAATCGCCATCAAACCATCGTTGATCCACAAATGGAGATCATACAGTTTGGGGATCGGGGTCCATGGCAATTTGCCGTAGAACAGATCTTTGTATTCCGTCGCGAACGGAGAATTCGCAGCCAACATCGCGGCCGCAGCGACAAGGATCAAAAGCACGCCCGCAGACGCATCACCGACGAACAATGCGCGCACAGGCGCAAATAAACGGCGAAGTGGAGGGGCGGTCGTGTTCGATGTGTCAGACATAATGGTGCCCCTTTTCAGAAAAGTGATGGTGGTTGCAAGGTTAAACAGGGGGCGTTAGGTTGAATTCTTAACAGGGAGTGGGGTCGCTTTGTCTGTGTTTGGATCTGTATTTGGATCCCTTTCCGGGGCCATTACCGGGATGGGCGACGCTTCGGGTGTTGTTACCGGCCTTGGTTGGAACCTGTGGCAATGGACCGCGATCTTACAGCATGAATTGTTGTTGTTCGCCGGTATTTTCTTCCTGATTGGCGCTTTGGATGATCTCGCGGTGGATCTTCTGTGGCTTTGGCAAAAGCTCGCTGGGCGCATCAACACTCCACAGATTGAACGGCGAAGGTTGCAGCAGGCTGACCTACACGGAAAGGCCGCGATATTTGTGCCCGCTTGGCAAGAGGCAGAGGTTATCGGCGCAACGATTCAACATCTGCTAGAATCATGGCCGCATGAAGAATTGCGACTGTATGTCGGGATCTATCGCAATGATCCGCAAACATTGGAAGCCGCAATGCGCGGTGCGCGTAGCGATGCTCGGTTGCGATTGGTGATCCATGATCGCCATGGTCCCAGTACGAAAGCCGACTGTTTAAACCGATTGCACGATGCGATGCGTGCCGATGAAGACCGCAGCGGTGCCCGCTTTTCTACGATTTTGTTCCATGACGCCGAAGATATGGTCGATCCCGCTGGTTTGGGATTGCTGGACCATGCGATCGCATCGGGTGCCGATTTTGCGCAATTGCCGGTTGAACCGTTGCCACAAGGCGGGCGCAATTGGTTGGGCAATCATTATTGCGAAGAATTCGCCGAGGCGCATGGCAAAGGCATGGTCGTGCGCAGCGAAGTCGGTGCCGCGCTTCCGGCGGCGGGCGTCGGCTGTGCAATTTCCCGCAGCGCGCTCGACAAATTATGCGCAAAACACGCTGATGGTGAGCCGTTTGAGCGGGAATCGCTAACCGAGGATTACGAATTGGGCCTCTCTATCTTTGAAAGCGGCGGGGCATGCGAATTCGTAAGAGCGCGAGGCGATGATGGTCTTTTGATCGCAACGCGGGCGTATTTCCCTTCTCGGTTGGAGCACATCGTCCGTCAGAAAACCCGCTGGGTTCATGGCATTTCACTACAGGGATGGGATCGAACAGGATGGTCCGGCGGTGTAATCGAAACCTGGATGCGCGCGCGTGATCGCCGTGGGCCCATTACCGCACTTGTTTTGCTGCTGGGTTATACGCTGTTTGTCTTGACGTTGGCATTGTCGATCGCGGTCGGCATGGGATTGGCACAACCGACACCCTTAAGCCCGTTTTTGACCGGGCTGCTCATCGTGAATTTGTGCTTTTTCGGTTGGCGCGTTGCATGGCGATTTACCTTCACAGCGCGCAACTACGGATTGGTCGAAGGCGTGCTTGCCGTGTTGCGTATCCCGGTGACCAATGTGATCGCAATCATGGCAGGTTGGCGCGCGGTTGTTGCCTATTCGCGGACCTTGTCAGGGCGCGCGATCGAATGGGACAAAACGCCGCACACGCGCCACCCTTTGGGCGGGGTGCCGTCTTCTAAAGGACTGGCCACCAATATGAGGGCGCCTGTGCCACGAACCGGCCCGGTGCGAGCATGAACGGCGGTATGACAACCAAAGGCACGGCTTTGCCGGTTGGGACAAGAAATCGGGGCGGGCCGCTGATCATGCTCGGCCTCGTGCTGCTCGTATGGATTGCGGCTCGTGTGGTCCTTTGGGAAAGTCCATTTGTTGCGATTGAATTGCCATCGGTTGAATTGCTGATCGCCAAGGACGATCGTTCTCTTAACGGCGCGGGTGGCGAGTCGACGAACGTGCTCGTCGGTGAAACGGACCCTGCGCCACCGCCTCCACAAACTCTGGCGAAGGCAACAATCGGCCAACCTTGGACTGACAGTTCTTTGATGTTTGGTGCCGAAACCGGGGCGTTTCAATCGGCCAATGATCAATCGGCTGGGCTGCAAAGCCACAACAGCTATGGCACAAGCCCCCTTATCGCGTCCGGGCACAGTTTCCTTATGGCCGCTGCGTTCCGTGTGGATTGGGCCGATAGTTCCGATACCTCGGTTTCAAATGCGGAGATCGCGGAGCTTAAGGAGCGCGTCACCGAAGTTAGCCCTATTGGTCCGGCTGTGATGTTGCCCATTCGCAATCTGGATCGATGGTCCCTCGATGCGTTTGCGTTTTATCGACAAGGGTCGGGCTCCACCTCTATTTCGCAAGGGCGCGTGCCGGTCTACGGAGCAAGCCAGATTGGCGCTAACATACAGTACCGGATTGCGCCGGGATCGGACCTTGATCCACGTGCCTTTGTGCGGGCCTATCGCGCATTTGTGCCTGACGGAGAAAACGAAGTGGCTGCAGGCCTGTCGGCGCGCCCGGTGAAGGCGATACCAGTTCGGGTTGCGGCTGAAATGCGGGTGACGAACAACTCGTTCGGAACTCAGGCGCGACCGGCTGCCTATGCTGTCACCGAATTGCCAGTTTTGCCTTTGCCGTTTGATATCCGTGCCGAAGCCTATGGCGGAGCCGGTTACGTCGGGGGGCGGGCCAACACGCCATTTGTCGATGGCCAGGCCTCGGTTTCGCGTCAGGTTATGAGCATTGATCGTCCCGGTGGCCGTTCGGTTAATTTCAGTGTCGGCGCGGGTGCATGGGGCGGGGCACAACGTGACGCCAGCCGGCTGGACGTGGGCCCAAGCGCGCGGATCGATCTGACCATTGGCGATGTGCCCGCGCGCATTTCTGTCGATTGGCGCGAACGTGTTGCGGGCGATGCTGCGCCCAATTCTGGCATTGCAGCAACGCTTTCTACTCGTTTTTGATCGAGAATTCTTCACGATAGCGGGGATCAGGGGCACGCCCTCACTTCCCACTTTCGCATCGCTCAGCTAGTCCGTTTCTATGGATGTTTACCTCCCCATCGCGAATCTTTCAGTGAACGGCCTGTTCATTGTGCTTTTGGGCGGGTTGACTGGAATTTTGTCGGGCCTGTTTGGGGTCGGCGGCGGTTTCTTGACCACGCCTCTTTTGATTTTTTACGGCATTCCACCAACGGTTGCGGCCGCATCCGCCGCGACTCAGGTGACAGGCGCGAGCGTTTCGGGCGTTTTGGCCCATGGTCAACGCAACGGCGTCGATTATCGTATGGGCCTAGTGATGGTGGGCGGCGGCGTGGTTGGCGCCCTGATGGGGGCGGTTTTGTTCCGCTTGCTTCAATCTTGGGGTCAGATCGATGTCGTCATCAGCTTTCTCTACGTCATTTTGCTTGGCACGATTGGATCGCTGATGATGCGAGAGGCGTTGGAGGCCCTGCGCCCCGGCGGCACATCCGGCGATGCGAACCCTCGTAAACGTCGCCATCACCCTCTTGTCGCAGGGTTGCCCTATCGTGTGCGATTTTACCGTTCTGGCCTCTACATTTCACCCATCGCGCCTTTGATCTTGGGTGTGTTGGTGGGCATTTTGACGATGTTGATGGGCGTTGGCGGCGGCTTTATTCTGGTCCCGGCCATGCTCTACATCCTCGGTATGAGCGGAAACGTCGTTGTGGGCACATCGCTTTTCCAAATCCTGTTTGTGACGATGGTCACAACCATGACCCACGCATTGACCACGAAGGCTGTCGACATAGTTTTGGCGGGATTGTTGTTGTTGGGATCGGTGTTGGGCGCACAATTCGGAACTCAGATCGCTATGAAAGCGCGTCCCGAAGTTTTGCGGATGGTTCTGGCCGGAATTGTTATCCTTGTCGCGCTTCGGATGTTGTATGGTTTGGGCGTGCAGCCCGATGAAATTTACACGGTGAGCCCGCTGTGAAACGCGGCGGCGTTTCTCGAATTCTTGCCCCTTTGGCGCTGTTAATCTCCGCCCCTTTTTTGATGGGGCAACGCGAACCGGTTCTGGTGCCGGAGGTAAGCCAATCCCGCATTGAGGTTCGACAGGGATTCACCGGCGCGAACCTGTTGCTCTATGGTGCGGTGATTGATCCCGCTGCTGCGTCTAGCCGGACCGAATATGATATTGTCGTGGTGGTAAAAGGGCCAACTGAACGCATCCGACTGCGCGAAAAGACGCGGATCGCCGGTGTTTGGATGAATGCCCGATCGAACGACTTTCAATCCGCACCCTCATTCTTTGCCGTATCGGCATCCCAACCCATTGATGAGATCGTGGATGCGCGCACCGCCGCCATCTATGAACTAGGCACCCGATTTATCCAGCTTAGTCCGACGGGCCAGATTGAACCGGAAGAACAGGCCCGGTTTGCCCGCGGTTTGGTGGAAACCCGCGAACGGCTGGGTCTCTATAAGGAGGAATCCGGCGGCGTCCGCATCAGCGAGGGCGTGTTGTATCAGGCGCGGATTGAGCTGCCCTCCAATGTAACGACGGGGCAATACACGGCGGAAACTTTTGCGATCTCGGATGGTCGAGTCCTGGCCAGTGCCACAGCGGATATCGAAGTGGTAAAAGTCGGCCTCGAAGGGACCGTCGTTTTCGCAAGCCAGCGTTGGTCGCTCTTCTATGGAATGGGCGCGATTATCCTTTCGGTTGGAATGGGATGGTTGGCGGGCCGGTTCTTCGCCCGCGGCTAAACGTCTGGTCTTTGGCAATTAAAGCCTCAAGCGATCGACAATATTGACCCGATCTTAACCTCGTTCCGGCAATTGTTGATGCCAAGTGGTCATAGGGCCACGGGCTAAGGAACACCGCATGACCGATATGGGTAATCACAATTTCGCTTCTTCAGGTGACAGCGCTCAACAAGGCGCTCCGGCTGCTGCAGAGCCCGCTGCTCCGGCCACTTACAGCAACGAGAACGCGACCCAACCTATTGGGGTTGTGTTGGAAATTTCCGGCGCAGGTTCGCAAATTGCACTTGATCTACAACGCCTTAGTGAATGTATGGAAGACGAAGATCGATCGGTGGCTTTGGCCGGTCAGGTCGGCAGTCAGATCAAGATCCGCGTCGGCAATGCATGGCTGCTCGCGAATGTGCGGGATCAACGCAAGGATCGCCGCAATGAGAGCGGCATCATTGCGCATATCGATTTCCTAGGTGAGGGTTCCGAAGAAAAGCTGACGGGGCGAATCCACGGGTTCAAACGCGGTGTGACGCGTTATCCTGTTCCGGGCGCCCTTATCTATCCCGCGACGACCAAAGACCTTGAACAGATCTATGCCAGCGACGGCCGCGCGAACATCACCATCGGGACGGTTTTCCCGACAAAAGATATTCGCGCTGGCCTGTATATTGATGCGATGTTGGGCAAACACTTCGCGCTGCTGGGTTCAACCGGTACGGGTAAATCGACCAGCGCGGCATTGATCCTGCATCGCATTTGTCAGGCCGCGCCCGAAGGTCACATCGTGATGGTTGACCCGCACGGAGAATATTCCGCGGCCTTTCGTCAGACCGGTCAAATCCTTGACGTGGGCAATTTGCAGATGCCCTATTGGTTGATGAATTTCGAAGAGCATTGCGAAGTGCTTCTCACCAGCGACGGCAACGAACGTCAGGTGGATATGGATATTCTGGCCAAATGCTTGCTGCATGCGCGGTCGAAGAACCGACTCGCCGAAACTATGGGCAAGATCACCGTCGACAGCCCGATCCCGTATCTGTTGTCGGATCTTTCGACCAAAATTCAGGACGAAATGGGTAAGCTGGATAAGGCGACCTCTTCTGCCCCATACATGCGTATCAAAGGCAAGCTGGATGAGTTGAAGAACGATCCGCGCTATCAATTCATGTTCTCCGGCATGTTGGTTGGCGACACGATGGCCGATTTCATTTCCAAAGTTTTCCGGATGCCCGGCGACGGCAAACCAATTTCTATCATCGATGTGTCGGGCGTTCCGTCGGACATCACATCGACGGTGGTTGCGGTTCTATCGCGGCTTGTATTCGATTTTGCGATTTGGGGCCGCGAAGAACGCACTCGGCCAATCCTGCTCGTTTGCGAAGAGGCGCACCGTTACGTGCCCAATGAGAAGAATTCGGACGGGTCATCGGTGGCCAAAATCCTTAGCCGGATCGCGAAAGAAGGCCGGAAATACGGTATTTCACTGGGCCTAATCACTCAGCGTCCTTCTGACCTTGCCGAAGGCGTCTTGTCGCAATGCGGCACGATCCTTTCGATGCGTCTCAACAACGACCGCGATCAGGCTTTCGTGAAAGCGGCGATGCCCGAAGGCGCGCGCGGCTTCCTCGATTCCATTCCCGCATTGCGGAACCGAGAGGTGATCATTTGCGGCGAAGGCGTCGCAATCCCTATCCGCGTCAATTTCGACAATCTCGAAGAGCACAAACGGCCGGCATCGGAAGATCCGAGCTTTGCCGAATTGTGGAACAATGGCGGCGGCGAGGAAGAATTGGTCGAACGCGTCGTATTGCGTTGGCGATCACAAGGGTGATTCAGCCGCTCTTGGCATGTTCTCTCCGATTGACACGCCCTGTTTCTGCTGAAGAATCGCTAGCGCGCTAGTTGCTGGCCACCACACGTCCCAACAAGGCATCGAAATTCTCGATCTCGGTCCAATCCGTCGCTGACGGGTTGTAGCGCAGGTTGTACAAAGGCCGTGTGCCGCCTGCCTGCCCGCTGTTCTGACCCAGATCGTTGAACGCAATCTCGCCGGTGACCCCGTTGAAACGCTGTGTGCGAAGGGTTTCGACCAATCGTTCGGAAGTGATGTCGCCGCCCATGCCGGCGATCGCCTGCTTGATGACAAGGCCGGAATCGAACGCGATGGCTTCCGATGTTAGGCTTGGCGTCAACGGACCGAACACCGCTTCGAAGCGGCGAGAATCCGGCAGGCCGCGCGTGTCCGCAGGGCTTCGGCGTATCTCGTCCATCGAGAAGAGACGATTGTGCTGAATATCCATCTCGTTGCTGACTTGCTGGACAACTCTGCTTGTGTTCCAGCCCCCCAACAATGCGGCACGCGGCGCCTCGGAAGAGGCATAGAAATTCTCGACCAAGACCTTAAAATCGGTGCTGTAACCGAGGACTATAATCATCTTGTTCTCGTCAAAAATCTGACGCGAACTGGCCAATTCGAAACTGTCCATGATTTGGCCACGGCGGAAGTTTATCGTCCGAACGCGCCCTTCATTGTACCAGTCTGACCATTGCGGCAAACGGTCGGTGATGCCGCGGAAAAACAGTTCACCGTAACTCGGTTCTGCGGAATTTGGCACCGACTCAACCATCAAGACCAATTCCACACCGCTTTCGATGGTGTTCTGCGCCAGTCGCGCAAATTGTTCAGACCGTTCGTCAACGCCGGATCGGACGCGGAACAACGGCAGGTCCCTTTGCTCCCATCCCAGATCCCCGCGTGATGCCGCGGTTGTAAGAAGGATCGCAGGCGATCGACCGCTTTCCTCAACCACTTCTAGAACGCTGGGCGTGAATTCCGTGATTGTTGGTCCGACAATTGCAATCACATTGCGTTGCGCCAAATTGGTCCGCAATCCTTCCATCAGTTCCGGGGCGTCGCGTCCCTTCATTTCGTCGATCGTTGCGGTCAGATCGCGGATCGTGACGGACGGCGTGTCGCGGAAGGACGCTTTCAATCCCTCCGCTTGGTTCACACCGAAACCATCGCTGGGAAAGATGCTTAGGACCACCGGAGACATGTCATCGGGTGGAGGAGGGGCGCTTCGACCGCCAAACATTTGCAGGGCCAGCAATCCTGCGACCACGATACCCACGACGCTTGCAGCGGCAGGCCAATAGCGTTTCCACACCGGAGCACCGTTGGTGTCGTTGGATGCTGCGGCAGCAGAAGGCGCCGGGCTTTGCACGGCAGCAACAGACGCAGTGGCCTCGGGCGATGATGTGATATCGTCGAGCAATTCCGCCTGAGTCTTTGGCGTACCCGATTCTGGAAGACCGGTCGCCGGACCGGCCAGCTTACGCACCGAGTCCAAAAATTCGGGCCAATTTGCGCTTTTCGTGGGGTCTTCACCGCCATCCTGCAATTCGGCGGCTTGAATGCGGCGGAAACCGCGAGGGATCACGACCTGATCGATGGTAATGGGGACCAAGGTGTCGGTTTCAACACCGTCTTCGGCCTCTTCCTTTACCCAGCGGCTGTTGATGGATTGGTTGGACCAAACCACGATGATGGCCTTGGAGCTTTTGATCGCTTTGTCGATCACATGGTCGAATTCTTCGCCCGCGCGAATGTCGCGGTCCCACCACACTTCATACCCTTCGGCTTGAAGCGCTTTGGCGATGTAATCGACACGTTCCCGGTCTGCCCGGGAATAACTGATAAAAATATCCATGAACCTTGCCCCTGCATGAATATTAGGTTGCGCGCGTGTCCCCGTAAAGATGAATATGCAAACGGTCTGACATGCGAAATTTGTGTTCAACACACACACCGCTGAGCCATTTTTGCCTATTTCTCAGCGTGTTACTATCGATGCCCTCGGCCATGAGGAATGTGCGGTCCGATGCGAGGCGAAATTTATCCCGAAGCGCGATCACCTCTTCGACGTCCGACGAATCGGAAATGACGAATTTGAAAAAGGCGCGCGGATCGGCCGCAAACGCATCGAGTCGCTCAGGAACAAGGGCGAGCTTCGACGGATTGCCTGAATGGCCCAGCTTTGGGCTGATGTTGAATTGATCGATCCGAATGTCGAGCCGCGCGGGCGGTTTAACGGTGCCGTTGGTTTCAACCTCCACCGACATATCCGGCAACAATTCGAGCATCTCGGCAAGTGCGCTCGATTGAAGCAGAGGCTCTCCGCCGGTGATGACCAAGCGTTTTTGGCCCAATGCCGCGATTCTGGCCGCTGCATCCTCGGCGCTCAAGGTGACCTGATTGGACTTTCGGTCAAACGTGATCCCATCGCGATGCGGCTGGTTCGACGGGTTGGATGCTCCGTCAAAATTCCATGTGTAGGGCGTGTCGCACCACGTGCATGCAAGATTGCAGCGCGACAGACGAATGAATGCGACCGGCATGCCAGCGCTCGGCCCTTCGCCTTGCAGGCTGGCGAAGATTTCGGGGCCGCCATGTTCCTCATCAGTTGCGAGCGTTAGATCCACTTACCCGAGCCGCGCCAATGCCTGCTCAAGCCGTTCTGCCTCTTCGGAATGATGCGCAAAGTCTGCCTTTGCCTTCTCGACGGCTTCGGGTTTGGCGCGTTCGACAAAGTTCGCGTTGGACAGACGTCCTTCGAGAGACTTCGCTTCCTTTTGACTCACGGCGAGCGCTTTTTCGAGGCGGGCTTTCTCTTCCGCGATGTCGATGATCCCTTCGAGAGGGATGATGAAGACATCGGTTTGACCGCCCGCTTGCGCCGTCACCTGCATCGCAGCCCCATCGGGCGCATCGCCGACGGTGACCGGGGTAAGCCGAGCCAACCGTTCAACGGCGGCGCTGCTGCGTTCCAATGTGCTGGCCGCAAGGGACGAAGCGTTGGGTAAGAACGCTGCCAGTTTGGCGCCGGGTGCAATGCCCAATTCGTTCTTGGCGCTGCGCACATTGCTGGTCAGGTCGATGACCCAATCAATTGCATCGGTGGCGTCTTTGGACACTTCGGCGCGTGGGTTGGGCCAGCTGGCCGTGATTAGATCGTATTGGCGTTTTCCACCGGCAAAGGCAGCTTGAGAATGCCACAATTCTTCGGTGATGAAAGGCATGAATGGATGCAACATTACAAGAATTTGATCCAGCGCCCACCCTGCAACGGCGCGTGTTTCGACGGCTGCTGGGTTGTCGTCTTCGCCATTGAAGACCGGCTTGATCAATTCCAGATACCAATCGCAAAACTTGCTCCAGGTGAATTGATAGATGGCACTTGAGGCCGCATCGAAACGCAGATCGGCCATAGCGGCTTCGATTTCTGCGCAGACTTGAACGACTTCACCGATGATCCATTGGTTTGCTGCAAGACGCGCTGGCGGCGCCTTCAATGTTTCGGAGGCCCCGATGCCATTGGATTGGCAGAACCGTGTCGCGTTCCAAAGTTTGGTGGCGAAGTTGCGGTATCCTTCCACCCGCTTTTCATCCATTTTGATATCGCGGCCTTGGCTTTCCATGGCGGCCATAAAGAACCGCAATGCGTCCGCGCCGTATTCATCAATAAGGCCAAGCGGATCGACCACATTGCCTTTTGATTTCGACATTTTGGATCCGTCGGCGGCGCGCACAAGGCCATGCAAATAGAGTTTTGGCCATGGGGCCTTACCCATATTGTACTGGCCCATCATCATCATTCGCGCATCCCAGAAGAACAGGATGTCGAACCCGGAAACGAGCAGGCTGTTGGGAAAGTGCTTGTTGAGAAGCGGTTGGTTTTCTTCGGGCCAGCCAAGCGTGGCGAATGGCCAAAGGGCAGACGAGAACCACGTGTCGAGAACATCGCTGTCCTGCGTTAGAGCAACGCCTGCGCCTGCTTTTCCTTGGGCTTCCTCTTCAGTCGCGGCGACAAAGATGTTGCCATCAGCATCGAACCAAGCTGGAATACGGTGACCCCACCACAATTGACGAGAGATGCACCAAGGTTGGATGTTTTCCATCCAATTGAAGAATGTCTTTTCCCACGTTGCGGGTACAATTTCGATTTCACCGGATTTCACTTGCTCGATCGGCTTTGCAGCGAGTTTCTCCGCATCAACATACCATTGATCGGTCAGCCACGGTTCGATCACGACACCGCCGCGATCGCCAAAAGGCGTTGCGATTTTGCGCGGCTCGGCGTCGTGTTCGACCTCTTCGCCTTTCTTCGTCTTGGCGATGTGCGGGATGAGGAAGCCGTCTGCTTTCAACCGCGCAACCACGGCTTCGCGCGCACCGTCTTTACCGTCGCGCTTAAACCGGTGGAGATCGATGAATTCATCCGGCACCAATCCGTCGGAGACTTGGCAAACATCGGCATTGCCATCCAACATGTTCAACATATCGCCCGCGGCGATACCGGCGCGTTTGCCGACCTCGAAATCGTTGAAGTCGTGGCCCGGCGTGATCTTCACCGCGCCGGAACCCAATTCAGGATCGGCGTGTTCATCGGAGACAATCGGGATGCGGCGTCCCGTAATAGGCAGCACGACATGCTTGCCCACGACGCTGGCATAGCGTTCATCGCTTGGGTGAACGGCAACGGCCATATCGGCGAGCATTGTTTCAGGGCGGGTGGTGGCCACTTCGATGTAATCGCGGCCATCGCCCAATGTTACGCCGTCTTCCAACGGATATTTGAAGTGCCAGAAACTGCCCTGCAAATCCTGCGTCTCAACTTCGAGGTCGCTAATAGCGGTTTTGAGCTTTGGATCCCAATTCACCAGACGTTTGTCACGATAGATTAGACCATCATTGTAGAGATCAACAAAGGTCTTGAGCACCGCTTTGTCAAAGTGCGGGTCCATTGTGAATTGTTCGCGCGACCAATCCATTGAACAGCCAAGTCGCCGCAATTGGTTGGTGATTGTCCCGCCGCTTTCGTGTTTCCATTCCCACACTTTATCGACGAATTCTTCGCGGCTGTAATTGGTGCGTTTGTCCTGACGCTCCTCCATCTGGCGTTCGACCACCATTTGAGTTGCAATCCCAGCGTGATCCGTGCCGACCACCCACAATGCGTCTTTGCCGCGCAACCGTTCATACCGGATCACGATGTCTTGCAAGGTGTTGTCCAACGCGTGGCCAATATGCAGCGATCCGGTCACGTTGGGTGGCGGATTCACGATGGTGTAGGGTTCCGCATCTGGCCGTTCGGGGCGGAAACCGCCGGTTTCTTCCCAATGGCTGTACCATCGCGCCTCAATATCGGCGGGGGTGAATGTGGTGGATAGTTCAGAATTGGACATTGTTTTGGCTCACTAGCGTTCACGGATGGCATCACACCCGAGAAAAAAGAATCCCGCCCCCATGCCAAGCCATTGGTTGCGGTGCAACAACTGACAAGCATGGCTTGTGATGCGCGGCATTTGCTCGCATATCGTGTTCGTTATGAATGGGGCCGCGCAATTCACACTGGAACATGGCGATGACGGGCGCACTGTGCTTGCTCTGTCGGGGCCATTAGTTGTGTCGACGATTGGTCCAATCGATCAGGAATTGCGCGCGGTCGCCGATTCGGTGACCACCATCGATCTGGCGAATGTTGAAGAGTTTGACACCGTTGGTGCGTGGGTCACGTGCCGATTGGCGGCGCATCACGGCGCCACGATCACCGGCGCGGGTCGACAGGCTCAACGGTTGCTTGATGCGGTCGAAGGGGCTGCGGGCGATTCAGAGATGACTCCGCCGCGCGTTCCCGTCTGGAAAAGAGTGCCAGCCGGGGTCGGTGAACAGGTTTTCGCTGCCAAATCGGGAATTTTCGGGGTGATCGGGTTTTTCGGTCACATCCTGATCGGGTTTGGCAGTTTGATCAGGCATCCTTCCCGTTTTCCGATGCGTGCATTTGTGCGCCAGATGGAATTGGTTGGCGTTGCCGCTTTGCCGATCATCGGTTTGATGAGTTTCTTGATCGGCATCGTCATCGCGCAGCAAGGGGCGGTGCAATTATCTCAGTTCGGCGCGGAAACACTGACGGTGAACCTTGTTGGTCGGATCACTCTTCGCGAACTGGGCGTGTTGATGACCGCGATCATGGTCGCGGGACGCTCTGGCAGCGCGTTTGCCGCTCAAATCGGAACAATGAAATTGACCGAAGAGGTCGATGCGATGCGCACGATCGGCATTTCACCGATTGAAAAATTGGTGATCCCGCGGATCCTCGCCTGCACGTTTATGATGGTGCTTCTGGGGTTTTACGCTTCGGTAGTGGGGATCATTGGCGGCGCAGTGATCGGCCAATTTGCGCTAGGCATTCCTTTCTTCACCTTCATTGAGCGCATTCAAGAGGTGGTGCCATTGCACGATGTGTGGGTCGGATTGGTAAAGGCGCCGGTGTTTGGATTGATCGTCGCGTTGGCCGGTTGTTACCACGGCATGCAGGTCGAAGGAAATTCCGAAGAGGTCGGCAAACGCACGACCTTGGCCGTCGTCTCGGCAATTTTCGCGGTGATTGTGTTGGACGCTTTTTTCGCGGTCTTCTTTACCGAAATCGGATGGGGTTGATGCGATGAGCGAACGGGAAGACGCCACGCCAGCGCCCCTTGCCGCGACCAGAGCCGCGCGCGATACGCCGCCAATCGTCATCGAAGGGTTGGTCAACAAGTTCGGTGATTTTGCCGTGCATGACGGGCTCGACCTGACAGTGAATCGGGGCGAGATTATCGGCGTCGTTGGCGGGTCCGGCACAGGCAAATCGGTCCTGATGCGGTCAATTATTGGCCTGCAACACCCCGATGCAGGGCGGATTGATGTTTTGGGCCAAACCATCACCGAAGTGGATCCCGATCAGGATATTGGCGTGCGATGCCGGTGGGGGGTTTTGTTTCAAGGTGGTGCGTTGTTTTCGACGCTCACGGTGGGCGAAAATGTCGAAGTTCCTCTACGGCAGTTTTACCCCGAAATCGGGGATGAGTTGCGACGGGAAATTGCGCGGTACAAAGTGTTGTTGTCGGGTCTGCCCGAAGAAGCGATCGCAAAGTATCCGTCGGAATTGTCGGGCGGGATGAAGAAGCGTGCGGGACTTGCTCGCGCCTTGGCGCTTGATCCAGAATTGTTGTTCTTGGACGAACCGACGGCAGGGCTTGACCCTATTGGCGCGGCAAAATTCGATCGCCAAACCCGTGAATTGAAAGAGACATTGGGTTTGACAGTGTTCTTGATCACTCACGATCTCGATACGCTGCACGAAATTTGTGATCGCGTCGCGGTGTTGGCGGATAAGCGGGTGATCGCAGTCGGCACAATCCCGGAATTGATGGAAACCGGGCATCCGTGGATCGAAGAATACTTCAACGGCCCGCGCGGTCGCGGCGCACAGGCGGCGCATGATGGCGTCAGTGCGGGGGAAGCGTAATTCATGCCAATGCACAAGATCATAGACACGCATCGCGCAAGGCGTTCATAGAGGCGGACGATGGAAACAAGAGCCAATCACCTTTGGGTAGGCGCGGTCACGCTGGCTTTGCTGGCGGCGATGGCGGTGTCGATCGTGTGGATCGCCCGACTGGGTCAGGGCGCGGTCAACGAATATGATATTTTCTACGGTCAATCGGTGTCCGGCCTCGCGAATGGCAGTCAGGTGGCCTATGCCGGTGTGCCTGTTGGCCAGGTAATCGATATCGCATTGTCGGATGACAATCCGGAATTTGTACGGGTCCGCATCAGGGTAAAGGACGAGGTGCCGATCCTGGTCGGGACCACCGCCACCATTCAATCCAGTTTTACGGGCGTATCGACCATTTTGCTTGATGGGGCTCGGGGCGGGGCACCGGCGATTACGTGCGAAACGACTGCTTGTCCTGAAGAACGCCCGGTCATCCCGCCCAAAGATGGTGGCATCAACGCATTGCTCAACAACGCGCCATTGTTGTTGGAGCGACTGGCCACTCTGACGGAAAATCTCAACATCCTGTTGGGACCAGAAAATCAGGAACAGTTGGCCGGGATTTTGGAAAATTCCAATCGACTGACTCAAGAATTGGCACAGACTGCGCCCCGGCTTGAAGGTACCTTTGCCGAGCTTGAGGTCGCCTTGCGTGAGGCAGGAGAGGCTTTGAACGCGTTTGAACAAGCGACCGCGACAACGGACAAATTGTTGAACGAAGAAGGCCCGCTGCTGGCACAAGAACTGCGCGGCACACTTTCATCGGCGAACGATGCGGCGGCGGCATTGGCCGCCACATTGGAAGACACGCGGCCTGCGGCGCGGCAATTGCGCGAATCAACCCTGCCGGCGGCAGAAGCCACTTTGCAGGACTTGCGGACCACCAGCCGATCGTTGCGCGCCATCACTGAACGGCTTGAAAATCAAGGCGCAGGCGCGTTGATCGGCGGTCAAACACTACCTGATTACGAGCCGTGAAGAGGGCGCTGGATATGAATTCGATCAATAAAGCGCGGGTCCTGTTCGCCGCTGCGATTGGCTTAGGACTTTCGGGCTGCATCAGTTTGGGCGCTGCCGAACCTCCCGAAAGCCTCATCACGTTGTCGTCCACCGCCGTTGCACCGGCGGGATCGGGCGCAGAGACCGGCAGTGAGGGATCCGTGGGGGCCATCGCAGTTTTAACGCCGGAAACACCAGCGAAGCTGGATGTGTTGCGGGTGCCAGTGAACGTCTCAGACACCGAAATCGCCTATTTGCAAGAAGCGGTTTGGATTGAGAAACCGGCGCGATTGTTCCGGCGACTCTTGGGTGAGACGCTGAGAGTGCGGGGCGGTGCGCTTGTTCTCGACAGTGACGACACGCCAATCTTGGCGAGCCAATTTGTACGCGGAACATTGATCGACATGACGTTCGATGCGCCAAGCGGTTCGGTCGTTGTGCGCTATGATGCCATCCGAACGAATGCCGATGGCGTCGTGACATCGCGTCGGTTCGAAGCGCGCGAAGACGGCATTGCACCCGAAGCAGTGTTTGTCGGTCCTGCGCTGAATCGCGCGGCCAACACAGTCGCGAGCGATGTCGCTGACTGGGTGCTTTCCGGCGAATAATCCGTTGATTTACAATCCGGTTTTGATTTGGTTGGCGAAACCTTAGATTGCCAATCTCGTCGCCTTTTGCGCCTTAAGAAAATCAGATTGTCGCTTTGCTCTGCGCTCTTCGGCTTCGGGGTCACGGCCCCACAGGTCCGCCTGCCATTCTTCTTCCAAGCTCGCGGCCTGCCACAAGGCCATTGCCTCTGCATCGTCGTCCGTCTCGCTAGCTGTAAGACCCACGATCAGCGACGCAGCAAGGCTGGTCATCAACTCAATCCCAGCAAGCGCAAATGGGCTTTGCGCGCCCAGTCTTTTGCGCAAATGGGCGAGGGCAGCATCGCTTTGTGGCCGGTGGATGACGCCGCTCACTCGCGTCATTGCAACGCCCTCTCGTGCTTCGAAATCTGCAACTATCGGTTCCCAAACGTCGATTTGGCGTGGGTATAACGGCTCGTCCGGATCAGCGCGGTACAGAAGAGTATCGGTGTCGCCATAAGCAACAATCTTGTCGGCGGCGGCAGCCGTGTCGGCGCCGACTACATCAATCGCATAATCGACCATATCGCGAATGGGAAAAGTGGTCGGATCCAACTCTTCGCTTTGAACTGCCCACTCTTGAGCCAAAGCCGTTGCCAATCGTTGGGTTGGAACGATCTGTGTGGTTCCTTTTACAGTTTTTAGACCGCGCCCGTCCAAGGTCACTTGCCAACCGCTGCCTTCGACAGAGCGTGTGCCCACATCATCGTAAAACCGTTTCATGGTTTATGGTTTCTCCGGCGGATCGCGCAATTCTTTATCGTTCGTGGTGAAACGGCGAGCCAAGAGTGGAGGGCCAAAGAAAAACCCGCCCATACCGATCACGACCATGACGATGCCAACCCAATAGGGCGCGTTCAATGCATCTTGGGTAACCGCAATGCCCGCAAGGAGAAGACCCAATGATATCAGGCGCAAGACATTGAGCCACAGAAATTGTGCTTGGGCGCGGATGCGCGCTTCGTCGGTGGTGTCGTTCATTCTGTGTCACTCAAAGTGTTTTGGCCTAACAATTCATCGCCCAAATGCGCCGCATTGCGGGTTACGATATCGGCACCCGTGGCCATCAGCTCGGGTGTCTCGTGATAGCCCCATGCAACGCCGACGGCGCGAACATTCGCGGCGCGGGCCATCTGCATATCAAAACTGGTGTCCCCTATCATCACCGCGTCCGCCGCGTCGGCGCCCGCTTCGAACAAGGCGGCTTCCAACATGGCGGGATGGGGTTTTGATGGATGTCGATCGGCTGTTTGGAGAGAGACGAAAAGATCGCTTAGATCATGCGCGGCAAGGACGGCGTTCAACCCGCGATCCGATTTTCCTGTCGCCACCGCCAAACTCCATCCTGCATCGCGCAGTCGATGCAATAGATCGGCAATTCCATCGTATAGCGGTTCATGCAGCATCCCTTCCTGACGTCGGGCGAAATAGCTGCTTTTGTAGAATTCGACTACGTGACGGACTTGGTCTTCGTCCAATCCCGGCGACAATTGCCTGATTGCAACCGGCAGGCTTAGGCCGACGATGCGCCGAATATCATGGCGACTGGGCGGCGCAATTTTTGCACGATCAAAGGCGCTTTCCATCGTGTCGCAAATATCCGCCTGACCATCGACCAATGTCCCGTCGCAATCAAACACCGCCAGTTTTGTCATCGTGCAACCTTACGCATCCATTGAGCCAATTCTGAATTGCCAGCCTTTTCAACTCCGTCGGCGATCCGGGCGCGTTCGGCGGCATTTTTCTTTTGCGACAATTTGAATGTTGGCCGCCATTCTTCAACCGTCATCGCAAAACCGGCGATACCGCGAAACAGGCCAGACCACACCCGGTCGCTGGATTCCGAAGCTTGCCAAGGCACCCCTTCGATACGGCTTTCGAATGTGGTGATCACATCATGCAGGAGAGTTTCCAATTCTTGATCTTCGAGATTGCGGATCGTCCCTTCCATCTCGAGCGCGGCGTAATCCCATGTCGGTACCGTGTCACGATTGTCGTACCACCGTGGCGACACGTATCCATCGGGCCCGTTCACCGTAATCAACGCGGTTGCGCCATTCAGGTGCGGGGTCAACGCATTGCTTTGTGCCAGATGGAACCGAATTTCATTTTCACGCGAAAGCAGGATTGGAACATGTGCCACCCGCGGCCCGTCGGGTGTGGTTAGAAACACCATGCCAAACCCGATATCGGCAATCATGGATTTGAACATTGCCCGGTCTTCGCTTCTGAACGCGGGGTTTGGGTGCATTATCGGCGACCCTTGGGCTTTGCTCCGGGCTTGGTGCCGGGTTTGCCTTTGGCCTTCTTCTTCGCTTTAGCGACTTTGTTGGCGGTGCCCATCGACGTTGTGCGACCGCGTCGCTCGCCGCGCCGATCTTTGCGAAATTGTTTTGCGTGACGCCGAGCGGCCTGTTTCTTTTCCGCTGGCGTGCGTTCCGGCGTTTCTTCGCGCACTGGGGAAGCATCGCTTTGGCCCTCTTCAAACCCCAAGGCCTCCATGCTTGCGGAGAAATGAGCCGGAAGGTCGGCGGTCACATCGAGCTTTCCGCCGGTCCCTTTCCCTTCGGGTGTCGCAATGATCAAACGGCGCGCATGAAGGTGCATTTTACGGCTTATGCTGCCAGTGAGGAAGGCGTCTTGGCCTCCATATTTGCCATCACCAACGATAGGATGGCCAATCGCGGCCAAGTGCACCCGCAATTGGTGAGTGCGCCCGGTAAGCGGTTCGAGCTCAACCCAAGCTGCTTTCATCCCGGCGCGTTCGATGACGCGATATCGGGTCTTTGCCGTGGCGCCCTCTTCCTCGTCCACGTGCATTTTTTCGCCGCCTGTGCCAGGTTGCTTGGCGAGAGGGGCATCGATGGTTCCTTCGCGAACCTGAGGCACTCCCACCACCAACGCCCAATAGACTTTGCGAGCGCTGCGCCCAGCGAAACGACGCGAATAACTGGCAGCGCTTCCGGGGCTGCGCGCGATCAACAACACGCCTGAAGTGTCTTTATCAAGTCGATGGACCAAGCGCGGGCGAACGCCGCCGCCCTCGGTTCCGTCATCTTCAACGAATGCATCAAGCAAACCATCAACGTGCTTTGTAGTTTTGCTGCCACCTTGCGTGGCAAGACCGGGCGGTTTGTTCAAGACAATCGCGCTGGGCGTTTCACGGATCACCATGGCTTGCGCCTCGGCAATATCCTCTGCGGTCAGCTCACGGCGTTTGCGCGGGGCTTTGTGTTTGGCCTCGCCACCCGGCGGCACACGCAGCACTTGACCTGCGGCGATGCGATCTTCGGGCTTTGCGCGTTTGCCATCGACCCGAATTTGCCCGGTGCGGGCCCAACGTGAAATGGTAGCGAAACCGATCTGCGGCAGGTTTCGTTTGAACCATCGATCCAGGCGCACGCCATCATCGTCTTCGTTGACGGTAAATTGGCGCACCTCTTTCGCGGGCGATTGCGGTTCTTGCGTCGGTTGCGGTGTGTGTTCGCTCATGGTGCGCTCTGTATCATGGCCAGTCCGATAAGAAACGCGGTCATCCCCGCGATCATCGACACCGATCCATAGGCAAAAGAAAGGAGAATATGGCCGCGTTGGACCAATGTGATCAATTCGGCGCTGAATGCGCTGAATGTGGTGAACCCACCCAGCAACCCGACACCAATCAACAAACGCAGCGTTTCACTCGTTTGATCGGGCTGAGATCCCCGCGCCAGCCAACCCAGCAAAACACCCATGGCCAAGCTGCCTGTGACATTGATCATCAAAGTTGCCCATGGGAAACCGCTGGCCGAACCCAATGCGTGAGTGATCAACCGTCCCAATTGGAACCGGGCAAGCGCGCCCATTGCGCCGCCAAGCGCAACGCAAAGCGATGCAAACACAGGAGAGAGGCCAGTAGACGACATTTGCGGCTGCTCTTAGCCCTGCGGATTGCTCCTGCATAGCGTCGCGTGGGTTTCGCTTGGTTAAAGAGAGAGCAAATACGGCGCGTTGATATCTTGCCATTTTGTAGATGCGCCGCTATGTGCGCCTCAGATAGAGCGTGTTCTGGGCCGTTTTGGCGTGGATCTGCGCCCGTTCCAGCGTCAATTTTACGCGCATTTACCGCGATTCGCCCGGTGGTTTGTCGGGCGAGTGGTTTTGGTGGTTTTGTGCGCCGATAAACACATAAGGTAGTAGTCGTTTATGCAAATCATGGTTCGCGATAACAATGTCGATCAGGCCCTGCGCGCGCTTAAGAAAAAGCTGCAGCGTGAAGGCGTTTATCGCGAAATGAAACTGCGTCGCCACTACGAAAAGCCAAGCGAAAAGCGCGCGCGCGAAAAAGCCGCTGCGGTGCGTCGTGCACGCAAGCTTGAGCGTAAGCGTATGGAACGCGACGGCATCAAGTAAGCCGTAAGCGTGGGATTAATCGCGTTGCACCGATAAGAAGGTGCATCAATCGCTTGAATCCCGACACTGGATAAGCCATCAGGGCGCGGACCAATTCCGCGCCCTTTTGTCATGCGGAAAAGGGGGTTTTCGCATGACTGTGCCGTTTAAAGGCCCACCGGGCGCCATTTTGCAAAGAAGAACACTATGACCGAAGTCACTCGCGTTCCGCTCCAACCTATTGCCAAAGGGTCTTTGACCAAGCTGTGGTTGGGCGTCCTTTTTGCCATTTTACTGGGCGGCGCGCTGGCCTGGTCGGCGATGCCCAAGGGATTGGCCGTGGACACAATCGTCGCCGGCGAAGGCGCCAATCCGCAACCCGGCGATATGGTCTTTGTGAAATACAAAGGCATGCTGGCGTCAAACCGCGAAGTGTTTGACGAATCGCAAGATATTCCTTTGCCGGTTCAAGGTGTCTTCCCAGAAGGCAGCCCGTTCCCAGTGGAGGAAGGTGCCACGATTGAAGGTTTCTATCAGGGACTGCAGCAAATGCAGAAAGGTGGGACATACGAACTCTATATCCCGTCGGATCTCGCCTATGGCGCAGAGCCGCCGCAGGGCGCGCCCATTCCACCAAATGCCGATCTTATTTTTGAGATCGAAGTGGTGGATTTCATGAGCCGCGAAATGTTCGATCAAAATCTGGAAATCCTGCAACGTGCCATGGCAGCCAGCCAAGGTGGGTTGGGTGGACCTGGTGGCGCCGAAGGTGCTCCGGCTGGACCGCCTCCGGGACAGTAACGTTAAGATTGGCCCGGGGTTTGTCGTCGGGCCCGTATAAAGACGGAAAAATGCATGTCGGTTGATAAACAGACCGTCGCCAAGATCGCGTCGCTGGCGCGCATCAAAATGGGCGATGAACAGCTTGAGGCGCTTGTGCCTGAGCTGAACAATATCCTCGATTGGGTCGAGCAGTTGGGTGAAGTGGACGTGACCGGTGTTGAGCCAATGTCCGCGGTGATCCCCAACACTTTGCGCCTGCGCGACGACGTAGTGGACGCAGACCCCAAAACCGGCGGCGGCAAGCGCGACGAAGTGCTCGCCAACGCTCCAGCGGCTGAGCACGGCTTTTACGGCGTGCCAAAAGTGATTGAATGAGCATGACTGATTTTACCTCTCTGGGCGTGAAGGCCATTCGCGATGGTGTTGCCGGTGGCGACTTTACCGCACGCGAAGTGGCCGAGAGCTTTAACACCGCCGTTGCTTCAGCTGCCGAATTGAACGCGTTTATCGTGACCACGCCGGACCATGCATTGGCCGCTGCGGATGCGGCGGATAAAGCGCGCGCTGATGGCAAGGAATTGGGCGTGATGGCCGGCGTGCCAATCGGCATGAAAGACCTTTTTGCCACCCAAGGCGTGCAAACGACCGCTGCCAGCCATATCCTCGAAGGGTTCACACCCGAATATGAGAGCACGGTTTCACAGAATTTGTGGAATGCAGGCGCGGGGATGTTGGGCAAGCTGAATCTTGATCAATTTGCGATGGGTTCATCGAACGAGACATCGTATTTCGGCAATGTGTCTTCGCCTTGGCGCAAAGAAGGCAGCAATTCCGCGATGAGTCCGGGCGGTTCATCGGGCGGTTCATCGACCGCCGTTGCCGCGCGTATCGCACCGGCCGCGACCGGCACAGATACGGGCGGTTCGATCCGCCAACCCGCCGCCTTTACTGGGATTTGCGGGATTAAGCCGACCTATGGCCGTTGTTCGCGTTGGGGCGTGGTGGCGTTTGCCTCTTCCCTAGACCAAGCGGGCCCAATGGCGCGATCGGTTGAAGATTGTGCCATTATGTTGGGCGCGATGGCGGGCTTTGATGCCAAGGATGCAACCAGTCTGAAGATGGACGTTCCCAATTGGGAGGCGGCCCTGTCCAGCGACCTTAAAGGCAAGAAGGTCGGCATTCCGCGCGAATATCGCATGGATGGCACGGACGATGCGATCATGGCATCATGGGAGCAGGGTAAAGAATGGCTGCGCGATGCAGGCGCCGAGATTGTCGATGTGTCGTTGCCGCACACCAAATACGCGCTGCCTGCTTATTACATCATCGCCCCAGCCGAGGCGTCTTCGAATCTCGCCCGGTATGATGGTGTGCGTTATGGTTTGCGCGATCTGCCGGATGGCGCCGGACTACAGGATATGTACGCCGAAACACGCGCCGCCGGATTTGGCGATGAGGTTAAGCGCCGGATTTTGATCGGCACCTATGTGTTGTCGGCTGGATTCTACGATGCTTATTACACGCAGGCGCAAAAGGTGCGGGCTTTGGTCACGCGCGATTTTGAAAACGCTTGGGCCGAATGCGATTTGATCCTTGCACCCACGACGCCAACGGCTTCGTTCCCATTGGGTTCGCTCAACGACGATCCATTGACGATGTATTTGAACGATGTGTTCGCGGTGCCAGCGTCGCTCGCTGGTTTGCCTGCGATGAGCGTCCCTGCGGGTATGAACCCCGATGGATTGCCGTTGGGGCTGCAACTGGTTGGCAAGGCGTTTGACGAACAAACTGTTCTTAATGCGGGTCTTGCGATTCAAGAACGCGCCGGGTTTACGGCACAACCGGAGAAGTGGTGGTGACACCATTTGAATGGGGCATTTTGGCGATTGTCGCGTTGGGCTTTGTTGTGCCGGCGTGGATCGTAGCGTTCGGATTTCTCGCTCGATCACGGCGTCCTGAAGCCGAAGAACCGAACAAACGGTATTTCGCTTATGCGGCTCTTTTGCAGTCGCTGCACGCACAGATGGACATCAAAACTCGCACAGTGCGCAACGGTCCTTTGTTTGCGGCCACTGTGCGCGAGCTGGCGAATTACCCCGAGTATCGCACCTTAAGCGTGTTGTTCCTCGAAGAGATCACCGTGACCGGCACGAAGAAATTCGACAATGTCGTGCGCGCGGAATTGAAAGCGGTTGAGGCGGGGCTGTTGGACGCGGCTGATGCTTGAACGCATGACAAAAATGCATTGGTTCCAGATTGGCTGGACCCTTCTTGTGATCGCATGGATGATCAAGTTCGATTACTGGGAACGCATTGTCGACGGCGGTTGGGTAGACGCCTTGATCGGATTGGGGGTTTACCTTGCTGTCACGGCGTTGGCGCATCTTGGCCAGAGATTGGAAAAGACATTCAACATCGGCGAGGCGCGCTTTAACAGCCGCACGGGCAAGGTGCTTAAACCGGGTGAGCCGAACAGATGATCGCTGTCACCATCTTCCTCGTTTGCTTTGTGATCCTTGTCGGGGTTGTCATGTATCTTTCGCAAACGATTGAGCATGGTGAGGCGCGGTTCGACAAAGATGGGAAAGTCATTCGAAACGACGATGATCGGGCAGCGGGTCCGGCAAGACCGGCTGAGCGGATTGAAGATAAGGACGAGACTTAATTGGAAGAATTGTTGCTGCTTCCTGTGATCGCTGCAGCAGCGCTTATCGAACCAATTGCGTTATTGATCGCGGACCTAGTTGGCATGGCAATGGGATTGGGTTGGCGCCATTATTCGAAGAAACGGGCCGCGCAAAAGGCCGAAAAGAAGAGACTGAAAGAGACCTTTAAATGAGTGATTACCGCATTCAGGGACAAACGGGTGAGTGGGAGGTTGTTATCGGCCTGGAAGTCCACGCCCAAATCACGACCCATTCAAAGCTGTTCTCCGGCGCTTCCACCACATTTGGTGCAGAGCCCAACAGTCAGGTTTCCTTGGTGGACGCCGCGATGCCGGGCATGTTGCCCGTACCAAACCGCGAATGCATCCGTCAGGCCGTGCGCACCGGCATGGCCATCGAAGCAGAGATCAACGCGTGGTCGCGCTTTGATCGCAAGAACTACTTCTACGCCGATTTGCCTCAGGGCTATCAGATCAGCCAGCTTTACCACCCATTGGTGGGAGAGGGATCTCTGCTCATCGAAGCGGACGAGAAAACCGGGATTCCCGAAGACAAAGTGATCGGCATCGAACGTATCCATGTTGAACAGGATGCAGGCAAATTGATGCATGATCAGCATCCGACCATGTCCTATGTCGATTTGAACCGGTCCGGCGTTGCTCTGATGGAAATCGTCAGTCGCCCGGATATGGGTTCGCCCGCAGAAGCCGGCGCCTATGTCCGCAAATTGCGCAGCATCCTGCGTTATGTTGGATCATGCGATGGAAACATGGAAGAAGGTTCCATGCGTGCTGACGTCAATGTCTCCGTGCGTAAGGTGGGCGATGAGCTGGGCACGCGTACCGAGACGAAGAATGTGAACTCGGTCCGTTTCGTGATGCAAGTGATCGAATATGAAGCCGCGCGTCAGGTCGATCTGATTGAAAGCGGCGGCAGCGTGGATCAAGAAACACGCCTATTTGACGTCGCAACGGGCACCACGCGGACAATGCGGTCGAAAGAAGACGCGCATGATTATCGCTACTTCCCAGACCCCGACCTTTTGCCGTTGGTTTTGGAAGACGACTTTTTGGCCGAATGCCGCGCAAGCCTTCCCGAATTGCCGGATGCAAAGCGTGTGCGTTACACCGACGAACTGGGCCTTACTGCATACAATGCGCGCGAGCTGACCGCTGAAGTGGAAACGTTTGGACGTTTCGAAACGCTTTTGGGTGTTGCTGCGGATGCTATGGGCAAAGCGGAAACCGAAGTCGCGACTCAGGTGGCGAACTGGGCGTTGTCCGTGGCGCCGGGTGTGATCAAATCGGCCAAGGAAAACTTTGGCGACGAAGTTGATCCGACCCGCGCAACCGGGGAACGCCAGGCTACGATCCTTGCCATGCAAGACAAAGGTGAGATCAGCGGCAAGCAAGCCAAAGAGATATTCGAACTGGTCCTGCGCACTGGCCGCGAACCGGGCGAAATTGCCGATACCGAAGGGTTGAAACAGGTCAGCGACACCGGCGCGATCGAGGCTGCTATTGACGAAATCCTCGCCAATAACGGCGACAAGGTTGAGCAATATAAGGGCGGCAAAGACAAGCTGTTCGGTTTCTTTGTGGGTCAGACCATGAAGGCGATGCAGGGCAAAGCAAACCCGGGCGTGGTCAACCAACTGCTCAAAGACAAATTGGGCTAGAATTGCTTAAACGGGTCGCATTGTTGGGACCGCTGCTGATCGCGGCGCTTCTGGTTGGCGGTTATGTCTATTTGCACGATCCCTTTGCGCGCGATGGGACGCAATTGTTGCAGGTTGCGTTGTCTGAAGAGGATCCGGCGCTGGACCGGGTCGGAGCTCTAAAATATCACGGCGGCTTGGACATTCCACGCATGGGTCAGAACATTGGCGGTCTGTCGGGCCTTCGCTGGGATGCGGATAGCGGACGTTTGCTGGCGATTACCGATGATGCGCGCTGGGTTCGGATTGCGCCGGACGAGTCGGGTGATCGGCTCATAGGAATTTCCGCGATAGAGTCTGGCAATTTGCTCGGCCCGGATGGCCAAACGCTGACCGGAAAAGAAGACGGTGACAGCGAAAGTCTGATCTATGATGCCGAAGGCGGGTGGTTTGTGACTTTTGAACGCAATCATCGCATTCTGAGTTATGGAGAAAGCCTCTCTGGCGTTGGCATTCAGACCCTGTTCGATGCCGAAGCAGAGCTAGGTGAACTGGAGGGCAACAGTGGTATGGAGGCGGTCGCCGTCAGCGCAGAATCCCAGTTAATCTGCGCTGAGCGGAAAGCTCAATCCCAACGATCCAACTGTGTGCTCCATCGCACCGAGACCGATAGCTACACTGATTTGTCTGTGCATCCGCCGTCAATGCTCGAAGGGTTGGGTGCGGTGCCGACCGATGCTGACGCGCTGGGTGATGGCGTATTTCTTGTGCTTTTCCGTTCCTACTCACCCACCGAGGGAAACAGCGCAGCGATTGTCGCCTATTCTCCCGACGGTTCGCGTCGTGACTTAATGACCCTGCGCCCACCCATGACGGTCGACAATTTCGAAGGGCTGGCCGTGCGCGAAGAGGTCGCCAAAGATGGGCAGCGCCGTACATTCATCTACATCGTTAGCGACGACAATTTTTCGGGCGGACAGCGGACTTTGTTGATGAAATTTGAGATCGTCGCGAACGATTGATTGGAGGGGTTTGCGGCCAATCTCTCCGTTATCTCCCCCGAGCACCTTACAATTTGTGACTTTACACGTGCCCGCTGCGCTGCGAGCCTTACCGAAAGGGAAGGGAACAGTTATGCAGGGTTTAACCAAGGGTTTGCTTGGCGCCGGTGTTGCGTCGCTGCTTGCGTGGGGCACGCATGCGATGGACGGCGCGAACTATATCGACACAATTGAAACGGATATGCAGGGGGCTTTGGCTTCGGCAGGAGTGGAGGGCGCATCGCTTTCGATGCAGCGCGATCCGTTGTCGCGGATTGCGATTGTGGACGGTGTAACTGATCCGGATGAACGCGCTCGGATTGAGGCAATGTTGATCGAAACTGGCAAAGTATCCCATGTGCGCTGGGCCGATGATGGGATCGCGGATGCCGAAATGTATTCCGGCGAACTGACCTCCACCGATGGGGCAGAAGGTACAGCGGCCGACCTTGCGACTGGAATCGAAGACACCTCAGCAGTGACCGGCGCAAGCGAAGAGCAGGTCGCCGATTGCCAAAGCGGTGTTGACGCATTCATGGACGGAAAATCGATCCTGTTCCAAACGGGAAGCGCCTATCTGGCCGAAGAATCGATCGCAGTAGTCGATGGGTTGTCTGAACGTCTCACGGCCTGCACTGGCATGAGTGTCACGATCGGCGGACACACCGATGCGACCGGTACAGATTCGGTCAATATGAGCATCAGCCAAGCGCGCGCGGACGGTGTTGCCAGCGCTTTGGCCGAACGCGGTGTCTCCACCGCTCGGATCACGGCGATTGGATATGGATCAAGCCAACCGGCCGTTGAGGGCGACGGTGCGAATGCCGCCAATCGGCGGATTGAGTTTACACTTGATGCTGGCGCTGGTGCGCAAGGGGGAGAGTAATCATGTCGCTACTTTTGGAAAGTTGGCTCATCGTAATCGCTGTGTTTCTGATCGGTCTTGCGATCGGTTGGTTCATCTGGGCGCGCAATTGAAGAGGCGGGGGAAAGACACATGTTTCAGATAATTATGGATAATCCGCTGCGCTTCATTCTTGCATTGGTGATCGGGATCGCCACTGCGTGGTGGATATGGGGGCGCTTGAGCGCTTCGGGATCGACCGCTTCGCGAGAAGGCACTTCTCAAGCTGCACCAAAAGTAGAACCGGCCCCAACGCCTGCGCCAAAACCCGCTTCGGCACCAGAGCCTGAGCCAGCGCCTAAGCCTGTTGTTGAGCCGGAAGCTGTTGCGCCGGTCGCCGCAGCGGGAGCAGCGCTTGCCGCCGCATCGGATGGCGACGAAGACAAACCGAAAATCGCCGCCGCTGTTGGTGAAAGCGATGATTTGACCCGGATCAAGGGTGTTGGCCCTAAACTGAACGATCTGTGCCTATCATTGGGCGTTCGCCGGTTTGATCAAATTGCGCAATGGTCAGATGCAGACGTTGCAGAAGTGGATCAATATTTGAAGATAAAGGGCCGCATCACTCGCGACCGTTGGGTAGATCAGGCAAAGCTTTTGGCCACTGGCGATGATGCCGGGCACAAGGCGGAGTTTGGCTAAACGCTCGACGTTTGGAGAGTTCCAAACTGGATAAGAAAACCCGCCGAAAGCGAAAGCTCTCGGCGGGTTTTCTGTATTTGTGTTCGGCGCGGACGTCCGCGCCAAAGGCTCGCTTAAGCGCGCGTGCCCGACAATGGCATCGCACCGAATGCACCAGCATTCACGGTGCCGGTCAAGCTGTCGCCGTCAATGGTCGCTTCACAATCGAGCGTCATTGGCATTGGAACAGTCATGTTCATTTTCCATGTGAGCGTGTTGCCGTCGACTTTACCTTCTTCGGTGTCCATCGAGCCCATGCCGCCTTCGAGTTTACCAGCGAAAGAGCCATCGCCGTTGTCGGTGACGGTGAAAGTGCCGGCTTGATCGCCCATTGGGCTTTTGACGGTGGTGTTATAAGTTCCTGCAACAGACATGTGTCTCTCCTTTGAAATGATCGCAATTATCGCGCCTCCGCCATGTTTGGCCAAAGCTTGCGGCGTGTTCTTGCACGTCAAACGGGGGTGTTCAACCTCTATTGGGCAGATGCGAAAATGGGGCGGAACCCGCGCAATTGCGAGGTCCACCCCATTGTTTAGTATGCCGTAGCGTCAGGGTTATTCTGAGCTTTCGATTTCGCGCACTTCGACGGGCAGGCCAAGTTGTTCCAACTGTGGAGCAACCACCTCTGCATCGCCGACGATCACCCAAACGAAGTCTTCAACATCAAGCGCTGCACGGGCAGCGGCATCAAGGCTGTCGGCGGTTTGCGCGCTGTAACGGCCCACCAGACTTTCGTAATAGTTATCTGGACGGTCATACAGGGAGATGGCCTGCATGGCGCCCAGGACGCTACCGGATGTTTCGAAACGTCCCGGCAATTCGCCGATCTCGCTCGCCACATTGCGGGCCAGTTCATCCTGCGTCACGCCATTCTCGGTAAGGAATTCGGTTGTTTCACGGATCATCTCTGCGACCGAATCCCCGGTGCGATCCGCCTGAACGCCGCCAGAAATTGCGTAGACCACACTGTTTTCACGGGCCCGGGCGCCACCGCGAACGCCATAGGACCAACCCTTTGTCTCGCGCAGGTTCATATTGAGCCGCGCGAGGAAGTTTCCACCCAGCGAATTGTTCGCATTCGTGAAATCAACATAGGCCGGGTCGCTTGCATCCAATGGCGTGACTTGAGCAGCCAGAATGAAGCTTTGTGGAGAATTAGGACGGTTGATCAAAACGATGCGATTGCCGTCGGTGGTCTCACTGACAAGGGTAGAGAAATCTTTCTCACCTTTTTTGACATCGGCCGCTTCCCAATCGCCGAATGCGGCGTTCAGTTGAGAGACGATGTCGTCCATTGGCAAGCTTGAAATGACGAAGACTTGGCCGTTGTCCGGACGGATCCATGTGTCCTTAAACGCCACCAGATCATCACGAGTGATGGCGCCAACGCTTTCGATTGTGGTTGCGCCGCCATACGGAGCCATCGTGCCGAACAATTCAGTGCCGATGGTCCGACCTGCGATCCCTTGGGGGGAACGCATTTGCGAACGAATGCCGGTAATGGTCTGTGCCTTCACCCGTTCAAGGTCGGCTTCATTAAAGGCCGGCTCACGGATGATTTGACGATACAGATCCAGCGAAGGCGCGAGATTGGCCGACAACGCTGACAAGGTGAACGATGAACGATCATCGCCGCCGCCCACATTAATGCTCACACCAAGACGTTCGCGCGCTTCGGCGATCTCTTGGCTGCTCATATTGGCGGTGCCTTCGTCGTAAAGGCCTAATGTCAGACTTTCGAGCCCGCGCATGTCCACGGGATCGGCCGCGGTGCCGGCGTCAAACGACATCGTGATGTATGTCGCGGGGACCGCATCTCGCATGGCGTATGTAAGCTGCATTCCATTGGCCAATGTGGTCCGTTGAAATTCAGGGAAGTCGAGCTGGGCGACCGATTCAATCGCAGGGGCCGGGCGAACCACTGACACCGTGATTTCTTCTGCAACGCCTTCGTCCGCCGCTTCTTCGTCGCTTTCGGCGGCAACACTGGCGGCTTCTTCATAAGTGTCTTCGCGCTCACCCGGTTCCATAACCAGGGTGAAGGCAGGCCGGGTCATCCACCGCTGCATCGCTGCGGTCACGGCCTCTGGCGTGATTGAGGCAAGCACTTCGAGTTGGCTGACTGCAAAGCCGGGATCACCGGCCAGAACTTCGCCGCGTGCAAGCGCAACAGCTTTGCCGCCGAAGCCGCCGACTTGTTCAAGCCCGCGGATTGTGCCGGCCAAATCGCTGGTCGCGGATCGGCGCACTTCGTCGGCCGTTGGCCCTTCGGCCACGTATTCCGCAACAATTTCATTCAACCGCGCTTCAAGCACTTCGAGCTCAACACCGTCGCGCAGCGTTGCGCTGACATTGACGATGCCGACACGTTGGAAATCAAAGTTTCCGGCGGACACGCCCACGGCAAGCTGCTCTTCGCGGACAAGGATTTGATCCAAGCGGCTGGACAACAATCCACCCAATACATCCGCTCCAACGGTGAGAGCGGTTAGCTCGTCGCTGGTGATGCCCGGAACAGGCCAGAATAGGTCAACGGTGGTGGCTGCAACCTGATCGCGCATCACGGTGCGAACTGGCTCTGACAATGTGGGCACTTCGGCGGCGGCTTGTGTGTTAACCGGGCCGCGCGCGATGGGGCCAAAATATTGCTCCACCATTGGGCGCGCTTCTTCGGCGGAAATGTCACCGGCCAAAACCAATGTCGCGTTGTTCGGGCCATACCGATCGCGGAACCAGTTTTGCACCGTGTCCATCGATGCGGCGTCCAAATCGGCCATCGATCCAATTACAGAGTGTTGGTAAGGGTGACCGTCTGGAAAGAGAGTTTCCAAGATCTCATAGAACACCAAACCACCCGGCTGATTGTCACCTTGGCGCTTTTCATTTTGGACAACGCCGCGCTGATTATCGAGCTTTTCCTGCGTCACAGCGCCCAACAAATACCCCATGCGATCGCTTTCCAACCAAAGCGCGCGTTCCAATGCGGGGCGGGGCACCGTTTGGAAATAATTGGTGCGGTCGAAATTGGTGGTACCGTTGTAATCGGTTGCACCCATTTCCTGTAGATACTGGAAGTAATCAGCGGGCGCGTTTTCCGACCCGTTGAACATCAAGTGTTCGAACAGATGAGCAAAGCCGGTTTGGCCAACGGGCTCGTCTTTCGATCCAACATTGTACCACACGGCGACGCCAACGATCGGCGCTTTGCGATCTTCATGGACAATAACGGTCAATCCATTTTCAAGCTCAAATTCCACATAAGGGATTTGGACCTGAGCGACGAGGTCTTGCAGGTCGCCTGCGCCCTCATTCTCGGCGGCTTCCACATGCGCATCGGCAAATGCGGGTGAGAAGGGCGCAGCGATGGCGATGCTGATCGCGGTCAAGCTGGCGGTGGCAAAACGTAATTTCATGGATTGTGTCCCTTTTAGAAATTATTTGTGTTGGTTTGGATCGTTGCGCGACGGGCATGGCCCGATCAACCAACTCGCGATCCTCATCGACGAAACGTATTCACTGCTCGATAGGTTCCTTTCACCGCGCGTTGGTGAATGTTTCGGAGCTGGTCGCAGCGGCGCGCACATCCTCTTCCCAGAACCGCACCGGCTTTAACCCATGATCGACATAGATTTGCATTTGGTCGGTGTAATGCGGGCTGCTTGGTCGGGTTGTTGCCGCGCCAAACGGTTGAATGGACCGGGATGACACGCGGCCACCATCAGTGGGCCATTCAACCCATTGGATAAAGCTGTCGCCGTGAACCAGGCTTAACCGGCCATCATCATCGACCACCCATGTTGTGGACGCGCGCAAAGTGTCCGATCCACCGTCCAAAGGCAGGTCAACATCACCCTGGCGCAGGCGGAGTAGGTCCGACATTGGCGGATCAATTCGCCCAAAATGGGTGTTGAGATGTCGGACTGCCGTTTCCAATGCCTCTGCGGCGTCCGGCCATGGCTTGTTGTTGTATTCGGCGCCCATAAAGTCGCGGATGATCAACAAGGCCAAAGCGTCGCCTCCGCCGACATTGTCCGCAGTAAAATCCCATGCGAGCAACAATTCACGTCCACGCGCCACATCGCCTTCCAACGCGTCGCCGTCCATCGCTTCGAGGTCAGACCACAATTGCTCCAAATACCCTTCGCGGACATAGCTGGTGTCGTACTTGATACGCTCCAACGCGGCGCGGTCCAACTGACCGGCCTCGGATAACAACGTATAGGCCCGTCGTGAACGGTTCGTCTGCTTGCGCTCCACGCCCAAGACCGGTGAGAAATCGGTCGGATCGAGATCGCTTCCCTCGCCTGCTGCGGTGAATGGTTCGTTGTTCGCATTGTAAAGCCAGCCAGAGGCCGGGTTGATCAATTTGGGAATCTCTTCAAATTCGACCGTACCGTTCCAAATTAGATCGCTGCGATTGCCGGGCAGTATGCCGCGCCAATTGGCCTGAACAACGTCCAGTTCGGGGCGATCCGGAATGGCGGCGTTGTAAATATAGGCGATATTGCCTTCGCGATCGGCATAGACGAAATTTGTGCTGGGTATGGCCATGCGGGCCATTTGGGACTGCCATTCTTCAAGGTTCGCGGCTTTGTTGATGCGATAATAGGCATCCAATTGGTCCACGCTTTCCATGCCGCCGAACCGGATCGCGAAATAGCCGTTGTCGTTCTTGATCACTGGGCCGTGTATGCTGCGATAAATGGTGCGGCTAACGGGAAGTGTGATGGGGCCAAATTTCACCGGCAGCGTGACTTCCTCCACGCCCAATTCCAACCATTCGCCATCCATTTCATAGGTAAGGGTGTGGTTGTTGCCTTCGACAATCTTGCTGACGGTCAATTCATAGACATCCGTCATATCGGGGCGGTTGACCGTGTTGGTCCATCCAAGGTTTTCGTTGTGGCCCAAGAATGGGAACGGCGATCCTGGGAAATTGGCGCCCGTAAAGTGCCATCCTTCTCCGCTTTGAACGCCCAATTCGTACCACGCCACACCGCCGCGAAGGGGTTGGTGTGCGTTTGAGATTAATGTTGTTGGGCCGCCCGATCGTTCCGGCGTTACCGCCCACGCATTGGAACCAAGATGACCGGCTTCTTCGCCCCACGGCAGCACAAGTCCGCCGCGTTGTTCTCGGGGCTCTAATGTATCGGATGCGCGAGCTACGTCGTCCCCCACTTCGTTCAATGCTGGATCTTCGGTGACCGGGGCAATTTTGCTCGGCCTTGGAAAGCCGGGAATGTCTTCGCCAAATTCACGGCGCAACTCTTCGCCCGCAACCAACGGGCCGATTACATTGCCAAGGCCGTAAAAGAACGGTTGCCTCAGGATAAAGCCGGCGGCGATGTCTTCGCCGTTCACGGGGAACAACTTGGCCAGCTTTAACTCATCCGGATTGTCTTGGGCATATTGGTTCAAACCGGCAGCATAGGCTTCGAACAATGCGCGAGTGTCGGCCGGCAACTCGCCGTATTTACGCTCTGCAGTGCCGCGCGCATCAAGCAGGTGATAGACATAATCGAATGTCGCGCCATCTTGCCCTGCGATTGCGCCGTATCGCCCCTTGGACATTGCGGCGACATCCTGAAGCGTGAAGAAGTCATCTTGGGCGTGTGCAATCGCGACACCATACGCGACGTCGGCGTCGGTGTCGCCGTAGATCATAGGCACTCCAAATTCGTCGCGCACGATTTCTGCGGTGTATACGCGATATTCTGGCGCTTCGCTTTCATGCGCGAAGAACGGTTCCCATGTCGCCAATCCAATGAATGTGACGATCAGCACTGCCACGATTCCCCACGCGGCGCCTTTTACGAATTTCATCTGTGGTTCTCTCCAACCCTAATGCCGCACCAATCGCCGGGACAGAGGAGGAGGTCAAGCAGACCTTGAAAAGCAACCCGCTTTGACCCACCTATTCAAGTAACACACCTAGATACTCTCTGATCAAGGGACATGAGATGAATCTCGATAAATTCACTGACCGCGCAAAAGGCTTTTTGCAAAGCGCCCAAACGGTAGCAATCCGGATGAACCATCAACGGATCACTCCGCTGCACTTGCTCAAAGCTTTGTTGGAAGACGAAGAAGGCATGGCGGCCGGATTGATCCAACGCGCTGGCGGCGATGCATCATTGGCGGTGAGCGCGATTGACACAGGGCTGGGCAAGATACCGGTTGTGACCGGGGGCGGGGCGCAACAAACGCCGGGTCTCGATAACGACGCGGTGCGTGTGCTCGACAACGCCGAACAACTCGCCGAGAAAGCCGGCGACAGCTTCGTGACGGTTGAACGGTTGCTGACCGCGCTCGCGCTTGCGACGGGCAAAACAGGCGAAGCGATGAAGGCGGCCAATGTCACTCCGCAATCGTTGAACACTGCGATCGAAGATTTGCGCGGCGGGAAAAAAGCCGACAGCGCCAACGCCGAAGCCAATTACGATGCGATGGAAAAGTTCGCGCGCGACCTGACTCAGGCGGCGCGTGATGGCAAACTTGATCCGGTGATCGGTCGGGACGAAGAAATTCGGCGGACGGTCCAAATCCTTGCCCGGCGGACCAAGAACAATCCGGCTTTGATCGGTGAACCCGGTACCGGCAAAACCGCCATCGCCGAAGGGCTCGCGCTGCGTATCGCCAACGGTGATGTGCCCGACAGTCTCAAAGGACGCACTTTGATGAGCCTAGATATGGGCGCGTTAATTGCCGGTGCGAAATATCGCGGTGAATTTGAAGAGCGGTTGAAAAGTGTTTTGGACGAAGTGAAGAATGCCGATGGGCAGATCATCTTGTTCATTGACGAAATGCACACCCTAATCGGGGCCGGTGCTAGCGAAGGCAGCATGGACGCGTCGAACTTGCTGAAACCTGCTTTGTCGCGGGGTGAGTTGCATTGCATTGGTGCAACCACACTGGATGAATATCAAAAGTACGTTGAAAAAGACCCGGCTCTCCAACGTCGATTCCAAATGGTCTATATTGACGAACCCAGCGTCGAAGACACGATCAGCATCTTGCGCGGGATCAAAGACAAATACGAACTGCATCATGGTGTGCGCATCACCGACAGCTCAATCGTTGCAGCGGCGAGGTTGTCTGATCGATACATCCAAAACCGTTTCCTACCAGACAAGGCCATCGACCTTATGGATGAGGCCGCATCGCGTATCCGTATGGAGGTGGAGTCGAAGCCTGAAGAGATTGAGGCGCTGGACCGCCGTATCATTCAGCTCAAGATTGAAGAAAGCGCTCTCGCAAAAGAAGACGATGCCGCATCGCGCGACCGGCTGGAAAGCCTGCGCAAGGAATTGGCGGAGTTGGAGCAAGACAGTTCCGAGCTGACCACCCGTTGGCAGAACGAGCGCGACAAGATCGAGGCCGAGGGCAAGATCAAGGAAGAGCTTGATCACGCGCGGCTGGAATTGGAGCAGGCGCAACGCGAGGGCGATCTCGCTAAAGCGGGTGAGCTTTCATACGGAACAATCCCAGATCTGGAAAAACGTCTCGCGGCAGCGGAAGATCTCACAGAAAACGCTCTTTTGCGCGAAGAAGTGACCGAAGAAGATATTGCGAGCGTTGTTAGCCGCTGGACCGGGATCCCCATCGACAAAATGATGGAGGGTGAGCGAGAAAAGCTGATGGAGATGGAATCCCTCCTCGGTAAACGCGTGATCGGCCAAATCCCCGCGATAGAGGCCGTGTCCAAAGCCGTGCGGCGTGCGCGGGCGGGCCTTCAAGATCCAAACCGTCCATTAGGCAGTTTCCTTTTCCTCGGACCAACCGGCGTCGGCAAAACCGAATTGACCAAAGCCCTGGCCGAATTTCTGTTTGATGATGATCAGGCACTCGTTCGGATCGACATGTCCGAATTCATGGAAAAGCATTCAGTCGCACGCTTGATCGGCGCGCCTCCGGGATATGTCGGGTATGATGAAGGGGGCATGTTGACCGAAGCGGTCCGCCGCCGGCCTTATCAGGTCGTGTTGTTTGATGAGGTGGAAAAGGCACACACCGACGTGTTCAACGTCCTGCTCCAAGTGCTTGATGACGGGCATTTGACCGATGGGCAGGGACGCAAGGTCGATTTCTCGAACACTTTGATCATTCTGACCTCCAATCTGGGCAGCCAACATCTCGCCAATTTGGGTGATGATCAAAAGGTCGCCGAAGTCGAAGATCAAGTCATGGATGTCGTTCGCGGACATTTCCGTCCCGAATTCCTCAACCGTTTGGACGAAATTATCTTGTTCCACCGTTTGGCGATGGAGCACATGGCGCCAATTGTGAGCATTCAGGTAAAGCGTGTTCAAAAGTTGCTTGATGATCGCAAAATCACTCTGGATCTCACCGATGCAGCTTTGCGTTGGCTGGGCCGGGTTGGATACGATCCAGTGTATGGCGCGCGGCCGTTGAAACGTGCGGTTCAACGCTATCTGCAAGACCCCTTGGCTGAGAAGTTGATCGAGGGAACCGTTAGCGATGGAGCCCATGTGAAAGTCGATGAAGGCGATGGGCAACTGCAGATTGAGGTCGTCTGACCCGCCCACTCACGCACAGCGATTATTCAGCGAGATCATCCAGCGTCGAAGGGGCGATTCTGGGCGATTCTTGCGATGCATTTGTGACGCAGGCGCTCACTGCGGCCCGTTAACCTGACTATTCAGTTTCGGCCCGATTTGGCTTGTGGCGCGGTTTATTGCGCAGGAGCCGGGTGAATTTATACTATTTGCAAAGTGCAGCGGCCGCGATGTTGCATGTGCGAAGAAGGGGCTGTGGGATTCTCGCAACACCGCCCCGAAAAGTGTTTGTTACATGAACGTCTCATTTACATAGATCACCGCCTATTGCACACAAACGACACCGCAGGGGCTTTGTGCCGTAACCACCAAGGGGATTCTGCGCACACAAACGGGTAATTTGTGTGTTGTTGAATGAGTTGGTTCGGGACCAAGGCTTCGGTTGTCGCAACTGGAGTGATCATGAAGAAGTTTCATAACAATTCAATGAAGGCGCTTGCCTTCTCAGCATCGGCTATCGCGTTCGTGATGGCTGGCCCCGTTAGCGCTCAGGACGCTGGCGATGAGGGTTCCGAAGAAGAGGAAGAAGAGCAGGTCGACGTTACGACTGATGCTTCGGGTCAAACGCAAGGCCAGGGCGGCATCACCGTTACTGGTTCGCGCATTGTCCGCGATACATACAGCTCGATCTCACCGCTTCAGGTTCTCAGCACAGAAAACCAACAAGCCGTTGGTGCTTTTGACCCCGCGCAAATTCTGCAGCGTTCGGAAGCGGCCGCTGGTCAGCAAATCGACGCGACCTTCCAAGGCTTCGTCCTTGATAACGGTCCGGGTTCGCAAACGATTAACCTTCGTGGTCTCGGCGCTGGCCGTACCCTGGTTCTCGTAAACGGCCGTCGCCTTGCACCTTCGGGTGTGGAAGGTGCGCCGGTTAACCCGTCGATCAACCTTATCCCTGCATCGCTCGTCGATCGCTACGACCTTCTGACTGACGGTGCTTCGTCGGTTTACGGTTCTGACGCTGTTGCTGGTGTTGTGAACGTCATCTTGCGCAAAGACTTTGATGGTCTTGAGCTTCAGGTGAACGGCGACATCAACCCAATGGGCGCAGGCGAAGATTACACGATCAGCGCGGCTTGGGGCTTTAACACCGACCGTGCAGTGTTCGGTATCGGTGCGGAATATCAATTCCGTGACGAAGTCCGTGCACGTGACCGTGACTTCTTGTCCGGTTGTAACACGCACTATGAAGTGGATCAGGATGGTAACATCTTTACCACTGGCTTGCGTGACAACGCGGTTGTTCAAAACCGTACGCCAGGCGTCAGTGTTTCTGAAAGCGAATGTAAGATTGCCGGTATTTCCGGTCGTATCTTCCAGCCGTTTGCACGCTTTGGTTCGGTTTATTTCCCAGCCAACGGAAATATCGCCAACTTCCCGATTGATCCCAACACGGGCAATCCATTCAACTTTGGTGAGTCGACCGACGCATTCGGTACGGATCTTGACTCCAATGGCGACGGCATCCGTGATATTGACTTCCAAAACGTCAACACCAACGCTTCCGAAGCGGAATTGAACCGTACGTTCATTTCGCAACAGGAATTGTACAATGTGTTCGCCTATGGTGAATACACGTTGCCGGGTGAAGCCAACCTGACGCCGTTCTTCGAAGCGCAATATACGCGTGCCGAAATTTCGGCTCCGGGCGCTGGTCTGCCGCAGATCTTCCCATCTGTTCCGGCTCCGAACCAGTTCAACCCATGCAACTTGGCACAGCCTAACGGCGTTGATTGTCGCTCGGTTGATAACGCCTTGCTGGGCTTGACCAACGGTGTTGCTCCGGCGCTCTCGACTGGCTTCTCGCTTCCAACCATTCCAATCGCCTCGATCGTAGGTGACCGGAACAACTTTATGGTTGAGCAAGAGCAGTATCGCGGTGTGATCGGTCTGCGTGGCGATTTGCCATTCATCGGTTCAAGCTGGACCTTTGAAGCGTCGGCTTCGTACTCGCGCTCGGATGGTACATCTTCGCGTGACGGTATTCGTGAAGATCGCCTCGCACTTGCTTTGGGTCTCGATCCAACAGCAGACTACGATGGCGACGGTATCGTCGACAACGACGGTGACGGCATTGCCGACGATTACGACAATGGCGTGAACGTCTTTGGCGGTAACCCACTGTTTATCGGTGAATGTAACAGCGCTGGATTGGCTAACCCTGATCTCGCGGCGCCTGACTTGATTGCTGGTTGTGTGCCGGTGAACTTGTTCGCTGCAAGCGTGCTTACCGGTGCGCAAGGTGACTTCGAAACACAAGCTGAGCGTGACTATGTCTTCGATCAGCGGACGTTTGACACCACTTACGAGCAAATCCTTCTGTCGGCATACGTCACAGGCGATCTTTTCGATCTTCCTGCTGGCCCGGTCGGCGTTGTGATCGGTGGTGAATGGCGCGAAGATAAGATCGACTCTGAGCCTGCATTCACGGCTTCGAACGGTCTGTTCTTCGGCTTCTTCTCCGATGGCGGTGCCAGCGGTTCGAAGACCATTCGTGAGCTCTTCGCTGAGGTCGACATTCCGTTGATGGCTGGTGAAACTCTTGTTGAAGAACTGACACTGAACGTGTCGGGTCGCTTCACTGACGAAGAGTTTTACGGTTCGAACGGCACATTCGCCATCAAAGGCGGCTGGCGTCCGGTTCCACCACTCTTGTTCAAGTTTAGCTATGGTACGTCGTTCCGTGCACCGAACCTTCGTGAGAACTTCTTGCGCAGCCAGTCGGGCTTCTTGAACTTGTTCGATCCATGCGCCGTTCCTGACGATGCATTTGTTGCCGGCGCTTACGATCCAACCTTGGATCAGCGCGACGACTTCGTACTGAACAACTGTCTCCGTGAAGGTCGCGATCCAACCCGCGTTGGTATCGACGATGAAAACCTGAACACACAACAGTTCGTCAGCGGCGAAGTGACTTCGGGTGGTACATTCGACCTCGAACCGGAAACATCACGTTCGATCACAACCGGTTTCGCGTTTGAAGAAAGCTTCGCAAGTGGCTTCGATTTCGCGTTCAACTTCAACTACTACGACATCAAGTTGAAAGACTCGATCATCGAGCCAAGTGCGCAGTTCATCATCAATGACTGCTACAACCGCGAAGATGAAAGCGTCAGCCAGTTCTGTTCACGAATCGGCACTGAGACGATCAACCGTCAGCTTATCGACGGCGTCTTCCAAGGCTTCTTGAACCTTGACCAAGAATCGGTCCGTGGTTTGGATATCAACACAACCTTTGGTTACCCTGTGACCATCGGTAGCGAAGTGTTCGATCTTCAATTGAACCTGGTTGCCAACAAGTTGATTGAACGTTCGAACCTCTTCACCAACGATGATGGTTCGATCGAACAAGCAGACTTCGCTGGTGAGTTCGGCTTCCCAGACTGGACTGGTCGTGTGACCCTTAACGTCGATTGGAAGGACTTCCGCTTCACGTGGCAGACCCGTTACATCGATGCGGTTGCTCAAGATCCAGTGGGTGTTGATGAATTCGACGATGCCTTCGGTAACCTCGGCACTGGTTTCCTTTCGGACACTTGCTTGGGTGATGGCACTGCAAACGTTGCCGGTGACGGTCGTTTCTGCCGTGACGTTGGCTTCGCTGATGAATACTTCGAGAGCTCGGCTTCGGTCCGTTGGGACAATGGCGATCTCCGCATCATCGCGGGTGTTCGCAACCTCTTCGACGAAGCTCCACCACTCGTGGATAGCGACGAAGTGCTCGCCATTTCGAACACACCAATCGGCAACGGCTATGACCTGAACGGACGTGAGTTCTTCGGTCAGCTTCTCTACCGCTTCTAAGGCGTAGACAGCTTGATTAGGCTATAAAGAGCGGCCTCTCGGCACTTGCCGAGGGGCCGCTTTTTTGTATAAATGTCCTCAGTGCGTTTTCACCGAGTGGAGGTGACGTGAAAACGTGGGGATCACTGGAACACAAAACTGAAAAGAGTTTGACCATGAAGATTTTGAAGAAGCCTCTTATGGCCGCAATGTTGGGCGTATCCGCGCTTGGTCTTAGCGTGGCTGCACCCTCCGAAACGCAAGCAACATCATCGGTTCCAATCGATGTTTGGGCGCTGCGGGATGTTGTGAACGCAGTGCAAATTTCACCTGATGGTGAGCACTTGCTGGTCCACATCAACCCAAGCCGCGAAGGCGATTATCTGCTCCAGATCTACAAGACATCAGATCTGTCGACTCCGTATCGCACACTCGCTGCCGATCCGATGGAAATCATCAGTGCGCGCTGGGTTAGCGATAATGTGATCGTCGGTAACGCTTGGGAAATTAAGCGCGAAACCGTGCGTCGTCAGGAAGATGACACGCGCAATTACGCCACTTATTTCTACAATCTAGAACGCAACAAGTTTAGCCAGGTTTCCGGCAATCTCGCCATCATCAACACATTGCCGGATGAGCCTGACTCAGTTCTCGTTGCGGCGGCCGATGCTGTGGCAGATTTGGGCGTTGACCCATTCGCAGCATTCCGTCCGCGGTCCTATTATCGTCTGAACCTGCGCACTGGTTCACAAAGCCTCGTGATGCGCGGCACACGGAAATACGGGAACATCCAATTCGACAACCAAGGCAACCCACGCTTTGCAATCGGGCAAGACTCTGATTTCACAGTTAAAACCTACTACCGTAAGCCTGGTGATGGTTCGTGGACCCAATTCGGCGAAGTCTACGATCAAGACGACCACGACAATCTGTGGCGCTTCCTTACTGGCTTCCAAGGCCTCGCTCATATTGACCAAGACAATCCAAACCTCGGTTACATGATCGAAGCGCGCAACGGCGCCGACAAAGCATCGCTGTGGGAGTTTAACTTCGAAACCGGTGAATTCGGTGCCGAAGTCTTCGCTGCCGAAGACGCCGATGTCATGGCAGTGGGTACCCACTCAATCCCGGGCAACGAAACGCTTGCGTTCGCTCAATATCCGGGCGCCAAATGGGAACGTCATTGGTTCGATGAGGAAGAAAAAGCGCTGTACGAAGCTCTCGAACAGCAAATTCCTTACGCGCACCAAGTGAGCATCTCGAGCCGTTCGTATGATGGTCGCACAATGGTTGTAAGCAACCGTGGTCCGCGCGATCCAGGATCGTTCTGGCTTGTGAAAGACGGGCAACTTGCCAAACTTGGCAGCCGCAACCCGCTTCTCAATCAAGACGCGCTCGCGGACGTTGAGTACATCCGTTACACTGCGCGCGATGGCATGACCATTCCGGGCTATGTGACCAAGCCACGCGGTGAAGGTCCATTCCCATTGGTCGTTTTGCCACATGGTGGTCCGCACGTACCGGAAGTGATCGGCTATGACGAATGGGGCCAATTGCTCGCTTCGGCGGGCTACATGGTGCTTCAACCTGGATACCGGATGACGGTTGGCTGGGGTAAGGCGCACTTTGACGGCGGTTACGGCGAACATGGCGGTGCCATGCAAGACGATAAAGATGACGGCGCGCTCTATCTTGTAGAGCAAGGCCTTGTTGATCCGGATCGGATCGCGATGTTCGGTTGGTCATATGGTGGTTACGCCGCGCTCGTCGCGACCAGCCGCGAAGACAATATCTATCAGTGTGCCATCGCCGGTGCAGCTGTGGCCGACCCTGCGAAGACATATCGTCTTGGTGCTGGCCGTGCGGGACGTATCCCGCGCGCGCTTAACGATTGGGCGGAGCGTCGTGGTACGATCGGCATCAACCCAATTGAGGAAGTTGAAAAGGTCAACATTCCGCTCTTGATGGTGCATCCTGAAGATGACAGTCGCGTGCTGTATTACCACTTCGAAGACTACAAGAAGGCCTTCGAGGAAGCGGGTAAAACGGGCGAATTCGTGACACTCGAAGACGCTGACCACTTCTACCGTACCTTGATGTACACCCACCAACAGCAATTCTACACCAAGATGCTGGACTATCTCGCAAACGATTGCGGGCCCGGTGGTCTCTAAGACGATTGCTTGAACCGGGCGTTCTTTGAACGCCCGGCTTCGGCACAAAAAAGGCCCGGCCATAATGGCCGGGCCTTTTTGTTTCTGACGAGAACTATCGCCTCATTGGATGCGGCGACCTTTTACGCCCAACTGACCGTTGATACGGATGAAGAAGTAGCCGAGCGCCGCCGAATTGAACTCCACCGTGTCGCCTTCTTGAATGCGGCGCAGGCGGCGTGGGATGTTCTTCATTTCCCAAACTGCACCCTCTGCGGTCGTAAAGCGGGCCTTGCGTGATGACAGATACCGCACACTCACGACGGTCGTGGTGAAGAGCTCTTCCTCCTCCTCCTCCTCATCATCGTCGCTCCCAAAAATCCCAAGATCTGGAAGGTTGAAGCCGAACAAGCTGCGGCGAGTCTGACGCACATCATCGCGATCGACCACCTGAACTTCGCCTTCATCGCTCGCGGTAACAATGCTCCCCACGGCGGAGTCGAAACATTCCAACCGCTGCGCATCTTCGGCAATTTGTTGGCAAGCCTTCAGCCCTTCAAGATAATCGGCATCCTCACCCGGGGCGTCTTGGGCCTGCACAGGGCCGGCAAGCATTGCCATCGCCGCAGCCGCCGATAGCGCGGTCATGGACACACCTTTGGTCAAGAAGGCATCGTCCCGGATAGCTCGATACTTCTTCATGACAGCCCGCGGCGTCCGCGAAACGAGCAAAGTCGGCAATTCCATCGAAAGTCCTCCGAAATGTGCGCATCGCGAACGATCTGACGCACTGTAATGATGCGCGGCGAATGCCACCGCGCCCGTTCAATTGGGCCACCCTATGGTGCACAGGAGATGGAATAAACCCCTTGCACACACAACTGTAGCGTGAATGCCACAGGTCACACTGAACCTAACAACTATGATACATGTGAGATTGCGGACGAGGAATGTAATGTCATAAGTCCGCCACATACGGGTAACTGCCCGTACGTTTGAATTGTGCGTCGTTTTGACGTGCATATCCAAGGGGACTAAAATGAACCGCTTTAGCAAGGGCTCGCTCCTGGCTGGGACAATCATGGCCGGTGCCATGGTCGCCACACCAGCGATGGCTCAAGACGCCGAAACTGGCGAAGGTGCATCCGAAGACAACCGTATCGTTGTTACAGGTTCGCGCATTCAACGTCGCAACGTCGAAACAGCTGCTCCTGTCGCTGTCGTCGAAGCAGAAGAGTTTCAGCTTTCGGGTACGGTCAACGTTGAAAACGTGATCAACACTCTTCCGCAGGTTGTGCCAGGCACGACCTCATTCTCGAACAACCCAGGTAACGGTACTGCGTCGCTGAACCTTCGTGGTCTCGGCTCGACTCGCACCATGCTGTTGGTCAACGGCCGTCGCTGGATGTTCTTTGATACCAACCAAATTACCGATTTGAACACCATCCCGAACTTCCTTCTGGAATCGGTTGATGTTGTTACCGGTGGTGCTTCGGCCGTTTACGGTTCTGACGCTCTTGCTGGTGTTGTGAACTTCCGTCTGAAAGAAGTCGAAGGCGTCGAAGTTGGTGGTCAGTACTCGATCACTGAAGAAGGCGACGGTTCGCGTTATCAGATCCACGCTGCAATCGGTTCCGATTTTGCAGATGGTCGCGGTAACGTCACTGTGTTTGGTGAGTACTTCAATCGCGAAGAAATCTTCCAGGGCGACCGCACGTTCTCGAACTTCGCTCTTGGTGGTAACCCACTTCAACAGCTCGGTTCTTCGCTTCCACCTGAAACACGCCTCCGTTACGACGGTGATGGCGATGTGACTGGTACTTCGTTCGAAGCCAACAACAACCTCGCGATCTTTGGTTCGCCTGGTTCGCTTCGTGCATACGAAACACCGCGCGATCTTTATAACTACGCGCCGGTCAACTACCTGCAGCTCCCACAAGAGCGTTATTTGCTTGGTGGTATCGCTAGCTACGAAGTTTCGAGCGCTCTCGAAGTTTACGGTGAACTCACATACGTCAACAATCGCGTTGACGCTGAGCTTGCTCCTACTCCGATCCTCGTAAACACCTTCCTCGACATCGATTCGTTGGTTGCCAACGGTTTCATCGATGCCGGTTCGGAAGCTGAGCTTCGTTCGCTTGACGCATCGGAAACTGGCGCTGATCAGAACAACGGCCTCGTCGATGTTCAAATCCGTCGTCGTCTCCAAGAAGCTGGTGGTCGTCGCAACTTGGACGAGCGTAACGCATTCCGCGTTGTTGCTGGTGCACGTGGCGAGATCAACGAGTACCTGAACTACGATGCGTATTACCTGTTCTCACGGACACGTAACTCGAACATCCAACAAGGTAACGCTTCGGTTTCACGCTTCACGGCTGCTGTTAACGGCACCGGTGCTGACCAAATCAACATCTTCGGTCTGAACACTTTGTCGGCTGACGATGTGGATGTGTTCCGCATTCAAGCGCAAAACGGTGACATCTCCACTCTTGAAGTCGTTTCGGCTGTGCTTTCGGGTACATTCGGTGACTTCGCTCTGGGTGCGGCTGAGCCCGTAGGCTTCGCGTTCGGTGCAGAGCACCGTTCGGTTAGCTCACGGTTCATCCCTGATGAGTTCTTGGCTTCGGGCGACGTTGCTGGCTTTAACGCTGGTCAACCTACCGAAGGCAGCTACAGCGTTGACGAGCTCTTCGCTGAGGTGAACATCCCTTACGAAACCGAAAGCGGCATGCGTTTCGAAGTTAACGGCGCTGCTCGTTACTCCGACTACTCGCTCAGCACCGTTGGTGGTGTTTGGACTTACGCCGGTGGCGCTCAGTTCACACCAATTCCTGATGTGACCCTTCGTGGTCAGTATCAGCGTGCTGTTCGTGCTCCAAACGTGGGTGAATTGTTCCAAGGTACAGCCATCGGCTTCCCTGGTGCGAACGATCCATGTGCTGGTGACGGCGCAGGCGGTGGACCAATCCCAACAGGCGCGCTTCTGGCAATCTGTCAGGCAAACGGCGTTCCTGCTGGCAACATCGGCAACAACGCTGTTCTTCAGCCAGACGGCCAAATCGCAGCACTCTTCGGTGGTAACCCTAACCTTCAGGAAGAAACTTCGGACAGCTTGACCTTCGGTGTCGTGCTTCAACCGTCGTTTATCCCAGGTCTGACCATCACCGCTGACTACTTCGACATCACTGTCGACGATGCGATCCAAACGATCAGCCTTCAGCAAGCTCTGGATATCTGCTTCAACCAGGTACAAGATCTGACTGACCCACGTTGCCTCAACTTTGTTGGTACACGTGACGCTCAAGGTGCGTTTGGCCGTGACAATCCACCGGTTCTCGGTGGTGCGAACATCGCAGAACTCAGCGTTTCGGGTATCGATCTTCAGGTCAACTACTCGACCGACGTTCCGTTCTCCTTCATGAGTGATGGCGACGCGCGTCTTGATGTCCAATTCTTGGGCACCTGGACCGAATCGTCTGACGTTGCACCGGATCAAAACGATCCAACCAACATTGACACATGTGCTGGTGAATTTGGTCTGACATGTGGTGAGCCAACGCCTTCGTTCAAATGGACGTCGCGCTTCAGCTACATCGATGGTCCTGTGACTGTTACGACGCGCTGGCGTCACCTCTCGGGCGTTCAAGATGACGATCCGGGCGTTGACTACATCGTTGAGCGTATCAGCGCATACGACCTCATCGATCTGACGCTTTCGGTCGACGCGACTGAAAACTTCACTGTGACAGCTGGTATCAATAACCTGTTCAACACCTTGCCTTCGACTCCTCAGTTCGATGCAAGCGGTCAGGTTATCAACAACACCAACTCACTGCTTCTCGGCGACTTTAACAACGCTGAGCAGTCGAACACTTACCCGAGCACGTATGACGTGCTGGGCCGTGACTTCTTCGTCTCGGCACAGTTCCGCTTCTAATCGGACATGCACCAGCCCCGGTTTCGACCGGGGCTGGATGCAAACAAAAAGGGCGCCAGACTTCGAGTCTGGCGCCCTTTTTCGTTTTTCCGTCGAACGCGCCTAGTTCAAGGCGTGCCAGATCGAAGAGGCTTGGCGTTACGAAAAGGTGATAAAGTCCGCCAATTCTCGGCCGGTCGGTTCACGAATCGCAAGCGTCTCGTTCAAGGTTAGACCGTGCTTTGCAAAAGCCTCTGCTACCTTGTCACGGGCATCGGCGGTGGTGCATGCCCCCGCCAACGATTTGATCCGGCCCAGCTCGTTTTTGGCATGGCCCTCAATAATCCCGATTGTTTCTGTGATTGAACCAACACCTGCCTGACGACCCATAAGGCACGACCGTCGGATTGCTTCGGGAATTTCCCATGCGGGCGATGTTTCACCAAACTTCGCGGCGCCTTGTGTAGCGACTTTGCCAGCGAGTTTTGCAGCACGATCAATCCCGGATGCACCACCTTTCAAAGCGGCTTTTACCTTCCTCGCCACGCCTTTCTCTTTCAAAGCCCAGAGCAATTCGTTGCGACGTTGCCGGTTGTGTTCCAGGATCGGACCATCGCCCCGATGAACCATCAAGCCCACTCTACCGCCGGAGGCCAATACGCGCGCTATCTCATTTGCGACCCTTTGAGTGTCTCCATATTCGAAGCCAAATTGGCTGGTGACGGCGTTAAATCGGCCGTCATCAAATGGGAGGCTCTCCATCGCAATACCGCCGCGTGTTTCGGTGCCGGCAGGGGGAAGGGGGAGTTTTGGAGCGAGGTCGATACCGAGCAATTGCAGATCTGATCGTTTTGAAAGCATCCATCGCAGGACCCGACCGTCACCCGTAGCCAAGTCCAAGACTTTGGCTTTGTCCGGCAAATCGGCGCAAAATCCGAACCACGCTTCTTTCTGCGCCTGTTCGATTGCAGCCCATCGTTGCGGCAAACAGCCGCCACCGCTGCTATCGCCGCTGGTCCCTTGCGAATTGAGCGCCCAAAAATCGCTCCATGCCTCTTGTGATTGGTTTGTCGCCATGGCTGTTCGTATGTGTCCTTAAGAAACCACGTCAAAGGCAACCGTCATGCGTTCTGATGCTGCGGTCTTTCCCGATGCGAATGGAGTTGTGCCGTGATAGGCTGTGCTGGGGAACAGCGCCAGATGCCCTGGCTTTGGTTGAATAGAAGCAAGCGGTTCGAGATTTAGACCAAGGTCCGATTTCGGACGCCCAATCTCTAACCAGCCTTGGCGGTCCTTCCCGCCGACTTGTTGGGAAGAGGCATCAGGCACAACCAAGTACAGCGCCGATGAGATCATCCCTTGAGGATGGATATGCGCAGTGTGGTGGTCGCCGCCCCCCGTCAGCCTTACTGACCACGACCCCGCCAAACGCCATGGTTCATCGCGCAACCGCAACATAGGATGGGTCTTGTCCATCTTCGGCAGGTCCGCGCGATACTCCTCCAACGTTGCCACAATCGCATCGTGCAGTTCGGACAGTATCGCTTCCGTTCGATGAAATAGGACGCCGCGTGTTTGCGTTCCACCGCGCAAGGATTGCCCCAACGGCATCGCCGATCCCGCGTGCAGAACGCGCAAATGTTCAGTCGCGTCATCCAAAAGGTCGCTGCGGGCAACCAGCGGACGGAATTGGATCAATCCATCCTGTTCGTGCAGCCACGCGGCGTTCGCTTTCGCCGTTTCGCCATCCAGCAAACGCCAAACTATGCCGCGCAATGACCATGCGGTTATGTCCCACGGTTCATCGGCCAAGGCTTCTTCCAACAACCCATCAGCTCGATCGAATTCACCCGTCCGGATCCTATGGCGCGCTTCGTGCACCGCGCGTCGCGGCGTCCCGGAGGGCAACTGCGCAAAGACGGCTTCGGCCCGCGTCAAATCTCCAGCGGATCCAGAATGGACCGCTTCCAACAATGTGAAATGCGGTTCATTGGGGAACCGTGCGCGCGCATCGGCTGCGACGTCTGCCGCTTCCGCTGCGAAATCCAACCCTGCCAAGGTTTCGGCATGGGTCGCGGCGATGTTGGGATCTTGCGGTGCCTTTAAACCCGCATTGCGAAAGGGCGCCGCAAAGTCGCTTTCCCCGGCGGCCAATCGCAATCCGGCAAGAAAGGAATGCGCGGCGATGAATCCGGGCGCTTGCGTCGACAATTGTTCGGCAATGGCCAGCGCGCCGGCTCCATCGCCGGCCACATCTAAAGCTTGGGCCTTGCCCAGCCATAGGTCTGCTTCGCCTTGATTGACCGCAAGTGCGGCATCGAAGCGTGCGACCGCGTCTTCTTCTCCGCGTTCAATCGCGACGCGGGCGCGGCCATGCAAGGACAGGGCATGCCCCGGTTCCAGCGATAAGGCTGCATCATACCAATGGGCGGCTTCCGCCGGTTGACCCAGCGCGCGATGGGATAGGGCGCGGATGCTACCGTATCGTGCGACGGATCGACCAACGGTTTCGTGCTTTTCCAATAGGGCAATCGCATCAGCATGCCGCTCCAGCCTTTGCAGAGCGATGGATCGGTTCAAGGCGTAATCAAGGGTTTGTGGGGCGAGGGTGCAAGCGGCGCCAAATTGGGCGACAGCTTTTTCGGCGTCCCCTAATTTCAACGCCAGTGTGCCCAAAGCATCGGCCAATGAGGCGTCGCTGGGATGGGTGTTGCGGGCCTGATCCGCAATGCGCATTGCGCCGGCCAAGTCGTTCGATTGCGCCGCCGACCGAATGCGGGCCATAAATTCCATTGGGGACATCGCCTCATTGCCATTTGTGCCCAAGGGGGATGTCATTGCGACCGCAGCCAACCTGTGACGGCCATCCGCCCAACTGGCGCGAATGGCGGGACGTAGCTGACCATGTGAGATTGCGGCACCTTAAACAGGTTGAGCGCGTTGTATCTTGGGCGGAACCCTTCCACGACGTCGCCTTCGTCGTCGAGGAAAAGTAAATAGCCACCCCAATCCGGACACCAATTGGGCGGTGCGAAATTGAGGACGTAGGCGACTTCCCACCCCTCACCAACATGGCTGTCGATGTGTTGGCCAAGATAGTGGTTGGGCGCGAACAAAGACGCCTGACCATCGGCCTTTAACAAGGCGTCGATACCCGTAATATCCCGAGCCAGATCCATGAATTCCGGCGCGTTGAGATGTTCCAACAGGATCTCGTGCGGGCTGTTGCTGGCCCATTCTTCCTGAATTGCGGTCAGGATGGGATAATGGGCGAAGCGGAATCCGTATTCCCCACGTGCGGAATTGTCATGCGCGCCTTGGATGGCGGCGTTCACGGTCCGCTGCCCTTCGGGGGTGCGCATGTCTTCAGCGCGAAAACTCTGGCGGTTTTCATCGCCTGCGCCCGTAGCCATTCCCCACGGTGTGCCTTTTGCCAACACGGTGAGAACTTCGCGCGCCGTTTCCTCGGTCAAAACATCACGGATCTGAACGCGAGACGTCGCCGCAAAGCGCGCCGATAGAGCGTCTCGATCCAATGCCGGGTTCAATTCAAAAAGTTTCTTCATCGTGTCGTCCGTAACCGCCAATACCCCGCCTTGACCAGACTATTTGATAGGTTGATTGAAGGTGTCCACTTGCGGCATTGGGTTGATCCATTGATTTGACGAGCGTGGTCCCATAACCCGGTCTCAAATCGAAACGTGTTTGCAAAAAGGAATCACCACAATGACCACAGCCTATATCGTCGACGCCGTTCGCACCGCCGGTGGCCGCCGCGGTGGCCGTCTTGCCGGAGTGCACCCTGTCGATCTGCTCGCCAAATCTTTGGATGCGATCCTGGATCGGTCCGGCATTGATCCGCATGCGATCGATGATGTGGTCACAGGCTGCGTTAGCCAAGCAGGTGAGCAAGCGGGCCAAGTGGGCCGGATGGGCGTTCTGGCTTCAAAGCTGCCCGAAAGCACGCCAGCGGTTTCGATTGATCGCCAATGCGGCAGCTCGCAACAAGCGATCCAATTCGCCGCGCAAGCCGTGATGAGCGGCACGCAAGATGCCGTCATCGCCAGCGGTGTTGAAAGCATGACCCGCGTGCCGATGGGCAGCAACATGACGCTGCACATGAAAGAGGGGTTGGGCAATTACATGTCTGACGGCGTGAAGGACAAGTATCCCGGCGTGCAATTCAGCCAGTTCATGGGCGCAGAAATGATCGCCAACAAACACGGTTTTTCTAAGGAAGAGCTCGACGCGTTTGCTTTTGAAAGTCACCAACGCGCGATTGCCGCTACCGAAGCGGGAGCGTTTGCAAACGAGATTGTGCCTGTTGAAATCGAAACGCCCGAAGGCACCGAAATGCACACAATCGACGAAGGCATCCGTTTCGACGCGACGTTGGATGGAATTGCGGGCGTTAAGCTGATCTCACCAGATGGCAAGATCACGGCGGCTTCTGCCAGCCAAATCTGCGACGGTTCCAGCGCTGTCTTGGTAGTGTCCGAAGAAGCGTTGAAGCGTCACAACCTCACGCCGATGGCGCGCATTCACAACCTTACCGTCACCGCTGGCGACCCAGTTATCATGCTTGAAGAGCCGTTGTTCGCGACTGACAAAGCCTTGAAGCGCGCTGGTTTGAAAATCGATGACATCGACCTGTACGAAGTCAACGAAGCCTTTGCGCCCGTTCCTATGGCGTGGCTAAAGCACACTGGCGCCGATCCCAAGAAACTCAATGTCCATGGCGGTGCCATTTCTTTGGGGCATCCGCTTGGGGCGTCAGGCACGAAATTGATGGCGACGTTGGTTCACGGGTTGCACCGGCATGGCAAAAAATACGGGCTTCAAACGATGTGCGAAGGCGGCGGTGTCGCCAACGTGACCATCATTGAACGCGTCTAAAAATTTGAATTAAAACCCCTTTTGAGAGGAAATGTAATGGAAGTTTCAGTAAACACCCCCGCCGTTGTTACCGGCGGTGCTTCGGGTCTTGGCGCGGCAACGGCGCGCGCTTTGGCGGCAAAGGGCGCGAAAGTCGCGATCTTTGATATGAACGAGGAAAAGGGTGAAGCCATGGCCGCTGAGATCGGCGGCGTGTTCTGCAAGGTCAATGTGACCAGCGACGAAGACGTGGATGCCGGTTTTGCAAAAGCCCGCGAAGCCCACGGACAGGAGCGCATCCTGGTCAATTGCGCAGGCATCGGCAACGCGATCAAAACCGCATCGCGCGACAAGGCATCGGGCGAGATCAAGCATTTCCCGACCAGCGCATTCGATTTCGTCATCCAAGTCAATTTGATCGGCACGTTCCGTTGTATCGCAAAATCTGCCGCTGGTATGATGACCCTCGATCCGATTGGTGAAGACGGCGCGCGCGGTGCGATGGTCAACACGGCATCGGTTGCCGCCGAAGACGGTCAAATGGGCCAAGCAGCCTATTCTGCATCCAAAGGCGGCGTTGTCGGCATGACATTGCCGATTGCACGCGATTTGATGCGCGAAGGCATCCGCGTAAATACCATCCTGCCGGGTATCTTTGAAACCCCGTTGATGAACGCTGCACCGCCACAAGTGAAAGAGGCGCTTGCTGCTTCTGTCCCGTTCCCGAAACGTCTGGGTTATCCAGAAGAGTACGCGAAGTTGGCAATGACGATGATCGAAACCGGCTACTTCAACGGCGAAGACGTGCGGCTTGACGGCGCGATCCGCATGGCTCCGCGGTAAATCAACGCGCGGCCCTAGGCCGCGGTATTTGTCGTAAATTTGCACGGCCGCTTGTCCGAACAGGGCAGGCGGCCGTGTTGTTTTGTCGGCCATTGCACAAAGACTAAGAGGTATGCGCAGACGCCGATCTGTGGTCTTTACCCAATCAAGTGGGTCGTCGTCATCCTAACTTTCTTGCGCTTTTCAACGGTCAATGACTGTGTCAGGAATGCCCGCAAGGAGATCGAAAAGCATGACCGAACATACCCAAATTCTCGTCGATAAGAGTGATGGCGTTGCGACAATTACGTTGAACCGTCCGGAGAAAATGAACGCGTATACCCGGACGATGGGGGCCGAGATAATGGCCGCGATGGACGACATCGATGCCGACGATACCGTCCGCGCTGTCATCTTCACTGGAGCAGGGGATCGGGCCTATTGCGCCGGGGCGGATTTGACACCGGAATCCGGCGGTCAGATATTCTCAGATGGAGCCGAGGTGGAGAGCCTTTCGGACGAACGCGTGCGCGATGGCGGCGGGCGACTGACATTGCGATTGTTCGAAAGCAAAAAGCCCCTGATCAGCGCCTGCAATGGGGTCGCAGTTGGTGTGGGAGCGACCATGCAGTTGGCGATGGATATCCGTCTTGCGTCGGCCCATGCACGCTATGGATTTGTCTTTGCCCGGCGTGGCATTGTGCCCGAAGCGGCGTCAAGCTGGTTCTTGCCCCGGATTGTCGGCATCTCCCAAGCTTTGGAATGGTGCTATTCTGGCCGCGTGTTCGACGCCGAAGAGGCGAAGAGCGGCGGTTTGGTGCGCACCATCCATGCTCCCGAAGATTTGCTTCATGCCGCGCAAAGCATCGCGCGTGAGATTGCTGACAACACATCGGCAATTTCTGTGTCAATGACACGGGCAATGATGTGGCGCATGATGAATGCAGACCACCCGATGGAAGCGCACAAGATCGATAGCCGTGCGATTTATCGCCTTTCGCGCGGAACCGATGCCCAAGAAGGCATCGCCAGCTTCCTAGAGAAACGCGATCCGGTTTACCCGGGCAAAGTCAGCGAAGATATGCCGGACTTTTACCCGTGGTGGTCCGAACGCGAGTACGAATGATCGCGGACCATTTTGAACGGTCGGGCTGGTGACGACTTGCAATAGGTTGTGGTTTCATGGGAAACCAATTGCATGACAGACCCGGCTCACCACAGTTCTGAACATTCTGCCAGCGATGGCGAATATCAATTGAGCGGCTTTTTGCCCTACCAATTGTCCATCGCATCCAACGCCGTCAGCAGCCTGATTGCGCAGCGATACCGCACGCGCTTTGGCCTGAAAATAATGGAGTGGCGGGTAATGGCGGTGTTGGGGGACGCTGGTAGCAATGCGAAGGACGGGGGTAATGATCGCTCCGGACGGCTGACGCAGCGTGACCTGACCGAGGTGACTTTGATGGACAAGGTCGCGGTCAACCGCGCTTGCAAAGTGCTGGAAGAGCGCGGTTTGATCATGCGGGTCGAAAACCACAAGGATGGACGGTCCCATCTGCTTCAATTGACGCCAGAGGGCGAAGAGATCCACCGCGAAGTCATGCCGCTTGCCAAAGCGACCGAGCGAGAATTGTTTGAAGGTTTCGACGCCGACGAAGAAGCCTCACTGCGCGACATGCTTGAACGGATGCGGGTGAGGGCGGCCACGATTGCGGGCGACGCCGGATAATAGGCTTCGCGATATTGCGCACAGCAAAAGGGCCGATCTGCGCTATGGCAGGCCGGCCCTCTTTGTTTGGTGTTGGGTGTGTTTGCTTATTCGACTGGGTCGATAAGAGCGTCGGAGATCGAACAGGCCGCAGGGCCAAGGATCACGATGAACAACACCGGAAGAATAAACAGGATCAACGGAATGGTCATGATCGCTGGAAGACGTGCGGCTTTTTCTTCGGCGCGCATCATGCGTTCATTACGGAATTCTGCAGACAAGACGCGCAAAGCAGATGCGAGCGGCGTACCGTATTTTTCGGTTTGGACCATGGTGGTCACAACGCCTTTCACCGCTTCGAGGTTGACGCGATAGGCCAAGTTATCAAACGCCATTTTGCGTTCTGATAGGAATGACATCTCAATCGCGGTCAACGCGAATTCATCGCCCAATTCCGGGTAGGCCCTGCCCAATTCTTTCGCCACGCGGTTGAACGCTGCATCAACGGTCAAACCGGCTTCGGCACAGATCACGAGCAGATCGAGGGCATCTGGCAGACCTTTTTGGATTTCAAGCGTCCGCTTTGATGCTTTGTTCGAAAGGAACAATTCGGGCCCTTTATAACCAGCGATCAGCATCACCGACACCGCGCCAAGGCGGGTCATTGGTCCCCAATCTGGGAAATATTCGACGACGTAAATCATCAAGAAGCCAATGGCGCCAAGCACGATCGGCATGATCGCGCGCAAGCCGATGACGATTACGGCCAGTTCTTTGTTGCGATAACCCGCATGGGCAAGCTTTTGCTGAACTGCCTGAATTTGGCTTTGTTCGAGCACGTTCAACTTGCCAAGGCTGTCTTTAACCTTGTCGGTCGTGTCGGATTTGCGCACCAGGCTGGCGCGTTTCTTGGTGCCGCCGGTAACGATGCCAGCTTTCAATTCATCGCGGCGATCGTTGAGCGATTTTACGCGTTTTGCCATCGGATCTTTGATCGTGACCGCGGCGTAGATTGCCATGATCACCGCAAAGGCAGCAAGACCGGCCAAGACCGTCCCAACAAGGACGATATCAAAGCCAAGAAGCGTGGGGCCGGGAGTTTGGTTTAGCATGTTCCTAATTTCCCCGGATCAGATTTCAAAACTGACCATTTTGGCCATGATAAAGACGCCGATGCTCATCCAGCACAGCCCGCCAAGGCCAGCCACGATCAAGCGATCTTCGTAGAAGAACCCGCCCAGATATTCGGGATTGATCCAATAGATCAGGCCAAAGACGATGAACGGCAAAGAACCAACGATGTAAGCGGAAGCTTTCGACTCAGAGCTCATCGCTTTAATCTTCAGCTTCATCTGAGAGCGCTTGCGCAAAACGTCGGCTAAGTTCGACAGAGTTTCCGCCAAGTTACCGCCCGTTTCACGTTGGATCGCCAAGGTGATGCAGAAAAAGTTGAATTCCGGAATGCCAAGACGGTCGGCCGTTTCTTGGAGGGAATCTTCCATCGTTTTACCGATTTTGATCCGTTCAGTGATCCCTTTGAACTCGATGCCAACTGGGCCGTCCACTTCTTGCGAAACCACGCCCAATGTCTCGGTCACTGGCAAACCAGACCGAAGACCACGCACCAAAAGTTCGATTGCATCAGGGAATTTTGCGTTGAAATTGTTGGTCCGCTTTCCGATCAGAAATCCGACCACAAGATGCGGTATACCGAGGCCCGCAACCGCGCCAACGCCAAGCGATAGCAGCGGCGCGCCGCTTTGTAAGAAAACCAACACCGCAACCGCGATGATGATGCCCAAAGATGCATACACATATTGCGAAACGGCCCAGCCTTTGCCGGTCCGGTCGAGGCGCATTTCAAGCGCCTCGAGACGCGATCCCGATCCGGCTACCTGATGAGATTTTGGTTTCCGGGCCGCGATGGCTTTCTTGAATTGAGACTCAACCTTGGCGTCGGTGCTTTCGGAATGGCGATAGCGCAGCGATTCAAGGCGCCGCTTTTGTGCTTTGCCCGTTCCAGATCCGGCAATCAGAAAATAGCCGGCAACGAGCACGGAAAAGATCACCACCGTGATGAGCAGGGTATCGAAGAAATCCATGTCGGCCTCGTTTGCCTATTCCTGTGTTGTGCCCGATCGGCGCAACTGGTTGATTGTAGTGACAAAGGTCCAGGCGATTGCCCTTAGCTTTGCTCTGTCTCTTGTGCCTCTGGCCTTGGCCAATGGCTGAAAAGTGTGGATTGGAGCCGCCCGCACAACGTGAGAAACACGTTCGCGGGGGCGCCAATCATGCCAGCTTATTCGGCTGGCTCTGCTTCGGGGCTCTTCTTCTTGGCCAAGAGGCCTTTCAGATCGAATCCACCAAGCAGTGATTTCTTTTGTTCGCTGACGGCAGCGAGATCTTCCTCGCTGGCGCCTAAAACACGCTCGGCGATTTGCTTGATTCCGGCGGTCGCCTTGGATGACTTGTTCGCTTCGATAAACACTTGGCCAAGTTTGGCGGCGTTTGACGCGGCTTTGATGTCATACGGAACGGCAAAATCGACTTTGCGTTCGATTGAGGCTTCGAAATCGGCCTTGCTGATCTCTGCCACGCCCGGTTGGACTTTGTTGGCGACGATCATAGGATGCGCGTGAGCCGCGTTGGTTTTCAGCCAAGACAGAATGCGGATCGTGTCACGCGCCGAAGCCAGCGTCAGTTCGCAAGTCAGCAAGACAAGGTTCACATCGGCGAGCAAATGCGGGAAGTTGATCAGCATATTGCGTGGCAGATCGATGACGGTCATTTCGAACGCTTGGCGGAATTCTTCCTCCAATTGTACGAACGCAGACCCATCGGTCATCAACGGTTGGCTAATCGGAGCTTCCGCCGAAAGGATCGACAAATTGTCGTTCGCACGGATCATTGCGCGTTCGATGAACAGACCGTCAATCCGGCTGGGATTGTCGATCGCATCGGTCAGGCCACGACCCGGCTCCAGGTCAAGCGCGAGCGCGCCTGTTCCGAAGTGCACGTCGAGATCAAGCAATGCCGTGGGCACCTGGTGATGTTCGCTGAACAACCAAGATAGCGACGTTGCAAGAGTGGACGCGCCGACACCGCCGCGTGTTCCAACAATCGCGGTTGAGATGTGGCGTTTGACCGCTTCACCATCGCCGGCCTTGGGTGATGTGAACACTGCAAGAGCGCCGTTCAATGCATCGTGCACGGCCTGTGCATTCAGCGGTTTCAGCAGGTAATCGTGGATGCCGCTGGCGAGAAGGTCGCGATAGAGGCGAACATCGTTGACCTGACCAATCGCAATCACGACGGTTCCCGGTTCACAGACTTCCGCCAAAGCGTTGATGTCGTTCAGCGGATCGCCGCTTTCGGACAGGTCGACCAAAAGGATCGCCGGACTTGCGCTGACGGACAAGGATTGGACCGCATTGCGCAGGCCGCCCTTGTTACACTTTTCCGGCTGCCAACCCATTTCGATGACGATTGGGCGCAGCACGTCGAGTGCGGCATCGTCACAAATATAGGCGGCAAAGGCGTCACGATTGCCGGGGAGACCCGATTTCCAAGGAGCAGTCATGGATCAGTTTCCTCCGCCAGTTGCGTTTTGAAGTCCGCCTGCACCGGTCGGTGCGGTTTCGCGATAGGTTTGAATGGCCCGTGTGCCGGTCGCGACAACGGTTTCACCGGTCCCGCTCTGACCTTCGAGAAGGTCTTCGGGATTGGCGACCATAGCGGCCAGATTGCTGTTCACGGCACAACCATAGCCGGGGCTGGTTGCGTTCCAGTAGTTTGAATCGGATTTGGCCGACCAATCAGGGCATCCAGGAACAGAAGCGCTGGACCGCGTGATCACAACGCGTGCTTTGCCCGGTTCGAGCATGCCAACCGTTGTCGGAGCAACGGCGCTGACAATGATGCCGTAACGCGCGGCCAGATCGTTGACGGCATTGGAAACCGCCGGATTGTTGCCGGGGTCTTCGATGCTAACACGATCACCGTAAGACAGGTCCATCGTTTCAAACCAACCGTTCAAACGTTGTTGTTCTGAAATCGAGAGGCCTGAGCGGTTCGTGTCCACATCCATCGTAAAGTTGGTGCGTTCAACGACCGGTTGTTTGGTGCTGTAGAGCGACGTGTTTGTTGGCATTCCTGCGCAACCCGCCGCAACGAGGCCGAGCGAAAGGGCAACTGCGCCCATCAATTTGCTTTTGCGTGGCTTGTTCATGATCTGAACCTTTCGCTGAAATTAAAGGCTGAAACCGGGCGTCGCGGCGTCAGCTTGACGTTCGCGGGCACGATTGCGTGTATCATCGGCGCGACGCGGGTTTTGCGGCGCGTTTGGAACGATGGCGGCCGGATCAGCGTTGCTGATGTCGGGATTTGGGGCCTCATCACCAGCGGCGGTTGGTCCCGGGCGGCTTTCACCGCTGACACCGGAATTGTCCTGATAGGTGATCAGTTGCTCAAACTCATTGGCAGAGTGATAGCCATCGGTCGGCAATTTGATTTCACCAGCGTTCACCGGCTGAACCAAATATGGCGTTACGATGATGACCAATTCCGTTTCACCACGGCGGAAATCGCGACTGCGGAATAGGTTGCCCAAGATCGGCACATCGCCAAGACCGGGCGCTTTATCCAATGCGTTTTGCGCGTTGTTGGACAACAGGCCGGCAATCATGAAGCTTTGACCAGAGCCAAGTTCCACAGTTGTTTCTGTGCGACGGATCGTCAGAGCCGGTACCTGAAAACCGTTGAGAGTAACGGCGCCCTGGCTCGAAAGCTCAGAGACTTCTGGGCGGACACGCATTGAAATGCGGCCGTTGGCCAGAACCGTTGGTGTGTAAGCGAGGCTTACACCGAAATCGCGATATTCGATGGCCACGTTGCCCAGACCCTGAGAAATCGGGATTGGAAATTCGCCGCCGGCCAAGAAGGTCGCTGTTTCGCCCGAAAGCGCAGTCAGGTTTGGCTGAGACAAGGTTGTCACAAGGCCAAGACGTTCCGAAAGGTCGAGCGCGCCGAGCAGGTTCAAACCAAACAATCGGCCAAGACCTGCGAGCGAAGTTCCCCCTTGTGAGTCTACCGATGGGCCAACAATCTGTGTGCCATCGGGGAGGACAAACGAAGTTTGAGCCGCGCCGTTACCAGCACCAAGTGGTCCGCCGAAATTGAATTCGGTTCCGCCGATTGAACGGCCGGTACCTGCCCCGAAACGGAAACCGTTGGTGCCATCGGCAGATTGGAGGTTGCCGCTGATCGTTCGAACGAGGCTGCGGCTGACTTCGGCGAATTTCACTTGCAGGTTAACCTGAAGCGGGGTCGCGGTGCGAAGACGGCTGATGACGTTTGCGTCCGCGCCAAGAAACGCTTGAACAAGGCGTTCGGCTTCGGCGGCGTCTTCAGGGGCTGCAACTGTACCGGTCAACAACACAGTGTTGGTGCCCATCGTTGCCACGCTTACTTGAGCGTCCGGCATGGCGAGCGCCATCATCTGATCGATGCTGCCGATGTTTGAACCAACGCGAATGTTTGCGGAAAAGATCACATCGCCGCGTGCGTTGCTGGCGTAGATCGTTGTTTCGCCACCGGCTTTACCAAACACGTAAAGCTGACGCTGAGATTTGATTTGAACGTCTGCCACGTTTTCATTGGCAACAAACACATCGGTCATGGAACCGGGAATGGTCACAAGTTCACCGCGACCGATCGACAAAACGATCTCTTGGCTTGGGCTGACGACTTGCTGAGCGGTTGCGCTACCGGACGGCGCGGCCACCATGGGCAACGCGACGACACCGGCAAGCAATGCCTTTGCAAATGTTTTCATTTTCAATTGGGCTTTCATTTTCTGCCCCCCCGTGAATTTTCCAGATTGGGTCCCGACCGTGTTGATCGGGATCGTCGTGCTGTGTGTTTCGGCTGACATGATCATTTCCCTCAACGAACCGTCAGACCGGCGGCAGGCACGGTTTGGCTAACCTGGCCAGCGCCGCGGGCGGTCGCTGTGCTCACCGAACCCCCAACGGGAACTTCGGTGGTGGCTTTGCCGCGGCTCACGCGGACCGTAGGGCCCGTGTTCACTGGCGCGCCGTTGACTTGGGCAGGGACGCCCGGAGCCGGTGCGGTGCGTTGCGGACGACGATTGCCGTCGTCTTGTGAAGGCACATTGCGACGTTGGAAACGCGACACATCACCACCGGTTGAGAAGGTTGAGCCGCTATCCACTGGTTGGCCCATGGCCGTGCGAAGGATGCGCTCTTCTTCTTCTGCCGAAGCGTTCTCAGGAATCTGCACATCACCTGCGGCAATAGCGCGTTCCAGTTCGGCTTGGTTGTCGGCGATTGAACGAAGCACCAAGGTGAGCTGACCGATGGTTTGGGCAACCGCGACCTTTTCAGCGATCTCCGGCGTCACTTCGAGAGTGACCGTACGGAATGCGCGGACAACAGTTTTGCCTTCTTCATTGGTAACTTGTTCGGTTGTTTGGTCGGTCGCGAGAACGCGCAGATTGCGAAGAACAGTCTCTGCCGCTTTCAATGGACGACCTTCGCCCTCAACCGTTTGGGTAAGGACCATGTCAACGCGGTCACCCGGGAAGACAAAGCCGGCAACACCGGTTTTGGCTGACACAGGCACCGTGACGGCCCGCATACCAGCGCCAAGCGCCGCAGCGAGGAAGCCTCGATCGCCAGGGCTAACCAGCGACCCTTGAGTCACAGGTTCACCAGCGGTGACCGGGAAACGCACAACCGTACCGAGCAGACCGCTCATATCGGCTTCACCTTCGATGAAGTACGCGTCTTGGACGAGTTCTTCGGGCCAATCTTGATAGCCCATGGCATCGGCCGTGATGATCGTACCCACGGGAAGGGCGCGGTTTGCGACCAACACTTTAGGGCCTTGCTTCTCTGGTACGGCTGCCTCTGCTGTTGGCGCACCGTCACCTGCGAACATGCTCCGCGCAAGGAACGCGCTGCCAATCGCAACGACCAGCGCACCAAGCAACAGAACCAGTTTCTTCCTATCCATGGCTAATTAGCCCCCTAATGTCGGCCCCAAGAAATTTCGGGCGGGTATGGTTGCAACGATTAAGTCCGAATTGGTTAAGATCGGGTTCACGCCGGACCCTAAGCAAAGGTCGGAACCGCAATAAGTTTTGGAAAAAGCACCCAAAGCGCGCCAAACGCGATGGCGACCCCATAGGGGAGCCTGCCGGGCGTTTTGGGTTTGAACACAATTCGACGGGCGATAAAGCCGACAGCCATAAGGCCGCCGAACATCGCCATAACAATGAGGAAGCTGAGATAATTCATTGGCATCAGCCAAAGCGACAAAGCAGCCAGCAACTTTGCATCGCCGCCGCCTATAAATAGAATGCCGGTGTTATAGCCGATCGCCAATATGCCCATCAGCAACGACGTGATCACCACGGCGAAACCAATCTGCCACGCCATATCCGGCCAAAGCGATAGGCCGCTGGCCCACCAAAACGCCGGTGCGCCAAGCGCAATGCATATGTTCAACCAATTGTCGATTTGACGCCGCTGGATATCGGTAACAGCGGCAAAAATCAGCGCAATTGCCAAGGCAATCAGCAGCCCGTATTGAATAGTGGTCATCAGCATGTGGCCCCCGAAAGAGATTTGCGAAGGGGATTTCCTTCGCGCTTCCTTCTTGGATGGCGGTGCTACAGGCGAGTGCTTACCAAATAGTAACCAAGATCGGAGGCGTCTCGTTAGGATGGCCGACACCAACCTTAAGGAAGCCCAATTGAGCGAAGAAATGGCGCACAATGCCAACAGGAATGGGGGTATCGACCGGCGTTCAATCCCGCCCCACGCCGCGGAAAGCACATGGAGCGCGGCCGATGGTCATTCGCTAAGGCGTATCGATTGGCCCGGTGACACAAGCAATGATGCAGATGAGACCGGCCTGCGCGGGTCGATTCTTTTCATGCCGGGACGTGGAGATACGTATGAAAAGTATCTCGAGAGTTTAGAAGAATGGCACCGCGACGGATGGCGTGTGACCGCGTCGGATTGGCGCGGTCAGGCCGGGTCCGGGCGCTTGGGCAAAGATGCGGTGACCGGGCATATCGACGATTTCACAACATGGGTCGATGATCTAGCGCACTTTTGGCAGCAATGGATCGACGAGACGCCGGGGCCGCACGTCTTGGCCGGGCATTCGATGGGCGGGCATCTGATAATGCGCGCACTGGTCGATAAACGTTTTGCGCCGGATGCTGTTTTTCTGAGCGCGCCAATGTTGGGGTTGAGCGGCCCGCCGTTGCCCATGGCTTTCCTGCACGGGGTGGCGAAAATGATGAACGCGGTGGGTGAACCCACTCGACAAGCGTGGAAGTGGAGCGAAAAGCCGGGCGAAGTGCCTGCAAGCCGATCCAGCCTGTTGACGCATGATGGCGACCGTTACGACGATGAATTGTGGTGGCGTAACCAGCGTCCCGAATTGGTGATGGGCCCGGCGAGCTGGCGATGGGTAGAGCGAGCCTATGCGTCGTGGCGACGGTTGGAAGAGCCGGGTGCAATAGAGGCAGTGCAAACCCCGGTGTATATTGTGTCTACATCATCGGATAAATTGGTCAGCCACGATGCCAATGTCCGGGCGGTTTCGCGATTGCCGAATGGCAGATTGTTAGAGTTTGGCGAAGAGGCGCATCATGAAATACTGCGCGAGGTCGATGCGGTGCGCGATCGTATGATGCAGGGTATTGCAGCGTTTCTTGACGATGTGGCTCCCAAGAATGCCGCATCACAACCGACGCGACTATCGCCATCGGTGGCCTTTGGGGAATAATGGCGAACGGGCTTTACGATTTTGCGATTGTCGGTGCGGGGATGGCAGGGGCCAGCCTCGCGGCTGAACTCGCGCCCTATGCAAAAGTGCTTGTTCTCGAAGGGGAGGACACGCCGGGCTATCACTCGACCGGTCGATCCGCGGCGTTCTGGGAAGAATGTTACGGTGGGCCGGGTGTGGTCCCGCTCACCTTGGCATCGGGCAATTACCTGCGCGATAACGGCTTTTTGCGGCAACGCGGCGCGCTGTATATCGGGCGCGAAGAAGATCGAGCGGCGATGGATGGCTTTGTAGATGAATTCGCTGGGACCGGGGTCACGATAGAGCGATTGAAAGCGTCCGCGTTGGCGACACGGGTCCCGCAGATAAAACCGGAATGGAACGACGCGATCTGGGAACCGGCCTGCGCGGATATCGATGTTGCCGGGCTGCACCAACATTACTTGTCCAAAGGGAAGCAAGCGGGCGTAGATCTATCGTGCCGGGCGATGGTGGTCGGTTTGGATCGCGAAGATGGCGGGTGGCGGATTACATGCCGCGATGGTTCCACCTATCGCGCGGCGCGTGTTGTGAATGCGGCAGGTGCGTGGGCCGATGACATTGCACGGTGGGCCGGGGCGCAAGCATTGGGAATCGAGCCAAAACGCCGGACCGTGGCGCAATTGCGAGTCGATCCGGTTGCTCCCGACGATTTGCCGTTGGTCTTGGACGTCTCAGGCGGGTTCTATTTTAAATCTGACAATGGCCGCTTGTGGCTTAGTCCGCATGACGAGATCCCCAGTGTGCCATGCGATGCAGCGCCCGAAGAAATCGATGTCGCGCGCGCCATCGACCGTTTTGAAAACGTCACCAATTGGCGCATTCTCGCGGTTGAGCGTCGCTGGGCCGGGCTAAGGAGTTTTGCACCCGACCGTCTGCCTGTTTACGGGCCCGACCCGATAGTTCCGGGTTTCGATTGGTTCGCGGGACAAGGCGGCTTTGGGATTCAGACGGCGCCCGCCGCGGCGCGGGTGGGGGCACAGATCCTATTGGGACACGGTCCCGACACGCTGACACGCGGTGTGGATACATCTAATTACGCGCCTGCCCGTTTTTCCGATCGAAAAGCACGCGTCACGGGGTAGCCACGCCCGGAGCTATCTGTAAGATACAAGTCAAGTTCAACACGACGAGGGAGAGCAGACATGGCTCACAAATTTGAAATCTACAAAGACAAAGCCGGCGAATTCCGCGTTCGCTTTAGCTACAATTCCGAAGTGATGTTCTCCACGCAAGGCTATTCCAGCAAGGATAGCGCGAAGAACGCAATCGCTTCGATTCAGAAGAACGGCCCAAATGCGCCGACCGAAGACAACAGCTAACCGCTGATCTTTGAGAACGAATCCGACGGGCGTGTCGCTTTGGCGGCGCGCCCGTTTTTCGTAGGAAGAGAGAGGCCTGCGCCGGAATTCGACCGCCTACCCTTCGGCTGCGAACCGATCCGCTTCATCGCTGGCCAGTTTATCGACTCGTTCATTTTCCGGATGCCCGGAATGCCCCTTGACCCAATGCCAAGTCACTTGATGCCGCGCCGCAGCGTCGATCAATTGGTGCCAGAGATCGGAATTGCGGACGGGTTTTTTGCTGGCGTTGACCCAGCCGCGACGTTTCCATCCTTCGACCCATTTGGTCATGCCATCCAATACATATTTGCTGTCGGAATACAGATCCACCGCACACGGTTCGGTAAGCGCGGATAGACCCTCAATCGCGGCCTTTAGCTCCATACGATTGTTGGTGGTGTCTGCCTCTCCGCCACACAATTCCTTTTCATGATCGCCTTTGCGTAGCAACGCACCCCAGCCGCCGGGGCCGGGATTGCCTTTGCAAGCACCATCGGTGAAAATCTCTACGTTTTTCATATTCTTGATCCCAACTCGGCGATCTATGCCCAATCGCACGGTTCAGGCAAAGGCGTCGGCGCCGTGTTCGTCGTAAAATCGCCACCGCGAAACGAATTGCATCGGATCTTTTCGCATGACCAAGGCATCGTCGGGGGTGTCGAGCCAATCTTCCGCACGGCTGGCCACGAACCGCAAGGTCGCGCCCTTGGCGATCTCGGGCAGCAAAGCCCGTTCATCATCGCCAATGGGCCGAACGCTTTCATAACCGCGCAAAACCGCCGACCCGCATTCGGGATTGAAGGCGTTGGTGGCCGTATCAAAGCCCCACGCCGCGTGCGTCACCGCGATATCCAGAGCCATCGCGCCGGTGCATGCGAAGTAAAAATCGATCAACCCAGTGACTTGATCGCCCAGCATTAGGACATTGTCCGGGAAAAGGTCGGCGTGAATTTGTGTGCTGGGCAATTCGTTCAGATTGAGGGCGGCAGCCTGTCGTGCCGGTTCAATCATCGCGGGCAGCAACGGATTGATCGAGGCAAGGCCATCGCTGCCGCACGTTTCCAGAACCGCCAAATTGCTGGCGAAATCCATCGTATTCTCACGGTTCAACGGGAAATCCGCGCTCGCCGCGTGCAACCGTGCTAACGTCTCGCCCACGGCGTATGCTTGTTCAGGCGTCGCTGTGTTGGGTGACACTCCGGGCAAAAACTCAATGAGAGCAATGGCTTTACCGTCCAGCATGCGAAATGCGTTGCCATCACGATCATGGATCGTCCGCGGTACCGGGCATTGTTTCGCCGACAAATGATCAAGCAAGCCGAGGAAATACGGCAGGTCGGCCAATTCAATCCGACGTTCATACATGGTAAGAATGTAGCGGCCACCTTCGCCATCGCTGGCGGTCGAAGGGCCGGTTGTCTCGATCAACCAATTGGAGTTCGACACCCCTTCGGCAATACCCTTAGCCGACACCAGATCCCCGACATCAAAATGCCCTATCAACTCAGCAAGCTTTTCCGCGCCAAGATGTGTGTAAACCGCCATATCGCAACGCCCGCCGAGTTTATTCGGTCAATTGACGCGGCAGCTTAAAGACCATTTTTTCTTCGGCTGCGGTGATTGTTTTTTCGTGGACTGGTCGCAAGGCGGCCAACGCATCAACCACTTCGCGCACCAGAACTTCGGGTGCGGAAGCGCCTGCGGTAAGGCCGATCGTTCCAACCCCGTCGAGCCACGCTGGATCAATTTCATCGGCGCGTTGGATCAACTTGCCCGGCGTACCCAACCGTTCAGCCACTTCGACGAGGCGCAACGAATTTGAACTGTTGGGGGCACCCACGACAAGCACCAAGTCGCAATCGTGCGCCAATTCCTTCACCGCGGCTTGGCGGTTGGATGTGGCGTAACAGATATCTTCTGCTTTGGGCCCGCTAATGTCCGGATACCGCCGTTCAAGCGCTTGAATCACTTCGCGTGTATCATCCACCGACAATGTCGTCTGAGTGAGATAGGCAAGCGGTTCATCAGGGGCAAACGGCAAAGTGTCGACGTCTTCGATTGTTTCAACCAATGTCATTTCGCCCGGTTCGACCTGACCCATTGTGCCGATAACTTCGGGATGACCTTCGTGGCCGATGAAAATGATGTGACGCCCTTTTTCCAATTGACGTTCCGCTTGGCGATGAACTTTGGACACCAGCGGGCAGGTCGCATCGAGATAGATCATGTTGCGCCGCTCTGCCTCTGCGGGGACCGCTTTGGGAACGCCATGCGCGCTAAACACGACCGGCGCATCACCGGGAACCTCGTGCAACTCTTTGACGAAAATCGCACCCTTCGCCTTTAGTCCTTCGACAACATATTTGTTGTGGACGATTTCGTGGCGAACATAGACCGGCGCGCCAAACCGCTCGAGCGATTTTTCGACGATCTCAATGGCCCTATCCACGCCGGCGCAAAATCCGCGTGGCGCAGCAATCAACAAGTTGAGCGGTTCATTATCGGACGAAGAGGGCGAAGAGGATTCTTGAAAGGGTGCGTTCATACGTCCCCCTCTAGCGCTTTGCTCTGTGTCTCGCTAGGGCGAGATCGTGTCTGGCGAGAATGATCGCCGGTTGGACGATATATTCGAGGGTAAATTTCAATGACGCTTCGCCTGCCCGCTTTGCACGGATCAAAATTTCCGGTGCTTGCTCCGGTTCTTGCCATGGTCGCCACATTGGGGGCCTGTTCGCAAGAAGGTGCGTTGGTCGTCGATCAAGGCGTCGGCATTACGTCGGTTTTGACGTCGTGCCCTGCGGTTGGCATTCCGAATTACACCGGCGACGTTACGACGTTCCGCGCGGGCGGCACCGCAACATCGGGCGATCTGGATATCTCTGCGTCGATGACCAATCTGCGGTCGACATGTGATGACACGACCGACCGCGTCTATTCCGAAGCCACATTTGATGTGCGCGCCCGGCGCACCGATGTGCGCGGTGCGCGTACGGTTACATTGCCGTATTTCGTCACCGTGCTTCAAGGCGGAAGCGCAGTTGTGACAAAACGACTGGGCGAAGTGACGTTGACCTTTGCCGACGGGCAAGAACGCGCGGAAGCTAGCGGTAAGGCGGGTTCGTTTGTGAACCGTTCTGCAGCGTCGCTACCCGAAGATATTCGCGAACGGATCACCCGACGACGACGGGCCGGCGATCCAGAGGCGGCGCTTGACCCGCTTGCCAACCCCGAAGTGCGCGCCGCGATCGCCCGTACTCGGTTCGAAATGCTGGTTGGTTTCCAACTAACCGAAGAGCAATTGGCCTACAACGCCACGCGTTGATGTGAACGCTCCGACAGGGGCGCGATCCTTTTGTACCTACGCCTATTGGGCGCATTGCAATGGGCGCTCATCCGGGTGTCATGATGCCCCCGGCGTGAGTGTCGCGATGATCTATTGGCTTTTTCCATTCCTCTGATTGCGCTAGGCGCGCTCGTGAGATGACTGATATGAAAACTCTGTATTCTGCCTATTCGGGCACTGTTGACGCTGTTTTAAACGGCTTGGTTGCGGATGGCGTTTTGCCATCCGATGCATCGTTCAAGAACGTAACGCTGGAGCCGCCGCGCGATCCCTCGCATGGCGATCTGGCCACCAATGCCGCAATGGTGTTGGCCAAACAGGCGAAAACGAACCCGCGCGCTTTGGCCGAACAAATCGCCGCCAAGCTGGAGGCCGAAGCAGGCGTGGTAAGCGCCGAGATTGCCGGACCGGGCTTTATCAATCTGCGTTTGGAATCGGGCGCCTGGTTGGATGAATTGCGCGCAATCACTGAGCTAGGTGATGATTATGGCCGTTCCACCATGGGGGCGGGAACATCGGTGAATGTGGAATATGTCTCTGCCAATCCGACCGGGCCAATGCATATGGGCCATTGCCGGGGCGCAGTGGTCGGGGACGCTTTGTCGAGCTTGCTCGAATTGGCCGGACACACGGTAACCCGCGAATATTACATCAACGATGCCGGCGGTCAGGTCGACGTGCTCGCCCGTTCTGCGCATTTGCGGTACCGCGAAGCGTTGGGCGACGCGATCGGTGACATCCCAGAAGGGCTGTATCCTGGCGACTATCTTATTCCCGTCGGAGAAGCCTTGGCGAAAACCTTGGGCGATGCGCACAAGGATGCGCCGGAAGAGGAATGGTTGCCGGTTTTCCGGGCGGAAGCCGTTGCGCGGATGATGGACCTGATCAAGTCCGATCTCGCGCTGCTCGGTATCCATCATGACACTTTTTCATCCGAAGCCGATCTGCATAAGGCCAAGAAACCCGACGCCGCCGAAACGTGGCTGCGGGAGCATGATTTTGTTTATGACGGCGTTCTCGAGGCGCCCAAAGGCAAAGCCCCACCAGAGGATTGGGAGCCGGTTGAGCTACCCTTGTTCCGGTCGACCAAATTTGGCGACGATCAAGATCGCCCGATCAAGAAATCAAACGGGGCATGGACGTATTTCGGTGCCGATTTGGCCTATCACATGCAAAAGGCCGAAAGCGCCGATGAGCTGATTGATATTTGGGGTGCGGATCACGCAGGCACCGTGAAACGGATCAAGGCGGCCGTTGCGGCCCTTTCAGAAGGGAAGGGTAAACCCACCCCGTTTGACGTAAAATTGGTCCAGATGGTTCAATTGATGCGCGCCGGTGAACCGGTTAAAATGTCCAAACGGTCGGGCAATTTCATCACCATTTCCGACATGGTCGAAGAATTGGGCAGCGATGTAGCGAAGAACATCATTCGTTTCACGATGCTGACCCGCAAGCCCGAAGCGCAAATGGAGTTTGATTTTGCCAAAGTGGTGGAGGCGTCAAAAGACAACCCCGTTTGGTATGTTCAATACGCCCATGCCCGCATTCAATCGACGATTCGCAAAGCTGCGGACGATGAGGGTGTTTCCCCGTCGGCGGATCACATCGCACAGCTTGGGGATGAAGAAATCACCCTGATTCGGCGGGCAGCTCAATTCCCACGCGAAGTCGAAGCGGCTGCGAAGGCGCGTGAACCCCACCGGATCGCATTCTACCTGTATGACCTCGCGACAGACCTTAACGCTTTCTACAGTTTGGGTAACACTGACACAGAAAAGCGCTTCATCTTGAAACAGGATCAGGGTTTATCCTCAGGTCGGCTTTTCCTTGCCGCTGCAATAGGGCAAGTTCTTCGTAACGGGCTTCGCGTGTTGGGCGTGGAAGCTGTCGATAGAATGTAAGAGGGTGCGGATCGGTGATTATTGAAGCCGAATACGAAGACATTGAATCCGGTGAAACGGATGAAGGTGAATTGGATCTGTCGGAAGACGACAGCTTGCCATGGCTCGAAGCGGATGAAGAAGACGAAGGATCGGGCGGTGTGGACACCGTACGGCTCATCGCGCTTTTCCTGATCCTCGCGCTTTTGCTGTTCGCGATCATCGGTGCGATCTGGCACTTTTCAAACCGTCCAAGCGGCGATCAACAAATTGCCGATGGCAGTTTGATCGAAGCGCCCGATGGACCCACAAAAGTGCGCCCGGATGATCCCGGTGGCAAAGAATTTGAGGGCACAGGCAATGTCGCACCTGTCGTTGGCGGCGGTGGCACGCCAGAAGGTGTGTTGAACACCGATGGTTCGAGCGCCCAAGGAACAGGCGTTGATGCTGCTGGTAACAGTGGCAACGGATCCGGTGCTGGCGGCGGCTCCTCCTCAGCAACGACAAGCACGAGCGGCGTTGGCGTTCAACTTGCAGCCTACAGTTCGCGCGCACGCGCCGAACAAGGGTGGAATGATCTGAGCCGTCGCACCGACGCGCTTTCGGGTGCGCGCTATCGCATCGAAGAGGGCACCGTGGATATCGGTACGGTCTATCGCCTTCAGGCGGTCGCCAGCGATCGCGCCGCGGCCGATCAATTGTGCGCCGCGTTGAAAGCGGATGGGTTGGACTGCCAAGTCAAGCCGTAAGCATTGAACTGCGAAACGAGGGCGATTGATCGGTTTTCGGACCAAAATCGCCCCTTCGCGTCGATTCCCGCTCATTTCTGGCGAAAAAACCCGCGATGGATGGTTAGCGCGCTTGCTTGAACGCGTCGGCGCTGCGAGGATTCGCTTATGATTCCGGCAATTTTCGGATGCTCCGGCCCAACACTCACAGCCGATGAGCGCGCCTTCTTCAAAGAGGCGGACCCGGCAGGGTATATCCTGTTTGGGCGCAATTGTGTGGACCCTGTTCAATTGCGCGCATTGACCGACGATTTGCGCGATCTTCATGGCCGCGATCGGTTGCTTATTTCCATCGATCAAGAAGGCGGCCGCGTCGCTCGGTTGCGCCCTCCGAATTGGGCTGCGTATCCCGCTGGCGAAGCGTTCGACAGACTGTTTGATCTTGCCCCGGCCAGCGCAATCGAAGCGGCCCGCGCCAGCGCAAAGGCCATGGCGCTGGAATTATCGGCGATGGGCATCACGGTGGATTATCACCCACCGCTTGATGTGAGGCAGCCGGGCGCACACGACGTGATCGGCGATCGTTCTTTGGGCAGCAATCCGATGCAAGTGGCTGCCATTGGTCGCGCAATCTTGGATGGATTGACAGCGGGCGGTGTCACCGGATGCGTAAAACACATGCCAGGGCACGGGCGCAGCATGGTCGATACGCACAAAGAAATGCCCACCGTCCATGCGTCCGCAGAAGAGCTGGAACATGACATTGCGCCGTTCCGGTCCCTCAGTTCGGTTTTGATCGGGATGACGGGGCACCTCAAGTTTCCCGTATGGGATGCCGATCACCCTGCCACCTTGTCTGAAACGATCATCCGCGATGTGATCCGCGGCGCGATCGGGTTCGATGGTCTATTGTTGACCGACGATATCGATATGGAGGCGTTGGACGGGACGATCCCTGAGCGCTCTGCGCGGGCCCATGCCGCTGGTTGTGATATCATTCTAAATTGTTGGGCAAAAATGGACCATATGGTCAGCATATGCGACGTTTTGCCCACGATGGGCGAACTGACGAAAGAACGACTGGATCGCGCCCTATCGGCCACGCGCATCGCCGACACTATTCCGCAAGAGCGTGACGAATTGTTGGCCAAGCGGGATGCCTTGCTCGCGACAGCAATGGGTGAGGCCGCAGGATGACCCAGACCAAACAAGATGGTTTCATGCTGACAGGCGGAGCAATGGGTAAAAGTGAGCCCAATGCGAACATGCCCGAGAATTGGCCTCCGGACGACGTACCGCGTCAGGGTGCGAAATCTGGCGATGATGCGCTCTATCTCGAACTGGATGGTTGGGAAGGGCCACTCGATCTTTTGCTGGACCTATCGCGCCGTCAAAAGGTTGATTTACGGGCAATCTCGATCCTTTCTTTGGTTGATCAGTATCTTGAGTATATTGAACGGGCGCAGGACCTGCGGTTGGAATTGGCGGCCGATTATTTGGTTATGGCGGCGTGGCTGGCCTATCTGAAATCCGCTCTTTTGCTGCCCAAGGATGAGCAAGAAGATCCAAGCCCAGAAGAATTGGCGTTAAGGCTGCAATTGCGGCTGCAACGGCTGGGTGCCATGCGCGAAGCGGCGGCGCGATTGATGGCGCGCGACAGGATCGGACGCGACATATTTGTAAGAGGCGCTCCTGAAGGCCTGCGCACCGACCGCAAGACTATGTGGAAGAGCGACGCATTCTCTCTGATTCAGGCGTATGGGCAGGTCAAAGCACGCACTGCACCGCGTATTTATCACGTCTCGGATCGGCCGGTTATGACACTGGACAGCGCGCTGGATCGTGTGTCGGCCATGTTGGGGGTCACGTTGGAATGGATGGAAATTCGCGATTTTCTGCCGCGCCATGCGGAACCTGCGCTGCGCAAATCGGCGCTTGCGTCGAGTTTTGTTGCGGCGTTGGAGTTGGCGCGATTGGGTCGGGCAGAAATCGCACAGGAAGGGGCCTTTGAACCGCTGCGTATTCGCCGTTTGAAAGAAGGGGCGTCCGCATGAGCGAAGAACGCACCGAAGCGACCGAAACTGAGAACACTGTACCCGACGCGATCGAGCGGGCGTTGGAGGCGACGTTGTTCGCCTCAGAAGAACCAATGACGGTGGACGCGTTGGCCGATCACTTGGGTGGTTTGGATAAGCAGAATGTTCGCGAGCGGTTGAAATCATTGACGGAACAATACCAATCGCGCGGCGTGCATTTGGTCGAACGCGGCAAGAGATGGCATTTTGAGACCGCGCCGGACCTTGCGCATTTGTTGCGGCGGGAAAAGGAGCAGGTTCGTCGGCTTAGCCGCGCGGCCACCGAAGTGCTCGCCATTGTTGCGTATCATGAGCCCGTGAGCCGTGCGGAGATCGAATCGATCCGTGGTGTTCAAACCAGCGGCGGGACCTTGGATGTTTTGATGGAGGCCGGGTGGATCAAGCTCGCCGGTCGCCGAGATGTCCCCGGTAGGCCGGTTATTTATGCGACCACGCCGGAGTTTCTTGATCATTTTGGCTTGGTGTCGCGGCGCGATTTGCCAGGCATGGACGAACTGCGCGCGTCGGGATTGTTGGACCCAGTCGATGATGCATTTGAAGAAGCGATGGGAGCGGCTGATGAAGCCGCCAAAGTCGATCAAGGATCGGAACAGGACTCTGAGCAAGAATCGGATGAAATATCCGACGATGGATCGGGAGAATCGGGCGCGGATGCCGTTGCAGGCTTGCACGCCGAATCCGACGATCACGACGGCGAAGCAAGGTAATCAAGGTCGCGCTGGTATCGGGCGGCGTTCGTCCCTATATTGGCGACAGCAATTCCCATCTGGGACAATTAAGAGAGAATTCGCATGGGCGGTATCGGTATCTGGCAAATCCTCATCGTGGCCTTGGTTGTGCTCGTCCTATTTGGGCGCGGGCGCATCTCAGAAATGATGGGCGATTTCGGCAAAGGGATCTCAAGCTTTAAAAAGGGCATGACCGAGGAAGAAGGCGCGGAGTCAAAACCAAAGGCACAGATCGAATCCCCGGCTAAGGACGCAACTGCCTCTGAAACGAAAGCCAGCGAAACAAACGATACTCCCGGCTAATTTCCCTTGTTCCAATCCCGCCGCGTTGCGCGATTGCGCACCGGGTGAAGGCCTGTCGAAGGCCCATTTGAAAGCAGACCGCAAGCCACATCATGTTTGATATCGGCGCTCTTGAACTGTTCGTAATCGTTGTCGTCGCGGTGCTCGTGATCGGGCCAAAAGACATGCCGCTTGCGATGCGCACGGCGGGCCGATGGATTGGCAAAGTCCGCAAGGTCTCTTCTCATTTCCGGACAGGCGTTGACGCGATGGTTCGCGAGGCTGAGTTGGAGGATATGGAAGCCAAGTGGAAGGCGCAGAATGAGGCGATCATGAAACGATCCGCCGCATCAAGTGAGGCCGACGCAGGCGAACCCATCATGACCGGGCCACCGCCAAAGATCGACGATGGTGCTGCGGCGTCGGTTCAGGATGTCGTTGATAAGGCGGAGCCTTTGCCGACCTCCGGTTCGACCACCACGCCAACCCCGAAATCGGGGGAATAGGCGACAATGGCGTTTGAAGTGGACGATATTGACGAAACACGCGCACCGTTGCTCGATCATTTGATTGAGTTGAGGGCGCGTTTGGTGCGTTCTGTTATCGCGTTGATGATCGGTTTCGGAATTTGTTTTTACTTCGCGGACCCGATTCTTGGCTTTCTGGTGCAGCCGTTGAAAGACGCATTCCCCGAAGGCGAGGGGCAACTGATCTTCACCAAATTGCCAGAGATTTTCTTCGTCGAATTGCGCGTGGCGTTGTTTGGCGGGTTCATGATTAGCTTTCCGATCATCGCCAATCAACTTTGGGCGTTTGTCGCGCCGGGGTTGTACGCGCAGGAAAAGAAGGCGTTTTTGCCTTTCCTAATCGCGACCCCAATTTTGTTCATCGGCGGCGCGTCCTTGGCCTATTACATTGTTATGCCAACCGCATTTCGATGGTTCCTTGGCTTTGGCGGCGATGCCGGAGGGTTGGAGGTGCAGGCGCTTCCTGCGGCCGGCGAATATCTTAGCTTGGTGATGCAATTCATCCTCGCATTTGGGATGACTTTCCTGCTGCCGGTTTTGTTGATGTTGTTGCATCGCGCAGGGATTGTCAGCCGCGCACAATTGGCCGGGGCGCGGCGTTACGTGATTGTTGGGATCGTTGCGCTTGGCGCGATTGTGACACCGCCGGATCCGGGAAGTCAGGTGATCTTGGCGATCCCGTTGCTGTTGTTGTTTGAAGGGTCGTTGTTGCTCATGCGATTGCAAGAACGGACCATGGCGCGTTCCAGAAAGGGTGAAGACGCAGCAGAGGGCGCATCAGATCCCGATGCCGACGGCGATCAAAAAACCGCACAGCCCACGGAATAGAAAAGTCGGGTGCACACAAAAAAGAGGCCCCGAAATCGGAGCCTCTTTCGTGACCTATCTGCAGAGGATTTTGGTCGTTATGGGCTAACAGAATCGTCGTCGCTGGTTGCGGCGATGATGCCACCAACAACGGCGGCTGCGCCAAGAATCGCGATCAGAAGCGTCGATGCACCACCAACCTTGCTCTGCCCTTCGACCTGCTCGACCGAGCGGTCAAACGCAGCCTCTGCGATTGCTGGCGAAGCAGCAAGGGAAAGCGCCGCCGTTGCCAGAGCGATGTTACGGATCTTCATCAAAGTTTCTCCTAGTGAGTTTCTGCGACTAAACTCGCGGTAAAACCGCGTGAGCAGAATGAGTTTGACAACATCAACTTCCGATAAAAACTGTGCCTGGAGTTGCCGTCAGAACAGTTCAAACTATCGAGCTACACCCCCGCCATCGCACAAGATCGATTGTCATAGGCATCGGATCAACGCGAAGGTCACGCATCAACGCCGATTGGACAAGCCGATCCATGGGAGACGACAGGCAAGGGAGCAGCGGGTTAAGCGGTGAAGCCATTCCCATTGCACCCTCATGCGTCTCTTTGGTTTTTATCGGTGACCAAAATATGAAAATAGCGCAGTAAATCAACCACCTACGGAACACTACGTAGTGGGTTGCTTGTATCTGTTAAGCATCATGACCGGCCATGTGCGCGGTCCATTGCGCCTTACTGATTGAGGACACGAACCCCGCCGACCCACACTTCGCGAACTTGTGTGTTGCGGATGTCTTGTGGTGAAGACAGCAGCGGGTCACGGTCCACAAACAGGAAATCGGCCCGTTCGCCCGGTATCAATCGGCCAAAACGACCATCGGCAAATCCCGCAAAGGCGGCATCCGATGTAAACGCGGCTAGGGCTTGCTCTCTGCCGATGGACTCTTGAACGCGCCATCCGCCAAACGGTTGTCCATCCGCATCGGTTCGAGAGATCGCGACAGCCATGCCAGCAAAGGCATCGGCGGGCTCAACCGGGGCATCCGACCCGAACGCCAATCGGCCGCCCACTTCCAAAATGCTGCGCCATGCATAGGCCCCACCTAAACGGTCTTCGCCCAATCGCGCCTCTGCCATGGTTCGATCCGATGTTTGATGCAGCGGCTGCATTGAAGCGATCACGCCGAAATCTCCAAACCGATCAAGATCGGCCACATCGACAATCTGGGCGTGCTCAATCCGCCAACGGCGATCACCGGTGTAGCTTTGCGACAATTCGGCAATGGCCATCAACAGATCGGAATTGGCAGCATCCCCGATCGCGTGAACGGCGGTCTGGAAATTGTCCATAGCTGCGCGGCTCATCCGATTGCGCAATTGCGCCGGCGTGGTGAGGGGGAGGCCGGTGCTGCTCGCCTCATCCTCATACGGTTCTTTGAGCGATGCGCCGCGCGATCCCAAGGCTCCGTCGAGATAGAGCTTTATGCCATTAAGGCGCAGGCGATCTTCATACAGCCATGGGGTGGGGCCGGGGCCACCGATGAGCTCCATCGTTTCTACACTGTCCGCGTATGCCATGATGCGGATGCGCAATTGACCAAGATCGGCGGAACGGCGGAACGTGTTCCAATCCACCATCGGTGTGCCCATGTCCGCCACGGCGGTAATACCATTGGCGAGCAAGCGTTGTTGCGCCATCGCGAAGGCGGCGTCGCGATCCTGAGGGCGCGGTGCGGGTACGCTGTCCCCGACGATGGAGATCGCGTTGTCTATGAAAATGCCGGTTGGATTGCCTGCAGCGTCGCGAATGATCCTGCCACCGTCAGGATCTCGCGTTTCGGCGGTGACGCCGGCTTTCTCCATTGCCGTGCTGTTGGCCCAATTCGCGTGGTTGTCCGCGCGTTCGAGCCAGACCGGCCTGTCTGGTACGATCGCATCAAGTTCCGCCGCCGTGGGGAAACGGCCAAGGCCCCATTTCTCCTGATTCCATCCCCGACCCAAAATCCAAGGGCGGCCTTGATTTTCCTCAGCAAACGCAGCGATTTTGGCCAAAGCTTCGTCGAGGTTGTTGGTGTCGGACAGATCCAGCGTCAGCGCGGCAAAGCCCATATCCATCACATGCACATGGGCATCGATCATGCCGGGCAACATGACTTGCCCTTCGCCGTCCAATGCAAACTCAACATCATCGGGACGTTCCTCGCCCCGTTCCAATGTGTGAGTGATCCGTCCGTCATCATCGAACACAATTGCGGTAAAACGCTTTACATCACCCGCCTCATCAATGGTCACACCATCCACATTGTAGATCAATGTGTCGGCCATCGCCGGTGTTGCCATCAACGTCGCGCCCATCATCAGGCCCATCGCCATCGGGGCGGCCATAGAAAGCGATCGAGGTGTCGCGAAAAGATTGCGGATCATTGGAGGTCTCACTATCAAGAATTGGTTTACGATGAAGGTGGGGTTTCGGAAGCCTTAGCCAGCCGAGTGATAAGGGCGCTGGTGTCATGGCGGCTACCGCCTTGTGCCTGAACATCGGCATAGAATTGATCGACCATGGCCGTGATCGGCGACGACAGGCCCAGCCGTTTCGCTTCATCAAGGGCATAGCCTAAATCTTTGCGCATCCAATCGATCGCAAAGCCGAAATCGAATGTGTCCGCCGTCATCGTGGCCCAGCGATTGTCCATCTGCCAACTTTGCGCCGCGCCGCCGGAAATCGCCTGATAGGTTTTTTCAAGATCCAATCCCGCGCCCTGCGCCAGCCGGACCGCTTCGGATAACCCGCCCAAAACACCCGCGATGCACATTTGGTTCGCCATCTTTGCGGTCTGACCCGCGCCGCTTGGCCCGACATGAACAATGGATTTGGCATACGCCTGCATGACGGGCTCGGCCCGGTTCATCGCGGCCTCATCACCGCCGCACATAATGGCAAGCTGTCCGTTTTCTGCGCCCGCTTGGCCGCCGCTAACCGGGGCATCGACAAAATCGATGGATTTGCTCGAACACACTTCGGCCAATTGTCGCGCCATATCCGCAGAGGTGGTCGTGTGATCGACCAACAAGGCGCCGTTTGCCAAAGATTTCAGAACGCCGTTCTCGCCCGTCGTGACGGCGGCCAAATCGGCGTCATTGCCCACGCAAATCATTACGATTTCCGCCCCGCTTGCCGCATCCTTTGGCGAATCTGCGAAATCAAGTTTCAGACCATCTTTTGCCCAAGCTTGCGCCCAATCCTGAGCGCGTTTGGTTGATCTGTTATAGGCGGTAACGCGGTGCCCAGCGCGAGCGAGGTGTCCGGCCATTGGCCCGCCCATGACGCCAAGGCCAATGAAAGCGATTGATTTTGTTTCGTTCATAACCGCGTCGATTAATCGGTAATGCCGCGATTGCCAAATCTTCTGAATTGCCCTTACGGTAATGAAGGATTAGAGGCGCGATCACTATGAATGCATCAACCACAAATCTCGACGCCGCCCCCGGGCCGGCCGATCTGACAATCGAAGACGTGCGCGCCGCCGCTGCTCGGATTGATGGCGCGGTGGTCAAGACACCTTTGATGCATTCGATTACACTGTCTCAGATTACCGGGGCGGACATTTGGTTGAAATTCGAAAACCTTCAATTCACCGCCGCGTATAAAGAGCGCGGCGCGCTCAACGCTTTGCTGCAATTGACCGAAGAGCAAAAGGGGCGCGGCGTTATCGCTGCGTCGGCGGGCAATCACAGCCAAGGCCTATCGTATCACGGCACCCGATTGGGTGTGCCGGTGACTATCGTGATGCCAAAGACAACGCCTACCGTTAAAGTGATGCAAACCGAAAGCGTCGGCGGCAACGTTGTCCTCGAAGGGGAAACCTTTGACGAAGCGCACGCCCATGCGCGTGAATTGGAAAAAGAACGCGGATTGACCTTTGTGCACCCGTTTGACGATCCAAAAATCGCGGCGGGGCAAGGGACCGTTGCGCTTGAGATGTTTGCAGAAAAATCTGATTTTGATTGCATCGTCACGCCGATTGGCGGGGGCGGATTGATTTCCGGCATGGCCACCGTGGCCAATGCATTGAATCCCGACACCGAAGTGGTCGGCGTTCAAGCTGGCCTTTTCCCAAGCATGTTCTCGAAATTCAAAGGCGAAGATCGCGATTGCGGCGGCGACACGCTGGCCGAAGGAATCGCCGTGAAAAAGCCCGGCGATTTCACCAGCCAAGTGATCGCCGAAAAGGTCAACGATATCCTTTTGGTGGGCGAACCCGTTTTGGAAAAAGCGGTCGCCCTGCTGCTTCAGATTGAGAAAACCGTTGTCGAAGGGGCAGGAGCCGCTGGACTTGCTGCGGTGCTCGACAATCCAGAACGATTTAAGGGCAAATCCATCGGCCTTGTCCTGTGTGGTGGCAATATTGATACGCGGTTGTTGGCCAATGTCTTGTTGCGCGATCTCGCACGGCAGGGGCGTTTGGCGCGCTTGCGCGTCACGCTTCAGGATCGTCCGGGCGCTTTGTTCAAGGTTATGCGATTGTTTGATGCGCACAATGTGAACATCATCGAGATTTATCACCAACGCATCTTCACAACTCTTCCGGCCAAAGGCCTCATCACCGACATTGAATGCGAAGCGCGCGACGCGGAACAGGTCGAACGATTGGTCACCGCTTTGCGCGATGCCAATTACGCGGTGCAGGTCGTTGAGTTGAATTGATCCACGGTTGGCGGGCTGGCCGATTCGCTTAAACTTGCGATCAAATCGTCGTTCTGTGTGGGCGCGTTAAAGCTTGCGAATAGGCTGTCCCACAACGCAACGCCTCGCTTTGCGAACGCAAAGCAATCGTCCAATCCGGATCAAGTCAACGGTAGATTTTGTGCAAAGTAACCCATTATTCACCCTGTTTTGTGGTTAAGGGTCTTTTACCGCAGGGGGCGAATGGGCATAAGAATGTCTTAACAAACGCATCGTCGATTCCCCATCCGCGTTTCTTTGCATGGTGGGGGGCGCATTCCGATAGGACAAAGCCAGAACCGTGACGGCCCCGATCCGCTTTCCCCGTTTCTTTGTGACGAGCCCCGCGCCGTGCCCCTATTTGCCTGGGCGTAGCGAGCGTAAGGTTTTCACTGAACTTAAAGGCGATCACGCGGATCAATTGAACGAAGCGTTGGGCCGCATTGGTTTTCGTCGCAGCCAGACGGTCGCGTATCGGCCAAGCTGTCTGGATTGTCAGGCATGCGTATCCGTGCGCGTTGTCGCCAATGAATTCAGACCTTCGAACACGCAAAAGCGTGAGATCAAACGCAATCGCGATTTGATCACCACGGAATGTCGACCGTGGGCGACCGATGAACAATTTGAATTGCTCACCAAATATCTCAGCGTGCGTCATCCCGATGGTGGTATGTCCACCATGGATGAGATGGATTACGCCGACATGGTGGAACACACGCCGGTGACAAGCTCGCTTGTTGAATACCGGGAACCAACGGAATCGGGAGAGCCCGGCCGGTTGGTGGGGGCGTGTCTAACCGATCGTCAGGGTGATGGCCTTTCGATGATCTATTCGTTCTATGACCCCGATCACACCGATCGCGTGGGATTGGGCAATTACATCATCCTCGATCATATTCAGCGCGCTGCCGAAAACGGGTTGCCGTATGTATATCTTGGCTATTGGGTCGATGGCAGTCCCCGTATGCAATATAAGGTGCGCTATCGTCCGCTTGAAAAACTAACCCGCGAAGGGTGGCAACGGATGGACGATGAAGAGCAGAACAAGTTGATTGCCGCAGCCACGGCAAGGCGTGACAAATCTGCTGGAACAATCGATGGTGCTAGGGGTAAAGACGGACAACCCGTTAAATTCCCAGCGAGCTGAGTACTTTTTTGCGATTTCTAAAGCTCAATCTGGCCCTTGTGGCTGGGCTGACTGCATCCGGTGCCTTAGCCGCTGGCCCGATCACCGCGTCCGGAGCAATGTCGATTGCTCAAGATGGGTTGGATCGCGATGTCCAAACCTCACCCGGCGAAACGAACGCTCCCGTTACGAATGATGGGAATGAAGGCGAGACAGAAACCGCACCGGCTCAAGGGCAATCCTCGCTGCAAACGCTCGACGATTTGATCCCCCAAGACGCGGTTGAGAACGCGCTCGATTGGGCCGGTCAAGGAACGCAATCAGACAACGACGTTGGCGACCTGCAATCGTCGCCTGGGCCAAATGCTGCGCCGTCACAGTCCCCTGTTGATGGAGAGGGTCTGTCCGCGGAATTGCCAGTCACGGCGCCGTTCAACACCGATGCGACCTTGAACGCATTGACGCTGCCCATGCCTCAGCCGTTGGAGCGCGATCCCGATTTGCCGTCATTGGCCGATATCGAAACACCCGAATTGATCGAGATTGAAGAGTTGGTGGAATTTGTGGTGAGCGATGAACTTGTGCTCGCCTTTCCAAAAGAGACCGGTCGATTCCCCGAGGAAGCCGAATTTGTTCAACGGTTCCGAGCTCTGTCTTCGATTGAGGCGTTGGAATCGGATCAAGATACAGTGCCTCAATTGGCGGCCCGGGCGCGATCCGACGAAGAATTGCTCGTTCAGATGTTGCGAACATACGGATATTACGCCGGCGAAGTCGTGCGCCAATTGTCCGGCGGTAGGCGCGGCATTGCTGACGCTGCCGGGGGTGACGCGGGAGAGCGCCGAGACGCCTCTGATGGCGCCGTGGACACTCAACCCAAAGTGCGTTTCGATGTCATTCCGGGCAATCGGTACCGGTTTGGTGCCATCAATTTGGGCGCGTTCGATGCGTTGCCTAGCGACGGCGTCGAAGATTTGAGAGCGGCTTTCGGCATCCGCGTGGGTGACCCGCTTTACGCCGACAAAATCGTCATCGAAGAGAGGCGTCTGAGACTAGCTCTTGGTGAAAACGGGTATCCTTTTGCCGAATTGGGTGAGCCATCCCTTTTGATCGACCATGCGCGCGAAGAGGGTGACCTCACGCTATCGGTCAGCCCCAATGGGAAATTTGCATTTGGTGAGGTGCTCAGCAGCGATCCCGATTTCCTGTCCAGCCGCCATCTCCAACGCATCGCCCGATTTGACCCCGGCGACATCTATCAAACCAGCATGCAGGCCGATTTGCGTCGCGCCATTCTGGCCACGGGATTGGTGTCGCAAGTGGTTATCACCCCGCGTGAGACACAGGCGCCATTGGAGGGTCAGCCGGGCGCTGTTGCGTTAGATATTGCGTTGGAACGGGCACCTTTGCGCACGATTTCCGGTGCTATCGGCTTTGGCACGGAAGACGGCGTCAAGGTTGAGGCCGCATGGGAACATCGCAATCTTTTCCCACCTGAAGGGGCGCTGCGTCTTCGCGGTATCTTGGGCACGCGCGAGCAATTGGCCAGCGTCACCTATCGCCGCAGCAATTTTCAAGCGCGCGATCAGGTGCTCACTATTGATGCCTATGTCAGCGATATTGAAACCGAGGCGGTTGATGCCCGCACCGTCGCGCTGCGCGGGTCTTTTGAACGTGTTTCAAACCTGCTTTTTCAAAAACCGCTGAGCTGGCAAGTCGGCGCAGAAATGCTCTACACCGATGAACGCAATCGCGTGACCAACGGGGTTCAGCGCCCGCGTCAAACCTATTTGATTGGCGGGCTTTTCGGCAGCGCGACGCTCGATTCCAGCGACGATCTGCTTGATCCCACCACCGGATACCGAGTGACCGGATTTCTCGCGCCCGAAGTGTCCCGCTCTCTCGGTGCGGAGAGTTTCTACCTGCGCGCTCAGATCGATGGGAGCGTCTATCACGATACAGGCCCAGCCGTCATTGCAGGCCGGATAAGAGCGGCCACGATCCAAGGGGCGCAAGCGGGCGACATCGCACCATCGCGCAGGCTCTATGCGGGCGGCGGCGGATCGGTGCGCGGTTATGGTTTTCAAGGTATCGGCCCGCGCAACACGTTTGATGAACCCACTGGCGGCGGGTCGCTGGTTGAGTTTGCGTTGGAGGCGCGGGTTCAAACCGGACTGCTCGACGGGGCGGTTGAATTTGTTCCCTTTGTCGATGCCGGCTCCGTCGCCACCGGGTCCAGCCCCGATTTCAGTCAGATCCAATTCGGGGCAGGGGTTGGCGTCCGCTACAAAACCAGCTTTGGACCGATCCGCGTCGATGTGGGTGTCCCGCTCAACCCAACACAATTCGATGCGCCGGTGGTGGTCTATGTGTCATTGGGGCAGGCGTTTTGATGGCGGAGGAGACCAACACAGCGCCCGCCAATGCGGACGCGCCAGAATCCGGCAAAGGCAACAAACGCCGCTGGGCCAAGCGGATCGGTTGGGCGCTCGCCATTCTTTTGACGCCGTTTGTCTTGATCGCGATTGTGTTGAGCACTTCGATTGGCAAACGCATCATCACCGATCAGATCGCGCAAATTTCTCCGGCTTCGGGCCTCGCTTTTGAAGTGGGTCGGATCGAGGGGGACATTTACGGCGAAGCGGTGCTGCACGATGTAACGGTCAAAGATCCTCAAGGTGCATTCCTAACCATCCCAGAAGTCACGTTGAGTTGGCGGCCTTTGGCGTGGTTGTGGAGCGGCGTTGATATCCGCGAATTGACCGCGCGACGGGGAACTTTGGAACGACTGCCCGAATTGTTGCCCGGCGATCCTGATGCGCCGTTTTTGCCCGATTTTGACATCCGTGTTGATCGTTTCGAAATCGATAATCTGACGTTGGCAGAAGGCGTCGCGGGCGAAGATGCGCAAAGGGTCGACCTGGCTGCGAAAATCGACATCCGCAAGGGGCGCGCATTGGTCGATGCGAACGGCACTTTTGGACCAGAGGATCGGATCAAGCTGTTGCTCGACGCACGGCCGGATGGCGATGCCTTTGATCTGGCGCTGGATTACTATGCGGCGGCCGATGGTCCCATTGCGGCGATGGCCGGATTGGGTGCCGCCTATAGAGCCCGAATTGAAGGCGATGGTCGATGGAGCCGATGGCTTGGCCACGGTGTCATGACCCGCGAAATCGCAACCGGAAATGGAGATGCTGACGGTTTGCAACAAGTCGCGGGTTTCCGCTTGACTAACGACGCCGGTGTCTACGGATTGATTGGACAAGTTAGACCGACATTGACTGATGGATCGATAATGGATCGGGCATTGGGCAATGCGGTGTCGTTGGCACTTAACGGTACTCTGACTGACGCCACGTTTGATGGCGACATCGTGGCGGTATCCGATGCGTTGCGGGTCGGTGGCTCGGGCATCGTTGATCTGGCAGGGAACCGCGCGGACGGATTCGAAATGCGCGCCTTGTTGCGGGACCCGGAATTGATGGCGGGCATCGTCCAATTGGATGGCACGCGGGCGACCGCCGTGCTTGATGGACCGTTTCGGGACCTTTCGATCGATCACAATCTAACAGTCGAAACATTGACGGCGCCGGGTGATGTCACGGGGCAGCGCCTAGGACAAAGCGGTGTTGCCACCTTTGACGGAGAAGCCTTGCGTGTCCCCTTGAATGTGACGGCGCAAAGCTTTGTCACCGGAGCAGAGTGGCTGGATCCCCGCTTGGTCGGCGGCACATTGAACGGCGCATTGACGGTCACCGGTTCGCGGCTGGAGGCTGATAACACTCGGGTGGTCTTTCCTGGATTGGAGGCGCAACTGACATTGCGCGGGAATATGACGTCGGGCGCCTACACATTGGCAGGCCCGATTGACGCGCGGGCGTTTGAGATTGACGATGTGGGTCGCATCAACGCGAATTCCAAATTCAACTTGGCATTTGGATCGGGCGCGCCGTGGACTTTGACCGCGTCGGTTGCCGGGGCGTTGAACGACCTATCCAACTCCACAATTGCACGTTTTGCCGGTGATCCGCTGCGTTTTGATGGCGAACTTTCGATGGGCGGGGCGACGCCGTTTGAACTGAACGATGTTGCCTTGGAAAGCGCACAGCTATCGGCGCGGATTGATAGCCAACTCCTTGAGGGGCGAACCACTCTAACAGGTGGTGGACGTCATTCGGAATTTGGCGCGTTCACAATTGACGCGGATATCGCAGATGATGGACCGCGTGCGACCCTGGTTCTGGCTGATCCGTTTCCAACAGCCGGGCTTTCAGATGTGCGAGTTGGCATAGCACCAAACGGTGCCGGTTTCGGATTAGACGTGTCCGGTGGATCCATGCTTGGCGCGTTTGACGGCCGTTTGGGGCTATCGCTCCCCTCTGATGGTCCAACCAAGATTATTATCGATGCGCTGAACGTGCACCGAACCAATGTGACCGGCGCGCTTGAACTATTGGATTCGGGAATTGCCGGAAGCCTTGCGCTAAACGGAGGCGGGCTTGACGGTGCGATTGCATTGTCACCGGGCGATGCCGGAACGCAAGGATTTGGCCTAGACGTGGCCGCGCGCCGGGCGCGATTTGGCGGAGATATCCCGATAGCTTTGGCATTCGCCGATATCAAAGCACGCGGTGGGATTGACGCTGAAAGCAGCCACGTGGAAGTCGATATAGATGGGCGCGGGCTAGAATATGGGGCGCTTTCGCTGGCCAATTTCGCCGCGCAAGCAGAGATAGTCGACGGACGCGGAAATGTTCAGGCATCGATTGCCGGTCGACGCGCGGACCGGTTCGCGGTCAAAATGGATGGTCAATTCACGCCAGACCGCATCGCGTTGATCGCAGAGGGCGAATATGGTGGTCGGCCGATCACAATGCCGCGCCGCGCGGTTTTGACCCGGTTGGAGAATGGCGGATATCGCTTGGCCCCCACTCAAATCGGGTTTGCACGCGGCTTCACCATTGTTGAAGGGGAAATGAGCGGGGATAGGACCGCGCTTGAAGCACGCTTGGCACGGATGCCATTGCGATTGGCCGATTTGGCCGGCGCGGACCTTGGTTTGGGCGGGCGTGTTTCGGGGCTGCTCAGTTGGTCTCAGAACGGTGCAGCTGCCCCAATCGCCAATGCGCGGATGCAAATCGAAGGGTTTACACGCTCTGGCTTGGTTCTTTCATCGCGCCCTGTTGATGTCTTCGCTGTTGCCAATCTGAACGCGAGAGAACTTGCTTGGGGCGCACGCCTTCTCGAAGGGGATACGCAATTGGGGCGGATCAATGGGCGGATCGCTATGCCGTCGGTCGATGGCCGCTCTTTATCAGACCGGTTGATGAGGGGGCGGTTGGATGCGCGTTTTGGATTTGATGGCCCCGCGCAATCCCTTTGGCGGCTCGCCGCGATCGAGGCGTTCGATTTAACCGGTCCTCTTTCCGTCGATGCGCGCGCAACCGGAACGTTGAACGCGCCGCGCATTGCTGGCGATTTGTCGAGCGACGACCTGCGATTGCAAAGCGCCATCTCAGGAACAGATATCGACAATGTGTCTGCACGCGGTCGGTTCGCCGGATCGCGACTTGAACTGACCCGCTTCACCGGCACAACCGATGGCAACGGAACCGTCAGCGGCAGCGGCTTTGTCGATTTCGCCGATATGTCCGCCAATCGCGGCCCGCAAATCGACATTCGCGCCGCGGTGGACAAGGCGCGATTGCTCAACGCCAATGGTCTCGATGCAACAATTACCGGACCTTTGCGCATCGTTTCCGACGGTGTGGGAGGTGCAATAGCAGGCCGCGTCGCGGTTGATCGGGCAAGCTGGACTTTGGGCGTGGCGGCAGAGGATCTTCGCCTGCCAACCATTGCCACAACCGAAATCAACCGTTCGGATCAATCCACGCCCCGCGCCAGCACCGCCGCCGGAACGTGGCGATATCTAGTCGATGCGCGCGCCCGCAACCGCATTGCTGTCGACGGACTAGGCCTCGACAGCGAATGGGGCGCAGACATTGCATTGCGCGGAACGGTGGATGACCCACGCATTGGAGGAGAGGCCCGATTGGTGCGCGGCGATTACACCTTTGCCGGCACGCGTTTTGACCTCACAGAAGGCCGTATCGAGTTCGACGCAAGTGAAGCGATTGATCCACGGCTCGACATCACGGCAGAGGCGAGCGCGAACGACACCGATGTGCGGATCGCAATCACGGGCAATGCCCAAACTCCCCAAATCGATTTCTCATCGACCCCCGCTTTGCCGGAGGAGGAGATCCTCGCCCGATTGCTTTTCGGAGGTTCGGTCACATCGTTATCCGCGACCGATGCCGTTCAATTGGGCGCCGCGCTTGCGGCTTTGCAGGGAGGCAATGGAGGCCTTGATCCAATCGGACAATTGCGACGTTCCATCGGCCTTGACCAATTGCGCATCGTCAGCGCCGATCCCGCATTGGGGCGGGGAACGGGCGTTGCTTTGGGCAAGAATTTGGGCCGCCGGGTCTATGTCGAATTGGTCACCGATGGTCAGGGGTACAGCGCAACCCAAGTCGAGTATCGGATCACCAGTTGGCTCGCCTTGCTCGGCAGCATCACGACGGTTGGACGCGACAGCGTGCTGGCCGAAATCAGCCGCGATTACTAGCTCGCATAGAGCTTTGCTTCCTCCGCACGGCGACGGACCAGACCTTTCAAAACCCGCCCACCGGCCTTGTTCCATCGGGCAAATTCGACAGTTGCTGCGGCGTGATCGCCGGCGTTGTGGCGTTTGGTCAAAGTCGCGCGGGCGATGGCGCCGGTGTTGTAGTGAAAGCTGACCATGGCATCGAATTGCGATTGCGTAGTCGGCGTGTCGCCAATCGCCTGCGCCACGTCGCGGGCATAGCGTTTAAGGTCTCTGGCAAGGCGTGCGTCGCATTGCGCCTGAGTCCAGACGGTGCCGGGCCCGATCCGATGGCCCAAGGCATCCGATGTTTGATCGTCGACGCCGGTTGCACCCCATCCAATGGTCCATGGGTGGTCACCGGTGCCGGGATCGGGATAGGCTTCTACGGTGCCATCGCGGCGCAATCGTGCGCACCCTTCAAATCGTTTGATCAAGGCTGTGCCTGCCTCTGAAATGCGCATAGGGTGGGTAATGTGATTGCCATCCTTGTCTGTCTTGCGCCGTATCGCCGGGACACTTGGACCGGATGTTACACGGTCTTTGGTGAAATCATTGGGGTGGCCATCCACCCGTGTCTCCAATCCTGTGTCCCATGCGTCGTCCATGGCATCGACTTCGGATTGTTTGAACCCGCGTCCCAACATGCGTCGCACTGCATCAAATAGCGGTTTGCGACGGTTTTGGGTTGGACGGGTGATGTTTGTATCGGGGTGTGATTGCGGCATTGGGGGACCTCAAAACAAAGGGGATTGTTGGAAGTGAGGCCGACTCAGTAGTCACAAAACGGCTGTGTAGGAAAATGGATAGTTCCGAACGCGCCTGTGCTTCGTTCCTTTTGTGCGGCAATGTTCCAGTCAATCTGGGGCGATTGTGGGCATTGCGGCTTTCCCAGTCGCCCACAAAAAAGGGCCCGGTCTTGCGACCGAGCCCCTTGTTGCGAACTGATATGAAATCAGGCGCTGTAATACATATCGAACTCAACCGGTGAAGGCGTGGTTTCGAGGCGCAGAACCTCTTCCCACTTAAGTTCCATGTAGGCTTCGATTTGATCGACCGAGAACACATCGCCTTTGAGCAGGAATTCGTGATCGGCTTCGAGAGCTTCGAGAGCTTCGCGCAGCGAACCGCAAACAGTCGGCACATCTGCGAGTTCAGCAGGCGGCAGATCGTAGAGGTTCTTGTCCATAGCTTCGCCTGGGTGGATCTTGTTTTCGATCCCATCAAGGCCCGCCATCAGCAGAGCCGAGAAGGCGAGGTATGGGTTGGCAATCGCATCAGGGAAGCGGAATTCAACGCGCTTCGCTTTTTCACCAGCACCGTATGGAATACGGCACGAAGCCGACCGGTTGCGCGCCGAATAGGCGAGCAGAACGGGCGCTTCAAAGCCAGGGACCAAACGCTTGTAGCTGTTGGTGGTGGCGTTGGTGAAGGCGTTGACAGCCTTCGCATGCTTGATCACGCCGCCGATGTAGTAAAGGCAGTTTTCCGAAAGACCGGCATACTCATTGCCCGCGAAAGTCGGCTTGCCATCTTTCCAGATCGACATGTGGCTGTGCATGCCGCTACCGTTATCTTCTTTGATCGGCTTTGGCATAAACGTCGCGGTTTTGCCGTAAGCGTGCGCGACTTGTTGCACGACATATTTGTAGACCTGCACTTGGTCAGCGGCCGTCGTGAGCGAGGAATAGGTTATGCCAAGCTCATGTTGAGCAGCCGCCACTTCGTGGTGGTGCTTGTCCATGTTGAGGCCCATTTCCATCATGGTCGAAACCATTTCGGCGCGGATATCCATGGCGCTATCAACCGGAGCAACAGGGAAATAACCGCCCTTTGCACGCGGGCGATGGCCCATATTGCCCATTTCGTATTCTTTGCCGGTGTTGGTCGGCAATTCGATGTCGTCGATGGCAAATCCGCTGCCGGCATAGCCGTCTTCGAAACGGACATCGTCGAACATGAAGAATTCAGGCTCTGGCCCGACATAAATCGTGTCACCAATCCCGGTCGATTGTAGATAAGCTTCGGCGCGTTTCGCGGTTGAGCGCGGGTCACGGGCATAAAGTTGGCCATCGGATGGCTCAACAATGTCGCAGAAGATTGAGATCATCGGCGTCGCGCTGAACGGATCGACGTAAACCGAAGACATATCCGGTTTCAGGATCATGTCGCTTTCGTTGATCGCTTTCCAACCTTCGATGGACGAACCATCGAACATCAATCCGTCTTCAAGAGCGTCTTCGTCCATAACGCTGGCGGCCATAGTGAGGTGCTGCCATTTGCCCTTTGGGTCGGTGAAACGCAGATCAACCCATTCGATTTCTTCGTCCTTGATCTGTTTCAGAACGTCCTTGGTGGTAGCCATGTTGTATTCTCCAGCTTTGATTTTCGAGAGAGGGCCCCGCCGTTTGCCGGGCCGATAAGGTCATCAATGTGTGGTGGTTGGGGCCGCGTGTTAGATTGCGTCGTCGTTGGTTTCGCCCGTCCGAATTCGCAGGGCGGATTCGATCGGTGAAACGAAAATTTTGCCGTCGCCGATCCGGCCCGTCTGCGCCGCCGCAGCCACCGCTTCGACGACCCGTTCGGCCTGTTCATCGGCAACGATCACCTCAAGTTTCACCTTAGGCAAAAAGTCGACGACATATTCGGCGCCGCGGTACAATTCTGTGTGCCCTTTTTGTCGGCCAAAACCGCGCGCCTCAGTGACAGTGATGCCCGACACGCCAATTTCATGGAGCGCTTCCTTCACTTCGTCGAGTTTGAAGGGTTTGATGATCGCTTCGATCTTCTTCACGTTTATCTCTTCCCGAATAGGGTTGGAGTTCAGCATTATTCTATCAAGAATCATGCCAAGGGATGTCATAGTTCGCTATTCGATCCCCACGAAGGCGCAAGGAAGATTGCGTATGCCCGATCGAGTAGCAACATTCGCACGCGAGTCGCAACCGTGCCCAAAGGGGTGGCGTAACGTGCCTAAAATTTAGGCAGTCCAATCCTGCACGCAGCATCGCTGCAGCGCGTTATGTCGCTAGATTCGAAGTCCTGCCGTTTCGGGCAGGCCGCACATTATGTTGAGGTTTTGGATCGCGGCACCCGATGCGCCTTTGCCGAGATTGTCGAGCCGGGCGATCAATCGAGCGTGCGATTGATCCGCGGCAACGCTTACAAACAGCTCTAAACCGTCCCATGGCTCAGCGCCTTGCGACAAAGTAATTTCGCTGGGCAAACCGGACGCGACTTTGACCAATGGTGATGACGCGTAAAACTCATTCAAGGTGTTTTGCAGATCAGACGATGTCACTCGACCGGGCAATGCCGACAACACAATCGGTGTGTCGACGACCATGCCCCGATGCGCGGCGATGACGCTTGGAGAAAAGACCGGTGGTCCGTCAATCCCGCTGTATGTCTGCATTTCGGGGAGATGTTTGTGGCCATGGGCCAATCCATAGGTTCGAAATGCGAGATTGGGCTCATTGTTAAATCGATCAATCAATGCATTGCCACCGCCGGAATATCCGCTGACGGCGTTGACGCTAAATGGGTAGCTGGTTGGCAGCAATCCCGCCCGTACCAACGGCGTAACCAACGCTAAGAAACCGGTAGGATAGCAACCGGGATTGGACACCAATTGCGATTGCGCCACGTGGTCTTGCCCAACAATTTCTGGAAATCCATAGGTCCAGTCGTCCGCAACGCGGTGCGCGCTGGACGCATCGATGATCCGCGTATCAGACCCTTCGGCCAATTGTACCGCTTCGATAGCAGCCGCATCGGGCAAGCAAAGGATCGCGACATCGGCGGAATGCAGCGCATCTTTGCGCGTGGCTTCATCTTTGCGTTGAGCATCATCGAGCACGATCAGCGAGAATTCTTCGCGACCCGTCAACCGGTCACGAATCTCAAGACCGGTTGTTCCGGCGGCTCCATCGATGAAAATCTTGGTGGTCATGCGTTATCCCTTAGCGGGATCAATCCGCCAGACAACTGGCTTTCATGTAACCGCTTGGGCCATCCGGGCCGAGACATCCCCAAACCCAATTGCCCGCAGAATCCAAAATTTCGATCCGAGTGCCGGCTTCGAAGTGGTGCAGGATGGGGCTGTCATCGCGCGTGTTTTCCATCACATCCGCGCCATCATTGCCCACCACGCCTGTTGTTGGGATGACGTAGTGCGCCGCAAGATGTTTCCCGGCCAATGCAATATGGGCCAAATCGCCGCGCAGGGGCAATGTTCCGGGCGCAGGCTTTTCAACCGGGCCTGCAAGGCCCAGCACGCCTTCTGGCACACTGTACTCAACCGTGGATTTTGACGCCCCGCTCATGCGATTAATTTTCTCCAGCCCCAAACCCAAGGGACTTTGTGCGCACGCGCTTAGACGCAGACGCCACGATGAGCAAGTTACGCCGAATATCGCGCCTTCACCATATGGAACGCAGCGCGCAGTCCATAGGCGGTTCCGCCCTTTGAACGGCCGGGTTTTGGATAGGGTCGCCATGCGAATGTGTCGAAGTGCACCCAGTCAATTCCGTCACCGACAAACTTGTCCAAAAACAGTCCCGCGACACTGGCCCCGGCATAGGGGTTGGATTGCGCGTTCACGATATCGGCAATGTCGGATTTCAGATATTCACGATACGCTTCGGGTAGTGGCAAGCGCCATGGTTCGTCATCATTGGCTTTGCCCGCATCGATCAGAGCTTGCGCGGTTTCATCGCGCCGCGCCATCATCGCCGCGTAATCGGGCCCCAGCGCGATCCGGGCGGCCCCGGTCAAGGTCGCGAAATCGATGATGAGGTCTGGCTCTTCCTCGCTCGCGCGGGTTAGAGCGTCGCCCAGTATCAATCGCCCTTCGGCGTCGGTGTTGTGGATCTCCACCGAAATACCCTTGCGGCTGTTCAACACATCGCCGGGGCGGAAGGCCGATCCCGCGATCGCGTTTTCCACGGCGGGAACAATCAAATGAAGTCGGACATTCAACCCGCTTTCCATGATCAATCCGGCAAGAGCGATAGCGTGCGCTGCGCCGCCCATATCTTTCTTCATCAACCGCATGCCCGCGGCGGGTTTGATGTCGAGGCCACCGGAATCGAAACACACGCCTTTGCCGACAATCGCCAGTACTGGGGCGTCTTTGGCTCCGTCCTTTGCGCTCCATTCAAGGTGCAGGATGCGCGGCGCGTGATGGCGCGCAGCGGCGCGGCCAACGGCGTGCACCATCGGATATTCCTGTTCCAACGCATCGCCTTTGGTAACCGATAGAGTCGCACCGTGCGCCTTTGCCAGTTTCTCGAACTCGTTTTCGAGAGCGGCTGGCCCCATGTCTTCGGCGGGCGTATTGACCAGATCGCGAACCAGCATCTCTGCTTCTGCCTCTGCGATCAATGCGGGCATTCGGCCGACTTGTTGCGACAACAAAACGCGGGGCCCCGTGGCCGCGTCGTCTTCTTTGTAGCGGGTGAATTTGTAATGCGCTGTGACCCAACCAAAAACGGCCATGCCAGGCTGCGCGTCGGTTAGGCGATAGGTTCCTTCGGGCAAGCGCGCGGACAAGGCGGCCAAACAGTAGGTCGAAAGATTTTCTGGATTGGCAACCCCGCCCACGCCAAACACGCCGTCGCCATCGGGCACGATCCCGACGCTACCGGCCGCTCCGTCGAATTTCTGCGCATCCAATGCTGCGCGTTGCCCGGCGGACAAGGTCCGCGCGAATTCATCAAACGTGGATTTTGTGGTGAGATGGATTGCTGTGGCGTCCTGGCCACGGTCGGGCTGGATCAAATCTTTGAAATGGGTCATGCGGTTTTCATAATCGCGCCCGCCCGCATGTCACGCATCAATTGCGCGTAATCCCCCTCTCGCCATCGGGGCATGGCTTCGCTATATGCACGCGCATGACAGAATACCAACTCGTTGAAGGCGATAAGACCGTTTACCGCGACGGCACGATTAAACTCCACACCGAAGAAGGTTTTGAGGGAATGCGTGCCGCTGGCCGCCTTTCCGCAACAATTTTGGATGAGGTTGCCAATTTGGTTCAACCTGGCGTGACCACGGCCAGCATTGATGATGCGGTGCGGGGCATGATGTTGGATGCGGGCGCCGTGCCTGCGACGCTTGGCTATCGCGGCTATGCGCATTCCAGTTGTATTTCGATCAACCACGTCATTTGCCACGGCATCCCGGGGCCAAAGGTTTTGAAAGAAGGCGATATTTTAAACGTGGATGTCACATCGCTTTTGAACGGATGGCATGGTGATACGTCGCGCATGTTTTTTGCGGGCGAACCGTCGATCAAGGCAAAGCGACTGGTTGATGTAACCTATGAATGTTTGATGCTAGGCATTGCCGCCGCGCGTCCCGGTGCCCGATTGGGCGATATCGGCGCCGCGATCGAGGCGCATGCGAAACAATTCCGTTATGGCGTTGTGCGCGAATTTTGCGGCCATGGGTTGGGCCGTCTTTTCCATGATGCTCCCGAAGTGGTGCATGCCAGCAAGGCGGGAACAGGCCCCGAACTGAAACCGGGTATGTTCTTTACCATTGAACCAATGATCAACCTTGGCAAACCATGGGCGAAAGTCTTGGGCGATGGGTGGACCGCGGTGACGCGCGACAAATCGTTAAGTGCGCAATTCGAGCACAGTTTGGCGATTACCGAAGACGGCGTGGAAATCTTCACCAAAAGCCCCACAGGCAAGGATAAGCCTCCATATTGATGGGCGCCCTTACACGCGCTCGTGTTTAAGCCAGGGAATGATACTCCAAATTAACTGATCCAACTAACCCAGTCGACATCGGCTGGGCTTATCGTGTTCCTAACAGAAGAGCAGCATCTTTAAGGAACACGCCCTATGTCTGTGATTACCATCGGCATTCTTTTTGCGTCGATCGGACTGATCCTGGTCGCAACCTATTTGGACCTACCCTATTTCGGAGATGGCGCAGGCGCTCTGCTTGTCGCGGGCCTTTGCTATTCCTTCGTGGTGGCCAAACGCGAGGCCGCTCTTTTAACGTATGTGTTAAGCGAGGATCAGATCTTCGAAGAAGATGAACCGCGCGCAAAGGCGCCCGTGCCGGAAGGCTTGGGAGAAATCCCCCGGTCACGTTCAGTCTAAGAGTGGTTAGATTTCCCGCGCGGCCCGTATCGCGGCGCCTGCGGCAAATGGTGCGATCGCAACCAGCAACAGGCTAATCGCTGCGACAAAGCCGAGACTGGCCGTATCCTGACGCGCCAACGCGCCCGCGCCAAAGATCAAAATCGGCAGCGCGAGCGGCACCAGCAAAAGGCCGGATAATGCCGCGCCGGCACGCAAACTTGCGGTGAGCGCGGCAATCATAAGGCCAATCGCAGCAAGCCCCGGTGTCCCCACCGTCAGGCCGATCAAAAGCAATTGCAGACTAGGCCCATCAAGGTTGAGCAACGCTGCGGCCGGGAATGCGGCCAATATCAAGGGCGGCCCAAAACTGATCCAATGCGCGAGCAGGCGGATCGCCATCATCGCTTCTTCCGCTACGCCGCGCAGGCGCAATTGATCGAACGTGCCCAATTCAATGTCTTCGGCGACGAGTTTTTCCAGCGGCAAAATCGCAGCCAGCAAGGCTGCTATCCACACCACGCCGCCGCCGGTTCGCGCCAACAGCGCGCCATCTGGACCGACCGCAAACGGATAAAGCATCGCAACGGCCACAAAAAACACGGTCGGCAACGCCGCCCCGCCGCCGGCAAAGGGAAAGAATTTGGCCAGATCGCGGCGGAATAAAGCGGAGATCATTCCTCGTCCTCATCCGATATTGGCGCGGCGAAATCGCTCAGTTCGAGCGTGCGCAGCCCATCGATCTTCAACGTTTGATGCGACGCGATAAGAGCAATGCCCCCATCATCCACATGGGACTGAATTAGGGCCGTGACCTGATAAATGGCGGCAACGTCCAATCCCGATAGCGGCTCATCCAAAAGCCAGACGGGCACATTGCGCCCGATCAACACCGCAAAGCTCGCGCGTTTGCGTTGCCCGGTGGACAAATAGCGCACCGGTACTTCGATTAACGGCTCAAGCCCCAGCAGAGCGAGCGTGTCGGTAGGATCGTAGGGTGCGTCGATCCGGTTCCAAAACGACAAGGCTTTGCCCAATGGGAGATCGGGATCGAGGGCAGGGCGTTCATCCAACAAACCCACAGCCCCGTGGCATTCGATCGTCCCTGCATAAGGCGTGGTCAATCCGGCAAGCGCGCGGATCAACGTTGTCTTGCCCATGCCGTTCGCACCCGTCAGGTGCAACGCCTCCCCGCTTTCCAATGCAAAGCCAAGCCCGCGAAACAGCAAACGGTCGCCGCGTCGACATGCGACACCTTGCGCCGTTAAGGCCGGGGCAATTTCAAGAGAAGCAGAACCTTGCATGCGCTCACGCGTTAGGCAAAAGCATGCCCGCTCACAACACAAGCTTTTCCGAAAGGCCTATTGATGACCACCGTACCCGAACTTGATGATGCAGATCGCGACCGTCTATTGGCCGATCACCCGGAATGGGAATTGACCCGCGAAGGCAAAGCGATTGCGCGCACGTTCCAGTTTGGCGACTTTTCCGAAGCGTGGGGATTTATGAGCCGCGTGGCCTTGATTGCCGATCGCCATGATCATCACCCCGAATGGTTCAACGTCTATGCCAAGGTCGAAATCACATTGAACACGCATGATGCCGGCGTTAGCGGCGGCCTATCCCTGCGCGATGCGAAAATGGCGCGCGCGATCGATGCATTGATCTGATGCGTTGGATCGGTGTCATCGCAGCCTTGATGGCGGTGTCCTGCACCGGGCCTGATGACGGTGTCGATCCTGATCCCGATGTTGATGAAAGGGCTGCCTCGATTCCGACGGGAAATCGTGAGCCGGTCTCCGATGATGCTCCGGTTCAATCGGGCCAAGTTTGGACCGGAACCCTGGGAGGGCTGCCGATCACGGCGTGTTTTGACGATCCCGAAACGATGGAAGGGATTTATTATTACGATGCGCACCTGCGCCCCCTTCGATTGGTGCAGATTGATGAGGCGGCGCCCAACGTCCTGACCGAAATTGAAGGGTTTTCCGACCTAAGCGGCGCGACATGGACGATTGATGACATGGGTGAGGAACGCATGTCCGCAACGTGGCGCAACGACGATCGCGCACTGCCCATTGCATTGAACGCTTCGCAGGTTGAGGTCGGCGGCGAGCTTGGCGGATCGTGCCAGAGTGCCCAATTTGTTGAGCCCTTGCTGGTCGGGGGATCCGTACGCGAAAGCGCTGCCACTCTTGTCGGGATCGAGTACACAAAGCGAAATTACACCGGTCCGGCGCATCTAGGGGACGATGAATATCTAGTCGAAACCATCGCGCTCGATCCGATTCAAGCGGGCGATCCGGCTATTAACGCCGCACTTGCCAAGACTTTGCCCGATGGCACGGTCGATCATGTCATGGGCGAATGTATCGCGTGGCATATGCCGGCTGGCGGCACCGGTTATCTGACCGAGACTTTGATCCCCACATTGATAACGCAACGGTGGTTGAGCGTTGATCGGGTGGGCAGCACTTTTTGCGGGGGCGCTCATCCCAGCCATTTCTTTACGGCTGCCATTTATGACCGCTTCGACGGGACAGAAGCCGACCCATCGACGTGGTTCAAACCTGATGCATTGGTGTTCTATGAATTTGAGGACGAAACCGATCCAGCCTCAAAACGGCCTGTTGCCGGCTTGTCGCCTTCATTGGTGACGAAAGTCGAACTGAATTGGCCAGAGGAAGATGGCGGTGAATGCCACCATGTCCCCGAATCGGGCATGGGGTGGACATTAGGATTGGCGAAGGACGGAGTGGTTTTTATCCCGCAATTGCCGCATGTCATCTTTGCTTGCACCGCCGCCGTGACGATCCCGTGGAATGAACTGGATCCATTCCTATCGGAAACCGGCCACGACGTGCGCGCAAGCTTACAGTGACAACGTGCCTTTAGATCTCAACGCCAATCCCGGTTTTGCGCATTTCTTTGCGCACCATTCCGGGCAACCACCGCTGCATAAACCGCAGACGTTTCGCCATTTTGCCGACGGTGTAATGCAGATCATCGCCATGAACAGCGCGCCAAACGACTTCTGGCACGATGTCGACAGGGTTCACTTCAACCCCTTGCTCGAGCAGAGTTTCTTTGGCGGTCTGGTTGGACTCCTCGTTCACTTTACCGATAATCGCTGTGTCGATGAAACCGGGGCAGAGTGAGGCGACGGTGATACCGTCTTCGGCCCATTCCGCATCCAGGCTTTCGGTCAATCCGCGCACGCCCCACTTCGTCGCGCAATAGGCGGCAAGGCCGGGTGATCCGATGATCCCGGCCAAACTGGCGGTGTTGAGCAACACAGATCCCGGCGCGGTTTCGGCCAAGTATTTATGCGAAGCCTGAGCGCCCCAGATCACGCCTTTCATATTGATGTCGAGCATCCGCGTGATTTCGTCTTCGTCTTGATCCGCCAGAGCCCCGCCATCGCCAATCCCGGCATTGTTAAAGACTGCATCGATCCGCCCGCCGGCCGCTTTGGCAAAGTCGGCAAGGGCGGTTTCCCATTGGCGTTTGTCGCGCACATCCAATTCATGCGTGGAGGCACAGCCGTCTTTGGCTTGCGCTAGTGTTTCTTGCATTCCGGCCGCATCAATATCGGCAATGCCAACGAACCACCCGCGTTCCGAAAAGAAGACGGCAACCGCCCGACCGATGCCCGATGCACCGCCAGTTACGAAAATCGAACGACGTGTTTCACCTGCACTCATGGTGTGTTCTCCCAATTAACTTGATTTGCCCAAAAGGCCTGATGCGGCGCGTTGTTGTTTGCGCACGCGGCCCGGCATCCATCGTTTGGCGAAGTTGATGCCTTTTGCCGTTTTCCCGACAAGGTGATGCAGTCCATCTCCGTGAACGGCATTCCATACGGTTTCGGCCACCTCTTCGACCGGCGTAATTTCCAAACCTGCGGCGACGACCCGGTCACGGACCATTTCGTTGGATTTGCGGTTGCCGGTGCCGTTCAAAAGTGGGGTTTCGATAAAGCTGGGGCAGATTGAGGACACTTTGATGCCATCCGGTGCCCATTCTGCATCCAAACTTTCGGCGATGCCGCGCACCCCAAATTTTGTGGCGCTGTAAACGCTCATCCCGCTTCCGCCAGCAATGCCGGCCGCGCTGGCGATGTTCACCAAAGCCGAGTTTGGCGCGGTTTTCTGGAGAAAGGGATAGACCGCTTGCGCGCCGTACAACACACCGCGCAGATTGATGTCTAGACATCGATCGATTTCCTCAACGTCCAAATCTGCCAAATGCCCACCTGTGCCGATGCCAGCATTGTTGATCATCGCATCGATCCGCCCGCCTGCGGCGGTGGCTGCGGATTCCAAGGCAACATCCCATGCATCGCGGTCGCGCACGTCAAGAACGTGGGAATATTTGAAGCCACCTGGGATCAATCCCAAAGTGTCTTCCATCCCCGCGCTGTCGACATCTGCAATGCACACGAACCAATCACGCTCGCCGAAAAACCGCGCAACCGCCCGACCAATGCCGGATGCACCGCCGGTGATGAAAATGCTTCGCCGTGCAGCGCTCGTATCGTGTGACATGGGATCCCTCTTCCGATTTCTATTTGAAACTGGTCTAGGGCGTCATGGTGGGTTTGTCATTACCCTGTGAAAGGGTGTCCCCTATCCGCCCAACCCTTGGACATGGGCGGCGCCTTCGACCACCTGAGCCGTCGATGGATCAAGCACATTGGCCAAGGGTTCCGCGCGAACATCGCCTTTGTCAGCCAATGTCTGGGCAAGGAAATTTTCCGCGATGGCAAAGAACGAAATTGAATTCTCAGGTTTCGCAAATCCGTGCCCTTCATCGGGGTACAGAACATAGGTGACCGGGATATTCGCGGCTTTCATCGCGGCGACGATTTGGTCGCTTTCATCCTGCCTCACCCGTGGGTCATTGGCGCCTTGAGCGATCAACAGCGGTTTGGTGATCTGGTCCGCTTTGTAAAGCGGGCTGGCCGCTTTCAACATGGCCAAGCCTTCCTCGGTGCCCGGATTGCCCATCCGTTCGTGGAAGATTTTGACCATAGGAGCCCAATATGGCGGAATCGTACCCAACAATGTTTCAAGATTGGATGGGCCAACAATATCGACACCACACGCAAACACGTCTGGCGTAAATGCCAGCCCCGCCAGCGTCGCATATCCACCGTAAGAACCGCCCATAATGGCGACCGCATCGCGTTTGGCGATCCCTTGATCGACGGCCCAATCGACGGCGTCGATCAAATCGTCATGCATCGCAAGGCCCCATTGTTTGTTGCCAGCGTTGATAAACCCTTTGCCAAAACCGGTCGATCCGCGAAAGTTAACCGACAACACCGCAAAGCCGCGATTGGCGAGCATTTGATGGATTGAGCTGAACCCATATGTGTCGCGGGCCCACGGTCCGCCATGCACCAACAAAACCATCGGCACAGGCGCGCCCGGCCGGTCGGCACCCTTAGGCGCGCTGGATGAGGGAAGCGTCAGGTAGGACGGCAGCGTCAGCCCATCGCGCGATGCGATTTCAACCGGATGCATCGGTTGCAGCGGCGCTCCGTCCAATTCGGGCCGGGTGGTGTAAAACGGGGTCAGCGTTTGCGCGTCCCGATCGTAGATGTGGGTCGAGATCGGCGCGTCGAGCGGGTCGTTCCACACAATCCAGGTGCGGTCGTCTTCGGTCCGTGACATCACCCCCGACTGCCCTTCGAACTGGGCATCGATCCAATCGAAAGACGCCTGAATTTCGGGATCGAGCGCGTGCCAATGCGTTTTCAAATAGGTAACAGAATAGGCTAGAACTTCGCCGGTCTGCTGATGGCGCAGACTGCCGCCAATATCTGCCTTTTCATCTTGAGCGATGAGGGTTTTCTCTCCGGTTGCCGTGTCCTGAGCGTACAAGGCGGCAGTATCTCTACCTCGGCTGTCCAACCAATAAAGGATCGACCCATCCGTTGTGTATCCCGCGGGGGATGTGGTCATCGCATCCTCCATTGCCGTGCTTTCAAACGCCGTGTCGGCGACAACATTGTCTTCAATGCGGAAGTAATCCGTACCGCCCTCGGCATTCTGGTTCATCGCCATCCGCAATGTCAGCGTGTCATCGGCCAGGAAGCCTGCAAACTTGGTGTTTTCAAACACCAATTCGAGCGCGCCGGTCGTCAAATTGAGGCGGTGAACGTCATGGAATTGAGGGTCGCGATTGTTGAGACCCACTAGGATCGCATCTTTGATCGTGTCCGATGCACCAACAATATCGACCCGCGTGTTTTCAAATGGGGTGAGAGTTGTTTCTTCGCCGGTTTCGACATCAACCCGATACAGCAGGAAATTCTCATCGCCGGCTTTGTCTTGGATGAACATCAAACTGGTTGCGTCGGGGGACCACATATATTGCGGGATCGGGCGGTCGGCGGAATGCGTCATCAACCGCGCTGCATCTGGATTAGAACGGGGAGCGATCCAAATGTTCATCACGCCATTTTCCGGCGCGAGCCAGCTTAACCACTTGCCATCCGGGCTGATGCGTCCTTGCGAACGGGTCGGATTCCCGAACAGGTGATCGCGCGGAATAAGCGTGGTGGTGTCGAGTGCGGACGTGGCGGCGGTCATGGTCTCTCCCTTGGGTTAGGGTGACAGCTAGGAAGCGCTGGCGGGAATGCAAATTTTTGTAGGTTCTAGGGCGATCGATGACGGGTCATTTGCAGACACTCGATTGCGTTGGTCAGGGGCCTCCCGCCGATCACGGGTCGACGCGATCATCTAGCGAACGCTGCCCTCAATGATGTCGCTCAAAGAAGGTAAACGCTGTTGTGTTCGTTAGTCAGCGCGTTAGTAATACCACCTAACCCGAGTCGCAAAATCGGCGCGAAAGACCACCAAAGTGGCAGCGCACCATGATTTACAGGGCGATCTTCGACTCGAGTGTTCTGCGCAATCATTTGACGCGACACTCTCCGAACTTTGCCCCTTATTGGGGGAATTATTGTGAAAATCCGTTATTATTTGGCAGGCTCAATGCTTGCGCTTGCGACCACCGTTCCTGCCTATGCGCAGAGCACTTCGACCATCAATCAAACCGGCAACGATGGATCAGCCGAAGTTACCCAAACCGGTGAGGGAACCAATTCGAGCGACGTAACTCAAGACGGCGCCAACAATGCGGTCTTCGTTACACAAGTTTCGGAATCGGGTGAGACGAACAATTCGACGATCCTTCAGGATACCGGTTCATCTTTCAACACAGCCACGGTGAACCAAACGGGCGAAGGCAATGCCAGTGACATCGTGCAAGAGGGCACGCTCTCAGGTGCCACTGTGACGCAAACCGGGTCCGACAACGATTCACTTGTCACTCAAACTGCTGGAGGCTTTGCCACCTTTCCGGTGGTTACCCAAACAGGCGATCAGAACAGCTCTACTGTCACGGCAACCGGCGCTGCGGGGGTGATTAACGTTACACAAAACAACGACATTGACGAAACACTCGGCAACGTATCGGTTGTAAGTCAGTCTGGCGCTGGCGCAGCCACCGATGTCAATCAGGACGGTCAAGAGAACGATTCTGTCGTCGTTCAGGGCGGGGCGTTTGCCAATGTGGATGTGGACCAGACTGGCACGAACAACCGTTCAAACATCAATCAAACTGCTCTCTTGGCGACGGTCACAGTGGCGCAAAATGGCTCCGACAATGAAAGCGATGTCAGTCAGACGTCTGGCGGCACGATCGGAGTCCTACAAGATGGATCGGAGAACCTCTCGGATGTGGTCACCACGGCCTTCACGACTGTTAATGTCGACCAAAGCGGGGATCTGAACGAATCCATCGTTATTGGCGGTGCGGGTGGGTCGACTGCGACCATTGATCAGGACGGAACCAGCAACGTGTCGAGTGTGGAGCAGAATTCGGCCGAGCAATCGAGGCCGTGTTCAGGCTTTTTTGAGTGCTTGTTGACAGGAGGCGGCCCGGTTCAGGGCGCCATTCTGAACGAAAATCAGGTCGCAACGATAACGCAGAACGGCGAAGACAATGTCAGCTTGCTAGAGCAATTTGGCCGCGATCAGACAGCGACTGTGAACCAGACCGGTGACGGAAACTTCTCTATCGGGCTTACGCTTGGTTCTGCGGGCATCTTACAAGTTGGGCAAAACCAAAATGCCAGCCTCACACAGGGAGGCAACAACAACCGGTCAAGGATTGAACAGGGCACCAACGGCGATTTCGCTATCGTGACCGACGCTTCGAGCGATGGCAACACGGCCAATGTCACTCAAAATGGCGACACCGGGACTTCGGTCCTTAGCCAAAATGGCGATCGCAACACGGCGACCTTGCTGCAGGATCTTGCCGCTATCGATGCGGAATCAACCATCACCCAACTTGGCGCTGACAATGGGGCAACTGTCTCGCAAGGCGGCATTGGTGATGCTTCTGCAATCAGCCAAGACGGTGCCAACAACGCCATCACTGTAACGCAGAATTTTCCTTGATCGGCTGAAATTGTCCGATGGGGCGGCGCCGGAATTTGCTGTGCGCCGGCCCATTCCGGATCGCCGAAACAAAGCATTTGTTGGCAATATCATGATGGGGTGTTGAGGGTTCGCCTCCCACTCAATTGTGGTCCCTTACAACGCGGGGTTCGCGTAAAAGTGCCATGTGAAGATCGCCATTGCGCCCCGGTGCGGTGACCAACGTTCACCAAGCGCGCGGCATTCTTTCTCATTGGGGCGCTCGTCTATTTCGAGCAGCCGTTTCACCCCTTCTTGCACCGCCAAATCGCCCGCAGGCCATATGTCCGTGCGCCCTTCGGCGAAGAGCAGATAAATCTCCGCTGACCATCGCCCGATGCCTTTGATGCGTGTTAGCTCCGCAATTGCTTCTTCGTCATCGGCTGGCATCGCGTCAAAATCCAGCTCACCTGCTTCGATCAACTCGCACAAAGAACGGGCGTATCCTTGCTTCTGACGCGACAGACCACAGGCGCGCAATGTGTCAAAATCGCGTTCCAAGAGACAAGCTGGTGTGAATTCTTCGCCGACCTCTGCGACCAGTTTGTTCCACATGGATGCCGCCGCTGCGACAGACACTTGTTGCCCCACAATCGTGCGCAGCAAAGTTTTGTAGCCGCGATCGCGCAAGCGCGGTTCGGGATAGCCGATGCGGGCCAATTCCTCGCCGACTCGCGCATCTTTCGCGCCCAATGCGTCCAATTCGCGGTTCAAAATTTCGGCGGTCAGTCCCATATGCTCTCCTCTTGACAATACCATTAGGTTGCCAATTTTCTCGGAACGTCCTAGCGCGCTTTCGATTTTATCCAAGCGCCCAAGGCAATGCGCGCCTTGCGTTCAATGCTATTCAAAGAGGAAACCCACCATGCCAAAGTTGATCGTCACCAATCGCGACGGCGAAACGAGCGAAATCGACGTTGAAGATGGTCTGACCGTCATGGAAGCTGTGCGCGACAACGGCTTTGATGAATTGTTGGCTTTGTGTGGCGGGTGCTGCTCATGCGCGACGTGCCACATCGTGATCGACGAAACATCCGTAACGCTTCCTGAGATGAGTGAAGATGAAGACGATCTGCTTGAATCGTCGGATCACCGCAAAGAAGGTTCGCGCTTGTCTTGCCAGATTCCGTTCACTGCGGAACTCGACGGCCTTAAGGTCACGATTGCTCCCGAAGATTGATGGCGCGGTTTGAGTGAGTGCTCGCATTGGCGAGCACTCCTCTGCGCATTTATTTTGGCTTCCGTTTGGCCAATCTAAGGGTCCAGACGGCGTCACGCGGTGTTTGTGGGGGCTGCGCAATGGACGCGGCAAAGATGGCTTTTGCAGCGCCATAGGTGATCTGCATTGCCGAGCGCGCTCCCAGCTCCTAAATCCGCATCTATGAACATCACTAAGCCTATTGGCGACACGCTCGCCCTGATCGGAAACACGCCCCTTGTTCGGCTCGCTGGTGCTAGCCAAGCGGCCGGTTGTGACATTTGGGGCAAATGCGAATTCGCAAACCCCGGCTCCAGCGTGAAGGATCGCGCGGCGCTCTACATGATCCGCGACGCAGAAGAACGCGGCGATTTGAAACTGGGCGGTACTGTCATCGAAGGGACGGCGGGCAACACCGGCATCGGCGTCGCGCTTGTCGCGAACGCACTGGGGTACAAGACGATCATCGTCATGCCGGACAACCAATCCAAAGAAAAAATGGACACGTTGCGGGCGTTGGGCGCTCGGTTGGAATTGGTGCCACCGACCAAATATGCCGATCCCTGCCATTTCCAGCACGTATCGCGTCGTATGGCGGAAGAAACAGAAGGCGCGGTGTGGGCTGGGCAATTCGACAACACCGCCAATCGGCGCGCGCACATCGAGACAACCGCCCCTGAATTGTGGGAGCAGAGCGGCGGCAAGATTGACGGTTTCACCTGTGCAGCCGGAACCGGCGGCACGATTGCGGGCGTCGGCATGGGGTTGAAAGAAAAGAACCCCGATATTCGCATCGCGCTAACCGATCCGCATGGTGCGGCGCTCTACAACTATTACGCGAATGGCGAATTGAAAGGCGAGGGATCATCCGTCGCCGAAGGGATTGGTCAGGGCCGGATTACCGCCAATTTGGAAGGCGCGCCAATTGATACGCAATTCCGCATTTCCGACGAAGAAGGGATGAAATGGGTTGCGCAATTGCTACGCGAAGAAGGGCTGTGTCTCGGCCTGTCCAGTGGGATCAACGTTGCCGGCGCGATTGCATTGGGCAAACAACTTGTCGCAGAAGGTCGCGACAAACCGCAAATCGCTACCATCCTGTGCGACACCGGTTTCCGGTATCTTTCGACGCTCTACAACGCGGAATGGCTGGCATCGAAAGGTTTGCCGGTGTTCGATTGGTTGGAGCAATCCAACAGCGATTGATCGACACACGCGGATCGCGGGGCTAAACCGACACACATGACAGGCGGAAAATTCTCGCGGCGCGTATCCGAAGCGCAATCTGTGCAGCAAGGCACCGCCGAAGGCGAGGCGCCTCCCGAAGGTGCGCCGTTGGGCGGAACCAAGTCTGAGGCAACGCAGCGGCTTCAGGTCGGCTTGTTCGGCATTGGATCCATGGTCTTGCTAGTCGGATTGGCCAGTGTTTTGGGCAATCAGGCCGATTTGACGCAGGAGGGCGCGGTCCCCGATGCCGCGCCGACGACCGAACCAACAGAGGCGGCGTCGCAACGCGACCCGCTCGCCGATGCTGGGATTGTTCCTGACATCCCCGCAGAACCAAGCCCAACGCCGACCGACTTGCCGGCGGATTTGCCGCCATTGTCGGCGGAGGACACCGCACCGGTCGACGATGCGCCCGCTCCTTAAAGATGGTTTGGATAGCGTCGCCATTGCCCTTTTAGCCGTGTGCCAATGGGGTTTAAGCGGTTGCGAGGCGAGGGTTGATCCGACCACTGATACTGATGTGGTTTTGATGACCCCCGATTGCGCGGAGACGCAGCCGTTGCCAACTTTGGGTCTGATGACGGGCCTACCGCTCAATTTCCCCCTAGGTGTCGATTTTGCAAACTACGCACGCGGCGAAGTTGATCCTCCGTGGCAAGCTAAAGCGCTGGGGCAATGCCATAAAGTAATCCCGCTTGATACGGTTGCGCCGATTGCCGCTCTTGACCCAAACGCCGCTCCGACAAATCCTCTTAGCAATCTGGCGCGGCTGGCGATTGTGCAGCCGCGCGGCCTTTCGCCGCAAGACAATGTCGCGCTGGACGATTGGGTGCGAGGCGGGGGACGCCTGCTCTTGGTACTCGATCCCATGTTAACCGGTGAATACGACCTGCCACTGGGCGATGCGCGGCGACCCAACGCTGTGGCATTCATTCCGCCGGTTGTGGCACGCTGGGGTATGACCATCACCTTTAACGAAGCGCAGGAGTTTGCCGCGCGAACGGTGACCATCGGTGACGGGGAATTTGCGGTTCTATTGACCGGCGAGATCGAAGCAGCGGGCCATGCCTGCCTCCGCAACGACGCGTATCCGGTGCAGCAATGCGCCGTTGGAGAGGGGCTGGTTACCATTGTGGCCGACGCCGCCGTTTTTGAAGACGAGCAATTGGCGGGCGAGAATGGTAGTGCAATCAACGCGTTGCTTGCCTTTGCGTACGACGATTGATCGCGCCCAATAGGGTGTTTGATGACGGCAAAATTGGTCATTCGGGAATATTACGGGAAATCACTGAAGGCTTTGAGGTGAGGTGGGACTCGTTCGGGGCTTTTGCGGGATTCTGACGGATTATCAGCGTAATGTTGCGGGATCTTGCGGGAAATTCGGGGTCTATTTGACGTCGGATGCGAGTTTTTACGAAATAGAAATTAAAGTAAATCAACAATTTACCGTTTAATCCCGTGATTTTCCTAGAAAAACCCTAGTCACCCGCCTGCTTCCCGGATATTACCGTCTTCCATCAAACATGCCTGTTTGCCCCGCGTCATCCCGATTGGTTGGCGCGCTGCTCCCGTTCGCGCGGGTGCGGCGACGGAGAAGATCTGTCCAAAGGGGGCTGCTTTGCGGGGTTCGGGCGCGTTTGAGGAGGTCAGCCTGGTCAATGATTGGCCGGCAAAAGAGGGGTTGAGAATAGTCGCGTGGCTACGCTGGGAGCATATCATGGACAGGCCTATTCGCCGATCGGCGATAAGGGTCGTTTTGTCCTGCCTCCGGCATTTCGCAAGGCGGTGAAAGACGCGTCCGGCGGCTCAAAGACACTGTGTCTGCTCGCCCATGAACGGTTTGATTGCCTGATCGGTTTTGGTCTTTCGCGGATTGACCGCCTGCATGAGCAACTGGACCGTGAAGAAGAGCGGGCGATCCGTTTGCAGCTCAACGATTTTGACCGCGACGTGCGCGCCGGACAATTGTTTCAATTCGAACAAATCCCCTACGATGACAGCGGTCGATTTGTGATGCCGGATCACTTGAAAGAGCTCGGCAAGGTTGAAGGCGGCCTGTATTTTCAGGGCGGCGGCGAATTCTTCTTTGTGTGGAATCCGGCGGAATTGGCCCGGATGGACACATCGTGGAAGGGCGCTCAGGCGACGTGCAAACGCTTGGTTGCCGAGGCTGAGGCGAAAGCAAAATCCAAGGGGGCAAAGAAATGACCCCGCAAATCGCGACCGCTCCTCATATCCCGGTTCTCCTCAATGAAGTGGTCGCCGCCATTCAACCGAAACCGGACATGTCGGTGATCGATGCGACCTTTGGCGCAGGTGGATATTCGCGCGCTTTGTTGTCGTCGGGTGTCCGGCTTTATGGATTTGACCGCGATCCGAACGCGATCCGCGATGGTGCGGGGATGGTTGCCGAATTTGATGGCCGGCTGTCGCTGCACGCCGAACGGTTCTCTGACATGCGATCTGAAATGACACGGATTGGCGTGGATCAAGTCGATGCGGTGGTCATGGATATTGGCGTGTCGTCGATGCAGCTTGATCAAAGCGCGCGCGGTTTCGCTTTTTCATCCGACGGTCCGTTGGATATGCGGATGAGCCAATCGGGTGAAAGCGCGGCGGACTTTCTCAATTCCGCCGACGAATCTGCGATTGCCGATGTGCTTTATCATTACGGCGAAGAACGTCAGTCCCGCCGTGTGGCGCGCGCGATCGTTGCCGCGCGTCCTCTTGAGACGACTGGCGATCTGGCCCGCGTGGTGCGCCGCGCATTGGGGCACAAACCGCACGACAAGAAAGATCCTGCGACCCGCTCGTTTCAGGCTGTTCGCATCCATGTGAACGATGAATTGGGCGAATTGCGTGCGGGTTTGAACGCTGCCGAAGCTTTGTTGCGCGAAGGTGGGGTGTTGGCCGTTGTTAGCTTTCACAGCCTCGAAGACCGCATCGTGAAGCGGTATTTGCGCGAAGCATCGGGGGCAGGGCGCGCCGTGTCACGCCATCTACCCGGCGAAATTCCCGGCCCGCCGCCAACCTTTGTCAACGTTTCAAAAGCCATCCGACCAAGCGTCGCCGAAATCGACGCAAACCCCCGAAGCCGTTCCTCCATCCTCCGCCACGCCATCCGCACCAGCGCACCAGCAATTGAAAGGGCAAGCTCATGATCGCCACCGGCTCTCGCATTCGCCAAATCGGTTGGGTCGCGGTGCTCGCGACCTGCTTGGCTTTGTTCGCTGTGCTCAGTTTCAATGTGCATGCGGTCAAAAGCGAAGTGTCGTTGGCCGAACGCAAGATTATTCAATTGGAGCGTGAAACGCTGTTGTTGGAGACCGAATTTCAAACTCGCGCAAGCCAACGGCAATTGGCCGAATGGAACGCGGTGGAATTGGGTTATCGCGCGCCTCGCGCCGACCAATACCTTGAAAGCAATCGTCAATTAGCCAGTCTAGGCCAGCCTGTAGGCCCCGAAGCGCCCGCGCCCATTCGTGTGGCCCGCGCCGATTTGAGTGGCCCCGATGCGCAACCGCGAGAGATGGTCTCTCCGTTGACAGGTGATCCGATTACTTTGGCGTCGATCGATGCGAGCGAAGATGCTGGCGCGGTCTTTACCGAGGCGTTTGGTGAATTCCTGATCGAAGCATCGCCGATCCGTGCGGCGAACGCCCAAACGCCGGGCGATGCGACACTATTGGCGGCCGAGACCAGCGAATGACGGCGATCGCGTTACATTCTGGGGCGGGAGCCGCGGGATCTGAACCGACCCTGCCTTTTTCAACCCCGCAGCAAACAGGCCGGTTGAATGCCCATGAACCGGGCCCCGCCATTCCGGCCGGCCGGGTGAAATTTGTCCATATGCGGTACAGCCTATTGGTCACGGCGCGGCTGCGGCTGTTGGTGATTATTGGCGTGTTCGCCTGTGTCGCATTGGTCGCGTTGATGCGCGTTGGATATCTTGGTTTTGTCGGCGCTGCGCCAAGTGAGACAAACCTTGCCGATGCATTGTTGCCGCCGCGCGGAGAGATCACCGATCGCAATGGCACTCCGCTTGCCCGCACATTCCCGGCCTATGCCTTGTGGTTCAACCCGCGCGCCATGGGTGACGACGGCGCGCCATTGGTGGCTGAACCCGATGCCGTGGCTACGCGCCTTCAATCTATTTTCCCCGATCTTGATGTGGAACGCACCGTTCGCGTTTTGTCATCGGATCGCGGCGGTTACATCATGCGCCGCATTCTACCCGAAGATGCAAACCGGGTTTTCGAATTGGGCGAAGTCGCCTTGGAAATTCCGCGCGAATATGACCGCCACTACCCACAAGGATCATTGGGATCGCATGTTCTCGGCTACGTCATGGAAGACGACAGCCGCGAGCTTGTCGGCCAATTGGGCATGGAGCAGGTCCTTAACCCGCAATTGTCTGATCCGGAATTGCGTGGAAATCCGATTGCATTGTCGATTGATCTTCGGGTTCAGGGTGCTCTCGAAGATGAGTTGAATAAAGGCATGTTGGCCACCGACGCCATTGGCGCGGCGGGCATCGTATTGGATGTAGACACCGGGGAAGTGATGGCGATGGCCTCGCTCCCTGCGTTCGATCCGAACTTGGCCAATGTTCAACATTCGCCCAACATCTATAACCGCGTCACCAATGCGACCTACGAATTAGGATCGACGTTCAAGCCGTTGACCATCGCCGCCGCAATCGACGCCGGTGTCGTGCGCGATTTGAGCGCGGAGTGGGACGCGAGGCCGGTTGAGATGGCGGGACGGCTGTTCCGTGACCTGAAACCAAAGGGCGACACCCTTAACGTACCAGAAGCGTTGGCCTATTCATCCAACACCGTAACGATGCGGATCGCCGATGAATTGGGCGAAGCGCGATTGCGCCAAGTGATGTTGGACCTGGGCATGAATGTGCGGCCCGACATTGAATTGCAGGCTCGCGGTAAACCGCAATGGCCCCAAGAACGACCCAACGGCACGTGGTCGCGGCTTACCAATATGACGGTTAGCTATGGTCACGGTATTGCTGTCACGCCGCTTCATTTGGCCAGCGGCTATGCCGCCATGGTCAATGGCGGAATTTGGCGTCCGGCCACGTTGCGCCGGGTTGAACCGGGTGCGCAAGATCGCGGTCACCGCGTGTTCAAGGCCTCGACGTCATCGCGGATGCGTCAATTGCTTCGCATGATCTCGATCTACGGCACCGGACGCAGCGCCAACGCCGCCGGCTTTCGTGTGGGTGGTAAAACCGGCTCGGCCGAAAAGGCCTCGGGCGGTGGTTACCGCGAAACCGCACTTATTTCGTCCTTTGCCGCCGCCTTTCCTATGGACCGACCGCGTTACGTCGTGGTCACCGTTCTTGATGAACCGCGCGGCACCGCTGCTAGCCGTGGGCAACGCACGGCGGCATACACCGCCGCGCCGATTGTGAATGAGTTGGTTCCCCGGATTGGCCCGATGTTGGGCGTATTGCCCGATGCCAATCGCGATGTGGACATTTCTGATCTGCGTTATTTGGTGGAGGGACGGCGGTGAAGCTTGCCGCATTGATCCAACGCGCCGCGATCAACGGCTATTGCGACACGGTGGCCGCCACAGATGTTGGCGATGTGACCGTCACAGGCTTTGCTATCGATCATCGCAAGGTCGCGCCGGGCACAGTCTTTGGCGCATTCAAAGGCGAGAAATTCAACGCAGAGGATTTTATCCCTGCCGCGATCGAGGCCGGCGCGGTGGCGATTGTCGCGTCCGGGGATGTTCACGTCGAAGGCGCGATGCACATTGCGAGCGATGAGCCGCGTCAATCCTTTGCGCAATTGGCATCGGGTTTCTTCACGCCGACGCCACGGCATATCGTCGCGGTGACCGGAACCAACGGCAAAACGTCCTGTGTTGAAATGACTCGCCAGATTTGGCGCATGTGCGGCGAACGCGCGGCCAGCATTGGGACTTTGGGCGTAACCACGCCGGATGAAAGCGTTTCCACCGGATTGACCACGCCGGATATCGTGACGTTCCTTGGCAATATGAGCGGATTGGCGCGCGAAGGCGTCACCCATGTCGCCTATGAAGCATCCAGCCATGGCCTTTCGCAATACCGCAATGAAGGTTTGCGGGTTGCCGCCGGCGCGTTCACCAATTTTAGTCGCGATCATCTGGATTACCACGATACGATGGACGCGTATTTCGCGGCCAAGATGCGGCTGTTTGATGAAGTGGTTGAGCCGGGTGGATCGGCGATAATTTGGGACGGCGGGGATAATTGCAAGTGGACCCGCCGCGCCATTGGGCATGCGCGAAATCGTGACCTGCGCGTGCTTGTCGTTGGGTCGCCTTGTGCGGACGATCCGGACACGGATCATGGCACCTTCCTTCGCCTGACAAAGCGCGAGGCGACCCAGCTCGGCCAAATGCTGACCGTTGAATACGAAGGGGCCGAACGTACCATCAAATTGCCATTGATCGGCGCTTATCAAGCGGCCAACGCCCTGGTCTCGGCGGGCTTTGCGCTGTCGCTTGGTGCGGAAGCATCACAAGTTTTCGACGCGGTCACCCGCCTTCAACCGGTGCGCGGCAGATTGGAACGCGCGGTCATCACGCCGGTCGGTGCCCCTGTTTATGTGGATTACGCGCACACGCCCGACGCATTGGAAGCGGCCATCGCGGCATTGCGCGGCCATGTGGACGCGGCACGGGGCGGCAAACTGATCGTTGTATTCGGCGCTGGTGGGGATCGCGACACGGGCAAAAGAGGCCCGATGGGCTCTGTCGCCGCGCAATTCGCGGATGTCGCGATTGTCACGGACGACAATCCACGCGGCGAAGATCCCGGCATCATTCGAAGCGCGGTTCTAAGCGGCGCAAACGCGGCAAGCCACGTAACAGCGATTGCCGGTCGACGCGAAGCTATCGCCGCAGCCACCGCACAAGCGGGTGCAAACGACATCATTCTCATTGCCGGAAAAGGGCATGAGCAAGGACAGATAATCGGTTCTGGAGACGATATGAAAATATTGCCATTCGACGATGTGCAGGTTGCACGCGAATGCGCCGCTCAAGGGGTATCGGCATGAAACCTCTGCACGCACAATCGCACGCTTTGCTGCACAAATGGCCGTTGGATCCGCGCGATGCTTTGCCTATGTCCTTGTGGGATGCGGCCAGCGTTGAGGCCGCCACCGGCGGCCGCGCAAGCCACGCCTTTCAGGCATCCGGCGTCGAAATGGACAGCCGCGATGTGCGTCCCGGTGACATCTTCATTGCCTTAAAGGGTGAGGCGATGGATGGTCACAAATTCATCGATGCAGCGTTTGCCAAAGGCGCGGTTGCCGCAATCACGGATCGTGCCGTCAATTACCCACACGTCTTAGTCAAAGACACAAACGCGGCGCTTCACGCGCTTGCGCATGCCGCGCGCGACCGCAGCGATGCGACCCGGATTGCCGTAACGGGCTCGGTCGGAAAAACCGGCGTGAAAGAAGCGATCTTTGCCAGTCTTAACCGTGCCAGTCGCGGGGCAGCCCATCGCTCCGTTCGCAGTTACAACAATCACGTTGGTGTTCCACTGAGCTTGGCCAGATTGCCCGCCCGCGCGGATTTTAGCGTGTTTGAAATGGGTATGAACCACACCGGCGAAATCGCTCCATTGGCCGATCATGTTCGCCCTCACATTGCGTTGATCACCACAATCGCACCCGCTCACATTGAAAATTTGGGCAGCCTTGAGGCGATCGCGGATGAAAAATCACAAATCTTCACGGGGATGGTGAAAGGCGGCACCGCCATCATCCCTGCAGACAGCGAATACACCGAGCGGATGGTCAACCACGCGCGAAAATTGGGCGTAAAGGTCGTTACATTTGGACGCAGCGCGGATGCCGATGTGCGGTTGCTTGATGCCATTCCCGAAGGGCACGGCGGATCGCTCGTCACCGCCGATCTTGGCAGTCAACGCGTGTGTTATTCCGTCGCCGAGCCGGGCGACCATTGGATTTCCAATTCTTTGGGGGTGATGGCCGCCGTTCGCGCCGCAGGTGGCGATTTGGCCAGCGCCGGTTTGGCGTTGGCCGAAATGGGCGGATTGAAAGGCCGCGGCGCGCGATTTGATATCACAGCGGTTGGCGGCAAAGCGTTGCTGGTCGATGAAAGCTACAATGCGAACCCAGCATCGATGCGCGCAACGCTGCGAGCATTGGGTCAAACACCTGCACACCGCCGGGTCGCGGTGCTGGGCAGTATGAAGGAATTGGGCGATTTTGCTCCACGCTTTCACGCGCAGCTCGCGGAACCGTTGGCCGATGCACAGATCGACCATGTGATCCTAGTTGGCGATGAGATGCGTCATCTGGCCGTAGAGCTGGGGAGAAGGAGCGCCGCCTCGCTTGGCTTTACCCCCAGCTTCGCGCATTGCGAAGGGCCTGCGCAAGCCATGGCGGAACTCGATATGTTCGGTCTTACAAACGGGGATGCGGTGCTCGTAAAGGGTTCCAATTCGGTTGGCTTAGGCAGTCTGGTGTCACACTTTACGCGCGATCAAAAATGACCCGCGCTCAAGGGATCTGAATGCTCTATCTGATCGCTGAATGGCTTGGCTTTGAAGGCTTATTGAATCTGGTTCGATATCAGACGTTTCGTTTCGGCGCGACGTTGATGACGGCGTTGGTATTTGGACTGATAATTGGTCCAAAGTTCATCAACATGTTGCGCGTGCGCCAAGGCAAAGGGCAGCCGATCCGCGAAGATGGACCACAAAGCCATCAGGCAAAAGTGGGCACGCCGACTATGGGCGGGCTTATGATTTTGGTGTCCCTTGCATTGTCATTGATGCTTTGGATGGACCTGCGCAGCCCCTTGGTTTGGGCATGTCTTGCGGTGACGATCGGTTTTGGTCTGATCGGTTTTCTGGATGATTACGACAAAGTGTCCAAAAACAGCCATGCCGGCGTTTCGGCAAAGGTCCGGTTGCTGGGTGAATTCATCGTCGCTGGGATCGCCAGCTACCTCATCGTCAGCCAGATCAACACCAATCTGTACATCCCGTTCTTTTCGGATGTGAGCATCCCGTTGGGCCCGTTCTATTACGTGTTCGCGGCGGTATTTATCGTGGGATTTGGCAATGCGGTGAATTTGACCGATGGGCTGGATGGCCTGGCGATTATGCCGGTAATCATCGCATCGGGCACATTTGCGATAATCGCCTATTTGGTCGGGCGCGCCGATTTTAGCGAATATTTGGGTATTCCGCATGTGCCGGGCGCGGGCGAGTTGGCGATATTCTGCGCCGCGATAATGGGCGGCGGATTGGCGTTTCTTTGGTTCAACGCACCGCCTGCCGCTGTTTTTATGGGCGACACTGGTTCACTCGCGCTGGGTGGGGCTTTGGGTGCGATTGCGGTTGCTGCGCATCACGAAGTGGTTCTGTTGATCGTCGGCGGATTGTTCGTCGCCGAAACCGCCAGCGTCGTTATCCAAGTGTTCTGGTTCAAACGGACCGGCAAACGGGTTTTCCGTATGGCGCCCATTCATCACCATTTCGAACAGCTCGGCTGGAGTGAGAGCAAGGTCGTGATCCGGTTTTGGATCATCGCGATTATCCTCGCGCTTGTCGGGCTTGCCACGTTGAAGCTGAGGTAACGCGCCAACCGTGATCACCTCCACCGCCTTTGCCGACAAACGTTACGCGATCCTCGGGCTCGCGCGTTCCGGCGCGGCGGCGGCAGAAGCGTTGTTGGCAAGCGGTGCGGATGTGACTGTGTGGGATCGCCAGCCCAATGCGCGCGAGCCATTCGAAGGGCGGTGCACCATCGCCGATCCGTTGGAGATGGACCTTACCGGATTTGATGGATTGGTGGTGTCACCCGGCGTGCCGTTGAACACGCATCCGATTGCTGCGCATGCCGCGCAATTCGGTGCTCCGATCATCGGCGACATCGAATTGTTCGCGATTGCCCGCCCTGAATTGCCCCCGCACAAAGTGATCGGCGTGACCGGCACCAATGGTAAATCCACCACAGTCGCCCTAATCCACCACATCCTTCGCAAAGCGGGCATTCCCAGCGTTCTGGGCGGGAACATTGGTGAACCGATTATGGCGCAAAAGCCGTTGGCGCCCAATGATCGCGGAGATGCTGTCTACGTTCTCGAATTGTCGAGCTATCAAATTGACCTCACATTCAATCTGGATTGCGATGTCGCAGCGCTGACCAATATCACGCCCGATCATCTTGATCGCTATGCCGGGTTTGAGGCGTATGCCGCATCCAAGGCGCGCCTATTCGCCATGCAATCGGCGGGACGCGTATCGGTGTTGGGTGAAAGCATGTGGCACGACCATCGCGAACGCATTGATCAATACGATCAAGGTCAAAGCGAGTTGTGGTGCAATCCAAACACCGATCCAGCCGATCCGTTCGGCCTGATGACGGCGGGGGGTGAGCCACTAACTGCGCAAGCCGATTGGCCTTCATTGCAAGGGCCGCACAATTACGAAAACGCCATCGTGGCAATTATGATGTGTCAGGCATTGAACCTGTCGGATCAAAGCATCGCCCAAGGGCTGCAATCCTATCGCGGATTGCCGCATCGGATGGAGCGTTTGTGCACCGAGGATGGTGTCCTCTTCATCAACGATAGCAAAGCAACCAACACAGCATCGACCGCCCCGGCATTGGCGGCGTTTCCTTCCGATTCCGCGCATCGCCGGGTTCATTGGATCGTCGGCGGATTGGCCAAAGAGGATGGTCTGGGCGAATGCGCCAACCATTTGGGCAACGTGGCTGCGGCTTACACCGTTGGTGAAGCGGGGCCGCGATTTGCCGAATTGTTGGATGGCAATGTGCCTAATGTCGAACGATGCGAATTGGTGGGCGAGGCCGTGCGCCGTGCAAGATCCGCATCCAAACCCGGCGATGTCGTCCTCTTCTCTCCGGCTTGTGCGAGTTTCGATCAATTCCGTGATTATGAGAAACGCGGCGAACATTTCCGCCAAGTCGTTGGTGTAATCGCCGAAGATGGCGTGGATTGCACGCCAGCCGGGATAATCGGTTCGGGATCCATGGGAAGCGAAGCCGCATGAGCACCGCCTATTCCCCATCCAATCATGGCACCAACTCTGCCGTTCGCGGCGATGCCAAATTTCACGCACCCGTTCCCACCCGTCGCGGCTTGGGCGAAAAGATGCGCGTTTGGTGGCGCGAAGTCGACAAATGGCTTTTGGGACTTGTCCTCCTTTTGATGATGTTGGGCACAGTTGCCGTTGCGGCGGCATCGCCGGCGGCGGGCAATCAATACAATGTTGGTGAATTCGTCTTCTTCAAACGTCACATCGTTTTCCAAATGCTGGGCGTGGGCGTGATGGTTGCGGTTTCATTCGTCAGCCGCGAAAACGCGCGGCGCATTGGCATCTTGATGGCGGTGGCGATGCTATTCCTGTTGTTCCTTGTGCCGATTATCGGAGTCGAAAAGAACGGCGCGCGCCGTTGGTTGGACCTTGGTATGTCTCTTCAACCGAGCGAATTTCTAAAACCCGGTTTTGCGATCCTGCTGGCGTGGATGTTGTCTTGGCGATTGCGCGATCCAGAATTGCCCGTGTTGGGATACGCGACATTGACGATGGCACTGGTGGGCGCGTTGTTGATGCTGCAGCCCAATCTTGGCGCGACGATCCTTTTTGGCGGCGTTTGGTTCGTGCTGGTCTTGCTGTCCGGTGTGTCGATCCAACGTGTCGCCGCGCTTATCCTAGGTGGGTTGGCGTCGATCACGGCGGCCTATTTCCTGTATGACAATGCGCGATACCGCATTGACAGTTTCTTTGGCGGGGGCACCGCCTTTGATCAAGTCGACTTGGCGCAACGCACATTGTTGAATGGCGGTTGGACCGGCAGCGGTCTGTGGCTGGGAACGCGCAAAATGAACCTGCCAGAGGCACACACGGATTACATTTTCTCTGTGATTGGTGAGGAATTTGGGCTTTTGATGTGCGGCCTATTCCTTATCCTATTTGTTGCGATCGTCGCGCGCGCATTGGTGCGGTTGGTTGACGAAGAAAACCTATTTGCGCTCCTTGCAGGGGCGGGCCTTGCCACCCAAATCGGTGGGCAGGCGTTCATCAACATGCTGGTAAACCTTCAACTCTTCCCGTCGAAGGGCATGACGTTGCCATTGGTCAGTTACGGTGGTTCATCCACCATTGCCGTGTGTTTCACGATCGGCCTGTTGCTCGCCATTACACGGCGCAATCCGTTCCTCGAACGCGAAACGCCGGGATTAAAGAACCTATTTGAGCGCCAAAAGAATGAGGAGCGCACATGAACAGCGAAACGACACAGCACGTGCCAACCGGCGCCAGTCGTCATTTCGTCCTCGCCGCTGGGGGCACCGGGGGGCATTTGATCCCTGCCTTTGCATTGGCAGAGGAACTGCATGCGCGCGGCCACCATGTTGCATTGATTACAGATGAGCGTGGCGCGAATATTCCGGGAAAGCCTGAATTTCTGACCGCCCACATTCTGCCAGCCGGTCGCTTTGGCAAAAATCCCTTGCATTGGTTTGGCGGCGTTCGGGCCGTCATCGAAGGGCGCAATATGGCGCTGCGACTGTTTGAAAGTTTTGAACCATCGGCGGTGATTGGCTTTGGGGGATACCCCGCATTGCCGGCTTTGTTGGCATCTACATCGGCCGGAATTCCCAGCGCTGTGCATGAACAAAACGCGGTCTTTGGCCGGGTCAATCGTCTCTTGGCCGGGCGCGTCCAAGCGATTGCGACATCATACCCCGAAGTCGCGCGGCTAAAGCCCAAGCACGTCGAAAAGACGCATCTTGTCGGCAATCCCGTGCGCGAAGAAGTTCTGGCGTTGCGCGATGAAGACTACCCTGAGCTCACCGAAGAAGGGTTGTTGAGGGTTTTGATCACGGGCGGAAGCCAAGGGGCAAGCGTCCTATCCGAAGTGGTCCCCGATGGTTTGGCTATGTTGCCGCCGGCCTTGTGCCAACGGTTGCAGGTTACCCAGCAATGTCGAACCGAAGATGTTGACGCGGTGCGGGAACGGTATGCCAATCATGACATTCCGGCCGAACTGGGCACCTATTTCGAAGACATGCACGAACGGCTGGCGGGGACGCATTTGTTTATCGGTCGAGCGGGCGCATCGACGATCGCGGAATTGACCGCAGTTGGACGCCCGGCGATCCTAATCCCATTGCCGATCGCGACCGACGATCATCAAGCGGCAAACACCGGCGAAATTGCGAAAGCCGGCGGCGCGCGTATGATCCGCCAAGACAATTTCACACCCAAAGAATTGGCCAAGCAAATTCAGGCTTTAGCCCAAAACCCAACCAGCTTGGCCAATGCCGCGCATGGCGCCTGGAATTGCGGACGGCCCAAAGCGGCGAAAGACTTGGCCGATTTGGTCGAAAGTATGGGCGGCATTGATTTGATGGATGTCATCCGAGTGGGCGAGGCCGCGCCGAAAAAAGCCGCGTCCGCCACGAAACCGCAGACCGCGACCCGCGATCGGGGCGAGGACGCCGTTCGATGAAGGGCGTCGGCACAGATATTGGCACGATCCACTTCGTAGGAATCGGCGGCATTGGCATGTCCGGCATCGCCGAGGTGATGCACAATCTTGGCTACAATGTTCAGGGCAGCGACCTTTCCGACGGGCCCAGCGTTGAACGCCTGCGCGCGCGCGGCATTGCGGTGCATATCGGCCATGCAAGAGAAAACGTTGCGGGCGTATCCGTGGTCGTCACGTCAACCGCCGTGCGCCGCACAAACCCCGAAGTCGCGGCCGCTTTAGAAGAACGTATTCCGGTGGTTCGCCGCGCCGAAATGTTGGCGGAACTAATGCGGTTGAAATCGACCGTCGCTGTCGCTGGTACGCACGGTAAAACAACCACGACCAGCATGATCGCCAGCGTTCTGGACACCGGCGATGTTGACCCAACGGTCATCAATGGCGGTATTATTGAACAATATGGTTCCAACGCGCGCCTTGGCGATAGCGATTGGATGGTGGTTGAGGCCGATGAAAGCGATGGCAGTTTTCTAAGGCTCGACGGCACAATTGCAGTTGTGACCAATATCGACCCCGAACACCTTGATCATTACGGCGATTTTGAAGGTGTGAAACGCGCCTTTGTTGAGTTCATTCACAACGTGCCGTTCTATGGCGCGGCGATCTTGTGCGTGGACCACCCTGAGGTTCAGGCCGTGATTGGCGATGTGCGCGATCGCAAGGTCGTAACGTATGGTTTCTCTCTTCAGGCCGACATATGCGGCGTCAATATTCGCCCCAATGAGGGGGGCAACACATTCGATGTGATTGTGCGTCAACGCGGCGAAGAAGACCGCCGGATCGAGGGCGTGCATTTGCCCATGCCCGGACGGCACAACGTTCAAAACGCTCTTGCCGCGATTGCGGTCGCGATTGAAATGGGATGCGCAGACAGCGTTATTCGTGAAGGCTTCAACAGCTTTAGCGGCGTGCGTCGCCGCTTTACCAAAGTTGGGTCGATTGCCCTTGATGGTGCGGTGGTCAGTGTGATTGACGATTATGCCCATCACCCAGTTGAAATTCGCGCCGTGTTGGGCGCGGCACGCGAAGCCGTTCCCGAAGGGCGCGTCATCGCGGTTGCCCAACCGCATCGCTACAGCCGCCTGAACGATTTGATGGATGATTTTCAATCGTGTTTTAACGATGCCGATATGGTGTTTGTAACCCCTGTGTTCGAAGCCGGGGAGGACCCGATTGAAGGCGTTGACGCAGAAAGCCTTGTTGCTGGGTTGAAATCACGCGGTCATCGCAGCGCGCGCACAGTGTCCAGCCAAAGCGACCTTGCCATCACACTTGCCGCAGAAATCGAACCGGGAGACATCATCGTGTGCCTCGGCGCGGGGGATATCACCAAATGGGCTGCTATGCTTGCGGGCGCGATTGAATCAAAGCGGGAGGCATGACGAACATGACACAACCCGATGACTGGACTTCTCCGGAAAATGGCCGCGACAACGGCATGGCGCCGACCTGCGCCGTTGATGGCGGTGCCAGCGCGCCCGTTCCAATTGAGAACATCCGTGGCCGGCTGACTCAAAATGCGAGTTTGGCCAAACATGTTTGGTTTAAAGCAGGCGGAAACGCCGATTGGCTATTTGAACCCGCAGATCTCGATGATCTGAAATCCTTTTGCGAAAACCTAAACGGTGACCATCCCGTCATGGCGTTGGGTGTAGGTTCCAACATGATTATCCGCGATGGGGGCGTGCCCGGCATCGTTGTGAAATTGGGTAAGGAATTTGCCAATGTTGAGGTGACCGGCGACACCACTGTGACCGCCGGTTCGGCAGCGCCTGCCAATATGGTTGCCCGACGCGCAGCCAAGGCGGGCATTGATGGCTTGGCGTTCCTGACTGGCATTCCGGGATCGGTAGGCGGCGTCACCAAAATGAACGGCGGCTGTTACGGCCGCGAAACATGCGATGTCTTGGTCGATTGCGATGTGATTTTGCCCGACGGGCAGTTTGTCACTTTGACCAATGCCGATCTTCAATATTCATACCGCCATTCCGTTTTGCCCGAAGGGGCGATTGTGGTGGCGGTTCGGTTTGAAGGTGTGCCGGGGGATCCGGACGCGATCAAAGCCGAAATGACGCGCATTTCTGATCAACGCAAAGGCGCACAACCCATCGGCAGCATGACCGGCGGATCGACGTTCAAGAACCCTCCTGGCCACAGCAGTTGGAAATTGATCGATGATGCGGGATGTCGCGGCCTGATGAATGGCGGCGCTCAGGTCAGCGAGAAGCACTGCAATTTCCTCATCAACACCGGCTCTGCCACGGCGACAGAAATCGAAGCATTGGGAGAGATGGTGCGCGAGAAAGTTTACGCCAATTCAGGCGTTCAGCTTGAGTGGGAAATTAGACGCGTGGGTCGGCCATGACTGCAAAACCACCCCTCCATATCGTGGTCCTCATGGGCGGCTGGGCGAATGAACGCGAAGTGTCCTTGATGAGCGGTGCGGGCGTTGCCGATGCGTTGGAAATGAACGGTCATTCTGTCACCCAATTGGATTTGGACCGCAACGTCGCCCAACGTTTGGCAGAGTTGAAACCCGATGTGGTTTTTAACGCGCTGCACGGTGTGCCGGGCGAAGATGGCAGCGTCCAAGGTATGCTCGACCTGATGGGTATTCCCTACACCCATTCCGGTCTCGCGACGAGTGTGATCGCGATCGACAAACAGCTGACCAAACAGGCGCTTGTCCCGCATGGCATTCCGATGCCGGGCGGCAGAATCGTTGCAGTCGATGATCTGCACATGCGCGACCCTTTGCCGCGCCCATACGTTCTGAAACCGGTCAATGAAGGATCCTCCGTCGGTGTCGCGATCGTCACCGAAGACAGCAATGTCGGCAATCCAATTGCACGCGAGGCCGTCGGCCCTTGGCAGGATTTTGACGAATTGCTCGCCGAACCCTTTATTAAAGGGCGCGAACTCACCACCGCTGTCATCGACAGCGCCAATGGACCGCGCGCGTTGGGCGTGACCGAGTTGATTATCGAAACCGGTTTTTACGATTACGAACACAAATACACCGAAGGGCGCACACAACATGTGTGTCCCGCCAACATCCCGCCGGAAATCGCCGCATTGTGTGAGCAATACGCTATCAAAGCTCACGAGGTTTTGGGGTGTCATGGCACAAGCCGCACCGATTATCGGTGGGATGACGAACAAGGCGAAGACGGCTTGTTCGTTTTGGAAACCAACACCCAACCGGGCATGACCCCGTTAAGCCTTGTTCCGGAACAGGCGCGTCACGCCGATATTGGGTATGCCGAATTGGTGGAATTGATCGTGATGGAAGCGATCCGCGTCCACAATTTATCAGGGGGATCGCATGGCCAAGATTAAGCGGAGCAGCGGCAAAGGCGTTCGCCGCGCAGCCAAATCGCAGAGCCGCGCCGCGGGCGCGCGCCGGGCAAAGGCAAAGACCACCGGAATGGTCGATCGTGTCATGGGCGTTTTGCCGTTCACCGAAGAACAATGGAGCACGATCTGGCTCACCATCATAATTGGCGGTGCGGTTGGTTTGGCCTTTGTAATCGCCAATTTGGCCGGCGTTCCTGCCATGGCACGCGCGCAAGTCGCGGTGATGGCATCGGATGCTGGGTTCGAGGTCAAACATGTGCGGGTCACCGGCACCGAACGGATGGACGAACGTCAGGTTTACGCCCGCGCTTTGGCACAAAAAGACCGGCCGATGCCACAGGTCGAGATTGAGGCGTTGCGCGCCGAATTGCTCGAACTGCCATGGGTCAAAGACGCGCGAGTTTCGATCCAACTGCCATCGACCTTGGCGATCGATATTGTAGAGCGAACTCCGCACGCCGCCTTGCAAAGACCCGATCGTTTGATGCTTATCGATGCAGAGGGCGTGGAGTTGGAACCTGTTTCGGCAGAGGCCGCCACTGATATGTTGCGCATATCGGGACCGGGCGCTGCAAAACAAGTTGAGCCGTTGGATCAATTGTTGGCATCGGCACCGGCGTTAGGCCCCCAGATCGAAGGTGCCGAATGGGTTGGCAATCGGCGTTGGAACCTGTCTTTCAAAAGCGGCCAAGTCCTTGCTTTACCCGAAGGCGCCGATGAATCGGCAAGCGCATTGGTGAAATTTGCGCGAATGGATGGCCAAAACCGGTTGTTGGGCGGACAAGTGGCTACATTTGATATGCGATCACCGCCGCGGATTTACATGCGTGTGCCGGGCCGTGCGGACGCGGTCGAATTGGGCGAAACGGGGAACCCATAATGCCAGCGAGCAAAGCCGCCTCTAAACAAGTTGCCTCGAAAGCGCGCCTAGCCAAGATATTTGGCGCGGTGAATGTAGGATCGTTCCGCATTTCGGCGATGATCATGGGCGAAACCGAAACCGGCGATTTGATCGTGCTGGGCTCGGGCCATCGCGCCAGCCAAGGCATAAAGCGCGGCTATGTCACCGACATGAAAGCCGCGACCTACGCCATTCGCGATGCGGTGGAACGGGCGGAGAAAAACGCCGGGACCAGCGTTCAAAGCGTGTGGATTGCCTGCGCAGGGGCCGGATTGAAAAGCCGGGTTTCCAAAGTTGAAATCGAAATTGGCGGTCGCCGGATCGAAGAAGAGGATATCGAACATCTCCTGATCGAGGCGCGCGGTATGATCGAACCTGACGGGCGTACCGTCCTTCACGCACAACCGGCTCATTACACATTGGATGGCGCGCATGGCGTTGCCAATCCGCGTGGATTGCACGCCGAACGTTTGGGCGTCGATGTGCATGTCATGTTGGCAGATGGTGCGCCGGTGCGAAATTTGATGGAAGCGGTCCAAAACGCCCACCTCGAAGTGGAAGCGGTTGTCGCTGCGCCGCTTGCATCGGGATATGCGTGTCTTTCACCCGAAGAGCGAGAGCTTGGCGTGGCGCTGGTCGAAATCGGCAGCGACGTGACCAATGTCTCTGTCTTTGCCGGTGGGATGTTGTTGGGTTTGCGCGCCATTCCGATGGGATCAGGCGACATCACTGATGCCGTGGCCAGCGCGTTTGGCATCCGACGGTTCCAGGCCGAGCGTTTGAAATGCGTATCAGGATCCGCCATCGCTTCACCTAGCGATCACCGCGAGATGATCCCCGTGCATGGCCCGAACGAAACCGTCGAAGACGCCAGTGGCCCACAAGCCCGCGGCGCAGATGACAAGAACCGGATTGCGCGCGCCGAATTGATCTCCGTCATCACTCAAGCTCAGGCTGAATTGACCGGCGAAATTGGCCGTTCTTTGAAAGGGATGGGCTTTTCCGGGACCAGCGCAGGTCAAGTTGTCTTAACCGGAGGCGGCGCCGAATTGGCGGGATTGGCTGAATTCACGCAAAGCGCCTTGGCCATGCCCGTTCGCATTGGCCGCACTCCAACCCTAACCGGTCTTCCCGAAGCGCACGCCACGCCCGGTTTTGCGGGTTTGGCGGGCCTTTGCCTTTACGCGGCTGAAGACCCGATAGACATCCGATCGGTTGGCTCACGTTACACCAGCCACAAGGATTTTGGCGGTTCATTGGGATCGACCTTTGCGATTGGTCGGCTTTGGCGGGCGATGCGCGAGTATTTTTGACCGGTTGAAGGTCGGCAATCAGGCCGGCCGCCGGTTGTAAAAACTGGTAAGGTGGTGCCGCAACAAGGCGAGCGGAGGATTCACCAAAGCGAAATCATGGTGTATGAGGGCTAATAACCCGCTGTGGATAAGGATTTTCGCGGGATAACGGGCGCATCGCGAATGTGTCACAGACAAAGAACGTAGAAATAACCGCGCAAAGTGGACCTTTACCCAATTTTGCGTCTGGAGGATTTAAGCGATGAGCATCAATATCGGACCAGCGGACACCGACGATCTGCGCCCCAAGATCACCGTAATCGGTATCGGTGGAGCGGGCGGCAACGCAATTGGCAATATGATCGCGTCTGAAATCGAAGGCGTTGAATTCATCGTCGCGAACACGGATGCTCAGGCATTGAACAGCAGTTCTGCCGAAACGCGCATTCAACTTGGCCCCGATATTACCGGCGGTCTTGGCGCGGGTGCACGTCCCGAAGTTGGCAAAGCGGCGGCCGAAGAAACCGTTGCCGAAATCGAAGAGGCGCTTGAAGGCGTCAACATGGTCTTTATCGCCGCCGGTATGGGCGGGGGCACCGGAACTGGCGCCGCGCCAGTCATCGCCGAAGCGGCCCGCCGCAAGGGTGTTTTGACGGTTGGCGTGGTAACAAAGCCGTTCTTGTTCGAAGGCACGCGCCGTATGCGCGCGGCCGAAGCCGGCATTGCCGAACTGCAAGATCACGTCGACACGTTGATCGTGATCCCGAACCAAAATCTGTTCTTGGTCGCAAAGCCTGAGACGACGTTCAAAGAAGCGTTCGAACTGGCCGACGAAGTGCTTCAACAAGGCGTGCGTTCAATCACCGATCTGATGGTGATGCCAGGTCTTATCAATCTCGATTTTGCCGACGTTCGTTCCGTGATGAGCGAAATGGGCAAAGCCATGATGGGTACCGGCGAAGGCGAAGGCCAAAATCGCGCTTTGGATGCGGCGGAACAGGCGATCGCCAATCCGTTGCTGGATGGGGTGAGCATGCAAGGCGCAAAAGGCGTCATCATCTCCATCATCGGCGGCGAAGACATGAAATTGATGGAAGTGGATGAGGCCGCAAACCACATTCGCGATCTTGTCGATGAAGACGCCAACATCATTTGGGGCAGTGCGTTCAATCCCGACCTTTCGGGTAAAATCCGCGTATCTGTTGTAGCGACAGGCATTGAACAAACCGCATCAGGCGAAGCGCCGCGGGCGACCCCATCATCTTTGTCGAGTTCACGTGCGCCAAAACGGCCCGTTCTCGACCTAGCCGGTGATGGCGCGATGGATGCAGTGGAGGAAAGCGTTGCGGCGGTGGCTCCAGAGCCGGAGCCGGAGCCGGTTATTGAATTGACCGCACCAGAGATGGAACCTGAGGCTGAGCCCGAGTTTGAGGCAAGCGCACCGGTGATCCCGGATCCGGTGGCCGATGCGATGGCTGCGGAAGACGATGAAGATGAAGACGCATCGGATGGCAATGAACCCTTTGACCTGACCGGCATGCAAGCCGGCGACGAAATGGGCGACGAGGGCGACGACGTTGACGGGATCGTTGATCCTCTGGCGGGCCTTCGCGGTGCCGATGATGAAGACGCCGCCATGATGGACGGTGGATCGGAAGCCGGATCGGACGGCGACGGCGAATATTCGGAATATCAGGAAGTTGATGGCGCGGAACAGGATGATCTTCTTGCCGATGCCGACCGGCTGTCCGAAGAAAACAACCCGGTCGAAGCACGGTTGGGCGGCGGACGTCGCCGGGGTATCTTGGGATCTGGCGGTGATGAAGCCGATAGCGGTGGATCCGAAGGCGGAACCGAAGGTGGCGGCGGAAACGCTGCTCCCGCAGGATCTGGCGGTGCCGGTGCCGGTGCCGGTGCTGGTGGCGGTGCAGCAGGTGGTAGCACCTTGTTTGAACGCATGGCCAATCTGTCGCGATCTTCGGGATCGGAAGACGACGATGATGACGAAGATGGTGACGCGCCCGCGCTCAGCATCCCTCGTTTCCTCGGTCGGCAGAACAATCAGTAACGTACGCTAAGGCCATGATTGCGCGGGCGGCTTTGCTCGGCCGCGCTTCATCCAATTTAGCACCCTGTTCGCCCCGCGTTTTGCGCGCACTGGGTGACGCCGCGTCTATTAATGCTTAGCGATTTTGCGTGTGAGTACGATGCCAAACACCTCCCGCCCTATCGCGCTATTGTTTAGCGCGGCCGCTATCGCTGCCGTTCATTTCCTGCCAGTAAACGCCGCGTTTGCTCAGGATTCCACCGCCCGCGAAGTTGTTCAACCGCTGCCATCGCCAGAAATTCAACGTTTGAATCGGGCGTTGTTGGAACTGGCCCGTCGCCCGCGCCGGATCAGCGCACTCTTAGAAGCAGGCGATGCGTCTTTGGCAGTGGACGATCACGATGCGGCCTTGGGGTTCTACGGTCGCGCGGCCGATATCGAACCGGACAATCCACGCGTCAAACTGGGTTTAGCGCGCGTGTACATCAAATCTGGGCGCCCGGTTGAAGCCATTCCGTTGCTTAACGCAGCGCGCACCGGCGGTGTCCCGGCAGGTGAAGTGTTAAGCGATCAAGCGTTGGCGTTTGACCTGGTCGGTGATCAGGATGCGGCGCAAACTGCCTATGCCCGCGCGATTGAATTGAACCCGCAAGACGACGAAGCGCGCCGGCGATTGGCATTGAGTTATGCGATTTCCAACAATGATGTTGGGTTTCAATCGACGCTCGCCCCGCTGATCGAGGCACGCGACGTTGCGGCCATCCGTGCGCGCGCATTTGGTCTGGCGATTTTGGGAGAGCAGGAGCGGGCTGAGGCGATTGTTGACGCCGTGATGCCCCGCGATTTGGCCACCCGCATCAACCCATATCTCGCCTATATGCCCCGCCTGACTGCGGCACAGCAAGCGGCGGCCGCCAATCTTGGTATTTTCCCGCGCGCGGCCGATATTGGCCGTGAAGACCCGCGGATCGCTCGTTTTGCGCAAGAGGGTGCAGCAGGGGCTTTGTTGGAGCCGGTGGGTGAACCACTGGGCGCTCCGATTGCGGCGGAACCACCAGTCCAAATCGCCAGCGTATCGCGCGAGGTGGTGCAGAGCGCCCCACCTTCAGTAGAGCAAGCCGAACCGGTTGAAGCAAACACCGCACGCCGAACCGAACCCGCCAGCCCCGGATTTGATTTGGCGCGGGCATCGGAAACAGAGACCAATTCTGGATCAGGGGCGGTATCGGGCCAAGCATCTTCTTTGCCGGACATCGCCACAACGCAAGTTGTTGGCGAGCAAGCGCAACAATCACGCGGCAATCCAGCGACGGTTGCCGATGCTTTTGCTGACCTCAGATCCGGATCGGATGGTGCCGCAATGCCAGTTGCCGGTTCCAGCGGTGATGCCGTTGATCTCGCCGCGATTGAAATTCCACGTGAAGCACCGCCTCAGGCCGCGCCCGAACCTGCCGAGCCGGAACATGCTCGCCGGATTTGGGTGCAATTGGCCACCGGTCGCGATGTTGATGCATTGCGCTTTGATTGGCGCCGATTTGTTCGCCGCGCGCCCGAATTGTTGGGCGCATTTGAACCCCATGTTACGCCATGGGGGCAAGCGAACCGATTGCTGGCCGGACCGGTCGATAGCCGGTCTGACGCGCGGGCATTGGTCAACGGCTTGGCAAGTGAGGGGCTAGAGACCTTTACCTACACCAGCCCAGAAGGCACGGAAATTCAGCGTCTTAGGTAAAAGTTTGGGTCATCCCCGGCTTTCTTTGCACAAGCTTTGAACAGGCGAAATGGGTTCTCCCCAGCGCTCCACCGCGCGTGCATTGCCATTCGATGTGGGTTGGGGGCATTCGTTAACGCGATGCAAACCAAACCCCTCCTTTCGAAAGCCTTCCCATGAGACCGCGTGAACCTGAATATAGCGCTAATGACGACGCCGCGCCCGTAGAAATGCTTGCCGCTTTGTTCGAAGCGCGTGGGTGGGATTGTGAAGTTGTTGCCGACGATGAAATGGTCGGCGAAGTGCAGGGCAGTTGGGCCAAATACCAATTGCGCGCAATTTGGCGCAGCGCGGACAATGTGCTCCAATTCCTATGCATGCCCGATATCCGTGTCACGGATGAGAAACGGCAACGGGCCTACGAACTGCTCAGTTTGATCAACGAACAAATGTGGTTGGGCCATTTCGACATTTGGTCAAATGGCGACGTCTTGCTGTATCGCCATGGCGTGTTGTTGGGCGATGATGGCATGTTGTCGATCCAACAAGCGCAATCGCTTGTGGAATGCGCCATTGATGAGTGCGACCGTTTTTATCCGGCGTTTCAATTCGTTCTATGGGGTGACAAATCGCCGCGCGACGCGTTGGATGCCGCGATGGTTGACGCGGCGGGTGAAGCGTAGCCATCTAAGGATGCGAAAGGCGATGTTTTCCAATGGCGACCAACGATCAAAGCGGCGGTAAGGCAGGACAATTGTTGATCATCGGATACGGCAATATGTCGGGTGCGATGTTGGCGGGCTGGTTGAATGCGGGGGGCGATCCGTCGCGCTTTGCAGTGCTCAATCGGTCGCCCAAATCCGTCCCCGCAGGGGTCACACAATTCACCGATGTTGCTCAGGCCGTTGAAGCAAACGCCCATGACGCCATCATGCTTGGTTTCAAACCGCATCAATTGGATGAGACCGCACCCCAATTTCAGGCATTGGCCAAGGGTGTCTCGGTGCATTCGCTGTTGGCGGGTAAGACCTTGGCGCAATTGCAGGACGCCTATCCGGGCGCCACATCTCATATTCGGGTGATGCCGAACCTCGCCTCTCGCATCAACAAATCACCGATCATTTTGATGGATCACGGGTTGACCGATGACCAACGCGGCCGTGTTTCGGCCCAGTATGACATCTTAGGCAGCGCGGTTTGGTTGGAGCGGGAGGAGCAATTTGATCTCGCCACAGCCTTGGCCGGCTCAGGGCCGGGCTTCGTGTACCGTTTCATCGACTCTTTGGCGCAGGCTGGGGCGAAATTGGGTCTTGAACCCGACCAAGCGCGCAGCCTTGCATTATCGATGGTCGACGGCGCCGCATCGCTGGCCGCTCAGGCAGACCTTTCTCCGGGGGAGTTGGCCGATCGCGTGGCAAGTCCGGGCGGCATGACACGCGAAGGGTTGAATGTCTTGGATGATGTTGACGCCCTGACTGAATTGCTGACCCGCACACTGGCGGCAACCCGTGATCGCGGGGCTAAGTTGTCTTCAGGCTAGGCCATGATCGAAATTTCAGCGTTTCGTTAATTATAGCACGTGAAAATCTGAACAATTATCGGTGAATTTCAGTCGGTTTCGCTTGAAATCGCGCGGCAAAACACCGATATTGGATGCAGACGGCGCGTATAGTCGCGCCACATTTGGAAAAGTAAGGGATCCACATGGCTGATTGGAGAAACACTCAAGGCGGCGGTCAGGGCTTTGGCTCGGCTCAACGCGCGGGTGGCGATGCCGAAGGGCGCGTTTCCTATGACGAGGGCCTGCGTTCGTACATGCTCTCCATTTACAACTACATGGCGTCGGGCGTTTTGTTGACCGGCATCGTCGCTGTCCTGTTTTCTTGGGGCGACATGGAATCGCCAGCAGCTTGGCTCGCGATTAACGGGGGCCTGCTGTTCTGGGCTGTGAAATTGTCTCCATTGGCCTTCATCCTTGCGATGAGCTTTGGCCTCCACAAAATGAGCCAAGGGACGCTTCAAGCGGTTTTCTGGGCGTTTGCGGTTGTCATGGGCATTTCGATGTCGACGATTTTCCTCGTCTACACCGGCGAATCCATCGCGGTTACATTCTTCGCAACGGCTGGGGCGTTTACGGGCCTGTCGCTGTGGGGCTACACGACAAAGAAAGACATTTCGGGCTGGGGCAGCTTTTTGATCATGGGCGTCATCGGCCTGATCATTGCGAGCGTCATCAACATCTTCCTTGCTTCTGAATCCATGGCATTTGTGATCAGCGGCATCGGTGTTTTGATCTTTGCTGGTCTCACCGCGTACGACACGCAAATGCTGAAAAATCAGTATCAATATGTCCAAGGGACCGAGTTCATGGGCAAAGCGGTCATTATGGGGGCGGTGAACCTCTATCTCGACTTTGTGAACATGTTCATGTTCCTGCTGAGTTTCTTGGGCAGCCGCGAGTAAATCACGCGTAAGCTTCGCAGAACCATTCTGCGGACAGCAAACTGTTGAAACAACAATGCCCGGAGCCTTACCCAAGGCTTCGGGCATTTGCATTGTGGCTCACTGCGCCTAACGCTTCATTGGCGAGCAAGGGTCGCGGTGGCATTGTTCTACGCGCGACTGGCGATGGCGAGAAACGGGGCGTTTCTTGATCGTGGGGGAAGAATGAGAGGCAATCTTACTATGAGCACGGCAAAATCATGCTTGGACAAATCCGGTTCGGGATCACCCACTAAACCGCACGCCGCGACGGCGCCGATCAAGGTGACGACCATTGCGGTTTCGCTTAGCCTTTTGGGCGCGTGTATGGCGCCGGCTGCTGTGCCGCCTCCACCACCACCACCTCCTCCGCCACCGCCCGTGGTTGAGGCCGTTCCGTTCCGCCCACTTCCCCCCGGTGGCGCGTCCTATGTGATGAAAATTCCGGGCAAGGACATTTTTGGCAAACGCCGCACGATCAATCGCGGCCTATCCGAAGATGAAAAGGTTTGGCATTTCCGTTCCGCTTGGAACGTCGCCGCGCTCAATTGTGTGGCCGCGCAATACGATCCCATCCTAACCGCATACAGCGCCTATATCAGCGACCACGAACGCGCACTTGGTCAGGTGAATGACCGGATCGACCGCGAATATCGCGAAGAAACGGGCAACCGACGCGAAGGGATCTTTGCCCGCGAAAGCCAGATGACGTCGGTCTACAACTTCTTTGCGCTTCCTCCGGCGCGTGCGGGTTTTTGTCGGGCGGCGCTCGATATCTCAAACCGCGCCATCATTGCGGAACCAACTGATCCGCTTGCCTTTGCCAAAGACAATTTTGAATTGCTCGAAGAACCGTTTGAGACTTTCTTTGAGGAATACGAAGCGTATCAGCGCGCCTCGGCGGAATGGGATGATCGCTACGGCGCCGAATATGGCGCATCGCAGCCCGGATGGGTCGCGGTGCAGGAGGCGCGCGCCAACGGCGTGGAAGTGCCCACAGTGACCAGCTCGCCCGAATCCACCTTGGCCGCGCCGACCGCGCCGGCGGGCTTGGTCGCGGATCCGGTAACGGGCGTGGGTGTACCGATTGTGCCGGTGCAGGAAAACTTCATCTCGCAACCCGTGGTCGAACCCATCGCAACCGATGACGGCGACGATCAAAGCGCCGCCCCACAATAGGCCCACCAACTCAGCGCGTATGCCGGAAAGGCGCGATTTTGCACTCTTGAAGCCGATGGCGAGTGCGCCTATCGGCTAGGGCACACTTTGGTAACGGGAATGCGGTGCGCTCCCAGCCTTCGGGCGAAAGAGCAATTCCGCGGCTGTCCCTGCAACTGTAAGCGGTGAGTTTCTGCCTCGTGCATACCCACGGTATGCCACCACTGAGCGATAGCTTGGGAAGGTGAGGCAGCAGCATCGACCCGTGAGCCAGGAGACCGACCAGAGTGTGTCGCTTGTGGCTTGGTTCAGGGATTGATCCGGCGCGAAAAACTTTCGTTTCGAGCGACGACTTGGATGGCCGTTGGGGTGTTGCCCTTGCGGTCGATGTTGTTGCGTATTCGAAAGGGATTTTCGAGCATGAAGAATACTAGATTTTTGGCCACCACGGCCCGCTTTGCCGTGGGCATCTCACTTTGCATCGGAGCGCCCGTGTTGGCGCAAGATGCGCAGGACGAGGGGGAAATTATCGAGGACGGCACTTCCGACATCACAATGACCGAACGGCCCGGGCCCAATGCGATTCTGGTCAGCGCCGACCGGTCTGAGGGTGTGTTGTTGGACTCATTTACCGGGTCCGCCACCATCATAACCACCCGACACATCGAAGCCCGCCAAGTGCGCGACATTGCCGATGTCTTGCGCGATGTCCCCGGTGTCGCGGTAAGCAGCGTCGCTGGTCAAACCCAAATCCGCCTGCGCGGCTCCGAAGCGAACCATGTGTTGGTGTTGGTTGATGGGATTGAGGTCTCAGACCCATTTGGCGGTGAATTCGACATTGGCACTTTGCAGGCTGAAATTGGTAGCAGCGTCGAAGTGCTGCGCGGCCCGCAATCCGCACTTTATGGCTCAGACGCCATCGGCGGCGTCGTCGCCTATCGAAGCGGTGACTATGATGGCTTTGGCGCGCGCATCGAAGGTGGAACCCAAGGCACAGTCAACGGCGCAGCGCGCTATGGCTATTCCGCCGAGACGTTAAGCGCTTCGCTCTCTGCCACTTTCGTTAGCACCGATGGCGAGCCCAATGCACGCGGTGGCGTTCGCGATATTGGCCGGGACAGCTACACCGTATCCGGCAAAGTATCCGCGCAACTTTCCGACAATTTTGCTCTGCGTGCGGCGGGCCGTTTCATCCGAACAGAGGGTGAATTCAACAATTCAGATTTTGTCGCCGCCAACCCGACATTCGGCCTGATCATCGACAGCCCAGACACGGCGTTCGAAAATGAGGCGTTCTACGGCCTTGTCGGTGCGCGGTTGGAAACATTGGATGGCAATTGGACGCATGATCTTTCGGCGCAAATCGCCGATATCAATCGCGAGACCGTCGGACCGTTTGGGCCCAGCAATTCAAGCGAAGGCGACCGGTTGAAAGCGTCCTACGTCACCGCCTATAATTTTGGCGGCAGCGACCATTCGGTGTCTTTCGCCGCAGATTGGGAGCAGGAAAGGTTCCGCAACACCACCCCAGGCGGATTTGCCTTCACCGGCCGACGTCAGATTGAGAACACCGGTTTGGTGGGTGAATATCGCTATGTCGGCAACCGCTTCGATTTCTCCGCGGCGATCCGTCATGACATCAACGATCGATTTGCGGATGCCACCACCTTCCGCGTTGGCGCGGGTTACGCTGTGACCGACACAACCCGCCTGCGCGCCAGTGCTGGATCGGGCATCAAGAACCCCGGCTTTTTCGAATTGTTCGGATTTGTCGACGGCACTTTCATCGGTAATGAAGACCTAACTCCGGAAAAATCGACCGGCTGGGAAGTTGGATTGGATCAAGATTTTGCTGAGGGCGCCGTTCGCCTCTCGCTGACCTATTTCGACAGCGAGTTGGAAGATGAAATCTTCACAACCTTCCCCGCACCGACCTTCGTTGCGACCCCGGCTAACCGCACCACTGTTAGCAAACAGCAAGGCGTTGAAATTGCCATCGCCGCAGACCTTGGTTCGGGCATTTCGTTCAACGGCGCGTACAGTTACCTCGATGCCGAAGAAGATGGCGTGGAAGAAGTGCGCCGTCCGGATGAGATCGCATCGGCTGCATTGTCATGGACGGCGCCCGATGATGCCGGGGGTATCACATTGGTCGTGCGGTATAACGGTGAAACGCCCGATCTCGCCTTCACCGATCCCAGCTTTATCCCCGTTCGCGAAACCCTGGATGACTTTACTCTCATCAATCTCAACGCGCGTGTGCGGTTGAGCGAGGGTGTGGAATTGTTCGCGCGGGCGGAAAACCTTTTTGATACGCGGTACGAACAGGTCTTCAGCTTCGTTTCGCCGGGCCAATCGATCATCGCCGGTATCCAGGCGCGTTTCTAGGAAGCGCAGCCCATCCAGGCGGTCGTTTTGGCACACACTCGGCGCAACGGCTGCATCGTCGTAGGCGGCAGGTCATCCTTATGACCCTTCGGGTGGATTTGACCTTCCGCCTATACAATACTCGCTTTCTGGTCGGGAAATGCATAGGGGGAACCCATGCATTTCCTCGATCAGGCAAAAATCTACCTCAAAGCCGGCAGCGGCGGACCCGGAGCGGTGAGTTTCCGGCGTGAGAAGTATATCGAATATGGCGGACCCGACGGCGGCAATGGCGGCAAGGGCGGCGATATTATCCTCAGGTCCGTACAGGGCCTCAACACGCTCATCGACTTTCGCTATTCGCAGCATTTCAAAGCCAAGCGCGGCAACCACGGTCAGGGTAAAGATAAGACCGGAGCAGGTGCGCCCGATCTGGTGATCCAAGTGCCCGTCGGCACTCAGGTTCTGTCCGAAGACAAGGAAGAAATCCTCGCCGATTTCACCGAAGTCGATCAAGAAATCGTCTTTATCGAAGGCGGTATGGGCGGACGCGGCAATGCGTCTTACAAAAGCTCAACCAACCGTGCGCCGCGCCAACATCAACCCGGCGAAACCGGCGAAGAGATGTGGGTTTGGCTGCGGCTAAAATTGTTGGCGGATGTGGGTCTTGTGGGATTGCCCAATGCGGGTAAATCGACCTTTATCAACGCGGTCTCCAACGCTCAGGCAAAGGTTGGGCATTACGCCTTCACCACTCTAGTGCCGAAGTTGGGCGTGGTGCGTCACCGTGCGCGTGAATTTGTGCTGGCGGATATTCCCGGCTTGATCGCTGGCGCTGCGGATGGAGCGGGGATTGGCGATCGGTTCTTAGGCCATATTGAACGGTGCCGCGTGTTGATCCATTTGATCGACATTGCGGGGGATGACCCCGTCGATGCAATGCGCGTCGTTCAAGAGGAACTTGCCGCCTATGGCGCTGGTTTGGAGGACAAGCCGCAATTGGTGGCTTTGAACAAATTGGACCTTGCCGATGATGAATTGGGCAAAGCCTTTGCCGATGAATTGATCAAAGCAGGCGCGGATCGAGTGTTCAATGTCTCCGGCGCGAGCGGGGCGGGTATTGATGCATTGATGGATGCGGTTTTGAGTTATTTGCCCGATCGCACATCAACCGAAACCAACGCCGCAGAAGTTGAAGAAGAGGAAGAAGGTGGCAGCGAGTGGTCACCCATCTGACGCGATGACGGACGAAACCCTAGCAAATGTTGTGTCGGCCAAGCGGTTGGTCATCAAAATCGGCAGCGCTCTGTTGGTTGAGGATGGTAAGCCCGCGCTTGATCGACTTCATTCGCTGGTGGAAGAAATCGCCGGTCTAAGGGCCAAAGGCGTCGAGATTATCGTTGTTTCATCAGGCGCGATTGCATTGGGCGCTGCGCGGTTGGGATTGCCCAAAGGCGGTCGAGCCAGCCTTGCCGATGCACAGGCGGCGGCGTCAGTCGGACAAGTCGGTTTGGCGCAATTGTGGGGTGCTGCGCTTGCTCGGCACGATCACATTTCGGCCCAGATGCTGGTAACGCTCGACGATTTGGAAGAACGCAAACGGTACCTCAACGCTGCTGCCACGTTGGAACGTTTGCTGGAAGCGGGCGTGATACCCGTGGTCAATGAAAATGACAGCGTCGCCACCGAAGAAATTCGTTTTGGCGATAACGATCGTTTGGCCGCGCGCGTGGCGCAGGCGGCCAACGCGCAAGGCGTATTGCTGTTGTCCGATGTCGATGGCCTGTATGATCGCGATCCCAGTCTACCCGATGCGACGTTGATTGAGCGGGTCGAAGGGGTCAGCCCCGAAGTGATCGCCATGGCGGGTGAAGGGTCTTCGTCGGGGATGGGATCGGGCGGCATGCTCGCCAAGCTTCAGGCGGCCCGGATTGCGGAACGCGCGGGCATTGCGCTCGCGATTATCAACGGTAAACCGGATCATCCTATCGCGAAAGCTGTGGCGAACAATCGTGGCACCGTGTTTGCTCCTGTGCGCAGCGACAATGCGCGCAAGGCATGGCTGGGTGGACGATTAGCACCCGAAGGGGTCTTAAGCGTGGACGCCGGGTGCGTGGACGCATTGGGAGAAGGGGCAAGCTTGCTCGCCGCAGGTCTAACCGAAGTCGAGGGCGAATTTACGCGCGGTGCTTTGGTCAGCTTGCATGGCCCCAAGGGCGAACGATTGGGGCAAGGTTTGGTGGAATACAGCGCCGATGAATGCCGCGCCATTGCTGGCCTGAAACAGGCGGAACAGGAAGAGCGGTTGGGTTATGCGCCGCGCGCCGCAGTCGTGCATCGCGATCATATGGTGCGGGGGTAATCGTGCGGCTGGCGATTACAGGTGCGACAGGGTTTGTCGGAAGCGCGGTGATCGATTGCGCCATTGCACAGGGTTATGAATGTCGCGCTTTGACACGCAAAGATCAGGGTGCACGCGATCGCGTCGAATGGATCAAGGGCACGCTTTCGGACGACACGGCGCTGCTGCGGTTGATTGATGGCTGCGACGCGGTGATCCATGTCGCGGGCCTTACCAACACGCCCGATCCGACCGAGTTCGAAACCGCCAATGTCGCAGGAACCGCTGCTATGATTGCGGCGGCCAAACAGGCGAAGGTGAAACGTTTTGTCTTCGTATCTTCGCTCTCTGCGCGAGAGCCGGATTTGTCGGTCTATGGCGCGTCAAAGGCGCGTGCGGAGACCCTAGTGCAGGAAAGCGGGCGCGATTGGACCATTGTTCGTCCACCGGCCGTCTATGGCCCGCGTGACGATGACATGTTCGAACTGTTTCGTTCCGCCCAATTCGGGCTTGTGCCTCTGCCACCCAAAGGAGCGACCTCGATCATTCACGTCGATGATCTGGCGCGCTTGTTGATTGCGTTGGCGGGGAAATCGGCACTCAAATCGATCTATGAACCCGATGATGGGCAGGTTGGCGGATATTCTCATAAGGAATTGGGCAAAGCGATTGGTCGCGCGGTGGGCAGGCGCTCCGTTTTGGCGGTCAATCTACCCAAAGAAGTTTTAAAGCTGGCCGCGAAAGGTGACAAATTGCTGCGCGGGGATAAGGCTAAGCTGACCGCAGATCGGGTCGGCTATATGCTCCATCCCAACTGGGTTTCCCGGTTTGATCGCGCGGTGCCAGCCAACGTTTGGCAACCGCAAATTGGCGGCGAAGACGGATTGATTAAGACCGCGCAGTGGTATGAAAAAGAGGGCTGGCTTTAGCTACGCCGTTCCTGTCTACCCTCACCCGACTATCCGATGCGTGTTGCATCGCTTTATCTTGGGGAATTTCTATGAAGACCGCTCTGCTGGCTGCTGCCATCGTGTGCCTTGCCGCATGTGGGAATGAGGCCAAAACGGACACTTCTTCGGATGCAAGCACTCCAGAATCCTCAGCCACAGCCACAGCCACGGGCACGGCAACTGTCGCTGCCGACGGTGCCCCTTCCGTTGGATCATATCGCGCAGTTGATCAAAACGGCTTTGTTCTGATCGAAGAGCTTCTTGAGGATGGAACCTATGTTTTCTCCGACGAAACAGGCAGCACCATTGAACAGGGCAATTGGAGCCAGAAATCACCATCTGAATTGTGCTTCCTAGCCAATTCCGAAGGTGCCGACGAAATCTGCTATCTCGAAGAGATCAGCGACGACGGCATTTGGCTTTCCACCAATTCTCAAACCGGTGAGACGGCCACAATAGAACGTTTAGAGAGCCAACCGACCCCTTAAAGGAACGGTTCCTCGCCCGGCTTGTGGATCCCGCATTCAGTTTTGTCCCAGCCTTTCCAACGGCCCGACCGCGGATCTTCGCCCGGCGCCACTTTGTGCGTGCACGGTTCGCAGCCGATCGAAGGGAAACCTTTCGCAACCAATGGGTGGCGGGGAAGGTCATGCTCTTCGAAATAGGCGGCGATGTCAGCGGCGCTCCAATCGATCAACGGGTTGATCTTCAAACGCCCTTGGGCATCGGAGGTGTCGACTTCAAACCGCGGCAGGTTGGCGCGTGTTGACGATTGAAACGCCTTGCGCCCAGTGAAGCTTGCATCGATGGTTTCAAGCGCCTTTGCCAACGGCTTAACCTTGCGAATTTCACAGCAACCATCGGGGTCATACGACCATCGCAATCCCGTTTCATCCTTGGCGGCAAGGTCGGCTGCCTCCGGCGTCAAAATGCGGACATCGGTGAAGCCCAATCGCGCGATCAAATCATCGCGATATTGCAATGTTTCGGCAAAATGCTTGCCCGTATCCAAAAAGAGGACCGGCACGCTTTTATCAACGCTGGCAATCAGGTGAAGCAACACCGCGCTTTCGGCCCCGAAACTGGAAACGATGGCAATGTCGCCGGCCAAATTCCCTTGGATGACGCCTTCCAACATCTCTTTCGTCGACGATCCGCGAAACATGCGGTTCAATCGCACGGCGTCATGTTCGGTAAAGCGCGCCGCCGCATCGAGACGGTCGATTTTGCGAACTTCGTTCATTGGCCCACTCCATGACGGCGTTGAGGGATCGTCGAGCGTCCATCAATGGTGCGTTGATAGACATTGTCCCACGTCGCAAAGGCGCGTTCCGCGTCGTCCGTGTCGAGCGCTTTATCCGGCGCAAAGGCATCAAAACCACATCGGCGCATATGGCTAAGCTGGTCGATGCCGACATCGCCAACCGCGCGTAATTCGCCCTTGTAACCGGCCTCGCGAAGAATCCGTGCGGAGGAATATCCGCGTCCATCGCCAAAGCTGGGAAAGTTCACTTCGACCAAAGCCAGCCGATCGAGAAACGGCAAAAGCGTCCGCGCGTCATCGCCCGGTTCGATCCGCACGGCGGTGGCGTTGGTTTGGTCGCAGCACGCATCGACAGTCACTGTGCCGTGATCGGCCGGTTCATCATCACGAAAACGAAATTGGACTTCATCGGGTGAGGTTCCAAGATCAGCGAGATTGTTCTCAGTCATAAAGCGCCTCTTTAAACGGTGCCATGCCGATGCGGCGATATGTATCGAGGAAACGTTCCTCTCCGGTGCGTTGGTCGAGATAGACATCGGTCACTTTCTCAACCGCATCGATCACGCCGTCTTCGGTGAAACCGGGGCCCGTAATCTTTGCAAGGCTGGTGTCTTCGGCTTCGCTTCCGCCGAGCGACAATTGGTAATTTTCCACCCCTTTGCGATCGACACCAAGGATGCCAATATGGCCCGCATGATGGTGGCCACAGGCGTTGATACAGCCGGAAATTTTGAGCTTTAGTTCGCCCAATTTTTCGGTCTTGCCCGATGCATCGAACCGTTCCGAAATGCGCTGGGCGAGAGGGATCGAACGGGCATTGGCCAAGGCGCAATAGTCCAGGCCGGGGCAGGCGATCATGTCTTCGATGGAATCCATGTTGGGCGCGCCCAGATCGGCCGCATCAAGCTGTGTCCAGAGCGCGTGCAGATCGGCGATTTTGACATGCGGTAGGACCACGTTTTGCGTGTGCATGATGCGCAATTCGTCAAAACTGTATTGCTTGGCCAATTGCGCCATGATGCGGATTTGTTCGCCGGTTGCATCGCCGGGAATGCCGCCAACCGGTTTCAACGAAATGACCGCGCTGACATAGCTGTCATGCTTGTGCCGGTGGGTGTTGCGGTCAACCCAAAGGGCGAAGTCTGGATCGGACCGGTCCACGCTCTTCGCACCGTCTTCAAACGCCGGATCGGCAAAGAACGGTTTGATGCGCTCCAATTCTTCGAGCGGTGGTTCAACGCCTTGCTCTTGCATATGGGCGTATTCTTCCTCGACCTGACGCGTGTATTCATCTGCGCCCAATTCATGCACCAGGATTTTGATGCGCGCTTTGTATTTGTTGTCGCGACGACCATAGCGGTTGTAGACGCGCAAACAGGCTTCTGAATATGTGATCAATTGATCGAGCGGCACAAAATCGCGGATCATCGGCGCGATCATCGGTGTGCGGCCCATGCCACCGCCGACATAGAACCGAGCGCCAATCTCACCGTCTTTTTCAACGATTTGAATGCCGATATCGTGCAGCCGCATTGCCGCGCGATCTTTCTCAGCTGCAATCACGGCGATTTTGAACTTGCGCGGCAAATAGGTGAATTCCGGGTGGAAGCTGGACCATTGGCGCAGCAATTCCGCATAGGGGCGCGGGTCGACCAGTTCATCGTGCGATGCCCCGGCAAAATGGTCGGATGAGATATTGCGAATGCAATTGCCGCTCGTCTGGATGGCGTGCATTTCCACCTTGGCCAGATCGGCTAGGATGTCGGCTGCATCTTCGAGCTTGATCCAATTGTATTGCAGGTTCTGGCGGGTGGTGAAGTGGCCATAGCCGCGATCATATTTGTCCGCGATATCGCCCAACGCCGTCATTTGGTCGGAATTCAACGTGCCATAGGGGATGGCCACGCGCAGCATGTAGGCGTGCAATTGGAGGTAAAGACCGTTCATCAAACGCAGGGGTTTAAACTGGTCTTCGGTCAGTTTCCCTTCGAGCCGGCGGCGCGCCTGATCGCGGAATTCTTCCACTCGGGCATCGACCATTTGTTGGTCGTAAGAATCGTATTTGTACATGTTAGATTACCCAGTCGATGGCGTTGAAGTCTGCGGGCGCGTCGGTTGGCTTGATCGTCAAATCTTCGCGCACGGTTGGGCCCAAAGCGCGGATGCGATCTTTGATATGGGCCGGGCGAACGCCGTCGGCGCTGGCCTCCGCTTCGATGATATACGGCACGTTCACTCGTCGCGCGGCCTCTTCGCGGGCGAGAATTTCATCACCGCGATCGCCCACATCGGCGGCGGCGTCGACATAGAGTGACCAGTTTGCACCGTCCCACCAAATGACCGCGCCGGTCTTCAAATCATTGCCGGTCAGAATTTTCACTGTGTTGCCTCTGTGTTTTGCGCTGAAGCCCCCAATTGGGCGGCGTGGGCGGTGTATGCGGTTTGAGAGATTGTTGCGGTGTCGCGCGCGGTAACATCGCCGATCACGATTAGGGCAGGGCTCTTTATCTTTTCCTGATCAACGAGCCCGGGCAATCCGGCCAGCAAGCCGCGCACAACCCGCATTTCCGGGCGTGCCGCGTTCTCGATCACCGCGATGGGCATGTCAGGGGCCAGACCGTCTTCCATCAATTTTTCGGCAATTTGGGATGACGTCTTGACGCCCATGTAAATCACAAGGGTGCGCCCCTTACCCGCAAGGCCCGACCAATCTTGGTCCGACAAACCTTTGCATTGGCCGGCAACAAAGCTGACGACGCTGGCGCTGTCGCGGTGGGTCAAAGGAATTTGAGCCGCTGCAGCTGCGCCGTTTGCAGCCGAGATACCGGGCACGATTTCGACGTTCACGCCATGAGCATGCGCCAATTCGGCCTCTTCGCCGCCGCGACCAAAGATCAAGGGATCGCCGCCTTTCAACCGCACGACATCATGACCGGCCTGCGCCTCGCGGACCAAAAGCAGATTGATATCGTCTTGAGGCAAAGTGTGGCGTGCGCGCTGTTTAGCGACGCTGATCAGGCGGGCGTCGGGATGGGCAAGGGCGAGGATTTCGTCGCTGACCAAACCATCATGGACCAACACGGCGGCCTGCCCAATCAAACGCGCCGCGCGCACAGTCAACAGATCAGGATCGCCGGGGCCAGCGCCTACCAAGAATATCGTGCCGCTTTGTGCACGATGGGGTGCGTCATTGGGCGCGCCATTGTTTGTGCCGTTGTTCATGGAGGCCGAAATGGCCTGCGCAGGCTTTCCATGCCAGCGAGAATGGATTGGGGACGATCAAGGAAAGCTTTTGTCGCCTGGTGAAACCGCTTTTAGCGGCGCCCAAATCCACAGGAGTTTCGAGGGTCTAAACCCCGATCAACCTGCGTCCAATTTGCCCGCCGCCATCAATTCAACAATCTGATCCAATTGTTTGGATGATCGCAAATGCAAATCGCGTTGGGGGAACGGGATTTCGACATCGTTCTGTTTAAACAATTCCCAAACCCGCATATAAACGTTGGAGCGGATATTGGCGAGGCCACCTTCGGGATCCTGTATCCAGAAACGCAATTCGAAATTGACGGAATTGTCACCAAATTCCATCAGGTTAACGCGTGGCTTGGGGTGCTTCAAAACGCGCTCTGTGTCGTCCGCCGCTTTGTAAAGCAGCCGTGTGACCAATTCCAAATCGCTGTCATAGGAAACGCCCACGGGTGCCCGCACGCGCACTTCCTTTGAACTGTAAGACCAATTCACCACCTGATTGATCATCAAGTTTTCGTTGGGGATCAAATGCTCCGTCTGATCGCGGGTGATGACAGAAATGGCGCGAATACCAATTTTGCGGATCTGACCGACCGCTTCATTGCCGGCCTGATCGGTGACGGAGATTACGTCGCCCGGTTTGATCGATTTGTCCAAGAGCAACAAGATACCCGAGATCAGGTTGCCGAATGTCTTCTGCAAACCGAAACCGATGGCCAAACCAAACGCACCGCCAAAAAACGCCAGTGCGGTAAGATCGATGCCCAGCATGTCGATCCCGATCAGGAATGCGAGCGCCCAGATGGCAATGGTGCTGAGTTTTTCAGCCAGAAGTTTTTGCGTGCTGTCGAATTTTGAGATCCTCTGAATGAGCCCCCGGCTGATCCGGGTGGCCATCCATGCGGCAGTGAGAACCAGCGCGATAACGCCGATTACAAGCAACACATCGAGCAGCGAAATCCGCATATCGCCAAGTTCAAAAGCGACAGATTGGAGTGAGCCTAGAAACGCACCGGCGGTTTCGCTCTGTTCGCCAACGCCTTCTACAAAGTCCTGCGACACTTCGATCGCTTCCACCGGCTCTTCTGGTTCGCCCTGCGCGGTCTGCTCTGTTGCGCCTTCCTCGGCACTTGTGCCTTCGGCGGAGGCGGGATCGATCGTTTCGGCCTCTTCTACAATCGGCGCAGCAGCGGTGGTCATGTCATATCCATCTTGGTCAAAGCCTGCGCTAGATCCGCGATCAGGTCGTCTTTATCTTCGAGCCCAATTGATAGGCGTATCGCGGCTTGCTGACCACCCTCATGCTGGGTTTGTGGGGACATGACGGAGCGATATTCGTGCGGGAAGATCGGCAAAGCGAGACTTTCGAACCCGCCCCAACTGTATCCGATACCAAACAGGCGCAGACTATCGACAAACCGCGCGGCTGCGCCCGGGTCAATCGTGCTCAAAGTAAAGCTAAAAAGGCCGCAACCGCCGGCAAAATCGCGGCGCCAAATGGCGTGACCGGGATCTTGGGGAAGCATAGGGCACATCACCCGTTCAATGGCGGGATGCGTGGTCAGCCATTGCGCGATTTCAGTCGCGCTTTGCGTGGTTTGAGCCAATCGCATCGCCATGGTGCGCAATCCCCGAGACGCCAGCGCGGCGTCATCGGGTGACACCACTTGCCCCAATTGTTGCGACGTCCGGCGTAGGGCGCGGTACCACCGTTCACCAGCGCAGGCGGAACCCATCATAAGATCAGAATGCCCGCCCACGTGCTTGCTGAGGCTTTGCATGACGATGTCGCAGCCATGGTTTAGCCCGGCAAAGCCGAGTGCGCTGGCCCATGTGTTGTCCAGCAAACAGACCGCGTTGGCATCGCGCGCAATGGCCGACAAAGCAGGAATGTCGCACACTTCCATGGTCAAACTGCCGGGGCTTTCGAACCAAACGGCGCGGGGTTTGTGATCGCGGATCAAGAATTCGAACGCGGTCATGTCCAAGGGATCGAAAAAGCTGTGTGTGATGCCCATGCGTTTGAGCAATCCAGTCGCCATGGCGCGCGATGGATCGTAGGAATTGTCGCTCATCAAAAGATGATCGCCCGGCTTCAAAACGGATAGCAGACTTCCGGCGATGGCGGCCACGCCGCTGGGATACAACACCGTGCCATGCGCGCCCGGTTCAATATCGGTCAGCGCCTGTGCAAGCGCCCATTGGGTTGGCGCGCCGCGCCGGCCATAGAAAAAATCGCCGTCTTCGTTGGATTTCAACGCCGCTTTACGGTCGGCCTCGGTTGCATAGAGATGCGTTGAGGCGCGCCACACGGGAGGATTGACCACCGCGCCAGTCCATTCCGTCCGCCGCCCGGCATGGGTGACTTGCGTGGCGGGTTTGTCCGGTTTGTCGCCGTCAGAAACGCTCATATTGCCAAACTCATTGCGGGCCCTGCTCTTTGGGTGTGGTGGGATCGGCTTCCCATTCTTGCCAGCTTCCATCGTAAAGGCGTGCCGTGTCCACCTCTGTTAGATGCAAGGCAAACACAAGAACACTGGCGGTGACGCCGCTGCCACAGCTTGTGATGATAGGGCGGTCCAAGTCGACACCGGCGGCGATGAACAAGTCGCGCAATGCTGCGGGGTCTTTAAATGTTCCATCCGCATTGAAGACCTGGCCAAAGGGGGCATTAAGCGCGCCGGGAATTCGGCCGTTCTGACCACCATGCACCGGGTCAATTCCGCTCCCAAAAACGCGATCGGCGGCGCGCGCGTCTAGAATTTGCGTCGTACCAATTGCGCCGCTTTGCAGTTGGTCGCTTACGACGTTCAAGATCTCATGTTTTGAGGCAACTCGCCGCGGACTTTTCAATCGAGATGCAGAGGATGCCGAAGTCGTTGGCAATGTGGCGTTGTTACCCGGGCCGCTTTCCATAGAGCCGCCTTCGACGCGCCATTTCTCCAATCCGCCGTCCAAAATGGCAACGGATGTTCTGCCATGCGCGATCAATGCGAACCATGCGCGGGCCGACGTTTTGACGGCGCTGTCATCGTACAGAATGATCCGGTCGTTTGCACCGATGCCCAACTGATCCAGCCGCAGAGCCAATTGATCCGCATTGGGCAAAGCCGCGGGAACTTTGGAGGTGGGGTCCGTCAGATTGGCCAGATCGAGATAACGAGCACCGGCAATATGCGCATGTTCGAATTCTTGACGAGCATCACGTCCTGATGCGGGCAAGTGGCGCGAAGCGTCCAAGATCACGAGGTCTTTCAACCCGTGTTCTTGCGTCATTTGCGCGGCGAGCCAATCGGTCGAGACGAGGCTATCCATGGAAGATCTCCGAAAAGAAAGCGATGCCGTTTGCGGTAGCGCGACGCCGTCACAGTGCCAAGCTTGGTCGGGCGGTGGAACCGGATGAACCGGCTCCTTTGCTACCTAAGCAGGGGTGGGCTGCTTGATCAATTGGGCCCGAAGGTTGGGCAATCCGCCAGGTGGGCCATCCAATGGCAATGGGTGGACGCGTGTTTGGCTGGTCGTGCTGGGCGTGCCGACGACAAAGGAGCGGTTGGCAATAATGGTCGCCGGTTCGCCCGCGCTATCCGATTGTCGGACGACACGAATGTGCAAAAGAGGGATAAACAGCGGTTTCGCGCCCTGTTTGATCGCTTTTACTTGGTTGAGCGGCAATTGAAGTTGGCCGCCGACGCGATGGGATTGTTGCGGGCCAATGCGCTCAATCTTCGCTATTTCGGTGCCGCCCAATAGCGGGGTGGCATTGGCTGCGGCGCTTTGGGCGCAGGCCAGATTGGCCAAAACGGTGACATCGCGCAGCGCATTGTCGTCGCGATTGGCGAGGTCCAGCCGGAAATCGACAGAGAACATCATGACGCTGCGCGATCCACCTACCATTTCCAAAGCCAGATCCAATCGAGGTGTGGATGTCGCAGCGGTAGGTTGCGGGGGCACGGGTTGCGCCGATGGCGTAGGTGCAGGTGCAGGTTTGGGCGCAGGCGGTGGCGCAAAAATTGGCGCGAACTCTGGAGTGGGCTCCGAAGCCGGCGGGTGGGCAGGTTCGGGAGGGGGCGGCGGAGGTGGCGCCGGTGGAGGCGGAGTTGCCGGGGCCGCAGTCGGTTCGGGTTTAGCGGCTTGTACCGGGTCCATCGGCTCCGTCGCGGATGCGTCGTCCTCTGTTCCGGTTTGCTTGATCACTGTGTGCACGCCGTAGGCAAGTGAAGGACCGTCAGCATCGGGCTGGATCGATTCCAACCGGCGGCGCCGCCAGAATGAAAACGCCAAAGCCAAGGCCAAGATCAACATCACGCCAAGCCCAATGTAGACTCGATCGCGGATCACGCCTGCGCCGGCTTGCGATATCTCGCTTGCGCTGAGCGGAGGCGGAGCGGTGGATCCGGTCGTTATGTCGGGTTGAGCGGATGAACCGGTTTCGCCGTCGGGGCTAACATCATACCAGCCATCCGGGCCAATGGGGCCTTCGCCGTCGAGGCCAATCTCTGTGTCAAAGCCGGGGCCGGATACCGATCCGCTGGGCGGCACAATCGCTGCATCCCCCTGCAATGTCCGATCGGTTGATGCTTGTGGGGTGGATCGGGGGGCAACCGAGGCCGGGTTCGATGATTGCGAACCGGCTGTTCCATTGGCGGGCGCTCTGTTGGTTGTCGGCCGGTTGGACGTTGGCGCAGCGCGGGAAGGAGTAGGCGTCGGTGAAGGCGGGCGCGTCGCGGCGGCTGCTGGCCTTCGAGTTGGCGCTTGGGTGGCTGCGGGTGCCGGTGCGGTTGTTTGCGTCGGAGTGGGCGTGGGGGTAGGAGCCGGAGTGGGGCGGCGATCGGGTATGATGCGGGGGCCAATGGGGACACCGGCGCGTTCATCCGCGGGCCCTTGCGGAACGGGCGTCGGCGTGGGCGAAGGGGTCGGAAGAGAGAAACCACCCGGCGAATTTTGCGCCGACAAAGGAGACACGGCCGAGAAACCGCTCGCAATCGTCAAGGCCAGCGCGCCCACACCAAAAGCCAATCCCATCCGCACGCGGATGCGGGGCAAGCGAGGGCCGCTCGTGTCGGCAAGCGGGTAAAGTTTGGGCGCGCGCATCATGCGTTTAGCGTGTCGTTGGCCGTTTTAAGCGTTTGCATTTCGGGTCTGACCATTGCGATGTCCAATCGGTCACCGGTCCGACCGTGGGGCTCTCTGACATAAGACGCAAAACGGCGGCGTCCAGTTCCTCGCTTGCAACACGGCATCTTTCACGGCAACAGCGCGGCATGGAAACCACACCCGCCTTTTTGGGCAAAGACACGCCTCTGCCCACATCGCCCGAAGACGCAACCTTGGACTATGTGCCCAATCCCAGAGAGGGATCGCTTTATCTGGTCCGTTTTGCCGCGCCTGAATTCACATCCTTGTGCCCGGTTACGAACCAACCTGATTTTGCGCATCTCGTGATCGATTACGCGCCGGGCGACGCCATCGTCGAATCCAAGAGCCTTAAATTGTTCCTAGGTAGTTTCCGCAATCACAACGGCTTTCACGAGGACGTAACTGTGGGAATTGGGCAACGTTTGGCCAAAGAAATGCAGCCGAAATGGTTAAGAATTGGCGGATATTGGTACCCACGCGGCGGCATCCCAATCGACGTTTTTTGGCAGACCGGCGCACCGCCATCCGACCTATGGTTGCCCGACCAAGGGGTCGCTCCGTACCGGGGAAGAGGCTGAAATTCTGGGCGGCTCGATCGCTCTGAAAACACCCTGAATTTTCGATGAGAATGCGTGGTTAATTCGGTCCGACTAAGGGCCAGTACTGCCTTCATTTATCAGTAATATTCTATGAATACCTCCAAGCCTGCAAAGCGGGTCGCACCAGTTTGCGCACAATTATGCTCAAGCGCGCCCCACACGTGACCGTACCCCCGTTTCTCACCGTTAGAGGCTTAAACATGACCAACTCTTCTTCGATCAAAATCCGCGCCATTGGCGGTGCTTCGGCGCTTGCTTTGTCGGTCGGGCTTTCTGTTGGCATGGCCGCACCGGTCTTTGCGCAATCCGCACCCGCGCCCCTGATCGCTGCACCGACGCCCACGGCGCCGGCTGTTCCGGCCAATGTCGAAGAATGCGCGATTGTCAGCGGCGTGGTCACATGCGCACCGGGTACAGACGCCGATGGCTTTCTGGATTTCACCGACGCGCCTCTGGGCCTCGACATTCAAGACGGTTCGGTTGTTCAAGGCCCGGTGGTGATCACCGGCGCTGTCACGGGCGGCGTTGATGGTTCGATCCAGACAGCGGGTGATTTCGATGGTGGCTTGTTGGCCGGGGCGGGGTCAAATGTCACCAATGACGGTTTCATCCAGACAACCGGTCAATTCTCGGTCGCGGTCGAAGTGGGGGCTGGTTCCGCGCTGACCAACAACGGCACGATCTACACCAGCGGCGACAATTTCTCTGACGCCATTTCGTTGTCAGAAGGGGCCACTTTTACCAATTCAGGCCTGGTGCAAACGGATGGGGCGGAATCGTTCGGCGTGTTTGGCGCGGGCGATAGCATCACGGTCACCAACACATCCACCGGCACCATTGTTACCAGCGGTGAGGCCAGCTTTGGCATTGCGGTTTTGAACGATGCGAACATCACCAATGATGGCTTGATCCAAACCTTTGGCGATTTCGGCATTGGCATCGACACGCAAGAAACCGGGACGGTCACCAATTCGGGCAACATCGTCACCGGCGGGGCGAGCGCGATTGGCGTTGGTATGCGGAACGACGCAACCTTCACCAACACCGCCAGCGGATCGATCGCGACATCCGGCGATGAAGCGCGCGGGGTCTCCGTTCTACTGCGCGGCACGATTGTGAACGATGGCAGCATCACCACCAGCGGCGATACAGCGGTGGGCGTGCGGGCCTTGGCGGATTCGACCATCACCAACAACGGCACCGTCGCAACCACGGGAGCCAACGCATCCGACGCGTTGGAAGTGCGCGACAATTCGGTCGTTAACAACAACGGCATTATCCAAACAGGTGGTGAAAATTCACTCGGCGTGTTCGGTTTGGGTGACGGTGTTACGGTCAACAATGCTGCCGGAGGCGAGATTTCGACAACGGGTGACGGCGGCTTTGCCGTTGCGTTAGAAAATGACGGTGTCGTTCAAAATGATGGCGTGATCCAAACCACGGGCGAAGCTGGCATTGGCGTCGACTTTTTGGACGGGGGCACCCTCGTCAACACTGGCTCGATCACAACAACGGGCGATCTGGCCATTGGCGTGTCGATGCTCGACGACGCCACTTTCACCAACACCGGTTCTGTTGCGACCAGCGGCGGCAATTTGGGTGTGGTCATCGTCGGCGCGAACAGCACGGTCGAAAATGACGGCTCAATCTCCAGCGTCGGTGACGATGCCATTGCGATCATTGGCGGTGATGCCACCACGGTCACCCTCACCGCGAACAGCGTCGTATCAACCCAAGGCGACAATGCCGGCGGTGTTGTGATTTTGGGCGCGGGCAATGTTAGCAATGCCGGATCGATCACGACCCAAGGCGACGGCGCACAAGCCGTAACCATCACCGGCGATGCCACCGTCAACAATACCGGAACTATCACGGCTGATTTGGCGCGTATCTTTGATATTGGCGGTGTCGCGATCGTCACCAACTCAGCCTCGGGCACGCTGACATCGGGCGGCGATGATGCCATTCGCTTTTCAGGCGATGGATCCAGCCTGACCAATGAAGGCACGATCAGCAGCACCGGCGGTTTCGGCACAACATTGAACGCCGATGGGGTGAACGATGTTGTGTTGGTCAATTCCGGCACGATCAGCGCGGGCGAAGACGCCTTTATCGCGGTTGCGGCTGGTGACAATTTCAACGCCACCAACAGCGGCACGATCTCTTCGTTCTTTGTCGGTGTTGCCGCCGGTGATGGATTGTCGCTCGACAACGCAGCGACCGGTTCGATCACATCGCAAGACGGCCCCGCAATCGCGGCGGGCAACTTGGCAGTGATCACCAATGCAGGCACCATCAGCAGCGCGACTGCGAATGCCATTGAAAGTTCGAACACCGCCGACGCGATCTCGCTGGACAATTCCGGCACGATCGAAAGCACGGCCGGCGGCGCGGGCGTGTTGTTCGACAACGGTTCGATCACCAACGCAGCGGGCGGTTCGATTTCCGGTGACATTGCCGGCATTTCAAGCCCCGGCACAGGCGCACTCACCGTCGTCAACTTTGGGTCCATCGAAGGGCTAATGGGTGATGCGGTGTTGTTGGGTGACGGCAATGGCGAATTCCAACAATGGACCGGCGCGACGGTCACCGGCAATGTTGATCTCGAAGGCGGCGATGACACCTTCATCCTCGAAGGATCGAACTCGTCCGTCGCTGGAATGATCCTTGGCGGCGCGGGCGCAGATACGGCCATTATCGCCGGCACGCTTGATGCGGACAATTTCGGTGGGTTCGAAACATTCCAGTTCGGATCCGACCTTGGCGGCACCTTGAACGATGCCCGTATCAGCGGCGATCGCACGGTGGATGGCGATGTTGCCATCGCTGGTGAAGTTGTCCTTGGTCTTGGTGTTGACTCGCTGACATCCACTGGGTCGATCACATTGGAAGACACCGGCACCGTCACCATCGAAACGCCGCTCGACGTGGCGTTAGTTGGTCAAACGGTCTTGGTCCTCCAAGACGGCACCGGGTTCACCGACAACGGCGGAACGATCAACATCATCGATGATGATTTGTTGGTCGATTATGTCCCCGTGGTTGGCTCGCTTTCGGTGCAAGTGAACGCGGTCAATCAACTGATCACATCGGCCGATTCCAATTTGGTCACATTCGGTTCCGCCATCACGACTGCGTTGAATGCAGGCACGTTAAGCCAGGACAATTTCGACCTCATCAACGGCTTGCCGGATGTTGACGCCTTCGAAGCGTTGGCAATCGATGCCCTGCCAACATTGAACAACGGCGCGGCGCGCGAAATCTTTGAAACCTCCACCGCCGCAAGCGACGCCCTAAACCGGCATTTGGCTGGCGAAGGCACGGGCATCTGGGGTCAATTCATCCTGCGCGGCGCCGATCAAGATGCCTTGTCATCAACGTCGGGCGCGTATGAAAGCGATCAAACGATCTTCACAGTTGGCGGTGACTTTATGGTCGGAGACATGGGCCGTGTTGGTCTGATCGCGAGCTATGCCGATATCGAAAACGACAATCTGAACGGCGCTGTTGTTGGCGGGCAAACCGAAATTGAAAGCATCAAAGTGGGCGGCTATTTCGCGGCCAATTTTGCAGAACGTGGCTTCCTGAACGGGGAAATCGCTTATCTGAGCGGTGAAATCGAAGATCAGCGCGGTGGCTCACTGGGCGCGATCAATTCGGCCTATGACTTCGATGGCTTTGCCTACAGTGCGACGGTCGGTTTTGATCTTTTGCCGAATGACAGTTTCGCATTGACCCCATCATTGGGCGTGAACGGCGCAACGATTGGGTTCGATGATGCGGTCGAAGCGGGTGGTTTTGCATTGAACGTCGCACGCGACGATGCAAACTTTGTCGAATTGCGCGGCGGATTGGCGCTTTCGGGCGAATTGTCGCCGCAATTTAGCGGCTTTGTCCAAGGCACCGTGGTGCAAGATTTGGGCGATGACGCGCGGACATTTAACCTGACCTCGGCGCAATTGGGCGCGGTTACGGTGATCTCACCGGATCGCGAACAAACCCGTTTTGAATTGGGCGCGGGCGCGAGCATGGATGTGACCGAAACATTCTCCATCGAAGTCGGATATCTGGGCGATTTCGCAGATGGTTATGACGCGCATTCCGGCCGTGTGACGGCGCGGGTTGCGTTCTAAGCGGTCCGATCACGAACACAAAAAGGGGGACGGTCATGCAAATGGCCGCCCCCCTTTTTCTATGTAGTCGTCGGGTTCAAACTGCGCCGATAAATCGGGCGCCCGTATGACGGCCCAACAATTGGTTCAGCCATGCATCGTGCCGATCCTTGGCAACAACGGCAACTATGCATCCGCCAAACCCGCCGCCGGTCAATCGCGCGCCATCTGCGCCCAATGCGACTGCATCGGCGACCAAGGCGTCAATCGCCGGTAGAGACATCTCAAAATCGTCGCGCATCGAAACGTGGCTTTGGTTCATGGCCGCGCCCAATGCCGCGATATCGCCCGACTTCAATGCATCTATTGCGTCCAAAACTCGACGATGTTCGGTCGCGCAATGCAATGCGCGTTTGCGAAACGGATCGGCCAAATCTGACGTGGCAATGTCATCCGGGTTCAACGCGCATAGGTCATCGGTTCCGAAATGCGCCTTTGCTGTGTCGCATTCCCCTTTCAACGCGCCATAACGCCCATCGGTCAATTTCCGCGTGAGGCCCGAATGCACCACGACAATGGCGTGATCTTTCGGCAGCGCGACAAGGCTGTGGTCTAGCGATGTCGTGTTGAGCGCCATGGCCGTTCCCGGAGTGGCTAAGGAAACCGCCATTTGATCCATGATCCCGCACGGCACCCCCATATATTCGTTCTCAACGCGCCGGGCCTCGACCGCGATTTGGGTGTTGGATATGTCTGATCCGTGGGACGCACGGGCTGCTTTTAAAATGGCCACGATCAAAGCGGCGGAGGAGGATAGGCCGGATCCTTGCGGTATGGTTGACCGGATGGCGATATCCGCACCGCCATCAATCAGTTTGAGGGCATGCGCGCGTTGGACTGCGCCCACCGCCGGATCCGACCAATGTTCCGATGCCGCTTGATCCAAACCGCGGTTTGCGACGGTATCGTATGCGTTGGCCGCCACAGTGATCGATCGATCATCGCGCGGCGTTAGATCAACCTCCAAACCGATGGATAGGGCCGCTGGTAAGACCATTCCGCCATTGTAATCAATGTGTTCGCCGATCAAATTGACCCGCCCTGGGGCGGAAGCATGCACCATTTTACCCGACATCGCGTAGCGCCTTAACCGCCGTTTCCGGCATCACGTCAACGGTGAACACACCGGTGTGTTGTTCCACCGAAGCAAGATATTTTACCCGCCCCGGCGCCCGCAAAAGCGGGTAAAATTGTACTGAGAAATGGTATCCCTTTGTTCCGGCATTGGGCGCTGCATGAAGCGCCATCATCGTCGCGGCGGGTTGTTGGAAGATCGCGTCGTATCGCCGCGTCACTTCACCCATCATCGCGGCGAGCCCTTCCAATTCCTCGTCGGTGCAGGCCCACGGTCCGGCTCTACAAGCGCGCGGCGCAACCCACACTTCGAATGGGAAACGCGCAAATCGTGGAACAAATGCGGCCACGCCGCCCGCTTCGGCCAATCCATAATCGGGCATCGCAGCGGTGATTTCAGCGGATAAGTCATAGCCAGCGGCAAATGCATCCACCGCCCGTTGCTGCACCAATGGAACCCGTTCAAATCCGTAAATCTGGCCATGGGGATGGTGCAGGGTGACGCCAACTTCATCGCCGCGATTTTCAAACGGCAGGACATACTGGCATCCGGCCGCGAACAAGGCCTCATATCGGTCGATCAATGCCGCAATCAGAACCTGTCTGCGATCCGCGCCGATCGAATGGAGGTTGCCTGATCCGGCCGGATCGTAAACCACCACATCGCAGGCGCCGCGCGCCGGTTCCGCGTTTATCCCGGCCAACGTCGCCGCTTGTGATGCGGATGGATGGAAAGCGGCAAATTTGTTTTCGAAAACCGCCAATTCAAAATCGGAAAACGGGATCTCAGTTTCCGGACCGCCGGGTACAGTAGGGGCCAGGGGATCATCGGCGGCGGACGGCTTGAATGTCCGGTTCTGCCGATGGGCGGCATAAACATTCCATTCGTTGCGCAGCGGATGATAGCGCAGCTCCCCCCCTTGGGCGAGATCATCGGCCGATTGCAGGGACGGTTCTAGAACATGGTGTTCCCGCCCATAAAGCCGGAGCATCCGACCATCGGCCTTTTCGAAATCGCGCCGGTGCACTGGGCGACCGCCGATTGAGCGGGCGAGCGGGATGGTTGCAGTCAAAGCTCTAGTCCTCGGATTTGAGATGATAGAACAGGCACGTGTCAGGGAAAATCAACGGGGGCACAACACCAAACTCCATCAATGTCGACCCAGAGAACACCGCGCCATCCCCCATCAAATCGACCGCATCAATGATGGACGGCGTGCTGATCGATGGATTGCGATCGGGCCAGACGATGCGGATGCGATATTGCATCGCCGGGTCCAGCCCCACGAAACGCAGCCGGCGTGGATGCGTTGCAACCTCGGTGTCCAATTTTGCGTAAGAGAACAGCGCCTCTTTGTGATCCGTCGATACACAACCCACGGCATTGGTTTCCGGCGTTGTGTCGAGCCGCCAAAACCGCCCGTGATGGATCAATGCCCGATGGTTTTTATAGAGCGCAATGCCGGCTTTCAACACGGCGAGGTCGGCGGGGTTTTCCTGACGTAAATCCAGCTCCATCCCCATGTGACCAAACACGGCCGTCGCCACGCGGAACGCCATAGTGAATCGCCGCCCAGTGATATGACACCGTTTGGGCCCCACATGGCTGCCCAAGACACGCAATGGGAAGAAGTGAGACGCACCGCGTTGGATCACTTGCCGTTGTCGCGCGTCGTTGTTGTCGGATGTCCATACGCGGTCAGTGTGGCGCAAGACGCCAAAATCGGCGCGCGCACCGCCCGAAGAACAACTTTCAATTTCAAGTTGAGGATGCGCGTCGCGCAACGCTCGCATCAATCGATACACCGCCTCTGTTTGGTGATGCATTGCCGCTCTTCCGCCGCTCAACACGCCATCGCTGGCGGGGTGATGGGTGTCGCGATTCATGTCCCATTTGATGTAATCGATCGCGTATTCGGTCACGCAATCGCCAATCGCACTGAACAAATAATCGAACACCGCGTCTTTCGTCAGATCGAGCGTCATTTGACCGCGAAACGGCACGGCATCGACGCCGCTCGCGTGCAAAACCCAATCGGGATGCGCGCGGTAAAGGTCGCTATCGGGATTGACCATTTCCGGTTCAAACCAAAGGCCAAATTCCATGCCCAATTCCCGCACCCGATTCACCAAGGGGTGCAATCCGTCGGGATAGACATCTTTCGACACGAACCAATCGCCCAACCCGGCGGCATCGTGGCGGCGCCCACCAAACCATCCATCGTCCAGCACGAACCGTTCCGCGCCCACTTTGGCGGCGTTTTCGGCCAATTCGATCAGGGTCGCCTCATCATGCAGGAAATAGACCGCTTCCCATGTGTTGTAATGGACCGGGCGAGGCTTGGTCTGACTGCGGGCGTCGATTGCGTTCACAGCGATGTGATCGTGAAACGCATGGGAAGCACCGTTAAAACCGTGGTTGGACCACGCGACGAGCATGTCGGGCGTGCGATAGGTTTCCTGCGCGGCCAATCGAACTTCGCCGGGGCAATTCAATGCGCCCAATTGAACGAAACCGCGTCCGTCATTGTGTCGATCCACCCGCATCCGGTGATTGCCGCTCCATGCAAGGTGGAATGCGGCGGCGGGGCCGGATGTTTGAGTGGTTTCTGGTGCAGCCAGGATCCCGCCGGGAAACACATCGTGGCTGGTACGGCCACGGGTGTTCTCGCGCAGGATGCTTCCTTGAAAGGCGGGGATTTCCTCAATGTGGAATTCGCCCGACCATCGCCCGGTGAAACTCAAAAAGCGACTGAGTTCAGGATTGAAGGGTAGACATAGAGCGGCGCACCAATCGATTTCGAAGATTGCATCGCTGAGGTTTTCGATCTGAGTGTTCGCCGTCAAAATGCCGGTGGCCGGATCGATGGTGAATGTGTGGGTGGCGGCCAATCTCAATCGGGCGTCTTCGCAGTGAATGATGATGCGATTGCTGTCGTGTGTTTCGACATTGGCGACGCGCAGATACACTTCCCAATCGCGGCCATCGCGGTGCCCGGTGAAACCCGCCGGACCCGACATACCGCCGCCCAATTCATTCATAATCGACGCAGGAACTGGAACAGATGCGCTGCCGGGTGCATGTTGGCTGCTGGAGAGCAGGGTCAGATCCGAAGCGGTGGCCCCGGCGATATCCGGTCCGGCATAAACGATAATCGGTCGGTGCGATGGGGTCGCTTCGATCGCCAGAAATGTCCCGGCGGCGCGCAATTCGTAGTATGCAGCGCTCGCTGCGTTCTCGCCGGCTGGGGTGTTGTCGCTCGAATGGTTCATCGGGTTCAAACCGTCCTATCACTTGCTCATATTTCTCAAACCGGCGCCGCCATACCCGCCATTATCGAACATCGCCCGCTTAATCACGCGAAACGGCCTCAATTGTTTCGGACAATTTGTCTGACTCAATCGCTCGACTACCTGTGCGCATCCGTAACCAGCCCCAAGGTTCGGCGTCATTTCTGGACCATTTCTCGGCATGCGCCCTTGCCGAGAGGTGGCGAAGTTGAAAGAGAGGGGTGAGCGTCAAGCGCGTCAACGATGCGTTTATAAGAATGCGCAAAACAATCCGGGTGAGGGAACACCAATAATGAGCATTATTCAGGTCGCAGTATTCCTGACCATCACTGCAATGATTGCCTTTGCCACTTATATGCATTGCCGGGGCAAGGGCGCCGCGCGGGGCAGCGGCGCGGGGGATGAGAAAGACTACTTTCTCGCCAATGGCGGGCTGGCTTGGTATTTCGTCGCTGGCTCTATCACCTTGACCAATCTGTCGACCGATCAACTGGTCAGCATGAACGGCAATCAAATGCTGCTGGTCGCGTGGTGGGAATTTGCAGCGGTGGTGGGCTTGTTTATCTTAGCCTTTGTTTTTCTTCCGGTTTATTACAAAAACAACTGCACCACTACGACGGAACTGCTTCAGAAAAAATACGGCGACAAACATATTCGCGCGTTGATCAGCTTGCTGTTTTTGGCTGGCAATCTGTTTATTTTCCTGCCCGCGATCCTTTATGGCGGATCGAAGTTTTTCCTGTCGATGTTGGGTATGGATGAGGGGCTACAGAACTTGCTGCTCTTCTCTGTCATCCTTGCCGTTATCGGCGCGGCTTACGCGATTTTCGGCGGCCTGCGGGCTGTGGCGGTCTCGGACACCTATTCGGGGGTTCTTATCCTAAGCCTCGCCTTGGTGGTGGTGTTCCTTGCCTTACGGGCCGTCAATTTCGACCTTAGCGGCATTCCAGCCGAGCGCCTCACATTGGTGGGTGACAACGATTCCGACATTCCGTGGCACACATTGTTGACCGGCATGATCTTTATCCAAACGTTCTATTGGTCCACCAATCAGACGATCACACAGCGCGCGATGGCCTCTCCCACCGTGAAAGAGGCACAAAAAGGCGTCATGGCGGCGGCGGGCATCCGTTTGTTGATCGTGCCGCTTATCGTGGTGGTGCCGGGGATCGTATCGTACAAATTGTTCGGCGATGTCCCGCAAGACGGCGCCTATGGCCGGATCGTGGCCGAAGTGCTGCCGATGTGGCTTTCGGGCGCATTTGCCGCGGCCCTGTTTGCGGCGGTTCTGACGACGTTCAATTCGATCCTCAACGCGTCGGCCGCGCTTTATGTGTGCGACATGCACGAAGCGTATGTGGGTAAGACAAAGAGTGTGGGGCGGCTGGGCGCAATCGTGTCGGTTGTGATGAGCGTGCTGGCGCTGGCGCTGGTGCCGTTTTTCGCCAGTCAGGAAAGCCTGATCAACACGGTTCAGCAGCTCTACGGATTGCTATCCATGCCGATCCTGTCGGCGTTTATCGTTGGGCTGGCGTTTCGCAATGTGAAAGCCGCCGCATCAATGGTCGGCGTGGTCGCTGGGGTCGGTTTCTACGCTTTTTGGAGTATGGTTTGGGAGCCCGCGCATTACATTCACGGAATGGCGGTCACACTGATTCTATCCGTGGCGGTGTCGTTGATCGTCAACCGTTTGGTGTTTGGCCAAACGGCAACATTGGCGATCGGAGATGATCCGGCTGTTGAACAACCTGCCTAGAAAGTCTGCTTTTGCAGGGCGCGCGTCCCCGGTCGATTAACCCCTCTGCCGCTGGATATCCTTGGTGCGCGCGTCGACTGTGCGGAACGCTTTGAATGGCGGCACGCTTTCATCGACTGTACCGTCATGGCCCAACGTCCAAAGCTGTTCGTAAAACCAATAAATGCCGGCAAAGCCATTGATCGCTTTGACCGTCTGAAAGCGCTTTAGAAAGCTCAACCAACCGGGGATCACGTCAAGATTGTCCTCATAACGCGGCAGATCATCGCGGCCTTCAATCAATTGCTTGGGCGCATCGGTGATCAGGCACATCGGACGGCCAATGCCGATCACATCGGCGGCCCCTTGATCCAATGCCTGTTCCATCGCAGCTCGGCTGCGAAATCCACCCGTGACCATCAACGGCACGTTGACATGGGCCTGCATCGCCTGAGCGAAATCGACGAAATACGCCTCTCGCGCGGCGGTGGAAGGGGCAACATTCTGCGCTTCTTCGGCTTCCATCCCTTCGACGCCCATCAATTTGGGTTGTTCATATGTGCCGCCGGAAATTTCGATCAAATCAACCGTATCTTCCTCCAGCCATTTGACCACCTTCAGGCTGTCTTCAAAATCAAAGCCGCCTTTTTGGAAATCGGCGCTGTTGAGTTTGACGGAGATCGGGAAAGTCGGGCCAACGGCAGCGCGCACGGCGGCGACGATTTCGCGTAGGAACCGGGCGCGGTTTTCAAGACTGCCGCCATATTCATCGGTGCGCAGGTTCACGCGTGGGGATAGGAATTGAGATATCAGATAGCCATGGGCCCCATGCACCTGAACGCCGGTGAACCCTGCATCCTGCAACGCCTTTGATGCCATGGCCCAACGCGCAACGAGATCGGTAATCTCATCAGTGGTCAGTGGGGTTGGCTTTGCAAACTGGCCACCGGGCAGGGCGAGGGTCACGTTGGAAGACGATTTGGGCGCGGGGTTGACCAATTTTTGTGTCTGGCGTCCCCCATGGCTGATCTGCGCCCAGAGATGGTTGCCGCCGCGCGTCCCCGCTTTGGCCCAGCTTTTCAGCCGTGCGGCCATATCTGCATCGGGTTCCCGATCAATGATGACATTGCCGGGCCGCTCCAAATGATCCTTGTCGACGATCACATTGCCGGTTAGCAGCATGCCTGATCCACCATCGGACCAAAGACCGTAGAGCCGCTCCAACGCTGGTGTGGGCCGGCCATCGGGTGTGGCCAATCCTTCGGTCATCGCCGCCTTGGCAATACGGTTTGGCATGACCGCGCCGCATGGCAGGGTAAGGGGTGTGGCTAGCATCGGCTCTCTCCAGAACAGTTGTATTTTGCAACTGGACTAGCGGCGTCTCGAGCAAATCTCAAGTGTGGGCGGCTTCGCTGCCGGTTTGGAACGACACAGGATGGGCACGTCGGATCATGCTTGGCGCACGTTACGCGCTTGCTGGGCGAAGGACGATAACTGATTTTGGTTTTGGGGTCATCCCGTCGCTTACGCTTGGGGTTATTGACAGAAAGCCATCCGCTGGATGGATTTCTCAAATCAAAAATGGTGCCGGCTGCACGATTCGAACGCGCGGCCTGATGATTACAAATCAACTGCTCTACCAACTGAGCTAAGCCGGCCCATTTTTGCCTGCGTTTTCGCAAGCGAAATGCCCGCTAGCCGCAAAGGGTACCGCTTGTCCAGACCAGTTTTGCATCGCCCACCATGTAGTTCGACATATTGGCTTTGGCTTTTTGTCGATTGCAGTTGCGTTTCGCGCCATTGAGGCTTGAATTTGGAGTGTTCTAAGATACATCTTCGACCAGATTCAAGGGATGGGTAATGGACGACGACATACACAAACAGATGGTTTTTGAACGGAATCGGAAGTCGAAAGGCGTCGCCTATCTCTTCTGGTTGTTCACAGGCTGGTTTGGAGGACATCGATTTTATGCAGGCAAAACAAAGTCGGCCGCTGCTCAACTCATCCTAACGCTGACGGGCATCGGGTTCATTGTGACGCTGTTCTGGTGGTTGGCAGACAGTATTTTGATCCCCGGCATGGTCAACGAACGCAATTTGGAAACTTTGGAAATGATTCGTGGGCCTGTTCGCGGCCCAGAAGGCGTACGCATGCAGGATCAAGAACCGCGTCCCGCGACCCCTCAACTTGATCACAAACGCGAAGCTATGCTCAACGAATTGCGCAGCACGGGTTACAAGAAAGAACGCCGCGATCCTACGAATCTGTATTAATTGCGGGCGGTCACATCGCGCCGAATGTCCAACCTTCGGTCCATGCGATTTCTGCGGTTAAAAAACGCGGGCTCCACCGTTTCTCATCTGGTGCCGCTTTGCGCATCCAGGCCGCCGTTAACAAAGCGTCGGAAGAATGATCATCGATTTCGCCATATTCGCGCACGGGCGGGCTGCCCAACGCCTCCAACGCGACGTTCAAATCGGCATAGGTCAACATTTTGGTGCGTGACCCACTCATGGCGGCGGCCTCTTTTGAAGCTAGCCCTGTGTAGATTTCAACCAGCATAGAGCCACCTTGGACCGCGCGCCGATCGGGCACTGGATCCATCGGCCACACCGCCAAATCTCCGCGCAATTGATGCAGCATGCGCATGCCGGTCAAAGACGATTTGCCGACTTGCGCCGCGCCGACAAGGTTGAAATTGCTCACCGGACGGCACTTCTGACGCCGCTGTGCGATTTCGGCTTCGCGAAAGCGGCCTTCTTTCGTGATGGCATCAGGCAATAGGAAGCAATCGCCTTCGTCATCCTTGCCATGCCGGAAATATCGCGATGCGAAGGGGTGCGAAACAAAGCTCTGCGCGCCCAAATGCGGATCGTCGGCGCAGATTTCATCGATCATGGCCCACAACTTCTTGGCGTGGGTGGGGCTGGCGTCCCAACCGGGAAAGAACGCCCCGCAATCGTTGAACGGTAACGAGATGCCCAAATCCGCGCCGACCAATGTGTTCGCCGGTAAATCGTCGCGCAACAAACCCATCACTTCGGTGCGCGACCATCCGCCCGATGGCGCTTGAACCAGAACCGGTGGCCCGCCTTCGGCTTCGGCAATGGCGAGCGCGATGCCCTTGTGCCGCTCACCGCGAGCACCGGACCAATCAATGGCAAGGAAATGATCGAATTTTCTCACGCTTCCCGTTCCGTCCTAAGCTTATCCCAATAAGCGATACGTTCGCGCACTTTGCGTTCAAAGCCGCGCTCCACCGGTTCGTAAAACGTCATCGGTGCCATGCCATCGGGCCAGTAATTGTCGCCGGAAAACCCAGTATCGGTGTTGTGATCATAAGCGTAACCGTCGCCATAACCGATGTCTTTCATCAATTGTGTCGGCGCGTTCAGTATGTTGGCGGGCGGCATCAAGCTGCCGGTCTCACGAGCGGCTTTAAACGACGCTTTCTGTGCTGCATATGCGGCGTTGGATTTGGGGGCGGTGGCGAGATAAAGGCAGGCCTGAACGATGGCCAATTCGCCTTCGGGACTGCCTAAGAATTCATAGGCGTCTTTGGCCGCCAAACATTGGGTTAAAGCGTTCGGATCGGCCAATCCGATGTCTTCGGATGCAAACCGCACCAACCGCCGAAGGACATAAAGCGGCTCTTCGCCCGCGGTCAGCATCCGTGCCATATAATACAAGGCCGCCTGAGGATCGGACCCGCGCAGAGATTTGTGCAGCGCGCTGATCAAATTGTAGTGGCCGTCGCGATCCTTGTCGTAGACCGCAACGCGTCTTTGCAAAAATGCGCCCAAAGCCGCCGGATCCAACGGTTCGGTGAGGGCCGCGTTGTACAATGTTTCCGCCTGACCCAAGGCAAAGCGACCATCGCCATCCGCGCTCGCGATCAAGGCGGAGCGTGCATCAGCCGTAAGAGGCAGAGGCCCTTTCAACGTTTCGGCGCGGGTCAACAACGCGTTCAACGCGTCTGCATTCAACCGTTCAAGGATTAAGACCTGCGCTCGGCTCAACAACGCAGCGTTGAGGGCAAAGCTAGGATTTTCGGTCGTCGCGCCGACCAATGTGACCGTGCCTCGTTCGACGAACGGCAAAAAGCCGTCTTGTTGGGCGCGGTTGAACCGGTGGATCTCATCCACGAACAAAAGTGTCTTTTGCCCGGCTTTGGCCATCTTGTCGGCTTCGGCGAAGGCTTTTTTGAGATCGGCAACGCCTGAGAAAACCGCGCTGATAGAAACAAATCGCATGCCGACGCTGTTGGCGAGCAATCGGGCGATGCTGGTTTTACCCGTGCCCGGCGGCCCCCAAAGGATAATGCTGGCCAACTTCCCCGCTGCAACCATGCGGCCGATCGCGCCTGTTGGACCGGTCAAATGCTCTTGCCCGATCACTTCGCCAAGGTTCTTTGGCCGCAATTGATCGGCCAACGGGCGATCCGCCATCGCCTCGTCGCCAAACCGGTCATCCGCCGCGCCCGAAGTGTGATCCGGGGCATCATCTCCAAACAAATCTGCCATTCGTCCGATGGAATAGGCGACTGGTCAGAAAATACCATTCGGCACTTGTGGATTCGTTTTTAAGATATATCTTTGATCTATCGAAGATATGAAAAGAGTATCTTCAAAGGGACTGATCGATGGAACAAAGATCACAGGAGACAAGCAATGACTTGGCAGAAACACCGCAGATATTCCCGCCGTTCGGCCAACAATTGGGCCGGGGGCTGGGACAAAATGGGCCCAATGATCGCAATGATGGCGTCATCCGCCAATTGGGGATCGGATTGGAGCGACGATATGCACGGCGGCTTTGGTGGATCGCGCGGCGGCCCCGGCGGTGGATCGGCGGGCGGACGCAAACGCAGAGGCCGTATGTTTGGCGCCGGTGAATTGCGGCTCGCCCTGTTGGCGTTGATCGCGGAAGAGGAGCGCCACGGTTATGAATTGATCAAAGCGATCGAAGAAATGACCGGCGGTGACTACGCACCCAGCCCCGGAGCGGTGTATCCGACGCTGCAATTGTTGGCCGACGAAGGAAAGATCGCAGAGGCCAAATCGAAGGACGCGAAGAAGCCCTTCAAAGCAACCGATGAGGGCACGGCCGAACTCGAAGAACGCAAAGACGAAGTGGATGCGTTGATGGGCCGTTTGGGTAAACACGGCGAACGCGCAGAAAAGGTGAAATCGCCGGACCTGTTTCGCGCCATGGGCAACCTTGCCACGGTCCTTAAAAACCGCGCCCGCAGTGGGAAGCTTGACAAAAACGCCATGGATGAAATCGTCGACATTATTGATGAAGTCGCCAAGCGGATTGAGCGTTTGTAAGGAAGCCAAAGGATGTTCCAGATAAGGGGCGGGGCATGCTTCGACTTGCCCCGCTTCCGATGTTCTGACAGGTTCCCCCTATTCGGACGGGTCGCGCCGTATCGGGGACGGACACAATGAACACAATTCTGGGTCAATCAAAAACGCCGTGGCACCTATGGGTGGTCGGTATTGTATCGCTGCTTTGGAATCTGGGCGGTGTCGTAAGTTACACCCTCACAGAGCTGGGCCAACTCGGGGATATGGGCTTTTCTCCCGAAGAGCTGGAATATTTCTACAGCTTCCCAACATGGGCCGTCGCCGTATGGGCGTTGGGGGTGTGGGGATGCTTTTTCGGATCGGCGGCGTTGTTGTTGCGCAGCAAATGGGCCGTTTGGTTGTTTGGTATTTCGATTGTCGGATTAGTCGGGACGACAGCGTATCAACGCATCGCCAGCACGCTGCCTGAATCCATGCAAACGACCGGGCAAGACCTGTTCGCGGCGTTGATTTGGATCATCACAATTGGCCTGTTTTTTTATGCCAGTCGGATGAAACGCGCAGGCGTCCTATCCTAAGGGCTTTGAACGGACCTGATCGGGCCTAGGCCAGTCGTGACCGGCCTAGGCCCGATCGGGGTCCCTTCATCACATTGCCAACAATGCGCGTTTTACGGTCGGCGTATCAGCCGGATACAGCCACAGCGCTTTCCGCTTCTTGCAACGCGCGCCGGTCGTTGATGAGCCGGACATACATGTCCGCCACGACCTGATTGATCGCTTCCCAACTGTATTCATGGCTGCGTTCTTCGCCTGCGTGACCGTGGGCCATGCGCAATGCCGGATCAGTGCAGTACGGCGCGATCGCCTCTGCCAATCCCTCGCTATCGGGGGCAGCGTTCGCGCCTTTGCCCGAAAGTGGGATGAGCCGGCCGGTGACGCCATCATTGACCAAGCTGGATGCGCCGGTTGCGCCCGCCGCCACCACAGGTAGGCCGCATGCCATCGCTTCCAATGTCACGTTCCCGAAAGTCTCTGTGACCGATGGATTGAAGAATATGTCACCGCTGGCCAAGGCTTGACCCAGATCCGCGCCGGTTTTGAAGCCGGCGAAAATGCCGCCGGGCAACGCATCTTCGAACCATCCGCGCGCCGGTCCATCGCCGATGACCAGGACTTTGTGCGGCACTTGGCGTTTGCGCAATTGGACGATGGTTTCGGCAAATACATCGAGGCCTTTTTCCATCACCAGCCGTCCTAAGAACACGATCGCCACATCGTCATCTGCAAGGCCGAGCGACCGGCGCCATTCCAAATCGCGTCGTTCGCTAGAGAAAACCGTGCGATCAACGCCGCGTGTCCAAAGGCCGATATCGTCGTGCATATCCATGGCCAACAATTCGTCGATCATGCTTTGCGACGGCGCGACCAAGGCGTCGCAACGATTGTAAAAACGCCGCAAAAGCCGGACCACCAAAGGCTCCAGAAATGCGAGCTTGTAGTAGCGCGGGTAGGTTTCAAACCTTGTATGAACCGAAGATAGAACCGGGATGTCGTGGTCTTGGGCCCATCTAAGGGCGGCGTGACCGGATGGATCAGGCGACGACAAATGGACGATGTTGGGTTTGAATCTCTCCAAATCCCGCCGCACCTTTGCGCCCAGATGGGTTGGCATGCGGTATTCTCCGCGCCCCTTTACCGGCATGCGCACATTGGGCACGCCGATCAGATCGCCGGTCGGCGGAAAATCGGGTTCGTTGGTGGTGGGGGAATAGACGCGCACAGCGGCGCCTTTACCCAAAAGTGAGCCGACCAAGCGATTCAACGCCTGATTCGCCCCATCTCGGGTGTAATTGTAATTGCCACTAAACAGGGCGATGCGAAGGTCGGATGTTTCCATTGCCCCTGCTTTTAGGCGAGCGCGCCCGAGAATGCGAGTGATGGATTGCGGCAATGGGATAAGAATTCACGCTCGTTCATTGACTTGTCATCTGCCGGGACTAGAGACGCTCCCGGGCCACGCGGTCCCAACGCCGCGCGAGCTCTCTGTAAGGAGAGAATACATGACTGAACTACCCGCTGTACCGGCGCTCAAACCTGCGCGTCCGCAATTTTCATCCGGCCCGACTGTAAAGTTCCCCGGATGGTCTCTTGAAAAATTACAAACCGATTCGCTCGGTCGTTCGCACCGTTCGGCGCTGGCAAAAGGTCGCCTGAAATATGCGATTGACCTAACGCGCGAATTGCTTGGTGTTCCCGACGACTATCTGGTCGGCATCATGCCTGCATCGGACACCGGCGCTCTCGAAGCGGCGATGTGGACCATGCTCGATCCCGCGCGCCCGGCAACGGTTGCCGCATGGGAAAGCTTTGGCAATGTCTGGATCCAAGACGCGGTGAAGCAGCTTAAGCTGCCCAACTTGACGACATTGTCCGCCGATTATGGTGAAATCCCTGATCTTGCCTCCATCCCACAAGACAATGACGTGGTGTTCACATGGAACGGCACGACATCGGGCGCGATGATCCCCAACACCGATTGGTTAGAGCCAGGCCGCGAAGGGATCACGATCAACGACGCGACCAGCGCCATTTTCGCAATGGAAATGGATTGGGCAAAGCTCGATGCAACCACGTTTAGCTGGCAGAAAGTGATGGGCTCAGAAGCGCAACACGGCATGCTGATCCTGTCACCCAAGGCGGTGGAACGGATCGAAAGCTACAATCCGTCTTGGCCTCTGCCAAAGCTGTTCCGAATCAAAAAAGGCGACAAGATCAACAAAGGCATTTTCGAAGGCGCAACCATCAACACGCCATCGTTGCTCGCCACCGAAGATTACATCGCTGCCTTGGAATGGGCGAAATCGATCGGCGGGCGCCAGGCCATGTTCGATCGCGCAACCGCCAATGCGAACATCGTCAAGGATTGGATCGAATCCACCCCGTGGCTGCGCAATATGGTTGCCGACCCGGCGCAGCGCACGAACACCGGCGTGTGCATGATGTTCCAAGGCGAATGGTACGATAGCCTTTCCGCCGATGAACAGGCCGCAGTGCCCAAGAAAATCGTCAAGATGCTCGAAGAACGGCATGTTGGATACGATTTCAACGGCTATCGCGATGCCCCGCCATCGTTGCGCATTTGGTGCGGCGGCACTCTAGAGCAAGAGGATATCAAGCGCCTCTTGCCTTGGATTGAGTGGGCCTACGAAACCGTCAAGAACGGCTAATTAACGGCGCGGCCCGGAACGCATTGCGTGACCCATTTCGGGGTCCGGGCCGCCGCTTTTCAACGAAAATTATCCAGCCCATCCGCGCTATGATCTATGATCGGCGCGCCCGGCTGATCCGAAGGAATTTACGATGAGCAATTCTCCCATCAAACCACGGGTTCTGATTTCTGATAAGATGGACCCCAACGCTGCTCGCATTTTTGAAGAACGCGGTTGCGACGTCGATGTCATCACCGGCGAAAACGCCGAAGAACTGACCGCGCGCATTGGCGAATATCATGGGCTTGCGATCCGCAGCTCGACCACGGTTACTCCTGCTATCCTTGATGCGGCGACCAATCTGAAAGTGATTGGCCGCGCCGGGATCGGCGTGGACAATGTCGATATCCCCTATGCCAGCGGCAAAGGTGTGGTCGTGATGAACACGCCATTTGGCAATTCGATCACCACGGCCGAACATGCAATCGCCATGACCATGGCCGTTGCGCGGATGATCCCTGCTGCGAACGCCCGCACGCAGAACGGCGAATGGCCCAAGAAAGACTTTATGGGCGTCGAAGTCACCGGGAAGACCGTTGGCTTGATCGGAGCAGGCAATATCGGCTCTATCTTTGCCAGCCGCGCCCAAGGGTTGAAAATGAAAGTGATCGCTTACGATCCTTTCTTGACCGAAGATCGCGCCGTTGAAATGGGCGTTGAAAAAGTCGACCTCGACACGCTTTTGAGCCGTGCTGATTTCGTATCGCTTCACACGCCGTTGACGGATGAAACTCGCAATATTTTGAGCCGCGAACGGTTGGAAAATGCGAAACCCGGCATTCGCATCGTCAATTGCGCACGCGGCGGTTTGATTGATGAAGCGGCGTTGAAAGACTGCCTTGAAAGCGGTCAGGTTGCTGGTGCGGCATTGGATGTGTTTGCCCAAGAACCGGCCAAGGAAAACCCATTGTTCGGCGCACCAAACTTTATCTGCACTCCGCATCTTGGCGCATCGACCACCGAAGCTCAGGTCAATGTCGCATTGCAAGTGGCCGAACAAATGGCCGATTATCTGGTCAATGGCGGCGTGACCAACGCGCTCAACATGCCATCGCTTTCCGCAGAAGAAGCGCCCAAGCTTAAGCCTTACATGGCGCTTGCCGAAAAACTCGGGAGCCTTGTCGGTCAACTTGCGCATGGCAATTTGACCAAGATCAGCATCGAACGCGAAGGCGCCGCATCGGAATTGAACGGCAAACCGATTACAGGTGCCGTGCTGGCCGGATTTATGCGCCGGTATTCCGACACGGTGAACATGGTCAACGCGCCGTATCTGGCGAAAGAGCGCGGCCTAGAGGTGAGCGAAATCCGCCAAACACGCGAAGGCGCGTACAACACATTGATCCGCGTGTCGGTTGAAACGGATCAAGGCACCCGTTCGGTTGCGGGCACATTGTTCGGCAAAGACGCGCCGCGTCTGGTCGAAATTTTTGGCATCGGTATCGAAGCCGATCTGGCCGGACACATGTTGTATGTCGTGAACGATGACAAACCCGGCTTTATCGGCCGCATCGGTACATTGTTGGGCAGTCAGAACATCAATATTGGCACGTTCAACCTTGGCCGCCGCGACGCAGGCGGCGAAGCGGTGTTGTTGTTGTCGCTTGATGACGCCCCCAGCAGCGATCTGGTCGCAGAGGCCGAGGGTCTTGACGGCGTAAAAATGGTCAAAGCGCTCTCTTTCTAAGGAGCAACCCGTTCAACCGCCGACGAACGCGATTTGGGCGCGTCGGCGGTTGTAGCGGCGATCATTGTATTCTAGCGCGCACCAGACATGACAAAACCCTCTGATCTCCTGCCTGAAGGTCTCGAAGACCGCCTTCCCGCCTCTGCTGCGCGCATCACCAACACGATGCGCGCCTGCCTCGATGTGCTGGATGGGCATGGATACGACCGTGTGCGTCCGCCCGTGCTGGAATTTGAACAATCGTTGGAGAGCCGGATGACTCCGGCGGGCGGCGGTGTCAGCACCCGGAAAATGTTCCGCTTTGTCGATCCGATCAGCTTGCGAACACTCGCGCTGCGTTCGGACATCACACCGCAGGTCGGACGGATCGCCGCGACCAGCATGAAAGACGCGCTGCGCCCTCTTCGCCTGGCCTATTGTGGTGACACTGTGCTTATCAAAGCGAGCCAGCTTGACCCGGCGCGCGAGCGTTTGCAATTGGGCGGCGAATTGATTGGCGCGGACACAGTTGCCGCGGCCAGCGAAATTGTGATGCTGGCGATCAACGCGCTGAAGGCTGCGGGGCTAAAAGGGATCTCGGTCGACTTCACATTGCCCGACCTGCTCGACACTTTGGCCGCCGAAGACACGTCGATGGATGCCGACACCGTCGAAGCGATCCGCAAAGAGCTCGACACCAAGGACGCTGGCGGATTGAAAGCTGTCGGCGGTGAGGCTTATCTCCCGCTGCTGTATGCAACCGGTCCGTTCCCGGACGCGCTTGGCAAATTGCGCGAATTGGATGCAGGAGGCGCCTTGGCAACCCGACTTGACGGGTTGGAAGCGATCGCGGCAAGCGTCGGCGATGCGGCGAGGATCACGCTTGACCCGACCGAGCGCTATGGCTTTGAATATCAAAGCTGGTTTGGCTTTACGATCTACGCAGAAGGGCTGCGTGGCGCGGCCGGTCGCGGTGGAACGTACCGGATCGGCGGCAGCGATGAGGCGGCAACCGGCTTTACCCTCTACATCGACCGGGTTGCTGAGGTGTCTCACATTGAACAGCTGCCACGCTGGAGCATTTATCTGTCGTTTGGACATGATCCAGAAACCGCGAAAACCGCGCGGGGGCAGGGGCACCGGGTCATTGCGCAACTTTCCGATGATGAGGACCCGCGCGCAATGGGATGCACCCACATTATGAGCGCAGGCGACATCAAACCGTTCTAAATCCGCGATTCAGCAAAGGAAGCGGGCCGCGGCGAATGTGCGTTATCCAATCGCCTAACGCGATAATCGTCATCAAGCTGTTATTCACGATCAAAAGCATATAGCTTCCAACAGCGATCTGTTTTTGATCATCTATTGGGGGCTTTCATGAACCGTAACCATGCATCACTTTTGGCCTGCGCCGGGTATTCACTTGCTGGAATACTCGCGATTTCATCTACGGGTGCGCGGGCCAATGTTGATGAATATTCGGTCGGGCCGAGCTCTTCGGTGGAGATCAATCTTGAATTGTGTTCGTCCGAGACACAGCTGGCGGTGCAGGGGGATGGGGGAACCGATCTCGATTTCATCGTGTCAAATCCTTCGGGCGCTTCGGTTCATTCCGACCAAGGGATAGACGATTACCTCAGCGTCGTCGTGGAAAAGAGCGGCAGCGGATGCGGCACGTTCAACCTGTCGGTGACCAATTTGGGTGATGAAACCAACGCCTTCCAAGTTGTGCTTGAACCCATCTCCGAAGGATCCACCCGTGTCGCGAAATACGCGCTTGGCGGGAATCAAAGCGAAACGGTCGAATTCAACGCATGTGGGACCTCAGCCGAATTGAATGTTCGCGGTGGTGGCAACACTGACCTCGATTTTGTCGTTCGCAATTCTGATGGCGCGGTCGTGCACGAAAACGACGATCTTACCGACGTCACAACGGCAACCTTGGCCGGATTGCTGTCCGATTGCGAAACGTTTGAAATGGACGTCAGCAACCTTGGCGACGAGTTCAACGCATTTTTGGTCATTGTTGAGCCGGACGGCGTGAGTGAAATCGCCTTTGACGGCACAGCACCCACCAGCAGCCTTGCATCGGGTCTATCAGGTGCGTCCAGCGTGGCAGAAGGCGAAGGTGCGGGCGAGTACCGGGCCGAGGCCAATTCGGCTCTGACCATCAATCTGCCGATTTGCGGCGCTAACCGCGTCGAAGTGCGCGGCGATGGCGACACCGATCTCGACTTTTCCATCACCGACCTATCGGGTCGGACGGTTCACAACGATCTGGATCTGTCCGATGTGACCTACGCGACGCTCGCACCTTCGTTGGAGGAATGCGAGAATTTCGAAATGGTGGTGACCAATCTGGGTGAGGTGTACAACGACTTCTCCGTTGCCATCACCAGTGTTGATGATTTGGGCGGTGTCTCGGGTCCGGGCGAATATCGGGTCAACCAAATGGGCGCGACAAAGGTGTTGTTGCGGACGTGCTCGGTCACGACGGTCTATGCACGCGGCGATGGTGACACCGATTTGGATTTCACCATCAGCGACAGCGAAGGCGAACAGGTCCATTCCGATTTTGATCTGACCGATCAAACCGAATTCGAAGTCGATCCGGGTAATGAATGCGCCGATTATCAAATGAGCGTCAGCAATCTGGGCGATGTTTTCAACGTCTTGACGGTGTCGTTCGACACGCCGCCCGACATTCCAGAGGCGACTGAACCGACAACATCGAACAGCCCCATTGCGATTGATGCCGCCAGATCTTCGTCCAACACCGTCGTTGGCGAAGGTGCCGGCGAATACACTGCGCCGGCCAACGACACGGTTTTGGTCAATTTGCCCGTTTGTGAAACAACGTTTCTATCGGTCGAAGGGGACGGCGACACCGATTTGGATTACTTGATCCGGTCCGAAAGCGGCGACGTTGTTCATTCCGATTATGACCTGACCGATGTGACATACACCACATTATCGCCCAGCGGCGATGCGTGCGAGACATTCTCTATGTCGGTTGAGAATTTGGGCGGCGTCTTCAACGTCTTTCAAGTTGGATATGGGGGTGCAGCATCCCCCAATTCTACAGCGGCAAACTCGGTTGCTGCGGCGGCAGAGGCTGCTGCCGCGGCAGTAGAAGCCGTCGCCGAATCGTCTGGCAATGATGAAGCCACTGCGGTCGCGGTGGATGTGCCTGACGACACGATCAGCACGGATGGGTACAATCGCAACATTGCGATCCTAAACCGAACGGGCGAAGCGTTGAACTTCATCTATTGGTCCAATTCCGCGACCTACGATTGGGGCGATGACAAATTGGGCGACACGTCGGTTTTGGCCGCGGGGCAACAGTGGAATGTCCATGCGGGCGATTCATCCAGCGCCTGCCTGTTTGACTTCCGCGCTGTGACCGAAAGCGGTCGCGACATTTCGTTTACACGCATCGACGTGTGCAGCGTGACCAGCGTGAAATTTGAGTAACACTGAGCGCGAGCGGGTTTAGAGACAAACCAGAGTTAGGGACTCGCTGCGCCGCCGGGGATGTATCTCGGCGGATGGGTTGGGGGCCGATGCCGGGCGCCGATCTTGATGCGATCATTCCTGTTAAAATCGCACGATTGGCTCTGCGGTCGCAGGGTTGGTGCAAGAATCTCGCTATTATAATGGTTTGGCCGTATTTTTTTACGGGTGGATCACCGCTTTCGGTGGTCAAAATGACGCGCATCCTGCATCCATACACGGGCGAGACGACCGGGCGCTTGCCCTAGGACGCGCGAGGGCCTAGGCCCGCGCCGTTTGTGCAATCCAAACCGCATCAGAATGGAACGATAAGACCATGGCGAACGTCACCGTAATTGGCGCCCAGTGGGGCGATGAAGGCAAAGGCAAGATCGTCGATTGGCTGGCCAGCCGCGCCGATGTTGTTGTCCGGTTTCAGGGCGGACACAATGCGGGCCATACGCTCGTCATTGATGGCAATGTGTACAAATTGAGCCTTCTGCCATCGGGCATTGTGTCTGGCACTATGAGCGTCATTGGCAACGGCGTTGTGTTGGACCCATGGGCCTTGCGCGATGAAGTCGCCAAATTGGAAGGGCAAGGGGTCGCGATCAGCGATGACAATCTTGCCGTGGCCGACAATTGCCCTTTGATCTTGCCGTTGCATCGCGATCTGGACGGGCTGCGCGAAACGGCGGCGGGCAAAGGTAAAATCGGTACGACAGGGCGAGGCATTGGCCCTGCATACGAAGACAAAGTGGGCCGCCGCGCAATCCGCGTCTGCGATCTTGCGCACTTGGATGCGTTGGAACCGCAATTGGACCGTTTGTGCGCGCATCACGATGCGTTGCGCGCCGGTTTTGACCAACCGCCGGTGGATCGCGAAGCGTTGTTGGCCGAGCTGCGCGAAATCGCGCCCTTTGTGCTCCGCTTTGCGCAGCCTGTTTGGAAACGGCTCAAGAAGATCCGTAAAGCGGGCGCCAAAATTCTATTCGAAGGGGCTCAGGGCGTCTTGCTGGATGTGGATCACGGAACCTATCCTTTCGTCACCAGCTCCAACGTGGTCAGCGGTACGGCATCATCGGGTTCCGGCCTTGGTCCCAACGCCACCGGTTTCGTCTTGGGCATTGTAAAAGCGTACACGACCCGCGTCGGCAGCGGACCATTCCCGACCGAATTGGAAGATGAAGTCGGCCAAACGCTTGGTGAAAAAGGTCATGAATTTGGCGTGGTGACTGGCCGCAAACGCCGTGTGGGTTGGTTTGATGCGGTCATCGTGCGGCAAACCTGTTCGGTTTCCGGCGTGACGGGGATTGCGCTCACAAAGATCGACGTCCTCGACGGGTTTGAGACTGTGAAAATCTGCACTGGATACCGCTTGAACGGGAATGTGTTGGATTACCTGCCAAGCCATTCCGCAGACCAGGCCAACGTCGAACCGATCTACGAAGAGATGGAAGGGTGGAGCGAAAGCACCGCCGGCGCGCGTTCATTCGCTGATCTGCCTGCCAATGCGATTAAGTACATTCAACGCATTCAAGAGTTGATCGAATGCCCCGTATCACTGGTTTCCACCAGCCCAGAGCGGGATGACACGATCCTGATGCGGGACCCTTTCGAAGATTAAGGGTTTCGCGCCGAACCAGTCCAGACCTGGGACACAGGGTAAGGCAGGCGAGGGACACAATTGCGAGCCATCGCAAGGCGGCGTAAAAGGCTCTCTGAGATGAGAGTGATCGTCGCCCTGTTTGCATTTTTGATGCTGGCATCCTGTGCCGGGTCCACCAACTTGTCCGGCGATGCACCCAATAATGGGCGCGTTATGACGTCACCTTTTGCGACATCCTTGCCCCCGGTGGTTCAGGGCGGAGTGCAAGGACGCTACGCCAGCCGCGCCGTGCCGCGCGATACGTTGGGCCAACCGCTGGTCGCCGACTATTTGGTCATCGATAAATCGGAACGCTTGTTGATCGCGTATCAAGGCGGTCGTCCAATTCGCGCCTATCGTGGATTGCAATTTGGCGACGCACCGGCGGGCCACAAACGGTTTCAAGGTGATGAGCGAACGCCAGAGGGCGTCTATACAATCGACACTCGCAATCCGCGCAGCTCGTTCCATTTGTCGCTGCGCATATCCTATCCCAATCGACAAGATCGCGCCTTTGCCGAATATTACGGACGTTCGCCCGGCGGGGATATTTTCATCCACGGCCAACCCACCGGTCGCTCCGGCCGGATGCGGGGCGATTGGACCGATGGGTGTGTGGCGCTCACCAACGCTCAGATAGAAGAGTTGTGGCAGATCGTGCCCGACGGAACGCCGATTGAAATCCGGCCGTGACTGCGCCCGCCGGTGCGCCGCTTTATTTGTCTTTTTCAGACAACAGCGCGACCTGAACCTGAAGGTGTTTTACTTCGCGTAGGATCGTGAGCATGTTCATGCGTGCAAACATCCATTCCTTGATGAAGCCCTGCACGATCAAGACCGCCAAAGCGGCAATCGCCCATAATGTGTGTTCCATCGGATCGCGGGTGTGAGCCACCTGCCATATTGTGAAGAGCAACAATCCGCCCAACACGACCGCGAACGCAAAGACCAGCTTTGCCCAACCGCCAAGCGGCCCTTTCCAGCTGTCACCGAGTTGACGGAACAATCCGCGGTCGGCCTCCAGTGTTTCAAGGAATTCGCGGTCATCCGCGTTCAACGCTTGCGCGATGGCGTCATCGGTCTTGGTCATCAAAATTCTCCTTTAGAAATTATCGGTTAGGGCCGCTTTCAACGCGCGGCGAGCATGGAATAGACGGCTTTTGGCGGTGCCTTCGGGGATGGATTGGATCATCGCGATCTCCTTCAACGTGACCCCTTCGACATAGTGCAAATGCGCGGCCAAACGTTGATCGGGTGGCAGTTTGGCAAAAGCTTGCGCGATGGCCGCGCTTTCGGATTGAGCCGGCGGAGAGAGCGGCGCGGTATCAGCAACGTCAATGTCTCCATCGTGGTCTTGGATCGCCGCGCGTTCCTTGATGGTCGTGCGCAGATGATCGGCCCCACGCCGGTGCAAAACGGAAAAGGCGTAACTGCGAAAGCGCGCGGGATTGCGCAAATTCGGCAGGCCCTTCCAAATTCCGATCCAACTGTCCTGAACCAAATCGGCGGCGGCATCGATATCGCCGCAATATCGCCGTGCTGCCCGCAAAAGGCGGGTGTTCCAACGGTGATGCAATCGGTCCAAGGCCCTGCGATCGCCGCGTTGGATCATGACGACAAGCAATTCGTCGAACAATTCGCCCGTGTGATTGGCGTGGTAAGAAGGTCTGCGATCTGCCATCACTTACGTAGTCGTGCAAAGCGCAGCAAAAGTTCAATTCACGCGGTGGAAAAGGCATATTTTCTTCGATAATCTTGACTTGATCCTTTTTTGTTCTACTCTCGTTCTACTTTCATAGGGGGCGATTCCATGACTCAACTTGATTATCAGACCAATGATTTTTCGTATGATGCCGTCGAAGAGGACCCTCAGGATGCGTCTGATCACGACATTGCATTGGCCGCCAGTGTCGCGATCTTTGCCGATCGACATTCTATGCGGGCCGAAATTGGCGATGATTTGTCCGGTGCCGGTTTCCGCACCGTCGATGGCGGCCCCGTTTCCAACTTGATCGAAGGGCCCGTGACGCAATTGGGCGATGTTGTGATGGTTGATTGTCCAATGATGGACGCAACAACCTTGGCTGCTTTGGTCCGGCTTGATCTGCGCGCGGCGCAATCGGGTGCGCAATTGATCGTATCGACGTCGATTGATGCGTTGGACGATGTGTTTGCTGCGTTGGACCAATCCGATCCCCAAATCCTGGTCCAGCCCAGCCGCGCCGAGCGCGTTCTGGCGGCCGGACGGGTCTTAGCCAATGTTTCCAATTCACGCGTGCGTGAAATGACCGAGAATGATCGGCTCAATTTGTTGCACCTGTCGCGTCAGGTCGAGGCGATTGCGCAAAAACTGGAAGGTTTGTCGGGTCACCCGGCCGGTGCTGAGGCGATGCAAGCATCCTTACGTGCCCATGCGAAAGACGGGGTCAGCAATGCCGCTATGTTCGGGATGGGCGGAGGATTGGCCGACGCTGGAACAGGGACAGTGGAAAGCGAGGCCGCGCGGTTCAATTCGGCGCGCCCTCCATTGCCCGATCCGCGTCTCGTGCGTCAGGTGATCGCCGGGCGTCAGGCGCGAGCCAAGTTTTTCGACGCGGAAATGTTTGCCGATCCAGCGTGGGATATGCTGCTTGATCTGACGGCGGCGCATGCCGAACACAGCCGTGTTTCGGTCACTTCGCTGTGTATTGCGGCGGCGGTTCCCGCGACCACGGCGCTGCGATGGATCAAACAATTGGTTGAAACTGGCGTGTTTGAACGGGTTGCCGATTCTTCGGACCGTCGGCGTGCTTTTATCGGATTGAGCGAGAATTCTGCCGACGCGATGTCGCGCTATTTCTTTGAAGTGGAAACCCCCGCCGCGCGCGCCGCGTGATTGTGTGCGGCTGTACGATGGTGCGCCTAAGTGTGGCTGTTTAGAATCACGATCAACGAATTGGGCTGTGTCACCGTTTGACAGCGAGATGGTTTGGCAGCACTTGGCCCGTCGCATTTTGCGATGTCGCAAACAATGCGCTGGGCGTCGGCGCGGGCCCTCGCGAGGACATCTGGACTGATATTGCCTTTCACACAGACTGTGTCCGCTTCGCCCAACATCCGTGCCTGTTTCAGAGTTAGATCTTCGGGATCGGCGCTGATTAATGTGTATTCCACAATCGTGGTCGATTGCGGCTTTGCATCCATAGCCAGCCAATCAACCACGCGATCATTGGAAGCAGGGTTAAGCGCATCCAACGTGCCGCCTTCGCGTAGGGCATCATCGATCGCCCGGCGACGGTGCGCACCGTCTGGATAGCGTTTTCGCAATTGGGGCCGCGCCGCAAACAAGGACTGCGCCAATCGACCAAGCGATTGCGGCAAGATGCGTTCTAACCGCAAGCGCAAGTGCTTCGCCAATCCCGCCGACGCGCCGCCAGTGCCAACCGCAATCAGAACAGGGTTTCTGTCTAAAATGCTTGGCGTTGTGAAATCGCAAAGGTCCGGACGATCAACAACGTTCACCAACATTCCTGCACAACGCAGATTGATTGCTGCGACTTCGCACGCCTTGGCATCATCATACGCGACAAAGGCGATGCGGACGCCTTCATCAATCGCGCGCGCTTGATCATCGACCACAACCCCGCCGGCGCGTTCAACCAAACGGCGTTTGGGTTCCGCAGCGCCGTCATCGCCCAACACAAGAACGCTTTGACCGGCGATCTTATGGAACAGGGGAAGGCTCTGGATCTCACTCATCGATATGCGGTTCTATACAAGCCAATCGGGTACGCGTTCGGCGTCCATAATCTCACCGGCGTCAATTCGATCTGCGACGACCGCATGGCGATCGCCGTCCACCAAAACCTCCGCAACAAATCCGCGTGAATTGTACGATGAAGCCATGGTCGCGCCATAGGCACCCGCCGTGCGGAACACTGCAAGGTCGCCGGTCTTCAATTGGTCGCAAGTCCGACCCATCGCGAATGTGTCGCCTGTTTCGCAAATCGGGCCCACAATGTTGGCCGTCATGTCCGCGCCGTTTGGTTCAACCGCCGCGAAATCATGATACGCACCATAAAGCGCCGGGCGGGCCAAATCGTTCATCGCGGCATCAACGATTACGAACGGATCGTTGATACCCCGTTTCACGCGCACCACGCGGGTCAACAAAACTCCGGCATTCCCCGCGATCACGCGGCCTGGTTCAAAGATCAAAGCAACGCCCCAATCCTTTGTCACTCGAGCGACCATTGCCCCGTAATCAGCGGGGGGCGGCATCACGTCTTCCTTGCGATAGGGGACACCCAATCCACCGCCCAGATCGACATGCGTGATCGTGTGACCGGCCCCGCGTAGGGCGACGACCAACGCGCCGAGTTTCTCAAACGCCCGCTCCAACGGGGCAAGATCGCCCAATTGGCTGCCGATATGGACGGCGACGCCGCGCAGATTTACGCCAGGTTGACCGGCGAGTTTGCCAAAAATCTGGCCTGCCTCGTCAATCGGAACACCAAATTTGTTGTCGGCTTTACCGGTGGAGATTTTGTCATGCGTGCCCGCATCAACATCCGGGTTGATCCGCAAAGCGCAGTGCGCGGTCCGGCCCATGGCTTCGGCGATCTCCGCCAATTCTAGGCCTTCTTCTTCGCTTTCAATGTTGAATTGACCGATCCCGGCCTCCAACGCGGCTTTCATCTCAATGCCGGTTTTGCCCACGCCGGAAAACACGATTTTCTCGGGCGCAATACCGGCGGCCAAGGCGCGTCGCATTTCGCCAACCGACACGACATCTGCGCCATACCCTTGTTGTTGGAGCACTTTGAGAACCGCGAGGTTTGGATTGGACTTAACCGCAAAGGCGATCAGTTTTTCGGGCACGTCGCTCAACGCGTCTCTGAACACACGGGCGTGGCGTTCCAATGTCGCGCGCGAATAAACATAAACAGGTGTACCAACCGCGTCTGCGATGTCCGGCAGAGCAACATCTTCGGCGTGCATCACGCCGTTTCGGATTTCAAAATGGTCCATTGGGATCGGTCTTTGATAAAGGGGTTATTCGGGCGGAAGGTCGAACGGATCGTCTTCGCGTTCTTCGGATCGGCGACGCAATTCTACGCTGCGTTCGGGCGCGGCCAAAGCACCAAGCTCAAGCAGCTGTTCTGCATCGGGGCTCTGTTGTTCACCATACGTGGGTTGCGGCAAACTGGCGCCGGCCTGCGGCTCAAGACCTGTACGTGCACCACAAGCCGTGGTCGCGAGCGCCGCGAATACTACCAAAGCAATACGCATCATTGATCCCTTTCAGCGGCCGCGTTCAACACGTCCATGGCTTCGTTCACGCGCTGCTTTACCTGATCGGGGGCGGTCCCGCCATAGGATCTGCGGGATGCAACCGATGCCTCGATCGATAGGGCTCGGTAGACGCTGTCATCAATGCGCGCATCGATCGCCTGCAGATCGGCCAAGGCCAATTCTTCAAGTGAGCAGTGTTTCGTATCGGCAAGCTTGACCGCTTCGCCGGTGATATGGTGCGCTTCGCGGAACGGTATGTCCGCTTCTCGCACCAACCAATCGGCCAAATCCGTGGCGGTTGCATGTCCCGCTTGGGCGGCGGCACGCATACGGTCGGATTTAAACGTTGTTTGGGCTATCATGCCAATCATCGCCGCCACCGAAAGATCGAACAGGCCAGCGGCTTCAAAAACCGGCGGTTTGTCATCCTGCATGTCCTTTGAGTAAGCCAAAGGCAGACCCTTCATCGTGATCATCAACGATGTGCACGCGCCAATGATCCGCCCTGAATGGCCACGCACCAATTCGGCGGCATCCGGATTGCGTTTTTGCGGCATAATCGATGATCCGGTCGATAGGCTATCGGGCAAGGAGGCGAACCCAAACGGTTGGCTGGCCCAAAGGATCAATTCTTCTGCCAATCGGGAAAGGTGGATCGCGCATTGGCTCGTCGCCATAAGGTAATCGAGCGCAAAATCACGGTCCGATACCGCATCCAGCGAATTGCGCGTCGGTTCCGCAAAACCAAGGGCGTGCGCCGTGGCGTCGCGATCAATTGGGAAGCCCGTTCCCGCCAATGCCGCCGACCCCAATGGACATTGATCCAAACGCTCTTGGGCCGCTTCGAACCGAGCAACATCGCGGCCTAGCATTTCAAAATACGCCAAAAGATGATGTCCCAGCGTCACCGGCTGAGCGGTCTGCAAATGGGTGAAGCCGGGCATGATCGTATCGGCGTGTTCGCCTGCGCGTTCCACCAATGCGGCGCGCAATGCGTTAAGCCCGGCAATTGCCCGACCATTGGCCGTTCGAACCCAAAGGCGGAAATCGGTCGCGACCTGGTCGTTTCGGCTGCGCGCGGTGTGCAGGCGCCCGGCGACAGGGCCGATGATTTCGGTAAGGCGCGCCTCGACCGTCATATGAATATCTTCGAGGTCCCAATCCTCGGGAACGCCATCGCGTTCGTATTCGCCCGCAATCTGATCCAGCCCGGCGGTGATCGTGGCGGCATCGTCGGCGGACACAATCCCTTGAGCGCCCAGCATCGCCACATGCGCCTTTGATGCGCGGATGTCCTCGCGCCACAAGATCTTGTCAAATGGGATCGAGGCATTGATTTCGCGCATGATCGCGCTAGGCCCTTCGGCGAAGCGGCCGCCCCACATGGTGTTGGAGGATGCTCCGTTGCTGGTTGATTGGGAGTCCGTCATGATCCGTTCGATTTGTCTCGCTGCTCTTGCTGCTTTTGCGCTTTCGGGCTGCGATAGTGGGGCCGGGGATAGGGCGCAAGAAACTGCTGCTACCGATACGCAAAGCGCGGCTCCGCCTCCCCCGCAATTGCCGGGACAGATTGTGCGGGCCTTTGCCGGCACACCATTGCCCGCTCAGGTGTTTGAAGACCCAGATGGCAACACGCTGGACCTAGCCGCTCTTGATCAACCGATATTGCTGAATTTGTGGGCGACGTGGTGCGTGCCATGCGTGGTTGAAATGCCAATGCTGGACACTTTGGCGGACGAAATGGACGGCGAAATCCGCGTCATCACCATAAGCCAGGATATGCGCGGCGCCGAAGTGGTTGGGCCGTTCTTTGCGCAAAGAGACCTCCCACGGCTTGAACAATGGTTGGATCCACGCGCCGATCTCTCGGCGGCGTTTGCCGAAGGTGGGTTGTTGCCGATGACGATATTGTTCGATTCGCAGGGCAATGAGGTTTTTCGAATCGCCGGTGCATATGAATGGGACAGCGAAGAGGCCATTGCCCGCATACGCGAAGCGCTCGCCGACGCGGAAAGCGGCGCTTAACCGCGCCAATCGGCGCATATTTCCGGCGAAACATGAAAAACGTGGTGGGCGATGACAGGCTCGAACTGCCGACCCTCTCGGTGTAAACGAGATGCTCTACCAACTGAGCTAATCGCCCCACGTTGAGCGCAAGGAACACAAAATTGTTCGCTGCGGTGAAGGCTATCTAGCGGCAAAAGGTTCAAAATCAATTGCTGTCTTCATAGTTTCTCGTCAAATCGACAATTATGTCCGAAAAAACCCCTGCTCATTCCGCATATTTCCCGAAAATTCGGGTTCTTGCCACCGGCGGCACCATTGCCGGTATGGCGGGGTCGGCGACCCGGCACGAATATCGTCCGGGTCAGATCGGGATCGATGATTGGTTGGAACGCGTGGCCGAGTTTGGCCTTGCTGCGCATTTGTCCGGTGTTCAAATCGCCAATATCGGATCGGAAGATATAGGCCCGCCCGTCTGGTCCGCGCTGCATTCTGCCATTGGCGATGCGATGGCGGATGATGATGTGGACGGGATCGTGATCACGCACGGCACCGACACAGCCGAAGAAACCGCGTTCCTTCTCGATCTAACGCTGCCGGCGACAAAACCCGTGGTAATCGTAGGCGCGATGCGACCGGCGGATGCCGTAGGCAGCGACGGGATGCGCAATTTCGTCAATGCGGTGCGCGTTGCGAGCGATCCAGAAGCGTCCGGTCGCGGAGTGGTTTTGGTGATGGGCGATCGTATTTTGGCGGCGCGTGATGCCCGCAAGGTCCGCACACGCGGCACCGACGATGCGTTTCGCGGATTTCCCCGTGGCAGCATTGGTTTGGTCACGCCCGCCGCGCTGGAATGGTTTGGAAGACCTTGGCGCGAAGGGGAGGGAGCGCGCTACGCCTATTCCGAAGCGATGCCCGAAGTGCCGATCCTTTACATGGGGGCGGGGATGACAGCCGAATTGGTGGACCGAATTTTACCAGAGAACCCGCGCGGCATAGTGATCGCCGGAGTGGGCGAAGGCAACATGCCCGACGCCGTGCGCGAGAGATTGATCGCGCATCGTAAGAATGGCCTCATCGTCGTCCGCGCCAGCCGCGTTGACGAAGGGCTCGTAGATCGAGAGCCTGAGGATGATCCCAACGGCTTCGTCGCGGCCCGCGCTCTCAACCCACAAAAATCGCGTGTGCTTTTGATGGTTTTGATCGCCAATAAAGAAGGCGACCTGAACCGGGTTCAGGCCGCCTTCGATAATCCGTAATTTAGACGCCTAAGCGTCAGGCCTTACGACCAAGGTGTCACGAGATACTTCTCGCCAGTTTTCATCTGGCGATAATCGGTGATCGCTTCTTTGGTCAGCATCTCTTCGAGATTGACTTTCGCTTTGTAGCTGGAGGCGAATGTCGTCGTCAGGTTTTGTTGGACGCGGGTGCGCATTTTGATGACGGTTTCCATCCCAGCCTTGGCGAGGAACGGCGTCAACAACCAACCCGATACGGTCCATTGCAGGCCATAAGACGGCGTCAAAATGGTCGGGTTTTGTAGATCAAGACGGCCATATTGGTACATCTTCTTGTCTTGGTTTGATCCGTAGCGTGAATATTCATCCATTTGCGATGCCGCGACCTGTTCCATCGCTTTCAACACGCCATCGGTGTTTTGACCGCCGCCAATTGGGTCAAAGCCAAGGAACGCGCCGGTTTCTTTAATCGCAGCGCGCAATTGGGCCATGTAATCGTCGTCCGATGAGTTCACGACATGCGTCGCGCCCATACCTTTGAGAAGATCGACATGTTCCTGACGGCGGACAATGTTCACAAGTTTCATGCCGTCTTCGAGGCAGATTTTGTTGAGCATTTGGCCAAGGTTGGACGCGGCAGCCAAGTGAATGATCGCATCGTGCCCTTCCATTTTTGCCGTTTCGACAAAGCCCAATGCGGTCATCGGGTTCACAAAGCTGGACGCGCCCGCTTCGGAGGAATGATCGCCTAATGGCAAGCACATCATCGCATCGGCGATGGCGTATTGGCTGAATGCGTTGCCCGGAACACAGGCGACGCGTTGGCCCATCAACGCTTTGGCCATGTCGCTATCGCCGGTCGCGACGACTTCGCCGGCGCCTTCGTTGCCCGCAGGCAGGCGTTGGCCATGGCGGTTTTTCTGACCGGTCAAAAACGGCTCAGGCATATTGGCCACGACTTTGCCGTTGGAATATTCGGCGGTGTCGAAATCGGCCGCGCTGGTGAGGATCGCGAGATCCGATGGATTGATCGGAGCGCCTTCCATTTTGACCAACACTTGATTTCCGGTTGGTGCCGGGAATGTCTCTTCGCTCACTTCAAGCGTCAATTTCCCTTCCGCGCTGAGCGTGGTGAAAAGCTGTTTGCCGGTGGTGGTCATAGGGTTTCCTCTCTTATTCGGGATAGATTGCTTTTACGAAATACAGGCCTTGAGGTGGGGCATTAAGTCCCAATTTGCAACGGTCTTTTGCGGCCAGCGCCTCGGCCAGCTGATTCTCTGTCCATGTTCCCGCTCCCACCAATTTCAAACATCCGACCATCGAACGCACTTGATGATGCAGGAAACTGCGGGCGGCGGCGTGCACGTGGATCTCTTCGCCATATTCGGTTTGCGCCCGTTCTACGTCCAACCGGTCTAGGGTTTTGACGGGGTCGTGCGCCTGACAATGGGCGGAACGGAAGGTTGTAAAATCATGCCGCCCAGTCAAAGCCTGCGCCGCGCGGTGCATGGCATCGACGTCCAAATCGTGCCCAACCTGCCAAACCCGGTCTCGTGCCAAAGTCACAGGAGCCCGGCGGTTTACGATCCGATAGACATAGCTGCGCCCGATACAGGAAAAACGCGCGTGCCAATCGTCGGAGACGACTTCGCATGCCGTGATGGCAATCGGATCCGGGCGCAGATTGGCGTTGATCGCTTCCATCAACCGGAACGGAGCAATGTCTTTCTCGATATCGACATGGCTGCGCATGGCGAGGGCATGAACACCGCTATCGGTGCGGCCTGCGCTGTGTAGGATGGCTTCCTCTTGGCAGACACGGGCGATCGCCTCTTCGATGCTTTGCTGGACGCTGGGGCCGTGTTTCTGCCGCTGCAATCCCTGAAACGGGGAGCCGTCAAATTCGATGGTGAGCGCAAACCGGGTCATGCGAGAATTGTCGATGGTTCGACGGAATTGCCGCGCAGGAAATCGGCCCTGTCCATCGCAGGCTTACCAGCGCGTTGTAGGCGCAAGGGACGGATCGCCCCGGCGCCGCACGCAATGCCGAATTTATGGTCCAACACTTCCCCCGCTGCACCCGTCCCATCCATGACTTGTGCGAGGAGCAATTTCACCCGCTCCGGCCCATTTGCGGTCTCCAATTCGAACCATGCGCCGGGGAACGGGGCGAGCCCGCGTACTTTCGCCTCAATCGCTTCGGCGCTCTCGCTCCAATCGATCCGCGCTTCGGCTTTGTCGATTTTTGGGGCGTAGATTGCGGCGCTGTCGTCTTGAGTTTTGGGCGGAAAAGCGGGGAGGTCGGACAAGACCTTCACCATCGCCTCGGCGCCCAATTGGGCCAGTTCTTCAGTTAAATCGCCGGTTGTCTTGTGCCCAACCGGGGTGCGAACGACGTCCAACATTGGGCCGGTGTCCAATCCCGCCTCCATTTGCATGATCGTTACGCCCGTTTCGGTGTCGCCTGCCATCACCGCGCGGTGAATAGGGGCGGCACCGCGCCAACGCGGCAAAATCGACGCGTGGATGTTGAGACAGCCATTCACCGGGGCATCCAACACGGCCTGTGGCAGGATCAAACCATAGGCCGCCACTACGGCGATATCCGCGTTCAATGCTGAAAATTCCGCCTGCGCCTCTTCATTGCGGAGCGATTTGGGGGTGCGAACCGGGATGCCCAATTCATCCGCTTTGGCATGAACAGGGGACGGGCGGAGTTTCTTGCCGCGCCCCGATCGGCTGGGCGGTTGTGAATACACACAGGCGATTTCGTGGCCATCAGCGTGCAATGCTACCAAGGCGGGCACCGCAAAATCGGGTGTTCCCATAAATGTGATGCGCATAACTTCACCGCCTTGGCTTTGTGTTCGTCGCGCCAGCCCCTATCTCTCCCCCCATGGCATCGCAAGAGATCGAAGCACTTTCGGGTGCGTTGGCCCGACTGCCGGGCTTAGGACCGCGTTCTGCGCGGCGGGCGGTTTTGTGGCTGGTTAAGAACCGGGAACAGGCCTTGCCCGCTTTGTTGGAGGCGTTGGATGCGGTGTCGGAAACGCTGATCGAATGCACAACCTGCGGCAATGTCGACACCAGCGATCCTTGCGCGATCTGTGCCGATCCGCGCCGCGATCCACGGGCTTTGTGTGTTGTGGAGGATGTGGCCGATGTTTGGGCGCTTGATCGGGCGCGGCTTTTCCGCGGACGGTATCATGTGTTGGGCGGGAAATTGTCCGCGCTTGATGGGATTGGACCCGAAGACCTGAACATCGCATCGCTTTTGGACCGGGTGGCGACAAGAGACGGCGAAACGGCGGTGGACGAAGTTGTGCTCGCCATGAACGCCACGCTGGAGGGGCAAACCACCGCGCATTATCTGGCCGAGCGGCTGGAGGAGCATAAGGTTCGCATCACTCAGCTTGCCCATGGCCTGCCGGTTGGAGGGGAATTGGACTACCTCGACGAAGGCACGCTGGCACAAGCTCTGCGCGCCCGGCGGCCTGTTGAATAGAAATGTTTGAATAGCCGATTGCCGTAATCGGAAAGCTCGGCTTGCAGCGGGCGCCGACCCGCACTATTTGAACTCCATGGCTATCCTAGAAATCCTTGAAGTGCCGGATCCCCGGCTCAAAACCGTGTCTGTCCCGGTCGAAGCAGAAGAATTTGGCGACGATCTAAGGCAACTTGCCGATGATATGTTGGAGACGATGTATGACGCGCCGGGCATCGGCCTGGCCGCGATTCAAGTTGGCGTGCCCAAACGGATGTTGGTGATCGATCTTCAACCCGAAGATCCCGACGCAGAACCGATTGAATGCGGGCATGATCACGGCGAAGGCGCCCACACGCACCCCGCGACCAAGAAAGAGCCGCGTGTTTTCGTAAACCCGGTTATCGTCGATCCTGCGGAAGAGTTTTCGACCTTGAACGAAGGGTGCCTGTCCGTTCCTGAAATCTACGCCGATGTGGATCGCCCCGCGACCTGCACGGTCAAATATCAAGACTTGGACGGCAACCACCACGAAGAAGCGCTCGAAGGGATGATGGCGACCTGTCTCCAGCATGAGATGGATCACCTCGAAGGCATTCTCTTCATCGATCACCTGTCGAATTTGAAACGCAAAATGGCGTTAAAAAAGCTGAAGAAGATGCGTCAGGCGGCGTAAACGTCCGACTTCATATTCGAGGCCGTTTTTACATCCAATCGACCCAAAGATCGTGCCGATTTGTTCGCACGGTCTGCCGTGGGGTTTGCGGCAAAAACCGATCATTCGGGGATATTTCAGCCAAAGCTGGAGTTCCTGATTTGTTCCGTGTTATAAGAACGCATGGATAATCCGATTCTTTTGATCATCGCTTTGGTTCTCGGTCTCGCATTGGGCGGGGGTGCGGCGTGGTTCTTTGCCTCGCGCCCCGTCTCGGAATTGCGGGAGCAGTTTGCAGAGCGTGACGCGGAGGCGAAAGAACTGGATGGCAAATTTCGCAGCGCCATCACGGAGCTTGCGACGATGTCGGAACGCGCGGCACGGGCCGATGGGCTGGCGGGGGAGCTTGACAAAGCGCGCGCCCAAAATGCTCAATTTCAGGCGGAACGCGCTGGTTTTGCTGAACAAAAAAGATTGCTCGAAGAATCCCGCAACAAGCTCCTGACTGAATTTGAAAACACCGGGGCCAAAGTGCTTCAACGCAATCAGGAAGAGTTTCTGAAACGCGCGGAGGCTCGGTTTAAGCAATCGGAAGAAACCGGCGAGGCCAAGATTAAGACCTTGCTGGCTCCGGTTGGCGAACGTCTGGAAAAATACGAAAAGCAGGTCGAAACGCTGGAGAAACAGCGGGTCGATGCATTCGGGCAATTGAACGGCCTGATCCAATCCATGCGCGAGGGGCAAGAAGAGGTCCGGCGCGAGGCGCAGCGGCTCGGCAATTCGCTCACCAACGCGCCCAAAGCGCGCGGCCGTTGGGGTGAGCGGGCGTTGCAAAACCTGCTCGAACAATGCGGATTGGCGCAGCACACCGATTTTATGATGGAGCATTCGGTGGACACCGAAGAGGGGCGTTTGCGCCCTGATGCGATCATCAACGTGCCGGGGCAAAAGAAGCTGGTGATCGACTCGAAAGTATCGCTCAACGCGTATCAGGCTGCGTTTGAGGCTGATGATGACGACACGCGCAAACTGCATTTGGACGCGCACGCCAAATCGATGCGCGGCCATGTCCAAACCCTTGGTGCGAAATCGTATCAAAGCCAATTTGAAGAAGCGCCCGATTACGTCATCATGTTCATCCCAGGCGAACATTTTGTGACCGCAGCATTGGACGCCGATCCAGAGCTTTGGGATTTTGCCTTTGAGCGCCGCGTTCTGCTGGCAACCCCCACCAACCTGGTCGCCATCGCGCGCACCGTCGCGCAGGTGTGGCGTCAGGATGGATTGGCGAAAGAGGCGCAGGAAATTGGCCGGATGGGTGCGGAATTGTACGATCGGTTGCGGGTCGCTGGTGAACACTTAAAACGCGTCGGCGGCGGGCTCGACAGCGCGGTTAAAAACTACAACAAATTCGTCGGCAGCTTTGAACGCAATGTTCTTTCATCGGGCAAACGCTTGGCCGAAAAAGGGATCGAGATCGGCAAAAGCGAAATCGAAGACGTGCCGCTGGTCGAAAGCACTCCGAATTACAACGCAGCCGATGCTGAGGACGTCGAAGTCGACATTCCGGCCATTGAGAACAGGAAAGACGCAGCAGAGTAAGTTAGCCGTCCAAACCGGCCAATACCTCATACGCCAACACCGCGCCCGCCACCGCAGCATTCAATGAATCGGCCCGCCCGCGCATGGGCATGGTGACGCGCAGATCGCATTCGGCCTCATAGGCCTCTGGCAATCCTTGGGACTCGTTTCCGACCAGAATGAAGCATGGTGATGTATAGGCGGCGTTGCGATACGGCACGGCGTCGCGCAGGGATGCCGCCACCAATTGGCCGGGTCCGCCGCGGAGCCATGGTAGAAATTCATCCCACCGCGCCTGGGCGATTTTTTGCGTGAACACCGCGCCCATGCTGGCGCGAACGGCCTCTGCGCTAAACGGGTCGACGCAATCGTCGATCAGGATCAATCCACCGGCACCCACTGCATCGCATGTGCGCAGCATGGTGCCTAAATTGCCCGGATCGCGCAGGTCTTGCGCCACCATCCAAATCGGCGCGGTTTCTCGTTCGATTTGCGACAGGCCTGTGTCGAATTCATCAAACAGGCCGACCACGCTTTGCGCGTTGGATTTGCCGGTGATTTTGGAGAGAATGTCCGGGGTGGTTGTTACGATTTCTCCACCGGCTGCCTCGACTGCGGCTTCCAACCGATCGATCAATTCATGGGGATCGCGGTTTTCGGCCAGCACCAATTCGCGCGGCACGCGCCCGCTAACCCGCGCATCTTCGAGCAAACGGAGCCCTTCAACCAAAAACTGCCCTGTGCGTCGACGATGTTTCTTATCCCGCAAAGACCGCAGATATTTCACGGTTGGGTTGGAAAAGCCGCTGATATGTTTGCGTGTCATTTTGTGGCCCTATCGCCCAACAAAGCCCGAATAAACGCCAAATAGCGCGGCCTATTCTTCGCCAAATCCGTCTTCGACCAACGCGACGAGCTCTGCCAGAACGTTCTCTGCATTCTCGCCGTCGACGATCAATTCGACCGTGTCGCCTTTGGCCGCGCCCAACATCATCAGGCCAAGGATCGAAGCGCCGCCTGCTTCATTGTCGCCTTTGCCGACGCGAACCTGCGCCCCATCAGGCAATTCCGCGACGGCGCCGACAAACTTCGCGCTGGCCCTTGCGTGCAGGCCGCGTTGATTGACGATGGTCACCGATTGACGAAATTCGCTCATTCAACCGACCTATTTGGCCGCACTGGCAGCGCGGGGCGCGGCGTCAGCACCCAGAAATTCGCTCGCCACTGTGATGTAATTGCGCCCGGCGGTTTGCGCGGCTTCGACCGCTTCGACCACATCCATGCATTTGCGCGCGCCGGCTAGCCGGATGAGCATCGGTAGATTGATTCCGGCAATCACTTCGACCCGTCCCGTTTCCAACAAGGATATCGCGAGATTGGAGGGTGTGCCGCCGAACAAATCGGTGAGGATAATGACGCCTTTGCCGGTATCGACCGATTGGATCGCTTCGGCGATTTCGGCCCGGCGTTGTTCCATATCGTCATTGGGGCCGATGCATACGGTCACGATCGCGGTCTGCTCTCCGACGACGTGTTCCATCGCTTCGAGGAATTGGTCCGCCAAGCGGCCATGGGTTACAAGGATCAAGCCGATCATCTGCGCATTCAATCCGTTAGAGCCGTGCGGCAGGGGGCGGTGCGACGGTGTGGTCTCTTCGAAATTCGGTGTGCGGGAATCGTCATTGTGTTCTTCCAAAGTCACCCGGTTCAAAAATCGCCCCGATCACCGGCGCTGCCCTTCGATTTCATCAGCAGCGCGCGAGGCCAAATTGCGGTGGCGGACAGTGGGCGAAAATCCCGCCTCGCGCAAGCCTTGCGCCATGCGTTCCGCGCTGAAGACGGAACGGTGTCTCCCCCCGGTACAACCAAACGCGATGTGGACATAGGATTTGCCCTGCGCATCGTAGCGGGGGAGCAGAGTGAGCAGCAGTTGTTTGATCTGATCAAAGGAGGTGTGAAAGGCGGGGTCGCGTTCAATGTGTTCGCCGACCGGCGCGTCTTTGCCCGTCAATTCGCGTAACTCTTCGACCCAATGCGGATTGTCCAAAAACCGCATATCGAACACCAGATCGGCTAAGGGGGGCATGCCCCGCGCAAAGCCAAAGCTTGAAACGGTCAGCGTCATCTCTGCGGCTTTATCATCGCCGAACAGGTTGCGGACTTGTGCCTGCAAATCGTTGGTCGCCATCGCCGATGTGTCGATCACGATTTCGGCCCATCGCCGCAGTGGCTCCAGCAATTCGCGCTCCGCCGCGATACCGTCTTGCACGGTACGCCCTTGTGCCATGGGGTGGCGCCGGCGCGTTTCGTTGTACCGCCGCTCCAACTCTCCGCCCGCACAATCGATGAACATGAAGGTGAGGGCGATATCGTCGCGTTGAGCCAAGGATTTGGCCAGCGCGACCATTTCATGTGGTATCAAGCCGCGCGTGCGCGAATCAAACCCGATGGCCAACGGCGCGCGCCCAGATGATGTCGCCGTGTTGGGTTCGCCTACCAAGCGATCCAAGAGCCGCACGGGGAAATTGTCGATCGTTTCCCACCCCAAATCCTCCAACACATCGAGCGCGGTCGATTTGCCGGCACCGGACAATCCGGTCACCAACAACAATCGTTGCCGTGTGTCGTCCGATGCATCGGTCGCAGGAGTGGGGGAGGCGGTTTGCATAGACATGCTTTTCGGCGCTTAGGCGGCGGAAGTGAAGCAGCATTTTTGCACAATCCCCTTCGCTTACGCTTAATCCTTGGAAAGTCCGTGTTTTTCCAAAGCGCGTTCGGCCCGCAATGCCGGCGCGATGGTGCCGGGGGCGAAATCAAGACGCGGTATCGCCACGCCCAAATAGTGTTTGACCGGCAAAGTATCAGGCAGGCGTTCGCCAGACTCACCCAGATCAATAATCAAGGCGAGCGGTGCGGGTTCACCTATTGGCGTGTCGAAGAGGCCCACGCCGTGAACTTCGATCACGCCGCCAATATTCGGAGGTGGGCTTGCCATGATGCGATTATCGACCCGGCGCAACGTCACTCCATCATCGCCGATCAATTGGGCTCCACGATCGATCAAGGCCAAAGCGAGCGTTGACTTGCCGCTGCCCGATGGCCCTTCGATGGCAAGAGCGCGGCCATCGATCGCAACCGTGGTCGCCTGAACAATGATAGTGTCGTCTGACACGTCTTAAGCATCCGCGGGCAATTGCAATCGCAAACACGCGCCCCGCTTTCCATCGGGCCGCCCCTCTGCGGTTAGATTGCCGTCATGGGCCTCTGCGATGGTTCGGGCGATGGCGAGGCCAAGCCCGGAATGGTTGCCAAAATCTTCTGCGTCCGGCCGGATGGAATGGAACCGGGTGAACACCTTTTCGCGCGAATCTTCGGGAATACCGGGCCCGGAATCGCACACAGTCAAAGTCACGCATTCGCCGTCATTGTCGATCATCACTTCGATTGGCGCTTCGGGCGGGGAAAAGGACGCTGCGTTGTCGAAGAGGTTTTCAACCACCCGCTCCAATCGTGCGCCAACGCCCAAAACCTTTGCCGAAAACCCACGCGCATCCAATTCGATGCGGTGGTCTTGGTTCTCTGCGCGGTTCTCTCTGTTGCCGATGATCGCGCGCACCAAATCCGTTAGGTCGATGCTTTCCAGCGTGGCGCGCGACATTTCGGAATCGATCCGGCTGGCGTCTGAAATCTCGCTCACCAAACGGTCGATCCGGCGCACGTCATGTGTGGCGATCTGTTCCAGTTCCCGTCGCAAATCGGGATCTTCCACTTTGGGCAGGGATTCCACCGCGCTGCGTAAGGATGCGAGCGGGTTTTTGATCTCGTGGGCCACATCGGCGGCGAAACTGTCCACGGCATCGATCCGTTGACGCAGAGCCGATGTCATGTCGGACACGGACCGGGCCAATTGCCCAATTTCATCGTTGCGTTCAGGAAGGCGAGGAACCTCCACATCGCGTTCACGCCCCTGACGCACCTTTTGCGCGGCGCGGGCCAGCAATTGCAGCGGGCTAACAATTGTCCGCGCCAGATACAGCGACAACAAAGCAGATGCGAACAAGACCGCCAAAGTGGCAATCACAAGCGCCGAACGCGCGGTCCGAACGCTTTCCGTGATATCGACCGCGTTGCGCACCGTTAACAAGGTTGCCCCTCTCAACCCGACCGGGGCGGCCGCGGTGATTACGGGGGTTCCATCGCGCCAATGATACAGCCGCACTTGGCTCAAGCCTTGTTCGCGCGCCTCGACCAATTCGGGGAAAGCATCGGCGGTTTGCGCGTCTGGTTCGACATAATCGGGCACATCTTCCGCGCGCACGATGGTGCTGATGGCGTTGTCCAACCAACGGGTGAATTGTTGATCCCATTCATCGTCGCTGATGTCGTCGAATTGAAACGCGGGCTCGGCCAGTTCAAAGCTGTCAGCCCACAACAACCCTTCGATGTCGAACATTCGCATCCGCATCCCTTGTTCTAAGCCGATTTGAACCAGCAACGCTTCTTGGCGTTCTTTGGATGCGCCGGCCAAGGCTTCTGCCGAAATCTGCGCTTCAATCCGGGCAAGTTTGAAGCGTTCATCGATCAACTGAGTGCGATACGTATCAAGATAAAAGAGCCCGCCCGACAAAAGTGCAAGCGGCAGAATATTCACGACCAAAATGCGGGCCGTTAATGAAAAGCGGCCGACAATTCCGGGTTCGTCGTCGCCGGTAAGACCGATTTGTGGATCAGCCATCGTTGAAGCTGTATCCCGCGCCATACAACGTATCGATGGCGTCGAATGTGTCGTCAACCACACGGAATTTGCGCCGCATGCGTTTGATGTGGCTGTCCACGGTGCGGTCATCGACGAAGATATCGTCAGGATAGGCAGCATCCATCAATTGATTGCGGCTTTTGATGACACCGGGACGCGCTGCCAACGCTTCGAGGATCAGAAACTCGGTCACGGTTAGGCTGACGGCTTGTTTGTTCCACGTCACGTGATGGCGCGCCGGGTCCATATACAGACGCCCACGATCAATCTTGGGGTGGACGGGTTGGGGGGCGCTGGTTTCGTGGCCGATGGTGCGGTCGGGCTCTGCGCGTCGCAAAATGGCGCGAATGCGCGCGGTCAACAGGCGCAGGCTGAACGGTTTGGCGATGTAATCGTCCGCGCCCAATTCCAATCCGGCTTCTTCGTCGGCTTCGTCGTCTTTACTGGTCAGAAAAATAACCGGCAGCGGCCCATGCGCGCGGACCCGGCGCAGCAATTCAAGCCCATCCATCTTCGGCATTTTGATATCAAACACGGCCAAGTCAGGTGGATTGTCGATCAAGGCGCGCAGCGCGGTTTCCCCGTCGGAATACAACCGCGTGACAAACCCTTCGGCTTGAAGCGCGATGGACACCGTCGTCAGGATGTTGCGATCATCATCGACCAAGGCGATCTCAATCGCTTGCTTCGGCGCGACTGTGTCTGTGTCGCCGGGGCTGGATGTGGTTTGCGCATCGGCCTCATCGGACGATTGGTCTGATGCGATGTCGCCAATCTCGGTTTGCATGTGGGTCATTGCTTTCTTTGCCGCCTGAATGCGGAACGGTAGCGCCATCGCGGCGATGAAACAATTGCGCTTCTGCTGGTCCGACAAGCTCCGCACCGCGACCCGTTCTGCGCCCGGTGTGGATTGCGAAAATATTGTGCATTGCAGCGAAAAATCGGCGGTTTGACTCAGGGACGATCGCGCATCTATGCCCACCGCCGGATTGGGACCCGTGCTCGTTTTCGAATCGCTACCCTGACCTTTTGAGCGCCTTTACCGTTTCACGGTTTCGGCGCGCATCGGCAGTTTGGCGAACGTCACATGGCATTTGCGCCCATTATCGAAGACAGAAATTTTTGCACAATCCGATCTATATAGGAGACGCTACGTTGATCCCCCTCGCTCAATCGCTCGCCGACCAAGGTATTCATACAAAAGCCGAAATTCACTCTAACCTTGGTACATCCGCCTTGGTCGAATCATCGATCGCGGCCAAAGAAGGCGCTCTGTCCAAACACGGCGCGCTGGTTGTCCAAACCGGTGCGAAAACCGGACGCAGCGCCAAGGACAAATTCATTGTCCGCGATGCGACGACAGAGGACACCGTATGGTGGGGCAAGGTCAACGCGTCGATGACGCCGGATCATTTTGCCGCGTTGAAAGAAGATTTCATGGCGGCGGTCGCGGAAAAAGAGACGTTGTATGTCGCCGATCTGTTCGGCGGTTCACAACCAGAGCATCGCGTGAATGTGCGCGTGATCAACGAATTGGCGTGGCACAATCTGTTTATTCGCACATTGTTGGTGCGGCCAACCGCCGAAGAATTGGCGGACATCACACCCGAATACACCATCATCGATTTGCCGAGCTTTAAAGCCGATCCGGCGCGTCACGGAACCAATTCGGAAACCGTGATCGCGGTTAACCTGACCGAGAAGCTGATCTTGATCGGCGGCACGAAATATGCCGGCGAAATGAAGAAAAGTGTCTTTGGCATTTTGAATTATCTGCTGCCGACCAAAGGCGTGATGCCGATGCACTGTTCATCAAACATCAGCGCGGATGGCAAAACAGCCGTGTTCTTTGGCCTTTCCGGCACCGGTAAGACGACGCTTTCTGCGGATGCATCGCGCACGTTGATCGGCGATGACGAGCACGGTTGGTCCGACACCGCGGTCTTCAACTTCGAAGGCGGCTGCTACGCCAAGATGATCCGCCTTTCGGAAGAAGCAGAGCCCGAAATTTACGCCACCACGCGCCGGTTCGGAACCGTGTTGGAAAACGTGGTGATGGATCCGGAAACACGCGAGCTTGATTTCGACGACAACTCGCTCGCTGAAAACACCCGCGGTGCCTATCCCATCGACTACATCCCGAACACGAGCGAAGACAATCTGGGCCCAGTACCCAGCAATGTCGTGATGTTGACGGCGGATGCGTTTGGCGTGCTGCCTCCCATTGCGAAATTGACGCCGGAACAAGCAATGTACCACTTCTTGTCCGGATACACGGCCAAAGTTGCAGGGACCGAAATCGGCGTAACCGAGCCAGAGGCAACGTTTTCGACCTGTTTCGGTGCGCCGTTCATGCCGCGCCACCCCAGCGTCTATGGCAACCTATTGAAAGAACGCATCGCCAAAGGCGAAGTGCAATGTTGGTTGCTCAACACCGGTTGGACCGGCGGCAAATACGGCACCGGAAATCGGATGCCGATCAAGGCAACCCGTGCATTGTTGAACGCCGCGCTTGATGGCGATCTCGACAGTGTAGAATATCGCGAAGACGCCAATTTCGGTTTTGATGTGCCGGTGCATGTCCCCGTTTTGGCAGAGGCTGGCATCGATCAAACGATCCTTGATCCGCGCAGCACCTGGTCGGATACAACAGATTACGACGCGACGGCGAGTAAGCTGGTAAAGCTGTTCATCGACAATTTTGCCGAGTTCGAAGCGCATGTAGACGAAGGCGTGCGCAACGCCGCCCCCGCGGCGGCGTAAACCGGCTAACACCGAAACAGGAAGGTATTTCGACTATGAGTATTCTTGACGGCATTATGCAGCAAGTTGCAGGCTCTCCCGACACTGTTGCCGCCTTGGCGGAAAAAGTGGGCATCGATCCCGCCATGGCAGAAAAAGCCGTGGCCGCATTGGGCGCTTCGCATGCGCAAGACGGCGATACGGTCGAATTGGCAGCGGAGAAAACCGGTCTTGATGCCGGTGCGTTGAGCGGCATTATGGAGCAACTGGGCGGCGAAGGTGCATTGGGCAGCATCGCCGAAAGCATGCAGGGCGATTCGAAACTTTCCGGCGTTTTGAGCATGTTGGACCGCGATGGCGATGGAAGCCCGTTGGATGACATTGCCGGTCTTGCATCGGGATTGTTCGGCCGCAAATAGACGCAACTCCACCACTTTTCATCTCACCAAATACAAAGGATACGATCATGAGCCTAGCCGCAATGCTTCAGCAAACCGGGGCGATCACATCCATGGCGCGCGAATTGGGTGTCGATGAGAACACCGCAAAAACCGCCGCGGGCGCATTGTTGCCTGCGATTGTCGCGGGAATGGGCCGCAGCGCCACTGGTGGCACCAGCACGCCCGATCCGATGGGTGGATTGGGCAGCCTAGCGGGAGCGATCCTGGGCGGTGGCGGTTCGTCAGGCGGCGGCCTTGGCGGAGCGTTGGCCGGTGGATTGGGTGGCGGATTGTTGGATGCGGTTTTGGGCACGTCGCCAACGCCCACTGCACCAGGCAACGATATCCTTGGCAACATTTTCGGCAGCAAAGATGTGAGCCGGTCGGTCGCTGGCGAAGTCGCGTCGTTGACGGGCATCGACGAGGGTTTGCTTAAAAAAATGCTCCCGATCCTCGCCATGGCTATTGCCGGCTATATGGCAAAAGAGGCCACTGGCGGGTCCGGTGCACAATCGAGCGGCAACAACCCATTGGGCGGCATTTTGGGGTCCATCGTTGGCGGAATGATGTCGCGTTAATGTGACCGGGGATCGGCATGTTGCCCGATCCATTCCCCACAAGCGGTCGCGCCACATTGCGCGATTGCCAAGGGTGGCCAAAACCTTGAAAAGTGGCATAATGTTTCCCGCAACCATGCAGTGACCTGCGTGGAAAAGGGGACTGTTACCTATGGGTCATCGAATTCGCGCGTTAATCGCGATCGTCACGGCTGCGTTCATGACGATCGCGCTGGCCACGCCTGCACAGGCGAAATGGCACAAGGCAGAGAGCGACCGTTTCGTCATTTATTCTGACAGCCGAGCGGACGATTTGCGCGAATTTGGCGAGATGTTGGAACGATACCATATCGCCATGGAGTTGGAGAGCGGCCGCCAAGTGCCGGTGCCCAGCCCATCCAACAGGCTAACGGTTTTTATGGTCGGCAGCCGCGATGATTTGCGCGATGTCTATGGCGCGGGAAGTCGATCTGCTGTTGCGGGCTTCTATATTCCGCGCGCAAACGGTTCGGTCACCTTTGTCCCGAATATCCGCATTCGTTCCGGCGGTGGAGGGCGCGTTCGAACCGGCACCCGATATTCACGCAGCAGCGGCACAGGCGCCCTCGACCGCGCCTTGTCCACATTGCTCCATGAATACACGCACCATTTCCTCATCGCGTCGGCCCGGCACGCCATGCCGCGTTGGTTAAGCGAAGGGGCGGCGGAGTATTTTTCATCGGCGCGTTTCAACGAAGATGGCTCGGTTGATATCGGCCTACCCAACAATGATCGCGCCTACGAAATCAGCCAGGCGGCGCCGGTGTCGCTGCGCCAATTGCTCGACTACGAATTGTACCGCAGCAATCGCAGCGGCGCCTATGACGCCTATTACGGTCGTTCGTGGTTGTTGTACCACTACTTGCGGTTCAACCCCAGCCGTTCGGGCCAATTGGTCCAGTATTGGCAGGCGGTCGCCTCCGGCGCGGACAGCCTAGAGGCGGCGGAACAAATTTTTGGAAATCTCGACCGGCTTGAACGCGAATTGCGCGATTATGGGCGTCAAACATCGATGTCGGGAATGCGATTTGGATCGGGCGATATTTCGATCGGCACGGTGAGCGTGTCCGCGTTGAGCGATGGTCACGCGGCGATGATGAACGTCATCATCCGGTCTAAACGCGGCGTGGACGATGAACGCGCGGATGAAATCGTCGCCAATGCGCGGTCAATCGCGCAACGTTTTCCCGATGATGCGAATGTCTTGGCTGCGTTGGCAGAGGCGGAGTACGACGCGGGCAACGATGACGCAGCGATTGCCGCCGGTACGCGGGCGATTGCCGCCGATCCAACCGTTCTCAACGCCTATGTCCAAAAGGGGTACGCCCTGTTTCGTCAGGCCGCCGATGCGGATGATAAGGATGCGGCCTATGCAGCTGCGATGGAGCCATTTCAGGCGTTGAACGCTTTGGAAGCGGATCACACACAACCGTTGATCTATTTCTATCGCAGTTTTGCAAGGCGCGGTGTGGCACCGCCCGATGGTGCTAAATTCGCCTTGGAACGTGCGACCCAATTGGCGCCGTTTGATCAATCGTTGGCGATGGAAGTGGCGGCGATGAAGGCGGCGGATGGGGAAACGGTGGTTGCCCGCTATTTGCTCGCACCGATTGCGGCCGACCCACACGGCGGACGCCAATCCAGAAGGGCGCGCGCCATGATCAATTTCCTTAGCCGTGTTCCCGATGGACAGCGCGTTAACTTTCGCGACCTGATGGACGCTTCGAACGCGGGCGATGCTTCAGACGAAGATGACGCCGAAGACGGTGGTGAAGGCGGCACGGGCGAAGCCGCCGCTCTGATCCCTTTGTAACGCGGCACTGCCGTTCATCACCGTTTGACCTTTTGCAACGCATCGCTCGTCCTGCGATGCGCCGGGGGTCTATTCGGTAACGAAATAGGCCGAAATGGCCGATTGGACCGGGATCGCTTGACCGTCGTGCTTGTCGGATAAGAACGCCAAGAGTTCGCCGATCTGTGCGGCCTTTTCGCCGCCATGCGGATTGCTGGCCAGCGGCTGGAGGGCCGCGCGCGCTTCGGAAATGCGGCCATCGTTCATGTGCATCATCCCGGCGATCAACCACAATTCCTGATCAAATGGGGCCAATTGCGCCGCGCGTACCAATGCGGCTTTGGCATCGTCGCTGGGAACGGCATCCTGCTCCGCGAACGATCGGTACATGTAAACCAGCGGAACGGTGTGTTCAGGCTCCATGGCGTTGAGGGCGAGCAATGGCACCATCGCTTCTCGATAGGCGGCACCGCGTTCTTCCGGGTCGGTGATGGCGCGGGCCAAACGAAAACCGGCGCGTCCTTGCACCACATAGGCGCGCGTTGCGGCGGGATCGACGGCAATCGCGCGCCTCGCCGCGGCGATAGCGGCGGCGTCATGACCGGCCCCGTATTCGGCATGGGCAAGCACGGTGAGAACCTTGGGGTCATCGGGGAATGAACGAGCAATGTCGCGCGCTTGTTCGGCCAATTTTTCAACATCTTCGGCAACCACGCCGCGATCCGATCCCATCTGAATGTGCATCGTGGCGGCCTCCCCATCCGAAAGCGGACGAATTGAGACCGCGCCGGCCGTTATGTCTTCTGGAGCGACGCGATAAGGTTCCTGTCGCAGATCGCGATAATGGAGGTACAATTGCCGTTCGATCACACCAAGATCACCGAACACCTTTTTTGCTGCATCGAGCGACGGCGTGCCGCTCAAAACTTCGAGCCAATATTCTCGCAATTGGCCGCTGCGCTCCTCTTTCATTGAGAAGTAATGGTAAAGGAGCCAGCTCCGGCCATAAAACGCGCTCTGCCAAGTGGTGTTTCGCGTCCTCAGTCTTTCCCAATCCAATGTGAGCAGTTGGGATACGCTCATCATTTCATCGGGTTTGACGAAAATATCGAGGTCGCGTCCCTGTGCACGCGTCCCCAAATACACCGAACCATCTTCCCCGAAATATACGTTCGAGAAGAATTCTGCGGCGCCTTCGTTCATCCATAATGGCATGGCGAAACGTTCGGTCGAGCTCAGGAAATGGTGCGCGTATTCGTGTAGGAGAACGACAGTTGAAAGGGTCGGCAAGCCCTGTTTGTTCTCAACATCTTGGACGAACGCAAAGCTGCCATCCCAACGGGGGAGATAAAACCCGGCCACGCTTCGCGAGCCGGCCAATCGGCGCAATTGATCCGCCGATCCGATGGAATAGACGGTGACTCGATTGGACGGGCTGGGCTTTGCGACGGTTCTGCCGGTGAAGTTTTCCATCGCGCTGTGATAGCGTTCTAGGTTTTCCGCATAGAGGCGGACTTCGTCTTCTTCGGCGTTGGCGTAAATGACGAAGTAATCGCTTTGCGCCTCGTACCATTTGGCGCTTGCTGGTTGCGCCAAAACCAACCCACCCGCGATAAATGCGAGAAGAGTGAGAACCCTATGAACCATCAATTGCGTCCCTCTCATCAATGCCTGCGACTGCACGATGCGGCGGGAAGTATATGAAATTTTTGGTGTTTGACTAGCCTGTCAAATGTGGGGGACGGATAAAGGCGATCAAGTGTGATCCGCCAATTCATCCAGATATGTCCAAATACGGCTTACTACGACCGATCCTTCTCCCACGGCGCTGGCCACGCGTTTTACTGAGCCGGATCGCACATCACCCACCGCGAAAATGCCGTCCGTTCCCGTTTCAAACGGGCTTTCCCGGCCCACCGATGCGCCGGTTAGGACAAAGCCTTTATCGTCAACCTCGACCAATCCCGACAACCATTCGGTGTTGGGGGCTGCGCCGATCATGATGAACAATGCACGGGTGTCGATCCGACTTTCGCCATCGGGCTTTGTGAATGTGACCGCGTTCAACCAATCTTCGCCGTGCAATTGGGTAACCGTGGTGTTGTAATGGATCGTGACCCTTGGGTCGGCTTCCAATCGGCGGGAAAGGTAGCTCGACATGGATGCCGCCAAACTGTCTGAGCGGACGACCAAATGCACATGCGCTGCGCTGCGCGATAGGTACATCGCGGCCTGACCGGCGGAATTGCCGCCGCCGATGACGACCGCCTCGGTCTGTGAACAAAAACGGGCTTCCATTTCTGTGGCGGAATAGAAGATACCAGCGCCTTCGAGCTCGCGCAGTTTTTCAAGCGGCAATCGCCGGTATTGCACCCCCGTGCTGACCAAAACGGCCTTTGCGCAGATTTCGTCCGTTCCCGCCTGACCGCCATCTAACAATGCGCAGTAGGTGCCGTCGTCGCGCCGAGTTAGCTTTTCCACCCGCCTGGGCATTGCGAATGTTGTGCCGAATTTCATCGCTTGGATTTGGCCGCGATAGGTTAAGTCGGTGCCGCTGATCCCGGTTGGGAAACCCATGTAGTTTTCAATGCGGCTGGATGTGCCCGCTTGACCGCCAATGGCCATGTCTTCGACGACGATCGCGTCCAAACCTTCGCTGCCTGCATAGACCGCCGCCGCGACGCCCGCCGGACCGCCGCCGACAATCAAGACATCAAAATCGCGGCGCGCGCAAATGTCGAGATCAAGGTTGAGGAATTGCGCCACTTTGCGCGGGGTCGGATCCTCCAATTTCGTATCGGTGCCAAGGATGACGCTGGGTTCGTGCCCAGCCATATCGCACAATGTGTTTGTCTCTTCATCGCGCGCATCCATGTCGTAGCTTTGAAAGGGAATGCGGTTGCGCGACAGAAACCGTTCGACGGCCTGAACCTGAGGATCGCGATCCGCACCTATGACTTTGACCGATCCGTTGCTGAGTTCAAATTGTTTGGCGCGCCGTGCCGCGAACACTGTGATGATATGGTCCGACAATTCCGGAATGCGGTTCATCAATTCCAACACGCCTTCGCGCGGAGCCTCGATCACTTTGGTGTCCACCGCCGCCCGAATTTTGAGGTAATTGGTGGCGCGATTGAGAAAGCCGATCTCCCCCAAAAACTGCGTCGGGCCAAGGCCGGATTCCAGCAAGCGTTCGCCGTCATACGGGTTCACGACCTCCAATTCACCGTCGATGACATAGACGAACGTGTCCATCACTTTGCCGATTTCTGCGACGATGTGACCGGCCGGATACGTGCACTCTGTGCCAATCTGCGCGATGGCATCGACATGGGCCTGTGCCAAAGGCACGCGCTTCATTGTTTCGAGGTCGGGGCCGATTTGTTCCACGCAACGTCTCCTGAATAACGGGGCAAAGCCTTAGATAGGGAGCGCGCCGAGCAATTCCATGCTGCTCATACGGATCATATCCGGCGCCTATCGGGGCCGCGTATCAGGAGTGCGCCAATCCGATCGACTTTCCCGAATTTCGGCAACGCGCTCCTGCATTTCATCGCTCAAACACAGCTCGGGAAGATCGGCGCTGTCCTCTTCGGCCATTTCGTAACACCGATATTCTGCCATTCTAGGAGGGATCATCGAAAGAGGTTCGGATGATGTATCACCGGCTTCGATCAATAGGTGCAACGGCTCGATCTGACTGAGCAGAAACAGCCTCGCCTCCGCGTCACGGACATCATTGTAATTGTCGCCGTCAGGCTCTGGCACGGTGACGTCCAATGATGCAGTGGGGATCGTGTTCAATGAGGACGCCGCATCCGTAAATTGGCCTGTTTCACGCAGCGCGTTGGCCACACGAAACCTCAAAAACAATGTGTCGAGATCGTCGGGAACAACGGGAACATTGCCCGCGCGCTGCGCAAATTCGGTTTGATAGCGGGTCTTGATCTCTGGCGCCTCATCGACCTGCCATGCAGCCCGCATCATGAGGAAGACCGGAGCCAGCGATGCGGTGCTTTGCATACGCTCCTCAAGCCATGATGCTCGGTAATAGGTGGTCTCTCCTCGCATCGCTTGATACGCATCGGACAAAACCAGTCGTGTCAGTTCGGCGATCTCGTCCTCTTCAAAATTGCGATACATGACCAGAGCGTTTTCCGGACATTCCGCAAGGGGCATCGGGAAATACCAACTGCCATAGGGACGCCCATCGGGTCGCGATCCAAACGTCGAATAGCTCCCTGTTTCTACGTGACGGAAGGTCTCACCGCCGACCGGGCAAGTCTTCTCAACCTCTATCGGCATACCGGCGTGGGCGGCGGCGGGGATCATCACCAAACAAGCGGCAGCGGCGCGAAGTATCTTCATGGATTAAGCTCCGATTGATTATGCTCCCGCGATGTAACGATCGACCGTTTTTCCAACCACATCCAACGGTGCGTTCCCGCCCAGAATGACGGCGGTGTTGAACGCCTTGAAATCGTAGGCTGACCCCATTTCCGCTTCGGCCCGCGCGCGTTGCCGGACGATTTCGGAATGGCCGATTTTGTAAGAGCACGCCTGACCGGGCCAACTGCAATACCGGTCCACCTCGCCCGCGACTTCTTCGGGTTTTGACCCGTTGCGTTCGACAAAAAAGGCGTTGGCTTGTGCTCGGGTCCAGCGTTTGGAGTGCAGCCCGGTGTCGACAACCAACCTGCATGCACGGAAGGCAAGGCTTTGCAGGTAGCCGAGCCGACCGACTGCAAAATCATCGTAGGCGCCCAATTCATCGGCAAGCTGTTCCCCGTACAACGCCCAACCTTCGCTGAAAGCGCCGAACGCCAGAATGGAACGGATCAATGGCAGGCGGTTGGAATACTCGCCCTCCCAAACATGGCCCGGGATGCTTTCATGGAATGTGAGATCCGGCAGGTCATATTTGCGATGCAGGTCGGTGGACCGCAGGTTTATCCAGAACCGGCCGGGTATGCTTCCATCCTTGCTGCCCGCGCCACCATAGGCGCCGGGCGCGCCAGCCTCTTCGTTGATCGGGATACGGCGGACTTCCATATTGGGATTGACCAATTGGTTGAACGCACGCGGCATTTGCGCTTTGATCCATTCGATCCGCTCATCAATAAACGCAAAGATTTCTTCGCGGCCCGGATCGCCCTCGGCAAATTTGTAACGTGGGTCGTTGCCCAAGGCCTGCATTCGTTCGCCAACGGTGCCTTGGGTGTAGCCGATATCGCGCAGGATTGGATCCATCCGGCCATGCAATGTGGCCAATTCATCCAACCCTTGTTCGTGGATTTCATCCGGGCTGAGTGATGTCGTGGTTGATGCGCTGGTGGACCATGAATACCACGCTTCCCCTTCGGGCTGCGCCCAAATACCGGCGTTTGACGTGGCGACGGCCCGTTGCGCTTGCAATTCTTCCAATTGTCGTTGGAGAGCCGGGATCAAACGCGTGTTCACAAGGCCCAATGCCTGACGCGATGCGGTCGTGGCCGGGGCCAAATCTGAGGCCAATAGCGGTCCCACATAGGCGCCGCCATTGTTCGCGGCGTCCGCGATGTTGGCCTCCATTTGAGCGATGGTTTTGTCCAATAGGAAATCGGGCGGTACCACGCCCATTCCGCGCGCTTCGGCAATGCGATCGGTTTCCCCGTCCAAAACGTCGCTCACCTCGTTCAATCGACCAAGGTAATATTCGACATCTTGCGCATCTCGCAGCGGCTGTGTCGCGCCGAAATGACGCGGGAAATCGATGTAACCGCCGACATTTTGAATCACGAGATAAGGGGCGTTGCGCCAGCTGCCCACGGCGACATCGCCATAGGGTAAAGCCATCCCTTCGAGTGCTTTGGAATAGGCGCTTTCCACGACTTCGAACCCGGTCAATTGATCCGGCGTCAAACCCTCTTTGGGATAAGACCGCGCATCGTCCAACAATTGCGTCAGAGTGGCGCGATATTCTTCACGCCCGCCTTGGCCGGCGGCGCCGAATGTCCCGCGCCAATCGGCATAGGCACCGGTGTCCACACCAAGTCCCGTCGCGCGCCCCGGTTCATGCGCGAGCATTTTGTAGGCAATGTCATCCAGCTTGGCATCGGGGCCCATCATGCCGGTTGCCGATGCGCCGGGCTGGCCCGGTTGGCCATCGGCCCCGCGCACATTCATGCATCCCGGCATAAGCGCCAAAGCAGACGCGCCGCCAAGCCCGGATAGGGCCTGACGGCGCGTAAGGTTTTTCATTGTGAAGCTGGTTTTTGTCTCTCTCATTCCGTGAGTGTTAACCCACAGATGAGAGCTGTCAATCAGTCCTTCAGATCGGCGGGAACGATGCCGCCGGCGGCTGCGATTTTGTTCATCACCGCCTTGTGAAGCGCGATGTTGTCTTCCGCTGTTCCGGAGTAATCCGCATTGCCGAGTTCCTGAGCCAATTCCTTGCGGTTGGCGTAGCTGGGATCGATCTGAACCAGTTTCATCAGGTCGACAATCGATGTCTTCCAGTTGAGTTTGTCAGAACCAGGGATGCTGCCGATGCGTTGTTCAACATCAACACCGCTGATTGCATCGCGCTTTGGCGCTGCTGCTGGTGCTGCTGCAGCTTCTGGTGCCGCTGCTTCTTCTTCGTCCGAACCAAAGATTGCGTTCGAGATTGAGCTAAAAATTCCCACGATATTCTCCCATAATAGACCCTAGATATTGTGCACCGACGCTAGACGCAAAGCTGGCAATGTTCCAGTGCCATGATACAGGTTTTGACATGTCGGAATTTGGCCCAGAATTTGGCGGGAGCGGAATAGGCCGGTGATAGATTTAGTGCTTTCAATTGTGGTGCTCGCGGCGATCCTTTTGGTCGCAGGCGCGTATTTCCTTTGGCGCCGCACGGGTGAGGCGAAACAGCCGATGTTGATGGTGTTGTTGGCGGCCATCGCGATCGGCAATGTCTTAATCTGGACGGTGCCGACCGCGGATGGGTCATCGCCCCTTGATCAAGCAGAAGCGGCCGAGGCGCGCTAACACCCCGGCCGCCTGATGGAATTTGAAGCGGTTTATTCTGGGATTTGCCAGTTTACCGAGCTGGCAAAGGTGCCTGCGACCGGTTCGCCGGCGCTGTCTAAGGCCGGATTGAACCGCGCCCGACGTTGCAGCAGACGGCACGTCGCCCGATCCAACACATCATGGCCGGTTGAGTTTGTGATCGAACAATTGGTCACACGGCCACGTGCATCAATCGAAAGGCTGAATGCCGCGACACCCGAATAGTCGCGATTGATCCAACTGGTGCGGTAATCGTCATTGGTGATCCAACCGCTGGCATTGCCGCGCGGAGACGCGGCGATGGGGTCAATGGCTGGGGGTCCCGCCGGAATGACGGTGCCAAAATCCACCGGTTCTGAACCGATGCCAAAATCGTCACCAAGTGTCGGGAGGGTGCTGATCGGGGTGCTGGCGCTTTCTGAGAATTCAAAACCCGTGTCCGGGCGTGGGGGTGGGGGCAGTATCCTGGGGTCTGGCTGTGTGGTTTGGGTGGTTGGTTCGACCTCCGGTACAACTTCGGGCTCGACGATGGGATCAATATCAATGGCGGTGTATTGGTAGCCTTCGAGGTCGTCGTCGATAGGCGGGGTGACCACTTTGATCGCCAGTCCCAAAACCAGCAGCACTCCAAACGCGCCAGGAACGCCAAGCGCCCCAAGAACGGCGACCGGATTGGTCCGGTTTGTTGTGTTAACATAGCTCATTGTTACATCTCCTCTCACCGATGATGTGTTGCTATGTTACAACATCACTTTTGATAGGCAAGGACTATCGAGTTGCGGTTTGGGACCGGTATCGTTGTGCAACGGGTTGAATTCTTGAAATATTGTTGTTTCTTGGGGTCGGTTTTCGCGCCCGGCTCGGGGTGCGATTTCATCGCTCACACGCCCTTTGGGTGCGCCAAAGCGCGCGCCGGAGCGTTACGGCCGCGCGCAGGCGTTTATGCGGTTATCCAATCAGGCAGAATGGCCGCCGTGCCGCATCCAGCGCCCGAGGGCGCGCAACAATAGGGGAATTAGGTGATCCTCAGATCACTTAATCGGGCAATCCGGTGACAGACGGAAATCCAAATAATTGTCGACCGACGCCATCATTTCTTCGGTTTCGTTTTCGAAGAAGTGGTTGGCGCGCGGGATTTCATCATGATGGATCGTGATGTGTTTTTGCGTGCGCAATTTGTCGACCAGCTTTTGAACAGCGCTTGGCTGAACCACGGTGTCCGCTGCGCCTTGCACAAAGATGCCGCTGGCGGGGCAGGGTGCGAGGAAGCTGAAGTCGTACATGTTGGCGGGCGGCGCGATGGAGATAAAGCCGCGCACTTCGGGGCGGCGCATCAACAATTGCATGCCGATCAACGCGCCAAAGGAATAGCCCGCAACCCAAGTAGTTTGCGCCTCTGGGTGGATGCTTTGCACCCAATCAAGCGCGCTGGCCGCATCCGACAATTCGCCAATGCCGCTGTCAAAGCTGCCTTGGCTGCGTCCGACGCCGCGAAAGTTGAAACGCAAAACGGCAAAACCGCGATCCGCGAATGTTTTGTACATCCGTTGAACGATGCGATCGTTCATGGTTCCGCCGCCTTCGGGATGCGGGTGTAGGATCATCGCAACCGGTGCGCGCGGACGCGGTGGAGGGGAGAAACGACCTTCGAGGCGGCCTTCTGGACCGGGGAAGATGACTGATGGCATCGGCAAAACCTTGCGAAAATTGGATAGGCGAGATGCGCGCTGGCACCTGAGAGAGCGCGCTCTATATAGGTATCCATGCAATTTACGCAATTTTTTGTCGGATAGACCACAAGTGGGACGGATTTACCTCGATCACGCGGCGACTTCTCCGCTGCGTCCAGAAGCGCGCGCGGCGATGGAGCAAGGCTTTGCTCTATGGGCAAACCCGTCCAGCCCGCATGCCGAAGGGCGCAAGGCGAAGCAGGCACTTGAGGATGCGCGCGACCGGATCAAGCGGGCGCTGGATTGGGACGGCGAGCTGATTTTTACCAGCGGCGCGAGCGAAGCGCTGGCGATTGCTCTGCGATACGCGAAGGTTGAGCGCAAAGTAGCAAGCGCGGTCGAACATGATGCGGTCTATGCGGACGGGGCCGAAACGTTCGACTATATCATGCCGCTTGGCGAGCGCGGCGTCGTTGGACGCGGCGAAATTTATGAGGCTGCGGGCGCAGTAGGGACCGGTCCCAATGACGATCTCCCGTCCACTTTGATTTTTATGCAGCACGTCAATTCGGAAACGGGCGCGGTTTTCGACCTTGATGGATTTCGGCGCATCGCCAACAATTTCGAGAAAACTCAGATCCTATCCGATTGTTCGCAAAGCGCGGGGAAGATCGCGTTGCCAAACGCCCATATGGCGGTGGTATCGGCGCACAAATTGGGCGGGCCGATTGGTGTTGGCGCGTTGTTGGTGCGCGATTATGCGGCGCTCAATCCGATGGGTGGGCATGAACGCGGATATCGCCGGGGGACGGAAAATGTGCCCGGTGCGATGGGGTTTGCCGCCGCGCTGGAAGCGGGCGAATGGCACACGACTTCTGAGCAGCGGGAGCAGTTCTTTGCCGAATTTGGCGACGCGCGGCTGAACTTTCGGGATCAGAGCGATTATATTGCTGCCTTGTCACACCCCAGCATCAGCGCGCAGGCGCTCCTCATCCGCCTAGACGCAATGGGGTTTGCGGTGTCGGCGGGCAGCGCATGTTCCTCCGGCACGCTTAAGAAAAGCCGCGTTCTCGATGCCTTCGGCGTGTCCGATGACGTGGCCGCGCGCACGATCCGGGTTAGCCTCGGCTGGAGCACCACGCAGGACGAGTTGGAGCAATTCGCCGGGGCGTGGAGGTCGCTCACGTGATCTACCTCGATTACCAAGCGACCACGCCGCTCGCACCCGAAGCGCGCGATGCGATGTTGCGGCATTTGGATGGGCCGGATGGCACCGGTTTTGGCAATCCGCACAGCCCGCACAAATTCGGGCGTCAGGCGGCGGCCGCCATTGAACTGGCGCGCGAGCGGGTGGCGGCGTTGTTCCCATCTGGCGGGCAAGTGATCTTCACCGGCGGCGCGACCGAAGCGCTCAATCTGGCAATCCGCGGCAGCGGGGGATCGGGCGCCGTCGCGTTCAGCGCCATCGAACACTCCGCCGTCGGCGATACAGCCCGCGATGGGAGTGGGCATCATGTTCTTGCCGTGGACGAGTATGGCGTTTGCGATCCTTCACAAGACCTTCCCAAAGACACCCGCATGATCGCGGTTATGCAGGTGAACAATGAGATCGGCGTGGTCCAACCCAGCGCGGATTGGCACCGCCGCGCGAAAGAGGCGGGCGCTCTATTCTGTGTTGATGCGGTGCAGGCTTATGGCAAAGTCGCGGTTGCAGAGGCCGATTTGATCGCGGTCAGCGCGCACAAACTCCACGGGCCCAAAGGCGTTGGCGCATTGTGGGTGCGCGACGGGATTGATCTCAAACAGCAGCAAACCGGCGGCGGGCAAGAGGCGGGCCTGCGATCGGGCACTTTGTCGCCTGCATTGATCGCCGGCTTCGGCGCGGCGGCACACATTGCCGCAGATCGCATGGAGCAGGATGCAGAACACGCCGCGCAATTGTGGCACCGCATGCGCACCTTGTTTGAAAGGTGGGAATTGAACGGCAGCGCGGACGCGCGTTGGCACGGCAATCTCAACATTCGCAAAGAGGGCCTCGACGTATCGCGCCTTATGTCGGAGTGTCGCACAATAATGTTTTCCGCCGGCAGCGCGTGCGCCAGCGGATCGGGACGGCCCAGCCATGTGTTGAAAGCCATCGGTCTTACCGATGCTCAGGCGAAATCCTCTATCCGGTTGGGATGGGGACGGTATACGACCATGGACGACATCGAAAAAGCCGCCGGCATCATCGTCGCCGCGGCTAAGGAGCAGGATCAGTGGGGCTAAACGTCACCTTTATCGAACAAGGCGGCAAACGCGTGACCGCCAGCGCCGACGCAGGGGACAATCTGCTTCGGGTTGGACAGGCGGCTGGCCTCCCGCTTGAGGGCACATGCGAGGGCCAAATGGCGTGTTCGACATGCCATGTGATCGTCGCGGCGGAATGGTTCGACCGACTGACAGAGGCGAGTGAGGAAGAAGAAGACATGCTGGACTTCGCGGCCGATGCGCGCCGCACCAGTCGCCTATCGTGTCAGATTGATCTGACCGATGACATGGACGGCTTGACCGTCAGCATCCCTTCGCAAAGCAGCGATGCGAGACGGATGTAAGCGGGGGCAGATATGAATATGCTAAGATGCAAAGCGCTTTGCGCGGTTCTTGTCGGTGCCTTGCCAATGGCTCTTGCTGCACCGGTGCACGCTGAGACATTTGTGGCCGTTGCGCAGCTCCACGATTTTGATGCCGGGCCTCAAATTATCAGGGATTTCTTTCAAGCCGAATTCAACGGCGAAAGCCGCACGCCTTATCAATCGGGGCGATGCGTGGGCGGCAATGCCTTGTATCAAAGCCGCGATGGGGTGAAGGATGACAAACCCATTCAGGTTCAAGAGATCATGCTTCTCGGTGAGAGGGAGCAGGTTTCAATGCGGCCTGTCTATCTTGTTCGTGGCATTCGAACGGTATGGGCGCGCGATCGGCATATTGAACTTTCCTGCGCTTGGATGGTGAACTTCAACGGCAACAGCATTCACATGGTTCGCGAAGCGGGCGAGCTGCGCTATCTGTTCAATTAGGGCCGCCTTTGAATCACAACTGACCAACGGCCAAAACGCATAAATCAGGGCGGAATCGTACCACTGTGACCTTACAAAACCGGGCCAAGGCCCTTGTCGAATCCAGCGGGTTCGAACGTTTCATTATTTCCGTGATTGTAATCAACGCGATCGGGTTGGGGGTGGAAACATCCCCGGGCGCGATGGCGGTTGTTGGCGGAGTTGTTTCCTGGCTGGATACGGTCGCGCTGACGATTTTTGTCATCGAGCTGGCCATCAAATTGTTCGCCTATCGATTGGCGTTCTTCAAAAGCGGATGGAACATTTTTGATCTGATCATCGTGGGATCAGCCTTTGCCCCGTCGGGCGCGCAATTCTCCGTCTTGCGGGCTTTGCGCATTTTGCGCGCCTTGCGATTGGTGTCCGTGGTGCCCAGCATGCGCAAAGTGATCGTGGGATTGTTCAGCGCCATACCCAGCATCGCAACCGTGATCATCATGCTGCTTTTGCTGTTTTATATCAGCGCGGTGATGGCAACGCGCTTGTTCGGCGAAGCGTTTCCCGAATGGTTCGGCAATCTGGGGGCGTCGCTTTATTCCTTGTTCCAGATTATGACTTTGGAAAGCTGGTCAATGGGCATTGTCCGCCCAGTGATGGAGGAATTCCCCTTTGCGTGGGCGTTTTTCGTGCCGTTCATCCTGCTGACCAGCTTTATCGTGCTCAACCTGTTCATTGGTGTGATCGTCAACGCCATGGCCGAAGCGACAGAGGATGACGCGCACAGCGAACGCGAAATGATCATCGAACAGCTAAAGGGCCTGCGCGAAGAGGTTGCGGCGTTAAGGAATGATCGTGGAGGGGATGCCCGGTAAGACGGCCCAGTTCCACCTGTCGCTAGAATTCGGTCAGGCCTGTTTCGATCCTATGCGATCATCATGGGGCCAATGCGAAACCGCCGCGCTCAATCGTGAACACGGCGGTGTCTTGAATTGTTGTAGTGCGGTCGGGCGATTAGGCCGCTGATTCAATCGACGTTTCAGGCGCTTTGCCGGCCGCCAATCGGCGTTGCACAGCGATTACGCCCCAAACAACCAATCCGATAGGGAAGACGATTGAGCTGAATAGGATGATGAAAGCCGCAATGTAACCAAGGATCGATCCGATCTGTCCCAATGCCCCTTGAACCGGCGTCAGGAAATCGTTGGTGATGGGCATCCCCGTTTCATACCGTACTGTGATCCGACTGAATGCGACGCGCCCTTCCATTGCGGTGAGCCAGCTGCGCGCTTGGTCAATCTCTTCATTGACGCGGGCGACGCTGCGTTCGGCTTCGACCAATTCTTCGACCGTACCGTTACGCGTGGCCAACACCTCCATCAATCGATCCCGCAATTGCGTGCGTGCCCGAAGACGAGCCTCGGTGTCGACGATCTGTTTGGACAATTCCTCGGATGCGATCTCGGCTGAGATTGGCTCGGCGCCGGAATCTTGCGCTTCGTCCTCCAACAAAGCGCCAAAGGCACGAGCTTGTCGACTGGCGATGGCCATTTCCAAAACGCCGCGCACATCATCGGCCTCTTCTCCGGATTTGCTCATGCCCAAAATCTGGCAAGCGGCCGTGCCTTGTTGTTCGCACAATGTGGCGTGGCGGCGTTGCAAGGGTCCGATTTTGTCGGCCGGCATGCGCCAGCGATAGTCATAAGTGTAGGCGAGTTGAGGCATGGTCACGCCAATTGCGGCCAGTTCCGGGATCGCAGATCCGTCCACGTCGTCCTGACCAGATTCGAGGGCAACGCCTGCGTCATATGCTTCGTTCGAAAAATCAGCGGTTTGATTGGGTGCTTCGCTGCACGCGGCAAGGGAAATTGTGGCGGCTGCAACGGCGGCGGTGCCCAAAATGGTCCGATATTTCATCAACTCTCTCCTGAATTGCGGGGTGGAATAAGGCAGGATTTAGGGATTCGCCTTATTCTCGCCATATTTGTGCCACATTTTGACCACAATTCAACCCTGCGATTTCAACCCCTTCCTCAGCGTGACTTTTTCCCGCTGTGCACGCGCCCATCTGCCTGTCCGAATGTCGGAAGGGTGGCTTGTCGGGTTTTTCAGGCTTTTGGCGTTCAACTGCTCTCAAGAGCGGACGGACATCGTCCATTTTCGCCTCTGGATTTCACTCAAACATCGCCCATCAATTGCAACCGCTTCCATTCCTGTGGAAACGCCTCTCCCCGCGCTGCGCGACGCTTGCTAGACCGGCGCCATGTCCGATCCGACCACCACAGATGATTCTAATGAATTCGACGCCATCGTCGACGCACCGTTCGACGCCGCTTTGTCAGAACGGTACCTCGTCTATGCGCTCTCCACGATCACCGCGCGTTCGCTCCCGGACTTGCGCGATGGGTTGAAACCGGTCCACCGCCGGTTGTTGTGGACGATGCGGCAATTGAAGTTGGATCCATCCAACACGTTCAAGAAATCCGCGCGCGTCGTTGGCGAGGTTATCGGTAAATATCACCCGCATGGCGACACGGCCGCTTATGACGCGATGGTCCGCCTGGCTCAGGATTTCTCGCTGAGATATCCTTTGGTCGAAGGGCAGGGCAATTTCGGCAATGTCGATGGCGATAACGCTGCGGCCTATCGTTACACCGAAGCGCGCCTGACCAAGACTGCGATGCAGTTGATGGAAGGGTTGGACGCGGGCACCGTTGATTTCATCCCGACATACAATGGCGAGGAGGAAGAGCCGGAATTGATGCCGGGCCTGTTCCCCAATCTGTTGGCCAACGGGGCCAGCGGGATTGCGGTGGGCATGGCGACCAACATTCCATCACACAACGTCGCCGAAGTGATCGATGCAACGTTGGAATTGATCGACAATCCCAGCGTTGAACACGAACGCTTGATGGAATTGATGAAAGGCCCCGATTTCGCCACCGGCGGCCAAGTCATCGACAGCGCGGAGGTAATCTCTCAAGCGTATCGCACCGGTCGCGGCAGTTTCCGCCTGCGCGGTGTGTTCCACGCACCCGAAGCGGACAAGGCCGAAGATGTCGCCGCAGGGATCGAACGGTTGGGCGGCGGCCAATGGCAATTGGTCATCACGGAAATCCCGTATCAGGTGCAAAAGGGCAAGTTGATCGAACAAATCGCGCAAGCGATTGCCGATAAGAAACTGCCCATCCTTGAAGATGTGCGCGACGAAAGCGACGAAAGCATCCGCATCGTGCTGGTCCCGCGCAGCCGCAATGTTGACCCGGAATTGCTGAAAGAGAGCATCTTTAAGCTAACCGATATGGAAACGCGGTTCGGCCTGAACATGAACGTGCTCGACGCAACGCGAACGCCGTTGGTCATGGGGCTGAAAGAGCTTCTGGAAAACTGGACACGGGCTCAGATCGAAATCCTGCAACGGCGCACACAGCACCGGCTGGATCAAATTGAGCGGCGATTGGAATTGGTCGAAGGCTATATTGTCGCCTTCCTCAATCTTGATCGGGTGATTGAGATCATCCGCTACGAAGACGATCCTAAAGCCGTGATGATGGCAGAGTTCAATCTCACCGATCGTCAGACAGAGGCCATCCTCAACATGCGCCTGCGTTCTTTGCGCAAGCTGGAAGAGATGGAGCTCCGCACCGAAAAAGACACATTGTTGGCGGAACAGGATGACCTGCAGAAATTGCTGGAAAGCCCGGCGCGCCAACGCACTCGGTTGAAAAAAGATCTGCGCACGCTGCGCAAGGATTACGCGGAAGACACGAAATTGGGCGCGCGGCGCACGCGCATCGAAGAAGCCGCCCCGATCGTCGAATTTTCGATGGACGCGATGATCGAGAAAGAGCCTGTCACCGTGATCCTATCTCAGAAAGGATGGATCCGCGCGGCAAAGGGCCACGTCGATTTGACGCAGGAGTTTAAGTATAAAGAGGGTGATGCACTCGCCTTTATCCTGCACGCGCAAACCACCGATAAGGTGTTGATCGCGGGTTCGGACGGCCGATTCTTTACGTTGGGTTGTGACAAATTGCCGGGCGCGCGCGGTTTTGGTGAGCCGGTGCGTACGATGATCGACCTTGAGAGTGAGGCATCGGTCGTCAAAATGTTAGTCCATAAGGATGGCGGCCGCTTGTTGCTCGCATCCACCAACGGCAAAGGCTTTATCGCCGAGACCAAAGAGCTTTTGGCGGAGACGAAAAAGGGAAAGCAGGTCGTGAACCTGAAAGGGACAGCCGGATTGCAAGTGATCCGTGAAATTCCCGAAGGGCACGATCACATTGCGGCGGTGGGCGACAACCGCAAATTGATCGTCTTCAACCTAGAAGAAATGCCGATCATGGCGCGCGGTCAAGGTGTGATGCTGCAACGGTATCGCGACGGCGGATTGTCGGATGCAACCACATTCATCTTGGCCGAAGGGTTGAGTTGGAAAATGGGCGGGTCGGGCGAACGCACGCGGACCGAAAACGATATTTGGCAATGGAAAGTCGCGCGCGGCGCGGCCGGGCGCATGCCGCCGCAAGGCTTCCCCAAAGACAACACATTTGGATAGAAAAAAGCCGCGGCGACCGATGAAGGTCTCCGCGGCTTTTTTACAATCGGCCAAAATATGACCGGTTAAGACTTATTCGCCAGCGGCATCCGCGGCGGCGTCTTCTGCGGCAGCAGCAGCCATTTCGGCTTCTTTCGCTGCGGCTTGTGCCGGGGTTAGGATTTCGGCGCCTTCGGGAACTTCAACCGTGTTTGCGGCCAATTGTTCGGCCGAATACAACGCCATCAACGCGCCCGATGGGCTGACTGCGAAGCTTTCGCGGGTCAATGTGATGATGCCGGCTTCGCTTTGCACGATGACGGTGTTTTCGGTGTCGACGGTAAAGACAGTGCCGGCTGGTGTGCCTTCGGCGCTAACCACGGCTGCGCCTTCGACCAAGGCCGCATCGCGCGCGGCGTTTGCAGCAGCAACTTGCGCATCCATCATTCCGTTGATTTGCGCCTGAGTAGCGTTGACCGACCATTGGCCGTCGCGTTGCGCCAAAAGGTTCGCAGGAAGAGGCGCGCTGTGTTTGCCAGTGTCGACCGTTACGACGCCGCCTTCATTTGCGGTGACGGTGCCGATTGGCGCGTCATCATTGCCCATCACGGTTGCGCCGACATCCTGTGCGCTGGCCGCAAATGGGGATAGTGCGACCGCCGCAGCGATCAGAGTTGGCTTTGCAAACTTGCCAAAATTCCCAGTCATCATTGTAAAATATTCTCCAGTGTTGGTTTCGTCTTAGGGGGATGCACAAGGCGCATGGATAGATATCCAATGGCCAAAGCGTGCACCGGTTCCCGGTTGATGAACGCGCGATCGATAAGGCGGTTTTGCCAAACCATCGGGTGCATTGCGGTGTATCGGTTGAAGGGGGTGAAGGCGCGCTTAACGCGGGCCAGCAATAGTGAAGATCTTAGGGCATTTCCTCCGCTAAGATTGCGTCCACGCGGGATTTGTCGGGGAATCCTTCGGCGACCCATCGACGTTCCACCGCGCGCAGAATTCGCGCCACATCGGGGCCCGCTTGGACCCCGCGTTTCACGATTTCTCCGCCTTTTATCGGGAATTGCGGCGGTTCCCAATCGGCAATGGTGCGGGCTTCTTCTCCCAAAAGCAGCAAGCGATCGACTGCGAAGTCCACACCGATGCGATAGGCCAAAGCTTGGGCGGTGCCGGCCTGATCGGTGAGTCTTTCCGCCGCGCAAGTCAATCGCGCGCGCTGAGCCCGCGAAAGGCGCAACCGAACCGCGACAGAGCCGCTGACATCGGGTGAGGGCGGCAACAACGCTGCCAACCGGCGCAAGGGTTCGGCTGCGAAGCCTTGGTCTGTTTCGTGACCGATCAATTGCGCCAATGCTTTCACATGCGGAGCGCGGCATTCTGGCAAGATGACACCCAAAACTCCGGCTTCGCGCATGCGCGCAACGGTGTCGTGGGGATTGGGAAGCGACAAAATGCCGATCATTTCGCTGGCGATGCGCTCGCGGCTCAACCCCTTCAATGTGCTGGCGAGGTCGGCGCATGCCTCCTCTGCCTCCGCATCGAGATCGGTGCCAAAGCGCGCTTGGAACCGGTAATATCGCAGGATCCGCAAATGGTCTTCGGCGATGCGTTGACGGGCATCACCGATAAATCGCAATCGCCGCGCCTTCAAATCGTCGATCCCGCCGAAATAATCGGAAATTTCCAACGTTTCGGGATGGGCGTACAACGCGTTGATCGTGAAATCACGGCGCGCGGCATCGTCTTCCCATCGATCGGCAAAGGCCACCGTGGCGCGTCGGCCATCGGTGGATACGTCGCGGCGCAATGTTGTCACCTCGACCGGGCCATCATCCAATATGGCCGTGACAGTGCCGTGTTCGATCCCCGTTGGAACCGTTCGAATGCCGGCTTTCTTGCACAGTTCCACCACGATATCGGGCGTGTGTAGGGTGGCGCAATCGACGTCATGGACCGGCATTCCGATTAATGTGTCGCGCACTGCACCGCCGACCCACCGGATGGAATCCACGCCCAATGCCGCCGTGATTGCGCGCATACCATCGCGATGCGGCCAGTCGGCTTGGGATAAAGATTGCAAGGGTTGGGTCACAGCCAATGCGCTAACCAAAAAAGCGAGGGGATAACAAGCCCCTCAACCGAGCCAATTTGAACGGATGCGGCGGTTTGTCGCGACTTTAGCCTGTCTTCAGCCGTTCTGGTGGGATGCGCAACGCCAAATTCGCGATGATCGCGGCGGTGACGCCCCATATTCTAAACCCGTCATAATGCATATCGAGATAGCTCCGCATTGAGCCACGCCAAAACGTCTCATTCTCGATCCAATTGTCGCGCTCCAACAAAAGCGAAAGCGGCGGATCGAACCACGCCTCCACCTCGGCGGGGTTGGGTTTTAAGTCCAAATTGGGCGGGACGACCGCCAAAACCGGGGTCACGTCAAATCCGGTGCCGGTGGAAAATAGGTCGCTGGTCCCGACCACTTGAACAACCTCGCGCGGCAAAGCCAATTCTTCCTCTGCCTCGCGCAGGGCGGCGGTTATGGCGTCTTCGCCGGGATCCAATTTGCCGCCAGGAAACGCGACTTGCCCTGGATGGCTGCGCATGCCGGTTGGTCGCTGGGTTAGGATCACGGTCGGTTCGGGTTGATCGGTAACCGCGATTAAGACGGCGGCGGGCGTTTGTTCCCCGGCTACGACGAATTCCGCATCCGATTTTAGGCCCGTCACCGGGTGAGCATGCCCTTCTTCGAATAAGGTGCTTAGGCGGTTGAACAAGGCGCTCATCGCGGCACAACCATCACGACGACAGCGAGAAGATCGCGCCTTGGCTGGTCACGATCAGGCCGCTGTCCAAATCATCGCCGCTCATTTCAAGAGCAAGGTCGACCAATTGGGCATAGGTGGATCGGTTAAGCCGCGCCTCGCATCGACCGCGCACATGCAAATAGATCGCCGGAGTGTCGGGATCACCCGCCACTCTTAGAGCGTTGTCGGGCCCGGCCACCACCAATTCATCGGTGTTCAGGCGAAAGGCGATTTCGCCTTCGGTGTGGACGCAATCCACCGCGATAAACGCGGCGTCATCCACCTCAATCGACAATTTCTCAAACGGTGTGACCAACCAATGTTGACCCGCTTCGTCGCGGGTCAAAAGCCCGGAAAACGCGCGCACCATTGCGGGACGACGGATCAACCCACCTTCGTGATACCATGCGCCATCTTTATCGATGCGCATGTGGCTTTCCCCGATCTGCGTCGGGGCCCAACCTTCGACCGGCGGCAATTTGCGTTGCGCCACTTGTTCGGCAATTTGCGCCAAGGTGAGTTCGGCAAGGTAGGGTGGCGGTTCGTACGGCATAGATCAGATACGCGATGCCAGACCCGACGGTTTCGTCAAAGAAGAAACTCAATGCGATCGATGGGATGCGCGGGTACGGCGCAATCGCGAAGCCAACATCTGCGACGCTTTATCCTTGCCAAGGACCCAACATGCCTTCCGATGGCATGGCCGATAAAGCGGCGCCGCGGGCCAACAAACGTTCCGGTTCAAAGGGGCCGGGGCAATGCCATCCGCCGGTTGCCGCCGCGGTAAAGCCCCAACGCCCGTAATAATCGGCATCGCCAATCAAAACCTGCGCAAAAGACGGTGACCCATCGCTCGCCAGACGCGCTTCTGCGTCCAGCATCGCCATCATCAACCCTTGGCCAAACCCTTCGTTTTGACGTTCGGGAACCACCGCGACCGGGCCGACCATAACCAAAGGTACAGGGCGCCCTTCGCGGTCGGTTAGAGCGATAGGATAACATTGAATTGTGCCGACCAGCATCTCTTCTGCGTCGAGCACGGCGAAACTCAACGCATCGAGGCATTCCATTCCCATGCGCATGCGATAGGCGGTGCGCGCATGGCGATCCGGTCCGAACGCACGATCAAGCAACGCCTCAACCATAGAGGGTTCAACCGCAGAAAGCGGAATGATGGTGGCGGTTTCGGCTTCGGAAGATGTGTCGGCAGTCATGGATTGGGGCGGTTAAGCGCTTTTGCGCGTTACGCCAACCAAAACTCCACTACATCGTGATCCGCAGGACCCGGCCGTCTTCACCGTCTTCGGCAACCCAGATTGCGCCATCCGGCCCCTGTTCGACCGAACGCAGGCGTCCGCCGACCTCATATCGGGCCACTTCGCGGGCAGCATCGCCATCAATTTCCACCCGAACCAAAGCGCGGCTGGATAGTCCCGCGATCAACGCATCGCCTTGCCAATCGCCGAACATCTCTCCGGTGTAGAAAATCATATCGCCCGGCGCGATGACCGGGGTCCATGTGATGGCGGGTTTGGTGAAGCCATCATCATCGGTGTGATCGGGGATTGGATCGCCGTTGTAATTTTCGCCGTACGACCGCGTGGGCCAACCGTAATTGGCCTCTTTTTGCACCAAATTGAGTTCGTCACCGCCGGCAGGGCCGTGTTCCACATCCCACAAGCGCCCCTGAGCGTCCCAATCCATGCCCAAAATGTTGCGGTGACCATAGGACCATATTTGCGGGGTTACGCCGTCGCGATCGGCAAATGGATTGCCATCGGCCACAGTCCCATCAAGGTTCAAACGAACAATCGAACCCAGCGTGTTGGTCAAATCTTGGGCGGGCGTTTGCTTTTGCCGATCACCGCTGGCGACGAACATATATTGTTCATCGGGTGAAAACGCGATGCGGTGGGAATAATGGCCGCGCCCGGAAACCTTGGGCGCTTGACGCCAGATCACCTCTAAATCGTTGATGGCGCATTCGTCATCCGCTTCGATGCACACCAATGTGCCGCGACCCACAACCGCGCCGCGCGCGCCGGAATCGTCCGCCGACGTCCCCATCTCCGCCCAGCTTAAATAGATCGTCCGCCCGTCATCGCGATCCGCCTCTGATGGCAGAAACGCGACATCGCCCAAGCCGCCCTGTCCGCCAAAGGCGACCTCTGGAACGCCATCAACCGTGATGATTTCACCTGTGTTGGTTTGCATCAATTTGAGCGTGCCGCTCTTTTCCGTGATGGCCAACGTGTTGGTCCCCGGAATGAATTCGATCGCCCATGGACGGTCAAATTCGCCCATCTCATCAACAATCAGCAATGACTGATCGGCGCCGGCCGAAGCGGTTTCCCCCGTTTCTGCGGTCGCGCAACTTGCGAGGGCGATAGCGGGGAGAGACAAAGCGATTGGCAACGCAGATACGCGTTGCGACACGGCGCGAGCGGCAAGAGCCAATGCGGATGGCGTTTGGGGAAGAATGTGCATGACTCAGGTAACTCCTGACATTGAGAATAGTGCCCAACAGGGGCGCTTTGATCCCGCCAACACCGTGATTGGCGTTGACGAAGCGGGCCGCGGGCCGTTGGCGGGTCCGGTGGTCGCCGCTGCGGTTGTGCTGGGCCAAGAGATACCGGCAGGTTTGAACGATTCCAAGAAACTTTCGGCCAAACGGCGTGCGGTGCTCGATGAACAAATCCGCGCGACATGCGGGTGGGCCGTTGCGGTAGTCGATCCGGATGAGATTGACCGCATCAATATATTTCAGGCGACGATGGTCGCCATGACCCGATGCGTGCGCGATTTGGCCGCGCAGATGCCTCATGCGCTGACGATGGTGTTGATCGATGGCAATCAAACACCCGAACGCCGATGCGAAGAATGGCAGTGGCCCGCCCGCGCAATTGTTGGCGGGGATGGCATTGAACCCGCGATCAGCGCGGCGTCTATCATCGCCAAGGAATGGCGCGATCGCATAATGATCGAAGCCGCCGCCGCGCACCCGCATTATGGCTGGGAACGGAACAAGGGTTACGGCACCAAACAGCATATGGAGGCGTTGCGCGTTCACGGCCCAACACCGCTGCACCGGCAAAGTTTTGCCCCCGTTGCTCAGGCAACCTTGATTTAGCGCGGCCGAATTGATTGGAAATCCGTTTTATTGCGGTTTCGGCGCGACCCGGCCTTTTGCCCGACGGCACGGTCGCGTAGACGCGGCGCATGATTGAAGCGATTCTGTTGAGTTTGGGCGGCCTTATCGGCCTTGCCGTGGGTGGCGAATTGTTGGTGCGCGGGGCGGTGGGTATTGCCCAAAAATTGGGCGTCTCGACCCTATTTACCGGTCTTGTGATCGTTGGCTTTGCCACGTCGATGCCCGAAATGGTGGCAAGCGTTCAGGCCAGCTTGGCCGGCTCTCCTGAAATCGCGTGGGGCAATATTGTTGGATCCAACTTGGCCAACACTTTGTTGATTTTGGGTGTCTCGGCTCTGGTCGCGCCGATCATCCTTTCGGGCAGCGGTCGCCGCGATGCGGTGGTGGCTTTGGCCGCGACTGTGCTGCTTTGGGGGCTGGTTCTGGCGCAAGTTGGATCCGTTTGGATTGGGGTTGCTCTGTTGGCTGGCATCTTGATCTACATTGTGTGGCGGTACCGCAATCCGGGCGCCACGGGCGAAGACGACGACATGGAAGAGGCCCCATCCAACGGTTGGATCGCCAGCGCTTTGTTTGTTGTTGGCTTGGCCATTCTGGTCGCGGGCGGTGATGCGTTGGTGTCGGGCGCGATCACATTGGCGACCATATTCGAAGTGCCCGAAACGGTCATTGGCTTGACGGTTGTAGCTGTGGGCACGTCCTTGCCCGAACTCGCGGCCTCCATCGCGGCGGCGCTGCGCGGGAAATCGGCGCTGGCGTTGGGCAATGTGGTTGGATCCAACATTTACAACATCCTGTTGATTGGCGGCGCAACCATGACCATCGCACCGTTTGCCTTGCCGTTGGAATTGGCAGGCCTTCAGATGGCGTTGTTAACCGCCAGCGCGGCCGGATTGCTCGCTCTTATGTGGTTCGCGAACGGCATCGGACGGGCTTTGGGTGCTTTGTTGGTCGCTGGCTTTGCCGCCAATGTGGTGTTGGTGTTCGCCTGAGTCCTGAACGCAACACCACCCCATCTGGAGTCCGCCCGATTCCTACGGACTCTATATCTTGTGCCGGTCACTCTTTGTTCTCAACCCCGGCCCGCCTGCTTACCAATCGTTAACCATAACAATCCAGAATCTGCGTGCTTGACGTGGAGTCCGCGAGGACTCATGCCCTGTGGATAACTTTGGCAATCAATACGGTTTGGGTAAGAATTATGGGCGTGATGGAAACAACAAAGGTGCGGGCAAAGCGGTCTGTAAAGGCACGCGCCGAGGACGTTCGCGCTCTATTGCCAACCGGCCAAATCCTGTCGGGCGATTGCATCGAGGCAATGCGTTCGCTGCCCGACAATTCGATCGATTGTGTGTTCGCGGATCCTCCGTACAACCTGCAATTGGGGGGCGATTTGAACCGGCCCGATGGCAGTGAAGTCGATGCGGTGACCGATCACTGGGACCAATTTGACAGCTTCAAAGCCTATGACGATTTCACGCGTGCATGGCTGATCGAAGCGCGCCGCGTGCTTAAACCCGACGGCGCATTGTGGGTCATCGGCAGCTATCACAATATCTTCCGCGTGGGCGCGATCTTGCAAGATATCGGCTTTTGGATTTTGAACGACGTCGTGTGGCGCAAAACCAACCCGATGCCGAATTTCAAAGGGACCCGTTTCACCAACGCCCATGAAACGATGATCTGGGCCAGCATGGGTGAAAAGGCCAAATATCAATTCAATTACCGCGCCATGAAAACGCTCAACGACGAACTGCAAATGCGCAGCGATTGGGTTTTGCCGATCTGTTCGGGCGGAGAACGTTTGAAAGAAGACGGCAAGAAAGCGCATCCGACCCAAAAACCAGAGGCGCTGCTTTACCGCGTGCTGCTTGCCACCACAGAGAAAGGCGACGTTGTGCTCGACCCGTTCTTTGGCACGGGCACGACCGGCGCAGTCGCGAAACGTTTGGGTCGCGAATGGATCGGTTGCGAACGCGAAGATTTCTATCGCGGTGTTGCGATGAAACGGATCGCCAAAGAATTGCCCTTGGATGAAAGCGCGTTGACCACGATGCAGTCCAAGAAATCCGAACCGCGTGTTGCCTTTGGCGCGGTGGTGGAAACCGGCCTCATTCCCGCTGGTAGCGAAGTGTTTGACAAAAAACGCCGCTGGGTCGCGACTGTTCGTGCCGACGGCTCGCTAGACTGCAAAGGGCAAGTGGGATCGATCCACGGTCTGGGCAAAGAATTGCAAGGCGCGCCATCGTGCAACGGTTGGACGTTCTGGCATTATGAGGTTGATGGTGAAGTGAAAGTCGTCGACGCAGCGCGCGCGCTTTACCGGCTCGCCAACGAAGATTGATCGCAAAGGTCGATTGCGGCCTGCGCCGTTTCTGCTTCACCGGCCCCCGGTCACATACAGGCATTGTCCAGTTACCCAACTTGACGCGGGTGAGGCCATATAGACAACGGCCGCCGCAATATCCTCCGGGTCGCCGTACCGGCCCATGGGGATGCCGATATGTTTGAGCAATTGCGTGCGTTTTTCATCCGTGTCGGTCCCCATGCAATCGTCGAAATTCTCGGTGGGGATGGGGCCGGGCGCCACGGCGTTCACGCGCACATTGGGTGCGGCTTCGACCGATAGAGTGCTGGTCAAACTGTTCACGGCCGCTTTCGACGCGCCATAGGGGCCGTTTTTGACCTGAGGGCCAAAGGCGGATCGCGAAGAGATGTTGATGATCGCGCCGCCTTCTTGCGCCATGCTTTGCACAGCGATGTTCGATCCCATCCAGACCGCTTTTAAATTGAGCGAGATTTGCGCATCGAAATGCTCTTCGGATGTGCGGGTTAGATAGCGCGGTTGGCCATCGGGGATACCCCCGGCGTTGTTGACCCAAATGCTGACTTTGCCGAGTTCTTTGACTGTTTGATCCGCAAGGTTCTGCAACGCGTCGAAATTGGTCGCGTCGGTGGCGATGGGCAGGGCTCTGCGGCCCAAGGCGCGGATTTCTTGCGCGACCGCATCAAGGTCGCTTTGCGTACGGGATGCAACCGCCACATCGGCGCCCGCCTCGGCCAATCCGATGGCAATCGCCCGGCCAATGCCCTTGCCTGCGCCCGTTACAACGGCGACTTCCCCGTCGAGCCGAAACTTGTCCAAAATACCCATGTCCCACTCCTGCCTATGCATTGACCAATTTCCCGCAATCATAGGCGAGGCGCGCGATCGGGGTACTGATCGATAAGCTAGGATCGTAGGTTTATCGGCATGCGAATTCTATGTCCTCAAATGGATAAGGAAGCGGTCGCAAGCAGGAGGAATGCAAACTCCAACCCGTCATCGTGTACATGTATTCTCCGAGATTGAATCCCGCGCCATTTGTTGGCGACCAGCGTTTCACCATGCTGTAGCCTTGTGGGCCAACTCGCTCGAATATCCATCTGCTACCATCAAAGCCGAATCCACAATAATCTGCCGGCTCTTCAAACAGGCCTTCCTCATCCAACAGTCGCTTTAACTCCGAGGATTGTTTTGACGACAGTTCAATCCTTTTTGAGCTCGCAATTGAGTCAGGTTCGTCACCGCCATATCTGCTCATGCGTTTGGCAATAAGAATGTACTTGTCGGCTGACTTATGCACGCGAATGAAAACGGAGGCATTGAAACTAGGTAAGTAGGTAAAACGGAGTGCGAAGTCTGGTGACGCGTCGTTTTCCGAGAGAAGGAAGAAAGAAGGTTCGCGTGCGGCCATCCATTCTCTAGGATACCATTCGCCCTCATATTCTCCGATCAGCGGACGAGGGGGAGAACTATCGCCGCAACTTTCGGTACTCGGTTCTCCGTATGATTTTGGAAAGTATCCCGACGCAAACAACTCCGTTGACCGTTGAGTATTCCCTTCAAACTGGGCTTCATACTCGTCATCAAATTGGGAGGGCTGGATGCATCCAGAGGTCAGCAAAACAATGGCGAACAACGAAAGTTTAGGCGGCAACATTGATGCAGTCTAGCGGTGGGGACGCGCGTCCACAATTGGGCAAAAGAGGTCACGCATCAAAGCTGCATTGTCCAAACGAACTAATCGCATCGGATGGCCCCAACGCCGTCACCATACCTATCCTTGTGAACATTTTTCGCAGGCACACTGTCCTACACCGCATCGTCACGCTAGAACGTTTTGGATGACGCAAACCCGCAGAAAACAGCCAGAAAGTTTGGCCCTTGGACCGTGTAACATGCGGTCCATGTCTCCCAAGGTGCCTCAATATCCCATAGGCTTTGGAGGCGCACGATGACCGCTTCGGTCTATGTCCAACCCATCGGATTGTCCTCCGGTCCGCAATCGGAATCGCATGGCGATGGGCCGGGCGCGATCCGTCTGGCAGGCAGCATGGTCTATGCCAGCCGCTTTGCATTGGTGGTGCGCGAAGATGGCAAGGTCGCGCATCGACGCGTTTTTGGCCTAGGTGAAGTGACAGAGGCGCTGGGCGAGCCAGAGGGGCGCTGGGGTGCTGCTTTGGCGTCGGAGGCGGAGCGGCAATGGACGAACCTGCAATTGGTGCATGCGCCGTTGCAATTGGGGGAGCGGACAATCCGGCTCGATCAACCGCAAGTTATGGGCGTTCTAAACGTTACCCCCGACAGCTTTAGCGACGGCGGTGAGTTTCTGGAAAAACCCGATATTGGCCGGGCCCATGCCGCCGCCATGTTGGAAGCGGGCGCGGCGATTATCGACATTGGTGGCGAAAGCACGCGTCCCGGTGGTGCGGCCACTTGGGAAGGCGATGAGATTGATCGGGTCATGCCCGCGGTTGAATACTGTGCAGGCATGGGCGCCGCGATCAGCGTGGACACCCGCCGGGCCGGCGTTTTGGAAGCCGCTATCGCAAACGGTGCGCATCTCGCCAACGATGTGTCGGCGTTGCGGTACGATCCCCGGATGACGCAATTGGTCGCAAACAGCGGATGCCCGGTCGTGTTGATGCATGCGCCGGGAACAGGCGAAGACCTGCACGAAGGCGAAGGCTACGCCAATGTCGTCACCGACGTTTTCGACATGTTGAAGGAGCAACGCGCGCGCGCCATTGCGGGCGGGATTGCCGAAGAACGCATCATGCTCGACCCCGGCATCGGCTTTGGCAAATCGCTGGCCGACAATTTGGCGTTGATCAACGCTTTGCCGTTGTTCCACGCGCTTGGGTCGCCGCTATTGTTGGGGGTTAGTCGCAAACGCATGATCGGCGCACTGTCCAACGAAGAGCCTGCGCATCAACGGTTGGGCGGGTCGGTTGCCTTGGCCGTTCGGGGAATGGAGGCCGGCGTCCACCTGATCAGAGCGCATGACGTGGCCGACACTATCCAAGCGCGCAATGTATGGCGCGGCCTGCGCGATGCGGCGCTCACGGATTTCAGCCAATTGCCGGATTAGCCCCTGCGCGTTTAAGACAGCCATCATAGAGTCACACGCGCTGTGCATGCGAAGCGCGAACAGATCATCAGGAGACACCCAATGCGTCCAATCTCATTCCTCGCAATCGCCGCGGCCACCGCTGGCCTTTCCGCCGCGCCGTTGTTGGCGGATGGTCATGCCGAATCCGCTGCGACGGATGCTCCGGTTGAGGTCTCGTTGACCGCGGATGAACTGCTCGCGCCATTCTATGCTCAATTGGAACAAAGCATCGAATTGCCGGTCGCTGGTTCGAATCCATCGCTTTCTGGTGACACGACTTTGACGCGGATCGCCTTTGGCAGCTGCAATCACCAATCGCGTTCGCAACACATGTGGGCGCAGATCGCGGCGCAGAACCCGCAGATGTTCCTGTTCATTGGGGACAACAATTACGGGGATCAATTCTGGAAGGGTGATGCCGCGCTAACCACTCTGCGCGCGGCCTATCAAAAGCAAGCCGAGACCCCTGAGCTCGTCGACTTTCGCGCCAACATCCCGATGATGGTGACGTGGGACGATCACGATTTCGGCTTCAATGATGGCGGTGCGAACTTTGCCTTTCGCAGTTGGTCTGAGATGATTTTTGAGACATTCTGGAATTCGACCGACGAAGTCCGATCGCGCCCTGGCATCTATGAAAGCCGCATGTTCGGCGCGGATGGTCAACGCACCCAAATCGTGATGCTCGACACGCGCTATTTCCGGTCTGACTTTGACAGCATCCCATATTCGCCGCAGCGTCCGCCGCTTGGGCCATACGTGCCGAGTGACGATGCGACTAAAACCATACTTGGTGATGCGCAGTGGGAATGGTTGGAGCAAGAATTGGCCAAACCGGCCGACCTGCGCATCATTGTGTCGTCGATCCAAGTGTTGACCGATGCGCACAATTACGAAGCGTGGGAAAGCCTGCCGCTTGAACGTGCAAAGCTGTATGCCATGCTGGCAGGGCGCGAGGAAAGCGGGATGGTGATGTTGTCGGGCGATCGCCATGCGGGTGGCATTTACACCGATACACCCGAGGCCAGCGGTGGTGAGCAAATGTGGGAGCTGACCAGTTCCTCGCTCAACTACTCCTTTGCCTCAACCGAACAAAACACCGCGCGCGAACCCGATGACAAACGTGTCACCGACTTCATCTCAGAAGAGAATTTCGGTTTGGTCGATATTGATTGGGCATCGCGCAGCTTCACCATGTCGATGCGCGGCAGCGAAGGCGAAGAGCGGGTGACGCGCACCGTTCAATGGTGATGTGAGGGCGGCGTTAGAGGGTAAAACCGCCGTCGGACACTAAGACGTGGCCCGTGATGTTCGATCCTGCATCGGACAGCATGAACAGCATTGAATCGGCGATTTCCTCCGATGAAGCAAAGCGTCCCGACGGTGTTGTTTGCGCCATTTTCTGGATCGTGGCGTCGCGGCCAAACCGTTCAACGGCGCGGCGAAAATCGTCTCCGCTTTCCCAAATGGCGGTGTCCACGCCGCCCGGCGCAATGGCGTTGACCCGAATGTTGTCTTTGGCCCCTTCCATCGCGGCGATGCGGGCCATATGAGCGACGGCCGCTTTCGATATGCCATAGGGGCCGACACCGGGCACAGGTTTCACGCCTGTTGTGGATGCAGTGATAACCGCGCTGCCTCCATCGGAAGCCTTCATCGCGCGCATCGCGCTGCGCAATGTAAGAAAGGCACCGTCCAGATTGACGTCCATGATGCGCCGCCATTCGGACATGGTGAGATCCGATATCGGTCCGCCAGAGCCGATACCGGCATTGACGATTGCATGGTCCAATCCGGTTAGGCGCGGTTCCAAGACATCCCAAAGTGCCTCGTCGCCAACGCTGCCGATGATGGTCTCCACGTCGCATTCAAGGTTCAAGGCGGAGAGGCCTTCTTCATCGACATCGACGAGGAACAGCTTCGCCGCCCCGCGTTTTGACAACGCCCGTGCGCAAGCCGCGCCGATACCGGAGGCGGCTCCAGTGACAAGCGCGATGCGCCCTTCGAATGTGCGGTTGAAATCTTGATTTGAAATGTTGGTCATGGACCAACCCGCTAATGCGATGTGCCCCCGCTGTCGAGGCGCGTTATCGGTGAGACGGCAAAAAGAGCATTCGGCATCAAGGGGCGCGAAACATTCCGCGGTCCTAGCCCCTGCCGTTGGTTAGGCGGCGTTGTCGATCCCAAGATCGGAAAGCTTGCGGTACAGAGTCGAACGTCCAATGCCCAATCGCCGTGCTACCTCTGTCATACGACCCCGATAATGGCCGATGGCAAGGCGAATGACGTCGGCTTCGATCTCTTCAAGAGGGCGCAGATTGCCGTCATCGGTGTAAAGCATGATGCCCACACCGTCATGTGCGCTTGCTGCACCACTGGCATCCATTTCGCCCAGCAATTCAGAGAGCTGTGGGAAGCTATCGGCGGTTAGCATATCGCCTTCGCAATAGACCGCCGAACGGAACAGGACCGATTGCAATTGGCGAACATTGCCCGGCCAATCATAGGCGCTCAACAACGCCAAGGCCGTTTCCGAAACGGTCAAATGGGTTAGGCCCGGTTGCTCACCGATCCGCCCCAGAAAATGACGTGTGAGGGCAGGGATGTCGCCGGTTCGCTCTCGCAATGGGGGCAGATTCACCCGCGTCCCGCCAAGCCGCGCGGCCAATCCGCCGTCAAAAACCCCACCTGCGGACAATTGGGCAAGGCTAATATTGCTGGCCGACAGAATCCGAACATCGACCCGGAAACCATGGCTTGCGCCAACGGGGCGAATGATGCCCGTTTCCAAAGCCTCAAGCAGGCGATGCTGCACAGGAATGCTCAACCGATCGATTTCGTCGAGGATCAAGGTTCCGCCATCGCAATGTTGCAGCGCGCCGATCTGACGATCAAATGCGCCGGGAAAGGCGTTTGGCTCGTGGCCGAACAACACCGATTCGATGGAGTTCGGGGCGACGCTGGCAATGTTGATGATGCGCAACGGATCTTTCGATCGAGGCGATGCCGCGTGCATGGCCAACATCAGCATTTCTTTGCCGGTGCCGCTTTCCCCTTCGATTAGCGCGTGGCTGTGTCCGCGGGCCGCCTTGGCCGCTTGGGCCAATGCCGTGCGGAAAGTTGGAGCGGTGCCGATCATCGCATCGAAATCGAGGCTGGCCGACATCTTTTCTGTGAGCGGAGCCAATTCGTCGCGGGGCGTTTCACGCGTCGTGACGCTGCGCAATGCGTCCATTAAACGATCGGGAGAAACCGGTTTGACAAGATAGTCGCTGGCACCGGCGCGCATCGCTTCGACCGCAAGAAGCGGGGATGCGCTGGTGGTCAGCATTAAGATTGGCAGTGCGGGGCGGCGTTCCTTGAGCTCTGCGATCAAGGAGCACGCATCGTCGCCGGGGACCCATTGATCCAACAAAATGGCCGACAATTGCATACCTTCACGGGTGCCCAACATCGCGATTGCGGTTTCGGCGTCACCGGCCACCACCGTGCGCCATCCTTCGCGCGCAGCGATGGCAGAAATGAGGCGGCTTTGCGCGGGTTCGTCGTCAATCAACATGACGACGCGCGTTTCATCGCGGGCGTCATCCACCAGATCGGGCTTTGATTCCAGTTCTGACATAGTCCCAGCCATGATTTCTCCAAACCTCCGGGAAACCGTCCCAGAGTGACACGTGACTTGTGCATAAGGCTGGCGGGTAAAGACGGTGTTAAGCGTGTTGGAACGGATTTGTTGGTTGTGCTGAAATGTGTCGAATTTTTGCACGGACTCCTGTTGTTTTTGGGAGCTCTACCCCGGATCAGTGCAAAGGTGACTTGAGATAGGGCGAACGCTTCGATACGGCGTCATTTCGAAGCCGGCGCAATTTTCGGCTACCTTTAGGCAAGCACGCCGTTAAGATTATTTCGAGAGGACTTACTATCATGACAGTGCATGACATGGATAAAGCGCGTTCAACCTATGATGGTTTCATGGGAACGCTCAAATGGACGGTGCCGCTTCTTTGCGTGCTAACCTTCATCGTTATCTTGCTCATCGCCGAATAAAGGCAGACCTGTCCTGTGAAGATCGCTGTATTGAAAGAACGCGCCGCCGGGGAAACCCGCGTGGCCGCAACGCCGGAAACGGCGAAAAAATTCATGGCTCTCAAAGCCGCGGGAGACACTGCGATCGAAGTCGCCGTTGAAAGCGGCGCGGGAGAGTCGGCGGCGATTTCTGATGCGGCCTATGCCGATATCGGGGCCACAACGGGCAAACTGGCGGCGATTATGAAAGATGCCGACATTGTGCTCGGCATTCAGGCACCGGATCCAAAGCACCTAAAGGGTGCCAAGAAAGGCGCGTTGGTCGCGGCTTTGTTTGATCCGTTTCAAAACGGCGAATTGGTCGCAGCCTATGCCAAGGGTGGATTTGAGGCGCTTTCGATGGAATTCATGCCGCGCATCACTCGCGCGCAAAGCATGGATGTCCTCTCCAGCCAATCGAATCTGGCTGGATACAAGGCGGTCTTGGCTGCGGCGGACGCATACGGCCGTGCCTTCCCAATGATGATGACGGCGGCTGGCACCGTGAACGCGGCCAAGGCGTTTGTGATGGGCGTCGGCGTCGCAGGCCTCCAAGCGATTGCAACAGCACGCCGTTTGGGTGCGCAGGTATCGGCCACAGACGTGCGGTCCGCGACAAAGGAACAGATTGAAAGCCTCGGTGCGAAAGCGATCTTCGTCGAAGATGTCGCCGGTATCGAGGGCGAAGGTTCCGGCGGTTACGCGACCGAAATGAGCGATGAGTACAAAGCGGCTCAGGCAAAGCTTGTCAGTGAACATATCGCCAAACAAGACATTGTGATCACCACCGCCCTGATCCCTGGACGGGCGGCGCCGGTCCTGATCACCGACGAACAAATCGCGTCGATGAAACCGGGCAGCGTGATCTTTGACCTTGCGGTCGCGCAAGGCGGCAATGTCGAAGGGTCAAAGCCCGATGAAACCGTTGTGAAGCACGGTGTGAACATCATCGGTTTCTCGAACACACCTGCGCATTTGCCCGCCGATGCATCGGCGCTGTTTGCGCGCAACCACTTCAATTTCCTCTCTGCATTTTGGGATGCAGAAACAGGCGCGCCGGTTCTCGACGAAGAGATCGGCGATGCCATCCGCCTCACCAAAGGCGGCGATATTGTGAACGACCGGCTGAAGGGAGCCTAAGACGTGGATTTCATCAGCATTCTATCAATCTTCGTGCTGGCGTGTTTCGTCGGCTATTATGTGGTCTGGTCGGTGACCCCCGCACTCCACACGCCTTTAATGGCGGTTACCAATGCGATTTCTTCGGTGATCATCGTCGGCGCTCTTATCGCGGCGGCTGACGCGGATAGCATGACGGCGAAGTATCTCGGCCTGTTCGGTGTGGTTTTGGCCAGCGTAAACATTTTCGGAGGGTTCGCCGTGACGGAACGGATGCTCGCCATGTATAAGAAAAAGGAGAAGTAAGAGATGACCTTCTCCATTTTAGCAGCAGCCGCAGACGGCGTTTCCGGCACTGAATCGTGGGCGATGCTCGCCTATCTTGTCTCAGGCGTGTTCTTTATCCTCGCATTGCGTGGGCTTTCTAGCCCGGCGACGTCGCGCGCGGGCAATCGCAACGGTGTGATCGGTATGATCATCGCGATTGCGACGACCCTCATCACTCACAAAATCGCCAATATCGCAGAGATCGGCATCGCCATTTTCTTAGGCGGGATCATCGGCGTCACGGTGGCGCGCAAGATTGCAATGACCGCGATGCCCGAATTGGTCGCAGGTTTTCATAGCCTTGTCGGCTTGGCCGCCGTTGTGGTGGGCCTTGCGGCGTGGCTCGACCCGGCCAGTTTCGGGATCACCGATGCTGCTGGACAAATCCTTGTCGTCAGCCGGGTTGAACTTGGCCTGGGTATCGCCATCGGCGCTATCACCTTCTCCGGTTCGATTATCGCGTTCTTGAAATTGTCCGGCCGGATGAGCGGTTCGCCGATCATGCTGCCTGGGCGTCACCTTATCAATTTAGGAACTCTGACCGCGATCATCGGATTGATCGTCGCCTATGCATTGTCGAATGCGGCGGGTGCGGGTGAGGGTCAATTGATCATTTGGGTGACGGTGCTCGCCTTTATCATCGGGTTCCTTCTCATCATCCCAATCGGCGGCGCAGATATGCCGGTGGTTGTGTCGATGTTGAACTCATATTCCGGCTGGGCCGCCGCCGCGATGGGCTTTACGCTGGGCAACAGCGCGATGATCATCACCGGCGCGTTGGTCGGTTCGTCGGGCGCGATCCTGTCTTACATCATGTGCAAAGCCATGAACCGCAGCTTCATCAGCGTGATCGCAGGTGGATTTGGTGCGGATGACAGCGCCGGGGCCAGCGGCGAGCCGCGCGAACAACGTCCGTATAAGCAAGGCAGCGCGGACGACGCGGCCTATATGTTGGAACAGGCCGAGAAGGTCATCATCATCCCGGGCTATGGTATGGCCGTGGCGCAGGCTCAACACGTGCTGCGCGAAATGGCCGATACGCTGAAAGAGAAAGGCGTTGAAGTTAAATACGCCATTCACCCGGTGGCTGGGCGGATGCCGGGCCATATGAATGTCCTGTTGGCTGAGGCCAACGTACCGTATGATGAAGTGTTCGAGCTTGAGGATATCAACTCCGAATTCGCGACCGCCGACGTGGCGTTCATCATTGGCGCCAACGACGTCGTGAACCCGGCGGCAAAGACTGACAAATCATCGCCTATTTACGGCATGCCGGTGTTTGACGTGGACAAAGCAAAACAGGTTTTCTTCATCAAACGTTCGATGGGCGGGGTCGGTTATGCCGGTGTCGACAACGATGTGTTTTATATGAACCAAACCGTGATGTTGTTGTCCGACGCCAAGAAAATGGTCGAAGGCATCGTCAAAGCGTTGGATTGATCGAAAAAGAAGATGCGTTTTCTCATCATCCTTTTGATCGTGTTTGGCATCGGCGTCGGCGCGTGGTTCTTGTTGCGCGATGACGGCTTGGTTGAACAAGTGACAGAGGCGCGCGTTGAACAGGCCTTGATCGCCAATGGCGTTCCCGATTCTATGGCGCAATGCATGTCGGAACGGTTGGTCGATCGTCTCAGTATCAACCAATTGCTGAAACTGGAAAGATTGGCCCCGCAAGAAGGTGAGGCGCGCCTGCCTCAATCTATGGGCGCGGCGATGGACCGGTTGAACCGGGTCGAAGATAACGAAGCGGTGCAACAATTGGTGCGCGCAGGCAGCGGCTGCGGCATTCAAATGGGTCTCGATATCTTCGGCGGCTAATCGGCTTGCAATCTTCCCCTTCGATGGGCCACAAGGTGCATCGGAGAGGGAGAATTCCATGATCAAATTGCCAAACGTACGCCTTGCTGCGGCGGCCTTGCTGTTATCCAGCGCCGCCCCCGTTTGGGCCGAAACCCACACGATTACGCCGGGCGAAGGCGCGCAAGAACGTTTGCAAGAAGCATTGATCCTTGCCGAACCGGGCGATGAAATCGTTCTGGAGGCTGGGCGTTACGTTCTAACCGACGGCCTTAGTCTCGATGTCGATGGTGTCACCGTGCGCGGCGCGGGGATGGACGGAACGGTTCTAGATTTCACGACCCAAGCGGGATCGGGTGAAGGGCTGCTGGTCACATCAGACAACGTAACGTTGCGTGATTTCGCATTGGAAAACCCCCAAGGCGACGGGATTAAATCCAAAGGCGCAGACAACATCGTATATTACCGCGTCCGCGTGACGTGGACCAACGGACCCGATGCGGGCAACGGCGCCTATGGGATCTATCCCGTCGAAAGCACGGGCGTATTGGTTGATGGTGCCAAAGTAACAGGTGCATCGGATGCCGGTATCTATGTCGGCCAATCGAACTTGATTACCGTGCGCAATTCCATCGCAGAGGCCAATGTGGCCGGAATTGAGATTGAAAACAGCCGCAATGCATTGGTCGAACACAATATTGCCATCCGCAACACCGGCGGCATCTTGATTTTCGATCTACCCGGATTGCCTGTGATGGGCGGCGGCAATGTCATTGTGGCCAACAATCTGGTCGTCGCTAATGACACGCCGAACTTTGCCCCTCCCGGCAACATTGTCGCGGGCGTGCGGCGCGGGACCGGCATTATGGTTATGGCCAATGACAATGTGTTGATCGAAAACAATATCCTTCAACAAAACCCGACCGCGCCGATCATGGTTATCGCCTACACCCAACAAACCGATGATGAACGCTACAACCCCTTTCCGAGGGATGTGGTGGTCGCAGAGAACAATTACGGCATCGGCGGTGACGATCCTCAATTGGAAGGCGCAGAAATGCTGCTCGCTGCGTTTGGTGGGGCGTTGCCACCGGTCTTGTGGGACGGATTGGGCAGCCTGACTGCGGTTGCCGGTACGCAGGGTTGGTCTTTGAACCTAACCGAGGCGGGCGTAGGGCTGGACGGTGCATCGCCATCGCCGCTCACAGTGCCAGAGCCTGAGGCGGAATTTAACCGCGACGGTATTGGCGCTCCTGCCGAATTGGACGCGCGCATTTCGTGACACGTTCCGCATCGTTCTTGATGGTGGCCGTTTGTGCTTTGGGCGGCTCGTTTGTCGCGCAATCGACATTGGCGCAATCTGCCGCATCGCTCGCTGTCAATGATGGTGTGATCGTGACCGACGGCATGCCGCGCATGTTGGCGGATTTCGGCTTCTTCGCCGATGCCGCTGGCACGGTGCCAGTTCCTGGACTGATCTCCTATGAATTGAACACGCCATTGTGGTCGGATGGCGCGGATAAACTGCGCTATTTGTATGTACCCGAAGGGTCAATGGTTGAAAGCGACGGGGACGGCTTGCTGCAATTCCCGGTTGGCTCTGCAATCATCAAAACGTTCGCATTCGGGGAAGGGGCGGATCAACGTTACATCGAAACGCGTGTCTTATTGCATCGTGCAGATGGATGGATTGCTCTGCCATATCGTTGGAACGAGGAACAAACCGAAGCGCCTCTTGCGTTGGCGGGGGCGCGTGTATCGATTGCGACGCCCGCTGGTGACGAAATCAGTTACCGCATCCCGAACAAGAACCAGTGCAAATCATGCCACGCATTGAACGATGCCGTCATGCCAATTGGGCCCAAAGCGCGCAATTTGTCTTCGGAATTGTTGGCGCAATTGGTGTCACAAGGGCGCATGGATACGCCGCCAAAAGTTACGAGCGTTTTGCCTGTATGGGGCGCAGCCGGCGGGAATATGGCGGCGCAAGCTCGTGCCTATCTCGATGTGAATTGTGCGCATTGCCATCAACCCGGCGGCGGGGCGTCGAATTCGGGCCTCGATCTGCGATGGGAACAGGATGATGCCTTTGCCGTCGGCGTGCGTAAACCGCCAGTTGCCGCTGGGCGCGGGGCAGGGGGGCTGTTGGTCTCTATCGAGCCAGGCAATCCCGACGCATCAATTTTGGTGCACCGAATGAATTCGGCCGAACCGGGTGTGGCAATGCCCGAATTGGGTCGATCAACGATCGATCATCAGGCGGTCAGGGTGATGCGTGATTGGATTGCGGAGATGGACGAATGAAGTGGATTTTGCGCATTCTAGGTGTGATCGTAGCGGTGCTCGTCATTGCGTTCTTCGTCTTTCGCACGCCCGACACGGACGCCGCCGAAATGCGCGCCAAATATGCCGGCGCTCCGTCGCAATTTGTTGAAATTGGCAACGGGGTCACCGTGCATTTGCGCGATGAGGGCCCAACGAATGAAGATCCCGACGCGCCGACGATCCTGCTTTTGCATGGGTCCAATGCCGATTTGTCGACTTGGGAACCTTGGGCCGACGCGTTGTCAGAAACCCATCGCATTGTCCGCTTTGATCAAGTGGGACACGGCCTAACTGGCCCCGATCCAGCAGGCGATTACAGCCGGGCCAACTATGCCGATGACATCCGCGAAGTCGCCGACGCGCTCGGCCTTGATAGCTTTATCATCGGCGGCAATTCGATGGGCGGCAAACACACATTGGCCTTCGCCGTGGCGTATCCAGACCGCGTCGACGCAATGATCATTGTCGATGGCAGCGGCGGGACCGTGCCAAAACCTGCGGATGATGAGGAAAAGAACAGCGGCAATATCGGTTTCACCATTGCCCGGATTCCCGGCATCAACTTGATCGCAGAACAAATAACGCCGCGCGCCTTGATCGCGCAAAGCCTTGAACAATCGGTGTCTGTCAAAGACATCGTCACCGATGAAATGGTTGATCGCTATTGGGAAATGCTGCGTTATCCCGGCAATCGCGCAGCGACAATGGCGCGATTTTCAACCGACTATGAACCGATGACCAAAGCCGAAATCGCTGCGCTTGATATGCCCACATTGATCCTATGGGGGGAAGAGGACCGTTTGATCCCGGTTTCGGCGGCGCGTTGGCTGGACCAAGCATTGCCCAACAGCGATTTGGTTGTTTATCCAGCGATCGGCCACCTCCCGCAGGAAGAAGCGCCCGAAGCAACTATTGCTGATGTGCGGGGCTGGCTTGCCGGTTTAAACACTCAATCCGAAGAATAACGCCCGATTAAACCGGTGTTTACCATCTAACCCTTTCACAACCCGTTTCAATTCAGTGCCTATGGACGTGTGGTTCGCTTGGTCGCTACACATGATGCCGATGGATATGGATTCGAGGAACGGCTTTGCGTAAACTGGGCATGATTGGCGGTATGAGTTGGGTCTCTACCGGAATATATTACGATCGGATCAACCGGATCGTGCAACGTCGCGCGGCCCCTATGGCAAGCGCACCGTTGTTGATTGAGAGCCTCGATTTTTGTCAGCTTTACGCGATCCGTGAAGACAAAGATTGGAAACGCGCGGCCAGTATTTTGGCAGAGAGCGCCAAACGGCTCGAAGGGGCCGGGGCGCAAGCGTTGATTATAAACGCCAATTCGATGCACAAATTGTACGATGACGTCGCCGCCGCCGTCGACATCCCCATCCTGCATATCGCAGAATTTGTTGGCAAAGCGTTGAAGAAGGCGGGGCGCAAGAAAGCCGCTCTGATCGGAACTCGCAATGTGATGACCGAGAGTTTTTACCGCAAACGCTTGGTCGCGCACGGCATCGATTTGTTGCCGCCCAATATGGTCAATGTCGAAACGCTGGACCGCATCATTTACGACGAATTGATGGTGGGCAAATTCACCCGCGATGCAGAACGCACGATGAAAACGATCATCACCAACAAGGCACAAGAGGGTGCGGATTCCATTGTACTTGCCTGCACCGAATTGGATTTGATCGTGGATGTTGATGCCAATGTCTTGCCGGTGTTCGACTCTACAAGAATCCATTGTGAGGCGGCCGCCAACTGGATTCTTGAGCAAGAAGCGGCGGATTAATTACCAGTTCGACGTTCATATGAAACGCTTCGTCGGATTGACCCATCGGTAAGGGTGTACCTTGGCGATAACAATCGTAGTTGCGGGTTTGAATTTGCTAATGAACAATAACTGGCAAGTTCCGGGTCTTCGGGTCGCACCGATGACCCAAGAGCGTTAAAGCTCTTGGGGCCGCTTACCACCCCCCCATTGCACCCGGTGAGCGGTCCCCTTTTTTGGGTTTTCCCTGCAATCTGCGCCACAATGTGCCTCTTTCGGGACTGTCCACCGCATTCCACCGGGGTTGCTGTTCTGTTCCCGTTGAGCCGCCAAGCCGGCTGACTTAAGCGGGTTTGGTGATGACACGCGCCCCCTATGCCGCCGATCCCAACGCTCATGGCGGACGGGAATTCGCTGCCTTGAACCGTTCAACCGGCGAAAGTGCCGCCGACGCGCCCCAAGAAACGCGAGGGCCGCGCACCGATTTTCAACGCGACCGCGACAGGATCATCCATTCGATGAGCTTTCGTCGCCTTAAATCGAAAACTCAGGTTTTCATCGCGCCAGATGGCGACCATTACCGCACGCGATTGACCCATTCTATCGAAGTGGCCCAAGTCGGCCGCGTTTTAGCGCGCGGATTGGGTTTGGACGAAGATCTGACAGAGGCGTTGTGCCTTGCCCATGATCTGGGGCACCCACCCTTTGGCCACGCGGGGGAAGACGCCTTGTCCGATGCCATGGCGCGCCATGGCGGATTCGATCACAACGCTCAGGCGTTGCGCACAATCATGCGATTGGAAAGCCCGTATCCTGAGCATGACGGATTGAACCTGACATGGGATCTGTTGGAAGGGTTGGCCAAACACAATGGGCCGATTGCCGCGCCGAACTGGGCTTTGGCGCAATTGGATCAGGCATTCCCGCTCGCTCTGGGTACTTGGCCCTCGCTTGAGGCGCAGATCGCGGCAGTTTCCGATGACATCGCCTATGACAATCATGACATTGACGATGGCCTACGCGCTGGTTTTCTCGACCTCGATGACCTGCTCGAGCTCGACTTTCTGGCGGATCAATGGCGCGCGGTGGAACGCCGTTTCCCCAACGCGCCGCGTGATCGCCAATTGCGTGAGCTGATCCGGGATCAGATTGGATTGATGGTCAATGATGTTTTGGAACATTCTCGAAATGCGGTGAAGGGTTTTGGTTCCGTTGCAGAAATACGCGACGCAGGACGTCAATTGGCGGGCTTTTCACCAGCCATGCAAGACCACGAACGAACGTTAAAATCGTTCATGTACGAAAAGCTGTATTACCACCCTGAACAAGTCGCTGCCGCGTCTCGAGCGCGCGACGTGATTGCGCGGTTGTTCGCGGCCTATTCCCAAGATGCGACTTTGATGCCGCAACGTTGGCAGGATGCGCTGCCGGAAAGCGACCCAGATCGCAGCCGCACCATTGCCGATTTCATCGCGGGGATGAGCGACCGTTTCGCCATTCAATCATGTGAGAAAATTTACGGCGAACGGCCCCAAGGATTGATCAATGTCTGATGCGCACAAAGAGAAAACGCCGGTGCGATTGGGTTTGGTCGGTGCGACGGGTTTGATTGGGCGTCGCCTAATCACCCTATCAAGCGCCGGCGAAGAAGCCCGCATCGTTGGTATTGCACGCAGAGAAGTCGATTTGCCGAAAGGCGCGCGGGTCGAAATGTTTGTGGCTGAGCCGGAAAAATGGGGCGAAGTCATGGAAGCGGTCCGCCCCCAGGCGCTTATCTGCGCCTTGGGAACGACATGGAAAAAAGCAGGTCGGGACGAAGCGGCCTTTCGCGCGGTTGATCACGATCTCGTCGTTTCGACCGCCATCGCGGCTAAGCAATCTGGCATAACGAACATGGTGTTGGTCACCGCCGCGGGTGCCGATGCTCAATCTAAAAGCTTGTATATGCGGGTCAAAGGCGAGGTGGAGCGCGCGGTGTCGAATGTCGGTTTCAAACGGCTCGACATATTGCGTCCCGGCCTTTTGAAAGGGCCCAGACAGAATGATCTGAGGCCGATCGAAGCGATCGCGCAAGTCGTTAGCCCGTTGGTTGATCCCTTGATCCCGGCAAAGTGGGACATGTACCGATCGGTTGACGCCGACTTGGTTGCGGAGGCGATTTTGGGTCTTGCGTTGCGCAAGGCCGCGGGCCGCTTTACCCATGACAATGAAGCGATGAAACGCGCCGCGCGGGAATGGCGGACGAAAGCAGGGCCTGCGCCGGAATAGACGCGGCGCATATTAGGGAGTGATCGGCAATGGATTCTGAAGGTTGGGCATTCGTCTTTAGCGCGGTCAACGGCCTCGCTCTTATCGCTTGGATCGGTCTTGCGTTTTTGCCGCGTTGGCCCGCTCTTCTCTCTGCTGTGATGTATCTGGGCGTGGGATTGTTGTGCCTAGCCTATTCCATGACGCTTATTGGCGTAATGTCCGGGTTATTGGCCGGCGGTGCCGGCGATGGTGCCGGAGCAGATTTCTCCTCCATCGAAGGAGTGCGATCGATCTTTTTGAGCGATGGCGGCGTTGTCATTGGGTGGACCCATTACCTGGCGTTTGATCTGTTTGTTGGGCTTTGGATTGCGCGGGATGCCGATGCCAAAGGCGTCTCTCGATTCATCCAGGCGCCGATCCTGTTCTTCACCTTGATGGCAGGTCCATTGGGCCTTGGCATATGGCTGATACTGCGCGAACCGGCCGCGCGCAGGCAAGGACGGTTTCAATAACGCCATTTCCGTTGCGTAAAGCAATGGACCTTGGGCCTCCAACCTGCTTAATCTCTTTTCCAAAGATAACCGGAGAGAGATCAGGCAAATGGCCGTAGGCGTGCACCATACATTCACAACCTTTGATGAAATCATGAACCATTGGGCTGCCAATCGCCCTAATGGCACCGCTTTAGAGCATGAGGGGCGCTCCGCGTCCTTTGCAGAGGTGGATGTTTTGACTCGCCAGTTGATCGCTTTGTTCAAAGCGAACGGCATTGCGAAAGGCGACCGGATCGCATGGCTTGGCAAGAATTCTGACCGTCACTGCCTGCTCTACATTGCCGCAGGGCGCATGGGTGCTGTGTTGGTGCCGATCGGTTGGCGTTTGGCCCCACCAGAGATTGCCTATATTTTGGGTGATACCGGGGCGAAATTGGTTTTTACCGGTGAAGGGTTTGCCGAAACGGCGCAATCTGTTGCCTCACAGCTTCCCAACAAACCGCATGTGATCGACGCCGATGCCGCAATGGCCGAAGCCGCGGCGATGGATCCGGCGAGTTATGAACCACCGCATCAAGATGATCCTATTCTACAACTTTACACATCTGGCACCACCGGCAATCCTAAGGGCGTGCAGCTTTCCAATTCGAACCTTTTCGAATTGCGAATTTTGGGGAATCAAGCGGGCGTTGATTGGAACCACTACGAAGAGGACGACTGCGTTTTGTTCGCTATGCCTTGCGCGCATATTGGTGGCACCGGCTTGATCAACAATTCGATTGCTAACGGCGTGCGGTGCCGTGTCGATGCCGAATTCACACCCGATGGCGTCCTTTCCGCGATTGAAGCTGGTGCGACGCATTTGTTCATTGTGCCGGCAGCGCTACAAATGGTGGTCCAACATCCGAAAGCTGCTGAGACCGATTTCAGCAAGCTTAAATTCTTGATGTATGGCGCTGCGCCTATGCCGCTTGAATTGCTAAAGGAAGCGGTCAAGACAATGCCCAACGCGGGCTTTGTCCAATTGTACGGCATGACAGAAACCACCGGCACGGTTACCGCGTTGGGACCGGAAGATCACTCGATCGAAGGCAACCAAAGAATGCGTTCGGCGGGCAAAGCAATCCCGGGTGCCAACATCGAAATTCGCGGCCCAGACAACAAAGAATTGCCGTTCGGTGAGATTGGCGAAGTGTGCATCAAATCGCCGTCCAACACGGCCGGTTATTGGAACTTGCCCGAGGCAACCGCCAGCACAATCGACGCCGAAGGTTGGGTCCACACGGGCGATGCGGCGATCATGGATGTCGATGGCTATGTATATATCCAGGACCGCATCAAAGACATGATCATCTCTGGGGGCGAAAACGTTTATCCCGCAGAAGTCGAAAGCGCGATGTACGGTCATCCCGCCATCGCCGAAGTCGCCGTAATCGGGATCCCCAGCGAGAAATGGGGCGAGGAAGTGAAAGCCTGTGTCGTCTGCAAACCGGGCCATGAGCTCGATGCCAACGATGTGATCGCCTATACGCGCGAACGGGTTGCCGCGTTTAAAGCGCCCAAGACCGTCGATGTGATCCCTGAATTGCCGCGCAACGCCTCTGGCAAAATCCTTCGCCGCCAACTGCGCGATCCGTATTGGGAAGGGCAGGAACGGCAAGTTTCCTGAGCATGAAAAAGCACGCCCCCGCGACCCTGCGCAATCGAGAGGTGATTGCGCAGGCTTTAGCGGAGGAATTGCCGCAGGATGGCCTTGTGCTGGAAGTGGCGAGCGGTTCGGGTGAACACGCCGTGTTCTTTGCCGACCGGTTCCCGATGATGACATGGCAGCCGAGCGACCCAAATGGCGAAGCCGTTGCCTCCATCCGCGCTTATCGCACCGAATTTTCGGGCACGAACCTACGCTCACCAGTTGTCTTGGACGCATCCATGCCGGATCATTGGAATGCAGAAGCCGTTGATGCAATTGTGTGCATCAACATGACACATATCAGCCCATGGGCCGCGAGCGTGGGATTGTTCAAAGGCGCTGCGCAGATTTTGAGCGGCAAAAGTTTGCCGCTTATTCTGTACGGCCCATATTTTGAGCACGGCGTAGAACCAGCCCCTTCGAACATCGCATTTGACGAAGGATTGCGCGCACGCAATTCGGAATGGGGTATCCGCCGTCTGGCGGATATGGACGCATTGGCCCATGCGAACGGCCTGACCCGAACTGCGCGTCGGGAAATGCCCGCCAACAATGTTTTCTTGGTCTATCGACCTGGTTAGGCCGCAAGCTTAATCGATGATTTCTTCGCCGGTGCGTCCGACCGATTCAATGTCACGGCCAAGGCCTTGAACGGTGTTGCAAGCCGCGCTGGTTAAAGTCAGAGCGGCGAGGGCGGCGGTGATGATTGTCTTTCGGATCATGATGGTTCCTCTTGCGCGTTTATTCTGGAGCTATCTCAGCCTTTTTGTGGGCGATCGCCAGTTTACGCTCTCGCCATGCGATGAGTAGCCCCGCACCAATGATAAGTGGAGCGCCGAGCCACAAATTTGCAGATGGCTCCCGATCGAACACCGTGAAACCATAGGCGGTCGCCCAAAGCAGCGATGTGTAGTCAATCAAGAGGACCATGCCCGCGGATCCAAAGCGCAGCGAGCTGGTGAGCAAAATTTGTGCAGCCGCCCCGCTCAGGGCCATTGCTATGATAATAAGCCATGTGTCGGCGTCATGCGCGCCTGCGAAGAAAGGCATCGCCATCATAAAGACGGGTGTGGAAAGTGCAGTGAACCAGAATATGATGCTCCACGGGCTTTCGGTCTTGTTGAGATCCTGAATTTGAAAGCTAATCATGGCAACCATCGCCGCGGCGGCCAACGCAACGAACACGCCGAATGCGGTGATTTCACCGCCCATGCCGGTCGGCTGCATGATAACCAAAACACCGCACGATCCGACTAGAACAGCGGCAGAGCGATAGAGGCCGACGCGTTCGCCAAACATCGTAACGGCGATCACAACGGCAAAGAACGGCGCGGTGTAGGAAAGGGTGGTTGCCTCCGCCAATGGCAACAACAGCACGGCGCCGTACACAAAGAACATGCAAAATCCGCCCAACGCTGCGCGCCCCGCATGACTTTTGATTCGATTGGTTCGCAGTGTTGCGAGCTTTCCAAGCAGCGCCAATCCCGCCGTGATCAAGGCGAAAGTTATCATCTGCCGCCAAAAAAGCATCTCGACCAGATGAACGCCGCGCTCACCGCCCAGCTTAACCAACATCCCCATCGTCGCGAAAACCACCGCGGTGAGAAGGCGCAGGCCGATTGCAAGCATAGGGCGAGGGCGAGCGACAGAGCCATCCATGCGGGCTGCTTTAGGGTACAGGTGGGTTTGCGCAAGCGCCACGGCGCACTACATGCGTTGCCGACATGGATTGGCTTACAACTTTAGAATTTGCGAGCGATGCAGAATTGCTCGCCTTGTCTGGCGCGTTGTGTTGGGTCTTTGCGGGCGTGTGCCTGATGATGGAACGGGTTCGCAACGCGCGCCGGTCGCTCGATGCATTGGAAAAAGTGGGATGGGTGCCTTGGACCAACCTGTTCATTGCCGCCGCGATTGTTGGCGGCGGTATGCTGGCAACGAGCCTTCCGGTTGTTCTGGGGAATTTGTGACGCTAGCGTCGCTTCTATGCTGAAACACGCTTTAGCCGCGGCCATCTTGTTTCTCTCGCCGGTCTCTGCATCCGCAAGCACGTTTAACTGCTTCTTTCCGACCGCCGAATCCGGATATGCCAAAAGTCTGACAAGCGATGTTATCTTCGTTGGAGAATTGCTGGATTATGAGCTGGTCGATGACCTTTTTATAGACGAGGAACACCCAAGTGTGGTCGCGACCTTTCAAGTGGCAGACACATTAAAGGGGGAGGCACCTGAGCTGGTTAAGGTCGAACTGGGCCTGATGTACAATCCGACCGATGAAATCGGTATCCCGTCGGGTTCGGTGATTGTCTTTGGTGTTGCCCGCCCGACCGGATCAACGGCGCAGGACACGCCGTTCTATTTAAAGACATATTTCTGCGGACGTGGAGCAGTCTTGATTGGGTCCGAGCAGAATGTCGAGGCGATAAGGTCGTGGCTCGCAACCGGTGAGGTGCGCGCGCACGAAGTATCAGAAGGCTATAGATTTGGGGGCCCCCTAACCGGAAGCCGTCCGAACGACAGGTTCTATTGGGTTCTGATGGCATTCATCGCTTTAGGAGCGGCAACTGCGATCGCCCTCACGATTAGAAGGCTGCCTAAAATCGCTTAGAGGCACGCTTCCAAATACGCTTGGTCAAACCCGTATTGACGGGCCTTTTCAAGAGTATAGGGGCGCAGGCCAGAGGCGCGGAATTCGCCCATGATCTTGCCGTCTTCGCTCTCATCGAGATACTCGAATTTGAACAGGTTCTGGGTAACGATCACGTCGCCTTCCATCCCGATCACCTCGGTAATGTCGGTGGTTCGACGCGAACCATCGCGCAAACGCTTAACCTGAACGATTAGGTCAACCGATTCCGCAATCTGTGTTGAAATCGCCTGTTTCGGGATTTTGATGTCGCCCATCAGGATCATGTTTTCCATCCGGCCAAGGCATTCGCGCGGGCTGTTGGCGTGAAGCGTACACATCGAACCATCGTGGCCCGTGTTCATCGCCGCGAGAAGATCGAAACACTCGGCGCCACGAATCTCACCCAGAATAATCCGGTCAGGACGCATACGCAGGGCGTTTTTCACAAGGTCACCGATCGTAATCGCGCCTTGCCCTTCAAGGTTAGGCGGACGCGTTTCCAGCGGCAGCCAGTGCGGTTGTTGCAGGCGAAGTTCCGCGGCATCCTCAATCGTCAGAACGCGTTCGCCCGGGTCGATCATTTTCGACAGGGCGTTGAGCATGGTCGTTTTACCAGAACCGGTACCGCCAGAAATAACGATGTTCATCCGGCATGCGCCCGCGATTTTTAGCGCGGTGCACATCTTTTCGCTCATCGAACCGAATTCTTTGAGCATGTCCAAAGTGATCGGTTTTTCGGAGAATTTACGAATGGAAATCGCGGTACCGCGCAGCGACAGCGGCGGAACAATAACGTTCACACGAGAGCCGTCTTTCAAGCGAGCATCGGCCAGCGGCGTGGTTTGGTCGACGCGGCGGCCAACTTGGTTCACGATACGCTGTGCGATTTGGAAGAGGTGTTGTTCGTCGCGGAACCGGATCGGCGCGATGGTCAACTTACCCTTTTTCTCAATATAGGTTTGGTCCGGACCGTTGACCATAATATCGGACACGTCCGGGTCGTTGAGCAATTCTTCGAGCGGGCCAAAGCCCAGCAATTCATCGATCAGAACCTTTTCAAGCGCGAATTGTTCGCGCCGGTTCAGCGTGACCTTCAACTCGGCCAGCACTTCCATGATGATCGGGCGAAATTCTTCCGACAATTCTTCCTTGGAAAGCGTTGCCGCGGCTTCGGGATCAACCCGTTCGAGCAAGCGCGGAAGCACTTGTTCTTTAATCTTGTGAACAGACGCCTCGAACCCGCCGGCTTCTGCCTCGGCAGTGTTGGTGGCGTTCATCCGCTCTTGCAGACGATCCATCGCATTGGCTGTGGCGTTGCGGTTCGGCTTGGCCTTGGGGGCAGGCTTGGCCGCTTCGGTGTCTCCGCCTTCTGCTGGCAAAGGCGGGAACTGTTCCCCACCATCACCGGTTTCTTCGGACTTTGGGGCGCCGCCCTTCATAGGTCGTGCGACGCCAAAAGCTGGCTTTGCGCCAGGTCTCATGCCGCCTGCGCCACCCTTTTTGCCGAATGCACTCATTAGTCAGCCCCCGAGGCTCAAAACAATTCCATCCGCCTGATCGCAAATTATCGCGAACGGCGTCTCTCGAAGATTGGTGAATAATTGGGAAACCTTAATTTTTCCCCAAAATCGACACCTGTGTTGAGAAAGAAGCCAGCGGCCAATCCACCCGGTTGCGACGGCTGGGTTCTGGGGGATGAGTTCTGTGATAAATAGCTGAAATAAAGCAATAAGTAGTCAAGAAAATCGCCGAACTTGCGCCAAAAGTGGGGGCTGCCAAGGGCTCCAAATAGATTGGTTAAGACAGCGGCGGAAAGGATTATCCCGCCGCGCGGGCTGGCGCTTTTCTTAAAACGTCCTTTACCATAGAGCGGACGAGTAGCGGATTGGAGATGTCCTATGCGACGGATCCCCTCCCATGTCAGGGCAAAGCCCAAACCGCAGGATATTAGGCAAGATCTATGCAGAAACTGTTGGGAGCATGGAGCAAGCTTGTCGGCGGGAATGCCGCCAATGGTGTACTGCAATTGGCAATATTTGCTGTCGCCGCGCAGGCATTGGATCTGGCGGCTTTGGGCGTCGTCATTTTGATTCAGGCTTATGTGCGTTTGGTGGATGGATTGCTGAATTTCCAATCCGTGAACGTCCTCACGAATTTTATGGCGGAAGTTCAAAGCGATAGCGGAAATTCAAATGGCGGCGCGAACAGGCGCGACACGGGCAATACGCGGCTGCGCGGATTGGTGAAGGCAGGGTTGCTGGTAGATTTTGGAACGGCGTTCGCGGCGACGGTGGTTGCGATTGTTGGATTGCCCTTTGTCGCACCATGGCTTGGTATTGGGCCGGAATGGGTCTGGCTGGGGGTGGCTTATTGCGCGGTGATTGCGACGCGAGCCTTTGGCGCGGTGGAAGCGGGTTTGCGATGCTTTGACCGGTTCGGAGCGATCGGGTTGCGTCCGGTTGTCTCGTCCTTGGTCATATTAGTCGGATCGATCGCCGCGTGGTTTATGGGCGCGGGTGCTCCGACATTCCTGTTGATCTGGCTCGTCGGCGAAGCGGTCGCCAATTTGGCGTTCCTGTTCTGGGCACTTTTATCGTTGCGGGGCAACGGTTTGGGCGATCTTCGCAGCGCCGATGCCCGCGGTGCCATCGCGGCCTCGCACAATTTTTGGCCTCTGATGTGGCAGACCAATGCTACGTTCGGCATCCGCATGTTGAGCCAAGAGGGTGATGTGATCCTTGCCGGTGCGATTTTGGGTCCTGCTGCGGCCAGTTTGCTGCGCGCGGCGAAAAATCTCGCCAATCTGGTGGGACAATTGGGCCGGCCGTTGCAACAAATTGCCAGCGCCCCGATCGCGCGTCTGGCCGCCCAAGGTGATGGGTCCGGCGCGGTGCGTTATGCAGGGCGTATTGCGGCAATGGCCTGTGCAGGGGGATTGGCCTTGGCGGCGATTATGTTTGTGATGGCCGATCCCATTTTGACCATCGCATTTGGTCCAGAGTTCGGCGCAGCGGCCACGATCACTGCGATCTTGTTTGGTGCCCGAGCGCTGTATCTATCCGGCGTAACTTTGATGCCGTTGTTGATAGCGTTTGATAATGGGGCCCGGTTTTTGGGCTCTGTCATTGCCGGCACGGCGGCGTTCTTCATTGTCCTATCAACCGCGATTGCGCCACTTGGCCTGATTGGTGTCGGCCTGGCGCATATCGCGTTTGAAGTGGTGTGGTCCGCCTATGGCTGGATTACTGCTCGCCGCGTGGCGTAGGGGGTTAGGCCCGACCGAAGACCTTTTTCACCTTGCGAGAGATCGCGCGAGCGGGTTGAGCCGCCTCTGCGTGGAGATATTGGTCTGGGTGAACAAGGTCCAGCATCGTAGCGGTGCCCGAAGTTACTTTGGCCAATTTTGCAGCGGCCTCCGATCCTTCGCGGGCGTAGACCAACATGTTTTGACGGTACCAAAACGCAATGTTTTCGTCTTGCCAGATCAACGGCCGAATGGGGTCAAAGGCGATGTAATTCTTGCTCTGAAAATGATCCGCCCAGTAGCTTTGCCATTGTTCATTGATATGGCCGGTACCGCCTTGAAACGGGATCGCAGCCGAGAACATTACACAATCGCTCAACGCGCAAAGATCGTCGACAAAACTGGCCGCACGCGATGGATCCAGATGTTCGGCAACCTCGAGCGAAATCGCCAGATCGAACTTGCGATCCGCTTCCACTTTGGCTTCGAGATTTTGAAAGCTCACTTCGTCGGGATCGAGCACCAGATTAGCAGTCTTTGCCCAAGGGCCTTCGAAACCGTGCACGTCTTTGATGCCCAATTCGCGGGCAACCGCCAACCATGTGCCGACCCCGCAACCCACATCGCAGGCGCTCTTGGGATCGACCCAATCGATCACCTTGCCAATAATATGCCGAGCGGCGGCGCGGGTGCGCGCATCACGATTGGCGTGGAAATCGGTTCCATAAAGGGAATCGGGGGATTTCAGTGTTGTCGACATGTTTTGTATGACCGCTCGCTTGTAGTTCGTAACGCTTGGTAAGAAATCTTAGTAACTGCCGGGTTAATACGCGCAAATGGTCAGTCCAATTGTCTCTACTATCGCGATGATGATTCCACGCCCAGTGCGTAGGGGTCTGAAAACTCAGGTAATTCCTCCGGTGCTTAGAACGCTGCGTGGAATTCAAGGAAATGTGCCCAAAGCGCCCAAAGCGCGCGAATACCGCGTGAAAGGGCGCGAAACCTTTGTTGGATACTACGAAATTCAACCCATCAGCATGGATGGAAAGGCGGTTTTGGCGCACAATTCGACCGTCGCGCGTCAGGCGTTGACTGGGTCTGAAGCTGCCCAAGTCGGTTGGTTCGATATTGAAAGCGGCCAATGGCACGGCGTTGCAGAAACTCAATTGTGGTGCTGGCAAATGGGTGCGCGGCTGCGATGGTGGGATAGCGCTGGCCCCCGGACATTGGCGTTCAACACCATCGTAAACGGCGAACCGGCCCATTGTTTGGCTGACGGAGACGCGAACGGCACCGTCAAGATCCGCAAACATTGCGATGTGCCTTTGTTTGACGCGAATGAGAATGCCGGCGTTGGTCTTTCGTTGAATTTTGCGCGATTGGCGCGGTGTCGGCCCGGCTATGGTTATCCGGTGTTGGACGATCCATATGCACGCGAAAACATGCCCGATAGTGACGGGGTAACACTCGTGGATTTGAACACGGGAAAGGCCGATCTTGCATACGCGATGCCGCGTTTTGCCGAGGCGACACCCGGCGCGCATGCGGACGAATATCACTATTTGAATGCGGCCTTGTTAAGCCCGAATGCCAAGCGGTTTTCTGTCCTGTATAAACGGCTGCCCAATCCCGATGACGTTCACGGTTGGACGGTGGATGCGTTTGTCGGAAATTGCGACGGCAGCAGATTGATGCATGTTCCCTTGGATGGTCGCGCGTCCCATTATTGGTGGTTGGACGAAGATCGCATTGCCTACACATCCAACAAAGGGATCGGATCCAGCTATGTTGTGTTCGATTGTCGCGACGGTTCGTTGACTCCCCTGGACCCGGCGATGCCGGGGGTGGATGGGCATCCCAGTCTTCATAGGGAAACGGGGCATTGGGTGACCGACACCTATCCCGACCTTTATAGCGAGCAGACATTGTATGTGCTCAACGATCAGGCCAGCAAACGCCGCGAATTGGGTCGGTTGTTGGCCAAGCGCGAATATCAGGATGAATGGCGCTGTGACTTGCACCCGCGATGGTCACGCGATGGGAATTCGATTGTGATTGATTCCACGCATGAAGGGTATCGCGCGCTCTATCTGGTTGATGCGGCGGGATAAAACATGCCAGCGATCACCGTCTTGATGGGAGTGCATAACGGCGCGCAATTCCTTGCCGAAACTATGGCGAGCGTCGCGCATCAGAGCTTCAACGATTATGAGTTTCTGATTGTTGATGATGCGTCCAGCGATGCCTCACCCAAGATTTTGGCGGAGGCGGCGGCGAAGGATCCGCGTATTCGCGTGGTCACCAACACTGAAAATATCGGCCTAACTCGGTCGCTGAACCGCGGCCTACAAGAGGCGTGGGGCGGGTATATTGCGCGCATTGACGCCGATGATGTGTGTTTGCCCGATCGGTTGGCGATCCAACACGCGCATATGGAAATGCATGCCGACCATGTTGGCGTCACGTCTGGATTTGAGATGATTGATGCCGATGGCCATCGTGTCCGAACCGTAGATCAACCTTTGGATGATTGGCAGGTCCGTTGGACGCTGGGTTGGAATCCACCCGCTCCGCATCCCACATTTATGTTCCGTCGATGCCCAGATGGACGGGAACCGATTTTTTATGATGAAACTTATCGGACGGCGCAGGATTTTGACCTTTGGGGTCGGCTTTCCGCTTTTGGTAAGACGAGCCGCTTGTCCGATGTATTGATCCAATATCGCCGCCATGACGGGGCGATCACTCATGGAAAACGCCACGAACAAGCGCAAAATTGCGCGGCCATTGGCAGTGGACATTCAAGCGCGCGATTGCCGGCGGAGATCTCCGAAAGGTTGGAGCCCTTGATGGCGTTGTTTTCCTACAACGCAAAGGCTGATCCTGAGGCAATTCGAACAGCTATCGCCGGGGCCGATGCAATGGTCGCGTATGACACGGCCACCGCGCCTAGCGCGCAGCACCGTCGCTGGGTCCGGCAAATGACCGCCGGATTGTTGGCCGATGCCATTTTGTCGCGTGCTGGCGGACTGTCTTCGCCCGCGTCGATCGCGGCGTTTGTGTGGCACGGCCGGGCGCATTTGCTGCATTTGGCGAGTGCGGTTTTGGACGATCCAGGAACCGCGTTAAAATCGTTGCGCAATCGCAAATCGGCATAGGTGCGCGATCAATCGGAATAGGCGGCAGACGTGTCTGCTGCGACCCTGCTCCAACTGTAATGCTCTTGCGCCTTGGCGGTGGATCGAGAGACGAAAGCGGCGCGGTCTGTTTCTGACCAGCTTGCGATCTCAGCGATCTTCTTGGCCCATGCTTGCGCGTCGCCAGCGGGCAATTGAAAGCCGGTTTCGCAATCAATCACCGCGTCGCGCAATCCGCCGCTGGCCGCCGCCAAAACGACGCCACCTGCGCTGGCTGCTTCGGGTGCGACGAGACCAAAGCCTTCATATTCCCCATTCTCAATTTCAATATTGGGAACAATGACGCACGCGGCCTTTGCGAAATACTGGGCCAATTCTGCTTGAGGTTTTGGGCCAAGAAATTCGACTTGCTGATGATTGAGAGCCGCGTTCTCCGTTTCGTCCCATCGGGTGCCGATGACGGTAATGCGCGCGGTTTCCGGGAGGAGGGGGAGCACGTTGGAAACGAACCAATGCAATCCTTTTCGTCGGACTAAGCGTCCGGCGAAAACGATCCGATCGGTGTCAATTTCATCGGCTGGATCGCTGCGCAAATCTGTGGCCAAGGGGACAACTGCGTCGCTGTTCCAATTGATCGACAACAATCGGTCGCGCGTTGCACGAGAATTCGCGATGACCCGCGCTTTTGATAGCAATCGAGCACCCAGTGACAGGAACGCTGCGTAAGCGGACCCTTTTAGGCCGCCACGTGCGCCGTATGCGACATCAGTGCCATGCGCGGACAAGACTATCCGCGCCGATGGGAAGAACAATCGTGCCATCAATGCCAATGGCCAAATGGCCATGTCACCCAGATGGACGATTTCCGGCTTTTGTGATGCGCGATCGGTGGCCATCGCGATCAGACGTCCAATCACGATGAAAGGGAACGACAAAAGCGCCAAGACACTCGGCGGTTGCCCATTGTCACGACCTTTCAATGCGATGACGTCAACCGGTTGAATCTTTGCCAGTTCCTCGGCCAACCGTTCGCAATACGTCTCCATCCCGCCGACAGCTGGGCCCCATTTTCTGGTGATGAAGACAACACGCGGTTTCGCGGTTTCAGGGGTAGACGCGTCCATCGATCAAAACCCACGCCAGTACGGGCGTTCCGGCGCGTCGCGTTGCGGTGGTTTCAAACCATCACCCCAAATGATGCCGGCTTGCCCTTCGCCCGGATTAGTCAGGTTGATGATCCCACGTTCCAATTCAGTCACGTCGCCGACCTCGAATAACTCGCCATCGATGGCAATTGCTTCCCCGGTCACGGTATAGGGTCCGGGCACCATGACTTCGTATGGGACGACGTCACCGGGCGCAATGTCCCGTCCGGCAAGCCAGAATGGTCCCCAAAATGGACGATATGTCGCGCGCAAGACATCGCGCTCTTCGGCGCGGAACCGAACTGCCTGTGGCAATTCGTGCATCATAGCGAGGAGGGTGGGGTTTTGCTCGGGCTCTGCGGTCAAAAGGAGCGGTACGGTCTCTTCTTCCAAAACGCTGCGGAAATATCCGCCGCCGCCGGCATACGTCCCCTCGATCCCCCACCGCGTAAGGAAACCATTGGCCTTGCGATGGGCGGGTAGCAAATCGGGAAAATCGAAATAGCCGACGGGGGTGCCGAAAATTTCATCCGCCGCGATTTGGATGTCGCGTTGTTGATCCATGCGGGATGGGCCATCGACCGCCCAAACGACAACGCCGCTTAACGCGGCATAGGCGATCAAGGCGCGCAATCCATAACGATCGGCAATCGCGGCGACGCCCACCACGCTGGCGGCGATCACTGGCGCGAGCATCATGGGGTAGAAATACGGCAATGTGTTTCGATAAATCAGCAAGGCGGCCAGCGGCGCGATCAGCCCTGCAAGGGCAATTGCTTCATCGCGCGGGCGTTTGACTAGAACTGCAAGTGTGACTGCAATCGCGGCTAATGCCGCCACAGAAAGGATCGCCGCCTTCACAGCGAAATGCAGATAAATCGGCCACCCCGCAAACAACATCGATCCACCCACGTTGCCCGCATAGGAGGCGGCCTGTGCTGTTTCGCCGCCATTCAATATCGCGGCGTGCCAAGCATATGTCGCGGCAAACACGAACGCTGCGACAATTGGAATAGCTGCATTCCGCATCGCTGTTGCGATTGTGAATTGACCCTTTGACCAACGCAGCCATGCCAAACCGGCAAATGCAGGCGCGAACAGTGCCGCTTTCAATGTCACCATTCCGGCAAGCCCGATCAACGCACCGGCCACGAGGATCCAACCCATCGACAGCCGTGCACGCGCCAAGACCGCCAACGATCCAGCAATCATGGCGGCGGCGAGCGGATCGGTCCGGAACGACCATCCATGTTGCATGGTGAAACCTGCTGCGAGCCAAATGAGCGCTGCGGTCAACGCATAGTCGCGGCGCGCAAACGCCCCGGAAATCACCGCGACACACCCAGCCGTAATCAATGCGCAGAGCCACATGACCACACGGCCAATGATTATTCCATCAACACCGCTCGATACGACTGAAGGAATCCATTGGAATATCTGTACATGCAACGTTTGAAGGGGGCGTAAGATGTCGCCTTGTGTGAAATCAACAATCTGACCGTAGAAATAGAATTCGTCCCAGTTGATCGTCCGGGTCAGAGCAAATTGGAATTGAACCAACGCTATGATGGCAAGCGCGATAAGCACCAGACGCGAATGGTCCCGCTGTTCGGGCGGGACCGTTTCCACTTCTCGTGGTGCGTTTTCGTCTGACGCGGAGGCTGTTTCCATGAAGGTCATGGGTGGCCGTATCAGCCAGCTCGCGAAATAGGAGCGTCAACAAAGGCGGCTGTTTTGTCGTCACCATCCGCAGCGTCAATTGCTGCGTCGCTTTGCTGTTCCAGTTTTTCTTCGATCCGGCGCAGTTTGAGCATGTTCGCTTCGAGCAGCTTGCGGTTTGTGGCGATCAAATCGGCCAATATGCCTAGCGTCGAAACCAGCACACCTACGGTCAGCAACGCCCCGCCAATCACAAGCGATTGAATATGACCATCGCCGTCTCCAGTGGCAAAGAACCACAAGAACCGGCCAATCGGATACAATCCAAGGACAGTCGCCAGCATTCCCAATCCCACAAACACACGAAGAGAATTGAACGTTGTGTAAGCGCGCAGAATGGTCACGCCGGTTTGTTGGATGAAACGCGGAATGGATTTGAACAGTCGCGAGGGGCGCGTCGCGGCGTGTGTGCGGATCGGCACGCTGGTGATGGCAAGCCGTTTGCGGCCCGCTTGGATCAGCATGTCTGTCGTGTAGCTGAAATCGGTGGTGATGTTGATGCGTTGCGCGGCATCGCGGCTCATCGCGCGAAACCCGCTTACCGCGTCGGTGATGTCCGTTGCGGATAGAGTGCGCACGACATAGCTGCCCAACCGTTGGAGCAGACGTTTACCGCTGCCGAAATGGGCGTTGCCGGCGACGGAACGGTCACCGATGCAAATGTCTGCCTCACCCGATGCAACGGGGGCAACGATATGCGCGATGTCCGCGCCTTCATATTGGCCGTCGGCATCGGTGTTGACAATAATGTCGGCACCTTCAGCCAAACATTTGTCGATCCCGCTGCGAAACGCTTCGGCAAGTCCGCGATTGCGACGATGGCGGACCACATGGTGAACGCCCCAACGGCGCGCGACACCCGACGTGTCGTCTTGGCTGCCGTCGTCGATGACGAGATATTCGATCGCATCGATGCCCGGAATAATGCGTGGCAGTTTCGCCAGCGTGTCGGGCAACACTTCTGCTTCGTTGAGGCAGGGTATTTGGATGATCAGCTTAGTCATAATGAACGTAATGGCCCCGGTTTCGGCACAAAATGCCTCTATGAAAGGTGGTGTTACCGGGGGGGGATTAAGCAATCGTAAACCATGAATGGGCGGGCAGACGCGATGGCTTGCCTTTCGCTGAGGCATAGCCCACGGCGGGCCATGGACACACACAATCACCGACGACCCATGATGGACCAAACACCATGACTCCGATGGAGCGCAGCGGGTTGATTTATGCCGTCACCGGCTTTGCGATTTTGTCGGTGGGCGATGCTGTGGTGAAAAGCATGGCCGATCTTTGGCCGCCCTATGCGGTGGCCGCGATGCGTTTTTCAATTGGCGCATTGGTTTTGTCGGCCTTGCTGTGGCGCAGCGAGGGGGCAAAGGCGTTTGTTCCTCAAAACTGGCCGTTGCAGATCGCACGGGGCGTTTGCCTATCATTTGCCTCGGTGAGCTTTTTCTCGGCGATTTACATCATGCCTTTGGCAGAGGCGATGGCCATCGCGTTTCTATCGCCTATCCTCACTCAAATCTTTGCAGGGATTTTCCTGGGCGAAAGGGTGAAACCCAAAGTTTATGTGATATCCGTCGTTGCCTTGGTGGGGGTCGTTATTATCCTCCGCCCTAACCTTGCGCTTTTGGGTTGGGGCGCAATCTTACCGTTGATTTCCGCAGTGTTTTTCGCGGTGTTGATGGTGCTCAACCGCGCCAGCGCAGGTCAGGGCAGCGCCTTATCGATGCAGGTTTTTGTCGCGGCAATGTGCGTCCCGATCCTTGTATTGGTGTCTGTAGCGGCAAAAATGTCGGGAGAGCCAACGTTGGATTTTGGATGGCCGCAATGGGATGTGGTGGCGCGTTGTACGCTTGTGGCTCTCACCGCCAGCATCGCCCATTGGATGGCCTATATCGGCACCACTCGCGCGGGCGCGGCGCAGGTTGCACCGACAATCTATGTTCAGATGGTGATCGCGGTCGGCATGGGATGGGTGTTCTTTGATGACGTGCCCGATCTGTACACAGTGCTGGGTGCCGGATTGATCATAGCAGCTGGCCTGTATCTCTGGCGCGACGGTATCAATCCGGAACCGGACCAAAATGCCAAGACACAACCGAAACGGACATAGAAACCCGAAAAAACGCGAACCTTGTGGCTTTCTTCAAGTCTTATTCAACCTTACAGGGTTAACGGCGTCAATTGACCGGCCTTTGTCCGGCGCGATTTTCAAGACAGGGAATATCAAAGCGTATGTGCGGCATTATTGGTATCGTGAGTTCGGATGCAGTGGCGGATCGTTTGGTCGATGGCCTGCGTCGTATGGAATATCGCGGCTATGACAGCGCCGGCGTGTGCACTTTGCATGATGGCAAATTGGTCCGTCGCCGCGCCGAAGGCAAATTGATGAACCTGGTCGGTGTTCTGGAAAATGATCCGGCCCCTGGAACAATCGGGATTGCGCACACTCGGTGGGCAACGCACGGTGCGCCAACATCGGCAAATGCGCACCCACACGCGACGGATGAAGTCGCGATTGTGCACAATGGCATTATCGAAAACTTCAAGGATCTGCGCGCCGAATTGGCGCAGGATGGCCGGACGTTTGAAAGCGAAACCGACAGCGAAGTAGTCGCTCACCTCATCTCTCGCGAGATCGAAAACGGGGCATCACCCGAAGAATCGGTGCGCAGGGTGTTGCCGCGATTGCGCGGAGCCTTTGCCCTTGCAATTGCGTTTCGCCAGCATCCCGATTTGTTGATCGGTGCGCGATTGGGATCGCCATTGGTGATTGGTCACGGAATAGACCCAGATAACCCGGAGATGTTCTTTGGTTCCGACGCGTTGGCGTTGGCGCCGTTGACGCAACGGATCACCTATCTCGAGGAAGGCGATTGGGCGATTATTCGCAACGACCGCGCGCAGATTTTTGACGAGGAAGGGCGCGAAACATTCCGCCAAGTTCAACCGTCGGGCGCGTCAGCGGCAGCGGTGGAGAAGGGCAATTATCGCCACTTCATGCAGAAAGAGATTTTTGAACAACCCACCGTTGTTGCGCAAACTCTTTCGTCATATTTGCGCCGAGAGGACAATTCGGTTGCCTTGCCTCAGTTTGATTTTGATCTGTCGGGGGTGAAACGACTTACGATTGTCGCGTGTGGCACGTCGTATTACGCCGGTCTTGTGGCGAAATACTGGTTCGAACAATTCGCTCGCGTCCCGGTCGATATCGATGTCGCATCGGAATTCCGTTACCGTGAACCTGTTCTTGAAGAAGGCGGCCTCGCTTTGTTTATCTCCCAAAGCGGAGAGACGGCCGACACACTGGCCGCGTTGCGCCATTGCAAAGCCGAAGGTCAGACCATTGGCGTGGTGGTGAATGTCCCGACCAGTTCGATGGCGCGTGAGGCAGATTTGCTACTGCCTACCCACGCAGGCCCCGAAATCGGCGTTGCATCAACCAAAGCGTTCACCTGTCAATTGGCGGTGCTTGCTGCGCTGGCGGCGAATATGGCGGTCGTCAAAGGCAAGCTCACGCGGGAGCAGGAAAAGGACGTTGTCGCACACTTACTCGAAGCGCCCGCCGCATTGAACGCGGCGCTTGATCATGATGACGACATCGCTGCTATGGCACCCTTGATCGCGCCGGCGCGCGACGTGCTCTACCTTGGCCGTGGTCAGGATTTTCCTTTGGCGCTAGAGGGCGCCCTAAAACTTAAAGAAATCAGCTATATACATGCCGAAGGTTACGCCAGCGGCGAGATGAAGCACGGGCCGATCGCGCTGATCGATGATGAGGTTCCCGTCGTGGTGATCGCACCATCGGGACCTTTGTTTGAAAAAACCGTGTCGAACATGGAAGAAGTCCGCGCGCGGGGCGGTAAAGTGGTGCTTATCTCCGATGCAAAAGGGCTAGAGCAGGCAGGCGAAGGATGCCTTGCGACTATCGAAATGCCCGTTGTTCACCCGCTCATCGCGCCTTTGGTTTACGCGATTCCGGTGCAATTGTTGGCGTATCATGTCGCTGTGGTTAAAGGGACCGATGTGGATCAGCCGCGCAATCTCGCGAAATCTGTCACGGTTGAATAAAGACCACACTAAGGACATTCCTATCGCAACAATACGGTTTCCGACGGCAAAATAACGCCGCGCTTTACTTGCCACTAACCTTTTCGCGTTAACTGCAAGCATTGTGAACGATACTCCTTCATCCCCCGAACGGTCGATCGAGCAAAATCTGCCAATTCTGGCGGTGCTTGGTCTGTCGAGTAAAGGGGATATCGATTGGGCGCGCCTGCGTGGTCTGCAATACGCTGCGCTCGCAAAATTGACGTTCAATCGGGCCTACGTCCACGCATTGCTTAGTGTTTTCGTCGCGCAGATGTATCTCGCGTCGGCTGGGCCGATTTGGGTGGGCGGATGGATCGCCGCGCTTGCCTTTGTCCATATTCGCGGCGCGATGGTGGATCGCCGGTTGGCCGATGCCGATCGTCGTCCTGTTTCGATTTCAGAACGTTGGCAACACGCCGCGACATCAGTCTTCTCTGGCCTGTTGTGGGCGGTGCCGCTAGTTGTCTTTTCCCCGCTGGGCACTGTCGAAGAAGCGATGGCATTGTTGCTGGTGGTAATGTTGTTGGTGGCGTGTTCGGTGTATTTCTACACCACGTCACCGATCAGCATTATGATCTTTACCGCAATCGTTGGCGCGGCAGGGATCGTGCAGCCGGTTTTGACGCAGCAATGGTTTGTTGCAGGTGCAGTTACTCTTTTCACCCTCGCGACGTTTCTGGGCACGGTTCAGGTCGCACGCATGTATTTGACCGCTAGACTTGCCGAGGACGGCGTTGCGGAAAAAGAAGAAGTCGTCTCACTGCTTCTACGAGAATTTGAAGAGAACGAGGCAGACTGGCTGTGGGAAATTGATCCTCAGCGGCGCTTGCGTTCGGTTAGCCCGCGCTTTGCATTTGCATTGAATATGTCGGACCGTGATGTCGAAGGGCAACCTTTGCTTGAATTGATCGCGGGTGCCCATTGGGAAAGCGGCAATTTCCCAGCCAGCTTGCACGATTTGGCAGAGCGGTTGCGCAATCGCGAGAACTTCTCAAACTTGATTGTCCAAGTTTCAATCCATGGCGCTGATCGTTGGTGGGAATTGTCCGGCACACCGATCCGCGACGAACGCGGCAAGTTTGTTGGATTCCGCGGCGTTGGCTCGGATGTGACGGAACAGCGCGAGTCGAGCGAAAAGATCGCGTATCTTGCCCGCTACGATACGCTCACTTCGCTGCCAAACCGCTTGATGCTTACCGAAGCGTTGGGCGACGCGTTGGAATACGCACAGCATTGGCGCACGCGTTGCGCACTGCTGATGGTGGACCTCGATCGGTTTAAGGCGGTGAACGATTCCTTGGGCCATATGACCGGCGACAAAATGTTGGCCCAGGTTTCGGCACGGCTTGAATCCCTGATGAGTGACAACGCTATGGTTGGGCGATTGGGTGGCGATGAATTTGCCATTGTGATCCGCGATGCGAGCGATCTCGACGTGCTGCACAATCTCGCAGACAAGGTGATAAAGTCGTTGTCAGAACCATATCTGGTGGATCATCAAACGCTTTACGTTGGCGCCAGCGTCGGATCAGCAATTGGACCGCGCGATGGCAAAACGGTCGAAGAATTGATGCGCAACGCCGACCTTGCCTTGTACCGTGCAAAAGATGCGGGCGGCGGCGAACATTGCCGGTTTGAACCGGTTCTTCATGCATCGGCGGAAGAACGCCGCCAACTCGAAGCGTCTTTGCGCAAGGCGTTGGGATTGGATGAATTCGTTCTCCATTACCAACCCGTCGTTGATGCGCGTACCGAAGAAGTCGTCAGTTTCGAAGCACTTGTCCGCTGGAACAGTTCGGATCATGGCTTCGTGAGCCCGGGCAAATTCATTCCATTGGCCGAAGACACTCGTCTAATCGTACCGATCGGCAAATGGGTCCTGCGTCAAGCATGTCATGAGGCGCGCAACTGGCCCGAAGACGTCAAAGTCAATGTGAATGTCTCGCCTGAGCAATTGCTTGAACCCGATTTCCATCAGGAAGTGGTCGATGCCCTTGCCGCCAGCGGTCTGCGCCCAGAGCGTCTTGAGATTGAAGTGACCGAGAGCATCTTCCTGCGCGACGCGACCATCGCCCGCAATGCCTTGGAACAAGCTATGGCGCTTGGCTGTTCGATCGCGCTGGATGACTTTGGGACAGGATATTCGTCGCTCGGCTACCTGCGCAAACTTCGATTCTCAACGATCAAAGTCGATCGAAGCTTTGTCCAAGGCGCCGGTCAGGGCAGCAATGAAAGCCTTGCGATCATCAACGCGGTTGTCGCCATGGCGAAAAGCATGAACATGACAACCACGGCCGAAGGTGTCGAGGATGCGGATGAAGCGGAGCTGATCCGTAATTTGGGCTGTGACAAGATCCAAGGCTTCTATTTTGGTCGCCCAATGTCCAGCGAAGAAGCGTTGCGCCTGTTCTCAAACGGAAAAGCCGCGCTGCGCAAAATCGCTTAAGAGGCGATTGCTTCTAGATCGATCGAAGTGGCGTTGATTTATGCCGCTACGAGGTTGGCGATCACGTTCTCAAACACACGGCGACCATCCGATCCACCCATCGAAGCATGGGCAGCGGGTTCAATCGCGCGTTCTGGATGGGGCATCATGCCCAAGACACGGCCATTGGCGCTCAAAACACCCGCAATGTCACGCAGCGATCCATTGGGATTGACCGCGTATCGGAACGCGATGCGATTGTCGCCTTCAAGCGCCGCCAATGTCGCATCGTCGGCGAAGTAATTGCCATCATGATGCGCAACCGGGACACGCAGTTTTTCGCCCTGATCGAACCCCGATGTGAACAAGGATTGGTTGTTCTCAACCGTAAGATCGACCGTCCGGCATACGAAAGTTTGACCGGCATTGCGCATCAACGCACCGGGCAACAACCCGCTCTCTGTTAAAACCTGAAACCCGTTGCACACGCCCAAAACGGGCACGCCGCGTTCTGCTGCTGCAACGACCGCGCGAAGAATGGGGCTTTTGGCGGCCATCGCACCGGAGCGCAGGTAATCGCCATAAGAAAATCCGCCCGGAAGTGCGATAAAATCTAGATTGTCTGGCAAGTCGGCATCGCCATGCCAAACACGCAAAGCGGGCTGTCCTGAAACGGCTTCAATTGCGACCGCCATATCACGATCGCAATTGGACCCGGGGAAGGTGACGACTGCGGCGCGAAAGCTCATTAGGCTGCTTCCGTTTCGTTGGTTAGTTTTTCAATCGCAAAATCTTCGATCACCACATTCGCAAGCAATTTTTCGCACATTTGGTTGAGCGCGTCGTCGCTGGTGTTGTCGGCGACATCCATCTCGATCATGCGACCTATCCGAACATCATCGACACCATCAAAACCCAAACTGTCGAGCGAATGGTGCACGGCGCGCCCCTGAGGGTCGAGGACGCCGGGTTTGAGACGGACGAGAATGCGAACTTTCATGAAAGCGTGTCCTGCGATTGATTGGGGCGGTAACGCCCGGTGATGTTCTGGATCACGCCTATAACGGATGCCGCCCAAGGCGCAATTGCCTAAGGGCCAGCAATCAACGGCTTCGTTGGCAAAAAATGACGTCTCCAATCAAGGAGCCGTTTGCTCTCCGCCTTCTTGGTCCTCATTGTCGCTTTCTTCGGGCAGCACCAAAAATTGGACGGCGCTGTCGATAGAGAGATATTGTTGGGCTTCGCCTTGAATATCATCGGCGGTGATAGAACGCAGCATGTCAGGGCCGATGAACCATCGTTCCAATCGATCGCCTTCGCTTTGGACCCTATCGGCAAGGCCCATCCATCCGCCCAACGATTTGAGCGCGTTGTCATACGCCTCCAGCAAGGGCGCACGTGCCCGATCGATGACGTCTGGATCAATCGGTTCATTCCGAATTTCATCAACCAATGCGGCAATCGCGTCGCGTGTCGGCCCAACCTGATCGACATCAACAGATGCAGAGACAGTAAAGCTGCCATAGTCGGGATAGATGCGGCTCATCGAACTGGATGCGCGCGGTGAATAAGCCTGACCCAATTCCTCACGGAGCCGATCGGTTAGCTGAATTTGAAACACCCGAGCGAGCAAAGAGACGCGCATTGCTTTGGCGAAATCACTGTCATCGGTCGTGGGCCAAACCAAGCGGACCAACGCTTGATCCGCTTCGCCTTGGTGACGCAAAATGTGCTCTCCGCGATCCGAGGTGAAGGCGCGTATCCGTTCCTGTGTTCGGGGGAGGAATTCGGACTCTCGCGATGGCAGCGCGCCGATGGTTTGCGCAACCGCGGCGATGGCGTCGTCCTCTTCAAAGTCTCCGACCAGAGCGATCTCAATCGCTCCGTTTGCCCAGCGATCGCCAATTGCCGCTTCCAATTTTTCGTAATCCAGCGCGTAAAATTCGTCGCGGGTTTGTAGAGAGAAGCGAGGATCGCCGCCGGAAAGGATTGCACCGGCTTGCGTACCGTATGCCCGGCCAGGTGTTGAACGCAGCGTTTCGAAGAAATTGTCTATCCCTTGGCGGAAGCGTTCCAATCCTTCGCGTCGATATCCCGGATCGGTAAGGCCCGCCGTCAAAAGCTGCATTTGCAACGTGAGATCGCGCGGCGTCGTGCCGCCTGTAAAGCTAAAGACATCCGGCGCATTCGATAGCCGGACGCCAACGCTGCGACCGGCCAAAACGCTTTGCAATTCATCGGCGCTGTGTTGTCCCAAGCCGCCCGATGGCACCGACCCGATCAAGTATGTGCGCAATGGATCATCGCGCGTGTTCAACAAGGATCCGCCATCGACCGACATTCGGAAACTGATCCGGTCTTCGCGGATGTCGGTCTTTTTCAAGGTTAGGCGAACGCCATTGGCAAAGGTGATGTAGCGAAAGCCGAGCCGTTCCTCTGTGGTGTCTGACACGATCGAGCCAGCGAGGCCGAAATCGGTGTAGGCAAACGCAACCGATCCCGTGTCCAAGGGTGCAGCAATCGGAAGAGCCATTGCGGCATCAAATGCGGCGCGTAAGCCTTCCTCGCCGCCTTCGGGCGCGGTGCGCCCCTGAAACCGGATCAAGGGTTGTTTGTCAGGATCGTTGAAAGGCAGCGCCCGCTCCACCACCGCCGTGTGAACGGCATCGGGTGTGATTGAGGGGAGGACCGCGTTGAACAATTCCAATTGAAATTCGGGAACAGTGGGCACCACATCATTGGCCACCAGGTTCAAAGCGGCATTGGCAAATCCGCCATTGCTGCGCGTTTCTGCGCCTGCGACACGGTTTTCAATGCTGGTGCGAATATTGGCGATTTGTTCGTCCACTTCGGCCTGAGTGAATCCGTAGGTCAGCGCTTGATTGACTTCGCGTACGGCGGCCAACACGCCATCGCGCCATTTGCCGTCTTCGCTTGAGATGTTGATGCTGAAAGAGCGGGCGTCTTCGAACAGGTTCGACCCGCCGTAGCCCGCGCGGCGAAACGGAGCGTCTTCGCCGCGCGCCAAACGGCTCAACCGGCGTGAAATGATGCCAAAGCCAACGCCGCGCAACAATGCGTCTTGGCGATTGGTCAATGTGTCAGGAACATCGATCCATTCGCCCAACACAGATATGGAAACGCTTTCCGACAAAGCCGGGTCGAGGTAGATGTCGGTCAATCCTTGCCGGGTTGGATCAATGGGCCCCGTTATCGGATCTTCTGGGGCTTCGGGGCCAGTCCAATCGGAGAAACGCTCGCGGATGGCAGCTTCCATCACAGGGACAGGGATATCGCCCACGATGACAAGGACAGTGTTGCGCGGCGTGTAGGTCCGTTCATACAGACCACGCAATTGCTCCGCACTCGCCGTCTCAAGGCTTTCGAGCGTTCCAATTGGCAACCGTTCGATGAAACGGGCACCGGGAGCAGTGAATTCCATGCCGTCTTCGCGCGCGCGTTGCGCAAATCCGCGCCGGTCGCGGCGTTCGGCCAAAACAACGCCGCGTTCGCGATCCACCGCGTCTTGGGCGATGGTCAATTCGCTGGCCGTTTCACGCATCAACATCAACGCGGTCCCCAACAATTCTTCGTCATTGCGGGGCAAGTTCAACATATAGGTGATCGCGTTTAAACCGGTCGATGCGTTGGTGTCGGCACCAAAGGCCAATCCCTCTCGTTCCAATAAGGCGACCATTTCGCCTTCGGGAATACCGGCCGATCCGTTGAACGCCATATGTTCGAGGAAATGCGAAAGGCCGCGCTCATCCGCGGTTTCGTCCAGCGAACCCGAGTCAATGCGCATCCGAACCAACGCGGTCCCTTCCGGCGTCGCGTTCTCGCGCAGGACATAGCGCATACCGTTTTCGAGCACGCCAAATGTGTAGCCCGGATCAACCGGGATATCGCTTTCTTCAAAATACCAAGTCGGCGCTTGCGCAGTTGCGTCACCGTTTTCGGCAATGGCTGCCTCCGCTTCACTCTCTTGCGCGGCAAGGCTGTGGGTCAAAGCGACGTTGGGCAGGGCAATCAATGTCGCTGCATAAAGGATGCGAACGGAAATTGGGCCGATTGGGAAATTGGAAAGCTTGGACATATGAAATGTTTTATAACCCATTGAAATACAGAAGATGAACGCGGTTATTCATCGGGAATGTCTAAAGCGGCATTGGGATCATCCAACGCCACTCTGATCAACACAAATTTGGCGGGGAAAGGGAATGTTCCGACGGTAACATCAAGATTGCCGTCGCTGCGCAGGCGCATTTCAGCGTCCCCGCTTAACAAGATGTCGCGGCCCAAATACGTGCCGGGTTCATCCTCACGGATGTTGGTCATCGTAACTTGGTCGGGTTCGACCCGGAAAAGTAGAACGTGGTTCCAACCATCAACTGCGAATGCGCGTCCTCGTTCAATCCGCAATCTCTTATTGTTGCTGGATATGCGCCAAATGCCATCGATCGGCAAAGGCGTTCCGATATCCACCGCGTATCGATTGGGCAAAGCCGCACCGAGTGAGATAAGCCACGGCTTTTCGCTATCAATGTCGCCCCCGGTGGCGTTGGGGTCCAACAATTGCGCGATGTTGATCTGCGCAAAGGACGCATAGGCCCCGTCTGGATATCGTTCCAGATACGCGCGATAGGCGCTGACTGTGTCCGCTTGAACGGCCTCCAACCAAGTGTGATCGTCCAGACCACTGGTTGTTTCGCCGGCGACATCGCGGATCGTGTCGAGTGTGTCGACCACGCGTACAAAATCCACTGATCGCGATTGTGTTGGTGGGCTTTCAATGGTGCAGTCGGAACAGGGCGCGGGCGCTGCATCATCTTCGACGTACAATTCCGACAGCCACGCCATCGCTTCATCGGGCCCATCGACCAAGAATAAAGGGCGACCCGTCATCGATGCCGAGATAAAAGGCCTTTGATCCCCCTCCGTCGCAGACAAAACATCGTCGCGGACCATCCCGCCCAACATTTGTACCGGCAATCCGGGCTGAACGATGCGCCGGGCCAATGCCAAAGCAAATGGCGAATTGCCGTCTGCACCATCATAGGCAAAGGCACCGGGTGCAGCGGCATAGATCACCAACATATCGTCAACTTCCAACGGGGCTAGCCCGCGCGAAACGGAACGGTTTTCTCCCTGCCAGCGGTTGGAGAACGGATTGTTGCGGCACGCATCAAGGATCGCGATCCTGAGTTTTGCGCCTTCAAGTGTGTCGAGAATGCGACCCAGTTCGACCGCTTCGAAAGGCATGTCTCGTTCGGAATCCAGCGTCGCATCAACCGGCAACAACCAATTGATGCCGGAACTTTCGACCCCGTGTCCGGCATAATAGACCAAGGCCGCATCGGCCCCGTCGGCCTTTTCGCGGAATTCGCGCAGGCGAGCGAGGAAGTCGGCTTGATCCAGGTTTTCGGCCAGCTCGACTGTATCAAAACCCGCGCTTTCCAGCGCACCAGAGATCAATCGCGCATCGCGGCTGGGATTGGCGAGTTGGGATGTGTTTTCATATGTGGAATTGGCGATAACCAGCGCAACGTTTCGCGCCGACGCCGTACCGTTGAAGAGCAGGGAGAGAGCCGCGGTCAGAATTAACCCGGCCAAAGCCCGTTTCAGCCTGTCTAGGCGTGGCTTTTGGAAACATTCGCCGAACGCTGGCGCGCGTGATTGCACGAGCCCAGCGGCGTCTGTTGCCAGTTTTACGGATGTCATCACCGCTCCCCCATTCGTGCGACATGTAATCGACGTGGGGCAGGATATATCAAAGGGGGCGTTCGTCCAGAATTAAACCGGCGACAGCCCGATGATCAGTGATTACTTTTTAACAGGCGGCGTACCGCGCAGGCGAGAGCGATGGCTAGACAGGTCGAGCACTTCGCCCGGACCGTTGTCTTCGTCGTGCATAAGGCCAAGCCGTCGAGCGACTTCGCGATAGGCTTCTTCTTCGCCACCAAGATCGCGACGGAACCGGTCTTTATCCAGCTTTTCGCCCGATTTCATGTCCCACAACCGGCATCCATCTGGGCTGATTTCATCGGCCAGAATGACGCGGCTGTAATCGCCATCAAACAGCCGACCAAATTCGAGTTTGAAATCGACAAGGCGGATATCGATCCCGGCGAACATGCCGCAAAGGAAATCATTGATGCGGATCGCCATCGAAGAAATGTCGTGCATCTCCTCGTTGCTGGCCCAATTGAAACACGCAATGTGTTCTTCTGCGATCAAGGGATCGCCCAACGCATCGTCTTTGTAGTAATATTCGATCAGGGTGTGGGGCAGTGGTTCGCCTTCTTCCAAACCCAACCGTTTGCAGATCGAACCCGCGGCGACATTGCGCAACACGACCTCGATCGGAATGATCTCAACCTGACGCACCAATTGTTCGCGCATATTCAAACGACGTATGAAATGCGTGGGGATGCCGATATGGGCAAGGCGCGTGAAGACGTGTTCGCTGATCCGGTTGTTGATCACGCCTTTGCCGTTGATGGTGCCCTTTTTCTCCGCGTTAAACGCGGTGGCATCATCTTTGAAATATTGGATGATCGTGCCCGGTTCGGGACCTTCGTAAAGGACTTTGGCTTTGCCTTCGTAGATTTGGCGGCGGCGGGACATGATCGGTAACCCCTCTATCGCCAAAATACGCACGCTAAACGAATGGTGCCCGGGGGCGGAATCGAACCACCGACACGCGGATTTTCAATCCGCTGCTCTACCCCTGAGCTACCCGGGCATTCGCTGCGGCGTCGAATTGGCGGTTATGCCGATCCGGGCGAGCAAATGAGAGCGGCGCTATGGCGAAGGGATTGATTCTTGGCAAGTGGGAAATGCTCAACTTTCCTAATCCTGTCGATCCCAATCGCTTTTTGCGATGTCATCTGGGCTCGCTGGATCGCCGGGAACGGCGTAACCATCGCCAAACCATTTGGCCAAATCCCGGTCTCGACAACGCTGAGAACAGAAGGGCGAATGATCCGGCGATCGCGACTTCTTACAGATTGGGCAGGGGCGGTTTTTGGCGGTCATAGGCTAACAATCTGCGCATGTGGTGCTTCGAGTGCAAGGCCGGGATCGACCTCTATTCGCACTTCTCTTCCCGTACGCCGGCGCAATTCATCCAACCATTCAGGCTTTATCTTGGATTTGATCGCAGGGTTCACGATGAGCAAAGTTTCGCCTGCCCCTTCGACCCGTTCGGCAGCACGCATGGCGGCGCGTGCGCATGTCGCCGTTCGCGATGTCGCAAAACGATGGAGCAGCGAAGGGCCATTCAACCGCGCGACCAATTGGACAAAGCCAAAGCCGTTCATCGCGGTGCTTTCATGCGACCAACCGTCAAGGCATTCCGCCAAGCGGGCATCGTAAGCCTTCCGATCGCGTTTATCGACGATCGTAGGGAAATCGATGCCGATATTGCCGCCAATGTCGAACCATCGCAATCCTCGTGCGATGGTGGGGATGGCATTGTGATACGCTTCTTCGGGCCACGAACAATCAATGTCGATCAACGTCATGGCGGGCACCGCGTCGATAACCAATTGGCCGCCGGTAAAGGGCAAGGCGGCCTCGCTCGCGGCGAACCACACCTCCTCCCAAAGACCCGATGGAAAACGCGTGACCTCTTTGCCTTGGGGCAATGGTCCGGCGTCTTGCGCAATGGCTTTGTCCATTTCAGCGGGCCGCACACAACGCCCCTGTGCCATCTTAAACCGTCCACGTTCCGCAATAGCGGCGCGGGTGACTTGAAACGTGACGGTTGCGCCCTCTGTCACGTCGCGCGGCAGGCGAGAGACGAGCAATTCGGCGCCGTTATCCAGCCGCGCTGTGCCGCGATTGGCGCCGCTCGCCTTTGAAACTAAGACCCCTTTGGCCAATTGTCCGGCGTACAATTCACCGGGCCAATGGATCTTGGCGGCAACAACTTCATCCCCGTCAATCAACATCGCGCGGTCTTCACCAACACCGCGTTCGATCAACCATTCAGGGCTGGGCCTAGCCAATTTGGAATCCCGCCGATTTTAACAGAGCGCGCGTCTCATACAAAGGGAGGCCCATCACGCCGGAATGACTGCCCTTGATCCATTGGATCAAACCTTCGGCGGCCCCTTGAATGGCGTAGCCACCGGCTTTTCCGCGCCACTCGTCGCTGGCGAGATAATGGGCGATTTCTTCGTGAGAGAGGCTTTTGAAGCGCACAATATTTTCATTTAACCGTTCGCGCAACGTGCCGTCGGGCGCGCGCAGAACCACGCTGGAAAGGACGGTGTGACGCCTGCCGGAAAGCAAAGTGAGGCATTTGTGTGCCTCCACCTCGGTCTCGGTCTTTGGCAAAATTCGTCGTCCGGCGGCCACGACGGTGTCCCCAGCAAGAACAAAGCCCGCCGAAGCACCAACAGCCTCCGCTTTTTCGCGCCCCATTCGCAGGGCGTAATCGCGCGGCCGCTCATCTTTCAGAGGGGTCTCATCAATATCCGCAGGTGTGATGGCATCGGGCGTTAGGCCCAATCGTTCAATCAAGTCGCGCCGACGCGGCGACGCGGATGCCAATGTAAGATGAGGCGTGCTCAAACCGGAAAATTCTCGATTTTAAGCCCAAGCCCTTAAGCGGGGCCAGGGCCTTGGCCCGGACCACCGCGGCCCGGCATAAATCGGTAGGTGATACGCGCTTTGGTAAGGTCATACGGGGTCAATTCGCACAACACTTCGTCGCCGACCAACACACGGATGCGGTTTTTGCGCATTTTGCCCGCCGTGTGGCCCAACACTTCATGGCCGTTTTCAAGCTCCACCCGAAACATCGCATTGGGCAGCAGCTCGACGACGCGCCCGCGCATTTCGAGAAGTTCTTCTTTGGCCATGGTATTCCTTCAAAAATAGGGCTGCCGGGCAAAAACTGCGCCGGTCTAATACGTAAACTACGCGCGCCGTTTAGCGATGGTGAGAACAAAAGGGAAGCCCGAGCGTTAAGGTGCGGCAATGGGTTGGCAGCGGACGCGTTTGGATCACGGGCTGTGCAACCGTTGCGCAACACTATCGGCGCCTTTCTGCGCACACGGTCACCCCGAGCCGCATGTGTCCAGATTCCGGCTGCCAATTTCACTCTGGTGCAAGCCGATACAATTCATGGGCTTGCGCGTTTTTCAATTCCGCTCAAAAGGGCGCCTCATGACCCTCTTTCCCCTCGACAAAAGCTTGATTGCCAAATCCGCCTCTCAGCGTAGAAGACCCGCGAAATCTACCATAGCAGCCAGATTGCTGGCGGGTGCGGCGTTCGCCGGGACGATGGCGATGCCTGCTTTTGCACAAGATGGTGGTGCCTCGGGCGAAGGAAGTCCCGACCAAGGCGGAACGACCCCAGCGCGTTCCAACACACCACCAGAGGCCGAAACGCAAATTGGGACCGGTTCTGGTATTGTGGTTGAGGGGCGCCGTTTGCGGGGGCAATTGGATGTGGAGCAAGACCCCATCCTCGAACTGGGTGAGGCGGAGATTGCCGCAGAGGGCGTCACATCGATCGCCGACCTGATCACCCAAATAACCAATCAAACCGGATCGAACCGTGGGCGGGGCGGCGGACGTCCGATCATTTTGATCAACGGTATACGCGTCGGGTCGTTTCGCGAATTCGCCAATTACCCGCCAGAGGCTCTCGAAAGATTGGAAGTCTTTCCAGAAGAAGTCGCCCAACGTTTCGGATTTGCGCCCGATCGTCGGGTCATCAACCTCATCTTGAAAGACAATTACCGCAATGCGGAGGCCGAATTTGAATTCGAAGGTCCATCACGCGGTGGTTATCATCAACGCGAACAAGAATTTGGCTATCTTCAAATCGCCAATGGCGCGCGCATCAACGTCAATTTGGAGGCGAGCGACACGTCGTTTTTGACGGAGGATGAACGCTCCATCATCCAAACGCCTGGGTCCGTTTCCGATGTGGCTGGCGACCCAGATCAGGCACCGTTTCGAAGCCTTGTGGGCGATACGCGATCGCTCGAAGGGAACATTAGTTGGGCCAAAGCGATCATCGATAGCGGCGTATCACTCTCCGCAAACGCGAATTACGCACGCAATGATTTCCGCACGTTACAAGGGTTGAACACCGTAGTGTTGACCGACCCCGTCGGTGAGAGCGTGTTGCGCACATTCGGCGAAGAAACGCCATTGGAGCAGCGCGGGTCTACCGACACGTTTTCAACGTCTGGCTCGCTCACGAAACCGATCAATGCCTTTCGATTGACCAGCACTTTTAACGCCAGTCTTTCTGAGACGACGCAGGAATTCGATCGGCGGTTTGATACGACCGATTTAATAGCCGACGCATTGTCAGGCGATTTGGCGTTGGATGGGGATTTACCCAACGCGTTGGATGGCACCGCCGATGCCGACTTTGATACCGCACTTACTCGCACGATATCCGCCAGTTCATTGTCCACATTGCGTGGGCCCGTTGCCGAATTGCCCGGCGGTGAAGTGTTGGCGACATTCGACGTGGGCTACAATTGGACGAATTTAGAAAGCTCGGACACGCGCAACACGGTGCCTGTGGATTTGACGCGTGGTTCTTTGACCACTGGGGCGAATTTAGTGGTCCCAATCACAAGCCGCCGGACTGGTTTCGCCGATGCGCTGGGCAGTGTCACGGTGAATGCGCAAATTGGGCTGGAGCACCTTTCCGACTTTGGCACATTGGGCGATTACACGGTCGGATTGAATTGGAAGCCGTTCGATAAGCTCGATCTATCCGCGACCTACATCACGCGTGATGTTGCGCCGAGCCTGACGTCGCTGGGCAATCCAGTGGTGGAATTCCTCAATGTTCCGGTTTTTGATTTTGTGAACGGCGAAACGGTGCTGGCGACGGTGACAACCGGGGGCAATCCGGACCTGTTGGCCGAAACGCAGCGCGACTGGAAGTTTGCAGCGAATTGGCAACTGCCCTTTTGGGACGGCGCACGATTCACCGTGGAATATGTGCGCAACCGATCGGACGATGTTACGCGCGGCTTTCCCACCGTGACCGCGGATATCGAAGCGGCCTTTCCTGATCGCATCACCCGCGATGCCTCAGGCACATTGACCGCGATCGATCGCCGGTTCGTCACTTTCGCCGAAACCCGCGCAGAACGGATCAATTTCGGGCTATTCTTCCGGGGCACAATCGGCGCCGGTGACCAATCAAACCAACGCGGCGGCAGAGGCGGCGGACGGGGCAGGGGCGGCGCGGCGCGTAGCGGAGGCGGAAGTCCGCGAGCTGCGCAGTCCGGCGAAGGGCGTCCTAGCGGTCCCCCTACACGCGAAGGCGGACCTCCAAGCGCCGAACAGCGCGCCGCGTTTATGGAGTTCCGGACCCGCATTTGCGCCGATGACGGGATGGATGTCCTAACCCGTCTAATCGAAGCAAACGCAAATGGCGAAGATCTATCGGCGACGATACCGGGGTTTGATGCGCAGCGATTTGATCGACTTTTGGCGCGCGTACGGGCCGATGACGGCACCGTCGATCCAGTGCGGCTGGCGCGTGTGCGTGAACGGATCTGTCGCTTTGACCCTTCGGCCGATGGGGCGGGTTCCGATGCAGCAGGGGGCAGAGGCGCGCGCCGCACCAATGGAGCCGACGGCGAAGCGAGAGGGCCACGTGGCCGTCAAGGACCACGTAACGGCCCCGGTGGGGCCGTCTTTGCTGCGTTCCGCACCATTGCCTGCGCCGATGATGGAGTGGTCCGGATCAAGAACTTGATCGCGCGGATCGATGCCGGCGAGGACGTTTCGGATGAACTTCCCGGATTTGATCTTGCAGGTGGACAAAGGATGATTGGGCGTCTGCGCGACGCCGATGGCAATGTTTCCGATGAAAGGATTGTCCGCATGCGGGGCCGCCTGTGCAGCACCGAGAATGGCGGTGAAGGAGGGACCGCTCAAGGGAGCGGCACGCCAGCACAATCCGCCGGTGGTCCTCCACCCGGTTTCAACCCGCTCGCCCGGCGCAGTTTCCCGGGCTTCCGTTACTTTGTTTCGGCCAACCACACGGTTGAATTGGCCAATGAAATTCTGATCGCACCGGGTCTGGACCCGCTCGATCAATTGGACGGGCAAGCGACAGGCGTATTTGGTCAGCCGCGCCATTCCTCTCGAGTGGAGGCGGGTATTTTCGGCCAAGGTGTGGGAATGCGACTTTCGGCTCGTTACACCGGATCAACGCGATTGGATGGGTCGGCAGGGGCCAACGACATTTTCTTTGACGATTTGGCGACGTTTGACCTGCGAGTCTTTGCTGAAATCGGTCAATTGGTTGGACGCGACGATGGCGTGTTGAAAAACCTGCGGATCAGCTTGCGCGCGGACAATGTGTTCGATGCGCAACGACGGATTGTGGATGCGAATGGGGACACCCCGATCAACTACCAACCATTCCTAGTCGATCCGGTCGGGCGCTTTATCGGGGTCGATGTGCGCAAGCTTTTCTAAGCGGTGCCTGATTCAGACACCGCATCCTAAAATTAGGTCATGTCAAATTTGGGGAACAACAGCTGTTGCCCCGGTTTGGCTTCAAACGGCGCCCATTCGCCCTCTTTTTGCGCCAACCTATCCGCCAATGCGATCATCACGCTTGGGTTGACACCGAGGCCGCAATGGCTGGCATAAACGGCGATGTTCTCGCTGGGGTGGCCGTTGGTCTTGTGCGGATCTTGCACGCTGCCGCGCCAGTGCACGACGCCATCGGTCTTTGTTAGGATCGATGTCGTTGGAACCGGCGGCGCGATGTCTAGGCCTCGGAATTGACCATCACGCAAGCTTTCGGGTTCTTCGCCGTTGAAGAATTTGAACAAACGCGCGGCGTTGGTGTGTCCGCGATCATCGCTAATCGGGCTGCCAAGGCTGACAACGATCCGCACTTTTTCTGGAACCAGTTTGGCCAGTTCGCGGGCCAAGACGCCGCCCAAACTCCACCCGACAAGCGACACTTTGCGTCCGCTGTCATCGGCTAGGCGATTGATCTGCTCTTCTAGTTTGCCGATCAGTTCTTCGTTGACCCGGACATTGCGACCAGAATTCCAGCCATGTGCATCGTAGCCCAGTTGTTTCAGCAGGCCCCGCATTGGGCGGGTGGACGAATTGGTCGCCATGAAACCAGGCAATGTAAGGACCGGATGGCCATCACCCTTTGGTAGGGTCGATAGCAAAGGACGCATCGCGTAAAACGACGCGAATTCGAACATCGCGCGCCCTTCTGACCAAGTCCAAAAACGATTGGGCGGGGTCGCGATACGCGTGGGTTTCTGCCGACCGCCTTTGCCGTCATCGACAACGATGCTTCCCGCCATGGGTTGGCCGGATAGTGGTGCGATGCTCGCCATTATTTGCTCTCCTGAGGACTCGCGCCAGTTTTCTTACTGGTCATCGTTTTCTTTGTTGCTGCGCGCGGTTTGCGTTTGGCCGGGGCCTTTGTTTCGGCCTTTTTAGCGGCCGGCTTGCGCGTGGTGGTCTTGGCCGGCGCAGTTTTGCGGGCTGGTGCCTTCTTGGCCGTTGCCGCCGTTGTTGATGTCGCCTTACCCTTTGCCGTTGACGGTGCATCACCGACAGATTTCGATGCTGCCAACAATTCGTCAAAACTGTCCTGAAGGCATTGCGAGTAGAATTCCGGATCGGGCATGATGTCACGGCATGCTGTGAAGCTGATATAGGCTTCGTCGACATAGGATTGCACGACATGCGCAAGACCCAATCCATCGGTTAGGCAGATTAGTGAAAGCGCCATGCTTTCCATCCGCGCGCCCGACGAATAGATATGAACAGGCGGTCCGGGAACATTGGTGACAACCGTGTTGAACGGCATCGCGACTTTGTGTGCGAGGCTAACACGGCTGAACAATTGGGCGCCCAACGCCATGTAGAACAGCGGATTGACCTTGCTAACCTCGGTCATGGTGCGTGCGCCCAATGCGTTGGTCATCGCCTTGGAATTGCTGGTTTGACCATAGACATATTCCAACCGCTCTTGCGGATCGGCGATATGCGTTCCCAATGGTGCAACCATCGCAGCGACTTGGTTGCCCATGTCGCCCTTTTCGTCGTCGGACCGGACGGAAATCGGGGCCATGGCGGTCATGGTCGATTTAGGAAGGTCGCCTTTGCTGCTTAGGTATTTGTGCAGGCCCCCGCCAATGATCGCGATCGCGACATCGTTGACTTTCGCTTTTGGCAAAAGGGCGCGAATGGCCTTCATATCCGCGAGAGGGAAACTGACCCCTTCGACCACGCGGTGTGGCGAAATGGATCGGTTAAACCGGGTGCGAGGGGGCACCATGTCGGTGCTAAGTTTGAATTCGCGCGCAACCAAGCCTTTGATAGCGCTAGCCACGCCGGGCACGGCCTGTGCGGCGACTTGCGCCTGTTTCAATGGGTTTAGGATTGCGTTGAAATAGGATTTACCCAGCAATTCCATCGGACCGGGCACTTTTTCCGGTTTCCACGTATCGGGCGCGTTGGGCGGCGCAGTGCTGGGTGTGACTGTGTGCAGCGCTTCCATCAAATCGATGCCGCTCATCCCATCAATTGCGGCGTGATGAACCTTCGTCACAAAGGCAAAACATCCCGGTGGATAATCGCGCACATTGTCGAGCCCTTCGACCACGGTGAATTCCCAAGGTGGGCGATTTAGATCGAGCGGCCGTGCATGGACGCGAGCCGCTTGAATACACAACTGCCGCCAATCACCCGGTTTGGGCAAGGCAACGTGCCTGACATGATATTCCAGATCGAAATTAGGATCTTCAATCCAATATGGAAAGTCCAAATCAAAGGGGACCCGAACCAATCGTTGCCGCATGGTTTTTGACAATTGCATCCGCGATTCAATGAATTGCAGGATATCTTTGAAACGGACAAAGCCGCCCGGCGCTGTTGCAGGGTTGTAGATCAGCACGCTGCCGATATGCATCGGTGAATTCGGCGATTCCATCGCAACAAACGATGAATCCATACCTTGCAATTGGCGCAAAGGTCTCTCCTAATACACTGTTGACGATCAACAGTTACGGCCCGCATTGGGCCAATTACCACTGGCCTAAGCAGGATTTTCCATCATGACAAGGTAACGCAAGCGTAAGTGGCGCCGAGCGTTGGGCGTGCTTTGAGCGGGCAAAAGCGCCGATTGCCTTTATCCGAATGTCTCGGCGCATGCTGAACCGGCCGCGACCCCGCTGGCCCATGCCCATTGGAAATTGTACCCACCCAGCCAGCCCGTGACATCAACGGCCTCGCCAATGGCGAAAAGGCCTGGAACCGATTTCGCTTCCATTGTTTGACTAGACAGATCGGTGGTCGAGATGCCGCCAATGGTGACTTCGGCCTTTGCGAACCCCTCCGTTCCGTTGGGCCGGAATCGCCAATCCGCCAATTGCGCCGCCGCTGCGCGCAAGATTTTGTCGGGAACATTTCCAAATTCGGTGGTGATCCCCAAGGTCGAGGCCAACTTCATCGAAAGGGCATCTGCCAATCGGTCGGGCAAATGTTCGGACAACGCCTTACGCAGGCCGGCGCGGGGGTGATCGCGCTTCATTTGGATCAACCAATCGGGATCGGAATGCGGCAGGAAGGCTATGCCAATATCCTCTCCGTGCCGCCAATATGATGATATTTGCAGGATCGCTGGGCCGGAAAGCCCCTTATGCGTGAACAAGGCCGCCTCATCGAAACTGCCTTTGACCTTGCCCGACCCCGCACGGGCGCGAACTGGCGCGGAGACGCCGGACAATTCGCGGAATAGAACGTCGTCCTCACCCAATGTTAGAGGGACTAGAGCCGGGCGCGGTTCCACGACTTTTAATCCGAATTGTCTTGCCAGATCATAGGCAAAGCCCGTGGCGCCCATCTTAGGGATCGATGGACCCCCAGTGGCAATCACGATCGCTGGTGCGGAATAGCTTGCGCCATTGGCGATCAAACCAAAAGTGCCGTTGCCGTTTGCGGGGCCGTCTTTGACCACTTCGGTCACTTCAGCATCGCAAATCACATCGACTTTGCCCAAAGCGTCGTTGCACTCATCCAAAAGCAATTGAACGATTTGCTTGGCCGAACCGTCGCAAAACAATTGGCCCAGAGTTTTCTCATGCCATTCGATGCCGTGCTTCTCGATCAAGGCCAGAAAGTCGCGGGGGCGATACCGGGCGAGGGCGGACTTTGCGAAATGGGGATTGGCCGACAAGAAATTGCTGGGCGTGGTTCCGATGTTGGTAAAGTTGCAGCGCCCGCCGCCTGAAATCAGGATTTTCTTTCCCGGCTTTTCCGCCTTTTCAAGAACGGCGACATTGAGCCCGCGTTTTGCCGCTTGCGCAGCGCACATGAGACCCGCGGCCCCGGCGCCCAAAATAATGACATCATATTTTTGCATGCAGCTGCCGATAGTCGTGATGGCGCGCATTGCCAATGTGGCCATGAAATCCCTATCTGTGGGTCATGTCCAAAACTCCGGCTGGAAGACCCGATACGCCACCCAATGGCCCCGATGCGGCGGATCGTTTTAACGAAAGCCGTGCGGCGTACACTGTGGCAAGCGCGCAGCCGAATTTGGATGCTGGCGTTGAGGCCATTCGTGAAGTTGTCAAAACCCTTAAGCCCGTTCCGGGCGTTTACCGGATGCTCGATACGCGCGGCGACGTTTTGTACGTGGGCAAGGCGCGCAGCCTAAAGGCACGGGTGGCAAATTACACTCAGGTTGCCGGGTTGACCCAGCGATTGTTGCGGATGGTGAGTCAATGCCGCAGCATGGAAATCATAACCACCAATTCCGAGGCCGAAGCGCTGCTGCTTGAAGCGCAATTGATTAAGCGGTTTCGTCCTGCTTTCAATGTGTTGCTTCGTGATGATAAGAGTTTTCCTTTCATCCTACTACGCGGGGATCATGCCTTTCCTCGGATCCATAAACATCGCGGCGCGCGCCGCGCAAAAGGAAACTATTACGGTCCCTTCGCTAGTGCCGGCAGTGTGAACACGACACTTAACGCGCTGCAGAAGTTGTTCCTTTTAAGGTCCTGTACTGACAGCTTTTTCAACAACCGCGACCGACCCTGTTTGCTGTATCAAATCAAGCGGTGTTCGGCGCCATGTGTGGGGCGGATTTCAGAGGAAGATTACGATGGACTGGTGAAGCAGTCGAAGGATTTCCTCGCCGGAAAATCGGGCAAAGTTCAGGCTGATCTGGAAAGGCAAATGGCCAAGGCAGCCGAGGATTTGGATTTCGAAACCGCAGCAATCCTGCGCGATCGATTGCGCGCGGCGACATTTATTCAAGGGTCGCAGGCCATCAACGCAAGCGGTGTGGGCGATGCCGACGTCTTCGCTTTGGCGTCAAAGGGCGGGCATATTGGGGTGCAGGCGTTTTTTATCCGCGGCGGGCAAAATTGGGGCCATCGCGCCTTTTTCCCGACGCATACAAAAGACGTGGAGGAGGATCAGGTCCTCTCCAATGTCATGCTGCAATTTTACGAAGAAGTGCCGCCACCGCCCTTGGTCTTGGTCGATCGAGAGATGGGGGAGCGCGCTTTGATTGAGGCGGCATTGAGCGAAGTGGCCGAGAAGAAGGTCACATTGACGATCCCCCAGCGCGGCGACCGGCGCAAACTTTTGGCCCAAGCAACCCGCAACGCCGCCGAAGCGTTGGAACGCAGGTTGGCGGAGACGGGGACGAAGGCAAGGACTCACCGCGAGTTGGCCGAATTTCTTGAACTGGGTGAGCCGCCAGAGCGTATCGAAGTGTACGACAACAGCCACATCCAAGGCGCGCAAGCGTTGGGCGCGATGGTGGTTGCCAGTGCGGAGGGCTTTGAGAAATCGCAATACCGCAAATTCAACATCAAGACCGCCAAGACCAACGATGATTACGGTATGATGCGCGAAGTGATGGAGCGTCGTTTTTCCCGTGCGATGAAGGACGATCCCGATCGTGAACGCGAAGGTGTGTGGCCCGATTTGGTGTTGGTCGATGGCGGAAAAGGCCAATTGTCGAGCGTGATGGAGGTGCTGGGAGAATTGGGCATTGAGGACCTGCCTGTGATCGGCATCGCCAAGGGGCCGCATCACGGACGCGAAGGGCGCGAGGTGTTCCATTTCCCCGATGGACGAGAGAAAATGCTGCCGACGAATTCGCCGGTGCTGTTTTATGCACAACGATTGCGTGATGAAGTGCATCGATACGCCATTGGCGCGCATCGGGCGAAGCGCAGCAAGGCGATAACCGCAAGCCCATTGGATGAAATCCCCGGCATCGGCCCGGCGCGTAAACGCGCATTGCTCCTCCATTTTGGAACGGCCAGCAAAGTGCGCGCCGCTTCTCTAGAAGACTTGCAACGCGCGCCCGGCGTCAGCGCAACCGTCGCCCGACAAATCTATGATTTCTATCACGCAGGCGGATGACACGATTGTTGCGGTTGGCGATGCGTCAGTTTGATGGCCGTGCCCACCTAAATTCATAGGACGGGGCCGCATCTACAGAATTGCCGCCAATGCCCCATTGAATCAAAGCCGAGGCCCGTCTAGCCCCTTCGCAGGAAACACTTTTCCGCATCCGACTCGAAGGAGGAAACATGAAGAATTTTCACCGTATGCCGCTCGCGCTTGTCGCGTTTGTTGCTGCAACCCCGGCTCTCGCGCATGAGGCTGATTTCCTTCACAACCACGCCGAAGGGCTGATGGTTGCAGGCGCACTTGCTTTGGCTGCTGGCGCTGGAATGGGCTGGAAATGGCTTTCTAAGCGTTCCGCCAAATAATTCAGCAATAGGGAATAAAGACATGACCAACATGCTTATCAATTTGGCTGAGAAAGCCGGCCTTCTCGTCACAGCAAAAGCGCATTGCGATGTGCCTTGCGGTATCTACGACACTGGACCTGCTTTGTACCATGCCGTTTCGGTTGTGCGGTTGATGGATCAATTCCTCGCTGCCGATGACAGCGCGTTTTTGACCAAAGCGCGCCTCGTTGCGAACAAAGAAGAGCAAGCGGAGAAAGTGAAGCACGAAATCCGCGTGATCTGGGGCGATTACATTAAACCGCCTGTCGTGGAGAAATATCCAAACATCCACGACCTCACTCACTCGATCATGATGACCGCGTCAAAGTGTAAGCAAGATTGCCATCGTGAAGATGGTGAGAAGCTTGTTGAGTTGGTGAACGAGTTCGCCGAAATCTTTTGGGCGACCAAAGGTGTGGAAACCGGCAAAGGCCCATGCCCTTACGAACCAAAGCTTCCGGTGGTTTATCCCAAACTCTAGAATTGTGATTGGGTCATAATATTGTAATACGTCACGGAGCTAACAAGAGCTGACAGAGAATCAGCTCGGTTCCGGGAGAAACGAACAATGGCATTGTTCGGTATTACATTGGTTTTGGTGGATGGGGTGAGCATGGGTCGTGTGCTCCCCCATCGCACTCTTGCCCTGTTTAGGCGCAAGAGAAAGGTTTCAAAGGGCGATATTGTCCTAGTGGAACACCCCGAATTTGGACGAATAGTGAAGATCGTTGCGGCGGTAACCGTGAACGGTCGGTATTCCCTGCGCGGCGCGCATCCCAATTCAACCAGCGAAGAACGATTGGGCGCAGTCGAAGGAGCCTTTATCAAGGGCACTCTGGTCTGCCGCTTGATTAAGGGTAAGCCGCTCGCAGCCTAACACGTTAGTCTGGATGATCCCCGGACCGCTGTTTTTAAGCCGCCAATCCGTCCCGTTTGAACGCTGCATCCGCGCGCAATTGCGCATGTTCAACCCATGTTGAATGCACACCGCTGCTAATCTTATGCGGCAATTTTGCCCGACAGATGGGGCCTTTGGTCACATCACTCGCATCCAAAATCGCCAGCTCAGAACCGCCCGTATTCTCATCGATTAAGAACGTGACGAGATACCCATCCGCTTCATCTTGCGCGTGCTTTTTGGGGACCATGGGACTTTCGCTGGCATAGACGCCATCGGGCAATTCATACACCTCCTCTTCGCCGGTCGTCGTGTCATGGCGGACATAGCCGTTGAACAAGAACCATCCGGGCCGCGACGTGGTCGACCAGATATACCTGCTCTTCTCCATCAGGAATTGCGGATTGATCATCCCAAATTCAACAATCCGATCGCCCAAACGCTCTTCCACAGTCTCGCCCGTTTTCAGATTGAAACGCCAACGGTGCAGGCGGCTTTGGAAAGAATGCTCGTCAACATAGGCCATCATATGGCTGTACTGCCCGGCCTCTTTGATTGGGTCAGGCATCGGTTTGTCCTGATAATACCCTTCCAAAATGACTTCATCGCCTTCTTCCCATGCATTGGTCCAATGCAGGACATAGGTTGGCGACGCTTCGAACCAGCGGATGTCCTCTGGCTGACCATGGCGGGGGATAAGAGCAAACCGCGTGGGCACGCCGTCGTGAATGCGCGCAGCGTGGATATCGCGCTCTAGCAAATCGGCATCCCAATACAGCGGCATGTCGTTCAGGATCGACCAATTGCGCGTTATCGCCATATCGTGCGGCAGGCGCGGGCCAGAAAGCGGAATGGGCACGTAGTGCGCCAGCTTCCCTTCGCGGTTGACCACGCCGTAATGCATGTAAGGCGCGTATTTGGAGTAGTTGAAGAACATCATTTCGCCAGTGGCTTCGTCCACTTTGGGATGCGCCGAAATGCCATCCAGCGGCCCCCATGATGCTTTGCCCAAATTCTCGAGCGTTATCGGATCCATCTGCCACGCTTCGCCGCATTGATAGAGAGTGGCGATCGCCACGCCGGCATGGACAATAATATCGGTGGAGCCGGTGTCCTTTAATCCTTCGTGCGCGCCAAAACCGGGGCGTTTGGATGTTCCAACAGGATCCATTAGCCCGCCCCAAAGAGCGCCGCCGGCTACCTGTTCCGCTTCAAAACAATGCGTGCGAACAAAGCGGTTGCGATAGCTCGCTTTGCCGCCCGAAATGCTGACCTGATGGATCATCGCATCGCCATCAAATGGGTGATGCCGGCCCAACGGTTGATGCACCGGATTTTCGGTGTTTCTCAGGTAAACGCCGTCAAGATCGGCCGGGATTTCGCCCTCAATCACTTCAAGCTCATCCACATCCACCTCTTCGTGGACGGGTGTCCAAGGACCCGAAAGATATGGGTGATTGGATGGCTCTAGGCTGATTTTGACCGGCGGATGGCGTGTGACCTGCATCGTATTCTCCCAAGGGCGTATTGTCCCTCTAATCAGCAACAAGTCAATGCGCGTAGATTGCGACTTTGATCTGGATCAAAGCCACAGAACGGCATCCAGAATACCTTGCGAAGCATGGCAAGGAGTAGTCCCATGAAATCGATCTTACTGCACATTGACACTGACCCCTGCATGGAGGCGCGCCTGCAAGTGGCTATGGATATCGCGCGTGCATATGATGGACATATCACTTGCCTTCAGGCGGTCAGCTATGAGGTCTTTGCGCCGGGTGATTTCTACGGTTCGGCCATGGCCGCCGCGTTGCCAAAGATCAGGGAAGCCGCTGAGAGTTTCCGGGCCAAGGTTGAAACGGATCTAACCAACGAGGATGTGTCTTGGGAATGGCGGTATCTCGATGGCATGGCAGAGCACCGACTGCTGGAACAATCGGCGCTGCATGACATCATAATTATTGGGCCAAATGATATTGGCGATCCGGGATCGCACCGTCCATCCGCGATGGCAGGTGAGTTGGCGCTTAAGGCACCCTCACCAGTGCTGGTTGTGCCGGGCGACAGCGATCGGATGGACGTCGAGGCCCCTGTGTTCATCGCTTGGAATGGGTCACCAGAAGCGTCCGTTGCATTGCGCGCGGCTGTGCCGTTGCTGAAATTGGCAAAGCAAACCATCATCGCCAGCGTTGCCGAGCCCGATGAAAAGGAACGCTTTGTTTTCCCAGCCGCTGAGGCGGCAAAATATCTGAGCCGCCACGGAATTGATGTTGAGGTGGTTGATCTGCCGCGTGGCGATGCAAAGGTATCAGACGTCCTTACCAAGGCAGCGCAAATGCGCGATTGTTCGATGATGGTGATGGGCGCCTATGGCCACTCACGGCTCGCGGAGATGCTTTTGGGTGGTGTGACGAGGCAGTTCCTAAAGGATCCAAAGGTGCCGATTTTGTTGGCAAATTAGTCGGATTTTGCTCACTTGCCTTTGCGCCGCCGCATCATGCCCTCTTGTGCCACACTCGCGATGAGGTCTCCGCCCTGGTTGAAAATGCGACCTCGGTTGAAACCGCGCCCGCCGCCGCTCCACGGCGCATCTGTGACATAGAGCAGCCATTCATCGGCGCGCGCCTCGCGGTGGAACCAAACCGTATGGTCCAGACTGGCGCCGACCAATTCTCCGCGCATCCAACTTAGACCATGGGGAAGGGCGCTGGTGCCCAGCAAAGTGTAATCGCTGGCATAGGTTATCAATGCGCGGTGGAGCGCGGGCGTATCGACGTCTCCGGGCACCGGGGCGGCGGTGCGGAACCATGTGTGTGCACGCGGTTCGCGAGGCTCGCTGTTCATCCAATGCAATTTGTCGATCGTCCGCATTTCGATCGGGCGCGGCCGCAGCATTAATGCGCGATGCGCTTCGGTCAGCTTATCGCCCATCGCATCCGCCATGGACTGGCGCACTTCCATATCCGATTTGAGCGTTTCGGGAGGCTCAACGTCGGGCATGGGGGCGTCTTCGTGGCTTAGACCTTCCTCCGGCACTTGAAAACTGGCCGTGAGGTTCAGGATCGGTGTGGAGGTACCGTCTTCATTTTCTTGGCTGGCAATGACACGGCGGTTTGCAAAGCTGCGCCCGTCAAAATCCCGTTCGATCCGGTATTCGATGGGAATGCCTTCGCGGCCACCGCGCAGGAAATATGCGTGGAGCGAATGCGCCGATTTGGTTTCGGGCACGCTGGATTGTGCGGCCTGCAATGCCTGAGCCAGCACTTGCCCGCCAAAAACTCGGCCGATGCCGCCCTTTTGAGCCAAGCCGACATGTACATCCGACGCCCGCTTCTCAACGGTCAGGAGTTTGGTGAGCCCGTTGATGAGCTGTTCGTTTGAAGGAGTATCAACCATGCTGCAGGCCATGCGAGGCGGCGCGCTGCGCGTCAAGCGTGAGGAGGGTGAAGAAGTCCGTTAGGACAGCGCGTTAGACAGGCCGAGCTTGCGCAGAGCGCGATAAGCAAAGGCCTTTGTCCGATTGGTTGAAGGCCAGCGGCCCGGCGGTGCGGGGGCAAATCCATTCTTGCGCAGAATATGGTTCAATCCGCGCGCGTCGCTTTCGGCGTAGCTCCATTCGCTGCGCCATGTGATCGACAGGGAAATCGAGCTTTTCGGCCCATTTCGAACAAAGTGCGGGGCCATGACGGGAACATAGACCGCCTGACCCGGGTCCAAGGCAAAGGCGCGTGCGCCGTCCATCAAACTTTCATTCCAAGTTAGCTCACGCGGTCCGCCAGTGTGGTAGCTTTCATGTACAAGATCGGCTGCGAAACGCGCATCGCCGGCGGGGAATTGGGTCATGGTTTTAGACCCGCTCACCTGAAGCAAGATGTTGTGTTCTGGATCAAAATGGTAGGGCGTAACGGCGTTGGGGCTCGAGATGAAAATGAACCCTTGCGGCGTTAACATCGCGCCGGTTTTGGTTTCAATTTCATCGCGAATTTCATCCAGCAGGTCGACCACAAGGACCCGATAGGCGGGCACTTGTTCGACGTTTTTGAGCACCGCCCAGCTGTTCGCTTTGGCGACTTGGCGGATTGTGTCTGCGATGGATAGACCGGTCGATGCCGGTTTTCCTTCCACGCCAATGTCCACATCGCCACGATTGTATTCCACGCTGTCAATGGGAAGGCGTTCCCCCAATTGTGCCAATGCATCCAGCTCCAACAAAGGATGCCGGTTCAATGCGTGTCGCAACAGGTGCGGCGTTTCGGGATAGGATGCAGCAAAATTTGCGCGCGCCTCGGAGTCGAAAATGGCAGGGTCTGATGCGCGGATAGGATCCCATTGTTGAGACGTGTTGGGAGCGTTCATGATGGGGTGTTTCCTGTGGCTTGGTTCTTGCGCTGGCCGCGTGTTTCATAGGCCATCAAACCGGCAAAGATGAGCCGTCGCAGCGGACCACCAATGGCGATATTGCGGCTAACCATTCGGCGCTTTCCGCGCCAAATGCGCTCAATCATAGAGTGACCTTGCACCGCACAGCTATCGGTCCATTCCACATCGGCGCGCGCCAACATTTCGAGGTTTTCGATTTGAAGCAGCAATCCCGGCGAAAAGCGGGCAAACGCTTCGTCAAAGGTCGTTTTGAAACTGTACGCACCCGGCGGGGTGACAAAATTGGCCAACATCGCAATGGGACGTCCATCCAACAACATGGAAAGCCGATCCAATCGGCCTGCTTGGGCTGCGCCGGATAAAGTGGCAGCAAAGAAGTCTTTGGTTTGTGAGGCGCTGGCCAATGCAGAACCTGCATCGCCTTTCCATCCGGCGGCCTCCAACGCGAGAAAGTCCGCGATCCATGGCTCGATGCGGTCAATGCCGCTGGCTCTTTCGATCACGAGAATCCCGTGATCCTCAAGCCGTTTGCGCTGGCGGCGCAGTTCCTTGCGTTTTTTGGTGCTCATTGACGCTTCGAGATATTCGGACGGGGTTGCGTCCGATGCGAGCATGGCGCGGGCGCTCTTGTGGACATCGGCGGCCTTGCGACCCGTTTGATCCAACACTGCGTTCAACGCGGCGTTTGCGGGACCATCGGCGGGCAAATGGGGCAAATGGAGAAAGGTTGCGCGTCCCGGATTGCGATCGCACCAATGGAGCAGCTTTTGCCAGAAGAGCTCTTCATACCCCTTTGCAATCAAGGGTGCCCCGCAAAACGCGTTGTCGTGCAACCAGGCCTTCATATGGGGGACCGGGTTGCCGTAATAATCCACGCTCACCGCCATCGGGCACAGGCCGATCATCGCATCGCCATCATACACGGCCAACACATTGTGTTTGTCCGACGGCTTGTCGCCGTGATGGGCTGTGTATTGCCCCGTGTCGGAGGTGAATTGTTCAAAGGACGGAAGAATGAACCACGGTTCGAAATAGGGGTTGGGTTCGCTGGCCTGGGTGATCAATTCTTCCCAAGCGGCGAGGAATGACGGGCGCGTGAATTCAGCTTGCGACAATGCGCACACGGTTCCGCCGTCGTTGGACATGACGTCGGACGCGACGAGAGGAAGCGATGGCGCATGAGCCAGATCCACTGTGGTCACTTCCTTTCTGCCTACTGCCTGTGCGTTAACCGTTACAAGGCACGCGATCTTGCGCGCCCTGCGCGATCATAACGCGGCTGAGTTAACAAAGGTTTGGGAGTGGGAATGAGGCCAGTCATCGTGATCCAACGGCGCATCTGGCCAGCGCCAGATGCTGGCAGTGTTTAGAACTAAACCGTGCCCACCAAAGCAAAGCCCCGCCCGGATTGCTCCGGACGGGGCTGTGTTTGTTACCAAACTTGGAGTGAGGCTTAGTGGCCCCCAGCCAAAGCCGCGAGCAGAAGCAACGCGACGATGTTTGTGATCTTGATCATTGGGTTCACAGCTGGGCCAGCGGTATCCTTGTAAGGATCGCCAACCGTGTCGCCCGTCACCGCAGCTTTGTGCGCTTCGGAGCCTTTGCCGCCGTGATTGCCGTCTTCGATGTACTTCTTGGCGTTGTCCCACGCGCCACCACCGGCGGTCATGGAAAGCGCAACGAAGATGCCCGAAATGATCACACCCAACAGCAAAGCACCAAGAGCGGCAAAGCCCTCAGCCTGGCTGCCGGTGGCCCATGTCACGGCAAAGTACACAACGATCGGTGCGAGAACCGGAAGCATCGAAGGAACGATCATTTCCTTGATCGCAGCCTTCGTCACAAGGTCCACCGTGCGAGCATAGTTAGGACGGCTGGTGCCATCCATAATGCCCGGGTCCGCAGCGAACTGTGCACGCACATCAACCACAACGTCGCCGGCCGCGCGGCCAACGGCGGTCATGCCCATCGCACCAAACAGGTACGGGAGCAGTGCGCCGAGCAGCAAGCCAACGATGACATACGGGTTTTCAAGGCTGAAGCTAACCGCGAGATCTGGGAAGAACTCTTTGAGGTCAGCGGTGTAGGCCGAGAACAGAACCAGAGCAGCAAGACCGGCAGAACCGATTGCGTACCCTTTGGTCACTGCTTTGGTTGTGTTGCCAACAGCGTCCAGCGCATCGGTTTTTTCCCGGACGCTTTCTTCCATTTCAGCCATTTCAGCGATGCCGCCAGCATTGTCGGTCACAGGACCATACGCATCAAGCGCCACGACCATACCGGCCAAAGCCAACATCGAAGTTGCCGCAAAGGCAATGCCCATGAGACCAGCGAGCTGGTACGTCACAATGATACCGATCACGATTACAATCGTTGGCAATGCAGTCGATTCAAGGCTGATCGCCAGACCTTGAATAACGTTGGTGCCATGGCCGGTTTCGGACGATTTCGCGATAGAGCGAACCGGACGATATTCCGTGCCAGTGTAATATTCGGTGATCCAAATGATCAGGCCAGTGATGACCAGACCAACCATCATTGCGTAGAACAACGACATACCGGTGAACGTTTGATCGCCCAGCGTGTATTCCGTGCCCATGCCAACCGCGTAATCGGTGGCAAAATAAATCGCGACAGCCGACAATACGGTGGTGACGATGAAGCCTTTGTACAAGGCGCCCATGATGTTGTTCGATTTGCCGAGACGCACGAAATACGTTCCGATGATCGAAGTTACGATGCAGACACCGCCAATGATCAGCGGAAGGCTCATCAAGGCGTAAAGGTCAGCAGCCGCGAGGCCTGTGAACAGCAATGCTGTCAGAACCATCGTTGCACCAACGGTCACAACATAGGTTTCGAACAAATCGGCTGCCATACCGGCGCAGTCACCAACATTGTCGCCCACATTGTCGGCGATGGTTGCTGGGTTGCGTGGATCATCCTCTGGGATGCCGGCTTCGACTTTACCGACTAGATCGGCGCCCACGTCAGCAGCTTTGGTAAAGATACCGCCGCCCAAGCGCGCAAAGATCGAAATCAACGAAGCGCCAAAGGCCAAACCAACGAGAGCGTCGATGACTTCGCGTTTTTCGGCCAGAACGGTGAGATCCAATCCCATGCTGGTGGTCAGCACGTAGAAGAAACCCGCAATGGCGAGCAATGCGAGGCCAGCCACGAGCATGCCGGTCACGGCACCTGCGCGAAACGCCACGGTAAGACCTTGTTGAAGGCCTGTTTCCGCGGCGGCTGCTGTGCGAACGTTTGCCCGCACCGAGATGTTCATCCCGATAAAGCCAGCAACGCCAGACAAGACAGCGCCGATCACAAAACCAGCCGTCAAGATCGGGCCAAGCAAGATGAAGACGATAATGGCAACGACAACACCAACGACCCCGATGGCGGTGTATTGACGTTTAAGATAGGCTTGAGCGCCCTCTTGAACGGCGCCTGCAATCTCTTGCATGCGTTCGTTACCAGCGCTCGATCCGAGCACTTGGCGGCTGGTGACGATACCATAAATAATAGCAAGCGCGGCCAGGCCAATTGAAATGAGTGTTAAGTCCACTGAATGATCCCCTTCCCAGTGTGGAAATGCGTCTGGGTTCTCCCATTGACGCTGTGGCGGGGACCATACGCACTGCGTCTGGGCGCGCAAGCGGGAAAAGGGCAGAATCCGGCCATTTCACCAGTTTTGCTAAGGTGTTGCCCGATTTGGTGTCAGACCGGGTGCGTCAATGGCGAAAACCAAGGCCATCGGCGTTCACGATTGGCTCTGAGTTGAAGATCAGAGGGGCAAATCCACGAGGCTCAACCGTCCCGATTCTTGAGGCGTCCACCGGCGCTCTTTGTTCGGGTGGAAGGGTGAACAACAGCTCATAATCGTCTCCCCAACGCATGCAGTCCTCGGCCCGGTCCTGCATCGCAACAGGGACCGCATCTGCATCGATCGCGATGGTCACTTCGCTCGCCTCAGCCATCCGAAACGCATCCAGCAACAATCCGTCAGAGACATCCATCATTGCTGTGACGTGCGGAGCAAGAGAGCGACCCTCGTCTAAAAGGGCGCTGGGTCGGTTGAATGCTCTTGCATGATCGCAGACCCCTTCGAACCCCAACATCGCCCTTCCCAAAACGCCGGTCACCCAAAGATGATCGCCGCTGCGTGCGTTTGTCCGAGAAGGGACCGGCGAATGGGTCGCTTTTCCAATCGCGGTTAGGCCGAATGTGCGGGATTGATTGGACATGGGATCGCTGCGCCCAATCGTATCGCCTCCCAAGATCGGGACGTTGTAATGCGCCGTCACCTCGGCAAGCCCTTGGACAAAGCGGTCGTCGCCTTTGCCCAAAGTGTATCCAAGGACAACGCCGATGGGTTCTGCCCCTTTTGCCGCCAAATCGGAGAGGTTCGTAGCAACCAATTTCCACGCGACATCGGCCATATCGGCGTCGTCGCGGAAATGGACACCCTGCGCCATGGCATCGTGGGTGACGATCAAAGTTTCGCCGCCAATCTCCAAAATTGCGGCATCGTCGCTTAACCCCCGCGCTCCGGCATGCAGGGGAAGGCCTTTGAGGGCTTCGATGAAAGAATGTTCGTCGATGGTCGCCTCTATTGAACCGAGCTTATGCGCGTGCGTCCTTTGCCGCTGCGTCAAGGATGCCGTTGACGAATTTCGCCTCTTTGTCGTCAAAGAATGCTTTGGCTACATCGACATATTCGCTGATGGCGGTGGCCAAGGGCACATCCGCTCTGGCGATCAATTCATACGTGCCAGCGCGCAAGATTTGGAGCATGGTTTTATCCAGCCGAACCAGTGTCCATCCTGATGACAACTTGTCCGTAAGGACTGCGTCAATTTCGTCGCGTCGCGCATCGACGCCGCGCACGATGTCGTCAAAGAATTCCACCTCTGCGTCGGCATAGATTTCGCCTTCGTGGTCTTCATCGTCGACTTCGCGACCCAGTCGATGTTGGTGAAATTCATCCAACAATTTGGAAAGGGCGGTGCCTTCCATCTGCAATTGATAGAGGGCCTGAACCGCGGCCAGACGTGCGGCGGATCGAGCGGTGGAGCGCGGGGCGGTGTTCATTTGAGGCGGAGTTCCACGGATTTAGCATGAGCGGGCAGCCCTTCGGCGTGGGCGAGCGTCGCCGCCGCGGGGCCGATGGCGTTGAATGCGCCATCGTCGAGGGCGATGAAGCTGGTTCGTTTCATAAAGTCGAGAACAGACAGCCCGCTGGAGAAGCGTGCTCGGCGCCCCGTTGGCAGGACGTGATTAGGCCCGGCGACATAATCGCCAACGGCCTCGGGTGTCATCCGGCCAAGGAAGACGCTGCCGGCATGGCGAACCTTTGGAAGCATGGATTCCGGATCGTCAATCGCGAGCTCTAAGTGCTCAGCGGCCAATTGATTAATTAATGCAGGGGCTTCTGCGCCAATGTCGTTTACGACGACGATAACCCCGTGTTGATCCCAGCTCGCTTTGGCGGTCTTACCGGTGTCGAGCAGGCTCAATTGTAAAGTGATTGAATCTTCGACTTGCGCGGCAAATCCGGCGTCATCGGTGATCAGAATGGATTGCGATGTCGGATCATGTTCCGCTTGGCTTAACAAATCGGCGGCGATCCAATCGGGATCGTTCTTGCCATCTGCGACCACCAAAATCTCGCTCGGTCCGGCGACCATGTCGATTCCGACGACACCGAACAATTGCCGTTTCGCTTCTGCGACATAGGCGTTGCCGGGGCCGGTGATGACATCGACGGGCTTAATCCGATCCGAACCATACGCCAACGCGCCGACCGCCTGAGCGCCGCCGACGCGCCAGATCTCATCAACTCCCGCAAGGTGCGCTGCGGCAAGCACCAGAGGGTTGGAATTGCCTTTTGGCGTGGGGGTGACGACAACGATGCGTTCAACCCCGGCCACTTTTGCTGGAATGGCATTCATCAACAAGGATGATGGATAGGCCGCCCGGCCACCGGGCACGTAAAGACCGGCCGCATCCACGGGGCGCCAAATTGCGCCCATGCGCACGCCGGCATCATCGGTGTAGTCGCGATTTTCCGGCAATTGCGCTTCGTGATAGGCGCGGATCCGGGTGGCCGCGAGGTTGAGCGCGTCGCGCAATTCCCCGTCCAAGTCTTCATAGGCCTGTGCGCAGCGTTCCGGCGTGATTTTCCAGTCGGCATCGTCGATCAATGAATAACCATCATACCGCTGCGTGTATTGAACCAAGGCATCATCGCCGCCGGTCTTCACTGTGCGCAGAATGTCCTGCACCACGCCAGCAACGTCGCTATCAGCTTCGCGCCGGGCATTTACGACGCGGGCAAACAGCCGGTCGAACTCTGGATCAAGGGTCGAAAGAGTTTGCATTACGCTTGAGCCATGTCCTTGCGAAAGGCGGCGACCAAATCGGCAACGCGCGGATCGGTCTTAAGAGCGGCCCGGTTTACAATCAAACGGGCGGAAATGTCGATGATCCGTTGGGTTTCGACCAAACCGTTTTGTTTCAATGTTGTGCCGGTCGAGACAAGATCAACAATCTGACGCGCAAGGCCAAGCGAGGGAGCAAGCTCCATCGCGCCGTTCAACTTAACGCATTCCGCCTGAATGCCTTGTTGTTCAAAATGGCGTGTCGTTAGGTTGGGGTACTTGGTCGCGACCCTTAGGTGGCTTGCCCCCGACGCGTCCTCTGGGTCGCCGGCCAAGCGCGCAACCGACAATCGGCAATGTCCGATATCAAGGTCAACCGGCGCGTAGAGATCGGCGTAATCAAATTCTTCGACCACATCCGAACCGACGATCCCGATCTGAGCCGCGCCGTGGGCAACAAACGTCGCAACGTCAAACGCGCGCACTCGAATTAGGCGCATGTCTTCACGGGTTGTATCAAATGAAAGCGACCGGTTGGCCTTGTCGTGAAAGCCATCCTCAGGCACGACGCCAGCGCGCGCCATAACGGGGAGCGCTTCGTCAAGGATGCGCCCTTTAGGCACAGCAAAAGTCAGTTGCTTGCTGAAAGTGGGGGTGTGTTCAGTAGTCATCGCGCGCCGGGACTTAGGGATTGGGCGTACAAAGGGCAATGACTAGGACGCGTTGATCGCATTTGCTGATCGCATGGTGCGCAATTGCAAGCCATCCGAACCCCCGTTTGATCGATGCGATCGAAGTTTTGACAGTTCAGTCCCGAAAGGAAGGCTATGGCATGAATGACACCGGAATTATGGCGATCGAAGAATTCCAGGCCGCGCTTGATTGGCAGGCTACTCATGCACACGAAAACGGCGCGCCGTGCACCGCGCGGGTTATTCGCGCATTGGCAAAAGTCCGCGAAAGCGACACCGCGACCGGACGCCGGATCGCTCAATGGAAAGGCCTCACTTTAAAAGACGCGATGCCGCTGCGCATGACAGGCGGCCTGCATCATCTGGTTCTGACCGGTCAGGATGATCGGTTGGCGCGCGTGTATAGCGGGCAGATAACGGATCAGGACCAGATTGATCGGCTGGTGTGTGAATTGGTCGAAACCTACGACACGGTGTTGTTGCCTTGGCTCGATGGTCCACCACAAACGAATGAAGCAGGACGCTCGGCCAGCATCATGGCGGGTCTGTTGTGGCTATCGCGCCGAGTGTTACCACGGTTCGAATTGTTCGAATTGGGGGCAAGCGCCGGGGTGAACACGATGTTGGACCGGTATCACTTTACATTGGGAGACACGACAGTTGGGCCGGATGGTTCACCAATGCGGATTGCGCCCGAATGGCGCGTTTCGGATCAGGCCACAGATAGAGCGTCACCGCCACCGCCATCGCCCGATTTTACGATTGCTTCGATTTGTGGATGCGATGTCACGCCGATTGATTTGTCGGACACGTCCAGCGCTTTGCGCTTGAAAAGTTACGTGTGGCCCGATGCGCCGGTTCGCATGGGTCGGATCGACGCTGCGATCCAATTGGCCAATGAAAATCCCCCTGACCTCGTGGCGCAAGACGCCGGGGCCTTTGCCATCGATCAACTGGCCAAACCGCAAGAGGCCGGTACGACCCGTGCCATGTTCCATTCGATCATGTGGCAATATATGCCAATCGAAACACAAGACGCCATCCGCCAAGCTTTCGAATTAGCTGGAGCAGACGCGACGCCCGATCGCCCATTGGCGTGGGTTTCGTTGGAAACGGATCCTGCGACATTCCGTCATGAATTAAACGTCAGATATTGGGCAGGTGGAACCGATGATGGGCAATCGACTTTGCTGAGCGTCGCCCACCCACATGGCGCTTGGGTGGAATGGTTCGGAGTTTAGGACGCTTACGCTTCTAAGAACTCTTCTATCGCGCCGTTTACGGCGCCGGGTGCTTCCCATGTGACGAAATGCCCGCAATTTGGCACCATAAAGATCGTCAATGGATCAACGACTTCGTCCATTCCTTTCATGTTCTCAGGTGGCAGGGCGAGATCATCCATCGCCCAAATTACCAAAGTCGGAATTGTAAGATTGGGTAGGGTTGATTGCGAGTAGTCCGCCGGCAATTCGAACGGCTCATCCATGCTGGGCACAACCATCGAGCTGGCCCGGTAGTAATTGATCATCCCAAAACAGGCATCGCGATCCGACCAATCGTCGAGCAGAATGGCCCGTTCCTCGGCGGGCATTGTGCTTTGGCTGCCCCATTCCGCCTCTTGTGCCATCAAACCGGCGATGCCGTGTTCTCGGATAAGCGCATCATTGGCCGGATCACGGAACGCGGTCATGTATTGGCTCGATCCACGTTGACCGGGATGGGTGTAGAGCAATTTTTGGAAAATGGCTGGGTGCGGCGCATTGGCGATGATGGCGCGTTCGACCCGCGCGTGTTGGCCGCTTAACGCAACACCCCATGCGATCGCGCCGCCCCAATCGTGCCCCACGATTGTGAATGTCGCGATGCCCAATGCATCCGCCAATAGAAACACATCTCCGATCAATTTATCGGGAGAATACGCCTCAACCTCTTGGGGTTTTGATGATCCGCGATACCCGCGCTGGTCCGGCGCGATACACCGATATCGGTCGGAAAATTGCGCGATTTGATGGCGCCAAGTCCGATGATTCTCAGGAAAACCATGGAGAAAAATCATAACCTGCGCATCAACCGGTCCCGCATCAACAATGTCGAGCTCTATGCCGTTGCCTAGGGTAACGCGTTTTTGTTCTAACAAAGCATCAAGATCTTGATTTGCGGTGCTGTTTGGACCTGTCACGCGCTCTCTTCCATCCGCTCCATATATCCGCTGGCGACCATTGCAGCGACTTGATCTAGCAACGCTTCGGGTGTGCGACGCATCTCGCCCATGGCTGCTTCTCCGCCTTGGGCGACGATGATTTCGCGTTCGCCAGCTGCCATACCATCCAACATGGTTTTGGCCGCATCAACCGCTGGAATGCCTTCGTCGATGACTTTGTCGCTGACGCCGCGTTTTTTGCCGTCGGCGACCAAAGCGTTGCGGGCCACGTCGGTGGCGACGGAACCGGGATAGATCACGTGCACTTGAACGCCCATTTGCGACAATTCACCGCGCAACGCATCGCCATAACCGGCCAGACCAAATTTCACGGCGCTGTAGGCGGTGCGCATTGGCACGCCGACTTTGCCCGCGATCGAGGAGATAAAAGCGATGTTGCCGCTTCCGCGATCCGCCATGTGGCCGATCAATCCCTGGGAGAAGGCGATCTGAGCCGTCAGGTCGATGGCGATAATGTCTCGATAGACCTGCATTTCTGTTTTGAGCGCGCGGCTGCGCTGAGAAACGCCGGCATTGGCGAACGCGATGTCCACCCCACCTTTCCATGCGATCGCTTTGGCAGTGGCGTCAGCCAATGCGTCGTCATCACGAACATCAAACGGCAGGATCAAAGTTTCACCGCAGCTTGAAGCCACTTCGGCCAAGCGTGCTTCATCCCGCCCCGATAGGACCAGATGCGCGCCGCGCGATGAAATATCCCGCGCCAACGCCGCACCAATGCCCGATGAAGCGCCTGTAATCCATGCGACTTTGCCTGTGTAATCCATGTCTCTCTCCCGTTTTTTAGTGGGGATAGATCGTCGCGATGGGCTCGGCAATCAGCTTGATTGAGAAGCTTGAATAAATTCGGCCAGATTCTCAGGAAACACCGCTTCGTGCCAATCCGACAGTTCGTCCATTGAGAACCAGCGGTGTTGAGTCATAACCTTTTGTTCCAACACAGTGTGACCATCGGTCGTAATCGTTGTGTCCGATACGCGCAGGATGAAGTAGCGCTCATCCGCCTGCACTGGTTCGCCCTCTACGGTGATGAATTCGGGCGTGGTGCGGGCGATTTGTTTGCCGGGATCGGCGGTGATGCCGGTTTCTTCAAACAATTCGCGCCGTGCGGCTTGCTCAAATGTTTCACCGAGATCGCATTCGCCGCCGGCCGTCACCCAAAAGGGCGGGCGATCGTCCACGTCAAACCGGAACATAAGGACTCGTTCGTCCGGGCCGACCACGATTATCCGTGCGGAACGGCGGATGCGTTTGGTATTGCCGAATTCGTTCATGCTGGCCCCAGTTCGTGCGCCCGTTTCGTGGTCGCGATAGGTGAGTGAGCTCGTAACACCGGAGTAGGGCCAAACACCGTCACGACCCAATTCATCATGCAGGCGCGCTTGCCCTAATCGCAACGGCATGAACGCGTTGCCCAACAATGTCGCCCAACGCTGCGATCACTGCGCGTTGGCGTGCAAGGCGGTTCATATCGGCAAAGGTGGGCGCTTCGATCACGATCGTGAAATGGGATTCGCCTGAACCGTCATCGCCCGAATGTCCGGAATGTTGAGCGCTGTCGTTGATGATTTCGAGAGCGGTGGGCGCAAGAGCCTGCTCAAGAAGTCCGCGCATTTCATCTGCAACTGTTCCGTTCATTGGACTGTTTCTTTCTTTGCAACTGTTCAGACCTTGGAATCTGGCGTCTCGCACGCCATTCTCAAGGGCTTATGGCACAAACCCGATTCCATGGCCGGTATGAAGATGAAAGTCGCCGCTGCGAAGCGCCCGGTTGCCGCGATGCGGGAGAATTTCGTGCACCCGGACACCGGCCCAACGGATTTGATGGTCCGGGGCAATGGCGCTGGTTTTGTTTGGAACATGTCCGTCAATTCAACGCCGGATACGACTGGTTCGAAGGGATGAACGCCGAAGAAATCATCGCCGCGCAATCCCCGGCCAGTGGGTGGCGAACAGAAAGCGCCGCCTTTAGCCCGCGCGCCGCCGTGGATGGAACGCCGCGTTGGGCCGATTTTGATGATCCGCTCGATGCGATTTCTGCCCGTGCAGGCGGCATTCGCAGCCGCGCCGAACGTGAGGCGAAGATGGCCATGGATGGCCGTTTTTCCAAGGCAGAGGCGCAAGCGTTGGACATTATGGGCCTTGGTTCGGAAACGGATCGACGGCGGTTGCGACAACGCTATTCTGAACTTGTCCGCCGATATCATCCCGATCGCAACGGTGGCGATCGGTCGCATGAGGCACGGCTGTCAAAAGTCGTTGATGCCTACCAATTGTTGCGAAAAAGCGCGGTGATCGCTTAACCGGCGGCCTCGATCAATTTGGCGTCGATAGCGTTGGCCTCGACATAGGCTGGGCGGTTTGTGCACCGTTCAACATACGCCTTGAAAGCGGGCGTTTCGGGAATGGATCCGAACCGCAATCCCCACACAAATTGGCTGCCCACATAGGTGTCGGCCATGGTGAAACGATCACCGGCGGCGAAATCGTTTTGTGAAAGCCATGTTTCCATCGCTGACAAGGCCAGATCTAAACTGCCAAATCCCGCCATTGCGGTGCGTTCTGGCGGAACTTTCCAATCCATCGCCGCGGCAATGACGGCTTGTTCGATCGGTCCGGCGGCGAAAAACATCCAACGGAAATAGGCGGCGCGTTCATGCGGATTGGGCAACAACCCTTTATCTGGATGAGTTTCGGCAAGGTAATGATTGATGGCGGCGGCTTCGGTGATGACGTGATCGTGGACCGAACCGTCTGCCCCCGCGAGATGGTGCACCAATGTGGGAACTTTGTTCATTGGGTTGATGGCGATGAAATCGTCGGGCCGTGTCGCCCAATCAAACACCACCTGATCATAATCCGCCCCGGCTTCGTGCAAAGCCCATCGCGCAATCTGCCCTCGGCTCATCGCGACTGTGTAAAATGTGAACTCAGCCATCTCTCATTCTTTCGCCTTAGCGTGGAAAATCTGTTCAAACCCGCCCAAGATCATGCGCTTTCCATCCATCATGTCGGGTGGTTCCATGTTTTGCATGCGATCGTCATGCATCATCTTTTCATGAGCGGCGTCGCTGGTCGCTTTGTCAGGCCAGATGATCCACGAAAAGACGATTTTCTCACCGGCTTCGGCTGCGACCGCGCGGCGAAAATCGGTGACTTCACCGTCGGGCACATCGCTTTCCCAATTTTCGGACACTTCAAGCGCGCCAAATTCGATGAACATTTCGTCCATGACACGGGCCATTTCCAGATAATCGTCCCGGCGATCACCTTTTACGCCCAAAACCGCTCCTTGCACATACATCGCGAACTATCCTCTTCCCTTAATATTGGGCGGCCATAGCAGACACGAGCATGTGTGCGGGCTAATTTTGTTTAAAGGCCCATCGCAGAGTTCGCCCCATGCCCCACGTCGCGGCGCGGGCGGGCAGGGCGGTCAAAACCGGTCGTTGCAAATGCAGCATTTTGCGGCCCCAATCCGGCAACATGGCAACCGCATCGGCGCCGATCATTGTTTGCACTGCCGGCGGGGTCCCCTTTGGCCGCTGGTTTAGAACCAACTGCGCTACTTCACGTGCAGCCGCAGACGGGCGTAAATCGGTGCGCAGCTCGCGAAAGATCGCGTCGGCTTCCGCGCGCGTTTCTGGCACAGGATCCGCGCCCAACGCCCGCGCAACGATGGCAAATTGGCGGTAATATTCATCCTGATCGCTACGCGGCATGTCCGCACGGACATGGCGCATATACCCGGCGAGGAAGCTTTGCGCTTCGACCAGATGGACCCAGGCCAAAGTGCGCGGATTGGTCGCTGAATAGGGAGAACCGTTGGGCAACGTTCCGCCGATGCGCGCATGAATACGGTTCACCCGTTCAATTGCCGCCATGGCGTCATCGCGGTGGCCGAATGTTGTCACCGCAATAAACCGCGCGGTTCGGCGCAGGCGGCCGTGCATATCTTCGCGGAAATTGGAGTGGTCCAACACCCCCTGCAATGCCTCTGGATGCAGCATTTGCAGCATCAATCCACGGATGCCACCGGTCATCATTCCAACCAGATCGGCATGAACCATTCGGATCGGTGTGTTCTTTTCATACAGAGCATCGTCGGAAGGGGGGACGGGCTTTTGCCCTCCTGCGCGATCGTTGAATACGCCGCGCACCTGATCGACCACTTTAAGGCGTAGAGTTTCTATGGGATCCGGCATGCACCCCATATGGCCCATCGGCACGCTTTTGTCAGGGGATGATCCGCGACTGTAGAGCAAGAACCGCATTGTCGAATGCGTCGCCCGTGCCCGCTGCCTTCGCCAACAATTGGGCCCCTTGGAGTTGTGCGAGCGTTGCGATTGCCTCATCCTTGGGCGAAGCGATCGCATTTATCGTCTTGTCGGTTTGTGCGGTGGTGAAGACATCTTCAAACCAAGCGGCTGTGTTCGCGTTCGTCTTTTCCAATGCGGCGCGCGCTGCATCGCTCAACAATGCCGTGTCCGTGGCAAGAGCCGCACACAGACAGGCCGATGATCCTTCATCAATAGCGCCACGATAAAGTGCAATGGCACCGTTTAACGCTTCGCCAGCGGTCCGTGCTTCGGTTCGGATGGCGGAGAACGCAACGTCCAAATTGTCAGCATACCGTTCGATCAAGGCGAGGGCCAAATCCGCCTTCTTGGGGAAATGGTGGTGAATACTCGCCTTTCGTATCCCGGCATCGCGAGCGAGATCGGCATAACTAAACCCTGCAAACCCGCGCGTGCGGATTGCATTTTCGCCCAAGTCGAGAAGCAAAGTGCGTGTTTCCATCATGCCTACCATCTAGTAGGTTGACATGCGTGAGGCAAGAGTTCAATTGAAGTGCCTACCTACTGATAGGTTGATTCGATTTTGGAGTGATGAAGATGCGAATTTACGATGTTGAAGGCTTCCCCAATCCCGCACGAGTGCGCATGGCTCTGGCTGAGAAGAACGCTACGCAGAACGTTGAATTTGTCACCGTGGATGTGATGGGCGGCGAACATCGCAGTGATGATTTTAGGGCGAAGAACCCCGATGCTACGGTTCCGTTTGCGCAGTTGGAATGCGGAACACATATCGGTCGATGCACCGCAATTATTGAATATATTGATGGCGCCTTTGATGGTCCGGCATTGATTGGCGACACGCCGCGTCAACGCGCGATCACGCAAATGATGAACCTTCGCGCCGAAGACGGTTTGGTCGATGCTGTTGGTGCGTATTTCCATCACGCTACCGAAGGGCTCGGCCCGGATCTGGAAACCAACCAATTGCCGGCATGGGGTCAGCGGGGGTACGAAACCGCGCAATCCACCATGCGATACCTCGATACAGTTTTGTCCGATCAACCGTTCGTCGCAGGTGATGCGTTCACCATGGCGGATATCACAACCTTTGCCGGGCTCGCTTTTGCCGATTTCGCCAAAGTTGAAATTCCGTCTGAACTTGGCAATCTGTTATCGTGGCGCGATCGCACCGCGGCCCGTTACTCGGAGAGCTAAGATGCACATTCATTCCGATTTTGATGCGACCGTCTGCGTTCGAACCGATCGCCTTGAATGGCAGGCGTCGCCCATGGTTGGGGTGGACCGACGCATGTTGGATCGGATCGGCGATGAGGTGGCCCGCGCCACCTCCATCGTCCGATACGGCAAAGGCAGCGCCTTTTCCGAACACACCCATTCGGGCGGAGAAGAATTCATCGTGCTGGATGGTGTGTTTCAGGATGAACATGGCGACTATCCTGCGGGCACCTATGTTCGCAATCCCGTGGGCACACATCACATTCCCCGCTCTGACCCGGGCTGCACAATCTTTGTGAAATTGTGGCAGTTTGATCCAAATGATCAGGAGCAGTTTGCCATCGACCTCAACACAGTGGAGCTCACCGCAGATCCCGCTTACATCGGGGTTCATCGCGCCCAATTGGCATCGCGAGATTACGAAAACGTCGCGCTGGAACGGTGGGATGCCGATACACAGGCGGCGATCGGCGATCCCGGAGGTTTCGAGATACTAATCCTCGAAGGGAGTGTTCGATTGGAGGGGGAAACCTATTCCGTCCACGATTGGATTCGGTGGCCCGCCGGGCAATCGGCGGCATTGCAAGCCGGTGAACAGGGCGCGCGCTTTTGGATTAAACGGGGCCATCTATCCGATATTCGCATTCCGAACCGGGATTAGAATGCGCCGTTCCATTCGTATTGCGGCATTGTTCGCAAAAATGTCAGGGGTAGGCGGGCAAGCGGCTCTTGCCCGACGGCGTTTCGCGCATTAACGCTGGCCGCGAAATGACCTCTCAATCTTCAGCAGACTTCGCCGGCGACAGCGCCATCCCATCGCAACCGGACACAACGGTCAACGTGCGTGACACGTTTGGCATTGATGTCGATTGGGACATTCCCGCATTCAGCGAACCCAGCGAACATGTGCCCGAACGTGATGACAGTTATGTCTTCGATCCCGAAACGACTTTGGCGATTCTTGCGGGCTTTTCCCACAATCGCCGCGTGATGATCCAAGGGTATCACGGCACGGGTAAATCGACGCATATCGAACAGGTTGCCGCGCGATTGAATTGGCCCAGTATTCGGGTCAATCTGGATGCGCATATCAGCCGGATCGATTTGGTCGGGCGCGATGCGATCGTTTTGAAAGACGGTTTGCAGGTTACGGAATTCAAAGAGGGCATCCTTCCATGGGCGTTGCAACACCCCGTTGCCCTAACATTTGACGAATACGATGCCGGTCGTCCCGATGTGATGTTCGTGATCCAGCGTATTCTGGAATTTGATGGCCGTTTGACGTTGCTCGACCAAAATCGCGTGATCACACCAAACCCGTATTTCCGCCTTTTTGCGACCACCAACACAGTCGGACTTGGCGATACGAGTGGTTTGTACCACGGCACGCAGGCGATCAACCAAGCGCAAATGGATCGCTGGAACGTGGTCGTGGCGTTGAATTATTTGCCCGCAGAAACAGAGCAGCAAATCGTCAAATCCAAGACTCCGGATACGGACGATTCGATGATCGCGGACATGGTGAAGGTTGCCGATTTGACCCGCCAAGGGTTCATCAATGGCGATATCTCCACCGTTATGAGCCCACGCACGGTTATCACTTGGGCGCAAAACGCGGCGATCTTTGATTCCGTTGGTTTCGCGTTCCGCCTCTCGTTCCTCAACAAATGCGATGAAGCAGAGCGCACATTGGTGAGCGAATATTATCAGCGTGTCTTCAACGAAGATCTGCCTGAAGGTGCTGTGGCGGGAGCGTAAAGCGCTGAACTCGAGCCTGGACAGCGAAAGTGCGTTGCATGGCGCAAGCCGACTTGCGTCGAGGTGTAATACACTGCTAACACAGTAGGCGATGGCGCTGTTTGAACGATTCTGGAAACGCTCTGAGCGTGGTGGGAGTCGCTCCGAAGATGGGGCGGGGGGTTATTATGCCCTTTACGATTCGCAGCGGCCGTTGGACCCAGACGATGAACCACCTGCCTATCGACCGGCCGGTTCGCCCGATTACGCATCTTGGGATGCGCGCATGTCCAACCTTGATGGACATGTCGCAACGGCGGAACGGCAACGTTCGCCCATGTGGACTCGCCTTTTCTGGCAGGGGCGCCGCAAACGGTGGTGGGCCGTTCGTATCGTTGCGGCGATGTTGTTGGTGTTTGTCTTTCTGATCGCCTGGCTTGCGATCACAGCGCCGCTCTCCAAAAGTCTTGAGCCGATTGCATCCCCCCAAGTGACATTGTTGGCGAGCGATGGAACGCCAATCGCCCGCAGCGGTGCCATGGTCGATGCCCCGGTGGAAGTTTCGGATCTGCCGCCGCACGTGATTGAGGCGTTTCTGGCGATCGAAGACCGACGGTTCTATTCCCATTGGGGCGTTGATCCACGCGGCATTGGCCGCGCAATTTGGACTGGGCGCGGGGGCGGCAGCACGATCACCCAGCAATTGGCCAAGTTTACATTCTTAACCCCGGAACAAAGCCTTTCCCGCAAGGCCCGTGAGGCGTTGATCGCGTTTTGGCTGGAGGGATGGCTCACCAAGGATCAGATTTTGAGCCGGTATTTGTCGAACGCCTATTTCGGTGACAATCAATACGGATTGCGCGCGGCAAGTTTACATTACTTCTATCGCCAACCCGAAAACCTATTGCCTCAACAAGCCGCGATGCTCGCTGGTTTGTTACAGGCCCCTTCGCGCTACGCCCCGACCAAACATTATGACCGCGCCAAAACGCGGATGGATTTGGTTGTCGGATCGATGGTCGCGGCTGGTTATATGACTCAGGCCGAAGCGGATGCATTGCCTGCTCCCGTCTTGGATGTGCGCACGCGCAATGACGTTCCGACCGGCTCGTATTTCGCCGATTGGGCTTTGCCGATTGCACGCGAAGATATGGAACCCGGCTATGCGCGTCAGGTGATATCAACCACTCTTGATTCTCAACTGCAATCACTGGCCCGGCGCGTGACGAACCGCGCAGGATTGGGCGACGCACAGGTTGCTTTGGTCGCGATGCGGCCCAGCGGCGAAGTGGTCGCGATGGTCGGCGGCAAAGATTACGCGAGCAGCCCCTTCAATCGCGCGACGCAAGCACGACGGCAACCGGGTTCAACCTTCAAATTGTTCGTTTATCTCGCCGCGTTGGAAGCCGGGTGGGAACCCGACGACACAATTGACAACACAGCCATCGAAAAAGGCGCATATCGGCCAAAGAATGCGCGTGAACGGTATTCGGACCTCATCACTTTAGAAGACGCCTTTGCATCATCCAGCAACGTGGCGGCCGTCCGGCTGTTCAATGAAATTGGCAGCGAACGAGTGATCCGCACCGCGCGTTCATTGGGCGTGACATCCGCAATGCCCGAAGGCGATCCCAGTTTGGCATTGGGCACGTCGACTATGACTTTGTTGGAGCTAACGTCGGCCTATGCCGGGGTGGCCGCTAATCAATATCCGGTTCGCCCCTACGCCTTTACCCCCGAAGAAGAGAGTTGGTACGATTGGTTCTTCACCCCTTCTGATAGCGCGTCGGAACGGACCCATGATGATATCGAACAAATGCTGCGTGCTGCGATCAATCGCGGAACAGGAGAGGCGGCCGAATTGCCGATCGCCAATTTCGGAAAGACCGGCACAACACAGAACTATCGCGATGCTTTGTTCGTTGGCTATGCGGGGGACTTGGTCGTGGGTGTGTGGGTCGGCAATGATGACAATTCACCATTGGATCGTGTGACCGGCGGCGGATTGCCAGCGCGCATCTGGAAAGATTTTATGCGCAGCGCTCTATCCCTGCCTGCGCCCCGCAAAACGGCTGCTCCCGATCCCCAAGGGCCGGTGCAACCGGTCGACATCGAAGAAGGTCAGGAAATCCCATTGGGCGAAGAGATCCCGCTTGGCGAAGACGGGACCTCTATCCGATTTGATGAAGAGGGCGTGATCCTATCCCAAGACGGAGTGCCGGTGGAATTGCGGTTGGATGAAGACGGTTTCCGGATCGAAGAGGTTGACGACTAAGCCGCGCATCGCACCCGTCGCAATCGATCGATCGAACCGCAGCGCGGGTCACTTCTTCAAATTTATGCCATCAATATATTCATGATCGCGGTCGCAATCGGGCGTTCTCGGTCGCTTTGCCACGCCTCGACCGTGATGTTGGCATTGCGCCTTCCCAATCGTGTGATGCGCCCTTTTGCAAAGCTGGTGCGGGATTTGCCTGCGGATAAATACTGGACCGTAATGTTGACCGGTTTGAACTGAGCCTCGCGGCCTTCTTCGTCCAACCGCGCACGGAGCGCCGCATAACCGGCATTTTCAAGCAAGCCGGCCGTGGCGCCACCGTGATAATGCTGGGGGCGACCTTCGACATTGGATCCGAAATCCACCGAAAGGACGGGCACGCCGCCTTCCATCTCGTGCAATTCAATTCCCAAGGCACGGGCATAGGGAGGCAGTATCACGTCTTTACTCATCATCCGTACTCGATGTGCTAGATGCTGGATTGACAGGAACATTGCCCTGCCTCGGGTCGTTTGAGATTGTCATGAATACACCTGCGACATGCGCGACAGGATCGTTGATATCGCCGTCATGGGCGATGCCACGCACAAACGCGGCCGAGCGAGTTGTGCGATAGCATTCAACCCGTCCCCAAACGGCGCTGCGCTCTCGCGCTGGTCGCTGATAATCCACTCTCAAATCCAACGTCGCGACAGGTATAAAGCTCTGCTTTGTTTGCCAGATGGACATGCCGCTTGCCATGTCCATCAAACTGACGATGGGTCCCGAAGCGAGCACTTCGCGATCCGCCTCTCCCAACAAATCTTCGCGCCATGGCAATTCCAATTCGACCCAGTTGTCGCCCTGATCCGAAAAGATCAGCCCAAGCCAGCCGGTGTGACCGCCGCGAAAGAAGAACTTGCTGGCATCCCGCGCGCTAAAGCCGGGCGCGGACCGTGTTTCTTTTGTGCTCATTTATGAAACCAATTGGCTGTATGACATTGAATTACCATCATTTAATTTCAACATCCCGTTATTCTGGATCAATTTGACGTCCGTGTTGTCGCAATTCCGCCCAACACACAATCAAGAGGACGTGCATCCATGCCTAAAATCGACCTTGCTAATATTCCAGGGCTTGAAACCGCTCAAGCCGTGTTTGGCGCCGTAAAGGCCAAAGCCGCAACGTATGACGACAGCATCGTTGAAGTTATGGTCTATGTCTACGACACAGCACCGCCACCTCCGCCACCGCCACCGGGCCTGTTTTAAGCGGGGCTTGAGATAGATGCATGTGCATCGGGCAATTGCGGCGTTGCGGAGCGATCAGGCTGCGCAGCGCCGCATGCAATCCGCCATGGAATTGGCCATGGCCCAATGGCGGGAGTTGGAAAAAACCGCCGCCATAGCGGATGAATTGTCGCAATTCGATTTGGGGCGCCCTCTCACCCATTTGCCAAACTTGCATGCATTGATGATTGACCACGCGGTTGCCCAAAGGGAAACGGCGCGGTTTTTCGATATTGTCATGTCGGCGCTTGCTCAAAATCCCCTTGGCGAAACTCCGCTGCGTCACAGTTCGAGTGAGGGGTTCGCACGGATGCAGTTGATGCAATCCGGCGGGACGACATTGTCATTGTGTACCTACGAACCGGTTGAACATGTGAAAGAACCGATTGTTGCAAATTTTGTCGATTGCGACGTGTTTGAAATCGTCCTTGCGGGCACTGCGGATGGTCAATTCCACACGCTTGACGACCGTCATGGAATTGGTCCGCGTGTTAAAAGCGACCGGACGCACTGGCGGGCAAGTGATTGTTTCCGATTAAGGGCATCCGTCAACAGTCGGGACATTGTCATCGTCGCGCAAACGCTCCTCGTTCTGCAACTAAGCCGTTCGCCAAAGGTTCGTGGCCCCTCCCGCGAAATTCAATTGAACAACAACACGCTCATTCGCAGCGTAAGCGGCGATAAGAGTGCGAGCGAAAAGGTCATGGCGCTGGCCGTGTTGGGCGCGTTGGACCATCGCGAGGGGATCGGCGCTATGGAAGCCTTTGCCAAGAACGCGACCGAGGACCGGGATGCGCGGTGGGAGGCTGTGCGTCAGGTCCTTGCGATGGATTCGCGCCGCGGTGTTGAATTGCTGAGTGAGTTGGCGACTGGCTATGAGAATAGTTTGTCCGAACCCGCATCCACCCTCATCCAACATTTGCGCAATGGACAACCGCACTTGTTCTCCTTGATCGAGTCGGTCGCGTAATGCCCCAGTTGATCGACACTTCGAACCTATCGCCATGTTCTTTGCCCGAAGCGATTGAGGCCTTAGCCGAAATTGATTTTGACCCCCGCGACATGGAAAGCACCAAAGAAGCGGGGCATTGGCTCGAAAGGCTGTCGAACAATCGCACATTCCTTGCCGACATTCTGCTTGATCGATTGGCCGGGAAAACCACGGGAACGCTGGACAGCGGGTATGGGCCTCAAGCCATCATGTTAAGTCCGTTGCGTGGTCGGATGTTTCTACGCGCCAATATCTGGCCCGCCGAACACGATCTGTGCTTTCGCAACAGCGGGGCCAGAACCTTTGTCTACGGCGTGCCCCACGATCACAATTTCTCATTCCTCACCAGCGGATATCTGGGCCCCGGATATGCCAGCGATTATTATGAGTACGATTACGACGCAGTGACCGGGTATCGCGGGGAGAATGCGGGCCTTCGCTTTATCGAACGCAGCGCGCTCCACCAAGGGAAGATGATGCTCTATCGTGCGCATCGCGATGTGCATTCAC